>CAVSLY010000017.1:0-190566 GCA_963728705.1 uncultured Gemmatimonadales bacterium
GTTCCGGACCTGGGCCGTGAGGTTGCCGGCCATCGAGTTCACATTGTCGGTCAGATCCTTCCACGTCCCAGCGACACCTTTCACCCGTGCCTGACCGCCCAGCTTGCCCTCGGTGCCGACCTCGCGCGCCACGCGCGTCACCTCCGAGGCAAACGAGCTGAGCTGGTCGACCATCGAGTTCACCGTCTTGCCGATCCGGAGAAA
This sequence comes from uncultured Gemmatimonadales bacterium, assembly GCA_963728705.1. Taxonomy (GTDB): domain Bacteria; phylum Gemmatimonadota; class Gemmatimonadetes; order Gemmatimonadales; family GWC2-71-9; genus CAVVWJ01. The sequence goes on from CAVSLY010000017.1 coordinate 205, forward strand.
CTCGCCCAGGAGGGGCCGGCCCTCGATGTCGAGCGCCATCGTCTGGCTTCAGGTCGCCCTTGGCCACCGCGCCGATCACGCGGGCCACCTCGCTCGTCGGCTGCACCAGATCGCCGATGAGGGTATTGACCGAGTTCACCGACGCGGCCCAGGAGCCGGCGGCTCCTGTCAGGGGCAGCCCGCTGCGCAATGCGGCCTTCCTTGCCGACGGCCAGGCTCACCCGCTCGAACTCCTGCGCCATGTCCTCGTTCAATCCGGCGATCTCGTTGAGCGTGTCGGCAATCTTCCCCGCCAGACCCGTCTTCGACATCGGCATGCGCACCGAGAAGTCACCCTTGCGGATGCCGGTGAGCACGGTAAGAAGTTGTTCGAGGTCGAGTGTGTCGGGTGTGACCGGGGCGCGGGCGGACGATCGGCGCTTCGCAGGTCGACCGTTGCCGGTCGTCGAGGCGTTCGGCATGGTGGCTCCAGCAGGAGTGCACTGAATGCAGTTGGGGTTGTCTGAACCTATGGACCGCGGTGAGGCGCTACTGTGAGCGCCATCACAGCCGTAATCTGCTGTATTAACCACCTTGGGGCACCCATCGTACAGTGCGCCGTGTGGATGCGCTCCCGACCCCTCGGTGCGCCGGAAGATCTTCCAGGCAGAGAGTCCCATGGCCTCGGCTCCGCTCCGGATCCTGATCCTCGAGGACGTCCCCATGGACGCGGAGCTCGTCGAGTACGAGCTCCGGCGGACGCACATTCCGTTCGACGCCCGCTGCGTGGACACCCGTGACGGCTTCGAGCGCGAGCTCCACGAATTCCGCCCCGACCTGATCCTTTCCGACTACTCCGTCCCGATTTTGACGGCATGTCTGCGCTGTCCCTGGCCCGGGAGCGAGCGCCCAGTACGCCTTCTCATCGTGACCGGCTCGGTCAACGAGGAGACGGCGGTCGGATGCATGAAAGCGGGCGCCACCGACTACCTGCTCAAGACAACCTGGCCCGGATCGGGCCCGCCATCGAGGGCGCGCTGGCCCGGTTCCAGCTCCGGGCGGAAAAATCGCGATCCGAGGCCGCCCTCCACCGGTCCGAGGCCAACCTGCGGGCGATCTTCAACAACAGCCTCCAGTGCTTTGTCCTGATTGATCGCGACGGAACCATCCAGGCCTTCAACCCGACCGCCGCGACTGGGCCCTGCGGCTCCTCGGCCGGCTCGCGGAGGGCGACTGGATCGAAGGATTCATCCTCAGGCGTCGCCAGATTCCACGCGGCCCTCGACGGTGAGTCCCGGAGCGAACGCCGTTTCCGGGTCGCGGACGGTCGAGCGCTGGTTCGAGACGACCCACGCCCCCGTGGTGGACGAGGAAGGCACCATCATCGGGGTCTGCCTCAACGCCCGCGATGTGAGCGAGCGGAAGGAGGCCGAGAAGGCGCTGCGAGAAAGCGAGGCCCGATACCGGGACCTGTTCGACAATGCGAGCGACCTGGTCTGCATGACCACGGTCGAAGGCGAATTCCAGTACGTCAACAAGGCATGGTCCGAGCTGGTAGGCTTCTCGGACGATGAGCTGCCGGGCTGCGGTTCGAGGACGTGGTCCATCCCGACAGCCTGGATCTCTACGCGACGTCGTCGGCGGTTCGGGAGGGTGAAACGGTCGATCATGTTGAGCTGGTCCTGGTGACCGCCGTCGGCATGCCTCTCACCATCGACGGCAACATGAGCGCGACCCGGACCGATCCGGCCAGCATGCTCCGCGGCATCTATCGGGACATGACCGAGCGGAAGCGGGTCGAGGAACAGCTCCGCCGGGCGGAGCGGATGCAGGCCGCCGGGCGGCTGGCGGGTGGCGTGGCCCACGAAGTCAACAACATGATGACCGGGGTGATCGGCTTCAGCGAGTTCCTGCTCCGGGGCCTCGAGGCCCAGCGATCCGCGCCGGGCCGAAGTGGAGGAGATCATCAAGGCCGGCACCCGCGCCGCCGACGTCACCCGCCAGCTGCTCGCCTTCACCCGCCAGCAGTTCCTGCGTCCGGAGGTGTTGCCGGTGAACGGCGTGGTGCAGGACTGGAGCGGATGCTGCGCCGCGTGCTGGGGGAGGACCACGTCCTGGAGCTGGCCCTGGCCGCCGACGCGGGCGAGATCCGCGCCGACCGCGGCCAGTTCGAGCAGGTGCTGGTCAATCTCATGCTCAACGCGCGCGATGCGATGGCCGGCCGCGGCCGGGTGACCATCACGACCCGGGCGACGGTCGCTCGACGAGCCGCTACGGCGCCAGCCCGACGGCATCGGTATTCCCCGCGGCGAATACGTGCTGCTCTCCGTGAGCGACACCGGCATGTGGCATGGACCGCGAGATCCAGGCGCGGATCTTCGAGCCCTTCTTCACCACCAAGCCCATCGGCCAGGGCACCGGCCTCGGGCTCTCGACGGTCTACGGCATCGTCAAGCAGAGCGACGGCTTCGTTTGGGTGTATAGCGAGCCCGACCATGGGACGACCTTTAAGGTCTATCTCCCCCGGGTCGGCGCCGGCGCAGCCATGCCGACGCGAGGTGAAACCGGCTCGGCGGCACGCGGCGGCTCCGAGACGATCTTGATCGTGGAGGATGAGGAGATGGTCCGGTCGCTTGCCAGCCGCAGCCTCCGCGAGCACGGCTACATCGTGATCGAGGCGCAGCACGGCGTCGATGCGCTCCGCCAATTGGAAATCCGCGCCGACGTTGATCTGGTGATCTCCGATGTCGTGATGCCGGAGATGGGCGGCCGCGAGCTGGGCCGGCGACTGGGGACGCTCCGGCCGTCGTTGCCGGTGCTGTACATCTCGGGCTATACGGGAGAAGACGTCACCCAGCGGGGATTGCTGGAACCGGGGGCGCCGTTCCAGCAGAAGCCGTTCGCGCCGGAGGAGCTGGCGCGAAAGGTCCGGGAGATGCTCGACACGGCGCGCCTCCGCACCGCCGTCAGCTAGGCGGTCGACCCGGCACCGGCGTGCGGGCTCTCCTTCGGGACCGGCCGGAACTCGAGGTGCTCCGCGCGCAGGATGAGGAACCCGCGGGGGGTCGAGAGCCGGGTGAGCCGCTCGCCGGCCATGTTGACCATGCGTTGCGTCACGCCCGGGAAGATCGGCGCGACGTCGTACCAGACCGACGCGCTGATGTCCGGATACTTCCGCTGGTGCTCGGACCGAACACGTGCCTGGACGCCAGCCACCTGCGCTCCTTGGTCGGGATGTCGGCCAAATCTATATGCCGAGGAGGAGCGATGGCACCGCCCCGATGGACTTTCCGGACCCAACTTGGTAGTCTGGTAGCGAATGGATGTTCGTGGCATCCATCTCCCACCGCGGACTGATCAGCATCCATGCCGGAACTACCCAGCACGCCGCCCATCATGGCCGGCGCCGCTAACTGCCTGATCGTCGATGACGAGCCGAGCGTGCGGCGCTCGCTCGTCCGGATGCTCCAGGCACAGGGATTTACCTGCTTCGAGGCCGGCACCGGCCGCGAGGCGCTCGGCGTGCTCGAGCGCATCGGGGAGGCCCCGCTCGTCATCTCCGACATGCGGATGCCCGAGCTGGACGGGATCGGCCTGCTCGGGGCGCTGCGCGAGCGCTACCCGGACACCTCGGTCATCATGCTCACCGGCATGAGCGAGACGACCACGGCCGTCGACTGCCTCCACATGGGCGCGGCCGACTTCCTGCTCAAGCCCATCTCCGTCGGTGAGCTGCAGGCCCGGGTCGCGCGCGTGCTCGAGAAGCGTGCGCTGGTGCTGCAGAACCGGTTCTATCAGGAGCACCTCGAGCGCCAGGTGCACGAGCAGGCGGTGCGGATCCAGGAGCTGTTCCTGCAAGGCGTCCAGATGCTGGCCCGGGCGCTCGAGGCCAAGGACGCCTACACCCGCGGGCACTCGATCCGGGTGAGCCAGTATGCCGTGGGAACGGCCCAGCGCCTCGGCTTCGACGGCGCCAGCCTGGACGGCATCCGTCTGGGCGGCGAGCTGCACGACATCGGCAAGATCGGCACGCGCGAGGCGGTGCTCCACAAGCCCGGGACGCTCACCGACGAGGAGTTCCGCCAGATCACCGAGCACCCCGTCCTAGGCGAGCGCATGCTGCTGCCGCTGGCGCGCGAGTCGCCCGACGTGCTCCGGATCGTCCGCTCGCATCACGAGCGGCTCGACGGCCGCGGCTTCCCCGACGGTCTCCGGGGCGAGATGATCCCCATCGAGGCACGCATCGTCGCGGTGGCCGACTCGTTCGACGCGATGACCACCGAACGGCCCTACCGCGACGCCCGCCAGCCCGACGCCGCCGTCGACGAGCTCCGCCGCGTCGCCGGCACCCAGCTCGATCCCGCGGCGGTAGAGGCGTTCGTCGACGCCTTCCCCGACCCGGCGGACCTGCCGCTCTCGGCCTAGTCGCCCGCCGGGCGCGTCCCGCCCTTAGGCGGCGCGGTCCGGCTCTTCGCGAAGGGCAGACCCTCCGATTCGCGCATCTGGCTCCGCGCCGCCTCGGCCAGCTTCCTGTAATGCGCCTGGAACGCCTCCAGCTCCTCCTCCGTCAGATCCTCCAGATCGGCCATCGCCGTCTCCGCGCCCTTCGCGGCGCGGAGCAGCTCGTCCAGCTTGATCTGCATGGCGACGCTGTCGCGGTTCTGGGTGTTCTGGATGAGGAAGACCATCAGGAAGGTCACGATGGTCGTGCCGGTGTTGATGACGAGCTGCCAGGTGTCGCTGAAGGCGAAGATCGGCCCGGTCACGGCCCAGGCGACGATGATGAGGAGGCGCCAGGCCAAAGGTCGTGGGCTGGCCCGCGGCCCGAGCCGTGGCCTTGGCGAACCGCTGGAACGACTCGGCGATCTTCATACCCTTCTATGTACCCTTCGGCACGCGTACCGCTGTGGCCTGACTCACCCCACTCAGAGGAGCCCCCGCCGCTTGAGCTGGTGGTAGCGGGTGACGACCGCCTCCCCGGCGCCGGACGGCGGGACGTCCAGCACCATGACGCCGCGGCCCCGCATCTCGGCCAGGGCCGCGTCGCGCGCACCGAGCAGCTCCTCCGCCGCCGCCCGCTCGAACGCACCGGCCGCAGTGGCCGGCCGCGCGGCGGCCAGGGCCTCGAGCGCCGGATCGCGGAGCGTGACGGCGAGCGGCAGGTGGCGCGGCCGGAGGGTCGCGGCGTGTGCCACCAGCGCCTCGCTCGCGGTCCGGTCGATCACGTCGGTGAACAGCACCGTCAAGCGCGCGCTTCCGGTTGCGCGCGGCGAGATGGCGGAACGCGGCCGGATAGTCGGACTCGACCAGCCGTCCCTCCGCGTGCGGCGAGGCCGTCGAGCACCGCCCGGAGCGCCCGGCGGCCCCGCGCCGGGGCGACGTAGCGCTGCACGGTATCGGCGAAAACCATCAGGCCGACGTTGTCGTCGTGCTCCACCGCCGCGTGCGCTAGCTGCAGGGCGGCCGAGATCACCGCTTCGAGCCGGGGCACGCCTTCCACCTCGGCCGTCAGCAGCCGGCCGGCGTCGATCACGATGCAGCACCTGCTGCCGCCGCTCGTCCTCGTACTGCCGGGCGATCGGCTTGCCGCGCCGGGCGGTCGCCTTCCAGTCGATGATGCGGGTCTCGTCGCCCGGCACCCACTCGCGGAGCCCCTCGAACAGCCGGCCTTCGCCCGGCCGGCGGATCGCGCGGAGGCCGGCCTCGCGCCGGCGGAGCGACCTGCAGCGGCAGCGCCCGGAGCGCGGCGCCGGGCACGCTCGGATACACCGTGGCGATCCAGGGCAGCGACACCGTCTCCTGCCGCCACGCGAAGCCCGAGCGGGCCGAGCGCCCGGATGGCGAGGGCGCCGCCCGTGCCAGGCCCGCGGCGAACGGGCGTGAGCTCCACCTGCTCGTCGAGCCCCTCGCCCGGCGGCACCGCAAGCGGCGAGTCGGTGCTCGGCGCCGCCGAGCGGATCGGGCAGCCGCTCGCGGACCTCGAGCGCGAGTGCGCCGCGACCGCCGGTGGCGCCAGCGGTAGCGCACTACGGCCGCGCGGCCCACGGAGAACGCGACCGGCGCCTCGCGGCGCGATCTCGAGCGTGCGCGGCGCCGGGGCGCGGGCAGCGTCGAGCAGCGAACGCCGCCAGCCACGCCAGGTCGAGCGCGGGAAGCAGGCCGGCCGCGGCGGGCCAGACGAGCGCCGAGCGGCGCCACGAGCGCGAGCACCGCCGCGCCCACCAGCCACCGGCGCGACGGAACCACGATCACCGCGGCGCCTCGATCTTCTCGATGATTCCCCGGAGGGCCGCGTCGGCCGTGACCCCCTCGAGCTCGAGCTCGGGCGCCACCGCGATCCGGTGCCGGAGCACCGCCGGCGCGAGCGCCTTCACGTCGTCGGGCACGACGTACGACCGCCCGTCGAGCAGCGCCGACGCCTGCGCCATCTTGAGCAGCGCCACGCTGCCGCGCGGCGAGGCGCCCAGCGTGAGCACCGGCGCCGCGCGGGTGGCCCGCACGATCGCCGTGATGTAGGCCACCAGGCTCGGCTCCACCCGCACCCGGCGCACGGCGTCGCGGAGCCGGGCCAGGTCCGCGCCGTCCGCCACGCGCTGGATGCCGTAGCTCGGCGGGAGGTCCGCCTCGAAGCCGCCGAGCACGCGCGCCGAGGATCCCCTGCTCCACCCGCTCCTCCGGATACCCGACGAGCACCTTCACCAGGAAGCGATCGAGCTCCGCCTCGGGCAGCGGGTAGGTGCCTTCGAACTCGATCGGGTTCTGCGTCGCGAAGACGGTGAAAGCCTCGGGCAGCGCGTGGGACGTGCCGTCCACGGTCACCCGCCGCTCCTGCATCGCCTCGAGCAGCGCCGCCTGGGTCTTGGCCGGGCGCGCGGTTGATCTCGTCGCCCAGCACGAGGTCGCCGAAGATCGGCCCGGGCCGGAAGGTGAATGTCCCGGGCGTCGTCAGGAGGCTCACGCCGGTGATGTCCGACGGCATCAGGTCGGGCGTGAACTGGATGCGGCGGAACTCGAGGCCGAGCGCCAGGCCGAGGGCCCGGACCAGCAGCGTCTTGGCGGTGCCGGGCACGCCTTCGAGCAGCACGTGCCCGCGGGCGAGGAGCGCGGCGACCGTCTCGCGGATGGCGGCCTGCTGCCCCAGCACGACGCCTTCGAGCGCCTCGACGAGCCGGCGCGCGGTCGCGGCGTGGGACGCGGCCTCCTCGGGGCTGAGCGGGATCGGGTCGGCGGTCATTTCGGGGTGAGCTCCTCCCAGAGTGTTTCTACGGCGTCGGTCGCGGACAGCACGTCGTCCGCGCTCGCGGGCCGGCGGGTGATGGTGGTGAGCGTGTCGAGAGCGGTCCGGCCGCGCGGAGTGCGGACCGACGGCGCGAGGTCGTCGAGCCAGGCCCTGAGTCTCCCCGCGAGGGGTGACCCGTCCGGGAGAGCCGCCGCCGGAGCCCCTGGACGATGAGACCCACCGCCACGTCATGGCCTCGGGCCGCCGCGAGCGCGGTGGCGAGGGCGCGCACGTGCTCCAGCGGCGAGCGTCGCCGTCGTTCGATCCCCGAGCGGACCGGCCCGAACCGAACGCCCGGCGGCCAGCAGCGCGAGCACGCCGACGACGGCGAGCTGCAGGATCGCCCAGCCCCAGGGCGAATGGAGCGTCCAGTCGAACGTGGCGCCGCCCAGCGAACGAGACGCATCGTAGCCGTGGTGGTACTCGTCGACGATCACGCGGTCGTACCGCGGCACCACCAGTCCGAGCGCGAACGGCCCCGCACCAGTCTCGCGCAGCGCGCGGTTGGTGAACAGAGCGTCGTCGGCCACCAGCGTGATCGTGCGGCCGTCGACGAGTGCGGCGCGAAGGGCCACGACCGGCCGCCGGTCGTCCGGAGCAGCGTGTCCACGGTCCGCACCGCCGGGGCGGTGCAGGTCACGGGCGCCCCGTCCTCCGCCCCCGAGGAGTCCACTGCCACGGCCGATGCTCGCGGCAGGAGCACGGCGTGAACAGCCGGGAAAGCTCGCGCCTCGGTGCCTGGGGCCGCGCGGCCGTGAGCGTGTCCCGGCCACGCGGGCGCACATCCCAGCCGAGACAGCGGATCGCCGCCGAGGCACCGGGACCCGCGAGCAGGAGATCGCGCCGGAGTCCGCGATCGTCCGGCCTTCGCCGGCATTGAGATCGCGGCTCGGGCCGACGAAGACGGTGAGCGTGCGGGGTGGCGCGGCCGAATCCAGCGCCGCGGCCGGCAGGCGGAAAGTCTCGACCCGAACGCCGAGGCGCTCGAGCGCCTCGGCGAACCCGCGCGCGCCCGCGGGGCCGGACAGAAAGGTGGAGCGGCGCCTGTCCGCGTCGGTCAGGCGCTCCCGGCTGAGGCCGACCAGACCAGCGCCGACGCCGAGCGCGAGCACGAGCGCGCTGCCGAGCGCCAGCTCAGTGCGCGGCCGCATGCCAGGGACCGGCACTGGTCTCGCGCCAGCGCCGGTAGTCGTCGGGCGCGCACGGCCGCCCGCCGAAGACGTGGCCGTAGAGCGCCTGTACCAGCGCACGCAGGCGCTCCCGATCCTCGGCCGCGAGCCGGGCCGCGCGGGCCACTTCGGCGGGCGTCTTGCTGGCGTGGTAGCGCAGCAGCCCCTGCCCGTCGAGCGTGAGCGCCAAGCCCACGAAGGCGAGCTGCAGCGCCTCCGCGGTTCGGCCCGCCGCCGCGGCGCGATCCGCCTCCCGGAGATACCACGCGGCATCGCCGCCGCGCACGCGAGGCACCGTCGGACTCGCGCTCGTCCGGCGCCGCCGCGCCGCGCACGGTGCGCCAGACGACCCAGGCCCCGTGCGCCAGCACCAGGATCAACGCGAGCAGCAGCGCGAAGACGAACAGCCGGAACGCGGCGGGGTTCCCGAACCGGAGCGCTTCCAGCCAGTCGACCAGCCGGTCCCACCACTCGCGCATGACGCGGAGCGGCGCCGGCGTCTCCGCCCAGCGGTACGCCGGCCCGGCGAACACGCTGTCGAGCGCCGCCCGGAGCGCGGTCGGGCCGGGCTCGGCCTGGACGGCGCCGATCTCGCCGAGCCCGATCACGCCGACTGGAGCGTGGACGCGAGCAGCTCCAGGTCGAAGCCTTCCTTCCGGACCCGCAGATCGTAGTAGGTCACGGTGAGAACGCAGTAGAACAGGGGGTAGATGAACATCTGCACCAGGCCACCGATGGCGATCACCGTGATCAGCCCGACCGACCCGCCGCTGAACATCCCCGCGCTCTGCGGGAGCAGGAAGGCGAGCAGCCCCGTGATGGCGACGATCGGGATGTACAGCAGGACCAGCAGCGTGAGCCGAGCCCGAACATCCGCCACCGCGCCCCCCGGCGTCAGCGCCCACGAGCGCGAGAGCGCCCCGACTGGCGCTGGTGCGCGGCTCGAGCACCACCGCGGGAATCGCGAGCACCAGCCCGACCGCCAGGATCACGCCGGGAATGAAGAGCAGCAGGAAGCCCAGCCCGACCACCATCGTCATGAGCAGCGAGCAGATCAGGATCCGGCCGATGTACGGGGTCGAGCGCCGGAGCGCTTCCCGCGCCGAGATCGGGCGGCCGAGGTAGCTCTCCGAGACGATGAAGACCGTGGCGGCGGTGGCCACGAGGTTCAGCACCACCAGGCTGAGGGCGTAGAGAATGCCGAGTCCCGGATGGAGGAGGAATCCGCCGCTCGCCTCGAGAAACATGCGGAGCACCAGCGGGATGCCGGTGCACACCAGGGCGACCGTGGCGAGCGGCGCCGAAGTGCCGGCGGTAGAGCGAAAACGAGGCGTCGAGGATCTCGCCCACCGAGAGCGGGCGGAGCATGGGAGGCGTCATGGGCGCAAAGATATTACAATCGCAGCATGCCCGCCCTGCGCGACACGCCTCCGGACTACCGCCAGCACCTCGAGATCGAGACCCCCGAGCACGTCGTGCTCGACCTCGAGATCGCCGGCATCGGGTCCCGCGCGCTGGCGGCGGTGATCGACATGGCCATCCTGGTGGGCGGGTCGCTCGCCGCGCTGGTTGTTCTCGGAATCCTCTCGGGCTTCGGCGTGCGGCTGAGCCTTGTGGCGCCGGTGCTGCTCACGATCGGCGCGTTCGTGGCGTGGACCGGCTATTTCATCTTCTTCGAAGGGCTCGGCCGGGGCCAGACGCCGGGCAAGCGGATGGTCGGCATCCGGGTGGTGATGGACACCGGCCACGCGGTCACGATCGGCGCCGCCGCCGTGCGCAACCTGCTCCGGCTCGCCGACTTCTTGCCCCCGCCCTACCTGACCGGCCTGCTGCTCGTGGCGTTCCACCCCCGCGGCAAGCGGCTGGGCGACCTGGTCGCCGGCACGGTCGTGGGCCGGGACCGGCCCCATCGAGGCGCCGGCGCTCGACGCGAGAGGCGCCTCGCGACGAGGAGCCCCGCCGTCGATTCCCGAGCTCGACGACGAGACGTTCCGCCTGCTGGCCCAGTTCGCCGTCGCGGCAGGCCGACCTCGACCCAGCGGCACGGACGCGCCTGGCCGCCGGCCTCGCAGCCGGCTGGCCGACCACCCGGCACCGGCGGGCCAGAGCGACGTGGCGCACCTGCTCGCGCTCCACGCCGCCGAGCTGGCCCGCCGGCAGGGCGGCCTCTCGGCGCGCGGGGCGGCCGGAGCCGGCACCCGGTTCGCCGGCGCAGAAGCGTACGCGATGGGACGAGTTCCAGCGGCTGGCCGGACGCGCGGCCCGCGCAGGGGCTCGACAGCTTCGGCGCCGCACGAGCTGCCGGACTTCGCGGCCCGCTATCGCGAGGTCGCCGCCGATCTCGCCCGGGCCCGCACCTACCGCGCCGACGCCGGCGACGCTAGGCCCGGCTGGAGCGGCTGGTGGCGGCGGGCCACAACGCGCTCTACCGGGACGAGCGGAGCACCTGGCGGCAGATCTGGATCGTGCTGGCGCGCGAGTGCCCGGCGGCCGTGATCGAGGCGCGCCGGTACGTGCTCCTCGCCTGCCTCACGTTCATGGTGCCGGCCGCGGCCGGCTTCGCCCTGCTGCGCGAGCGGCCGGCGCTCGCCGCCGAGGTCTTGCCGGACGTCATGCTCCGCCGGGCCGAGGCGGGGGCCAGCCGGCAAGGCCGCGGGCCGGGGCTACGTGGACGTGGCGCCGGAGGACCGCCCGCTCATGGCCTCGGGCATCATCACCAACAACGTCCGGGTCGCGATCGCCTGCTTCGCCGGGCGGCATCTTCCTCGGCGTCGGCTCGCTGGTGCTGCTGGCCTTCAACGGGCTCGTCGATCGGCGCGACCGCGGGCCATTTCGCCAACGCCGGGCTGCTCGACTATCTGCTCGAGTTCATCGTGGGCCACGGCGCGCTGGAGCTGTTCGCCATCTGGGTGGCGGGCGCGGCGGGCTTCCTGCTCGGGCGCGCGGTCGTGGCGCCCGGGACGCTCAGCCGGGCGGACGCGCTGGTGCTGAGCGGCCGGACCGCGGTCCGGATGGTCGGGGCGGCGGCGGTCCTGCTGGTCGTGGCGGGGATGATCGAGGGGTTCGTGTCGGCCGGCGGCTACGGGGTCGGGCTGCGCGCGTCGGTGCCAGCGCGGGCAGCCTCGTGTTCCTGGCCGCTCTACCTGCTCAACGGCGTCAGAGGCTCGCGCAGCATCGTCCGCATCCGGATCGCCAGCGCCATCCGGATCGCGATCGCCTCGAGCTCCCGTCAGCCTGGTCGGACTTCGATCGTCCGAGCTTCGTTCATCAGCAGCAAGCTGGGTCTCGGCCAGCAGGGCCGAGAGAGGGTTGGACAGATCGTGCCGCAGCTTGCTGAGCCGCTCGGCGTCGGTCATGTGCCAGCCTCGTAGGCGCCGGACGACAGGGCGCGAAACCGTGGTCGCGAAGGTCGTCGCGGATGATCGGCAGTGCACCGGGTCGGTCGCCGCAACGGCGGTCGCATCCGAGGTCGAGTCGGCGCGTGCTCAAAGATTATACAGGACCGCGAAGTTACGCAAGCGACATCGGCCTCTTGACTGGCGTCCCGGCGCGCTCTAAGTTCAAGTTGCTTCTTGAGTTGGCAGGAAACTCCCCGTCACAACTTCGTACCGCACGCTCCGTCCCCGGGGCCCATTCATACATCGCCTCACACGTCAACCTCACATACATCGTCCAACCTCGCAAGGCGTTGCATTGCACTTCTTCCCACCGCCCGCCGGTCGTCCGGCAGGGCCCGCCTGTCTGGAGTCTCGTCCGTGGATATCGCTGAGCTGAAGCAGAAGTCGGTCGCGGAACTGCACGCGCTGGCCGAGCAGTTGAACATCACCAACTACTCCGGCCTGCGGAAGCAGGACCTGATCTTCCGGATCGAGCAGTCGCTCCTCGACTAGGACACCGTGATCCGCGGCGAGGGGGTGCTCGAGATCCTCCCGGAGGGCTACGGCTTCCTGCGCAGCCAGGACTGGAACTACCTCTACGGCCCCGACGACATCTACGTCTCCCCGAGCCAGATCAAGCGGTTCGACCTGCGCACCGGCGACACCGTCATGGGCCAGGTGCGGCCGCCCAAGGAGGGCGAGCGCTACCTCGCCCTGCTCAAGGTGGAGCAGGTCAACTTCGAGGAGCCGGAGAAGACCAAGCACCGGATCGCCTTCGACAACCTGCGGCCGCGCTACCCCGACGCCGCGGATCCGGCTGGAGCGGAAGAACGGCGACCTCTCGATGCGGGTGGTGGACCTGCTGTCGCCGATCGGCAAGGGCCAGCGCGCGCTGATCGTGGCGCCGCCCAAGGCCGGCAAGACGATCCTGATGCAGAAGCTGGCCAACGCGATCAGCGAGAACCACCCGGAGATCGTCCTCATCGTGCTGCTCATCGACGAGCGGCCCGAGGAAGTCACCGACATGGAGGAGAACGTCAAGGCGGAGGTCATCTCCTCCACCTTCGACGAGCCGGCCGACCGCCACGTCCAGGTGGCCGACATGGTCATCGAGAAGTCCAAGCGGCTGGTGGAGCACGGCCGGGACGTGGTCATCCTGCTCGACTCGATCACCCGTCTGGCCCGCGCCCACAACGTGGTGGTGCCCCACTCGGGCAAGATCCTCTCCGGCGGCGTCGACGCCAACGCGCTGCAGAAGCCCAAGCGGTTCTTCGGCGCCGCCCGCAACATCGACAAGGGCGGCAGCCTCACCATCATCGCCACCGCGCTGGTCGACACCGGCAGCCGGATGGACGAGGTGATCTTCGAGGAGTTCAAGGGCACCGGCAACTTGGAGCTGGTGCTCGACCGGCGCCTGGCCGACCGGCGGATCTACCCCGCCATCGACATCCAGCGCACCTCGACCCGCAAGGAAGAGCTCCTCATGGACAAGGACGAGCTCAACCGGGTCTACCTGCTGCGCAACTTCCTGGCCGACATGCCGCCGGTGGAGGCGCTCGAGTTCCTGCTCGAGCGGATGAAGCGCACCAAGAACAACAAGGAATTCTTCGCCACGATGGCGCAGTAGGGAGGGTCGGACGACGGAAGGACGGTAGGTGCCGGCACGAGGCTGCCCTCGGCCGCAGTCGTCCTTCCGTCTTTTCGCCTGCCGCTAGCCGCCTTACTTCCCCCATACTCCCCCTCCGGCCGCCTCCTCGCCGTGGACTGGGGCGAGGTGCGGATCGGGCTCGCGCTGAGCGACGAGACCCAGATCCTCGCCTCCCCGCTCGAGACGCTCGCGCGCCGGGCGGGGAAGCGCTTTCCCATGCCCCGCTTCCTCGAGCTGGTGAGCGAGCACGGGCCGGTGGGCGTGGTGGTGGGCCTGCCGCTCACCGGCGAGGGGCCGAGGAGGCGCAGCGCCGCGGCCGCGCGGGAGCTGGCCGATCGGTCGGCCGCCGCACCGGCCTGCCGGTCGAGCTGTGGGACGAGCGGATGAGCACCGCGCGCGCCCTCGCCGCCATCCGGGAGCAGGGCGGCTCCACCCGCGGGCGGAAGGAGGACGTCGACGCGCTCGCCGCGGCGGTGCTGCTGCAGCACTTCCTGGATGCTCGGCGGGCGGCGAGGCGTCGAGCCGTGAGCGCGCGACACGCTCCGGCCGACGCCCGGTGCGGCCGCGGGCTGGCGTCGCTCGCCGCCTGCGCCGGCACCAACTCCGCCCCCGAGCGCGTCACCCTGCCCGCCCGGCGCGACCTTCGCCGCGGTGACCGACAGCCTCGCCGCCCACGGCGTCATCGCCAACCGCCTGGTTTCAAGCTGCTCGCCCGCGTCCGCCGGGTGGACCGCACCGTGCAGGCCGGCGTCTACGAGTTCCCGCCGGGCTCGCCGCCCTGGGAGCGTGCTCGACATCCTCGCCAAGGGCGCGGCCGTCTCCAGGTTCACCGTGCCCGAGGGGCTCACCATCCCCGAGGTCGCCGACACTCGCCGCGGAGCGGCTGGGATCCCGGGGACTCGTTGCTGGCGGCCGCGAGCGACGGCGCCGCCGCCAGCGCGCTCCTCGGATTCCCGGTGCACAGTCGTTCGAGGGATTCCTCCGGCCGGAGACCTACACGCTGCCGCTGCGTGTCCGGCGCGCGACGAGCTGGTGCGGCTCATGGCCGAGGGGTTCAGAGCGGGGTGGGAGTCGGCATGGACCGCGCGGCTCGACTCGCATCGCGCATGACCCGGCTCCAGCTGGTGACGTTCGCGTCGATCGTCGAGGGCGAGGCCCGGGCGGACGACGAGCGGGAGACCATCGCGGGCGTCTACCACAACCGGCTCCGCATCGGGATGGCGCTGCAGGCCGACCCGACGGTGCAGTACGCCATCGCGCTCCAGACCGGCAAGCGGAAGACCGCGGCTCTACGACGGGACTACCAGATCCCGTCGCCCTACAACACCTATCTGCATCCCGGCCTGCCGCCCGGCCCGGTCAACTCGCCGAGCCGGCGGAGCATCGAGGCGTCGCTGTATCCCGGCCAAGGTGCCGTACCTCTACTTCGTGGCCGGCCCCGACGGCCGCCACGTCTTCGCCGGACCTACGACGAGCATCTGCGGAACATCGCGCGGGTGCGGCGGGGCAGAGCTAGCGCGCGCACGACCGGAGCCGACGATGGACCGTCGGGTCACGGCTCGCACGCTTCGGCCGAGCGCTGACCGCCCAGGCCGCGGCGTACCTGCGCCGCCTCGCGGCTGCGGCCTCACGATCGGCGCCCTGCCCAGGATTCCCGAGCACGACCGCCACGCCGCGACCCCACCGGCCCGAGCACGACGGGCACATCCTCCGGCCGGATCGCCCCGATCGCGAGGCACGGCCGACCGCCGGCCAAGCGCACCAGCCGCCGCGAACCCGTCGGCGCCGAGCGCCGGTCCCCGCGTCGGCCTTGGTCGTCGTGACCCGCCACGGGCCGATGCCCCAGTAGTCCGCCTCGCCCGCCGCCGCGGCCTCGGCCTCGGAGCCCACCGACGCGCCGATCACGAACCCGGGCGGCGCGATAGCGCCGGGCCAGCGCCACGGGCAGATCGTCCGGGCCGAGGTGCACGCCGGCGGCGCCGGCGGCGAGCGCGACGTCCGGCCGATCGTTGACCAGCACCGGGACCCGCAGCGCGGCCACCAGCGCGCGGGCCAGCGCGACCTGCTCCCGCGCGGGCGCGCGCTTGAGCCGGAGCTGCACCGAGGTCACGCCGCCCGCCTCGGCCGC
Source organism: uncultured Gemmatimonadales bacterium (assembly GCA_963728705.1). Lineage (GTDB taxonomy): Bacteria > Gemmatimonadota > Gemmatimonadetes > Gemmatimonadales > GWC2-71-9 > CAVVWJ01. Next base: position 15,785 of record CAVSLY010000017.1, read on the forward strand.
GCGCGCGAGCGCCACGAGATCGCGGCCGGCCGACGAGCCGGTCGTCGGTCACCAGCATCAGCCGAACCAATCGCCGCTACATTATGTGCCATGACCGACCCCCTCGCCCCGGCTCCAGGGCATCCGCGGCGCCACCACGGTGAGCCGCAACGAAGCCGCCGAGATCCTGGCCGCCACCGACGAGCTGCTCCGCGCCCTCATCGAGGCCAACGAGCTCAGCCGGACGACATCGTGAGCGGGCTCTTCACGGTCACCCGCGATCTCGACGCCGCCTTTCCCGCGCGCGCGGCCGAGGAGTATGGCTGGAATATCGTGGCGCTGCTTCACGCCACCGAGATTCCGGTGCCCGGGCTCCCTCCCCACGTGCATCCGGCTGCTGGTGCACGCGTACACCACGCGTAGCCGGGCGGAAATCAAGCACTGCTATCTGCGCGGGGCCACGGTCCTCCGGCCCGATCGGGCGTGAACCCCGTGCGGGTCACCGCGCGCGGCGCCGAGCGCTGGGTGCGCGGACATCCCTGGATCTATCGGAGCGAGGTGCTCGGCAGACCAGGCCGCCGCCGGCCTGGTGCCGGTCCACGATCCCCGCGGCCGATTCATCGGGCAGGCGCTCTACTCGCCCACCTCGGAGATCCGGCTGCGGCTGCTCGAGCGGACCGACCGGCACGGTCGACGCCGCCTGGTGGCGCGAGCGACTCGCGGCGAGCGCCGCCCGCCGGAGCGGGATCGATGCCACGGCCTACCGCCTGGTCCACGGCGAGGGCGACGGCCTGCCTTCGCTGGTCGTCGACCGCTACGACCGCTGGCTCGTGGTGCAGATCCTCTCGGCCGGCCTCGAGACCATGCGTGAACGATCCTCGAGGCGCTTGGCGACGTGGTCCGCCCCGAGGGCATCCTGCTTCGGAACGACGCGGCCGTGCGCCGGCGCGAGGGGCTGCGACGACGGTGGCGCTGGCCCACGGCACGGTGCCCGCGCGAGGTCGAGGTGCGGGAAGGGGGCGTTCGCTATCTCGCCGCGCCCTGGGACGGGCAGAAGACCGGCGCCTTCCTCGACCAGCGTCCCAACCGGCTGCTGGCCGGCAGGTGGCGCGGCCCGGGCGGCCGCGCGCTCGACTGCTTCGCCTACCACGGCTCGTTCGCGCTGCACCTGGCGCGGACGCGCCGGCAGCGTCCTCGCGCTCGACGCGAGCCCGGACGCGCTCCGCCGCGGGGCCGCCAACGCCGCGCTCAACGGGCTCGCCAACATCGAATGGCGCGAAGGCGGACGCGTTCGAGACGCTCCGCGCCTTCGCCAGGGCGCGCGAGCGGTTCGACACCATCGTGCTCGACCCGCCGGCATTCGCCAAGAACCGCGGCGCGGTGCCGGCGGCGCTCCGCGGCTACCGCGAAATCAACCTCCGCGCGATGCGCGCGCTGGCCCCCGGCGGGATCCTGCTCACCGCCAGTTGCTCCTTTCACGTGCGGCTGCCCGAGTTCCTCACCATGCTCGTCGGACGCGGCCGCGGACAGCGGCCGCCGGGTGCAGCTCCGGCGGATTCTGGGCCCGGGCGAGGATCATCCCGAGGTGCTCACCATCCCCGAGACCGGCTATTTGAAGGGGGCGGTTCTGCAGGCGGAATGAAGGCCAGCCCCCGCTTTGATCTTTCTTCGCGTTGACACAGGCGCCCCCGCTTACGACTTTGCAGTCAATGCTCTCCGCGTTCCCGCCCCGCCAACCGCTCCATTTCGCCCCGACATCGCGAGCTTTTCGCGTCGAGGCCGCATGCTGAGCGCCGCGCAACTGCGCGGCACTCCGCAGCGGCGCCGCTCGCCGTACTCGGACAAGCAGCACTACCAGGAGTACATCCTCCAACGCATCGAGGGCTACAAGAACTCCATCGGCCGGGACGAGCTCCTGCGCCTGGGCGACGAGGCCGCCGCGGAGCTGCAGACCGCGGCGGAGGGCCAGTTCCTGCTGACCGAAGTGCTCATGCTGGAGTCGGTGGACCGGCTCATCATGAAGCGGCTGTCGCTCCGCCCGTACAACCGGTGGCGGCGCCAGTTCCTCAAGCTGCGCGAGGCGCAGCGGACGCCGACCCACTGGGGACTCGAGCCCACCTGCCCGCTCGCCCGCCTGCTGCCCCGCATCGAGCCGCGCGATATCACCCTGGCGATCGGCAGCGCCGCCGAGCCGGCGGCCTATCTGCTCGCCGCGTACGACGCCGTCGGTCACGTTCCTCGCGGGCGATCTCGGATGCGTGGAGCGGGTCGAGTCCCGGATGGCGACCGAGGCACTCGGCAGCATGTTCGAGGGGTACGTCGCCCAGGCGGGGCCGTCGCTGCCCGAGTTCGTCGACATTCCCGGGCCGCTCGACCTCGTGGTGCTGGACCCCGGCGCCCTGAGCGAGCTGAGCGCCGCCTGCCGCATGGAGTTCATCGCGGATCTGCAGCGCCTGAGCCGGCCGAACAGCGTCCACGTGATCCTGCCGTCCTGCCCGTCGCTCGCACCCGACTCGCTGCTTTCCTTCTATGAAGGATGGACGGTCGAGGAGGGCGGCCGGCGCCGGCGGCGCACCCCGGGTGTGCGTGCGCCCGATGGCCTGGTCCTCTCGAATCCGCCGTGTCCCGGCGACACGACGGCCCGAAGGTCCACCGCGTCATAACGACGCGAGGCCGCCGGCGCCGATTTCAGAAGTACTTGAACAGCAATCACTTACAGAAGCACCCGGCGCGGCACGCAGGGTGCTTTCGATTGGGCCGTCCGCAATGTCACCCAGGATGCTGAGGATCGCCCATGCGCACACCAGCACTCGTCGTCCCGGCCTCGGCCGTGGGCATCGTGATCAAGAGCGGCGCCCCGACCGCAAGCCCGTCCGGTTCTGGGCCTACATGTGGGCCGCGGACGAAGACACCTGCGACGACCACTGGCACCAGCACGTGCCCACCGAGCACGCGGCCTGAACCGATAGGGCTGGCCAGTCACCCAGCAGCCCGAAAACGCCCCCGGACTCCGGTCCGGGGGTGTTTGTACGTTCAGGGACTTCGCCTTCTCCGCCCCGACACCCCTCCTATATTCCGCCGACTTCATTCCGAAGGCTCGATGCGCGCTCTCGTGAAGGCAGCCCGGGCCCCGGCATGGCCCTCCAGGACGTTCCCGTTCCGACATGCGGCCCCACCGACGCGCTGATCCGCGTCCATCACGCAGGCGTCTGCGGCACCGACCTCCACATCTGGGAATGGGACAGCTGGGCCAGCAACCGGCTCAAGCCGCCGGTCGTGATCGGCCACGAGTTCGCCGGCGAGATCGTCCAGCTCGGCCGCGAGGCCGAGACGGCGGGGCTGCTCGCGGTCGGCGACCTGGTGACCGCCGAGGGCCACATCGTCTGCGGCCACTGCCTCCAGTGCCGCCTGGGCGCGGCCCACCTCTGCCAGCGGACCCAGATCATCGGCGTGGACCGGGACGGAGCGTTCGCGGAGTTCATCGCGATGCCGGCCTCGAACGTCATGCGCCTCGACGGCATCTCCACCGAGATCGGGGCCATCATGGACCCGATGGGGAACGCGGTCCATACCGTGCTCGAGGCGGAGGTCCCTGGCAGTACCGTCCTCGTCCTCGGCTGCGGCCCGATCGGCTGCTTCGCGGTCGGGGTGGCGCGGGCGGCAGGCGCGTCGCTGGTGATCGCGAGCGACTACAACCCGATGCGGCTCACCCTCGCCCGGCAGATGGGCGCGCACGTTACGCTCAATCCCGCCGCCGACGACGTACTGGCCCGGGTGCGCGAGCTGACTCATGGCGACGGCGTCGACCTCGTTTGCGAGATGAGCGGCCACCCCAGCGGCCACGCGCAGGCCTTCGCGGCGGCGCGGCTGGGCGGCCGGGTCAACTTGCTGGGCACGCCGAGCCGGACAACCGAGGTGGACTTCGCCCGCGACGTGATTTTCAAGGGGCTCACACTGTACGGCGTCACGGGCCGCAAGATGTACGAGACCTGGGACGAGATGCGGCGTTTCCTCCAGGCCGGACAGCTCGACCCTCGGCCCGTCATCACCCACCGCTTTCCGCTGGAATCGATCGCCGAGGCCATCCAGGTCATCAAGGACGGCCAGGCGGGCAAGGTGATCCTGGAGATTGGCGCATGAGCACTTCGTTCGAGCATCGGCTCGAAGGCGAGCTGGAGCAGTTCATCCGCGACGGCGTCTACAAGCGTCTCAACTACCTCGACAGTCCTCAGAGTGCCCGGGTCCGGATGGAGGGCCGGGGCGAGGTCATCATCCTCTCGTCGAACAACTACCTCGGCCTGAGCAACCAGCCCGAGGTGGTAGCGGCAGGAAAGGCCGGGCTCGATCGATGGGGCGCCGGCACCGCCTCCGTGCGGTTCATCTGCGGCACGTACACCGTCCACCGGACGCTCGAGGCCGCGTGCGCCCGGCTGGTGGGCACCGCCGCCTCGCTCAGCTTCGTCAGCGCGTGGAACGCCAACGAAGCGGTTCCCGCGACGCTGCTCGGCGAGCAGGACATCGTGATCAGCGACCAGCTTAACCATGCGTCGATCATCGACGCGGCCCGGCTTGCGAAGTCCATTACCAAGTGTCAGACCGCGGTCTACCGGCATGCGGACCTCGCGGATCTCGAAGCGAAGCTCAGCGCCGCGCGCGACCGGCGGACGCGCATGGTGATCACCGACGGTGTCTTCTCCATGGAGGGGTCGATCGCGCCGCTGCCCGACCTGGTCGAGCTCTGCCGCCAGCACGAGGCCGTGCTCATGGTCGACGATTCCCACGCGACCGGCGTCCTGGGCAAGCACGGCCGCGGCACCGCCGAGCACTACGGCCTCGTCGGCGAAATCGACCTCATCACCTCCACCCTCGGCAAGGCGCTCGGCGGCGCCGCAGGCGGTTTCGTGGCGGGATCGGCCGCCGTGTGCGACTACCTGACCCAGCGCGCCCGGCCGCAGCTCTTCTCCAACGCGCTGCCGCCCACCGTGGCGGCCAGCGCGCTCGCGAGCGTCGAGTACCTCGAGGCCCACCCGGAGCGTGTGGCGACCTTGCAAGCGAACGCCAGCTACTTCCGCGAACGGCTGCTCGAGCTGGGCTTCAAGCCGCTGCCAGGCGAGACCCCGATCATCCCCGTGATCCTCGGAGAGACCTCGGCCGCAATCCGGATGAGCGAGCTGCTGCTGGCCGAAGGGGTGTTCGTCACCGGCTTCGGCTTCCCGGTGGTGCCGCAGGGACAGGCGCGGGTCCGCTGCCAGGTCTCCGCCGCGCACACGCGCGACGATTTGGACCAGGCGCTCGCCGCGTTCAAGAAGGTGGGGGGGCAGTTGCGGTTGATCTAGGCACTCCCCTTGGCCCCGACCTTGCACTTCCACGTCCTCCGATGGGTGGGGACGGCCCGCTAGCGGCTTATATAAACTGCCACGCAGCAAGCAGTTAGCCGGGCCGATGCTCCCCTTCCCTTCCCGCGATTTCCGGCAACATCCCGCATTTTGACGGACCGTGCCGACTTTGCGCGGCAGCGCCAGGATCCGCCTGGCAGGGACACCTTACGGAGGCAGTCCAATGCGCATTCTGAAGCAGAGTATGACCCTCGTCGCTCTGGGCAGCCTCCTCGTGGTCGCGCCCTCGGTGGCGCAGAAGGCCGGCACCAGCCCGTTCAAGTGGTATGTCGGTGGGCAGGGCGGCGTGACGAGCTTCCGCACCAACGCCGGTGGGCGCGAGCTCATGCCGGTGGGCGGCGGGCACATCCTCATCACCGCGAAGCGCACGGGTCTGCTGCTCTCCGTGGACCAGGGCTTCGGGTCGGACGAGCCGACGCAGACGCTGTTCGAGGTCCGCGACGCCGACGACGCGACGGTCCAGTCCGGCGTCACCAACTGGACGTTCCAGGGCATTCGCCGGTACTCGGCCATCCTCATGGCCTATCCGGTCCGGAACGCCAACATCCAGCCCTTCATCGGCCTTGGTGTCGGCATCGCGCACACGACCGGGAACTCCGCCGGCCCGTTTGCCGACGGCAGCATCGAGAGCGACCTCAGCAGCAGCGGCTTCGGCACCGCGGTGGCGGGCCTGGAATTCCGCGTCGGGCCGCTGAGCGCCTTCGGCCAGTATCAGATCACCACGAAGCAGGGGTTCAAGCAGGTGACCAACGAGCTGCAGGGCGGCTTCCGGCGTATCGACTTCGGCGAGTGGACCATGGGCGCCAACCACACGATTACCGGCGGCCTTCGCCTCAGCCTGGGCGGCGCGCGTGAGAACGGCGGCGCAGGAGGGTACTGAGCGACCGCAGCAGCCGAGTAGAACGTCGAAACGGGCAGCGGATCCACGATCCGCTGCCCGTTTCGCGTCCGCTGTCCACCCCAGACTCCGCGATCTCACTCCGCGACCGTCCCCTGACTTCACGCCGAGGGTGATGGCGCCCGCGAGACCCAGGGTGAGCCGTCCACCACGAACCGAAGCGGCCAGTCGGCCGCCTTGGTGATCCCGATCCGCGGCGTCACGACAACCGCGGGTCGCTCGCCGGCGGAGACGACCTTCGCGCCCGACCTGTGCATCGGGAGACCGTCCTGGTCTCGGGTGATGCCGAGCGCCTGACAAAGCTTCCCGGGCCCGGAGCAGAGCTGGCGGTCGGCCTGGACGCCCCGGCGCTCCCGCATCGTCGCAAGCCCCTGCACGGGCTCGAGCGCGCGGAGAAGCACCGCGCTGCCATGCCCTGGAGCTCCGCAGACCAGGTTGGCGCACCAGTGCATGCCGTAGGAGAGATAGACGTACCAAGTGCCGGCCGGACCGAACAGGGCCTCGTTCTGCGCATGGCGGCGGTTGCGGTATCCATGCGACGCCGGGTCGTCGTAGCCCAGGTAGGCCTCGACCTCGACGATCCGACCGGCGGTCCGGGCACCGGCCAGCGTGGAGACGACCGTCGCGCCCAGCAGCGCGCGGGCGACCTCGTCCGCGGGCCGACTGAAAAACGAGACGGGCAGCGTGGCTGCCCGTCCGGTCCCGCTCACTCCGCCTTCTTCTTGGCCCGCGCTCGCGTTCGCTTCGCGCGGGGTGCCGCGGGTTCCGCGTCGTCTCCGCCCTTGGCTGGAACTGGAGCGGTTGCGGCCACCGCCGCAGCCTTCTTTCGTGGCGCGCGCGGGCGCGCCGGCTTCCGCCGGGCCGGCTCGCCCTCCACGGCCGGCTCCTCCAGCATGGCGACCGCACCTACCGGCTCCGCCGGCGCGTCCATCTGCACGACGCCGATGAGCGGGACCTCTCCGCCCCGGAGCGGCGCGCGGGAGCCGCGCCGGAAGCGGATGCCGAGTCGCTGGCCGTTGTCGCTCCGGCCCGCGGGCTCGACGCTGGCATCGGCCGCCACGCCGGGGACCGGCAGCTCCTCGGTGTTGGCGGCAGCCATTAAAGCGGCCGACGCCGCTGGCGCCGCGATGGCCGGGACGCCCGAGGTGCGATGCGACGAGACCTCGTATTCGTCCTCGCCCACCTTCCGCACGTCGGCGATCTCCGCGTCGTTGGCTTGCCGGAGCAGCCGGGTGAACCGGGCGGCCTCGAGCAGCGGGTCTTCCCGGCCGTGCAGCGCCACCATGCGAAGGCGGAGCGCCTCGTGCGGCGACGGCGCGCGGAGCTCGGACAGCGCCTGGGTCATGAGCTGGAAGGCGCGCGCCAGCGACAGCGTGCCGTCCGTAGCCCGGCCGCGCGGAGCCACCGGTTCCCGGCGGGCCGAAGGCTCACGCCCCGCCGGAGCGCCCTCCCGCGGCGCCTCGTCTGCCGGCTCGCGTCCAGCGGGCGCGCGCTCGGCCCCACGCCCGCGGCCACGGCGGCTCCGTCCCCGGCGGCCGTTCTCGTCGCGGGCGCCTTCGCCGTCCCGGCGGGCGCTCTCGCGGGGCGGGCGGGACGCGGTCCCCGCGGCCGCCGGCGCGCCGGCGGCGATGCCACCGGCCGGCGGCGCCACCTCGTACTGCCCGTTGTCCAGCTTGGTGACGACGACGACGCCCCGCTGGCCGGCCTCGACCACGAACTTGCTGAAGCGATTGAAGCCCGCGGTGCGCTCGTCGAAGTTGGAGTCGATCTGCTGCATCACCTGCTTGAGCCGGTCGGAGCGCATGACGTCGCCGTTCCGGGCCATCTGCGCCACCGCCTCGCCGGCCAGCTCCCACGGGTCGCGCTGGATCGAGGGCGTGTCGACTTCCTTCGTGAGCCCCGCCAGGTCGTTGTAGGAGTAGTACTCGTCGCAGTTCTGGATCAGCAGGTCGCTCGCGCTCTCGCGGATGCCGACGCCGATGACGTATTTCCCATACTCCTTGAGCTTGATGACCATGGTCGAGAAGTCGCTGTCGCCCGAGAGCAGGATGAAGGTCCCGATCTCGGGGCGGGTGAAGACCAGCTCGATCGCGTCGATGGCGAGGCGGATGTCGGTCGCGTTCTTCTTGCTGGACCCGAAGGCCGGCGCGAAGATGAGGTCGATCGACGACTCGGAGAGGGAGACGATGTACTGGGGGTAGCGCCGCCAGTCGGCGTAGGCACGCTGTACGGCGACCTTGCCCTTGATGATATCGCTGTTGAGGAGGGTCCTGAGCTCTTTGGTCAGGTCTTTCTGGATGCCCAGGGTGACGTTGTCGAAGTCGATCAGCAGGGCGGCGTTCGGGGCGTGCACTGGAGGCTGGCTCAAGTGCCGTGCGGGCCGAATCAGCGGTCGGTTCACGTATGGCTCGTTCCGGGCCCCACGCACCGCGCGCGACCCCCTCGACGCACCTGGCCGGACCCGGATGGCGGCAGGGCAACGAGGAGAACGCGAGGTCGGGAACCCACAGGGGTCGTTGCTCGGCGGCCACGGCGAGGAACGGTCGGATCAACGGCTGCGCGCGGGTCGGCCGGGTCGCCGTGGCGCGGGAGCAGGAACGTTCCGGAAGTGGCCAGCCTGAAGAATTTATGCGGGGTGGGGGGCTGCTGGTAGGGGGCGGGACCGCTCAACCGAACTGGGCCTCGCCGGCCAAGGGCAGGTCCAGTACGAAGTGGAACCGGGTCCCGAAGCCGGGAGCGGTCTCGACTTCCAGGGCCGAGCCCATCGCTTCGACCAGCTTCCGGCAGATGGAGAGCCCGAGGCCCGAGCCCGAGAAGGCGTACTCCCCGGGCTTCTGACGCCGGCGGAACGGCTCGTACAGCGTGGCCATGCTCTGCGGGGGAATGCCGCGGCCGGTGTCGCGGACCGAGAACTCGACCGCGCGGGGGCCGGTTTCCTTGGCCGTCACCTCGACAAATCCCTCGGCGGTGAACTTGAGCGCGTTGGTCGTGAGGTTGAGCAGCACGCGGCTCAGCGCGACCGGGTGGCCGATCCGGAAATCCGCCTCCGGCGTCGTCAGCTGAACCGCCAGGCTCTTCTCCTCGGCGATGGGCTGGACGATGTCGCGCACGGACTCGAGGATGTCGGTCACTGAGAACGGGATCGGGTCGAGATCGACCAGTCGGTCGCCGCCACGGGCGAGCTCGATGACGTCGCTCGCCACCGAGCTGAGGCCGAAGGCGGCGCTGTAGATGAGGCCGAGCTGCCGCTCCTGCACCGGGTTCACGGCGCCGCTCCGGGCCCGCTGCAGGGTCTCCGCGAGAAACAGGATCGAGGTGAGAGGCGAGCGCAGGTCGTGGGCCACCTCGACCACGAGCTCGAGGCCGTCGGGCCCCGAAAGCCGGTCGGAAAAGTGCTGCGACCAGTCGGTCTCCAGCCGCTGTCCCACCTGCTCGATGGCGCCGAGGAGCCGGAGGAGCTGGCCGGCGTCGGGCGCGGGCAGCGCCGTGGCGCGCTCGACGAAGGCCGCCCGAATGAGCCCGAGCAGTCGGCGCGAAAGCGCATTCCGAGGCAGCGCCGCGAGATCGGCGTTCTGCCCGCTCCCCTGCTGGCGGATAGCGGAGCACAGTTGAGCGAGGTGGAGCGTGACCTCGTCCATCCCCGCTGCGTGCTCGACCGCGCGCTCCCACTCCGCCTGGGCCCAGAGCACCGCTTCGCGCAGAGCGTCCCAGAGCGCCGGTGCGACCGGGCCGCCCGACGGCCCGTCGGGATCCCAGACCCGGACCGGCGCCGCGCCTGGCGACGGCCGGCGGCGCTCGCCGCTGGTCGGCGGTGGTCTCTGGAATCACTCAGCGACCCCCGGGGCTTCGTCCCGATGGAAGGCGTGCTTGTCCATGAGCCGGTAGAGCGTGGTCCGGTCGATGCTCGCGAGACGGGCGGCCTTGGACATGTTGCCGCCGGCCCGGGCCACCAGCCGGGTGAGATATTCCTTCTCGAACTGCGCCACGACGCGGTCCTTCGCGCCGTGATAGGCCTCGTCCATGACCGCGGAGCTCACCGCGGTGTCGGCCGGCCACTCGTTGCTGTCGTCGTAGACCGGAATGTCGTTCGGCTGAATGGTCTGATCGGGCTCCGCCAGCACGGCGACATGCTCGATCACGTTCTGGAGCTCTCGAACGTTGCCCCGCCACGGTCGCGAGCGCAAGAAGCCGATACTCGCCTCGCTCAGGTGCGGCACACGGTCGCCCATCTGGCGATGCCGCGCCCAGTAGTAGGTCAGGAAATGGTTCGCGAGCAGCGGGATATCCTCGGGCCGCTTGCGGAGCGGCGGAAGCTTGATCGGAACCACGCGCAGGCGGTAAAAGAGGTCGCCCCGGAGCACGCCGGTGTCGACGGCTTCCTGGGGCTCACGGTTGGTCGCCGAGATGAACCGCACGTCTACCACCGCGTCCTGCTGCTCGCTGCCCACCCGCCGAACCACGCCGTCCTGGATGACGCGGAGCAGCTTGGCCTGCAGCGGCATCGTCATCTCGGTCAGCTCGTCGAGGAACAGCGTGCCGCCATTGGCGGTCTCGAGCAGTCCGGGCTTGTCCCGGTCGGCGCCGGTGAAGGCGCCCTTCCGGTGGCCGAACATCTCGCTCTCGAGCAGCGGTTCGGGCAGCGCCGCGCAGTTGATCGGCACCAGAGCCCGGCCGGCGCGCCGGCTGTTCTGGTGGATAAACTGGGCGATGACTTCCTTGCCGGTCCCGCTCTCGCCGCTGATGAAGACGGAGGCGTCGGTCGCGGCCACCTTGCGGGCCAGCTCGACGGCCTGGCGGAAGAGCGGCGAGATCCCGATCAGGGCGATCTTGTCGCTGTGGCCGTTCTGCTTCATGAGCTGGACTCGGAGGTCCTGCGCCTCGCGCGACATCATGACCGCGTGGGACGCGCGCCCGATGAGCACCTGGAGATGGGTCGCGCTGAACGGCTTGGGCAGGTAGTCCCAGGCGCCCGCCCGGAGCGCTTCGATGCTGCTCGTGACGCTGGGATTGCCCGTCATCACGACGACGATCGTGTCCTTGTAGGCCTGGAGCGTGGAGCGGAGAATGTCGAGTCCCGAGATCTGCGACATGTAGAGATCGACGAGGATGATGTCGAACTTCCGCCGTTTGACGGTGTCCAGCGCTTCCTCACCTCGGCCCACCAGCGTCACGTTGTAGCCGTCCATCTGGAGCACGCTGGCGCAGCTCTCGCGAAGCGTGCGCTCGTCGTCGACCACCAGGACGCGGATGCTCGCCTTCACTTCGCTCGGAATGTTGAACGGGTCGCGGGACGAGTCGACCGGGGCCGTGGCCGACCGGTCCTGGGCGAGCGGGTTGGACATCAGGACTCCTGGGCAGGACCGCCACGCGGTCGTGGGATGCCACGCAGGAGTCTATGGATTCCCAGGATGCGAGCGCTCTATACAACAGAGTGCGGCATATATCAAGCAATTGCCGCGCCAGGACAACAGGTCTGGTCGCGGCTGACGCCACAGTTCGTAGATCAAGGTCTACAGCGACGGGGAGTTAGGGGGCCTAATTGGTGTACGGCAGCGGCACCTGCTCGAAGGCCCTGATGCGGTCCGTCTCCCCCCCACTCCTGAGATCTCTGAGCGCCGTCGTGGCGCGAAGCAACAGCTCGACCGCATCCACCGAGGATTCGGCGAAATCCGGGACCGCGCAGTAGCCGGCCTTGACCCGCACCGAGCGCTCGCCGCCTCGAACCGGAATCCTGGTGGCCTCGACCGCGTCGCCCAGCCGGTTCACCAGCCGCACGGCCCCATCGGCGCCGGTGGCTGGCGCGATGACCGCGAACTCGGTGGGCCCGAGGCGCCCAATGGCATCCGACACCCGACCGACCTGACGGAAGACGGCTCCGACCTGGTCGGACATCCGGAGCATCTCCTCCTCCGGCGCCTCCTCATCGACGGTCTCCAGCTCGGTCTCGGGCGCGAACACCACGCAGGCGAGCGCCTCGCGCCGACGGATCGCATCCGAGCCGATCTCGCGGGCGCGCCGGGCGAGCCCGCGCATGTTGTAGAGTCCCGTGCCCGAGTCCAGCAAGTTCTCCTCGCGGAGCAGGTCGACCTGACGCTTCGACTGCAGGAAGGTGTGGAGCTTGAGCAGGAGTGCCTCGCCGTCGAGCGGCTGGCCGAGGAACTCCCACGCGCCCGCCCGATAGGCCTCGAGGCGCTGGGTGCGGCCCGACGGGCCCGAGGTCGTGATCACGATCGGCGTCGTTGTGCTGAAGCGCGGATCGCTGCGGAGTGCGCGACATACCTCGAAGCCATGGATGTCGGGCATCTGGGCATCGAGGATGATGATGTCAGGTTGGGAAGTGCGGGCGCGCTCGAGCGCCTGCTGTCCGGTGTAGGCCCGTATCACCGCATAGCCGTTCGGTCCCAGGATGCTTTCCAGGGAGCGGGCGGACCATTCCTGATCGTTAGCGATCAGCACGAGCGGCGATGCGGCCGGGGTCTTGTCTCGATCTGCCATGTTGGAACGCCGGGTGGTGAGAAGCGTCGACGGAGCCCAGGGTCGCGAGTGCAGGACTCGTGCGTGACCGGCTGGGAACGGCAAACGTATACCTGCGCAAGCGTTAAATCGGAGGCTCGGAGCCGGGACAGCCCGCCACCGGCGGATTATCGCAACAGATCTATAGACCGCCGCCACGGCCACCGTAAAAAGGCCGGGTTGTGGCGCCAGACCTCTGACCGCTGTGGTCCTGCAGCAACGACTGCCGCGGCTCCCGCGCGCAGCTCAGCCTCTAGTATACATGCTAAGGCCCTGTCGAACAATACCTTAGGTCGGTAGCGCCGAACCGGCGTCAGCTGGCCTCCCTACCCCGGTTTTTACGGCGTCATCCTTGAACGACTTTGAGGCAGCCCCCGCGGCAGCCCTGGCACTTACCCGGATGTCGATCAGCATGACCTACGAACCAGAATCCGACCCGTCCGTCGAGACGGAGCACGGCACAAGTGCAGCCACCCCGCCACCAGCGACGGACGAGGCCGAGTCCGAGCCGGCCGTCGAGCGCTCGCGCTTCAGCCAATGGCTGGCCAGCTTCGGGCTGGGCGAGCTGCAGAATCCGCTGCTGACGCGAGCGCGGCCGCCGGTGCCTCGGAGGCCTGCCACCTGACGGCCCACCACCGAGTGTGAGCACGCATCGGTGAGAAAGATCACAGGATAGCGCAGCGATACCCGTTAACCTGACTACTGATTGCTCCCGACTCATCTACCCGAGCCCCGAGCCGACCGAGACCATGGGTACCGCCACTTCAGGAGTTCGCCGCCGACACCTGGCCGCAGCGTCGCACGGCCAGCGGCGGCGCTCGCGTCCGGCGTGGTCCCGCGCGTACGTGCGGGCCGTTCGCGCGGTCGGGCGCTCGCTCCCGAGCGGATCCGGTGAGTGGCTGCATCGGGGCGTGAACCTGGTGCTGGCGACGCTTGCACTCGCCGCGATGCTGCCGGTCTTTCTGCTGCTGGCGGTGCTGATCAAGCTCACCTCGCGCGGGCCGGTGTTCTACCTGCAGGAGCGGGTCGGGCTCGACCGCCGCCTGCCGGACGCCGGGCCCGTCAACCACCGCCGCACCCATGACCTCGGCGGCCGGGTCTTCACGATCTACAAGTTCCGCACGATGCGGGTCGATGCCGAGGCCGCCGGCGCCGCCGTCTGGGCCCAGGAGCAGGACCCCCGCGTCACCCCGCTCGGCCGGGTGCTGCGCCAGTACCGGCTGGACGAGCTGCCGCAGCTCCTCAACGTGCTCAAGGGCGAGATGAACATCGTCGGGCCCCGGCCCGAGCGGCCGACGATCTTCGCCGAGCTCCGGGGCCACATCGCCGAGTATCCGCTGCGCCAGCGGGCCAAGCCGGGCATCACCGGGCTGGCGCAGATCAACCACCACTACGACCGCTCGATCGACGACGTGCGCACCAAGGTGAGCTACGACCTCGAGTACATCCGCCGCCAGAGCCTGCGCGCAGACCTGCTCATCATGCTCAAGACCATCCCCGTCGTCCTCCTTCGCCGCGGCGGCTGGTGAGCGGCACGCCCGGGTCCCCGTCCCCAACTGTTGCGAGTCAGCAGCACCCCCGCGCGATGCGCCATCCGGCAGGCCCGAGCTCCCACCAATAGTCGGCAGCCAAAAGACTCAGCAGCATAGAGTTATGGTGTTACCACCGGCCGCCTCGTCGCGGAACGGGCATTGCTGGAAGCATGGCGTCCCCGCGGGTATTATTGATGGTTGAGGCAAACCCGGTGTACCGAGAGCCCATGCCCGAACTGTCCGTTGTCGCGCCGCTCTACAACGAGTCGGAGAACGTCTCGCCGCTCGTCGCCTGGATCCTCGAGGCGCTGGCCACGTATCCGGCGAGCTTCGAGGTCATCCTGGTCGACGACGGCAGCCGGGACGACACCTGGGCGCGGATCACCGAGGCCGCGGCGGCCAACCCGCACGTGCACGGCCTGCGTCTGGGCCGGAACGTCGGACAGACGGCCGCCATGATGGCCGGCTTCGACCACGCGCGCGGCCGCGTCGTCGTGAGCCTCGACGGCGACCTGCAGAACGACCCGCGCGACATCCCGATGCTGGTGGCCAAGCTGGACGAGGGGTACGACCTGGTCTGCGGATGGCGGCAGCAGCGGCAGGACAAGCTGATCCTCCGCAAGGTGCCCTCGTGGGTGGCCAACCGGATCATCCGGCGACTGACGGGCGTCGCGATCACCGACAATGGCTGTTCGCTCAAGGCCTACCGGCGCGACCTGCTGGACCGGATCACGCTCTACGCCGAGCAGCATCGCTTCATCCCCGCCCTCTCCGCCAGCGTCGGGGCGCGGATCACCGAGATGCCGGTCCGGCACCACGCCCGCCGCTTTGGTGAGAGCAAGTACGGCATCAGCCGCACGGTGAAGGTGCTGGTGGACCTGATCACGCTCAAGATGATCACGACGTTCCGGTCCCGGCCGCTGGTGGGCTTCGCCCTCGCCTCGACGCCGCTGCTGGTACTCTCGGCCGCCTTCGCGGCGTTCTGGGTCTACGCGGCCACCTATTTCGGGCCGGACAAGGCCGATGCACTGGTCTTCCCCGGGGCCGCGCTCCTGTGGCTCGGCGCGGCCTTCTATCTCGCCATGCTCGGGCTCGTCGCCGAAGTGGCGCTCAGCAGCGAGCGCAAAGGCGCGCGCGACGTTCCAACTGCATGGGAGGTGCGTTGATCATGACCGCTGAGGGAGCTCTCATGGTGCCGATCGCCGAGCGTTCGAATGCCTCCGGGACCACAGACGTGCGCCTGGTCTCCGTAATCGTCCCGGTCGTGGAGCGCGCTGACGACCTGATGCTGCTCTATCACGCCTTCGCCCGCGAGCTCGAGCGGCGCGGCGAGGAGCACGAGTTCCTGTTTGTCTTCGACGGAGGATTCACCGCCCCGCCGGAGCTGGCCGCGCTGAGCCAGACGAACGCGTCGGTGCGTCTCTTGTCCTTCGCGCGTACGTTCGGCGAGACGGCCGCGCTGCGCCTCGGGATCGAGCGCAGCCGGGGCGACGTGATCGTTACCCTGCCGGCCTATTTCCAGGTGCAGGCCGAGGGGATCGGCCCCCTGCTGGACGCACTCCAGGGCGGCGCGGACCTGGTCGTGGCCAACCGGTCGCCGCGCGTGGATAGCTGGCTCAACCGGCTTCAGTCGCGCGGCTTCCACTGGATGCTCCAGAGCGTGACCGACCACCGGTTCCACGACATCGCCTGCGGCGTCCGGGTCATGCGCCGCTCGACGGCCGAAGCCCTGCCGCTCTACGGCGACCTGCACCGGTTCATCCCCGCGCTCGCGCTGCGCGAAGGCTACCGGGTCGACGAAGTGGCGGTGCCACAGCATCCGGGCGACGCACGAACGCGGGTCTACGGCCCGGGAGTTTATCTTCGGCGCCTGCTGGATGTGGCGGCGTTCTTCTTCCTCGCCAAGTTCACTGAGAAGCCGCTCCGCTTCTTCGGGCTGGTGGGCTCGGTATGCTTCGGGCTGGGCGCGCTGACGAGTCTGGTGCTTCTCGTCGAGCGGATCGGCGGCCAGGCCATCGCCAACCGGCCGCTGCTGCTGCTCGCCGTGCTGCTGGTCGTGCTCGGCGTCCAGCTCATGGGACTCGGCCTGGTAGGCGAGATCATCGTGCACCTGCGTTCGCCGCACCGCCGCGCGTACCGCGTGCGCGAGCGGGTCTGAGACGGGCGGCCCTACCCCTCCAGAGCTCGCCCGCGTGGCGGGTCGGTGGCTCGCGGTTCGTGGAATCCAGGGTACCCCTGCATCGCGACCTGCGCCGACACTCCGCTGGCTGCTAGTGCCGCTGATCGAGCGGGACGATTTCGGCGCCGTCACCTCCGCCGCCTCGCTTTGGCCGCCGCCCTCCGCCGTAACGACCCGTACTCCCCGAATCCCAGCCACGGTCTCGACGCCGCCCATGTCACTAACCACTGCGCCCTGCAGCGCGTTCTGACCGATGGTGGTACGGTTCAGGGAGTGGCAGCGGCGGATCGGCCGCGAGGGGAGCTCGACACGGGAGACACTATGGGATATGAGTGGGGATGGTCGCCCCTCGAGGCTGAACAGGAGCGGGGGTGCCAGACGCGCTGGCCGACCGGCCGCGTGTCTTGGCGCACCGAGCCGCGGGTGGGGTGAGCAATATGTTTACGGTCGAAGGCGGCAAACCCACTAGCGCACGCAGAGTTGCCGAGGACGTGACCGACCGGGTGCTCCGGCGCATCTCGCCCAGCCCGCACGCAGAAGCCACCCCCGAGCTCGCAGGTATGGCCGGGCCCGCTGCCGCGGGCGCGGCTGGCCGGACCAGCGAAAGGACGCAGAAATCGACGCTGTGAAGCGAAGCACGAGAACGCCCGGCCCGGCCCCGGAGCCTACGGCGTGAAGATTCTCTTACTGGCCCCGCACCCCTTCTTCCAGGCGCGGGGCACGCCGCTGGCCGTGCGCACGGTGCTCGAGTTCCTGAGTGGCCGCGGACACCACGTGGACATCCTGACCCTCCACGAGGGTGAGGACCTCGCGATTCCGAACTGCCGGATCCACCGGATTCCCCCCATTCCAGGCGTTCGGAACGTGCGCCCGGGCTTCTCCCTCAAGAAGGTGCTGTGCGACGTGGTCATGTTCGCGTCGTGCTTCCGCATGGTATCTCGGAAACGCTACGACCTCATTCACGCGGTCGAGGAGTCGGCGTTCATCGCCGCGGCCGCGAGTGCGGTGTCAGGCGTGCCGTACATCTATGACATGGACTCCTCGCTGGCGGAGCAGATGGTGGAAGCGTATCCATCTCTGCACTTCGTGCTTCCGGTGCTTCGCTACTGCGAGTCGGTAGCCGTGCGCCGGAGCATGGGCGTGCTGACCGTGTGCGCGGCGCTCGAGGACGTGGCCCTGGCCCACAGCCCGGGCAAGCCGGTGGGCCGGGTCGAGGACAGCACGCTGCTGGCCCCTTCGTCCGGCCTGAGGACCAGCAACGGGTACGCGCCGCTCCCCGAGGAGGCCACCCGACCACTCGCGATGTACGTCGGCAACCTGGAGCGATATCAGGGCATCGACCTGATGCTCGATGGCTTCCGCCACGCGCTCTACCGCGTGCCGGACGCGAGTCTGGTCATCGTGGGCGGACGGGAGGAGGACATCCAGCACTATCAGCGGATCGCCGCACGGCTGGGGATTCTGCCCAAGGTGCATTTCCTGGGGCCCCGCCCGGTGAACGTACTGCCCAGCCTGCTTAAGCAGGCGGACGTGCTCGTGTCACCACGGGTCAAGGGACTCAACACGCCGATGAAGATCTATTCCTATCTGGACTCGGGGACCGCCGTGCTGGCCACGCGACTCCGGACCCACACCCAGGTGCTCGACGACCGGTCGGCCTACCTCGTCGATCCCGAGCCGGAGGCGTTCGGCGCGGGACTGGCGGCCCTGCTCAGCGACCCCGCGCTGCGGCAGCGGCTCGCGAATCACGCGAAGCGGTACGTGCAGGAGGAGTTCACCCCTGAGGCCGCGCGGCGGAAGCTGGGATCGTTTTATTCCGCGATGGAAGCAAAGGCCGCCGAGGGGAGGGCGTGATCCGCCTTTAGCAGCCCGGGCCCCCTGTGACCACGCGCACGGCCCTCTCGCTTTCGCCGCCCCATTTTGGGACCCCGATCGCCATGCGGACACCAGCGTTTCCCTCGGAGTCGTCAATGCCGGAGCCATCCCCTCAGCAGGTGTTGCCGCGCGTGCTCGTCACGGGCGCCGGTGGGTTCACTGGGCTTGCCCTGGCCGGGAGCCTCGCAGCCCGAGGGCACCAGGTGCGCGGCCTGGCCCGGAACCCGGCCATCACCGGGGCGCTGGCTGACGCCGGCGTCGAGGTCGTGACGGGCGACGTGCGCGACCATGCGCTCGTGCGCGGCGCGCTCGAGGGGGTCGACATCGTCTACCATCTCGCCGCGGTATTCCGTCGCGCGGGCGTGCCCGACTCGGAGTATCGGACAGTGCACGTGGATGCCACCCGGCAGCTCATCGAGGCCGCGGCCGATGCGGGTGTCCGACGCGTAGTCCACTGCAGCACGGTCGGCGTACACGGAGACGTCGCACCCGGCGGACCGGCCACGGAGGACGCGCCGTTTCAGCCGATGGACATCTACCAGCAGACAAAGCTCGAAGGCGAATGGATGGCGCACGAGACCGCGAGGCGCACCGGCGTCCCGCTCACCGTGGTGCGCCCGGGACCGATCTACGGACCCGGCGACCGCCGGCTGCTCAAGCTGATCGGGGGCGTGGCGCGCCGCCGCTTCCGGCTGCTCGGCGACGGCTCGCCCCGGTTCCAGATGGTCTACGTGGACGACCTGATCGAGGGATTCCGCCTGGCGGGCGAGCAGCCCGGCGCCATCGGGCGGACGTACATCATTACCGGACAAGAGGCACCGACGCTGCGCGAGCTGGTGGACGAGATCGCCGACGCGGCGCAGGTCCCGCCCCCAAGGCTGCGGCTTCCGGTCTGGCCTTTCTGGCTGTTGGGCGCGGCGTGTGAGGCCGTCTGCATTCCGTTCGGAATCGAGCCGCCTATCTTCCGCCGCCGGGTCAAGTTCTTCACCAGCAACCGGTGGTTCGATACCTCGCGGGCCCGCCAGGAGCTCGGCTTCGTGCCTCGAGTGCCGCTCCGCGAGGGCCTCATCCGGACACTCAATTCCTATCGCCGCCTGGGGTGGGTCTGACGTCAACGTCCCACATCTGCAGCGCCGCTTCCCCTCAATCGCTTCCGTCACCGCCTAGGCTGAACCGGCCCGCCCCACTCGCGTGAGCTCGGCGAGGAGGCGTTGGGCGCCCTCCTGCCAGGAAAACTCCGCTGCTCGGACCAGTCCCCTCGCCCGGAGCGCGCCGGCGAGTCCAGGCTCGCACGCGAGGCGCAGCATGGCGGCGGCGAGGCCGTCGACGTCGTCGGGGTCGACGATGAGCGCGGCGTCGCCTACCACCTCCGGGCAGGCGGGGGCGCTCGAGGTGATCACGGGGCAGCCGCAGGCCATGGCCTCGACCAGCGGGATGCCGAAGCTCTCGTAGTACGACGGGAACAGCAGCGCGCCCGCGGCGCTGTAGACAGCTGGCATATCGTCGTGCGCGATGAGGCCGGGGATGACGACGGCCTCGGGATCGAGGTGGTAGCGGTCGCGCAGCACCTCCGGCGTGAGCCGCTCCCGCACGCCGGCGCCGAGGATAACCATGGGCGGCATGTCGGGCTGGGCGGCACGGGCCCGGGCGTAGGCCTCGAGGGTGCCCTCGACGTTCTTGCGCGGGCAGAGCGCCTGCCCGGCGTACTCGATCCGGGTATAGCCCTTGACCACCATCAGGAAGCACGGCCGATCGGGGATCCCATACTGTGCCCGCACCCGGCCGAGGGTGGTGGCGTCGGTGATAGGGGTGAAGCGCTCGTCGGCCGCGGCGTAGACCGTGGCCATCTTCTCCTTGGGCACGCCGGCCAACTGCTCGAGCTCGCGGGCGAGGCTGTCCGAATTGGTCAGCACCCTGGCGGCGCGACGGCAGAAGAGCGGGATGCTGAGGACGTTGTAGACGCGGTTGATCCGGTCGCCCAGGGTCGTGTAATACTCGGGGAACGTCCAGTACTCCGTGCCACGCTGCTGGACGATGGTGGGACATGGTGCCAGGAGGGGGATACTGAACTTATGGTGGAACAGCACGTCGAGCCGCTCCCGCCGCGTGGCCAGGGGCACCGCCACCTGGTCCCAGAGCAGCTTGCTGGGCGCGCGCACGACCACTTCGCGCACGTGGCGAAGGTGGGCGTACCGCCCCCGCTGCCCGTCGTTGGCGTAGAACAAGACGTAGTGGTTGCTGCGGTCGAGCTCCAACAGGGCGTTCAGCAGCTTCCGGATGTAGACACCGGCGCCGTCGTATTCATCGATGGCGCGGAGCATGAGGCCGATGCGAAGCGGGGGACGCCCGTCTTCGCCTCGCTCGGGTGGCGCTCCGGCTGGTCTGCTCTCCAACGCACCTGTGCCGACTGCCATGGGTGGACCCGTTTCGTGTGTGGATTCGTCACGCAGGACTCGGCCGGTAGTGTAATCGCCGCCGGCTCCGCCAGGGGTGACCGGAGTCACAGGGAGAACGCCACGATGTGGCAGGCTTGCCACGGTGGCCGTGGACGGGCGTCCCGAGGGTGGCTACGTTCCCCGAATTGCCTCCTACGCTCCCCCCACCTTCCGTGACTGACATCTCCGCCGCCGTGCGCCAGGCAAGGCGGTGGCGCATGCTGGGGACAGCGCTTGCCGTCCTCGGCGCGGCGTTCGTGCTCATCGCCACGCTCACGCCGGTGCGGGACGTCCGCGGCCTGGCACTCGCCACGCCGCTCCTGTGCCTCGTATGCGGCGAGCACGGCGGCGCGGACGTCGTGGCCAACCTGCTCCTCTTCCTTCCGCTCGCGATCGGACTCCGGCTGTCCGGACAGTCGTGGGGACGCACCGTGCTCATGTGCGGCCTCCTCTCGTTCACCGTCGAGCTGCTCCAGTACCGGTTCGTGTCCGGCCGCGACTCGAGCCTCAGTGACCTGTTGACCAACACCACCAGCGGCGCCATCGGCGCCACACTGGCCGGCATTGTGCCCCGCATGGTGGCGCCGCGCCCACGGGAGGCAACGGTGTTCTTGGCGGGTGGCATCGCGCTGCCACTCTTCTTCCTCGGCGCCTCCGCGTGGCTGCTCGGACCGTCGGTGCCCGACCGTCCACTCTCGAGCAGGTGGGCCCACATCGCGCCGGGCTTCGACGTCTTCACCGGCGGCGTTGAGGCGGTGCACCTGGACGGCGCGCCGATGCCGCCCGACGGGGCGCCGGCGGACTCGGCGGCCCTGCGTCGCCGGCTCGCGGCCGGGAGCTTCGCGCTCGAGGCGGACGTCATCTCCGGCGTGCCGGTGGGTGATCGCTCCTGGATCTACGAGCTCCGGGCGGGACCTGACCATGCCCTCACCCTGAGCCAGCTCCGGCGCGAGGCGAGCATCGACATGCCCGCGCGCGCACTCCGCTTCCGGATGTATCCGCCGGCGGTCACCTTGCCGGAGGGGCTTCCCGACCGCGCGGGTGTGCCGGTGCGGCTCACCGCGAGCGGACACGGCGGCCGGGTGCGGCTCACGTCCGAGTACGCCGGGCGGGAGCGCTCGGTCGAGCTGGGGATCTCTCCCGCCTACGGCTGGATCATGGTCGCGCCGTTCAACCTGGCCGCCGGGACCCGGGTCCGATGGATCACGGCCCTTGGCCTCGCGCTGGTGGCGCTGCCGCTCGGCTTCTGGGCGCGGCAGACAGGACGTCCAGGGGCGGCGCTCGCCGGGCTCGCCGCGACGCTCGTCCTCGCGCTGGCCCTGATCCCTGCCGCCGGCGGCTTTCCGCCGGTCCACTGGTCCGAGTGGATGGCCGGGGCGCTCGGCGCCGCGGTCGGCTGGGCCCTGCGCCGGCCCGCGGCTTATCTTGAGGAGCGATGCGCCTCTCCTTCCAGCCAGCGAATCCTCCTCATCCTGATCTGCCTCGGCGCGCTTCCGACCGCCGTGGCGATCTTCGGCTGGGCGTTCACCGTGCGCTCGACGACGCCCGCCGCGGGGGCGCTCGCGGCGATGGAGGCCGTCGGGGCCTCCGGGCCGGGTGCTCATCCAGACGCTCGACTCGACCCAGCTGACGCCGCCGAGCGGCGAGCGCTCGCCGATCACGCCGACAAGCTCAACAGCGCCATCGGGCGGTTCCAGCGGGTCGACACCTTCGGCCGCTACTACTACGCCGGCCTGGGCCTGGTCGTGCTGCTGGTCGGCGCGGCGTTCCTCTACGCCTCGGTGCGGGTGGGCGGCCACCTCTCGCGCCAGCTCAGCCGGCCGATCGACGAGCTGATCGGCTGGACCGGCCACATCCGCCGGATGGAGGCCCTGCCGCCCGACCGGCCGCGGCGCGGCGCGCCCGAGTTCGCGGCCCTGCGCACGGCGCTCCGCGAGATGGCCACTGCGCTCGAGCAGGGCCGCGCGCGCGAGATCGAGGCCGAGCGGCTCCGCGCCTTTCGGGAGACGGCGCGGCGGGTGGCGCACGAGATGCGGAATCCGCTCACGCCGATCCGCCTCGCCGTGGCGCAGCTCGCGCGGTCCGCCGCACCGCCGCAGCGCGAGGCCATCGAGGTGCTGATCGCGGAATCGGGCCGGCTCGAGCAGCTGGCGCGCGAGTTCACCGAGTTCGGGCGCCTGCCCGAGGGGCCGGCCGCGCAGGTCGACCTCGCCGAGCTGCTGGCCGAGCTCGCGCGCACGACTGTCCCGCCCACCATGCACGTGTCGCTCGCGCTCGACCTCGACCCTCCCCACCCTGCTGGGCCACTACGACCCGCTGCGCCGCGCGTTCAGCAACATCATCCGCAACGCGGTGGAGGCGTGCGAGGCCCGGGGCCAGATCGACCTCGGCGGCGCACGCCGAGAACGGCACGGTCCGGATCGAGATCGGCGATCACGGCCCCGGCGTGCCGCCCGACCTCGCCGGCCGGATCTTCGATCCCTACTGCACCGGAAAGAGCGGCGGCACCGGGCTCGGCCTCGCGCTCGTCAAGCAGACCGATCGAGATGCACCAGGGCACGATCGCGTGTCCAGGCGACGCCGGGCGGCGGCGCCACGTTCGTCGTGCGGCTGCGGGGCGTGTGACGACGCGCACGCGCGCAGATCCTCCTGGTCGACGACGAGGCCAACATCCGCCGGATGCTGGCCGCGCTGCTCCGCGAGGAGGGGTTCACGGTCGCCGAGGCGCCGAACGGCAACGCGGCGCTGCTGCAGCTCGACGAGGTGGATCCCGACGTCGTCCTGCTCGACCTGCTGATGCCGCCGGGGCCCGACGGGCTCGAGACCCTGGCGAGCATCCGCGAGCGGGGCCGCGGCACGCCCGTCATCATGATGAGCGGCAAGGCGCAGCTCACCGACGCCGTGCGGGCGGTGAAGCTCGGCGCCTTCCAGTTTCTCGAGAAGCCGCTCGGCCCCGGAGGCGGTGCTGGTGACGGTGCGGGCCGCGCTCGAGCTCAACCGGACGCGCGCCGAGAACCGCGCGCTGCACGCGGAGCTCGCGCGGCGCTCGGCGCTGGTCGGCGAGAGCGCGGCGATGCGGCAGGTCCGGGCGCTGATCGAGCGGGTCGCGCCCACCGAGGCGCGCGTGCTCATCACCGGCGAGAGCGGCACCGGCAAGGAGCTGGTGGCCGCCGCGATCCACGGGGCGAGCCGGCGGTCGGACCGGGCGTTCGTCACCGTCAACTGCGCCGCGATCCCGCGCGACCTGGTCGAGTCCGAGATGTTCGGCCACGAGCGGGGCGCGTTCACCGGCGCCACCGAGCGCCGGCTCGGCCGGTTCGAGCTGGCGCACGGGGGCACGCTGTTCCTCGACGAGGTCGGCGATCTGAGCGCCGAAGCGCAGGCCAAGCTGCTTCGCACGCTGGAGACCGGCGAGCTGCAGCGGATCGGCGCCGAGAGCGACGCGGCGGGTGGACGTGCGGGTCGTCGCGGCGACCAATCGCCGGCTGGAGGATGCGGTGGCCGACGGCGACTTCCGGGAGGACCTCTTCTTCCGCCTCAACGTCTTCCCGATCCAGCTTCCGCCGCTGCGCGAGCGGCTGGAGGACTCTGCCCGCGCTCGTGGCGCACCTGGCCGAGCGCGTGCGGCCGCGCCAGGCGCCGGTGTTCACGCCCCAGGCGCTCGAGGCGCTGGCGGCGTACGGCTGGCCCGGCAACGTGCGCGAGCTCGCCAACCTGGTCGAGCGCCTCAGCATCCTCTGCGGGCCCACGGTCGACGCGGGCGCGGTGCGCCAGGTGCTGCGTGGCGGCGGCGCCGCCGCCGCCCGCCCCGGCCGCGCTTGGCCGCCCGCTGTCCGAGGCGCTCGACGACTACGAGCGCGGGCTCATCGCGCGCCGCGCTGACGCAGGCGGAGGGCAACGTCGCCGAGGCGGCGCGGCTGCTGCAGACCGACCGCGCCAACCTGTACCGCCGCATGCGGCGGCTGGGTCTGGACCGGGAGTAGCCCGGCCGCGCCACCACTTCGACACTCGAGCTCCGCATGCGACTCCTCGCCGGTGGCCTGCTGTCCTGCTCGCGACCGCCGCCGCTGCTCCGGGCCCAGGACAGCGTGATCGTCATCGACCCCGACTGCGCCGCCGGGCGACTCCGATCGTGCGGGCCGGCCCGCCGCCGGACGTCGTGTCCGAGCTGATCGCGTTCTACAACGACACCGCGACGACCCGGGTGCAGGGCGACGTGAGCTTCCCGGCCGGGAGCAGGTTCGACGGCCGGCTCGCGGTCTTCCGCGGCGCGCTCCGGATCGCGGGACGGGTCCGGGGCGAGTCGTCGGTGGCCAACGGCACGCTGTACCTCCTGCCCGGCGCCGACGTGGACGGCGACATCCTGGTCGTCGGCGGCCGCCTGATCCGCAGCCCGGGCGCCCGGCACGCGGGGCGCGAGCGGGTGCTACTGGGATGCCGCGCCGGTGCTGCGCAACCCCGACGGCGCGCTCGTGCTGCGCGAGCGGCGGCGCCCGCTCGGCGAGCTCGCCACGCGCGCGCGCCAGCTTCCAGACCGGCCGCGTCCGCACCGACGCTCGCTGCTCGCCACCGGCGGGACCTACAACCGGATCGAGGGGCTGCCGATCGTCTTCGGCCCGACCTTCGAGCTCCGGCCCTCCCGGCGGGCGCTCGCGCGGCTGGACCTGCGCGGCATCCTCCGCACCGCGGGCGAGGGCTCCCGGCTGCGCAGCGACTTCGGCTACAGCGCCCGGGCCGAGCTGCGCGTTCCCGACGGGCGGCATCGCCGGACGGATCTACAGCGAGGTCGACCCGATCGAGGAGCAGCCGCTCTCGGCCGGCGAGAACGGCTGGTCGGCCTTCCTGCTGCAGCGGGACTACCGCGACTACTTCGAGCGGCGCGGCGTCGGCGGCGCGGTCTGGGTCCAGCCCACCCGGCCGCTCCGCTTCGAGCTCTCCCTCCGGCGGGACCACGAGAGCTGCGTGCGGGCCACCGATCCCTGGTCGCTGCTCCGGAACAGCGACCGCTGGCGTCGCAACCCGCTGATCGACGACGGCCACTACGTCACCACCGGTGCGCAGCTCGAGCTCGACACCCGCAACGAGCGCGACTTCCCGCCACCGGCTGGCTGCTCCGCGCGCGCTACGAGCACTCGACCAGCAACGACGTCGCGCCGGTGGCGCTGCCGGCGACGCGTGCGGCCGCCGGTGCCGACCGGCGGCGGCTACGCCTTCGACCGCCTCTCGCTCGACGTCCGGCGCTATTCGCGGCTGACCCCCAGCTCCGGGTGAACGCCCGCCTCCGCGCCGACGGATGGATCGGCGGCGACCGGCTGCCGGTCCAGCGCCGGGTCTCGCTCGGCGGCCCCGACCTGCTGCCCGGCTACGACTTCCGCGCCTTCACCTGCGCGCCGCGCGGGCTTCGTCGATCCCGCCTCGGACCCCGCGCTCTGCGACCGCGCCGATCGTCGCGCAGGTCGAGGTGCGCACCCGGCTGGGCCTCAACCTCGGCTACCGCCTGCGCGACCGCGAGAACGGCGCCGGCCGGCGGTTCATCGGCATCGAGGAGGCCGACCTCGTCTTCTTCGCCGACGCGGGCAAGGCGTGGCTCGCGGGCGACGGCCCCGGCCAGGTCCCGGTCGAACCGCGATCCCGTCGCTCGGCGAATGGAAGTACGACGTCGGGGTCGGGCTCGACGCCGGCGCAGATCGGCGCGTACCTCGCCGAAGGGCTCTCGGAGGGCGAGCCGGTGCGCTTCTTCGTCCGGCTGCAGCGCCGCTTCTAGTGCGGCCGATTCCGCGGCCTCGGCCTCGCCGGCTGGTCCGGCGCTCGCTCGCCGTGGTCGTGCTCCTCGGCCCGGCGCGCCGCGGGGCCGCACCTCGCCGCAGGCGCACACCGTCGCAGGCGGTGCGGTTCACCGTCCGCCTGGCGGCCGACTCGACCCCGATCGGGGTCGCGGGCGCCGGTCGTGCGCGCGGAGAATCTGCTGGGCGACGGGCGCTGGCTCTCCGCGCTGCGGTCGGGGCTGCCGGTGCGGCTGCACTACCGGGTGGAGGTCTGGCGCTCGCGCGGCGGCTGGTTCGACGCGTTCGAGCGCCAGGCGGAGTGGGATGTCGTGCTGCGCCACGAGCCGCTGCTGGACCAGTACACCCTGCTCACGCTCGTCGGCGGCCGACGTGCAGGAGCGGCGCTACGCCACGCTCGACGCGCTGAGCGCGGCGCTCGGCTTCGCCTACCAGGTGAACATGCGGCCCGCCGTCGCCGGGCGGCTACTACTACGCCGCGTCGCTGGAGATCTCGACCCTGTCGGATTCGGACCTCGACGAGCTGGAGCGGTTCCTGAAAGGCGATCTCGGCGAGGTGCCGCAGGGCGAGGAGGGCGTCGGCGACGCGCTCGGCCGCGGCGCGACCCGGTTCCTGCTCCGGCTGGCGGGACTGCCGAGCCTCCGGCTGGAGGTGCGAAGCACGACGTTCGAGGTGCGTTAGGGCGTCCGACGGTGACGCGAGGAAGGCTAGACGGTGCCGCCCAGGGCGCGCAGGGCTTCCTCGCCGTAGAACAGCTTGATGTACTTGGCCTGCGCGATCGTGAGCCGGCGGACCGCCCACGAGAGGTGCACGAAGTGGGGCTCGCGCGGCGGGTGCAGCGGGTGCATGCCGCATTCCTCGGGCAGGTGGTTGCCCTTCCGCGTATTGCAGGAGCTGCAGGCGGTCACCACGTTGGTCCACTCGTTGTCGCCGCCGCGCGAGAGCGGGACCAGGTGATCCCGCGTCAGGCACTCGCGGTGCCGCAGCTCGAGCTGGGTCCGGTGGCAGTACTGGCAGCGGTAGCTGTCGCGGGCGAAGAGGAATGTGTTGGTGACCTGGCGGCGGAAGCGGCGGGGGACGTGCACGAACTTGACCAGGCGGATGATGGCCGGTTTGGGCAGTGTGAGGCGTTCACTTCGGACGACGTCGCCCGCGTCCGACTCGACGATCTCGGCCTTGCCCTCGATGACGAGGCGCAGGGCCCGGCGGACCGGGACCATCGTCAACGGCTCGAACGAGGCGTTCAACGCCAGGCACCGCACGCGACGTCTCCGCAGCGGAATGAAGTGGAGGATGCGAGAATCCCGTCTCGCTCACCCCGGGCAGGGGCGGCCCGACGGGAAACCAACGGCGGCGCCAGCGCTTACATGAGCCGCAGCGGCGCACAGTTAAAGCGTAACGCCCCTCCAGTGGACCGGCAAGGGAGGGAGCGGTCCCATGGCGTTCCTACTGCTTGACCAGCGCCTGGATCCGCTGAGCGATCGACTCCCGGAGCCGCTGGCTCCGGGTGATGACCAGCACGGTGTCGTCTCCGGCGATGGTGCCGATGACCTCGGCCCACCCCGCCTGGTCCAGCGCCTCGGTGATCGCCCCGGCGGAGCCGCTCGCCGTCTTGAGCACCAGCAGCGGCCCCACTCCGTCCACGCTCACCAGCAGCGCCGGCAGCACCTGCGCCAGGTCGGGCCGCACCGCGGCCCGATGGGGGTGGGTGTAGAACGCGCCGCCCTGCGGATCGGCCAGCTTGGCGAGGCCGAGCTCCCGGATGTCGCGCGAGAGGGTCGCCTGGGTGACCACGAAGCCTTCGGTCGAGAGGGCCTCGCGCAGCTCGTCCTGGCTCTCGATGCGCCGCTCCCGGACCACGCGCAGGATGGCGGCGTGACGCTGGATCTTCATAGCGGTGGCCGGTTCGATACACGTCCCGTCCTCCGACAAAGGTGGCCAGCACGTCCCGCGGGCCGCTCGCCAGCACCCGGTCCTCGGCCGGCAGTCCGTCCTCGAGCGTCCGGTGCCCGCGGGTCGGATGACGACACAGTCGCCCCATTGCCCGGCGCCAGGACTCCGATCTCGCGCTCGAGGCCGAGAGCGCGCGCGGCGTCCAGGGTGCAGAGCGCGAGGGCTCGCGTCGGCATCGAGCCCCGCGAGCGCGCGAGCCGCGCGAGCCTCCGCCAGCAGGTCGAGGCGTGCCCACGCTCATGATCGAATCGGTCCCGAGCCCCACCCGGAGTCCCGCCGCGCAGCAGCGCGCCGAGCGGCGCGTCGCCATGGCCGTGCGCGCGGTTGGACAGCGGGCAGTGCGCCACCGCCGCATTCGCGCGCGGCGAGCCGCCGGATGTCCGCCGGACCGGCCTGGACCACGTGGATGCAGAGCGTCCGCTCCGACAGCACACCGTGCTCGTCGAGCCAGTCCACGGGCGAGCGGCCGAGCGGCGCCGGCATCGGAATGCCGCGGTCGCGCCACGCGTCGGCAAAGGCGCCCGTGCCGCTCGCCAGGAGCGCGCTCTCGGCCGGCGACTCGGCCAGATGCACCGCGATCGGCAGGCCGGCCTCGCGGGCCCAGCGCGGCGGTCGCGGCGTAGAGCGGCCCGCTCACGGTGTAGGGCGCATGGGGCGAGACGCCGATGCGGACGCGCCCGCCGGCAAACCGGCCGAGCCGCTCCACGGCCTCCTGGAGGCCCGGCAGGCTCTCCGTCCCGTTGGTCGGGATGCGGGCCGAAGACCTCCTGGTACGCGATCCCGGAGCCGCCGGCCTCGGCCAGCGCCTCGATGACCGCGCCCGAGTCGCCGGTATCGGCGACGGTGGTCACGCCGGCGGCCCAGCAGTCCGCGAGGCCGCGGCGCGCGGCGGCCAGAAACGCCTCGGGCGCGCGGGCCGCCTTCATCTCCCGGACCCGGCGGATCCAGGCGGCGAACTCCGGCTCGGGCGGGCCGCCGTCGAGGCCGGTCAGCTCGAGATGCGTGTGCGTGTTGATCAGGCCGGGAAGCAGCAGCGCGTCACCGAAGTCCTCGGCCGCCGCGTCCGCCGGCCGCGGCACGGCCGCGTCGGGGCCGACGGCGGCGATGCGTCCGTCGGCGCCGATCAGCAGCGCGCCGCGCTCGATGCGCCGGACCTTCGATCGGCAGGACCCACCGCGCCGCCAGCCGGCGGGCCCGCATGCTAGCGGGGCGTATTCGGCGCCGGGCCGGAGCCCCCCATTACTCCCGTCGACGTCCCGCTCGGGCCGGTGGGCCGCGCCGGGGCGCGGGCACGACCGGACGCGCCGCGCCCGGCGGGAGCGGCGCCGTGGGCAGCGGCGCGCCGTCCGGGCGCGGTGCCGCCCAACGGTGAGGCACCGCCCACGGCGCCGAAGGGCGAGTGGATGGGGCAGAAGGCGGTCGGCTCGGTGCCGGGGATGAACGACTCGATGTAGTGCACGTCCTTCGGGGCAGAACGGCGTCGCCTTGTAGCCGGTGGTCTTGTCGATGTCGAGCGCGGTGAGCCCGTCGGGCCGGGGCCACGCCGGCGGAAGCGCCCGGCGCTCGTACACCTCGCGCATCATGGCGGTCCAGGCCGGCGCGGCGAGCACCCCGCCCTGCGCGTTGGCCTTGATCTTCTTCGGCTGGTCGAAGCCGATCCAGATGCCGGTCACCAGGTCGGGCGTGAAGCCGATGAACCAGACGTCGTAGCCGTCGTTCGTCGTGCCGGTCTTGCCGCCGGCCGGGAAGTTGATGCGCGAGCCCACCGAGCCGACGGCGGTCCCGTGACGAACCACGTCGCGCAGCGCGTCGGTCATGAGCCAGGCGTGCGGCGTGTCCATCACCGACACCGAGCGCACCTGCGGCTGCCAGAGGATCTTGCCGGTGCGGTCCTCCACCCGGAGAATCGCGTTGGGGATGGTGCGGGTGCCGAGGTTGGCGAAGGTGGTGTACGCGGCGATCATCTCCAGCGGAATGACGTCCGCGGAGCCGATGTGGATCGACGGATACGGCGGCACCCGCGTCGTGAGGCCGAACTTGGTGGCCTCGCTGATGACCGCGTCCTCGCCCAGCTCCATGCCCAGCTTGATGGCGATGATGTTGCGCGACATGTAGAGCGCGCGCCGGAGGGTCATCGGCCCGTCGAACTCGAGATCGTAGTTCTGGGGTGCCCAGGGCGTGGTGTCGGTGGCGATCTCCACGGTCAGCGGATCGTCCACCATCACGTGGGAGAGCGGATAGCCCGCCTCGACCGCCGCGGCGTAGACGATGGGCTTGAAGGTGGAGCCGGGCTGCCGGAGCGCCTGGGTGGCGCGGTTGAACTTGCTGTCCTCGAAGTCGCGGCCGCCCACCATCGCCCGGATGTAGCCGGTCTTGGCCTCGAGCGTGACCACCAGGCCCTGGAGGTAGGGCGTGGTCGTCTTGCTGCCGTTGTCCGGCGTATCGGCCCGCGCGTCCAGGTACTGGCGATAGCTGGGCCACGCGAACTTGCCGTCGGCGCCGCTCTCGATGGCCTCGAGCCGGGCCTCGAGCGCCCGCTCGGCGGCCTGCTGGGTGTCGAGGTCGAGCGTGGTGTAGATCCGGTAGCCGAGTTTGTAGAGGTCGGAGCCGAAGCGCGCGTCGAGCTGCTGCCGGACGTACTCGACGAAGTACTCGGCGACACTGCTGAAGTCGGAGTGGGAGCTCGAGCAGCAGCGGATACGCCTTCCACCGCTCGGTGTCGTCGGCGGAAAGCAGCCCGTTGTCCCGGAGCAGGTTCAGCACCGTGTTGCGGCGCTGGACGCTCAGGTTGGGATTCTTGCGCGGGTTGTAGCGGGAGGGCGCCTTCGGGATGGCGGCGAGGGTGGCCGCTTCCGCCACGTTGAGGTCGCGTACCGATTTGCCGAAGTACCGCTGCGAGGCGGCCTCGACGCCGTAGGCCCGGTTGCCCAGGTCGATCTGGTTGAGGTAGAGCTCGAGGATCTTGTCCTTGGTGTACTTCGCTCGATCTCCCTGGCGACGTGCGCCTCGCGCAGCTTTCGGCGGAGGGTCTTGTCGCGCCCGCTGATGTCCTCGGGCCAGATGTTCCGGGCGAGCTGCATCGTGATGGTCGAGAACCCCTCGGCCACGCGGAACTTGAACAGGTTGTTCTTGATCGCGCCGAACACCCGGTACCAGTCGATCCCGTGATGCTCGTAGAAGCGCTTGTCCTCGGTCGTGATGAACGCCGCCTTGACGTACGGCGACATCTCGCCCAGCGGCACGACGGTGCGGCGCTCCAGGCCCAGGTCGGTGATGAGCCGGCCGTCCGCGGCATAGACCTTGGAGGCCTGGTTGGGGTCGTAGCCGCCGAGCTCGGCGATGGGCGGGCAGCTGTTGCCGGCGCACGCGCGCGTCCACAGCGCCGTCAGGACCGCGAGCCCGAAGGCGACGACCGCGAGGAATGAGACCAGGACGATGCGACGGGCGCGTGGGGAGTGCCAAACGCGCTGCAGGAAGCTGGGTTGCCGGCGGGCCATGTCCCCAAGCTAGCCGGTTGCGGGGCACGTTTCCAGCGGGTACGATACGCCGCTATGAGCGACCTTCTCCAGCTGCTGGCCGACCGCGGCTTCGTGCAGCAGGCTACGCCCGGACTGGCCGAGCGGCTCCGCCAGGGCCCGATCACGGCCTACGTCGGCTTCGATCCGACCGCGGACTCCCTCCACGTGGGGAGCCTCGTGCCGGTGATGGGCATGGCCTGGCTCCAGCGGGAGGGCCACACGCCCATCGCGCTGGTGGGGGGCGGCACCGGTATGGTGGGCGACCCGAGCGGCAAACAGAAAGAGCGCCCGATCCTGAGCCTGGACCAGATCGACCGGAACGCCCAGGGGATGCTGCGCCAGCTCCAGCGGTTCCTGTCGTTCGAGGGTGCGAACGCCGCGCTGCTCCGGAACAACGCCGACTGGCTGCGCGGCCTCCGCCTGATGGAGTTCCTGCGGGACACGGGGAAGGAGTTCCAGCTGAGCTTCATGCTGCAGAAGGAGTCAGTTCAGAGCCGCATGGAGACCGGGATCACCTACACCGAGTTCAGCTACATGCTGATCCAGGCGTACGACTTCTGGCACCTGTTCCACAGCGACAACTGCGAGCTCCAGATGGGCGGGAGCGATCAGTGGGGCAACATCACCGCCGGGACGCACCTGGTGGGGCGGCGGGATGGGCGGGACGTGCACGGCCTGGTGTTTCCGCTCATCACCACGGCGGCGGGCGCCAAATTCGGCAAGAGCGAGGGCGGCAACGTGTGGCTCGACCCCGAGCGCACCAGCCCCTATCACTTCTACCAGTTCTGGCTCAACACCGACGACCGCGACGTCGAGCGCTACCTCAAGCTGTTCACGTTCCTCCCGCTCGGCCGGATCGCCGCCACAATGGCCGAGCACGCGGCCAACCCTGGCCGGCGCGAGGCGCAGCGCCTGCTAGCCCGCGAGGTGACCGCCACCGTGCACGGCGACGCGGTGGCCGAGGCGGCCATCCAGACCAGCGCCGCACTGTTCGGCGGCTCGGGCGACGGGACGGAGCTCTCCGCCGAAGCGATCGCCGACATGCCGGAGCGCCGAGTGTCGCGTACCGAGCTCCCGGAAGGGCTGCCGGTGGTCGAGGTGCTCGTGGCCAGCGGGCTCGCGAGCTCCAAGTCGGATGCGCGGCGCGGCATCCAGGGCAAAGGCTTCTACCTCAACGGCCGGCCGATCGACGACGTGGAGCTCATGATCGACGAAGACTCGCTGCTGGGGCCGCCTCACGAGCGGTTCGTGATCCTGAGAAAGGGCAAGAAGAATTACGTGCGACTGGTGCTGGAGCCCTAGCGCACTCGGCGCGGCAGTCCGCCCACGGCCGCGCGCAGTGGCGAAGTTTCGTAGTCCAGCAGTGTCCATTCCTGCCACGGCCATCCCACCGATTCGCACCAGGTATGGTATACCTCGGCGTCGAGGCCGACGGCGAAGACTTCAAGCGGTCATCCAGCCCGATCGTGAACACAGCCAGGCCGCCCGTGGGGGCCTTGGCCACCGACAGGCTCTTGACCGTCCCGCCCAGAGATTCCCACGAATGCCAGCGATCGAAGGGCTTGGCCTGCCACCGATGATAGACCGCGTCATCGCCGCCGATTGTGAACACCACCAGGCCACCGTCGTTGATGGTGTCGGCGCACACCGTTCTGGCGCCACCGGGCGGCCCGCCGAGGCTGGTCCACTCCCGCCAGGCGGAGAATCGTCCCTCCTGCCAGCAGTGGTGGACGGCGCCGTCCCGAACCCCGAACACCGCCGCTCCACTGCCGGGCACGGCCGTCGCGTCGATGTCCGCCAGCGGGCCACCGAGCGATCCCCACTCGAGCGGCTTCCACTCGCGCCAGGGCGACGAGGGAGCCTCCTTCGACGTGTGCCACAGGGCCAGCTCGTCGGCGGCGAAGAGGACCGGGCCGCGTCCGGAAATGTGCGCCACGCAGACTTCCGTGGCCGTGCGGTCCCACGTGAACCACGAGTTGGCGGGATAGCGCTGGAGCGCCGAGACGCGATCGTCCAACCCGATGCTCGCGAGCACGCTGCCGCCATGCGCGATGCGCCTGGCGCTCGTGCCGGTCGCTCGCCACCAACTCCAGAAACCGTCCGGGCCCCGCTCGATCAGGAGCACCTGATCGGATGGGCCGACGGCGTTAGACGCTGTTCAACGACGAAGCCGTCTGGCGGGCTTTCATCTGAATCCTCCGCAATACTCGCGGTCGTGGGTTCGGCCGGAAGGTCCGGCCTCGCCCGCCTGACCGTCTACAACAGCGTCCCCCCCAACAGCAGCCGCGCCACCGTGAAGTAGATGACCAGCCCCGTCACGTCCACCAGCGTGGCCACGAAGGGCGCCGAGGCGCTCGCCGGGTCGGCGCCGAACCGGCGCAGCACGAACGGCAGCATCGAGCCGGCGAGCGTCCCGAACATGACCACCCCCAGCAGGCTCCCCGCCACCGTCAGGGCCACCAGCAGGTAGTGCTCGCCGTAGACCTCACCGACCGCCTGCCAGACCAGGATGCGCACCAGGCCGATCACGCCGAGCAGCAGGCCGAGGACAAAGCCGGTGAGCAGCTCGCGCCGGGCCACGCGCCACCAGTCGCGCAGGCGGACCTCGCTCAGCGCCATCGCGCGGATGACCAGCGTGGCGGCCTGCGAGCCCGAGTTGCCGCCGCTGCTGATGATGAGTGGAACGAACAGCGCCAGGATGACGGCCCGGGCGATCTCCTTCTCGAAGAATCCCATCGCCGTCGCGGTCAGCATCTCGCCGACGAACAGCACCGCCAGCCAGCGTCCACGCTTCCGCACCATGTCGGCGAAGCCGATCTGGAGGTACGGCTCGTCGAGCGCCTCGCTGCCGCCGATCTTCTGGATGTCCTCGGTGGCCTCCTCCTGCACCACGCCCACCACGTCGTCGGCCGTGACCACGCCTTTCATCCGGCCCTCGGCGTCGATGACGGGGATGGCCAGGAGGCCCTCCTCGATGAGCAGATGCGCCACCGCCTCCTGGTCGGTCTCGTCCGTGACGGTGACGAGGTCGGTGTGCATGATGTCGCTCACGAGCCGTTCGGGCGGCGCGGCGAACAGCTCGCGGAACGACACCACGCCCAGCAGCCGCATGTCGGGCGCGAGCACGTACGCGTAGTCGATCACTTCGATCCCGTGGATCGCCTGGCGTCGGAGATAGCGGATGGCCACCTCGACCGAGATCTCCGGCCGGAGCCGCATGTAGCGCGGGTTCATGACGCCGCCGGCCGCGTCCTCGGCGTACGCCATGAGGGCCGTGACCTCGCCGAGCGTGGCCGGATCGAGCAGGGCCAGGAACGGAGGCCGATCCCGGGGCTCCATGGACTGCAGCACGTCGGCCGCGTCGTCCGGCGCGAGCAGTCGCATCCAGGGACGGCTTCGCTCCGGGCCGAGCTCCTGCAGCAGCCCGGCCTGGTCGTGCGTGCTGAGCGCGAGGAAGAAGTCGGCCGCCTCGTTTGCGCTGAGCAGCCCGAACCCCTCGAGGCGCTCCTCCGCGCTCAGGATCGGGTAGGCGTCGAGCAGCGCCTCGGCGGTGAACGCCTCAGGCACGGGGGTGGTCAGGAGGCGGTCTCCGGCGGGTTTACCAGCGCGAGCGCCGGGTAGTGGTGGAGCGCGGCGGCTTGGCGCCGAGGAGCCCGAAGATGCCGCGGATGATCTCTCGGCCGACGGTCCGGCCGATCGTGGACGAGAGGGCGCCGACGAGCGCGCCGCCGGCTACCTGGGTCACCGTACGGGCCGCGCGCCCGCTTCGTGTGGGTGCCGGCGGCTCTGAGTCGGAAGTCGGTGCGGCGGGCGCCGTCGCCTGGGTGCGCGCCATGCGCGCGGCCAGCATCTCCCGCGCGCTCTCGCGATCCACCGCCTGGCCGTACTCGGCGATCAGGTCCGACTGGCGGATGTCCGCCTGCAGCTCCTCGGGCGTGAGCGGCGCCATGCGCGAGCCAGGCGGAATGAGTCGGGTGGCCACGACCGGCGTCGGCGTGCCGCGGGCGTCGAGCACGGTGACGGCAGCTTCGCCGATGCCGAGCGCGGTGAGCGTCTCCTCGAGATCGTAGAAGGCCGTCTTGGGAAAGGTCCGGACGGTCGCGCGGAGCGCGGTATCATCGTCGGGCGTATGGGCGCGGAGGGCGTGCTGGACCCGGTTGCTCAGCTGGGCCAGCACGTCGGACGGGACGTCCTTCGGAGTCTGGGTCACGAAGTAGACGCCGACGCCCTTCGACCGGATGAGCCGCACCACCTGCTGCACCTGGTCGAGGAATGCCTTCGAGGCGTCGGCAAAGAGCAGATGCGCCTCGTCGAAGAAGAAGGCGAGTTTGGGCTTGGGCAGGTCGCCTGCCTCGGGCAGGTTGTGATACAGCTCGGCCAGCAGCCACATCATGAAGGTCGACCAGAGGAGCGGCTTGTCCTGCACGTCGCTCAGCTCGAGACAGGTCACCACGCCGCGGCCATCGGACGTGAGCTGCATCAGGTCCTTGACGTCGAACTCCGGCTCCCCGAAGAACCGGTCGGCGCCCTGCGACTCGAGCTCGACCATCTTCCGGAGCAGCACGCCCACCGTGGCGCCGGACATCCCGCCGTATTGCGCGAGCGCGGGCTTGCCCTCGTCGGACGCGAGGTACTGGAGCACCGCACGGAGGTCGGGCAGATCGAGCAGCGGCAGCTGGCCGTCGTCGCAGTACTTGAAGACCATCGTGAGCACGCTGGTCTGCGTCTCGTTGAGCGAGAGCGTCTTGCCCAGCAGCAGCGGGCCGAACGAGCTGACGGTCGCGCGGAGCTGGACGCCGAGCTTGCCCGAGAGGCTCACGAACTCGACAGGCACGCCGGCCGCCTTCCAGTCCCAGGCGACGTCCTTCGCCCGGCCGGTGACGCGATCGGTGGCGTCGCCCGGCATGGCGAGGCCGCTGAGGTCGCCCTTGATGTCCGCCGCGAAGACCGGGACGCCCTGTGCCGAGAGCTGCTCGGTGAGGAGCTGGAGCGTCTTGGTCTTGCCGGTGCCGGTGGCGCCGGCGATGAGGCCGTGGCGATTCATCATGGCCAGCGGAATCTTGATCTTGGGCTCCTGGTGCACCGCCCCGGTCTTCTCGAGCGCGGCACCAAGCGTGACTGCGGGGTCCGTGAAACCGTAGCCCGCGGTGAGCATCTCGGTGAACGTTGTAGGCATGGTTCGAACTCGGTTGGGGTCGTCTCGTGTCGCATGGTGCGGTCGCTGCCGTACTCACCACGAAGGCACGAAGCTCACGAAGGACACGAAGAACAGCAACCATTGTCCCAGGAGTCCCTTCGTGCCCTTCGTGTCTTCGTGGTAAAGAGCCGCACGGCTCACCCTTCAGCGTTCGTCCAGCACCGCCACCACCCGTTCCATCTCCTCGACGGTGTTGTACGCGTGCGGGCTCAGCCGGATCGCTCCCTCTCGCAGGCTGCAAATGATGCGCGCTGCCTTGAGACGGCGAAAGGCGCTGCCCACGTCCGCCGGCGCCAGGCAGAGAATGCCGGAGCCATGCGCGCCGAGCGGCGAGGCCACCTCGGTCCCGGTCCGCGAGGCCCAGGCGAGCACCGGCTCGTGCAGCCGCTGCAGGTGCGCCTGAATCCGCTCCACGCCCAGCTCGAGCAGGAGCCCCAGCGACGCGTTGAGCCCCGCGAAGTCCTGGTACGGGAGCGTGATGAGCTCGAAGCGACGAGCGTCGGCGCGGAGGGTGTCGCTGTAACTCGTGAGGCGCGTGAAATCGTCGGTGCCCTCGAAGGCCATCCAGCCGGTCACCGGCGGGCTGAGCTCGCGGATCAGGTCGCGCCGCACGTAGACGAAGCCCGAACCCCAGGGCGAGAGCAGCCACTTCTGCCCTCCGCAGGCGAGGATGTCGACCGGCGTCTCGCGGAGGTCTACCGGCAGCTGGCCCACCGCCTGAATGGCGTCCACCACGAGGTAGGCGCCGGTGCGTCGCGTGGCCGCGGAGAGCGCGGCGAGGTCCACCCGATAGCCGTTGCTGAACTGCACCAGTGAGACCGCCAGCGCCCGCACCCGCGGGTCTTCGAGCCGCTCGAGCAGCCGCGCCTCGTCCGGCCAGCCCGATGCGACGGTGGGCACGAGCTCGACGTCGATCCCCATCTCGCGCAGCCGGAGCCAGGGATAGACGTTCGCCGGAAACTCGCGGTCGCTCACGAGGACGACGTCACCGGGACGGAGCGGTAGGGCGCGAGCCACGACGCCGAGACCGAAGCTGGTGTTGACGGTAAGTGCGATCTCTTCCGGCGTGGCGCCGATGAGCCCCGCGAGGTGCCGCCGGGACTCCGCCAAGGTGGCCATGAGATCGCGGTCCGGCAGCTGAAACGGCATGGCACGGCGGCGGTTGAATGCCTCGAGCGCGAGCCGCGTACGCTCGGGCAGCGGACCGATGCTGGCGTGGTTCAGGTACAGGGTCTCGTCGGCCCAGGGAAACTCGGCTAGGCGGAGGGCGGCGGTGTCGATGGTGGTGGCGGACTCAACGCTCATCGCGAAGCCTCGGGTCGTAGGCCTCGCGGAGCGCGTCACCCACGAGGTTGAAGCCAAGAACCGCGAGGCCGATGGCGATGCCGGGCGCAAATGAGACCCACGGTGCCACCCGGATCAGATCGCGGCCGTCGGCCACCATCGCCCCCCAGCTCGGCGTGGGCGGCTGCGCGCCCAGCCCCACGAACGAGAGCGCCGCCTCGGCCATGATCGCCCCGGCAATGCCGAGCGTGGCGGCGATGATCACCTGGGTCCTCACGTTCGGCAGCAGGTGTCGCAGGAGGACGCGCCGGTCGAGGGCACCCAGGGCCTGGGCGGCAAGCACGAACTCGGCACGCTTGAGCACCAGCACCTGGCTCCGGACCAGCCGCGCCATGCCGGCCCAGCCGACCACGCCGATGACCAGGAACACGACCGGGAGCGACGGCTTGACGGCGGCGGCCACGGCGATGAGGAGGAGGAGCGTCGGAAAGGCGAGCGTGATGTCGGCCAGCCGCATGACCAGGGCGTCGACCCAGCGGCCATAGTACCCCGCCAGCAGCCCCATGACCACACCGAGCGTCACTGAGACCGACTGCGAGATCAGCCCCACCGAGAGCGAGAGCCGCGCCCCGTATAGCACCCGGCTCAGCACGTCCCGGCCCTGGGTGTCCGTTCCGAGGAGAAACCGCCCGCCGGGGTCGACGAGGTAGGCGTTCCGCAGATCGCCCTTGAGCGGGTCGAACGGGGCGATCCAGGGCGCCAGCAGGGCCGCCAGCACCACCAGGGCCACCAGGCCCAGGCCGAGCTGAAAGAACCGGTCGCGGCGCAGGCGCTCTCGCAGCACCCCAGGAGTCATGGTCGTCCCGTGACGGGGGTTACCCTGGCAGGTAGGAACCGCGCACACCCTTGCATCGTTGGGCCACACGGCAGGCGGCGCATGATTCTTGCAAATTCTTCCCGGCGAACGTTACGCTGGCCACCTCAACCCGGGCAAGCGAGTGATCCCGGACCGACCCTTCACCCTGGTACTCAGCGGCGGCGGCCTCAAGGGACTCGCCCATATCGGCGTGTTCCGGGCGCTCGAAGAGCGCGGGCTGGCCCCCAGTCTGGTGGTCGGGTCGAGCATCGGGTCGCTGATCGGGGCCGCGTGGGCGGCGGGTGCCACGCCCGCCCGGATGGAGGCGCGGGCACTCCTGGTGAAGCGGCGCGACGTGTTCCAGGTGGCCCGCGTCGACGTTGCCCTCCGGCGGCTACTGGCGCCCGCGCTCTACCGGCGCGAACCGCTCGACACGCTGGTCTCGAGCCTCGTCGGCGACATCACCTTCCGCGATCTCAAGCGCCGCCTGCTCGTCAACACCACCGATCTCCATAGCGGCATGCAGGTGATGTGGGGCCTGCCCGGCCTG
This sequence comes from uncultured Gemmatimonadales bacterium, assembly GCA_963728705.1. GTDB lineage: Bacteria > Gemmatimonadota > Gemmatimonadetes > Gemmatimonadales > GWC2-71-9 > CAVVWJ01. Next base: position 55,734 of record CAVSLY010000017.1, read on the forward strand.
CTCGACGCGCGGGTGGCCGACGCGGTTACGGCCTCGTGCGCCCTGCCCGGCATCTTCCCGCCGCGGACGATCGGGGGCCGGGCCTACGTCGACGGCGCCGTGGTCGAAAACCTGCCGGTGCGCCTCGCGGCCTCACTCGGCTCCGGGCCGATCATCGCGGTCAACGTCGCGGCCACCAGCATCCACCGGGAGGCGCACGAGACCGAAGGGTTCGCGGCCACCTACATCCGCGGGCTCGAGATCGTGATGCAGACCCAGATCGAAGGCCAGCTGCGCGACTGGAACGGCCCGCCGCTGGTGCTGGTCCAGCCCAAGGTCGACCACATCTCGATGTTCGCATTCGACAAGACGCCGGACCTCATCGAGGCCGGCTATCAGGCCACCGCGCAGACGCTCGATCAGCTCGACGGCCAGCTCCACCTGATCGCGCGCGGGATGCACCCCACGCGCCGGCTCCGGGTTCTGGTCGACGAGCAGCGGTGCGTAGGCTGCGGGACCTGCGTGGTGCAGGCGCCCAAGGTATTCAGGCTGGACGCGCGGGGGAAAGCCGAAGTGACGACGCCGGTGCAGACCTGGAGCCCGCTGCAGGGCTCCTACGTGCTCAACTGTCCGACGTCCGCGATCAGCGTGCGCCCGGAGGGGACGGCGGCGTAACCTCGAAGATGAGAACCGCGGTGCCGTCCTGGCGAATCGGCACGAAATTCCGGAGCGGGCTGCGGTAGTAGCGGTGCAATCGCACCCGCCCCCACGGAGCCAGGGCCCGCCTCAGCAGGGCCTCATCGTACTCCCGTGTGTTGTCCGGCTCCCAGGGAGCCTTCGTCACGGCCGTGGTGCCCACCACCGACCCGCTCTGCGCCAGATATCCCACCAGCTCCCCGACCAGGCCGACATCGTCCGCGACGTGCTCCAGGGTCTCGTTGCAATAGATCCGGTCGAACTGTCCCGGCCCCGGCGGCACCGTGGTGAACACCGGCCGCGCCGCCGCCCCGCGGAATCGCTTGGCCTGGGCGATGGCGGCGGGAGAAATGTCGTAACCCACCGCCTCACCGCCGAGCTGCTGCAGCCGGAGCGTGAAGATCCCGTCCATGCATCCGAAATCGAGCACCCGCTTCCCCTCGGGGGAATAGCGGCGGAGCAGCGCGCGCTGCCACCAGAGCAGATGAGTAAGCCGCCAGTCGAGATCGAGCGCGCGCGCCCCTTGTCGCTCGACCCAGACCTGGTACTGCCGGTCGTACTCCTCGATGCCGCGTGCCCGGGTGCCGATGGCATCAACCGGCGGCCTGCTTGGCGTCCGAGCCCAGCTCCCGACCGATGCGGACGAGATCGGCGGTGACCCGGTCCCAGTTATAGTGACTCTCGACTGCGCGCCGCCCCGCCGCGCCGAGCCGCGCGCGCAGCGCCGCATCATCGAGCAGTCTGGCCAGCGCCTCGGCCACCGCCTCGGGCCCCTCGGCGTCGACCAGGAGGCCGGTCTCGCCGTCGCGCACCGCCGCCGGGATGCCGCCGCTTCGGCCCGCGACGACCGGCACCCCGCACGCCGAGGCCTCGGCGAGCGAGATCCCGAAACCCTCGACCCGCTGCTCCATCAGCCGCGAGACGCCGAGGTAGACCTCCGCGGTGTTGTAGAGCGCGGGCAGGTCCCGGTCGGGGACGTCGGTGAGGAAGCGCACTCGATCGGCCACGCCGAGCTCGCGGGCCTCGGCGGTGAGCGCCTCGTGCTCTTCTCCGGTGCCGACGACCGCGTACCGGAGATCGGGGTAGCGGGACCGAAGCCGGGCCAGCGCCTGGAGCGCCGTATCGATTCCCTTGTGGCGGCTGAGGCGGGCGACCGAGAGGAGCCAGCGTCCCTCGCCGAGGCCGTAGCGCGCACGGACCTGGCGCGTGTCGAGACCGGGACGGAAGAACTCGTGGTCCGCGCCGAGCGGCACGACCCGGACCCGATCGGGCGTGGCGTCGATGTCGAGCTCGCTCAGCAGCGTGAGGCAGCGGTCGCGGGTCCACTCGCTGTTGGCGACCAGGACCGCGGCCGAGGACAGCAGCGCGGCCGCGGTCTTCCGCCGAAGAGCCGACTGATGCACCTGGTGCTGGAGGATGAGCAGGTCGCCGCCGTGAAGCAGGATGCCGAACGGAGTGCCGGTGCGCTCCATCGTCCACTTGGCCGGATAGGCGGCGGGCTTGATGTTGCCGCACCAGATGAACTCGGCGTCGGTGGACCGCGCGAGCACCGCCACCCGGCGCGACCAGAGCAGGATGCCCTGAATGGTGCGGAGACGGCGCGAGGGAATCGAGAGGCGGTCGACCCGGTTGGGGAAGCCCGCGTCCACTTCCGAGGCGTCACCTTGCTGGCCGGTGGAGACGACCAGCGATCCCGCCGGATAGCGCCGGGCGAGCTCGGCCATCCAGCGCGCAATGCCGCCGCCGATCGGCGGAAAATCATAGGTGAGCAGCAGGTGGGTGGTCATGTTCGGAATCTACCGTGTCGGTCCCGGAACACCGAAGTCCTGGCCCAGCCGGCGCACCTCACTGGTGACGCGGTCCCAATTGTAGTGGCTCTCGACCGCGAGCCGCCCCGCCTGGCCCAGCCGCGCGCGGAGCGCGGGGTCGGCCAGCAGCGACCGGACGGCGGCGAGGACCGCGTCCAGATCCGTCGAGTCCACCAGGAGGCCGGTCTCGCCGTCTCGCACGGCATCCGGAATTCCGCCCGCGCGCCCGCCGATCACGGGAATCCCACAGGCGGAGGCCTCGGTCAGGGAGATTCCGAAACCCTCGATCAACAGCTCCTCCGGCCGGGACAGGCCCAGGTACAGCTCCGCGCCGTTGTACAGCGCGGGCAGATCGGCATCGGCCACCGCGGTGAGGAATCGCACCCGATCGGCGACCCCGCGCAGCCGGGCCAGCGATTCCAGCTCCGCCTGCTTGGCACCGTGCCCGACGACCACGTACTCGAGATCCGGATGACTCTCCCGGAGCGCTGCCAGGACTTCGATCCCGGTGTCGATGCCCTTGTGCGCCGCGAGCCGCGCCACCGTGAGCAGCCAGGGCCGCTCGCCCAGGCCGTAGCGGGCCCGGACGTCACGACCATCCAGGCCGGGGAGGAAGCGATCGGGATCGGTGCCCAGCGGCAGCGTCCGGACTTCGACCTGGCCCGGTCGGAATCCCATCTCCTCGAGCACCTGAAGACACAGCCGCCGGGTCCAGTCGCTGACACACACCAGTACGGCCGCGTGGCGGAGCGCGTAGGCCGCCGCGATGCGCTTCCGCGGCGAATACCGGATGCGATGCTGGAGCAGCAGCAGCTCCGAGCCGTGAAGGAAGATACCGTACGGCGTGCCGGCACGCCGGTGGATCCACGCGGCCGGGAACCCGGCCGGCTTGAGGTTCCCGCACCACACAAACCCGGGATCGAAGTCCCGGGCGAGCGCTCGCGCCCGCGGCGACCAGACGATGAGTCCCTGCACCGTGCGCAACCGTCGGCTGTCCATCGCTAGCCGGTCAACGCGGTTGGGGAACCGCGGGTCGACGGCCGCGGCGCCGGCGACCCGTCCGGTGGAGACAAGGAGGGACCCGGCCGGATAGCGCATGGCCAGCTCGCCCATCATTCGAGCGATCCCGCCTCCCATGGGCGGGAAGTCATACGTGAGGAGCATGTGCCGAGACACGTTACCCCGCGTCTTTCGCACAGACCGATTCGAGCGCCTCGACGTAGCTGCTGCGCATGACCTCGAGCGAGAAATGCTGCAGCGCCCGGCTCCTCCCCGCCGCGCCGAGCGCGGCGCGGTGGCCGGGGTCGGCCAGCAGCTCGCGCACCAGCCCCGCGAAGGCGGCCACGTCGTCGACCGGCGCGAGCAGGCCCGCGTCCCCGAGCACCTCGGGCACTGCCCCGCCCCGTACCCCAACGACGGCCAGGGAGCTGACCATGGCTTCGAGCACGCTCAACCCGAACGTTTCCACCGCTCCCGCGTGGACGAGGCAGGTGGCGGCGGCGTAGGCGGCGGGCACCTGAGCCCGCTCCAGCTGGCCGAGCCAGCGGATGTCCACTCCCAGCGCGCCGGCCCGGTCGCGCAGGCGCGCCTCGTCCCCGCCCTCGCCGCAGACGAGAAGCGGAGGCGCGTGGGTGCCCAGACGCTGCCATGCCTCGAGGAGAAAATCGTACCGCTTCTCGGGTGTGAGTGAGCCGATCGCGAGTGCGAACGGCGCCTCGCCGAGCCCGTGCGCGCGCCGGAAGGCGACGGCCGCCCCTGCGGCGGGCCGGAAGCGCTCCGGATCGACCGCGCCGTGAATCACCCGGTGCGGCCGATTGAGAATGTAGGGCGCGAGCTGGAGGGTGCGGTCCGCGGACGCACGGCTCACGAAGACCGTGAGCCCCACCCGGCGGTACGCCAGCCGGCTGAGCAAGTCGGAGGGCGGCCGCGCCCGGCTGAGGTTGTAGCGGTTCACGATCGCCAGAGGATGGCGGATGGACGCCAGCGCGGCCAGCCGCAGGTCCCGCGGCCGATCGACAAGGATGGCATCTGCCCCGATCCGGCGCAGGAGGCGCGCGATCGCGCTCGCCTCCCGCACGCCTGTGTCGCCGGCGGGAACCCGCGATGCCTGGAGGCCGAGCCGCGCGAACGCCTCGACCACGCCGTCGTCCCCGGCCATCAGATGCGCTCGGTGGCCGCGCTGCACCAGACCCTCGGCGATGATGGCCAGGCTTGCTCCCGAGCCGCGCCAGGTGCGCGCGGAGGTGAGCAGTGCGACGGACAGCGGCCGCGCCGTCACCCGCGTCGTTCCAGCGCCCAGAGATGCGCGTACTTGAGAAACGCGGTGTATCCGCCGAGCACGGAGGTCACAAAGCCGAAGCGGCCGTCGAGCACACCGCCCTGGAGCAGATAGGCGCGCAGAAACCGCCCGACCGGATGGAAGCCGAGATCCCAGAGGCTGGCGCGCTCGCCGCGGTCGAACATGTCTTCCGCGCCCCAGCGGGCGTAGCGGTGCATCTTCTCGACTTGGTGCGCGAGGTCGCGGTAGGGCACGTGCCGCAGAGTGCCCGCGAGCCGGCCCGTGTCGGCCCCGGGCTCGAGTCCCTCGTGCACGCGGCGCTCGACGAAGCGCCGGTCGCGCGTAAACAACCGGGTGACCCAGTCCTTGCCCCAGCGGCCCCGGGTGAGCTCGCGTCCGAGGTAGAAGTTCTGCCGGCGGACCTGATAGACCTGGTGTGCCGGAGCGAGCAGGACCCCAGCCAGCTCGTCGCGCAGCACGTCGGACACGCGCTCGTCCGCGTCCAGGGCGAAGATCCACTCGTTGCGCGCCTGGCCGATGGCCGCGTTGCGCTGCGCGGCGATGGTCGGACCGGTCCGCTCGAGCACTGTCGCCCCCGCCTGGCGCGCCGCGGCGACGGTATCGTCGGTCGATCCGGCATCCGCCACGATGACCTCGTCCGCCCAGGCGTGGTGGCGGACGCACTCGCCGATCTGCGCGCCCTCGTCCAGGGTCGGAATGACGACGGTGAGCGGCACCGGTCGGCCGGCCATCACACCACGGTATAGTTGCGGAACTCGAAGACCCGGGCGCCGGTCAGCCGTTCGATGATGTCGGACGCGTAGAAGCGGAGGAACTCGGGCTCGAAGTGCGGCGGTTCCACCCGGCGCTCCACGTCGTGCCGCCGCGCATCCACCCACTCCCGCGCGATCGCGGGATGCGTCCCCTGAAATCGGGTGAGGCCCGGAAACCACGGAAGCAGCGGCCGCCGAGCTTCCCGCTCGCGCGACCACGGGTAGATCACGCGGTTGGTCTCCCGCTTGGCCTTGAGCGCCTGCGTGGGACGGGCCCACCCATAGTGAAACATCTCGGCGCCGGTCACCCGCGCCCGGATCTTCCGAAGCTGGGGGCCGACGCGAAAACCCTGGGCGCCCTGGTAGGGGCGGATATCCAGCGCGGGGTCGAGACGGACGGCGCGCACCTCGCGCCGGTACCACCGTCGGTTCACGGCGATGGTGTTCATGTCACCATAAAAGTGCTGGTATCGCACCAGCAGACCTTCCACCCGACGGTCGGCGTCGTGCCGCGCGATGGCCGCCGCCAACTCCTCGGCGCCGCGTTCGTGCAACACCTCGTCGGCCTGGATATAGATACCCCACGGATGGCGGCAGGCCCGCATGGCCCGCAGCGTCTCGTCACCGAGGACCCGGTTTCTGATGGTCATGTCCCACTCGGTCTCGAGAATCCGGACCTTCGGATCGTCGATCGACCGGACCAGCTCGAGCGTCTCATCGTCCGAGCGGCCGACGTTCACCACCACCTCGTCGCATACCGGGAGGAGCGACCGGATGCTGGCGACGACCGGGAAATCCAGCTTGATCGCGTTCCGGACGATGGTGAATCCCGACACCCTGATCACGACGGTGCCTCCCCAGGAAGAGTCATGACGGGGAGGAATCTCGCCGCGCCTCCGGGCCCCAGCAACCGCCGAGACGGGAGCATCTCATCCCAGGCGGCGCGGCGGGGCAAGCGCGCCGGGGTCGAGGATGCTCTGGTAGAGTTGAAGCGTTTCCGCCACCGTCCGCTCGAGCGAGAAGGTCTCGCGGGCGGTGTGGCGGCCGGCGGCACCGAATCGCCGGGCGAGCTCGGCGTCTCCGAGCACGCGGTCGATCGCGCCGGCCCACGCGGCCGGGTCGAGCGGCGCCACGAGCAGGCCGTCGCCGCCGGGCGCCACGAGGTCCAGGTTGCCCGACGCGGCGGAGGCGATCACCGGCTTGCCGAGCGCCATCGCCTCGAGCAGTGACTGCGAGAACCCCTCGAACCGGGACGGCAGGAGGACCAGGTCGAGCAGATCGTAAAGCGGCCGCACGTCCGCGGTGAACGGCAGACACACCGCGGCGTGCGGCAGGGCGACTTTGCGGGCCGCCCGCGCGATCGGATCGGCGAGGTCGATGCCCGCGAGCACCAGTCGCACCGGCGTCCGCACCTGCGGCAGGGCGGCGAGCACCACGCGCTGATCCTTGGGGCGCGCCACGATGCCCACGGTGCGCTGCGCCGGCGTCCACCCGATGCGCTCGCGCCACGCGTGCAGCTCCGCCGCACTCACCGGCCGGTCCACCCGGGCAGTCACGAGGCCGTTGGGAATGACCGCGAGCTTTGCGGCGGGCGTGCCTTTCCGCCGGAGCGCCTGCGCGACCGGCCGGCTCACGGCAACGACCCGCGCCGCCGCCCGGCTGGCGAGCCAGTTCGCCAGGTAGAATGTCCGCGGCATCTGCCGGCGGGTCAGCACCAGCGGCACCGGCAGACGGCCGAGGATCGCCAGCCAGGTGAAAGCCTGCCGGTCACGCGCGCTCTGAGAATTGACCAGGTCGACCGGGTGCCGCGCGAGAAGCGCCGCGAGCCCGGCGGCGTTGGCGCGACGGGCGCCGGGGTGAAGCGCCAGCGGCAGCACGTCGAGCCCGCCCGCGCGGGCGAGCGCCTCGACCTCCGAATCCGGCGGACAGACGAACCGGATCGCCACTCCGCGGCGCGCGAGGCCAAGCGACAGATGGAGCGTGGACGTGACGGAGCCGGCGCCTCCGCCCTGGTGCAGCACCTGCATGACGGTCGGGAGTCGCGAAGACGGCGTCGTCGGGGCCATCGCGGCGAGGCCTACGGCGCCTGCAGCCCGTGCGCGGTGCGCGTCGCCCGGCGGGCCCGATTCTCGTCGTAGAGCGCTCGATTGGCCGCCAGCTCTTCCGGCCGCGCGTAGGGACGTGCGTGTTCGAGGTGGAACACCGGCGCGGTGTAGCGAACCGACCTGCCGTGGATCCCGTGCGCCTGGAGGCGGTGGCCGAGATCCGCGTCCTCGAATCCATAGGTGAACCGCTCGTCGAAGCCGCCGATCGCCCGCAGGTGCTCTGCGAAGGCCGAGGAATTTTCCCCCGCCAGCTCGGCTCGCGCGGAACCCGGCCGTTCATCCAGCGGCCCAGCCACGGCACACGACTCGCCGCCAGCCGGCGGCGCTTCCCCGCGTCCAGCCACCACAGCCCCAGGCTGTCGAGCAACCCCCGACGCACGTCGTCCACCGTGAGCCGGTCCGCCAGCCGCCGCGCCAGCGGAATCTTGCCGCCGGCCAGGTAGCTGTCCGGCCGGGCCGCGTCGAGGTGGATGGCGAGGCAATCGCTCCCCGCGATGCAGTCGCCGTCGAAGAAGACCAGGTAGTCGCCCTCAGCGGCCGCGATGGCCTTGTTCGTGATCGTGCATTTGCGGAATCCGGCGTCTTCATGCCAGACGTGACGCACGGGCACGGGCGCACCCGTCGCGGCGGCTGCGACCAGCGCCGCCGTCTCAGGCCCGCTGCCGTCGTCCGCGATGAGGATCTCGAAATGTTGGAGCGATTGCCGGTACAACCCGGCGAGGGCGAGAGCGAGAGCCCGCGGGTTTTCGTACGTCGTCACCACGACCGAGAGCCGCAGGCCCCGGCGACCGACCGGCCGCAGGGTCACGCGACTCCGCCGGCGAACTCGGCGACCTGCACGCCCCGCAGCAGCGCCGCGAGCCGGTGCATGTAGGTGTGCTCCGACAGCGCCCGCTGGCGCGCGCCGGCCGCCACCTGGTCGGCCCAGGCGCGATCGTGCAGCGCTTCCGACGTGAGCGAGCGCAGGTCCTGGGGTGAGCGGGCCACGAGGATCTCGGACCCCTCGCGGAAGTGGCAGTGGATGTCGGGATGCTCCTCGACGACCTGGGGAACGCCGATGGCGGCGAGCTCGAACAGGCGGCGGCTCGCCCCCAGTTCCCCGCTGCCGTCGTGCCCCTCGGTGCACGCGACGTTCACGGCGACCGACGCGCCGGCGTAGGCGCGGATGTAGTCCTCGTGGCTCAGCAGCTCGCCCCGGCAGTAGTCGCGCAGCCTGGTCCGCCGCCAGCCAGGCCCCCAGACCGCCACCCCGAACTCCACCAGCTCGAAGAGCTGCCGCTCGCGGTGCGGCGTGGCTGTGCCCGCGAAGACCACGTTGGCGCGATAGCGGTCGCGGGCGCGCATGGGACGGTGGATGGACGGGTCGCAGCCCGCGGGCAGGTAATGCACCGGCGGATTACCGACTTGGTCGAGTGCCTCGACGGTGGCGGAGTCGGCCACGAAGATGGCGTCGTAGGCCGCGGCGAGCGGCCGGATGTCTTCGGGGGAGCGGCGCGCGTCGCAGAACCAATTGGCCCACGATGGCCCGCCGCCATGGCGCAGCGACGCCACCATGGCGGCGTCCACCGGGCTGCCCTCGAGCACCAGCACGAGCGCCGGCGTGGTGCTGGCGATGGCGCGTGCCAGGCGGTCGTGGAGTCCGACGCGCCGGAGCCGGGTCAGCCAGCCACCCGTGCCGATCAGGTTCAGCGTGGCGACGCGGCAGCCGAGCCGCTCGAGCGCGCGACGGCGCAGGCCGGCGTGAGCGTGGAGGGCATCGTCGAAGGCGCCGACGAGGAGCACGTGGGGTTGAGGAGTGTGGGTCGCCACGAAACGAAAGTAAGGGTTGGGATCTCGATTACAACCCGTGCCGCGACCTATGCTCAAATGCTGGCGGTGAGCGCGGGCTCCTGGTCGCGGAACTGCAGATCGTAGAGGCGGCGATAGAGGCCGCCGGCACGAAAAAGCTGATCGTGCGTGCCGCGGTCCACCACGCGGCCGGCGTCGAGCACGACGATTTCGTCGGCGTCCCGCACGGTGGCCAACCGGTGAGCGATCACCAGCACGGTCCGGTCGGCCATGAGGCGGTCGATCGCCTGCTGCACCAGCCGCTCGGATTCGGTGTCCAGCGCGCTCGTGGCCTCGTCGAGGATGAGGATCGGCGGATCTCGGAGCAGCGCCCGCGCGATGGCGATCCGCTGGCGCTGTCCGCCCGAGAGCCTGGTGCCGCGCTCGCCGAGGACCGTGTCGTAGCCGTGCGGGAGCTGGGCGATGAACAGGTCGGCGTTGGCGGCCCGCGCGGCGGCCTCGATCTGTTCCCGGGTGGCGCCGGCCGATCCGTAGGCGATGTTCGCCTGCACCGTATCGTTGAGAAGAACCGTATCCTGGCTCACGACACCCATGAGCGCGCGGAGCGAGCGGCGGGTGAGACTGGTGAGCGGCACGCCGTCCATGGTGATGCGCCCGCCGACCGGATCGTGGAACCTGGGCAGAAGGTCCGCGAGCGTCGTCTTCCCCGCTCCGGACGGTCCGACCAGTGCCACGACCTTGCCCTTCGGCAGCGTGAATGAGACGTCGCTCAGCACTGGATCGCCCTGGTCGTAACGGAAATCGACTCCTTCGTAGGCCACCTCCCGCTCGAAGCGCGCCTGGCCCTCTCCCGGATGGTCCACTTCGACGCTCGGCTCGTCCAGCATCTCGAACACCCGCTCCGCGCTGGCGAGCGTCACCGCCATCACCGCCGGATACGAGCTGATGGTCTTGAGCGGCGAGGTCAGCTTGAGCGCCGCGATCAGGAAGACGATGATCGTCTCGGGCGCGAGTGGCGCACCCAGGCCGATGAGCGCGGGCCGGGTGCCGGCCCAGATGATCAGGATCACGAGGAAACCCGAGAACACCTCGGTCAGCGGGCTGGTGAGCGACGAGAAGCGCTGAGTCCGGATCACCTGTTTCCGGTAGCGCGTCGCCTGGGCGGCGAAGCGAGCGCTCTCGCGCGCCTCCTCGCCGTAGGCGCGAATCAGGCGCACGGCGCCGATCCGCTCGGTGATCGTCGCGGTCACCTCCCCGCGCTCGTGCGCGCGGGCGCGGGCGTGCTGGCGCAGACGCTTGAGGAGGGTCTGGAGCACGAGGACCATCACCGGCACGCAGGCGAGCGTCAGCAGGGTGAGCCGGAGCGAGATCTGGCTCAGCACCACCAGCGTCGTCGCCACGACCACGACGTTCTGGAACAGCTGGATCAGCGACGCGGTGACGACCGTCTTGGTCTGGTCTACCTCGGTGATGATCCCCGAGATGACCTGCCCCGCGCGGGTGCGCTGGAAGTAGCCGAGATCGAGCGTGAGCAGGTGGTCGAACACGCGGGTGCGGAGATCGCGCACCAGCCCCTCCTGCACGCCGACCGAGATCTGGGTCGACGCGTAGCCGAGCAGATTCTTGAGCAGCAGGCCGAGCACGAGCAGCACGACCAGCCGTCCGGCCGCCGCCCCGGGCGTCAGGCCCGACACCAGCGGCTCGGTCAGGCGCGCGACCAGCGCCTCGAGCTGCGTCGAGCCCGCGCGGAGCTGGCCCGCGGTACCGAACAGGTGCTTGAGGAGCGGGATGAGGATGACCAGCGTGAAGCCGTCGAGCAGCGAGGCCAGGAAGGTCGTCACCAGACCCAGGCCAAGGAGCCCCCGGTACGGGCGGGCCAGCCGGAGGAGGCGCCGCTCGGTTCGCACCGTCAGCCGGTCCGAGGCGTCAGCAGCGCGATCGGGAGAATCACTTCCTCGGGCGAGACACCGCCGTGGAGGAAGGCGCCCCGGTAGCGCGCTTGATACTCGCGCAGCTTGGTGGGATAGACGAAGAACCGGTCGCCGGTGGCCAGCAGCAGCCGGGTGCCGGGTGTGCGCGCGGGCAATCCGAAGCTCGCCAGGTCCTCGACGACCAGCGCCGCGTCCGCGTCCTGGGCCCGGAGGTCGTCGCCGAACTTATACCGCAGGTTGGAGGTCGTGTCGCGCTTGGCGTAGACGGTGGCGGGGGTGTGGCAGTGGATCGAGCCGTGATCGGTCGTGAGCAGGACCGGCACGCCCCGCCGCTCCGCCTCCCGCAGCGCGTCCCAGAGCGGCGAGCGCTCGAACCAGGTGCGGGTGAGGTTCCGGAGCGCCGACGTGTCGCGGGCCACCTCGTAGAGCGTCGAGTTCTCGGTCCGCCCATGGGTGAGCTGGTCGATGAAGTTGAAGACCAGCGCGGTCACGCCGTCCTGCGCCAGGTGGGCCGGCAGTCGCTTGAGGAGCCCGTCGCCGTCGGCGGCCGTAAACACCTTCTCGTAGTGGACGGGAACGTTGCGCCCGGTCAGCTCCTTCAACTGCTCGGTGAGGAGCTCCGCCTCGTGCGCGTTGAGGCTCGACTCCTCGCTGTCGGTCCACCACTGCGGGTAGCGGGCCTTGATTTCCGCGGGAAAGAGCCCGCTGAAGATGGCGTTCCGCGCGAACGGCGTCGCGGTGGGGAGAATCGAGAAGTAGTGGGCGGTCTCGATGTCGAACCGCGCGCTGATGAGCGGGCGGATCATGGCCCACTGGTCCAGGCGGAGGCAATCGACCACGACGAGCAGGACCCGCCGGTGCGTGTCGAGCACCGGTCGCAGAAACTCGGCGCCGATGTCCACCGAGAGCGGTGGTCGGTCGCTGTCGCCGTCGTGCAGCCAGCGGGCGTAGTTGCGCTGCAGGTACTTGGCGAAGTCCTGCCGGAGGCTCTCCTGCAGCGTCCGGAGCGCATCCTGGAGCCCGGGTTCGTCCGCCTGCCCCAGCCGCACTTCCCACTCGGCGAGCTCGGCCACGAGCTCGACCCACTCGCGCCACGCCATCGGCCCGCCGCGGCGCGCCTCCAGCTCGCGGAAGCGGGTCGCGAAGTCGCGCGAGAGCCGCTGCTGCCGGATCCGGTCCCCGTCGAGCAGCCGGGTGACGACCGAGAGGATCTGGCGGGGGTTGACCGGCTTGATCAGGTAGTCCGAGATGTCGGAGCCGATGGCGTCCTTGAGCGTCTCGGTCTCCTCGCTCTTGGTCACCATGACCACCGGCATGGCGTGATCCAGGGCCCGAATGGCCCGGAACAGCTCCAGCCCCCGGCGGCCCGGCATCTGCTCGTCGAGCAGAACGACCCCATAGGGTTGGCGCTGGAGCAGGACGAGGGCGTCGTCGCCGTGAGTCGTGGTCTCGACGGCGAATCCCTGCTCTTCCAGGAAGAGAACGTGGGACGTGAGGCTTTCGACCTCATCGTCCACCCAGAGGATGCTCTTGGGACGGGGCATGAGGCAAATATAGGCGGTCAGACGGACGGACGGTCGAACGATCAGAGCGCCAGACTATGAAGCACGCGAGCACCAGCTTCCGGCCGGCGCAAGCTGACCGTCCGGCCGTCCGACTGTCCGTCCCCTGTTCCGCAACCTCCCGTCCCCGCGTACATTACCGGCCGTGACGTACAACTCCTTCCTGTCCCCCGACATTTTGGTGGTGCGGTTCAGCTCGATCGGCGACATCCTGCTGACGACCCCCCTCCTGCGAGCGATCCGCACCAAGTGGCCCGGGGCCCGGGTAACCGTGCTGACGAAGCGCCAGTACGTCTCGCTCGTGAGCGACAACCCGAACGTCACCGAGGCGTTCGGGATCGGACCGCAGCAGCGGATCCGGAGCGTTGCGGCCCAGATCAAGTCCGTGAAGTACTCGCACATCCTCGACCTGCAGGGTGGGCTCCGGACGGTCGCGCTGCGGGTGCTGGCGCCGGGGCCGTGGTCCGGCTTCTCCCATCGCCGGATGGCGCGGGCGCTGCTCATCCGATTCAAGCACAACACCTACCAGGAGCACGTCCCGGTCGCGGAGCGGTACTTCGAGGCCGCGACCGACCTGGGAGTCGAGCCCGACAACGGCCCGGCGGAGTTCTTCCTGAACCCCATTGCCGAGGAGCGCGCGGCGGCGTGGCTCGAGCGGTCCCGGGTGGGCACCAAGCGGGCGCTGGTGGCGATCGCCCCCGGTGCGTCCCACGCCACCAAGCGCTGGCCGATCGAGCACTGGATCAAGCTGGTCCGCACGATCGTAAACACCGGCGCCGACGTCGTGGCCCTCGGGGGCCCCGGGGATTCGGCGATGGGCGCCGAGATCGCCGCCCGCGGTGGCTCCCACGTGGCGAGCGCCGCCGGCGACCTGACCCTGCAGGACACCGGGGGCATTCTCAAGCGTGCCGCCGCACTCATCTCGGGTGACACCGGCGTCATGCACATGGCGACGGGCGTCGGCACGCCGGTCGTGGCCTTGTTCGGCCCGACGGTGCGGCAGTTCGGGTTCTTCCCCTACAACGCCCACGCGAGCGTCGTCGAGCGTAACCTCGACTGCCGCCCCTGTACCAGCCACGGCGGCCCCGAGTGCCCCCTCGAGCACCACCTCTGCATGCGCGAGATTCTGCCCGACATGGTCTTCACGACGCTGACACGCACCCTCGCGTGAGCGCCGCCGTGTGAGCGGCTCGGCGTGAGCGGGTGGGATCCGGCCGCAACGGCGCTCCTCAACGTCCTGCCGCAGGCTGCGCGTGGTCCACGGCGCGACGGCATCTTCGCCCTGTGGCTCACGGTCCGGGTCGCCCAGGACCTCGTGCGGGACCCGCCGCCCGCGGACCGAGCCCACCGCCGCCGCCTTCAGGCCCTGGAGCACCGGCTCTCAAGCCTCACGGTGGCACCACCGCTCCGGCGCGCCCTCGCCGCCGCCTTGAGCCAATTGAAGGAAGGGCAGCCCGAAACGGCGGCCCAGGTGCTCAGCCAGCTCGTCGCGCCGGCGCGCGAGGCGGGTGGCGCCGAGGCCGGCGACGCGCTGGCGCAGGCCGCCCGCGCCGCACGAACCGCCGTTCGTGCGGAGCACCGATGACCTTCGGCCACGTGGAGCGCCCGTGACCCGGCGGGATCAGGACGTATCGCTCGAGGGCGTGGTGGGCCGGATCGACGCGATCGCCCCCGGCTCCACGGCGCCGGATACGGTGCCGAGCGGGTTCCCCTCGCTGGACCGTGTGCTTGGCGGCGGGTTCCGGCGGCAGGACCTGGTCGTGCTGGGCGGCGACGTGGGAAGCGGGAAGTCCGCGCTGGCGCTGGCGATGGCAGTCCGGGCCGCGCAGGCCGGCATGCCTACGCTCTACCTCTCGGGGGAGATGAGTCCGGAGCGCGTGCTCGAGCGGGCGCTTGCGTTCGAGGGCCGGGCGCCGATCGACGACCTGCGCCAGGGCCGGCTCGACGCGCCCGCGCGGACCGCGGTCGGCGCGGCGGCGGTCCGGCTTCGAGGCATGCCGCTCCTGCTGCGCCCGCTTCTCGGCGCGAGCTTCGACGAAGTCTCGGCATCGCTCGACCAGGTTCCCGGCCGGGCGCTCGTGGTGGTGGACGCGCTGCATCTGGCGCCTTCGCCCCTGCCCGCGACTCAGCTGGACGAGCGCATCGCCCTGGCCGTCCGCGCGCTCAAGGCGCTGGCGATGGAACGCAACCTGGCCGTGCTCGCCCTGGCGCAGCTGCCGGAGCATCATCGGGACCGCGCCGACCCGCGCCCCACGCTCGACGACCTCGGCGCACTCGGAAGCATCAAGCAGACGGCGGATCTGGTGCTGGGGATTTATCGGGAGGAGATGTACCGGCCGGGCCAGGGCGTGGAAGGCGCGACGGAGCTCATCATCGCCAAGAACCGCAACGGCCCGACCGGGTTCGTGGATCTGTTCTTCTATCCGAGGTGGCTCAGGTTCGAGGACCTGCTGGATCCGGAAGGATAGGCAGCCAGTCCGCTCATGACGCCGGCCTCGCGCCCGCGCTGTCGATCTTGCTCAGCACCGCCCCCGACAACTCGACCGTCGAGCCCCCGCCCTCGCGCGGTTGAATGCGCACCCAGAGCGGCGGACCGTTCCGCTGGGCGAGGAGTACGGTGGCGCCGTCCGCATCCTTCGCCTCGTTCTCCAGCTTCCACTGGCCGGTCTTGAACACGGTGCGATAGTAGTCCGCCACCGCGTCCGGGCTGGCCGGCGATCGCAGCGTGATCTGGAGCGCGTCCGGCCCGCCGGAGCGGCTGACGAAGCTCGGCTGCGGCGGCAGTGGGAGGTTGGGGAGCGCCTCGTTGACCTTGGCCATCTTGGGGGTCTTGTCGCCGCAGGCCGCGAGGGCCGCGCAGAGGACCAGCCAGCGAATTTTGGTGGGGATCATAGGGGTGGGAGACTAGCGGAAGGGCGGCCGGGGGTCAAGCCCGCAGGTTTGCCGCAAACGGCTGTCCCGCTTATGTTTCCGCCTACCAAACCTCGCCCGCATCAAGGAGTTGGCCATGGCCGGCCACAGCAAATGGAAGCAGATCAAGCGCAAGAAGGCCGTCACCGACGCCCGCCGCGCCTCGTCCTGGACCAAGGTCATCCGCGAGATCACCGTCGCCGCCAGGAGCGGGGGCGGCGACCCCGGCGGCAATCCCCGGCTCCGCACCGCGATCGACGCGGCCAAGGCGGTGAACATGCCGTGGGACAACATCGACCGGGCGATCAAGAAGGGCACCGGCGAGCTCGAGGGCAGCGTCTACGAGGAGCTGACCTACGAGGGCTACGGACCCGGCGGCGCCGCGATCTTCATCGAGGCCACGACCGACAACCCGAACCGCACTGTCGCCGAGATCCGCCACGCCTTCAGCCGGAACGGCGGCAACCTCGGCGCCACCAACTCGGTGGCCTGGATGTTCGACCGGAAGGGACAGATCTATCTCGACGCCGCCAAGTCCGACGAGGACGCGACGCTCGAGGCCGCGCTCGACGCCGGCGCCGAGGACTTCGCGCGCGAGGGCGACCAGTACATCGTCACCACGGCCCCCGCGGCCTTCCACGCGGTGCAGGATGCGCTCGCCGGCCGGAAGCTCGCCATCGAATCGGCCGAGCTCACGATGGTGCCCAAGAACACCGTCCGGGTCGAGGGCGCAGACGCCGAGCGGATCCTCAAGCTCATGGAGGTGCTCGAGGAGCTCGAGGACGTCTCGCGGGTCTCCTCGAACTTCGACATCGACGCGGCGCAGCTGGCGGAGGCCGAGGCCTGAGAGCCCTGCCGTGAGAGTGCTGGGCATCGACCCGGGGACGGCCGTCCTCGGGTACGGCGTCGTCGAGAGCGGGCTCGGCCTGCACCCGCGACTGCTGGAGTGCGGCACCCTCACGACCACGGCCCGCGATCCCCTGCCGGCCCGCCTCCGCGTGATCCACGACGGCATCACCGCGCTGATCGCGCGCCACGCGCCCGACGCGGTGGCGGTCGAGAGCGCGTTCTACGGCAAGAACGTGCGGACGACCGTGGTGCTGAGCCACGCGCGCGGCGTCATCCTGCTCGCGGCGGAGCAGGCGGGAGTCCCGATCGCCGAATACTCGCCGGCGCAGGTGAAGAAGACGGTCGTGGGCCGCGGCGCCGCGCTCAAGCCGCAGGTGGCGTACATGGTGGCGCAGCTCCTCCGGCTCCGGACGGCGCCCCAGCCGGCCGACGCGGCGGACGGTGTCGCCGTCGCCCTCGCGCACCTGCTCATCGGCACCCGGCAGGCAACGTTCTTTCGCCAGGTCACGGGCGCGCGATGATCGCCTCGGTGAGCGGGGTGCTCTCGAGCCGCGCGGGCGACACGATCGTGGTGCAGACCGACGGCGGCGTGGGCTACGCGGTGACGGTGCCGGCCGGTGTGGCCGAGCGGCTGCCGGCGGCGGGCGGCCGGGTGAGCCTCCACACCGAGCTGGTGGTGAAGGAGGACGGGTGGTCGCTCTACGGGTTCGACCGTCCGGTGGAGCGGATGGTGTTCCAGCGGCTGCTCGGCGCCAGCGGGTTCGGGCCCAAGCTCGCGCTGGCCCTGCTCTCGGCGCTCGGGCCGGAGCGAACGGTGCGGAGCGTGCTGGCACGCGACCTCGCGGCGCTCAGCTCGGTGAGCGGCGTCGGGAAGAAGAAGGCGGAGCGGCTGGTGCTGGAGCTGCAGGACAAGTTCGGCGACGTGTCGCTGGAGTCGCACGCCCCTCGCGCCGCGGGCACCGAGGAGGCAGTGCGCGCGCTGATCGGGCTGGGCTACGGGCCCGTCGCGGCCGACGACGCGGTGCGGACCGCGCTCGCCGACGGCGCGTCGCAGGAGACCTCGCAACTGATCCGGCGGGCCTTGCAGGAGCTCGCCGCCGCCCGGGGAGGGCGATGACCGTGATGAGCGTGCCCGCCGTGACCGCCGAATGGAACTGCACCCGCTGCGGCAGCACCAACCGCAAGCTGGTGCCCGCCGACAGCACCAGCACTCGCGACCGCTGCAATCACTGTCGCGCGTGGCACATCGTGGAGCCCGATGATCGGCCGGTGCGCTGGAACGCGCGGCTGGACGACTGATCCGTGCTGACATCACGAATCGCGGGCATCGGGTTCACCACAGAGGCACAGAGGGCACGGAGAACAGCAAGAATCTGTCGTTGCTGTTCACCCCAGTTCATGCCTTTCTCTGTGCCTTCTGTGGTGAAAACCAACACCCGAACCGGCCACTGACGCAGGCATGGCATGAACAGACTGCAGGTCACCACCCCTGAACCCCTCCCCGAGGAGACCGGCGCCGACGCCGCGCTTCGGCCGTCGCGGCTGGACGAGTTCGTGGGGCAGGAACAGGTGAAGAGCTCGCTGCAGATCGCGATCGACGCGGCCAAGGGCCGGCGCGAGACGCTCGACCACACGCTGTTCTTCGGCCCGCCTGGCCTCGGCAAGACCACGCTCGCCATGCTCATGGCGCGCGAGATGGGCGTGCAGCTCCGCACCACCTCGGGTCCCGTGCTCGAGAAGCCGGGCGACCTCGTCGGCCTGCTCACATCGCTCGGCCCGGGCGACATGCTCTTCATCGACGAGATCCACCGGATGAAGCCGGCGCTCGAGGAGTTCCTCTACCCGGCCATGGAGGACTACCGGGTAGACGTCCGCATCGCCGATGGCCCCCACGCGCAGACCATCCCGATGGCGCTCGAGCGCTTCACGCTGATCGGCGCCACGACCCGCTTCGGGCTGCTCACCCCGCCGATGCGCGCGCGCTTCGGGCTGGTCGAGCGGCTCGGCTTCTATCCGCCCGAGGATCTGCAGCGGATCATCGCCCGCAGCGCGCACGATCCTCCAGGTCCCGACCGACGAGGCCGGCGCCTCCGAGATCGCCCGCCGGAGCCGCGGCACGCCGCGGGTGGCCAACCGCCTGCTCCGCCGGGTGCGCGACTACGCGCAGGTGAAGGCCGACGGCCGCATCGACGCCGCCGTCGCGGCCGCGGCGCTGGCGCGCCTCAACGTGGACGAGTTCGGGCTCGACGACATGGACGCCCGCATCCTCACCACGATCATCGAGAAGTTCGCGGGCGGCCCCGTGGGGCTCGGCACCGTCGCCGTCGCCGTGGGCGAGGACGCCGGCACGCTGGAAGAAGTCTACGAGCCCTATCTCATCCAGCAGGGCTTCCTCGAGCGGACGCCCGCGCGGGCGCTGCGCCACGGCGCTCGCGTACCGCCGGTTCGGGCTCACGCCGCCCGCGGCACAGGCGACGATCTTTGACGCCTGAGCGCCTCCGCACCGCCGACTTCGACTACGACCTGCCGCCCGAGCTCATCGCCCAGGAGCCGCTCGCGGACCGGGCCGGGAGCCGGCTGCTGATGGTGCTCCGGTCCGACCGCCGTATCGGCGCGGCACCGGACCGGCGCACCGCGGAGCGTCCGACCCGCAGCCTCGGCCGCCGTGCCCCGGGCATCCGCTCCACCGGGATGCCGCCGGCGAGCGCCACTCCGTCGGCGGCGGCGTCCTGGCCGATACCTGGTTCGCCCAACTGGCGTCGCTCATTCCCGCCGGCGACCTGGTCGTCCTCAACACGACCCGCGTGCGGCACGCCCGCCTGCTCGGCACCCGGCCGTCGGGGGCGCCGGCCGAGGTGCTGCTGATCCATCCGGCGGCGGACGGGCGGCTGGATCGCGCTCGGGAAGCCGGGGAGCGCGCTGCAGCCGGGCAAGCGCATCGCGCTCGGCGGCGATGTCGCCGTCGAGACGCTCGAGGTGCTGGGCGACGGGCATCGCCGGGTCGAGTTCGTCGGCGCGACGGCGGAAGAGGCGATCCGCCGATTCGGCCGGCTCCCGCTTCCGCCCTACATCACGCGCGACCCCACCGCCGCCGATGAGCAGCGCTACCAGACCGTCTACGCGCGGGCCGAGGGCAGCGTCGCCGCGCCGACGGCGGGACTCCACTTCACGGCCGAGCTGCTCGACGCGCTCACGGCCAAAGGCGTCGCTGGTCTCGGGGCTCGACCTGCAGGTGGGACCCGGCACGTTCAAGCCGGTCGACGCCGACGATCCGGCCGACCATCCCGATGCATCCCGAGCGCTACGAGATCTCCGCACGGCTCGCGGGGCTGATCGAGCTCGTCCGCGAACAGGGCGGCCGCATCTGGGCGGTCGGGACCACCGTGGTCCGCGCGCTCGAGAGCGCTGCTGACTCGGACGGTCGCGTGCGCGCCGGAGCAGGCGAGACCAGGCTCCTGATCACGCCGGGCTATGAGTTCCGGGTGGTGGACCGGCTGCTCACCAACTTCCACCTGCCCCGCTCCACCCTGCTCATGCTGGTGAGCGCCTTTGCCGGCCACGAGCTCGCGATGGCGGCCTATGCCCACGCCGTCGCCGAGCGGTACCGGTTCTACTCCTACGGCGACGCCATGGTGATTCTCTGACCCGGAGGACTCGATGACCTTCGCCAATCCCGCCGGTGGCGCCGCTGCCGCCGCGCCAACCTACGTGCGCGCGCTGCTCGATCTGCTCGGCGACCAGGACCCCCTCGAGATCGCGGGCCAGCTGCCTGCCTTGGCTCGAGCGCCGCACCGCCGGGCTCGACGACGCGATGCTGCGCCGGCCGGAGGGGCCGGGCAAGTGGTCGACCATCGAGGTGATCCAGCATCTCGCCGACTCCGAGATCGTCCTGGCCTGGCGCACGCGGCAGATCCTGACCTTTGATCAGCCGGTCATTCAGGGCTACGACCAGGACGCCTGGGCCCGGACGCTTGGTTACGCCACGATGCCGCTCGATGTGACCCTCGCGCAGCTTCGCGGCGTCCGCACGGCCAACCTTCGGCTCTGGCGCTCGCTCACGCCGGCGGAGCGCGCTCGGGTTGGGCTGCACGACGAGCGAGGGCCGGAGAGCATCGACCTGCTCATCCGCCTGATGGGCGCGCACGACCTGGTGCACCGGCGACAGATCGATCGCGTGCTGGCGGCGGCAGGCGCTCCCGCCCCCTGATGTTCGAGTTCCAGCTCCAGGCGACCGAGGGCGCCGCCCGCGCCGGCACGCTCACCCTTCCCCACGGCATCGTCGAGACGCCGGCGTTCATGCCGGTCGGTACCCACGGCGTCGTTCGGGGCTTCAGCCCAGGCGACGTGGCCCGCACCGGCGCGCAGATCGTCCTCGGCAACAGCTACCACCTGCACCTCCGACCCGGGCGAGGCCGTCGTCGAGCAGATGGGCGGACTCAACCGGTTCACCACCTGGCCGGGGCCGATGCTCACCGACTCCGGCGGCTTCCAGGTGTTCTCGCTCGAGGGTCTCCGGCGGATCGGTGAGGACGGCGTCGAGTTCCAGAGCCATGTCGACGGCAGCTATCGCACGCTCACGCCCGAGCGGGCGATGGAGATCCAGATCGCGCTGGGAGCCGACGTCGCCATGGCGTTCGACCACGTCGTGCCCGGCCAGGCACCCTACGCACTCGCGCTCGAGGGGATGGAGCGGACGCTGCGCTGGCTGGATCGGTGCAAGGCGAAGGCACCGAAGCAGGTGTCCGAGCGCCAAACCCTCTGGCCCGTCGTGCAAGGCGGCACCCACGACGACCTCCGTCTCCGCTCGCTCGAAGGCACGCTCGCGCGCGGACCGTGGACCGGCGTCGCCATCGGCGGGCTCTCGGTCGGCGAGCCCAAGCCGGTGATGCACCGCCTGCTCGAGCTGCTCGAGCCCGTCCTGCCCCGCGAGACGCCCCGTTATCTTATGGGTGTCGGCTTTCCCGCCGATCTGCTCGAGGGGATCGCTCGCGGCGTCGACCTGTTCGACTGCGTCGCCGCGACGCGGAACGGCCGGCACGGGACCGCGTGGCTGCCGGCGGGACGGGTCAACGTGCGGGGCGCCGCGCTCAGGGGATCGTCCGAGCCGCTCGATCCCGAGTGCGACTGCGAGACGTGCACCACCTATCCGCGCGGCTACCTGCGGCATCTCTTCGTGGTCGAGGACATGCTCGGGCTCCGGCTGGTCTCGCTGCACAATATCCGCTTTCTGGTCCGGCTGGGGGAGCAGGCGCGCGCGCACATCCTCGCCGGGACGTTCGACGGCTGGAGCCGCGAGTGGCTCCGCCGCCACTATGCTCGCGGGACGTGAGGAGCAATCATGTTTCAGGCGCCAACTGGTTCGGGTGGAGGCTTCACGGTTCTGCTGCTGCAGATGGCGGCGATCGGCCTCGTGTTCTACTTCCTGATCCTGCGCCCGTCGGGCCAGGCGCGGAAGAAGCACGCCGAGCTGCTCACCAATCTCAAAAAGGGCGACGAGGTGATGACCAGCGGCGGGCTGATCGGCAAGGTGCGGGACATCAAGGAGGTCGAGTCCGCCGGCGTGAAGGAGACCCGCGTCACGCTCGAGACCGGGACCGCCAGCGTGGTGGTCGAGCGCTCGCGCATCGTGCGGATCGGCGGCGCCTCGGCCCCGGGGGCTCCCGCGGCATGAGCCTGCTGTCGCTGCACCTGCTGGGCTCGCCGGTGCTCCGACAGCGGAGCAAGGAAGTCGGCGCCGTCGACGACGAGGTCCGCCGCCTGGTCGACGACATGTACGAGACGATGGACGCGGCCCGCGGCGTGGGTCTCGCCGCCAACCAGGTCGGGGTGGCACGACGGGTCGCGGTGGTGGACGCCGACGAGGACCGCTTCGAGATGATCGACCCAGTCATCCTCGAGAGCGAGGGCCGCGACTCCGCCGAGGAGGGGTGCCTCTCCATCCCGGAGATCTTCGGCGACGTCAGCCGGCCCGAGCGGGTCGTCATCGAGGCCACCGACCGCGATGGCAACCGCTACCGGAAGGAAGCGATCGGGCTCAAGGCCCGCGCCATCCAGCACGAGATCGACCACCTCGATGGCATCCTCTTCCTCGACCACCTCAGCCTGATCAAGCGGCAGATGCTGCTCGCCCGCTACCGGCGCGAGCACAAGGATGACTCGGGATACACCAAAGAGGTGCAGCCGGAATCGGCCAGCTCGGAGTGATGCGGATCGTCTTCTTCGGGACGCCGGAGTTCGCGGTGCCGTCCCTCCGGGCGCTGCTGCGCGAGCGCTACCAGGTGGTAGGGGTGGTCACCCAGCCGGACAAGCCGCAGGGCCGCTCGCGCTCGACACTCGTGGCGCCGCCGGTCAAGCAGGAAGCGGAGCGCGCCGGGATCCCCGTGCTCCAGCCGGTCCGGCCGCTGGGCGACGTCTTCCTCGCCGGCCTCCGCCGGCTCGATCCCGAGCTCGGCATCGTCGTGGCCTACGGCCATATTCTGCGCCCCGACGTCCTCTCGCTCCCCGCGCAGGGCATGATCAACGTCCACGCCTCGCTCCTGCCGCGCTGGCGCGGCGCCGCTCCGATCCAGCACGCCATCCTCACCGGCGACCGCGAGACCGGCATCAGCATCATGCAGATGGAGGCGGGACTCGACAGCGGGCCGGTGCTGCACCGGATCGCCACGCCGCTCGACGCAGACGAGACGGCGGGCGCGCTCGCCACCCGCCTGAGCGAGCTCGGCGCCACCGCGCTGGTGGACGCGCTCTCGCTCCTCGCCGCCGGCTTCGCGAAGCCCGAGCCCCAGGACTCGACCGCCATGACCCTCGCACCCAAGATCGACCGCGACAGCGCCCGCCTCGACTGGCGCCGCGGGGCCGACGCGCTCGCCCGGCAGGTGCGCGCCTTCGATCCCGCGCCGGGCGCGTGGGCCACGCTCGCCGACGCACCGGTCAAGCTGTTCGGCGCCGCCGCCACCGACCAGGCCGGCGAGCCCGGCCGGGTCCTCGCGGCAGGTAGCCAGCTCGTGGTGGGCACCGGCCACGGCTCGCTCGAGGTGCGCGAGGTCCAGCCCGCGGGCCGCACCCGGCTCACCGTGGGTGACTGGGTCCGCGGCCGCGGCATTGCCGCGGGGGACCGGCTCGAGTGAGACCCCTGCCCCGCCTCCACGCGGTGACCGATGCCGAGGTTCTCGCCGCGCCCGACTTCGGCGTCCGCGCGGCGGCGATCGCGGCGGCGGGATCGGCGGTCGCGCTCCATGCCCGCGACCGAGCGGCCGGAGGCGCCGCCCTGACTCGCGCTGCCGCACGGCTGCTGGCGCTCGCACGCCCGGCCGAGGCGGCCGTGTTCGTGAGCGGGCGGCCCGACGTCGCCGCCGCGCTCGGCGCCCAAGGTGTGCAGCTCGCCGCGGAGGACCTGGCGCCGGCCGACGCACGCCGGATCCTGCCAGCGGGCTGGATCGGACGCTCGATCCACACGGCGGCCGAAGCCGCGGCCGCGGTGGACCAGGGCGCGGATTACCTCCTCGTCGGCAACGTGTACCAGACGGCGAGTCACCCCGGCCGTGCCGCGGCCGGGCTCGACCTGGTTCGCGCCGCGGCGGCGCTGGGGCGCCCGGTGATCGCGATCGGTGGGATCGACGCGGCGCGGGCGGGTGCCGTGCGCGAGGCGGGCGCCTGGGGCGTGGCGGCCATCGCCGCGCTCTGGCGCGCGCCCGACCCGGCCGCGGCGGCCCTCGCCCTGCTCGCGCCTTGGGCCGACGACACATGAGCGAGCTGGCCGTCACCATCAACGGCGAGGTCCGCCGGGTGCCTGGCCCGGCGACGCTGCTCGAGCTGCTCACGCACCTCGGGCTGGACCCGCGCACGGTCGTGGTGGAGCGGAACCGAGCGATCGTCCGCCGGGTGAGGCTGGGAGAGACGATGGTGGCGGACGGCGACTCTATCGAGCTCGTGCACTTCGTCGGCGGGGGGTGAGCCCGCGGGAGCGATTATCTTTCCCGTCATCCCGGAGAGCGCAACCCTAAGGAGTCGACATGACCGGCACCCTCGCCCCCCACACCCTCACCGACGCCCCGCTGACCATCGGCGGCCGGAGCTTCCGCTCGCGGCTCATGGTCGGTACGGGGAAGTACCGCAACAACGGGGACATGGTGCGCGCCATCGAGGCCTCCGGTGCCGAGATCGTCACGGTGGCCGTGCGGCGGGTGGACCTCGACCGGACCAAGGAAGAGGGGGTGCTCCACCACCTGAGTCCCGACCAGTATTTCCTCCTCGCCAACACCGCCGGCTGCTACTCCGCCGACGAGGCCGTCCGGTATGCGCGGCTGGCGCGGGAGGCGGGATTCAACGACTTCGTGAAGCTCGAGGTCATCGGCGACCGCGAGACCTTGCTCCCGGACACCGAGGGCCTGCTCGCGGCCGCCCGAACGCTGGTGCGGGAGGGCTTCCAGGTCCTCGCCTACACCAACGACGACCTCATCACCGCCCTCCGGCTCGAGGACGCGGGCTGCGCGGCGGTCATGCCGCTGGCCTCGCCGATCGGCAGCGGCCTGGGTCTGGTCAATCCCTACAGCATCCGCACGATCAAGCGCCGGCTCTCGGCGCCCGTCATCGTCGACGCCGGCGTCGGCACCGCGTCGGACGCGTGCGTCACCATGGAGCAGGGCGTCGACGGCATCCTCATGAACACGGCGCTCGCCGAGGCGCAGGATCCGGTGGCCATGGCCCGCGCCATGGGGCTCGCCGTCGAGGCGGGCCGTCTCGCCTACCTGGCCGGGCCGGATGCCGCGGCGCGAGGTCGCGATGCCGTCTTCGCCGGTTCGCGGGATGCTGGAGTAGAGATCGTTGCCGTATTCACCACGAAGGCACGAAGAGCACGAAGGGCCACGAAGCCCCACCCCCCATTTGTTGTTGTGTCTTCGTGGCCTTCGTGGCCTTCGTGCCTTTGTGGTGCAAGGCCAGTGATGTCCGCTCCGGGGCTCGACTCCAGGCGCGCCGCGTACACCGTATTGCAGCAAGTCCGCGCCGGCCGCCCGTTCGAGGCGGCGCTGGACCGGGCGGTGCAGCGACTGACGGAGCCAGATCGGCGCTTGGCGCACGAGCTCGCCGCCGGCGTGCTCCGGAGCCAGACGGCGCTCGACGAGCGGCTGGCCCCGCTGGTTCCCCGCGGCTGGGCGAGCGTGGCACCGGAGCTCAAAGAGGTGCTGCGGCTCGGCGCCTTCCAGCTGACGGCGCTCGACCGGGTGCCCGTGCACTCGGCGGTGGACACCAGCGTCGCGCTGGCCAAGGAGGCCGGCGGCGCGAAGGCGGGCGGATTCGTGAACGCGGTGCTCCGGCGGGTTGGGCGGCTGGAAGGTGTGAAAGGTCGCTGCGCGCACGGACGACATCGTGCACGCACCGCCGGGCGATCCGACCGCGGCACAGCTGGCGGACGCGGCGTCGCACCCGCACTGGCTCGTGGAGCGCTGGCTGGCGCGGTTCGGTCCGGCGGAGACCGAGGCGCTGCTCCATTGGAACAACACCCGGCCCCGGCTCGTGCTGCAGCCCGCGCGCGAGCCCGCGGAGGAGCTCGAGCGGCGCTGGCGGGCCGCGGGCATCGAGGTCACTCCGGCGCCGTTCGGCGCGGGGCTGATCACCGACCGGTCGCGGCCGCAGGACCTGCCGGGCTATGCGCATGGCGCCTTCCAGGTGCAGGATCCGGCGCAGGCGCTGCTCGCGTGGTACGCGGATCTGGCGCCGGACGCGACGCTCTACGACGCCTGCGCGGCGCCCGGCGGCAAGGCGATCACCCTGGGTCGCGGCGTGGCGCGTGTCGTCGCGGGCGACGCCAGCCGCGCCGCGGATACGGCGCCTCGCCGGGAACCTCCGCCGCGCCGGCAGCGGCCGCGAGTTCGCGATCGTTGCCGACGCGCTCGCGCCGCCGGTGCGGCCGGTCGACGCGGTGCTGGTTGACGCGCCCTGTCTCGGCACCGGCACCTTCGCCCGGCATCCGGACGCGCGCTGGCGGGTGACGCCCGAAGCGCTGGCGTCGCTCGCTGAGCATCCAGGCCGCGCTGCTCGACCACGCGTCCGCGGCCGTGGCGCCGGGCGGGCTGCTGCTCTACAGCACCTGCTCGATCGAGCCCGAGGAGAACGCCGAGCAGGTCGAGCGGTTCCTGGCGCGCCACCCCGAGTACCGGCGAGAGCCAAGCGAGACCTTCCCCGCCACCCTGACGTCGCCCGAGGGAGACCTGATGATCCTGCCCCATCGGCACCAGATGGACGGGGCGTTCGCGGCCCGGCTGAGGCGGACGCCATGAGGATGCGGCGGCACACCGGGCCGACGTTCGGAGCGATCCGCTCTGCGTCGTGGGGGCGGTTCGCGCGCGACCTGGGCCTCGTCGCCCTCACCTTCGTCGTCGGCTACGCCATCTCCGCATTCTGGATCACGCCCGGCGGCGTCACCGGCGACGACCACGCGATCCCCCGGGTGCTCGGCCAGCCGCTGGAGCAGGCGAAGACCGCGCTCGCCAACGCCGGCTTCCGCTCTCGGGCCGAGGGCGAGCGCCCGAGCCCGACGACACCGCGCGGCAGCGTCCTGTGGCAGGATCCGCCGCCGGGCATGGTCGCGCCGCCCAACGCGATCGTGCAACTGGTGCAGAGCGCGGGTCCGGCGCCGGTCACGGTGCCCGACGTCGTGGGTCTCGCCCTGCCCTACGCGGAGAAGGTGGTGGTCGCGGCCGGGATCCGGGTGGGACGCGTCGACACGGTGCGCGGCGGAGGGGCCGAGCCCGGCATCGTCATCGCCACCCGGCCCTCGCCGGGCAACGGGCGGCCGCGAGGTTCGCGGATCGACCTGGTGGTGAGCGGACCGCCGGCAGGTGGCCTGTGAGCGCCCGGATCTCGCCGAGCGTGCTGAGCGCCGACCTCGGCCGGCTGCGCGAGCAGCTCGAGCAGGCCATCGCCGGCGGCGCGGAGTGGATCCACGTCGACGTGATGGACGGGCACTTCGTGCCCAACCTCTCGTTCGGCGCGCCGATGATCCGGGCGATCCGGCGGCTCACCGACCGTCCCCTCGACGTCCACCTGATGGTGGAGCGGCCGGAGCAGTACATCGCCGAGTACGCCAACGCGGGCGCCAACGTCTTCACCTTTCACCCCGAGGCCACGGTGCACGTGCAGCGGCAGCTCGCCGCCGTGCGCGAGCGCGGGATGCAGGCGGGGCTCGCCCTCAATCCCGGCGCGCCGCTCGCGCTGATGGAGGAAGTCGTGCCCGATCTCGACCTGGTGCTCGTGATGTCCGTGAACCCGGGTTCGGCGGGCAGTCGTACCTGCCGGGCTCGACCGACAAGATCCGCCGCGTCCGCGCGCTGCTCGACCGCCATCGGTCGGCCGCCGCGCTGGAGGTCGACGGCGGGATCACCACCGCCACCATCGCCGAAGCCTGGGGCGCGGGGGCGGATACGTTCGTGGCCGGCACCGCCGTGTTCGGCGCGACCGATCCCGCCGCGGCGGTGCGCGAGCTGCAGCGCCGCTGCGCCGTGAGGGTCTGAGGGACTCATGCCGAAGCAGTGGATCTTCGTAGGGCTCGTCGTCGCCGGCCTGGCGGGCGGGGCCATCATCATGACCCAGCTCGGAAACGAGGTGAAGCCGGTAGCCGTGGGGTCCGTGGCCCCCGATTTCAAGGCGATCGATCTCGCGACCGGCGACTCCGTCTCCCTGCACGAGCGCTACCGCGGCAAGGTGACGCTGATCAACATCTGGGCGACCTGGTGCGCGCCGTGCCGCGTCGAGATGCCCGTCCATGGAGCAGGTGTACGACTCGCTGGCGCCGCAGGGCTTCGCGATCGCGGCGGTGAGCATCGACGAAGGAGGTCCGGAGGAGGTGCGGGAATTCGGAAGCGAGCTCGGGCTGACCTTCGACCTCCTGCAGGACCGGAGCGGCCAGGTCCAGCAGCTCTACCAGACGACCGGGGTGCCCGAAAGCTTTCTGCTCGATCGCCACGGCGTGATCGTCAAGCGCATCATCTCGGCCCACGACTGGAACTCGGACGCCAACCGGGCGCTCATCCGCCGGCTCCTCGACGAGCCGGGCGCCTGACGTGAGCCTTCGCAGCGCTCTCACCGCCGACCTGCCGCTCAAGTTCACTTCCCTCGGGCTGTCGGTCTTCCTCTGGTTCATCGCCGCCGGAGAGGAGCCCGCGAGCGCGCTCGTGCCGGTGGACCTGAGCGTCCGGCCGCCGCCAGGGCGGACCGTCGTCCGGACGGAGGGACCGGTACGGGCGCTCGTCACCGGCCCGCGGCGCGAGCTGCTCCGGCTCACCACCACGCCGATGCGGCTCACGCGCATCCTGCCCGACACCACCGCCGCCGACCTGGTGCAGGTCGAGCTCACGCCCGGGGAGCTCGAGATTCCCCGCGGCGTGGATGTGCACGTGCAGGACGTGCAGCCGCGCGCCGTGGCGGTCGAGCTCGACTCCACCTTCCAGCGCGTGGTGCCGGTGCAGGCCGTCGTCCGGCTGCCGCCGGAGACGGGGCACGTGCTGAGCGCGATCGCGGTGGTCCCGGGCACCGTCCGTCTGCTCGGCCCGCGCGACGCGATCGAGCGCGTCGACTCGGTGCGTACCGAGCCGCTCGAGGTGGCCCAGGCCGACGGGCCGGTCGAGGAAACCCTCGCGCTCGACACCTCGGGCTTCGGGCGGGTGCGGGTACTGCCGGCGGAGGTCACCGTGCGGGTCAGCATCGAGGCGATGGGCGAGCGGACATTGACCCGAGTGCCGGTGCGGCTGCCGAGCGATCTCGCGGCGGTCGTGCGACCGGAGCGGGCGACGGTCGAAGTGCGGGTGCGCGGGCCCGCCACCCGTCTGGCCGGTCTCTCGCGCGACAGCGTGCCAGTGGTGGTGGACTGGACCGGTCCGCCGGGCGAGGGACGCGCCGCGCTTCGGGTGCTTGCCCCACCGGGACTCGACGCCCGAGCCCTGCCCGACAGCCTGGCGCTCGTCCGCCGGAGCGGCGATGGCTGAGTGGATCCTGGGGATCGAGACCTCGTGCGACGAAACCTCGGCGGCCGTGCTCTCGACTGGCGATGCCTCGAATCACGGCGTGCGTGCGGAGCTCGCGGGCCTCTCGATTCTCTCGCAGGACGTGCACCGGATCTTCGGCGGCGTCGTGCCCGAGCTCGCCAGCCGGGCGCACGTGCAGGCGCTCGGCTCCGTGGTCAACCGAGCCCTGGGCGACGCCGGTATCGGCCTCCGGCAGCTCGACGGTATCACGGTGACCTCAGGCCCCGGGCTGGTGGGCGCGTTGCTGGTGGGCGTGATGCACGCGAAGACGCTGGCGTACAGCCTCGAGCGCCCGCTGCTGGGCGTGAACCATCTCGAGGGCCACCTGTTCGCACCGACGCTGGAGGATGCCGAGCTGGCGCCGCCGTTCGTGGCGCTGCTGGTGAGCGGCGGGCACACCATGCTGCTCGACGTGCCCGCGTGGGGCGAGTATCGCCTGCTTGGCCAGACGCTCGACGATGCCGCCGGCGAGGCGTTCGACAAGGTGGCCAAGCTGCTCGGCCTCGGCTATCCGGGCGGGGCGGCGATCGAGCGGCTCGCGCGCGAGGGCCGGCCCGACCGGTTCCGCTTTCCGCGGCCCATGCGCCAGGAGCTCGATCGCGACGGGCCCCACCGCTACGACTTCTCGTTCAGCGGCCTCAAGACCGCCGTCCTTCGCGTCGTGCGGCCGACGCCCGGCGGCGAGCCGGCCGCACTCGAGTGAGCAAGACAAGGCCGACATCGCCTGGGCGTTCCAGGACGCGGCCACCGACGTGCTCGTCGCCAAGGCGGCGCACGCCACCCTGGCGCTCGGCTACACCGCCGCGATGATCGGCGGCGGGGTCGCCTGCAATCGCGCGCTGGTGACGCGCCTCCGCGACCGGCTGGCGGGACAGGCCCGGGTAAGCGTAGCTTCCCCGCGGCTCAACACCGACAACGCGGCGATGATCGCCGCCGCGGGTGCGTGGCGGCTCGCGCGGGGCGAACGGAGCGGCTGGGACCTCGAGCCGCGCGACAACCTTCCCCTGCCGGGCCTCATCGCCCCGAATCCCGTCTCCGGATCCAACGCGTGACCATCTATCCCTTCAAGATCCCGCTGCCATTCTTTCCCCACGAGCTCACCGGCTACGGGCTCATGATGATGGTGGCCTTCCTCATGGGCGGCTGGCTCGTCACGCTCGAGCTCCGCCGACGGCGCCTGTCCGAGGACTACTCGGCCGACATGGTCGCCGCGGCGGTGATCGGCGGCATCATCGGGGCCAAACTCTGGTACGTGGCGCTCATGCGGGATCCGGGTGCGCTGCTCTCGCGCGGCGGCTTCGTCTGGTACGGCGGCTTCCTCGGCGGCACCGCGGCGGTCATCCTCAACGGCTGGCGGCTCCGCGTGCCGATCCGGTGGACCATGCAGCTCATCGCCCCGGCGCTCGCCGCCTCCTATGCGCTGGGCCGGGTAGGGTGCTTTCTCGTCAACGACGACTACGGCCGGCCGACGTCGGTGCCGTGGGCCGTGAAGTTTCCCCAGGGGTTGCCGCCATCGACCGCCGGTAACATGGACGTGATGTTCGGCATTCCGGTTCCGCCCGGCGTGTCACCGTCGACCGTGCTCGCGGTGCACCCGACCCAGCTCTATGAGACCACGCTCATGCTGGCCGCTTTCACCCTCCTCTGGGCCTGGCGCAAGCGGCCTCGGCCGGTGGGCTGGCTGTTCGGTTTGTATCTGGTGTTTGCCGGGATCGAGCGGTTCCTGGTGGAGATCCTGCGGGCCAAGGATGACCGCTTGATCGGGACGTTCACGCTTGCGCAACTCACGTCGGTCATCCTGGTCGCGGTGGGCGTGTGGCTGCTGACGGCTTGGAAGGGCTCGCCGGACCCGGCACCCGGGGCCTATCTCCTGGGTGGCAAGGAACTGGTCGTGTCAAAGTCCTAGACATTTCCTGTAACTTGTCTAGTAGTAATAGGTTACCAGGCGGATTTCAAAAGCTGTCACACTCCTCGACAGTTCGCGCCCCTTGGTCCACCCTCGGATCGCCGCCGTAAACCTTTGCCTCCCAATAACTTCCGATTTGTGCACCAATTGGCACCACACTTGCCTTAAGAGAGCCCGAGAAGTCGCAGGGGACTTCCACCGGAAAGTGGTAGATCGAAGAAGGGTGGAGCTGGCACATCGGCCTGTCTCCGTAAACTCAGGGGGCGATCTACCACCTGTCTATGCGAACGGCCCGTCCATCTGGACGGGCCGCTCGCATGTTTGGGAGCTGCCCACACGACCGGCACCACTTCGACTAGTCGTCAGCCAGTTTCCGATCCGCGACCACGATGCCGTCTCGGTCCGCGTAGAGCCAGGCACCCGGGGCGAACGTGACGCCCGCAAAAGCGACGGAGATGCCGCGCTCGCCGGCGCCGGCCTTGGCACTTCTGCGTGGAACGGCGTGCAGCGCCTTCACGCCGACCGGCGTGCTCGCGATCTCCGCGGCGTCGCGGATGCAGCCATACACGACGAGCCCGCTCCAGCCGTTCTGGTGCGCCAGGGCAGCCAGGTTTCCGCCCACCAGCGCCGACCGGAGCGAGCCTCCGCCATCAATGACGAGGACCCGACCCGCGCCCGGCATCTCCAGCGCCTGGCGAATCAGCGCATTGTCCTCGAAGACCCGTAGCGTGGCGATGGGGCCCGCGAACCTTTCGACGCCGCCGAAATCCCGGAGCACTGGCTCCGCCACACGGACCTCGGCGCCGAATTCATCGCAGAGGTCGGGAGTGGCGAACGGCATCAGCGAGGCGGCCGAGGCTGGACGGGGAGCGATGGCGCGGAGACCAGGTGTCGCCGCATCCGCTCGACCTCGGAGCGCATCTCGGCCAGGTCGGCCTCCATGCGCTCGAGCGAGCGCAGCAGCTCGACGACCGCGCCGGGACCGACCGCGGTGGCAGGCATGCGGAACGGGGCTGAAGCCGCCGGCGCCACGACGACGGGCGACGCGGGCGCGACGCTCGGCTCCGGCACCATCACCGAGGTCACGCCGCGCACGCGACGTGGCTCGAGAACGAAGTTCCACACCAGCGCCACCAGCGCGAGCAGGAGCAACAACCCCTGGGCGCCGAGCGACTCGGCGGTCGGGTAGACGCCGAGCGCCGGAATTCGCGGCGCCCACGAGAGGACCGTCGTGCCGATGAGCCCGCCTTCCTGCAATTCGGCGACGCCCTTCCCGGCGAACACGAACGCCATGTAGTAGAGGAACGCGCTGGTCACCGCGAAGAACGGCTTGAGGGGCAGCCGCACACCGAACCGGTTGATCGCGATGTAGACGCCTACCAGCACCACCGACCCGGCCAGGATGCCGCCGACGATCGGCATCGTCCCGCCCGCGGTGCCGGCGACGAAGAGCGCCTTGTAGAACAGCACCGTCTCGAAGCCCTCACGGTAGACCGCGAGAAACGCCGCGCTCGCGAGGGCCAGCGCCGAGCCGCTGTCGAGGGCATCCTGCACCTTGCTCTTCACGAACTTGTTCCACTTCACCACTTCCATCTTCGACAGCAGCCAGTAGCTGACGTAGAACAGCATCACAGTCGCCACGACCATCGTGCCGCCCTCGAGGGCCTCGCGGTGAGCCGCGCTCAGCACGAACACCGTCTCGAGCGCGATCGCGGTCAGGAGGCTGGCGGCGATCGCCGCGCTGACGCCCACGTGGATGTCCCGGCGGCGACGGGAGGCCCCCATCTTCACGAGGAACGTCATGAGCGCGCCGACGATCAGAATCGCCTCGAGGCCCTCGCGCAGCATGATGATGAACGACTGCATGAACAGGTTGAATGGCGAGTCCTGGTCGCCGAGCGCGCGCTCGGCGCTCTCGAGTCCGGCATCGAGCTGGCGGCGGAGCGCGTCGAGCTCGGCCGGCGTGGCGCCGCCTGCGGCCCGCGTCCGGAGCGAGGCGAAGTCGGTCTCGAGCCGGGTGGCCAGGCCGGGGTTCTTGGCTCGCACGCCGCGCTCGACCTGCTCGAAAGTCATGTACGCGTCGAACGCCCGGGCTGTCGCGGCGGGATCACCGGTGCGGGCAAGAGCGAAAGCCGTGTCGAGCTGCGCCCGCACCCGCGCGAAGACCTGGTCGGACTCCGTGCCCGTGTGGTCGGCCTGGAAGGTGCGTACCGCCGCGAGCTGGCCGAGCGCCTCGGGCCCGCTCTGCCCACTCATGCCCAGCGCGCTGAGCACGGCTTCGTCGGACATCTTGCCGGTCGTCGCGAAGGGGCGGAGCGACGGCGGAACGTCGCCGCGGGGCGCCGGCACCCGGAGGATGCTGGCGTAGAGCGCGGCCGCCCAGCGGTCCTCGACGGGGAGGCGGCCCTCGAAGGCCGGCATCGCCGTGCCCACGGTGCCGATGCTGATGCGTCGGAAGTAGTCGAGCGGCGAGACGTCGCGCAGTGCGGCGCCGTCAGCCAGGTTGGCGGGTCGTGGATCGAGGCTGGCGGCCAGGGCGCCGTCGCCCCTGCCCACGGACCCATGGCAGCTCGCGCAGTTGGCCTGGTAGATCTCCGCGCCTCGCGAAAGCGAGGGCGTCTGCGCCGGCAGCTCGTCGAGGGTGATCCCGAGGCGCTCGGTGAGGCCCGCGTTGAGCGAGCGCACGTGGGCATCGAGCGAGTCGGGAGGCGCGGTTCGGTTCACCAGCGACGCCAGCGCGTCGATCTCCGACGCGGCAGGCCGGCCGGCCTCGGACGGCAGAAGGGCCGCGGAGCGCCGGGCCTCCTGCAGGAAGAGCTGGGCCTCCTCCACCTCGGCCTTGGCCACGACCCGGCCGTCGATGACGCCGATCCGGTACTCCTGGGCCGCGAGCTGTGCGGTCGCCGCGATGCGCCGGGCGACTGGGGCAGGATCCTGTGAGACGACCGGCTGCTGGGTAGCCTGGAGCGAAGACACTGCGAAAAGGAGCGGGAGAGCCGCCGATGAGAATCATTTTCACCCGATTTGAAGTTGCTGCCGATAAATTAGAGTGCGGCGGTCGGAATTGCTAGAGGCTTGGCAGTAAGGAGTTACGGGATGGGATGCACGGCGCGCCTGGCGTCGAGGCCCGCGCCGACATCACTTGCCTTGCACCACCCCCACCATCGCGATCGCCCCCGCAGACGTCGCCGAGTGGGTCAGGCTCACCTGCACCACCAGACCGCCGTTTGCTTCGGCGAGCCGGGCCGCGAGCCCGTGGAGACGGATCGCCGGACGGCCGTCGTCGTCCCGGGTCACTTCGATTTCGCGCCAGCCCACGCCGCGCGCTCCCGGGAGCGACTGGAGAGCCTTGTATACCGCTTCCTTTGCCGCGATCCTCGCCCCGGCGTGTCCGGTCGGGTCCGGCCGCGTGGCCAGGTAGGCGCGCTCCTCGTCGGTGAAGAACTTTTGCATGGCGTGCTCGCCCTTGTTCGACAGCAGTCGGGCGACGCGCTCGAGATCCACCAGGTCCACGCCCACGCCGATCACGTTCACAGCCGCGCCCACCAGAATGCCGTCAGTCCTTCCAGTGGAGCGGGCACCGGCAGGTAGCCGCCGAGCACCAGGCCGAGGTAGGTCGCGGCGCCGGCCACGGCCGCGGTGAGCAACCAGAGCGGCCATGTGGGACGCCGCCAGGCCCGCACCCGCGCGATCTCGTACGCCCAATGCTCCTGCTCCCGCCGCGCCCCCGCATCGAGCGCGAGCCATGCCGACTCCAGCCGCCGTGCCGCCGCGGCAAGTGCCTCCTGCCAGGCCTGCGCGCCGGCGGCACCACGTCCGCGGGCGCTGCCCGTCGTATGCACCGCCAGCTCGAGCTGATCCAGCGCCGCCACGAACTGGACGCCGCCGCTGCCGAGCCGAGCACCGATCGCGCGGACGTCTTCGTCCGTGACCGCGAGCCGCTCGCGCCGTCGCCGCGGGAAGCGCGACTCCTCGGCAGCCAGCCGAAGGCCGGCGTTCGCTTCGCTCGCGATCCGCCCCGCGGCCGTCTCGACCGCGTGCTCCCAGAGGCCGAGCCACGCCACCCGTCCGAGCGAGGCCACCGCGCTTTCGTGGTCGCCGGCCGCAGCGAACGAGCGGCCCGCGGCCGCCAGGTCGAACACGCCGGTCACGAGGGCGAGCCGGATGTCGTCGAGCGAGAGGCGGAGGGCGCCGCGAGCAGCGGCGGGAGGATCGACCAGCCGCCCGAGCGACGGGCCGAGCTCGGGCACGACCCAGAGCTGCTCGGAGCCGGGCGCCGAAGTCACGACGCGGCCAGCACCGCTGGCCGGCCGGTGCGGGCCTCGAACCGACGCACGAACTCGGCGAGCGAGTCGGCGGTGAAGGCGTCGCGGCCGATGCCGGTGGCGCGGATGGCGCGCTCGATGTCGGCGGGCGCGCCCTCCACCTCGAGCAGCGGATCCATGTCGGGATAGCGTTCGAGGCGCACGGTGGCGCCGCCCACGTCGTAGACCTCGACGTCGCGGTCGATGGCGTGCACCATGTCGTAGCCGAGCGAGGCGAGGAACGCGTGGGGAGATCCGGTGGGGCCGGCCGACGGCGCGATCGTGAGCTCGACTTCTTCGCGCTGCTTGTACCCGTCGGGCGAGAGCCGCACGGGCCCCTTCCAGCCGAGGATGGACTCGCTCCGGCCGTCGGCGTAGCGGTAGCTGCGCACCCGAAGCACCTCGCCGCGCGCGACGAGCTCACCGGCGCGGTCGAACCGGCGGTCGGTCATGCGGGCGCGGAAGCGCTCGTGCCCGCCCGACGCGCGGAGGCGCTCGCGCAGCGCGTCGGGATCGGGGATGACGGCCTTGAGCTCGAGTTCGTCACTCACCGCAGGATCGCATCCAGCACCGCGTCCGTCTCGCTGAGATCCAAGAACACCGCGTGCGCCCCGCACGCCTCGAGATCGCCGACCGAGTACGCGCCGGTCGCGACCCCGAGCGCGCGGGCTTCGATCCCCGCCCCGCAGGCGACGTCGGCCGGCGTGTCGCCGATGATGACGACTTCGGTGCCGCGGGGCACACGACCGAAGATGGCCTCGGCGCGGCGCGCCGCGATCGGCGGGAGATCGTGCCGGTACGCCGCGTCCGAGCCGTAGGCACCGACTCGAAACCGCTCGGGCGCGATGCCGCCGGAGCGGAGCTTGAGCGCGGCGCCCTGGGCGACGTTGCCGGTCAGGAGCCCGAGCACCACGCCGGGATTCGCTTCGAGCCGCTCGAGCAGCACGTGGACCCCGGGCATGACGGTCGTCCGCGTCGTGGCCCGCTCGAGCTCCTGTGCCAGAAAACCGACGTAGCGCTCGCACAGCGCGCGCACGCGCGCCGACTCCCGCGGCTCCGGTTGGCCCGCGGCCTCGAGCATCTCGGCCACGATCTGGGGATCGGTCTTGCCGTCGAACCGGATGCGCTCGAACGCCGGCGTGGGCCCCACCTCTTCGGCGAGTGCAGCCACGATGGCGCGGCGCCCCGCGCCGGCGGTGAGGAGAATGGTTCCATCGATGTCGAACAGGACGAGCTTCCGGGTCACCGCTCCTCCAGCCGCCTCACGGCGACGAGCCGCTCGCGGAGCGACGCGGCCCGGCTGCCCGGCAGCCAGGGCTCCTGCACCATCCCGCCCACGGCGATCGTCGAGTGCACCAGCGTGTCCCCCTCGCCGGCGAAGGCGACGTGGGTGACCCGCTCGCCCGTGCCCTCGCGGAAGAACAGCAGGTCGCCGGGCCGGATGGCGTCGAGCGCGACCAGCGCGCCGCACCGCGCCTGCTCGGAGGAGTCGCGCGGCAAGGTGATGCCGCGGGCGAGGAAGGTGGTCTGCACCACGCCGGAGCAGTCCACGCCGCACGGGGTCACCCCGCCCCACTCGTACGGCGAGCCCGCGAAATAGTCGAGGGCCCAGCGCTCGGGCGGCCTCGCGCGAGCGGCCGGCACCGCTTCGGCCGCGCAGGCGAGAGTGCCCTCGGCCACCTGCCCGCGGCGGCCGTCGGGCAGGCGGACCGCCTCGCCGTCGAGCGCCACCCGGGCGCGGAGCGGCAGTCGGACGGCCGGCCCCTCGACGGTCCGCACGGCGGCGCCGAGGCTCCACCCGGTGGCCTCCTGCCGCCAGGCCTCGGCCTTGGCGTCGTCCACCTCGACGCAGTATCCGGCGTGGACCCAGCCCTCGTAGCTGTCGAGATCGGTGCGCACGCGCCGCCAGTCGGCGGCGGCCTCGAGCACGGCCGCGGTCTCGCCTAGGACCAGCTGGGTCGCCTGCTCGGACCGGAGGGTGGGCTGGGCGAAGACGGGCACGATGGCCGCGCGCGCGATGACCGCGGTCACGACGGGCTGGGTTCCTTGGCGGCGCACTCGCGGCAGAGCGTCACGCCGCGAAAGCTGCAGATGAGGCAGATGAACGTCCCACACTTGGCGCAGGGGTAGCCCTCGGAGGCACGCTCCTCACGGCCGCAGGCGCGGCAGCCCATGGCGTCGTGCTCGCGAATCTCGGCCATGGCGACCTCAGGAGGTGAGCGAGTAGCGCTTGATCTTGTTGATCAGCGTGGCGCGCGAGATCCCGAGCTCGAGGGCGGCGCGGGTCCGGTTGCCGGTGTGGTGCTTGAGGGTACGCTCGATGTGCTGGCGCTCGAGATCCTCGAGGCTGAGCGGCGTGTGGCGCCGATCGCCGATCCCGGGCCGGGCGCGGAATTCGCCGGGCAGGTGTTCGACGCTCACCGCCGGTGCGCCGCGGCCGAGAATGAGCGCCCGCTCGAGCACGTTCCGCATCTCGCGTACGTTGCCGGGCCAGCCGTAGGCCAGGAGTCGGTCGAGGACCTCGCCCGAGAGCGTCGGAGGGCCGTCGGGGAGCTCGGAGCGAAGGTCGGTCGACAGCCGGGTGATGAGCGCCATCCGGTCCTCGCGCGAGCGGTCGCGCACCGCGGGGAGCTGAAGCGGCATCACGCTCAACCGGTAGTAGAGATCCTCCCGGAAACGCAGGTCCTCGACCTCGCTCTGCAGGTCCTTGTTGGTCGCCGCGATGAGCCGCACGTCCACGGTGATCTCGCGGGTCCCGCCGAGCCGGCGGAAGGTCTTGGTCTCGAGCACCTTGAGGAGCTTGGGCTGGAGCTCCGGCGCGAGATCGCCGATCTCATCGAGGAAGATCGTGCCGTGGTCGGCGATCTCGAACAGGCCCTGCTTCCGGTCCTTGGCATCGGTGAACGCCCCCTTCTCGTGCCCGAACAGCTCGCTGTCGAGGAAGGTGGCGTTGAGCCCGGCGCAGTTGACCTCGACGAACGGAGCCTTGGTGCGAGGGCTCAGATCGTGGATCATCCGCGCTACCCAGCCCTTGCCGGTGCCGCTCTCGCCGGTGAGGAGCACAGTCGTCCGCTCGCTCTGGGCCAGGAGCCCCACCTGGTGGGCGAAATCCTGCATGCCCGACGACGTGCCCAGCGAGTCGAGCCCGTACCCTGGGGCGGTCTGCCCCAGCAGCGCCTCGTTGATCCGCCGGAGCCGTGCCTTGTCGGCCACTCGGGCGGTGGCGGCGGCGAGGTGCTCCATGTCCACGGGCTTGGTGAGGAAATTCTCGGCCCCGAGCTGCATGGCGCGGACCGCGGTGGCGACGTCGCTCTCGCCGGTGAGGAGAATGACGGCGGCGTCCCGTTGCCGCAGGTGCTCGAGGACCTCCAGGCCGTCCATCCCCGGCAGGCGCAGATCCAGGATCACCACCTCGGGCCGCAGGCGATCGAACGTGACCAGTCCCGCCTCGCCGCTCAGCTCCCGGGTGACCTCGTACGACAGGCGCTCGAAGTAGTTCCCGATGCTGCGCAAAACGTCGACATCGTCATCGATGAGGAGGACGGATCCGGCCATGAAAGTTTGCCTTGGAAAGGCGCGGAACAGGGTTGTCAGGGTGACTCAGGCCCACCAAAAATTAGTCAGTAGGCATCAACTCGCCAACCTACCCGCCCGGCACCATGATCTGGATCGCCTTGGGCACCACCGTGGCTGTGAACGGCGTCTCGCCACCGGCCTCCCCGTCGAGCTGGACCGGCTGGACGGGATGGGTCTCGACCCGCACCTCCCGGCCGCGGGCATATCCGACGTAGGTGTCGAGCCCGTCGACCTCGGGGGCCATCCGGAGCAGGTCCCAGACGGCCCGGAGACTCTGCCCGAAGCCGTTGGCGCGCACGACCACCACGTCGAGCAGGCCGTCGTCCGGGCGGATGCCCGCACCCAGCCGGACGTACGGCGGGATCACTTCGCCGCAGTTGGCTACGAGCACCATCGCCGCGTTGGCATCGTAGACCACGCCGTCGATGGTGATGACGTGGTCGGTGCTGCGGATCTCGCGGACGAGCCGGAGCGTCGTCGCCACGTAGGCGGCCATGCCCCAGCGACGTTTGTGCTCGCCCAGGGTCTCCGCCATGATCCGCGCGTCGTAGCCCGCGCCGCAAGCCACCGCGAAGAAATGTTCGCCGTCCGGGCGCTGCACCCGGCCCAGGTCGAACAGCTTGGGCCGCGCCGTGATGAGCGCGCGGACGGCCCGCGCCGGGGCCGACGGGATCCGGAGGTTGCCGGCCAGCAGGTTGCCGGTGCCGCCCGGGATGACGCCGAGCGCCACGTCGGTGCCAACCAGCGCCGCGGCGGCCTGCATGGTCGTGCCGTCGCCGCCGAAAACCGCCACGATGTCCATGCCCTGGGCGACGCCCTCGGCCGCGATCCGGCGTGCGTCGCCCTG
Organism: uncultured Gemmatimonadales bacterium; assembly: GCA_963728705.1. Taxonomy (GTDB): domain Bacteria; phylum Gemmatimonadota; class Gemmatimonadetes; order Gemmatimonadales; family GWC2-71-9; genus CAVVWJ01. Next base: position 96,065 of record CAVSLY010000017.1, read on the forward strand.
ACCGCCGGTCGCCAGCACCTCCGCGCTCCACCCGGCCCCGGCAAAGGTGCGCATGAGCACGTCCACGGCGCTGGCCCGGGTGCGTGCCGCGGCGGGGTTGGTGATCAGCAGCACTCGCGGCACTAGAACTCGCGCTCCCAGAGAATGTCGAGGCCGATCTGGTACAGGCTGCTGTTCCCGAACTGGTTGGAGATGACGAAATTGGTGCACGACTGGATGGTGGGCTCCACCGAGCTCTGGAGCTTCCACTCGCGGCTGAAGCGGAATTCGAGGTTGGCCCCCAGGTTCTTGTAGCTGACCTGGCTGAAGTCGGGACAGAAGCCGGCGTTGAACGTGAGGAACGTCTTCTTGCCGATCTGCCAGCCGGCCGCGAGCTGGGTGAGCGAGCCGCCGGCGCCGGTCGGACTGGACGAGGCGCCCGGACGGATCTCGATCAGGTCGATCGGCACGCCGATGTCCTGGATCAGGGCGCGCTCGAGTTCGCTCGAGAGGGCGCTCGAGAAATAGGCCAGGCCGGTCTGGAACCCGAGCAGGGTGGCCTCATTGGCCGGGTACCCGGTCATGATGTACGAGATGAGATCGGTCTCGGAGATCGGAGGCCTGACCGTGCTCCCGAGCGAGAGCTTGGGCTGATACAGCGTGCCGGTGACGCTCGCGATGACCGGGATCTCGTCACCCCGGATGCTGCGCACCGTGTACTGCGCCGCGATGTCGAGCCCGGCGTTGAGGTCGCCGGTGTAGGTCACCTGGCCGCGGGTCACCGTGAAGTCGCGGCTGACCGGACCGACCTTGAGCGTGTAGGAGCCGCGCGGCGCGTTCAGCGTGCCGATCGGATTGTACGTCTGGGCTCGCTTGCTCAGCCGCATGCGGCCCTCGAGCTGGATGTTCGCCTCGGCGGAGCGCAGCCAGACGTCGGAGCCCATCTCCACCCGCAGGTCCTCGATCCGGAGCGAGTCGAGGAACCGGTTCTGGAACTTGGCGCCCAGGTTCTCGCGGCGGATGAGGGTCGTGTCCACCAGGTCGGCGATCGACGGATCCTCGAGGTCGATGATCCGCTTGTTGACCAGGTCCGCGAAGTACAGCACCCCGCTGTTGGCGAGCAGCCCGCCGGTCAACGTCGCGCCGAAGACCGGACCGCGAAGCTCGAGATCGCCCGTGCCGACGAGCGTGAGGAAGCTCCGCACATCGAGGGCGCGGAACTGATTCGCCTTGACAACGAGGTCGAGGATCGGCCGCGAGAGGTTCTCGAGCCGCACCGAGCCGCCGACCTCCATCCGGCCGCCGCCACTCGTGAGCACCACGTCGTGCAGCCGCAACGAGTCGCCTTCGAGGATCGCACCGCCCTGGACCGTGGCGAAACGCACCCCGAGCCCCGGGACCGACATGCTGCCGCCATTGATGTCGATCGCGCCCGCGAGCCGCGGCGCGGACCACGTGCCGCCCACCTGGACGTCCGCCTTGAGGGTCCCGCCGACGCGGTTGACGGCCGGTGTGAGGGCCTCGAGCAGGCCGAGGGAGACGCTGTCCGATTGCGCTCGGACCGAGAGCGGGCCGTCGATCTGTCGCTTCTCGACTCCGGTGAGCGCCAGGTCGAGCGGCAGGTGGGCCTCCACCTGCAACAGGTTTTCTCCCGTGCGCCAAAGGTCGAGATTGGCGTCGAGCCGGCGCGATTCGTAGTTGAGCACGCCCTGGATGAACGGCGACTGGAAGTCGCCGAAGCGCGCGTCGGCCAGCCGCGCGAGCCCGCGGAAGGTCGGCGCCGCAGCGGTGCCGCCGATCTGCAGATCGAGCTCGACCTCGCCGTGCACGCCGGTCGTGTCGCGCTGCAGCAGTCCGTAGACGTCGTGCACATCGAGCCCGAGGAGCTGCACCTGGAGATCGCCCGGCGCTTTGCCCGGGATCCGGCCGGCCACCTGGAGCGCGCTCGAGCCGTCGAGCGAGGCCAGGCGGAGCGGGCTCACCGACGGCGCCGAATCCGAGAGGGCAACCGTCACCGGCGCCTCCAGCCGATACTGCCGCACCGCGAGCCGCGCGAGCAGGGAGTCGATCCGGAGCACGCGGGACTCGCCCCGCTGGTACCACGCACCGGTGGCGTCGAAGCGAGCGGCGTCGCCCAGGTTGGTGCCGGCGCTCCAGCCGAGCGAGTCGGCGAAGCCGTCCACGACGCCACTGGCCCTGTGGAGCACCCACTGCTTGATCCGGATCGAGTCGGAAGCCCCGCGCGCCGTGAGGCGCGGGCGCCTCCCGCCGAGCCAGCTGATGGTCCCGGTGAACCGCGGCGAGCGCAGCAGTTGCCACTCGAAGCCGTCGACCGCGAACGATCCGTCGGCCAGCAGAGAGTCGAGGCTGCCCGCCAGGTCCACGCGACCCGTGGCGCGGCCGGTGAGCGGCCGGGCTTCGGGGGAGGTATCGCGCTTCTGCTGGGTCATCGCGAGCAGCAGCGAGTCGAAGCCGATCAGGCTGTCGGCCGCGAGGTCGAAGCGCATGCGCCCGTTCCGCGGGGCGCGCCAGCCCAGCGTGCCGCCGCCCGACGCGCGCGCACCCTTCCATTCCGCGTAGGCGGTATCCACCTGGATCACGCTGTCGTGCACGCCGCCCCGGCCGAACAGGCTGTCGATGGTCCACTCGCGGATGCGGCTCCGGGTGAGGGCCAGCTCGAGGCTGCCCTCAGGCGCCTGCGCAGTGTCGATGCGGCCCGTGGCGCGAAGCTCGCCGGTGAGTGAGGTGGAGAGCGTCTGCCCCGTGAGGGTGGCGAGGTTGACCCGCGCGAACCGGAGGCGGAGCCCGTCGGCGCCCCAGAGAGGTGGGAGCGCGGTAATGAATCCTTCGGCCTGGACGTCGCCCAGGTCGCCGGTCAGATCGGCGTTCACCGCGAGCCGGCTCAGCGTCCCCTCGCTCTGGAACCGGCCGCGCAGCTCGCCCTTGGTCTTGAGCGTGGGAAAGGCGCGCCGGATCCCGTCGAACACGAGCGGCTCGAAGACGACATCGGTCGCGAGCGCGAGCGAGTCCCGGCGGGTGTCGAGATACACGGTCCCGGTGGCCGTGCTGGGCGGCCGATCGCCGTCCTGCTGCCGGGCGGTGCCGCGGAAGGTGACGTTCTTGAGCGGACCGTCGAGCGTGCCCGCTGCGGCGAGCCGCCCTTCGATGATCACGGCCGGCGCGAGCCGGCGCACGGTCCGGAGATCGACGTCCGAGCGGCGCACCACGAAATTGGTGAACGTGAGTCCGCTGTCGCGGGTCGAGCCCACAATGCCGGTCCCCGCGATCTTCGACACCGGCCGGCCCGGCACCCGCGCATCAGCGAAGGACCAGTCGATCGTCACGTCCATGGCGTCGAGGAACCCTGCACCGGTCATGGTGCCGCTCAGCGTGCCGAAGAACGGCAGCGAGTCGACGTAGGCCCGGGCCGCGTCGAGGTCGAGGTCCCGGAGCGTGACATCCATGTCACGGAAGCCGAGACCGCGCCGCCGGTCGGTGATCGCGACCAGCGAGCCGTTGACCTGCTGCTCGCCGTTCCGGAGATGCAGCTCGCGGATGTCGTAGGCGGTTCGGGCACCGGTCTCCGACTTCCCGGCGACGACGCCACTGCCGACCATGGGCGGGAAGTCGGGCGACACCCAGTGCAGATCATCCAGGTTCACATGCGGCGAGGTCACCTGGAAGTCGTACAGCGTCGTGTCGTTCGGCCAGGTGACCGCTCCGCCGCCCGAGAACCGGGTATCGGGAAGTGAGCCGCTGGAGAGACTGAAGATGGCGCTGTCGCCGTGGAGGCGGACCCGGCCCACCGCTTCGGTGACGGTCACGGCCGGATCGCTCACGCGGGTCGCGAGCGCATCGATGTCGACCGTGAACGGCTTCCGGTCCGGCGTCGCGATTCGGAGCCGGGCGAAGCGGGCGTCGAGATCGGAGAGCAGGATGACCCGGCGGAGTCCGTCCCCGCCTTCCTCGATCACCCGCCCGGGCTTGGCCCGCTCGGCCTCGAGCGCGGAATCGCGCTGCGCCACGGTGCGGAGCGAGCGGTCGGGATTCCAGGGCAGCGCGATCCGGAGCGTGCCGCCGGTGACCCTCACGTCGTGGAAGTCGATCAGCGGCCCGGGGCCCCCACCCTTCCCCTTCTTGAGCCCCAGCACTTCCTCGAAATTCATCCGGCCGTTGCGGAGCTTGATGAGCTGGATGGTCGGGTGGTCGACCGTGACGCCGCTCAGGAGCACCTGGCCCGCGAGCAGGTTGGGGAGCCGGTAGGTCACCCGCACGCGCGGCAGGTCGGCGAGCAGGCCGCCCGCGGTGTCGCGGACGACCAGGTCCTCGATCGCGAGATCGTACACGAACGAGCCCGAGATCGCGCCAACCTTCACCTGGCCGATCACGATCCGGTCGAGCGCCTGCGACACCGTGCGCGCGAGCAGGTTCCGGCCGGGCGGCGTGAGCGTCATCGACGTCGCCACGCCCAGCACCATCGCCACGGTGCCGAGCAGGATGACGAAGAAGAAGCGCGCGATCCGCCGTCGCATCAGAAGGCCTGCCCCACCGCGAAGTGGAAGGTGAACTTGCTGCCCCGCGCCTTGACGTACGAGCCCTCGCCCGGCACCGGTGTCAGCGCACCCAGGGTGTCGACCTGAAAGAGCGTGCCCGCCTGCAGCTTGTATGGATTATAGGCCACGTCCAGCCGCGCCGGCCCGAGCGGCGTCGAGAGCCGGATGCCCACGCCGGGAGTCACCCGGATCACGGCCGGATTGCCACTGCCGCGGTCCCAGACGCCGCCCGCGTCCACGAAGGCGGCGAGCCGGAGCCGAGAGCTGAAGACCGGCGACGGCACCCGCAGTTCGACGTTGCCGACCGCGAGTGTGTTGCCGCCGGTGGCCGCGACCGTCACCCGGTCCGGATCGATCTCCCGCATATCGATGGCGGCGGTGTCCACCTCGCCCTTGGGGACGACGTAGACCACCGCGCCGAGCTCGTTGCGCTCGAAGCCGCGCACGTCGTTGGGGCCGCCGGCGTAGAACCGCTGCTCGGGCGGAATGAAGTTGCCGCTCTGGGTCGCGACGTCGACGGTGGGCGCGAAGATGGCGCCACCGCGGAGTCGCCAGCTGAACACCACGTCACGGGCGATGGGCCGGTACCATGAGTAGTCGCCGACGGCCCGGAAGAACTGCTGGAACGAGCTCGAGCCGAGGAAGCGCGAGCTCCACGTGAGATCGAGCGAGGAGAGCGAGCCACGCGAGGGATCGAGCGCGTTGTTGACCCGTGGCAGGCTCCCGTTGGCGGTGAGCGTGGCGAGCACCCGGTTCTGGCGTAAGAGCGCCACCACGTCCGGCGTGCACGCATTGAACGATGCGCAGAAGCTCTCGGCCGTGGCCTCGGTGTGGCCGTAGGACAGCGTGTAGGCCAGCGACAGCGGGATCCGCCGCTTCGGCGTCTCGCGCCGGAGGGTGACGGTGGTGCCGGTCTCCTGCCGCAGGTACACCTTGAACTCCGAGCGCCGCTCGGTGAACAGCGACACGGCGATCGTGTTGTTGGGCGAAAGGAACGCGGGGCGCCGGATCGACGCGCCCAGGTTGAAGTTCACCTTGCTGGACCCGACGGTGTCCTCGCGCGAGCTGCGGCAGATGTCCTGGTCGAGCCCCCAGTCGAATGGCGTGCCCACGCCCACCTTCGAGATCCGGCTCGTGAGGTCGAGGATACGGCCGCCGCTGCCCAGGAAATTGCGCGTGGTCCAGCCGAGGGAGCCGCGGAAGCAGTCGTCGGTGGCGTAGCCGATGCCGCCGCGGATGCGCCGGCGCCGGGCCTCGCTCACCGCCACCACGAGCGGCACCGAGTCGGCATCGGGGCGGTACTTGGTCGTGTCGACGTTGACCGTCGCGTAGCGAAAGAGGTCGGAGCTGTAGAGGTTCCGCTGGCTCTGGAACATCTCGTCCTGGGAGTAGAGCCGGCCGCGCCGCGAGATGAGCAGGTTGCGGACGACCTGCGGGTCGATCCGGTTGGTGCCCACGACGCTCACCTCGCCGATCCTCGCTCGGCGGCCGGCCGCGGCCTCGAAGGTGACGGCGGCGGTCTCCGTCTCCCGGTTGCTCTCGAAGCTGGTGAACACCCGCGCGGACGGGTAGCCGCGGTCGCGGAGCCGGCGGGCGATCGTATCCGCCGTAGCCTGCATGATGAAGCGGTTGAACGGGTCGGCGTGACGAAGCGGGAGATCGACCAGCGTCTGTGCCCGGACGATGGTGGGCAGCGTGTCGAGGCCCAGCACCTCGAGCCGCGTGACCCGGATGGGCTCGCCCTCCTTGATGCGGAAGCTGATGTAGACATCGGTGGGGGTCCGCCGGACGACAGTGTCGGTCTGCGCGTGCGGGTAGCCGCTCCGCCGGTAGAGCACCTCGAGGCGGACCACGTCGCGCTTGAATTCCTGCTCGTCGAAATAGCGCTTCTCGCCGAGGCCCAGCGAGCGGATGAGGAACGCGCGCGCGAACCAGCTCGACCTGGTGGTGGCGATGGCGCTGGCGAGGAGCTCGTTGGAGAGGGCGCGGTTGCCCTCGAATGCCACTTGGCGGACGACCCGCGGCGGGCTCCTGCGCCCCCGCCGGTCCGGCAGCCGCGAGGAGCAATGCCAGCGCCACCGCGGCCCGGCCCCTCACTGGGGCACCTGGGCCGGGCGTCGAGGGACGGAGAGGGGTGGCTGCGCGATTGACGGCATGCTCTAAGCCCGGTAGTTTGACCACCTTACGCTTTCAAGTCAACGTGCGGCCCCGCCCTCATCCGCTCACGGGCCTCCCCATTCGTCAGATCCGTCTACGCCTGCTGCCGTGCCTGCTGGTCGCCATCGCCGCCTGCGCCGTGGGCGGCGAGACGTCCGGACGCGGGCTCACCTACTATGAGAGCGCCGATCCCGCGTCGCTCGACCCCGCGCTCTCCAACGACGTGCAGAGCGGCGAGGTCATGACCCTGCTGTTCGACAACCTGGTCCAGTTCGACACCGAGGCGCAGCTCCAGCCCGGCCTCGCGACCCGCTGGGAGAGCGACTCGACCGGCGCCGTGTACACCTTCCACCTCAGGACCGGCGCCACGTTCCACGACGGCCGGCCGATCGGCGCCCGCGACGTGCGGGCCTCGATGCTCCGGGCGCTCGATCCCGCGCTCGAAGGCGGGCCGGCAGTGGCCGCTCTTTCCGATCAAGGGTGCGCGCGAGTACGCCGCTGGCAAGGCGCGGGCCGTGGCCGGCATCGCCGTGCCGGACGACACCACGATCGTCTTCACCCTCACCGAGCCGCTCAACATCTTTCCCAAGTTCCTCGCGATGCCGGTGGCGGCCGTCGTGCCGACGCCGACGCCGCCGGGCTTCGACCAGGCGCCGGTGGGGAGCGGGCCCTGGCGGTTCGTCTCCTGGTCGCACGACGACGCCATCGTCCTCGCCAGGAACTCCACCCACTGGGCGGGGCCCCCGAAAGGGGACACCCTCACCGTCCGCATCATCCCGGAGGTGTTGACCCAGGGGGCCGAGTACGAGACCGGCAACCTGAGCGTGGTCGAGATTCCCTTCGGGGAGACCCGGCACTGGGAGATGGCGCGTCCTGACGAGCTGCAGCGCCGGCCGGCGCTCCGGGATCTCTTCATCGCCATGAACACCACCCGCGGCCCGCTCCGGGACGTGCGCGTGCGGCGCGCGCTCAACCTCGCCACCGACGTCGAGACGCTCCTCCGGACCCAGATGGCGGGCCGCGGCGTCCGGGCCGCCGGCGCCATTCCGCCGGGCATCCTGGGCTACGACTCCACCCGCGCCCCGTACGCCTGGGACACGGCGGGGGCGCGTCGGCTCCTGGCCGAGGCCGGCTACGCGAAGGGCTTCCGGCTGCAGCTCTGGCGCGGCAAGCGCGCCGAGCTCGCCCGGATTGCGCAGTCCGTGCAGCAGGACCTCGCCTTGCTTGGTATCCACGTGGAAATCATCGAGCGCGACGCGCCCAGCGTCCGGGCCACGGTGCGGAATGGCGAGGCCGATCTCTTCCTGGGCGACTGGTACGCCGATTACCCGGACCCCGAGAACTTCTCCTACCCGCTCTTCCATTCGATCAACAAGGGCCCCGGCGGCAACTACGCCTTCCTGAGCGATGCGGCGCTCGACGCCATGATCGAGCGCGCGCGGAGCACGCCGGACACGCTGGAGAAGGCCCGGCTCTCGCGCGAGATCGATGCCCGTGTGTTCGAGCTCGTGCCCTGGATCTTCCTCTGGTTCCCGGCCGACGTGTGGGCGGTGCAGCCTGACGTGAAGGGCTGGCGGATTCCCGCCGTGTTCACCGGCCAGCGTTGGACCACCGTGGAGCGGACCGGCACGGAGCAGACCAGCGTGGCGCGGGTCCCGTGACGCGCTTCCTGTTGAGCCGGCTCGCGCTGCTGCTTCCCACGCTGCTCGGCGTCCTCGCCGTCACCTTCCTGATGCTCTACGTCGCCCCCGGCGATCCGGTGCAGGCGATGGTGGGCGAGCGGGCCGACGCCGAGACCATCGCCCGGCTCCGGGCCGAGCTGCACCTGGATGACCCGCTGCCGCTCCAGTTCGTGCGCTACGTCGGCGGCGTCGTCCAGGGCGACCTCGGCACGAGCTACATCACCCGCCGGCCGATCCTGACCGACCTGCTGCAGCGCTTCCCTGCCACGCTCCAGCTGGCCGGCGCGGCGATGCTGTTCGCGGCGGTGACGGGCATCGCGATCGGCATCTACGGCGCGTGGCGGCCGGGCAGGCTGGGTCGACCGGGTCACCACCTTTGCCGCGTACCTGGGCGTGTCGTTTCCGGTCTACTGGGTGGGGCTGCTGCTGATCATGGTGTTCGCTGTGACCCTCGGCTGGCTGCCACCGTCGGGCGCGCGGGGACCGTTGTACATCATCCTGCCGGCGCTCACGCTGGGAATGCGCTCGGTCGCCTTCCTGTCGCGGATGACGCGAGCGGCCATGCAGGAGATCCTCCGGAGCGACTTCGTCCGGACCGCGCGCGCCAAGGGCCTGGGCGAGGGACGGGTGGTCCTCCGGCATGCCTTCCGGAACGCGCTGCTGCCGGTGCTCACCGTGCTGGGCCTCGACTTCGGCAGCTATCTCACCGGCTCGATCCTCACCGAGACCATCTTTTCGTGGCCGGGCGTGGGACGCTACGTGCTGACCGCGATCGACAAGCGGGACCTGCCGGGGGTGCAGGGCAGCATTCTATTTCTGAGCCTGGTGTTCGTGCTGGTGAACCTGTTGACGGATATGCTCTATGCGCGGGTGGATCCGAGGGTGGCGTATGACTGACGGGCGGGCGGACGGTCAGACGGTCGGGCGGTCGGCCAGGCAGCCGCAAGCACCGTCATCCCGAGGGAGCGCCAGCGACCGAGGGACCTGCTCACCCGGGGCTCGAGGCCGGGCGGGAAGGTCCCTCCCCTTCGCTACGCTCAGGGTCGGGATGACGGCGGTACTGGCGCTCCTCGCCCTTCCGCTCGCAACCGCCGCCCAGTCCCTCCCCCACCGCCTCGACGCCCGGCTCGACGCGCCACCCTACGACCGCCACCTCTGGGGCGTCGCGCTGGTGAACGAGAAAGGCGCGCTGGTCTACGGCCGGAACCCGCGCCAGCTCTTCATCCCCGCGAGCAACACTAAGATCGTCGTCGCCGCCGTGGCCTCGGCGCTGCTGCCGCCCGACTGGACGGTGAAGACCAGCCTCTACGCCAACGGTCCCGTCACTGGCGGCGTGCTCCAGGGCGACCTCATCCTCTACGGCCGTGGCGATCCGACCTTCGGCAAACGCTGCTTCGCCACCGACACGCTGCGCGAGGGCGCCTGCGAGACCGACTCGTTCACCCGCCTGCGCGAGCTCGCCGAAGGGCTCCGGAAGCGCGGCGTGCGCCAGGTCCGCGGCGACCTGGTGGGCGACGGGAGCTGGTTCGAGCCCCTCACGGTCCATCCCGGATGGGAGACCTTCGACATCAACTGGTGGTACGCGGCGCCCGTCACCGGGCTCGGCTTCAACGACAACAGCGTGGACTTCGTCTGGGGTCCGGGCACCGAGCCCGGCACGCCGGCGGTGATCACCATGTCGCCCGACGTGGGCGACGTGGTCTTCGAGAACCGCACCGTCACCGTGCCGGCCGGCGGCCGCTCCGATATCGGCGACCGCTTCTTCCGTGAGTCTGGCACGCTCAGCGTGTGGGCCGAAGGCACGGTCGCGCTCGACAAGCCGACGCAGACCGAGTCGTTTGCGATGCCGGATCCGAACCTCTTCACCGCGCGCGCCTTCCGGCAGGTGCTGCAGGAGGTGGGAATCGCGATCACCGGCACCACCCGCTCGACCACCGACTCGATGCTCTACCGCCCCGCCCGGCGCACGCCGCCGCTGGCGGAGATCACGTCCCGTCCGCTGCGAGAGTGGATCTTCCCGATCCTCAACCGGAGCCAGAACTGGTTCGCCGAGATGGTCCTCAAGCAGCTGGGCCGCCAATTCGGTCGCGGCGGATCGTGGACCGAGGGGCTCTCGGTCGAGCGCCGGTTCCTGATCGACTCGGTGCGTGTGGACTCGACCGAGTTCTCGCTGTCGGACGGATCGGGCCTCTCGAGCGGAAACCTGGTGAGCCCCGCCGCGTTCACCAAGATCCTGCGCTTCATCCGGGGCCATCCCCGGGCAGCGACGTTTCTCGCCGCGCTGCCCCAATCGGGACAGGTCGGCTCGCTGAAGAGCCGGTTCCTTCGGACCCCGCTCGAGGGCCGGGTGCGTGCCAAGGACGGCAGCATCGCCGGGGTGAACGCGCTCTCGGGCTTCATCGAGCGGCCGGACGGCAAGGTGTGGACGTTCTCGGTCCAGGCGAACCATCACGCGCAGGTTGGGCGGGCGGTGATTCAACAGATCGACAGCGTGGTGGTGGAGATGGGACGGGGGAAGTAAGGTTCAGCATCGCTCGTCATCCTGAGCGGAGCGAAGGATGGCACCACTCCCTCGTACCGGAGCCCCCCGCTATGCTCCTCCTCCTCATCCGCCACGCCAATGCCGGCGACCGCGACCCCCAGCGCTGGCCCGACGACCGCGACCGCCCGCTCACCGACAAGGGTCGGAAGACCCAGCGCGACGTGAGCCGCTTCCTCCTCAAGCGCGACTTCGTGCCCACGCTGGTGCTCACGAGTCCGTGGGCCCGCGCGGCCGAAACCGCGGAGATCCTGGTCCGCGAGCTCCATTCGTCGAAACCGCCGGTACCGTGCGATGCGCTGGCAGACAAACCTGACTTGGCGCGCCTGGCGGAGGCCATCGGCGAGCCCGGTCCGGACGCCATCGTCGCCCTGGTGGGTCATTCGCCGTGGATGGAGGAGCTGGCAAGCCTGCTGCTCGGCGGAAAGGCGGAGGGAGTGCGGATCGACTATCCGAAGAGCGGGGTGATGGGAATCGACGTCGAAAAGCCGGAGGCGGGAGCGGGGGAGCTACGGTTTTTCCTGCGCCCCAAGATGGTGTAGCGCGAGTCACCTTCCGTCTTCCCGTCCTCCCGTCCTTCCGCCCCCCCTCAATCCTCCTTCTGCCCGAAAATCGCCAGGTTCGACGAATGCCCAGGATTCACCTTTGCCTTGGGGTTGATCAGGTGCACCGCGTTGTTCACCGCGATGCACGCCTCCGACGCGCCCGTCGCGATCAGCTTGAGCTTGCCGGGATAGGCCGTGATGTCGCCCGCGGCGTAGATGCCGGGGACGTTGGTCTCCATCAACTGGTTGACCTTGACGTCCGCCTTCTCGGTGTCTAGCCCCCACTGCTTGATGGCGCCGAGGTCGGAGTGGAAGCCCAGCAGCGGGATGATGGCGTCGAGCTCGAGGGTCTGCTCTTCCTTGGTCTTGTTGTTGAAGATGGTGACCCGCTCGACCTGCCCGTTGCCCTCGATCTTCTTCACCTCCCAGAACGTGCGGAGGTCGCACCGCCCCTGGCGGCAGAGCTCCTCGACCTGGTGGATCGTGGCGGCGTGCGCGCGGAAGCCGTCGCGCCGGTGGATGAGCATGATCGACTCGGCGACGCCCTGGAGGTTCACCGCCCAGTCGAACGCCGAGTCGCCGCCGCCGACCAGCAGCACGCGCCGGCCCGCGAACGCCTTCGGATCGAGCACCTTGAAGAAAAGGCCCTTCTCCTCGAATGCATCCTCGTCCGCGACGCCGAGCCGCCGCGCCTCGAACGCGCCGATGCCCGCCGCGATGACGATGGTGCGGGACGGGTAGTCGCCCCCGTCGGTCTCGAGCACGAAATGGCCGCCCTCGCCGTCCTCGACCCGGCGGAGCCCGGTGACGATCTCGCCCAGATGCGTGGTGGCGCCGAACTGCAGCCCCTGGATCGCCATGTCCCGCACCAGATCCTTGGCCAACACCTTGGGGAAGCCGGCCACGTCGAAGATGTACTTCTCCGGATAGAGGGCCATGAGCTGGCCCCCGAGCGCGGGCAAGGCGTCGATGATGCGGGCCGATGCCCCCCGCATCCCGGCGTAGAAGGCCGCGAACAGCCCGGTGGGCCCCCCGCCGATGATCGAAATGTCCTTCAGCTCCTGCTCGGCCACGTCGGCTCCTGCGTGTACGGTCGGCGTTTCGGGAACAAGCGGTGGAATGTATAAAAATAACGGCTCCTGTCAGGCCCCCCACCCTTCCCCTCGACCGCGGGAGCCATCACATTGCCGCCCATGTCGCCCCGGCGCGCGTCCGTTTCCACGCTCCTTCCCCTCGTGGCGCTCCCGCTGCTGCTCTCGATGGGGCTGGGCGCCTGTCGGGGCGCCGGCCGCTTCCTGGGCGAGCTGCTGCGCGAGCGCCCGCCGGCGCCGCTCGACTCCCTCGGCCTCACGAGCGATGCACGGCTCGACTCGACCGGCACGCTGGCGGGGAGCTTCGTCGGCGAAGGGACCAGCCGCGCGGTGCATCTGCTGTCGAGCGACACCGCGTTCATCACCCAGCTGCTCCGGCGCTACCGGCCCGACCTGGCCGCGGCGCGCGACCCGTGGGGGGCGCTCGCCCGCGAGCGCGTCGTGACCCTCGGCGGCCCGGAGCGGCGACGGACCGTGGCGGGGTCGGGACCGACGGTCGAGTCGGCCGTCGTCGGTTCGCCACTCGGGCATACCGAGGTCGCGGTCGAGGCGATGCTCATCCGAGGTGGAGCGGGCGGGCGCGGATGCGGCGCGCGCGGCGCGCAGGTCGAGATCATCGTAGCGGATGAGCGGCCCCGCGGCGATCCGCCGCTCCGGGGTCCGGTGCTGGGCTCGCTTCGCGCCGGCGTTGCGGCGGAGCGGCACGAGCGCGGGCTCGTCCGGCGCGACCCGGTGGCCCCACCGTCGGCGGCGCTGACTCATGAGCTCGTGGGCCGCACCGAGCGCGTTCTCGACTCGGTGCTCGCCGCGGACAATCGCTCGCTCCAGCTCCACGCCGACCCCGACACCAGGATCGAGATCAACACCCTGGCCGACGCCGACGCCGCCGACGTCATCGCCTTCCGAGTGGCCGACGACCGCGTGCGCTACGCCGTCTCGCTCCGGGCGCGCCGCATCGCGGCCCGGGGCGACACGCTCGTGGCCACCGCCGTCATGGCCTGGGATAGCGCCGGCGCGTGGCAGCAGACCATCTTGCGCCCCACGTTGCTCGCGCTCCGGCGCGGGCGCATCGAGCCCTGGAGCGCGACGGCTCGGCGCCCCATCTACTGGCGGCGGCTGCAGCCGATCAGCGACTTCGCGTTCCGCCGCGACGATCTCTGGATGGAGCAGGTCGACGTACGCGACGGCAGCGTGCGCTGGGGCATCGTGCAGCCGCGGGAGAACCTGGTGGTGGCCGCTGCGGAGGTGGACGGACCATGTCGATGAAGATCTACACGCGCACGGGCGACGAGGGCGACACCGGACTCTTCGGCGGCGGTCGCGTGCCCAAGGACCATCCCCGAGTCATCGCTTACGGCGACGTGGACGAGCTCAACTCGGCGCTCGGCGTGGTGCGCGCCACCCAGCCGGTGCACTTCTTCGACGACCTGCTCGAGACGGTGCAGCGCGACCTGTTCGCCATCGGCGGCCACCTCGCCACCCCCGATCCGGAGAAGGTGGCCGCCGCGCTCGAGAAGGCGGAGCTGTCTGCCGAGCGGGTGAGTCAGTTCGAACAGGTCATGGACGCGGCCGACCAGGAGCTGCCGCCGCTTCGGGCGTTCGTGCTGCCGGCCGGCACGCCCAAGGCCGCGGCGCTCCACCTGGCGCGCACCGTTTGCCGCCGCGCCGAGCGGAGCGTGGTGCACCTGGCGCACGAGGCGGCGGTGCCGGCGCTGTTCGTCGTCTACCTCAATCGCCTGTCCGATTTCCTGTTCACCCTGGCCCGCCTGGCCAACCACCGCGACGGCGCGGGCGACGTCACGTGGTAGCCCCGACCACGCGCGTCCCTGCTCCGATCATCGTCACCCACGCGCTCGGCCGCTACCCGGTCTACGTCGAACCCGGCGTGCTCGGCCGCCTCGAGGCGCTGGTGGCCGAGCACCTGCCCGGGGCGCGTGTCGCTGTCGTCGCCGACGCCGCGGTGCACCAGCTCCTGCAGGCCGGGCGCTTCGGACGCGGCCCGTGGGAGGGCGCGGCGCTCACCTTCCCGCCCGGCGAGTCGTCCAAGACCCGCGAGCAGTGGGCCCGGCTCACCGACGCGCTGCTCGAGCAGGGCTTTGGGCGCGATAGCGGCCTCGTCTCCCTCGGCGGCGGCGTGGCGGGCGACCTGGCGGGCTTCGTCGCCGCCACCTACATGCGCGGGTTGCCGTACCTCCAGGTACCGACCACGCTGCTCGCCATGCTCGACGCGTCGGTGGGCGGCAAGACCGGCATCGACACGCCGCAGGGCAAGAACCTGATCGGGGCCTTCCACCCGCCGGCCGCCGTGGTCGCCGACCCCCGCGTCCTCTCCACCCTGCCCGAGCGCGACTTCCGCGGCGGCATGGCGGAGGCGGTCAAGCACGGGCTCATCGCCGACGCGGGTTACTTCGCGTGGATGGACGACAACGCGGAGGCGCTGCTCCGCCGTGACGAAGCGGCGCTCACGCGGCTGGTGCGCCGGAGTGTGGAGATCAAGGCGGAGGTCGTGGGAGCCGACGAGCGCGAGGCGGGCCGCCGGGCAATCCTCAACGCCGGGCACACCGTGGCCCACGCGCTCGAGCACACGACCGGCTACGCGTTGCCGCACGGCGAGGCCGTGGCGCTCGGCCTGGTGGCGGAGTGCGAGCTGGCCGAGGCGATCGGCGCGGCCCCCGAGGGCCTCCGCCTCCGAGTGTCGGCCCTGCTCGAGCAGCTCGGCCTGCCGGTCCGCGCGGCCGAAGCACTCGACCCGGACCGGGTGATGGCGGCGATGGCGAGCGACAAGAAGAACCGGGCCGCCCGCGTGCGCTTCGCGCTGCCCAGCCGGCTCGGCGAAATGCACGCGGAGGCATGGACACAGGAAGCGCCGGACGATGCCGTCCGGCGCTCGCTGCAGGTCATCCTGTAACCGATCAGAGCGGATTCAGCACCTCGACCGGCGTGAACCGGTCATTGTGCGACGTGCCGTCTCCCAGTTGGCCCTGCTCGTTGTCGCCCCAGCAGAACGCGCGGTTGCTGGTGGTGACGCCGCAGGTGTAGAACCCGATGACCGACGCGCTCAACCCCCGATACGTCCGGCCCCCGGCTACCTGCGTGGGGGGATCCACGGCCGCCGGGCCGCTACCGATGCCGAGGGCTCCCTGCTGGTTGCTCCCCCAGCAGAACGCGCCGCCCGCATAGGTGAGACCACAGGTGTGGAAGCTGCCGGGGTTCACATACAGCCAGGCCCTGGTCGGAGCGATGGGCGTCGTGGGGGCGGTAGTCGCCCAGAAGCCGCAGTACAGCCGATCTGTGGTGCTGACGCCGCAGACGTAGATGTTGTCCGTGAAGGGGCCGGACCCGTTCATGCTGATAGCTCCCGAGGCGGGCAGCAGCTGCCGGAAGGCCACCGTACCGGGGATTGCGCGAGGCGTCTTCGACCAGAGAAAGCCCCAGCAGTAGCCGCGGTTGCTGGTCGTGGTTCCGCAGGTGTGGGACCAGGCGGTCATCACTCGCCGCCATTTGAGGTCGCCCGCGATCCGTACCGGCACGGTCGAGGCGGTGACTCCGGCCACGCCCATTTGACCATAGTCGTTGTTGCCCCAGCAGTAGGCCACGCTCCCGGTGGTCACGCCGCAGGTATAGCTGACGCCGGGGCTCACCTGCCGCCACTTCCGCCCGCCGGCCACCAGCTTGGGCGTCAGCTGAGAGACGGCCGTCCCATTGCCCAGCTGACCCGATGACCCAGCTCCCCAACAGTAGGCCAGGCTGTCGGTGGTGACACCGCAAGTGTGACCCATTCCTGCCCGGATCTCCATGAACTTGTGCCCGCCGAGCACCTTGACCGGCCGCAGGCGGCTGATCGTCGTACCGTCGCCGAGGGCGCCGCCGGTCCCCCAGCAGTACGCGATGTTGGCCGTGGTGACGGCACAGGTGTGCTGCCATCCGACGGCGATCTGGCGCCAGGAGACGGCCACGGCCGTGACGGCGAGGTCGGGTGAGTCACCGGGTCCGGGGGACGGCTCGGTGCCGCGCTCGCAGGCGCCGGCGGTCAGGATCGACACGGTCAACAGCAATGCTCGGGTGAGAGCGGTGCGGGTCGGCTGGATTGGCATGGGGTTGCCTCGATCGCGCGGGGAACGGTCGTTACGATCGTGACCATGCTAGCGCGGCGGTCTCAAGCAGATTTCAAGCGCCGGAGTCCCCCGTCATCCCGAGCCCGAGCGGAGCGAGGGGGAGGGACCTTCTCGCCTCGCCCCGACCGCCACGACGAGCCCAGCGAACTCGCTGGCAAGATCCCTCGACCCGCTCGGAGGGATGGATCTGCCTTGGTCGGCTCTAGCCTAGCAACTCAAAAACCTGCAATAAGTTACACCGAATGACGTCAGCTGGCACATCACCCAAGAATGTCTATAAGTGGACAAAAACCCGAACCCGCTCCGCACGAACGATTTGTGATGTGGATTCAACATTTTGCTTGACCGCCTCATCGCTCATTCATATATTCAGTGCCTCTCACCTCGGCCCAGCCGGCCGCCCATACGTACACAATTGACGTCTGTCCAAACTCTCGCCCGGGGTGTTTGTCTATGGCCCACGTCCGTACGAAAGCTCGTATGCTGGTCCGTTCCGCCCCGTCCGGCGCCTTCGATCAATATCTCCTCGACATCCAGAAGCTCCCGATGATCTCGGATCCCGAGGAGGAGAAGCGTCTGGCCCGGCGAGCCCTCGCCGGCGACGAGACTGCGGCCGAGAGACTGGTGACGGCCAATCTCCGGTTCGTCATTTCCTACGTGAAGAAGTACCAGGGCCACGGGCTCGACCTCTCCGAGCTGGTCGCCATCGGCAACGAAGGCCTGCTCAAGGCGGTCAAGAAGTTCGATCCCGACCACGGCGTGAAGTTCATCTCCTACGCGGTCTGGTGGGTCCGCCAGGCAGTGCTCAAGGCGCTGGCCGAGCAGACCCGGAGCGTGCGGATCCCGCTCAACCAGAACTCGGCGCTCGTCCGCATGGCCCGCGCGCAGAGCTTTCTGGCCCAGGAGCTCGGCCGCGAGCCGACCGACGCGGAAGTTGCCACGGCGCTCAACGACACCGTAGACAACATCCGGAGCGCCCGCCGCATGACCTCCACTGAGGTCTCGCTCGACGCCCCGGTCGAGCGCCAGGACCGGAGCGCCAGCACGTTCGGCGAGCGGGTGGCCGGCACCGGCGGCGGCGAGATCGAAGAGCAGACCGACTGCCGGCTGCAGCGCGAGTTCATCGACCGCATCTTCGAGCGGCACCTGACGCCGCGCGAGCGCACGGCCGCACGGACGCCGTGGCCCTCCGGCTCTTTCCGGGTCCGCTGGTCGCGCGGGATCAAGTCGCCGCGGTCTGGTACCCGAGCAGCGACGCCACCGCCGCCGGCCTGATCCGGCCGGAGTTCGCGTGGGCGGCGCTGGACTGTCCGGGCGGCTGGGCGGCGGTCCACTTCGGGCGGGTCGACCGGCCCGTCGTGCTCGGCCGGATGGCGGCCCGGCTGCTGGAGCCGATCACGGCGCAGAGCGCGCACATCGTGGTCGGCTGGCTGGAGGGCGTGTCCGGGCGCAAGCTGGCAGCGGGTTCGGCTCTCTACTCGCGCGACGGGGTCCTGCAGGGCTTCTCGCGCCAGACCTGGATCACGCTCGCGGACCCCGGGACGCAACCATGAGGCGGGGCATCGCGGTCACGCCGATGGAGATCCGCCGCGACGTCATCGTGCGCGCGGCCGTGCTCGCCGACGAGCTCGGGTACGAGGTCTTCTCCGTCGCCGAGGGCTGGGGCCTGGACTCGACCATCCTGCTGGCCGAGCTCGCCGCCGCGACCCGGCGGATCACGCTCGCGGCCGGCGTCCTATCGGTCTGGGGCCGCTCCCCCGCAACGATCGCGATGACCGCCGCAACCCTGCACCGGCTCTCCGGCGGCCGGTTCGTGCTCGGGCTGGGCGCGAGCACCCGACAGATCGCGGAGGGCTGGCACGACATCGGGTACGACCGGCCGGCGGCCCGCCTGCGAACCGTCACCAGTCGGGTCCGCGCACTCCTGGACGGTAAACGGGCAGCGCTGTCGGCCGTACCGGCGGCAAGGGCGCTGCGCCTAGGCCAGCCGCCCGTCCCGGAGCTGCCGATCTGGCTCGCCGCGACCGGCGAGCGGACCATTCGGGTCGCCGCCGACCTGGCCGACGGCTGGTACCCGCTGTACCTGCGCCGCGACCGGGTCCGCGAGCTCGGCGCCGGCATTTCTGAGCGACGAGCGGCGACGCACCCGATCACCGTCGTGGCCGGGCCGTTCACGGTCGTCGACCCGGACGTCACGGCGGCCCGGGCGACCGCGGCGGCGTGCACCGCGGCGTACCTGGCGGCGATGGGCGACATCTATCCCCGCGTGGTCGCCGCCCAGGGCCTCGCCGCCGAGGTCGACCTCGTCCGGTCCACGAACACAATCCCGCGGCGAGGCGCAGATTCTGCTCGACGAGTTCACCGCGTACGGCACCGCGGCGACGGTCCAGGAGCAACTCGAGCGGTGGGACGCGGCGGTCGACGTCACCATGGTCGGGCTGCCGCCCGGCCTGCCGTGGCCCCGGATCGAGGCCACGGTCCGCGCCGCCGCGCCCCGGGCGTCAGTTGGCTGAGCAGGACACGGACGGACACCCGGTGCCTGTGACTGATCACCCACGGAGGGCCGGTCCGATCCAGCGCCGGACGAGGGCCCGCATCTGGTCGTCGGTGAGTGGCGGTGTCGAGGGGTATCGCAGGAACGAGATGAACAGTCGCATGAGGATCTCGGCGAGGCTGCGCAGGTCGGCGTCGGTGGTGACGCCGACCGCCGACCAGTTGACGGGCAGGTTGCCGAGGATCCGTGCGCCGAGGGCGAACGAGAGCGGTGAGGTGACTCCCGCTGTGAAGGAGTCGGTCTCGCCGGCCTGTAGGAGCAGGCCCATGTAGGGCTCCTGGGGGATTGTGCGGACGGCCCACACGACGGACTCCACGGCGGCTTCTTCCGGGGTCTCGAACGAGGCCAGGTGGTGTTCCATCCGTTCGGCGAACTCCTCGGCGCCGGCTTCTGCGACGGCGGTGAGGATGTCGGCCAGGCTCGGGAAGTAGCGGTAGACGGTCTGTCGGATCACGCCGGCCTCGGTCGCGATGTCGGAGAGGCTGGTCTTGGCGAGCCCGCGCCGGTCGATGCAGGCCGTCGCCGCCTCGACGATCCGGCGGCGTGCCGCGTTCTCGGTGCCGGGCGGGTTGCCCTGCCATCCGTGGTACCCCATGCGCCCATCTTCCCCGAACGGGTCAGGTCAGACGGTGACCGGGGCGGTGCGCCGGTGCAGCGCGATGAGCAGCAGGCCGGCACCGGCGAAGCAGGCGAGCGCGTAGGGCCCGCTGCCAATCGGCGTGCCGTCGCTGGTGACGCCGTTGTCCGCGGCGAAGTAGGCCGGGAGTGCGCTGAGCCAGATCACCGCCATCCCACCGAGGTAGACGGCTGGGTAGTACCGCGCGAAGGTCGACACGTCCGGGGCGCGGTCGGTGGACCGTAGGTAGGACACAACGGTCCAGGTGCCCACGAAGCCAGAGCAGGGCCAGCTCAACGCCGAGGACCCAGGCCTGCGCGGTGCTGTTCCCCTTGAAGAAGCCCGAGGGGATGCCGGCGATCGTCATGGTCAGCGGCGTCAGCACCCCGGCCACCACGACGCTCGGCACAAGCGACCACCGGCTGGCCAGGCGCACGACGAGGTAGGTCATGGCCCCCATCGAGACCGAGGCGAACAACAACATGCTGTTCATCGGCACCGACGCCAGCGTGGGCTGGTTGACGATGTCGTTGTCCATGTTCCAGGCCCACCACTTCAGCTGCGGACCGATGTGGTCGAACACCTCGTAGAAGACCTGGCAGGTGAAGGCGACGGCCACCGATCCGATCAGCGCGCCGCGGCGGGCGAAGATCCCGAGCGACCGAACGAGCTCGTAGGCGAGCTGGCTGAACGCCGGGTAGAACGCCACGATGTACAGCGGCAACCGGTCCCACATGAACTGCACGGTGAACCGGTTGTGGGCGAAGATGAACCCGTAGAGCTGGTCGAGACCGAACCATTCCGGAAAGTACAGCGGCGGCTCGATCACGAGGAGGTAGACCAGCGAGGCGAACCACAGCGCCAGGTTGGTCGGATCGCCGGCGCGGTGCCGGCGGATGGCATGTATCAGCGCGAAGACCGCGCCGCCGATGATGATCACTTCGAGCAGCGGCATGGTCCAGTTGGCGAGCTCCCACGGGAAGCGGACCGAGATCACGGCGGAGACGTCGTGGCAGTCGAAGCCGAGCTCGCGGGTGACGGCCTCCGCACCGGGCCCGCACTCGGTCGCTCACCGCACCGCCGCCGTCGCGGTGGCCGATGAGTAGTCCGTGGCCGGCGGCTCGGCGTTGGGGTCGAACCCGAAGGGAACCCGGCGCCGCCCCAGCGCGGCACGGATGCCGTGGCGCACGAGTCGCGCGAGCACACCCGGGTTGCCCAGCATGTCGCCGAGTGACTCGTCAAGGTTGAACACCTTGGCGAAGTGCAAGTCAATCACCGGGTCCTCACGGGCGGCACCGACGATGAAGCTGAACGCGGGATCGGACACGGCAGCGAGGACGCGACGGCGCCACTCGGCCGGCTTCTCGGTGCCCACCGCGCACGCATAGCCCTGGTCCCGCGCCATCGCCAGCCGCCACGGCACGCCGAGCAGCTTGCGTTGTGCCGTGAGGAACCGCGAGAAGAATGCTGCGTCGAGTCGTTCGGCGCGGGCTTCGGAGCGGGCAAGGTGCTCGCGCAGCAGCAACGCGGACAGCGACGCGGAACTGATGCCCTGGGCATAGAACGGGTTGAACGCACAGATCGAGTCACCGACGAACGCCAGCCCTGTGGGTGGCGTCGCCCACCGGTCGTAGCGCCGCCAGACGTTGCCGGTCGACCGCGTCAGATGGACCTCCGAGGTAGGGGTACACCGATCCATCGCGGCCGCGAACAGCGGCGCCCGCACCCGGCGAGCAGACTCGACGAACGTGTCGTCGGTACGCGGCATGGCGTGCCCCCACGACCCCATACATGCGATGACGCGGTTACCCTCGATCGGGAAGAAGTTCACCAGGAACTCGTGCTCGGCCGGGTGCTCGCCCTTGTCCCGGGTCGGCATGATCACGAGGTGCTGCCACCACCAACTCGGCGGTCGCTGTGCGGGTAGCTCGTACCAGCGCGAGGTGTACGTGACCTTGGCGTCAAGAGTCTGTGTTTCGAGCGTGGGCCAGCCCGCCGCCACCAGCCAACTGCCGACCGGGGAGCCACGCCCCATCGCGTCCACGACGAAGTCGGTGTCAAGGTGCTCGTCACCGGTGGACGTGGTGAGATCAACCCCGGTGACTGTGCTGTCCCGGGTACTCAGCCCGGTCACGCTGACACCCTCGCGGATGGTCACGTTGGCCAGCTCCCGGACTTTGTCGCGCAACACCCGCTCGATGAGGATGCGTGAGCTGTAGATCATCGTCATCGCGCTGCGCTTACGCGCCGACCAGCCTTCCCCGTCAAGGTAGGCGGCATCCATCGACGGCATCAGGTGCAACCCACCCCCCGCGACGAGGTCGTCCTCGAACCCGGGGAACAACTTCCCGATCGCACGCCGCCCCGAGTTCAACAGGAAATGCGGATGCTTGCTCTGCGGCACACCACGCCGATGCTCGGCGTCCGCAGGAAGCTCATCACGCTCCAGCACCAACACCCGGCTGAAGTACGGGGCGAGCGCACCAGCCACACAGAGACCGGCAGCACTCCCACCCAGAACGACGGCAGTCATGCCGAGCTTCATCGCTCACCCAACTCCCATTCATTCATACAGATCAGCAGCAAATGTATGGATGAAGTGTCGCAGGTGTCAAGGATCGGTCCCGAGCAGCACACGGATGCCATGATCAGCATCGCTCCTGCACGGTCGGCGGGTTGGTGGTCGGCGCGGGAAGCTGACGAACGGGTGTGGCCTGCCTCGCTGTCAGTTCAGGAGGAACTCGCCGATCAGGCGGTGGGCGAGCGCCGCCGCGAGGATCGTCACGCCGATCCACAGCAGCGCCGACGGATCGGTGGCGTCGGTGGCCCAGTGCGGGTCGCTGCGGCCCGTCGGGTCGAAGCGGACGTCGCGCTGCTCCTCCGGCCGGGCGCCGGCCCCGCGGGTGGTGATCGCGGTCAGGCGGGGGTCGGCGCAGCGCAGCTCGTGCTCGTAGGAGGTCTTCGTGCGGTTCTCCGAGTCCGTCCAGGTGCGCACGTGCACCGCGGTCACCTCGCAGCGGGTGACGACGCCGCGGTCGCGCAGGGCGACGCGTTCGATGGCGGTCGGGAAGACGAACAGGCCGATTCCCGTCGCGAAGAACATGACGATCGCGACGATCAGCGGGCGGTACTCGAAGGCCGGGAAGGCGGCGAGCGCGGCCCCGCCCAGGCGCAGCGGGAGATAGAGGATCTCGAACCAGCGGCTGGCGAACACGTGCGGGCCGTAGTTCGACAGGACGGCCGGCACGCAGATCAGCACCGCGCCCAGCAGCAGCGGCGCGACGACCGTCAGCACCCGGCCGGGCACCGTCTCCAAGCGGCTCACCGGCCGGACGCCTCGTGCGCGAGCCGGCCGCACGGCGGGATCGCGGCCTCGATCATCCATCGAACGATATCAAGCAGCGCCGGACCGAGCGCGGCGGTCATCGACGGACCGACGCGGAACGCCTCGCCCCCGCTCGCCAGAGCGCCTTCAGCAGACTTCTCGGGCTGCGTCAGCTTGTCGCCCGCGATCGATCATTGACATCTGTCTCTGTTTGGCGTGAGTATGGGAGCGCTCCCACACCTCGCCCCCGTGGAGTCAGCCGTGCATACCTCGCCCGGTCGCCGCGTCCTCGCGAGCACCGCCCTGCTCATCCTGGTCGCCGCGACCTCCGCCACGCCTGCCGCGCAGGCCGCCCCGACGGCCGCCGTCGCCACCACCGTCGACGTCGACGTCCGCGCGGGCCTCGCCACCGTTCCCGAGACGGCCCTCGGCGTCAACCACGCCATCTGGGACGCCGAACTCGGCACCACGGCCGTCGTCCGACCTGCTGCGGCGGCCGGCGTGCGGATGCTGCGCTACCCCGGCGGCTCCTACTCCGACATCTACCACTGGCGGGACCACACCGCGCCCGGCGGCTACGTCGCGCCGGACACCGACTTCGACACCTTCATGGCGGCGGCGCAGCGGGCCGGCGCCGCAGCCGATGATCATCGCCAACTACGGGACCGGCACGCGCGCAGGAGGCCGCCGACTGGGTCCGGTACGCCAATGTCACCAAGGGCTACGGCGTCAAGTACTGGACGATCGGCAACGAGAACTACGGCAACGGCCACTACGGCGCGGCGTGGGAGGCCGACAACCACGCCGACAAGAGCCCGGCCGAGTACGCCGGCCGACGTCGTCGCCTACGCCCAGGCGATGAAGGCCGTCGACCCGACCATCAAGGTCGGCGCCGTGCTGACCATGCCGGGCAACTGGCCGGACGGCATCGTCGGCGCCGGCGACTCGGGCACCTGGAACCAGGTCGTGCTCAGCCATCGCCGGCCCGCACATCGACTTCGTCGACGTCCACTGGTACCCGGGCGGGGGCACCGCCGCCGAGGTCGCTGGCCCGGACCGAGCACATCAACGACGCGGTGTACCTGCTGCGGCAGCAGATCGCCCGGTACGCCGGCGCGCAACGCCGGCCGGATCGGCATCAGCATGACCGAGATCAACGTCGGCGTCGGCCTGAACACCCAGCCGGGCGCGCTGTTCCTGGCCGACGCCTACGCGGCCTGCTGGCAACAGGGCGTGTTCACCGTGCACTGGTGGAACGTCCACAATGGAATCGGCACCGTGTCGACGGTCGCCGGGCAGACCGACTACGGCGACTTCGGCCTGCTGTCCAGCGGCAACTGCCTGGCCGACGGCTCGGTCTGCGAGCCGCCGCTGAACACGCCGTTCGCGCCGTACCACGCCCTGACGCTGATGGCGCTCCTTCGCCCGGCCCGGCGACCAGTTGGTCGGCGCCGGCACCGGCAACCCGCTGGTCAGCGCCCACGCGGCCCGCCGGCCGAACGGTGACCTGGCCGTGCTGCTGGTGAACAAGGACCCGGACAACGCGCACACGGTCGACCCTGCGACTACACCGGCTTCGACGCCGCGCGGCGCCGTGCCCGACGGTCGCGTCGTTCACCAACGGCGCCACCGCGATCACCACCGACCACCGCGGGCACCGCCACCAGCCAGACGCTGCCGCCGTACTCGCTGACCGCTGGTCACCCTGCGCCCGAGCCGCGCGCGACCGCCCGGCCGCCGGCGCCCGGGCAGCCCGGCCGCCACCGCGGTCACCGACCGCACCGCGACGATCTCGTGGCCCGCGGCCGTCGCCCGGCGAACGGCCGATCGCGAAGTACGAGGTCTACCGGCAGAACGGCGGCGCGCAGCGAGCAACTCGGCGAGACCACCGGCACCTCGTTCACGGTGCACAACCTCGACCCGGGCACGCCGCTACACGGTCAACGTCGTCGCCCGCGACACGGCCGGCGGCGTCTCCTGGTCGTCGCCGCCGCTGACCTTCATCACCGACGAGCCCGCGCAGCGCCGAGCTGCACGGTCGCGCTTCACCAACGCCACCGACTGGGGCAACGGCTACGTCGGCTCGCATCGACATCACGAACAACGCGGCGCCCGCCGATCGGCGGGCTGGACGCTGGCGTTCACCTGGCCGACCGGGTGGCAGCAGCTCGGACAGCGGCTGGAACGCCACCTGGAGCCAGACCGGCACGACGGTCCGGGTGACGTCCGACGACGACGCTCGCCGCCGGGGGCACCTGGAACGTGGGCTTCGTCGGCTGCTACAGCGGCCCGAACGTGCCGCCGGGCGTGTTCACCCTCAACGGCACCGTCTGCACAACGGTGTGACCCGCGTGCGCGTCGTGAATTGGCGGCTCAGGTGCTCACACACCAGAGCAGCGCCCGCCGTGGCGGCGCCCGCAGCTGCCGTTGCCGTGCAGCACGACGCTGCACAGCAGTGGACGATGGTCGCCGTGTGATCGAGCGCACTCAGCGGCTAGATGTGCTCGCCGGCGCCCTCATGCGTCGGCTCTGAGCCGGCTACCGGCTTGGGAGCGATCGCGGTAGCCCGAACCATGGGAGGACGCTGTTCTCGAAGCGGGTCATGGCGCAGATCCGGTCGCCGGCGAGGGTGAGCACGTAGAGGCCGACCCCGTGGCTGATGCCGTCGGGGGTGCGCAGGTAGGCGCCGAACGCCGGCTGGCCGTTGGCTCGCGTCGGGCACGAGGTCGAACCTGCGACCGGCGCGGAAGATGCTGGCGCAGAAGCGGGCCACGACGTCGCGGCCCTCGTACTCGAAGGGCATCGGTGGCATCGACATGAAGACGTCGTCGGTCAGCAGGGCCACCAGCGCGTCGAGGTCGGCGGACTCCCACGCGCGGACGAACTTCGCCACGATCGCATCCTCGGCGGGTGAGCCGGAGGCGGGCGGCGGTTCGCGGTCGGCGACGTGGCCGTCGGTGCTGCAGGCTGGCGCGCGCCCGTTTGAGGGCGCTCTTGACCGACTCGACGCTCGAGTCGAGCATGTCGGCCACCTCGTCGGCGTGGAAGCCGAGGACGTCGCGCAGGATGAGCACGGCGAGCTGGCGAGGCGGCAGGACCTGCAGGGCGGTCACGAAGGCCAGGGAGATGGATTCGGTCTGCTCGTAGCGGGCCTCCGGGCCGAGCGGCGCGTCGATGGCACCCTCGAGCAGGGCGTCGGGAAACGGCTCGAGCCAGACGACCTCGCCGAGCCGGGTCGGCTCGGGCGGTTCGACATTGGGCACGTCCCACTCCTTGGCCGGGCGCCGGCTGGCCGACCGGCGCGCGTTGAGGCACCGGTTGGTGGCGATCCGGTAGAGCCAGGTGCGCAGCGAGGCGCGTCCCTCGAACCCGCCGAAGCCCTGCCAGGCGGCCAGCAGCGTGTCCTGCAGGGCGTCCTCGGCGTCCTGGAACGATCCGAGCATCCGGTAGCAGTGCACCTGCAGCTCCCGGCGGTACGGCTCGGTCAGCTCCCGGAACGCGTCGCCGTCCCCGGCCCGCGCCCGTGAGATCAGGTCGGCTGCCACTTCCGTCACCTGCCACCTCTGCTCGCATCTCGTCGTACTCCGTACGGACACCGGCCGAGGGGCGAAAGGGGCGGTCGGCGGGCGCCCCTTTCCCGACGTCGCGGTGTCTACATCAGTGGTAGCCGACAACACGACGCAAGGAGAACCGACGATGGGAAAGATCGTCATCAGCACGAACGTCTCGCTCGACGGAGTCGTCCAGGACCCCGACCGGTGAGGAGGGCTTCCGGCTCGGCGGCTGGTTCGGCCAGGTCCGGGGGCAAGGACCTCGAGGCGTGGGCCAAGGTCGAGCTCGACGGAGGCGCTGGGCACCGAGGCGCTGCTGCTGGGCCGGCGCAGCGACGAGTGGTTCGCCGACGCGGTGGGCGTCCCGGAGCGGCGAGTGGGCGGACAGGTTGAACAGCCTGCCCAAGTACGTCGTGTCCTCGACCCTCGAACGATCCGCGGTGGACCAACGCGACGGTCCTGAAGGGCGACGTGGTCGACGAGGTCTCGAAGCTGAAGCAGGAGCTGGACGGGGACATCGTCGTCTACGCCAGCTACCAGCTCGGCCGCACGCTGATCGAGCACGACCTCGTCGACGAGCTGCGGCTGATGGTCTTCCCGGTCGTGCTCGGGGCCGGCGAGCGCCTCTTCGGCGAGACCAGCGACCCGAAGCCCATGCGCCTCGTCGACACCCGGACCGTCGGTGACGGCCTCGCCCTCCTCACCTACCAGATCGCCCGAAACACCGGCGTGGCATGAACAAGGGTTCGGTCCGGTACTCGCCTCTGCGGCGCAGTTCATGGTCGTGCTCGCCGTCGCGGTCGTGAACGTCGGCGTCATCGAATGATCACATGCACGTTCATCGGCAAAGTTGTGAGCCTCGGCGAGCACGACTTTCATCGGCGGCACGCCACGGTTCGCACGGCGTCCAGTCACCCACGCGGATCTCGTTCTTCTGCCCGAGCCCGGCGACCCGCACGGTCCGGTCTCGTTCTTCTTCCTCCTGGCGGGCGCCCCTGAGATCCTGCCCTGATCGACGCCGACGGGCTCGCCGCGCTCTCCGCCCGCCGGCGGGTGCGTCCTCATCGAGACGTCCCGCGGCCAAGGCCCAGGTTCCGGGTCCGCCGGCGACCGTCGGGCCGCGGTCGCGAGTTGGCTGCGGTCACGATCGGAGCCTGGAGACTATTGACCGGACCGGGCGATGAGCTGGAAGTCGTCGTTGACGAGGCCCAGCCGGTGGGCCATCACTGCGGCCTGTACGCGGTTGCGTAGCCCCAGCTTGTCTGTGACCGCGGCGACGTGGCTCTTCACGGTGGTGACGCCGAGGTGCAGCGTCTCGGCGATCTCGGCGTTGGAGCGGCCCGCCCCCAGGTGGGCGAGGACGTCCCGTTCGCGGGGCGTGAGGGCCGCCAGCAGCGCGCGGTCGGTCGTGTCGCCGTCGGTGTCGTTGTGGTGCGATGTGACGGCTCGCCGGACGACGCGGGCCATGACCGTAGGGGCGAGCAACGACTCGCCGTGTGCGGCGCGTCGGACGGCGGCGAGCATCGCGTCGGGCTCGCCGTCCTTCAGGAGGTAGCCAACGGCGCCCGCGCGGAGCGCGCCGTAGACCTCGGCGTCGTCGTCGAAGGTCGTCAGCATCACGATCCGGGTCGCCGGGTGGGCGTGCAGGATGCGGCGGGTCGCCTCGATGCCGTCGACCCGGGGCATCCGCAGGTCCATGAGGAGACCTCCGGACGCAGGCGGTCGGCCATCCGGACGGCTTCGAGCCCGTCCGTTGCCTCGCCGACCACGTCCTCGCCGGCGGTGCGGAGCAGCAGGGTGACGCCGGCCCGGACGAGTGTCTGGTCGTCGACGACGAGCACGCGGATCATGAGCGGTCCCCGATCGGAAGGATGACGGACAGCCGCCAGCCACGGGTGCGGGTGGGTCCGGCGGCGAGGGTGCCTCCGAGGATCTCGACGCGTTCCCGCATACCGGCCAGGCCGTGACCCGATGCCGGCAACACCGGGTGGTGGCCGACCGGACCGGTATCGACCACCTCGACTCCGAGGTGGGTGCCGTCGACGCCCACGGTGGTCTCGACGTCGGCGCCCGGACCGGCATGCTTGAGCGCGTTCGTCAGTGCCTCCTGCACCACCCGGGCTGCCGTTACCCGCAGCGTGAGCGGCGCCTCGACGATGCCGTCGTCGACCCGGGCGATGACGTGCAGCCCGGCGGTTCGGCTGCGCTCGACGGCATCGGTGATCATCTGCTCGGGGGCGATGAGCGGCGTCTGGTCGTCGGGATCGCGTAGCACGCGTAGCAGGCTGCGCAGGTCGACAAGGGCCTGACCCGCGCTGGAGTGGATCGCGCGCAGGGCGCCGACCGCCGCGCCGAGGCGCTGGACCGGATCGGGCGCGTGGGTCGCCGCGTACTGGGCCGTCCCGGCCTGCAACGCGATGGCGGACACGTGATGTGCCACCAGGTCGTGCAGGTCGCCGGCGATCCGGGCGCGCTCGGCCAGCCGGATGGCCTGGATCTCGGCATCGCGCCGCTTTTCGGCGTCGCGGACCCGCTCCTCGGCGACGGCGGCGGCCAGGCGGACACCGGCGAGGTAACGCCCGAACGCGACCGGCGCCGCGACGGTGAGAGCCAGCACCACGATCCGTACCACGCCGTCGGAGCCCGTCAGCAGCCCGCCCGGGTCGGTGCCGAACGCCACGAGCATCGTGGCGTAGGCGGCGGCGAACGCGATCGTCGTGCCGGCCCACCGGTGCCGGTACGCCACCGCGCCCAACGCCACCGCGCCCGCGAGGGGGGCGACGTGGATGCCGGGGACGACGACGGCGTCGGTGACGAGGGTCAGTACCACCTCGATCGCGAGAACTGTCAGGGGCACGTGGCGGACGAACACGAGCGCCACGGTCGCGGCTGCGACCAGGGCCCAGACCGTGAGCCCGGCCCCCGACGCCGGGCTGAGGACGATGCTCGCCGCGCCGAACCCGGCCGCGGCCACCGCGATGGCGGCGTCGAGCCAGCTCCACCGGGTCCGGGACATCCTCACCTGGCCAGCCTACGGCCGGGCCGCCGCCCGGAACCCCTCCGACCAGCCGCCGCGCCTCCTGCTTCTGGCCGCCGATGCGGCCCGTGGCCCGACGCCGCCCGGGGCCGGGCGCTCCTAGCGTCGACACCGAACGTACGACGGAGCCAGGCATACCGCAGAGCCAGGCGTACCGGCGGAGCAGGCGTCGGGCAGATCGTGAAGGGGGACGCGACGTGACATTCTTCCGGGAGTTTCTCCGCAGCCCGCTGCTGGTGGGCGCGGTCGCGCCCAGCGGTGGCGTCCTGGCCCGGGTGATCACGGCGCCGGTGCCCGGCATCGGGGAGCCGGTCGTGGTCGAACTCGGCCCGGGCACCGGCGCCTTCACCGGTGCGATCCAGCGCCGCCTGGGCGGCCGTGGCCGGCACATCGCAGTGGAGATCAACGAGCGGTTCGCCGCCCGGTTGGCGGCCCGGCATCCCGGCGTGGAGGTGGCGCTGGCCGACGCCGCCGGACTCGCCGGGGTGCTCGGCGCACGGGGCATCGAGCGGGCCGACGTGATCGTCAGCGGCCTGCCCTGGGTCGCGTTCGACGAGAACCGGCGCGGGGACCTGCTCTCGGCCGTGGTCGGCGGGCTGTCGGAGCACGGCGCCTTCACGACGTTCGCCTACGTGCACGCGCGGTGGGCGCAGCCCGCCCGGCGGCTGCGGCGATCGTTGGAGGCCCGCTTCGACGAGGTCGTCGTGGGCCGGACGGTATGGGCCAACCTGCCGCCCGCGCTGGTCTACCACTGCCGCCGCCCGTGCCTGGTGAAACAGAGCTTCCGATGAGAGGACCTTGTGATGACACGCATCGATGACGGCAACCCGGCCGCGAGCTGGCTGAGCCGGTTGGGCCGGTTCGCGTACCGGCGTCGTGGCCTGGTGATGCTGGCCTGGCTGGCCGGGCTGATGGCGGCCGTGGGGTTGTCGGTGTCCTTCGGTGGTGAGTTCACCGCGGACTACGCCGCGCCCGGCTCGGAGTCCAAGCGCGCCCAGCAGATGCTGGAGCAGCGCTTCCCGAGCCAGTCCCACGCGGTCGTCACGGTCGTCGTGCGGGCGGACGCCGGGGTACGCGACGAGGGCGTCCGGCGCGAGGTCACGAAGCTGCTGGGTGAGTTGACGGCTGTTCCGCACGTGGCCGGCGTCGACGATCCGTACGCGACGCCGGGCGGGGTCGCCGGGGACGGGCGCACCCTGCTGGCGAGCCTGCGCCTCGACGTGGTGAACGCGACCGAGATGCCGGTCGAGGACACCACCGCACTGATCGCCGTCGCCGAGCGGAACAGCTCGGCGACGATGCGGGTGGCGCTCGGTGGGCAGGCGGTCTTCCTGGCCGAGGGCGGCCAGGTCGGAGCGGAGGGGATCGGGATCGCGGTCGCCGCCCTGATCCTGCTGCTGACCTTCGGCAGCGTGGTCGCCGCCGGGTTGCCGCTGGTCGTCGCGGTGGCGGGCCTGGTGGTGAGCGGCGCGCTGACGGGCCTGGTGATCCGGTTCGTCGACGCGCCCGAGTGGTCGACGTCGTTGGCGGCCATGCTGGGCATCGGGATCGGCATCGACTACGTCCTGTTGATGGTGACCCGGTTCCGTGAGTGGCGGCTCGCCGGGCTCGACCCGGAGTCCGCCACCGCGGCCACCCTCGACACGGCCGGCCGTTCCGTCGTGGTGGCCGGTGTCACGGTCATCGTGAGCCTGCTCGGCCTGCTCGGCATGGGCCTGTCCTACATGCGCGGCGCCGCACTGGTCGCGATCGTCGCGGTCCTCGTCGTGCTGGCCGCCAGCGTGACCCTGTTCCCGGCCCTGCTGGGCTACCTCGGCCGTCACGTCGACCGGTGGCGGCTGCCCATCCGTCGCCGGCCGGCGGCGGTGAACGCGGGTGGGCATGTCGAGCCGGGCCGGGTGTGGCTGTGGTGGAGCCGGCTGGTCCAGCGCCACCGCTTCGTGGTCGCCGCGGTCGGTGTGGCCGCGATGCTCGCGCTGGCCGTGCCGTTCCTGGGTGTCCAGTTCGGCTTCCCCGACGCGGGCAACAACCGGGCCGAGGCGTCGACCCGCCAGGCGTATGACCTGATCGCCGACGGCTTCGGGATCGGTGCCAACGGACCCGTCCGGCTAAGTGTCGTCATCGGTTCCGGCGACGACGCGGTCCCGACCCGGTTACGGGCCGCCGTCGCCGGCACACCCGGCGTCGCCGCCGTGTCCCCGCCGCTGCTGAACCAGGCCGGTGACGCCGCCGTCCTCACGGTCGTCCCGACCACCGGCCCGCAGGACGAGGCCACCCAGGACCTGGTGCGCCGCCTGCGCGACACCACGATTCCGGCGGCCGTCGCCGGCACCGGCACGACCGTCCTGGTCGGTGGTGCCACGGCGATGTCGATCGACAGCACGGCCGACCTGGCCGGCCGCATCCCGTACCTGATCGTCGGCGTCGTACTGCTGTCGATGCTGTTGCTACTCGTCGCGTTCCGCAGCATCGCCGTGGCGGTCAAGGCCGCCGCGATGAACCTGCTGTCGGTCGCCGCCTCGTACGGGGTGGTCGCGCTCGTCCTTTCGGGAGGCTGGGCCGGAGAGCTGATCGGGATCGACACCCCGACGCCGCTGCCCCCATTCGTCACCGTACTCATGTTCGCGGTGCTGTTCGGCCTGTCCATGGACTACGAGGTCTTCCTTATCAGCCGGATCCGCGAGTCGTGGCTACGGACCGGCGACAACGCCCGCGCGGTGACCGACGGCCTCGCCGGCACCGGCCGGGTCATCACCGCCGCCGCCGCGATCATGATCGCCGTGTTCGTGGCGTTCGTACCGAGCCCAGACGTGGTCCTCAAACTCATCGGCGTCGGCATGGCCGCCGCGATCGCCCTCGACGCCACCGTGATCCGCCTCCTGCTGGTGCCGGCGGTAATGCACATGCTCGGCAGGTCCAACTGGTGGATCCCCCGGGTCCTGGACCGCCGGCTGCCCCAGTTGCACGTCGAGGGCCACCCGGAGCACTACGTCGCCGCCCGCACCGACCCGCGGCGCCCGCTGACAAGGAGCAACGCGTGACGAAGACGGTACTGGTCACCGGAGGCACCGGGTACGTTGCCGGACGGGTCATCGTCGAACTACTGCGGTCCGGGACGCGGTGGCAGCCGTGACCGAACCCGGTGACCGGCTGAGCTTCGCCGTCGCCGACCTGACCGCCGACCGGGGATGGGACGCGGCGGTGGCCGGCGCCGAGCACGTCCTGCACGTCGCCTCCCCGCTCGGCGATGAGAACACCCGCGACGCCGCGACGCTGATCGCACCAGCCCGCGACGGAGCCCTGCGGCGTGCTGCGGTCCTTGGCTTCGGCGTTATGGGCCGTCGACCGCCACGGAAACGCTGTCCTGGCGGCGGACGGTCCGGGTCGACGCCGGCTCGCTCAGGCCCTCGGTGGAGACGAACTCGCCGGATGCGGTCAGCTCCTTGCCGAGGTCCTCGTAGAACTGGCACATCGCCAGGAACTTCGGGCTGGAGTAGTCGACCGACTCCCAGTCGTCGCGGTTCTGTACGCCAGCAGGATGCACTTCTTGGCCGCAGTCTCTCCCATCTACTTGATGCGGGTCATGGTCGAGTCGTAGCCGCCGCCGGGGTAAACCCAGGCGCCGTCGACGGTGTCGCCGTCGGCGCTGAACCGTCCTTGGTAGTGGGCCGGCGAGCCGCGCTGGCCGCCCCAGATCGTGAGCGTGTCGCCCTCGATCTCGTAGACATAGTCCAGGGTGTTGCCCACGGAGTCGTGGAAGCGGGACAGGATGTCCGCGCTGGGCTTTCCGCCGAACGGCCGGTTGTGGCCGATGATCTCCATGCCGCGGATCTGCCGGCCGTCGTGGTCCATGTCGACGTGCTGTATGAGGAAGAAGCCGCCTTCCATCCACTCGTAGGTGACGGTGCCTTCGGCGCCGCCGCTCACCCGCCAGGTTCCGGTGATGCGGTCCAGACGGCGTAGGGCCTCGCTCGGCTCGTACGTCTGCTCGGTCATGATCGTTTCTTTGTTGTTGGTTTGGTAGGTGTTGATTCACACGTCGCGGGCAAGTCGGACGCAGACCGCGCTGGCCCAGACCCACCCGACGACCACGGCCAGCGCGAGCACCACGTAGAAGTGGCGGTGGGTCAGGAACAGGTCGGGCACGAACAGCGCGACGCACGTCGCGACGCTGTATGCCGTCCACCCGTGTTGCTTACGCGCGGCGAACCGTCGCGCGAATACCAGGCACGCGACGGCGAGCGCGAGGAACGCGACGGCCGGCGCGATGTTGTGCAGGCTCCCGTGCCAGCTCGGGTCGCTCGCTCCGCTCGGGGTGCCGGCCGGGAAGCCGTGGGCCGGATCTGCGACGAAGACGCCGCCCCAGACCAGCCCGATCCCGAACGTGCCGATGAGCAGCGGCCCCCAGGTGCCGGCCCGGCCACCGCGCAGCGACCGGCGGATCCCGACCGCGGCGGCCAGGTATCCGAGGCCGCTCACTACGAAGTTGGTGATCTGGATCCAGCCCAGGTCACCGGTGCTGAGCAGGCTCAGCGGGTGCACCCCCAGGTCGAACCCGTCCCGGGTGAACACCTGCGTGAACGCCACGACGAGGTACAGCGGGCCGGCGAGCGCGCCGGCGGCCAGCAGGCACCTCGTCGTCGTGTGTGCCGCGGGCGCGTGCGGCCGGCTCGGGGCCGGTGCGGTCGGTGCGACAAGTTCGGTCATGATCTCATCCGTCCTCTCTCCCTATTGGTGGTCCGTCGCCGTTACCTCGGAGCCGTCGGACGCGTTTCGACAATGTCGCCCAAGTTTTTTTCGCGCTGGTGGAGCAGCGGTATCGGGTAGTGCTCGCGGTGCGGGCCGGGATCGGGTCAGCGAGGTGGCGGCCCGGTTCGGGGTGTCGCGGCAGTCGGTTCATGCGTGGGTGGGCCGCTACGACGAGGTCGGCTTGGTCGGGTTGCAGGATCGGTCCCGGCGGCCGGATCGTGTTCGAGTTGGGCCGCCAGGGCTGTCCGGGGCCGGTGCCGTCGCGGATGACGGTCTACCGGATCCTGGCCCGCCACGGGCTGCACCTGGCCGTGAACGTCGGCGTAGCCGCAAGGACTATGTGCGTGGCAGCGCGAGCGGCCGATGGAGTTGTGGCAGATGGACATCGTCGGTGGCGTCATGCTGGCCGACGGGTCGGAGGCCAAGGTGGTCACCGGCGTGGATGACCATTCCCGATTCGCCGTTGTCGCCACGGTGGTGCGCCGGGCACACGGCCGCGCCGTGTGCCCGGGCCAGCGCCGCAGCCACCGACCGGACCGGTCCGGGTCCAACGCCGGGCGTCGAATACCGGCACCGTCATGGTCGCCGGGCAGAGGATCGCCCTCGGCGGCGTCCACGCCGGCAAGACCGTCACCATCGACGTCACCGACACCAACCTCATCATCGGCTGCGACGACGGACCCCGCACCATCCACCGCACCACCGACCAACCAGTCCGTAGCATCAAAGCCCACCGACCCCGCAAGGTCGACCTAAACGGGCTCTTCACAGAAGACGGTGTAGTCGGGGTCGGAATCCGCCGGTAGGCCAGCACGTCCACGGCGCGCTTCTTTAGCGTCCGCCTTCCCGCGGGCACGGTTCGGCTCGCGGTTGGCGGCGATCATCGCCTGGCAGACACCCCAGGTTGCCTCGACCTCTACGTGCTGCTCCTCGACGAACAAGGCTCGCAAGCGTGCCGACTGTTTGTCGGTCAACAGGTCCGCGCCGGTGTGCAGCGTTTGCCGGGCGCGGTAGAGCGGGTCGTTCTTGCGCCCTCGCTGACCATGGATGTCGTTCTGAACCCGGCGCCGGTACCGGCACGCACGGCGGTCAGATCGATGATGACGGTGACGAACTTTTCTCCATGCCTGGTGTGCCGCCAACAGTGCTCATCGACCCCGACGACGCTGACACCGTCGTAGCGGGTCGGATCGTCGATCAGCGCCCGCTGCCCCTCGGCCAGGACGGCGTCGTTGGTGGTGTTCCACGACACTGCGAGGCCTTCGGCGACCCGGGCGACGGTCAGGTGCTGGACTACCAGGGCCTCCAACGCCCAGCGCAGGGCTCGGCGGGACAGCTTCGCTCGCGGCGCCGCGGTGCCCACATTTGATCGTCACCTATCGGCACATTGGCGGGCATGTCCCGTGGCGGCACGCCTGAGCGTTCTGGGGCCACCGGACACCTGCTGAAGTGCGACCAGAGCTGTCGGCCATCGCGAGGCGACGGCCGACATGCCACGACGAATTCCGTCAAGCCGCAGCTCGCGTGGGCCGGTATCGCAGGGCGACCGCCCCCGACCGGAACTCATGGCGATCCACGAGCTCGAGCTGGATGCGCTCGCGCAGACCGGCGAGCAACGTCGGCCCGTGTCCGGCAAGGACCGGCTGCACAAGGAACTCGTACTCGTCGATCAGTCCCAGATCTGCCAACGCCAGGGGGAGCGTCACGCCACCCACCCACAGGCCCTCGCCTGGCTCCTGCTTGAGCCGCTGAACCGCTTGCCCCAAGTCGCCTCGCACCAGCTCGGCATTCCAATCGACCCCGCTCAGCGTGCTCGACACGACGTACTTCTTCGCCCGGTCGATGGTCTCGGCGAACGGGATCTCCCACTCACCCATCCAGTCAGGCCACGTGCCCGTGGCCGGCCGCCGCCACGCCGACTCCATCATCTCGTAGGTCACCCGGCCGAACAGCAGGGCATCGGCTCGTTCCATCTCAGCGGTCCAGTAGCGCATCGACTCCTCGTCCGGGGGGAGCCCTGCCTCGTGATGGCAGCAGCCGTCGAGCGTGACGTTGATCGAGTATCGAAGTGGTCTCACCGAGATGTCCCCCTTGATGCGGCCGCCCAGATGCCGGCGGACTCGGCGGTCACCAGAGGTCGGACTGGGCGACGAGCTTGCCCATGCTCACGACACCGCCGTCGTCGCCAGGTGGGCGTCGAGCTCGGCGAAGCTCTGGCGCCAGCCCTCCTCGGTTGCTCCGGTCACGTGCGCCGGCAGCCACTGGCGCACCTCGAGGCGGGTGCGCCCGTCGGGCTCGTCGTGGAACTCGAACCGGAACCGTGTCTCGAACGGCTCGAAGCCCCCGGGCAGGTGGCCACGCACGCGCATCACGCCGTCGAGCACCCTGCCCTCGGCGACGTCGGCGAGGTCGATGTGCACCTCCGCCCGGATGGACGGGTCGTCGGGGAACACCTCCACGAACCGCTGGTAGCCGCCGGGTCGGACGTCGAACTCCATCTCGTCGAGCGGCCGCACGCTGCCGGTCGGCCCCCACCAGGCCGCCAGCTGCTCCGGGTCGGTGAAGGCCCGGTAGACGAGGGCCCGGGGCGCGTCGAACACGCGCGAGATGGAGAGGTCGGGTGGTTCGGTGGTCATCGGTTCTCCTGCTCCTGTTGCAGCGTGGCGAGGTGGGCGTCGAGGCGGTCGAAGGACGAGTCCCAGAACCCCCGGAAGCGCTCGATCCAGACGGCCGCCTCCCGGAGCGGCGCCGCCTCCAGGTGGCTCCGCTGCCACTTCCCCTCGCGCGAGCGGGAGATCAGGGCGGCGCCCTCGAGCACCTTCAGGTGCCGCGACACCGCCGGCATCGAGATCGGCAGCGGCGCCGTGAGCTGCGTCACGGTGGCGTCGCCGACGGTGAGCTCGGCGAGGATCGCTCGCCGGGTGGGGTCGGCCAGCGCCGCGAACACGAGGCTGAGCTGGTCGGTGGCGGTCACGCCCGTTCACTTAACCAACTCGTGAAGTGTTTCGTCAAGGCACCGGTCGGAACGAGTCGGCGGCCAATGAGCGCAAGTGCCACATCTCGGCGCTCTTCGCAACGACCAGGACAGCGCAGATCACGTCATCTGCGCTGCCCCCGACCGTCGGCTTGGGGACAGCCGACCCGATCGCGGCCAAGCCGCTACCAGTGGCTCTGAGCTGAGGCCGGTCGCCGCACCGGTAGCGGCGGATCGTGACCAGCAGCGTCGTGGGGCCAGCCGAACGGTTCGTGCGCCAGCCGCCGGACCACGCTGTCGCGCGGCGCGCCTTACAGCCGCAGTCGCGACCCCAGCGCTCATCGCGGTCCGCCCCGGGATGACCCTGCACGCCAGGACCGCCCGGCCCGACTCGAGGCGTTGCGTTGCCCCCGTGACCTCCAGCCCGAGCTCGTCGAGCCGGCAGAGCGCCGCCAGATCGGCAGGCCGGAAGACGCAGCGCCGCGCACGCACACACAGCCTGTGCGATGGAGCGACGAGCAGATCGCTGCAAGAAAGAAACTCGCCGAGCGACTGGCCGCAGAGAACACCGCCGAGATACGTGAGCGCGAGGCGCTTTACGGAACACGCGTGGATGCCTTCCCCCACGAAGACGAGTCGGAGCTGGAGGAAGAGCCGTGATCGACCCCCTGCCCTTGTTGTGTTTGATCGTCTATGCCTCGATTGACCTTCCGCGCGTGGCCACGAGCTTTGAGCGAATCGATGACGCGCAGGGCACGGACAAAGTCGCCGGGTGGGACAAGTGGTTGCACGACAACTCGGTTGTCGTCAACACCGTCGAAAGACCAGGTGAGGCGACTGGGCGGGTTCGTGCCCACGCATTCGGCGTAAGCAACCCCACGACAAACTTCAGATCTATTGCGGGCGCCGCCTTCAGGCATCGTTTCCTCTTGCGCAGAGATCAAGTCATGGGCAGCGAAGAGTATCGCTTCGACGTAACCCACAAATTTGGTGGACGCGTCCTGCACACCGCGGCGGTCCCCTACCCGGGTGATCCTCGGGTGCCCTTGGCTGTGACCACTTCTATTGTGGACTGGCGGATCCAGGCCCTCGAAGTCGACCCAGGGGGGCGTTGCGGGCGCGGATCGTGTTGGCGTGTGCCGATGGGAGCACCAAATACGTCGGGCGGCTGAGCGTTGGGGGTGACGCGGGCGACGGTCGGCAAGTGGCGGCGCGGTTCGTCGTCGAGCGGTTGGAGGGCTTGTCGGACGAGCCGCGGCCGGGCGCGCCGCGGAAGATCACCGATGAGCAGGTCGAGGCGGTGATCGTCAAGACGCTGGAAGAGGCGCCGGCCGACGGTGACAGCGCACTGGTCGACCCGGTCGATGGCGAAAGCGGTCGGGTTGAACCAGACCGCGATCTCGCGGATCTGGCGGGCGTTCGGGCTCAAGCCGCACCTGGTCGACGACTGGAAGCTGTCCACGGATCCGCAGTTCATCGAGAAGGTCCGCGACATGGTCGGGCTGTATCTGGATCCGCCGGACAAGGCGCGATGGTCCTCGCGGTGGACGAGAAGAGCCAGATGCAGGCCCTGGACCGCACCGCGCCGGTGCTGCCGATGATGCCGGGCAGCCCGGCCGGCAGACCCACGACTACGTCCGCTACGGCACCACCAGCCTGTTCGCCGCGCTGGACGTGGCCACCGGCAAGGTGATCGGCCAGCACCAACGCCGGCACCGCCACCAGGAGTTCCTGCGGTTCCTCAAGACCATCGACCAGCAACACCCCGGCCGACCTGGACCTGCACCTGATCTGCGACAACTACGCCACCCACAAGACCCCGCAGATCAAGACCGTGGCTGGTCAGCGCATCCCCGGTTCCACCTGCACTTCACCCCGACACTCCGCGCTGGCTCAACCTCGTCGAACGCTGGTTCGCCGAACTGACCAACCGCAAGCTGCGCCGCAGCACCCACCGCAGCGTCGCCGAACTCGAAGCCGACGTACGACGCCTGGATCGAGGCCTGGAACGCCGACCCGAAACCCTTCATCTGGACCAAGACCGCCGACGAGATCCTCGACAGCCTCGCCGCCTACTGCACACGAATTAACGACTCAGGACACTAGCGTGGGGCGCACGCCCCTCGACGCGGTGTCCTTCGCCGAAGGGTCATCGTGAGGGCGCTCGATGGGTGTGGCGTACGCGAGCACTCCCGCCGTGGCTGGCTGGCCGGTCCGTAGGCGGCAAGATCGCCGTCCGTTGATCAGACCGTTACGGCCGGTGACCAGGGCTTTCGGGTCGTTCACCGCGCCGAGCGCTTCGAGGCGTTGAACCTGCTGCTTCGACGTCGTCCGATTCGAGGTCGAGGCGCATCCGGCTCCTTGCCGCCCGCCCCGTTATATCGTGGTCGGCATGGACAACGGGGCACCGCTGTTCGTGGGCATCACCGGCGGCACGTGCAGCGGCAAGACCACTCTTGAAGGACATCTCCAGCGCAGGCTCGGCGATGCGCTCGCGGTGATCTCGTTCGACGACATGGCCATCGGACGGGCGGCGTTGCAGGCAGCCGGGACGGTGGTCACCGACTGGGACGACCCTGGCCTGTTCCGATGGGATGAGCTGCGTCTGCACCTCCACGAGCTGCGCGCGGGCCGGCCCACACTCCTCGACGCGCGCTCGCGGGAGAGCAGAGCGAGCGGCATCACCACGCGGCGCGTCGAGCCTCGACCGATCGTGGCGCTGATCGGCTATCTCGCGCTCCACGACCGGGCGATCGCCCGAAGCTTCGGCGTCCGGATCTTCATCGACCTACCTGAGGCGGAGCTGGTTCGGCGCCGCCGTGCGCGAGCGCCAGCCGACGAGAACCGCGAGCCCTACATCTCCACGACGCTGCTGCCGGCACACCGCCGGCTGGTGGCACCACAGCGGGCCATCGCCACCCACGTGTTGGACGGGCGGCTCGCCCCCAAAACGCTGGCCGACTCGGTCGCCGACATCATCGAAGCCCACCGTCGTCGTCACCGGGACGCGCGGAGGTGAACGCAGTCAACGCGTGGGGAGTTCGGATCGGCTGGTCCGATCTCCCGCAAGACGTCCGGGACGCCGTCGAGTCGATGCTCGGCGACACCGTGGTGGAGGCGGTGTCGCAGGCCGGCGGCTTTTCGCCGGGTACGGCAGACCGGGTGCGTACCGCGAACGGGCGGCGCGCCTTCGTGAAGGCGGTGAGCCCGACGCAGAACGCGCGCAGCACGGAGTTGAACCGGCGGGAGGCCGCGATCACCGCCGCGTTGCCGGAGTCTGTGCCGGCGCCACGGCTGCTCGGCTGCTACGACAACGGCGAGTGGGTGGCGCTGGTCATGCAGGATATCGAGGGTCGCCACCCGGCCACACCGTGGACCGCCGGCGAACTGGCACGAGTCCTCGCAACACTCGACGGCCTCGCTGTTGCGCTGACCCCCTCCCCGGTACCTGGACTTCCCGCAGCCGCCGACAGCCTCGCCGATCGCTTCGCCGGTTGGCACCGCGTTTCGGCTGATCCGCCCGCTGAGCTCGAGCGGTGGGTCCGGCAGCGCCTCGGCGAGCTGTGCGCGTTGGCCGACCGTGCAGTGGTGGCGCTGGCCGGTGACGCGCTGGTGCACACCGATATGCGGGCGGACAACCTGCTGGTAGGTCTGGACGGCGCCGTGACCGTGGTGGACTGGCCGCGGGGGTGCCTCGGCCCACCCTGGCTGGACAGCCTCATGCTGCTGATCAACGTCAGGCAGTTCGGTGGTCACGACCCCCGGGCGTTGCTGACCGAACGCATCGCCGCCACCGGCGCCGACCCGGATCACGTCGCCGCGGTGCTCGCCGCCCTCGCCGGCTACTTCGCTGACGCGGCGCGGAAACCGCCGCCGCCGGGCATACCGCACGTGAACGCATTCCGCAGGGCACAGGCCGACGCCGCCCTGTCCCTGCTGCGCGAAGCCCTCACGCTCACCCGAAAGACCTGCTGACTAGCGGTACGCACGGGCCTGCAACGCGAACAGTTCCGAATACAGCCCGCCGCGAAGCATCAGCTCGTCGTGCGTTCCCGTCTCAATCAGGTGACCGCGCTGGAGTACGGCGATGGTGTCGGCCATCAGCACGGTGGAGAACCGGTGGGAGATCAGGACGGTGACACTACCGACCGCACGGGCGGCGCTGGAGGCCGCGGAGGTGTACCGCTCGAACATCGCGTGCTCGGCGGTCGCGTCCAGCGCCGCGGCTGGCTCGTCGAGGATCAGCAACCGTGGCCGTGTTCGCATCAGGCTGCGGACCAGCCCCACAGTCTGCCACTGGCCACCGGACAGCTCGATACCATCGCCGTAGCTGCGGCCGAGGTACCCGTCGAGACCGTCGGGGACGGCGGCGACCACGCCTTCGGCCCGAGCGGCCGTGACGGCCTCCCGGAGCGCGGCGTCGTCCGCGAGCCGGGACACCTCGCCGAGGCCGACGCATTCGCGAAGCGTGAACTCCAAGCGAAGGAAGTCCTGGAACAGGGCCGCGATCCGGGACCGCCACGCCACCGGGTCCATCGTGGACAGGTCGACGCCGTCGACCAGGATCCGGCCCTCGGTCGGCCGGTACAAGCCGCAGAGCAACTTCACCAGGGTGGACTTGCCCGCGCCATTCTCGCCGACGAGCGCCAGGGTGTGCCCGGCCGGGACCTGCAGGGACACATTGCGCAGGACCGGCCGATCCGAGCCGGGATAGGCAAAGCTCACGTTCTCGAGCGTGACGCCTTGGCGGAGGCGGGCCGGCGATTCGGCCATCGGCGCCGAAGGCGCGGGTTGCTGCGCCATGGCTCGCAGCGCGTTGAGGCGTTCCACCATCGTGCCAGCTGACTGGAGCAACCCCAGCACGCTGAGCGCGCCACCGATCTGCACGCTCACCTGCACCGC
Organism: uncultured Gemmatimonadales bacterium; assembly: GCA_963728705.1. Lineage (GTDB taxonomy): Bacteria > Gemmatimonadota > Gemmatimonadetes > Gemmatimonadales > GWC2-71-9 > CAVVWJ01. The sequence goes on from CAVSLY010000017.1 coordinate 138,434, forward strand.
GAGGGTGATCACTACGACCAGGTCACCGACCGTCGCCCGGCCCTGTGCCGCACCCTGGACGACGAGGATGATCGCCGCGCCGTACCCGATGGCGAAGATCAGTTGACCGCCGGCGCGCACCAGCGCGCTCGCGGCCTGGCCGCGGACAATCTGGCCGGTGATCGCCTGCCACGCCCGCTCCTGGTGCGCCAGGATTGCCGGCTCCGCGCCGAAGAGCCGCAGCTCCTTGACCGACTCGGCGCGGGTGGACACCTCCACCAGGTGCCGATGCAGCCGGACTGACTCCGCCGTCCGCTCGCGGGCGCGTTCCAGCGCCGACTGCGCTTTTCGGGCAAGGACCACCGGCGGGAGCGCGGCCAGCGGCAGCAGACCCAGCCATGGCTCCAGCAGCACGAGGATCACGGTGGTGATCACCGTCTGGATCAGGAGGCCGCCAAGCTGTAGCACCCCTTCCAGCGCCCGCGTACTACTCGCGAGCCCTTCCCGGACCAGGGCTACGTTGTCCGCGAACACCGGACTGTCGAGGTGATCGATGGTCGGTGTGCGGTTGACCAGGTCTATCAACTCTTCCCGCAGCCGCGTCTCCTGAATCTCGGCGAGCTCGAAGTAGTCCAGGTGGGCGAAGTGGCTGAGCATGAGCTGCGCCACCAGCAGGCAGGCGACGGTCGGCGCGAGCAGCGCGGTCGTGACGCCACGCTGGGCCAGCGCGGCGTCGGCGAAACGGCCCAGCGCCAACGCCGCGAACGGTGCGGCGAGATAGCCGCCGAGCATCAGGACGACGGCGCGCGCGAGCCGCCTCCGATCCAGGCGACTGCCGAGCGCCAGCAGGAAATGCGCGGCTCGCCACACGTTCATACCGACCCCTCCTCCACCGCTGACGCCGCTTCCGTGAAGCGCCGGGCCTGCAGATGGAAGAGTTCGGCGTACCGCCCGTCTCGGCTGATGAGCTGATCGTGGTCACCGTCCTCGACCACCCGGCCATCGGCGAGCACGACGACGCGATCCGCACGCCGGACCGTAGCGAATCGGTGTGAGATCACCACAGCGGTCAGGCCGTGGGTGAGCGTCAGGAACCGATCGAAGAACGCGGCCTCGGCACGCACGTCGAGGTGCGCCGTCGGCTCGTCGAGGACCAGGACCGACGCTCCCGCGCCGACCGCGAACAGCGCGCGGGCGAGCGCGATGCGCTGCCATTGACCACCGGAGAGGTCGACGCCGCCGGTGTACCGGGCGGACAGTGGGGTGGCCGGTCCGGCGGGTAGGTCGCCGAGCAGGTCCGTGACGCCCGCCCACTCGGCGGCCGACCGCAGCGCCGCCTCGTCCTGTGCCCACTCCGGCGCGCCAAGGCCGATGTTGGCCGCAGCGCTCAGCTCGTATCGCCCGAAGTCCTGGAAGACCACGGCCAACCGCCGTTGCCACGCCCGGGAGTCCAGTTCTCGGAGGTTAATGCCATCGACCAGGATCCGCCCGGCGCCCGGCTGGTACAGGCCGGTCATCAGCTTGACCAGCGTCGTCTTGCCCGCGCCGTTCAACCCGATGATCGCTGTCGACTGTCCGGCCCGCAGCTCCAGGTCAAGATCGTCCAGCACCGATCGGTCACTGCCGGGATAGGCGAAGGAGACCCGTTCGAAGCGGATACCCACCTCGGGTAGGCCATCCGTCGGTCCGGTTCCGGCGGACACGGCCCTCGCGCCTGCCGTGAAGCGCTGCTCGAGGTCGACGAGCGTCTCGTGCGCGTGCATGCCGTACTGCGTCTGCACGTCGCTCTCGGGAAAGAAGACGCCGAACCGCATAGGAATGAGAATCGCCTGGATCGCGATGGACAGCTCCAGCACGGACAGACCGTGTCGGGCCGTCGCTGCGCGCAGTTGGAACATGACGACGACCGCTCCGAGCAGCACGACGCCCGAGAAGATGAGAAAGGGCGCGTAGTAGATGCGCCTGCGCTCCGACCACAGCGGTCGGAAGTACGCCGCCGCCTCCGTCCGGGCCCGGTCCCGCCACCACGGCAGGATGCCCAGCACCCGGATCTCCTTGGCTCCCGCCGTGTCGCTGCCGGCGTCGGCAACGTAGCGAAGCTTCCGCCGGAGGGTACTGACGTCGCTGATCACCGCTGACCAGCGGCTGAGCGAACCACGGTTGCCGAAGCGGGCCACGCAGGCGCAGCCGGCCACGACGATGCCGGCCGAAGGACCGAGCGCCCAGGCAACCAGGATCACCGCGCCGCCCACTTGGGCGTACCTGCTGACCAGTGCGATCAGCCCGGCCACCGCCGAACCCGGCGTGAGGTCGCGCTCCACCAACCCGACGCGGACATCGCTGAGCTGGTCCAGGACGTCACGCCGCTCCATCAGCTCCATTGGCGCGTCGGAGAGCGTCGCGGTGACCAACCGCCGGGCGCAGTACCCGTCCACCCGCCGGGTGATCAGCTCGCCCAGGACGGCGTTCAGGGGCATCAGGATGTGCTGCAACAGCAGTGCCGCCAGCGCCACTCCGAACGCCGCTGACACGGCGCTGACGCCACCCGGACCAGCACCGGCGGCGTCGCTGGTGGCGACCAGGTCGAGCATGACGCTGGTGCCGACAACGAAGCCCAGCGGCAGCACGCCGAGAACAACGTTCAACACGATCGCCGCCGCCACCACCGAGCGGCCGGCACGCGGCACGAGGCGGATGATGGCCAGCCATCGACTGAGCCGGTTGATGACGTGTGTCACCAGGCGATCCGCCCGCCCTGGCACCAGATCACCGCCTCGACATGAACTCGCAGTACGCGATGTGGTAACCCAGACCGGCGAACCGCACGATCGTCTCGTTGTACAGGCACGAAAATATGTCGAGTTCCGCGCGGCCGCTCCAGCTCTCGACCAGGAATCCCGGATTGCGCTGAGCAACGGCCCGAAACACTTCGGCCGCGCTCGCGTATGCGCCGCGCGCCTGCCACACCAGGCCGCGGTTGATCTCCACGTGCAGGAGGTCCGGAGCGAGCGCTCCGGCATGTCGCAGCGTCTCGTCGGCCTCGTCCAGCCGGCCGAGCGTGAGTTGCATGACGCCGACCATGTTGTGGAACGTGGCGTCTCCCGGATCGATTTCAACGGCGCGCCGGTAGGCGTCGAGCGCGTCGGCGGGGTGGCCCGCAGCCCGTAGCATGTGCCCGAGATAGTAGTGGGCCGTGCCCGATCGCGGGTCGATCGAGACCGCTTCCCGGCACGCGGCCAGCGCGTCGTCGACGCGCCCAAGGGCAAGCTGGACCATCGCGGCGTTGCAGAGCATCCCTGCTTCACCGGGATGCTGAACGAGATGCTCCTGCATCAGTTGGAGATACCGCCGCGCCTTGGCCATGCGGGCTTCGTGCGGCCTGGTGTGCCCGAAGTGGTTGAGCACCAGGGGTGCGTCCGCCACCCGCCCGCCGGCGTCCACGATGGACCGCCGGACCGACTCGCTGATGCGGCGCCGGTAGCGGACGTGGGGAAGGTTGCGCATGAGCTTGGCGATACGGGCGGTGAAGAATCCACCGGTGGCGAAGAAGTTGTAGCGCAGCACCCGGAAGGCGTGGACGTCGGCAGCCGCGGCCGCCAGAACCTGCGGTATCTTCGCCAGCTCCGGTTCGATGAACCGTTCGTCCGCGTCCAGGAACAACACCCAGTCGGTCGTGACCCGGTCGAGGGCCGCGTTGCGCGCCGCCGCGAAACCGTCCTGCATCCCGAAGTCGTACACCCGCGCACCGTAGGACCTCGCGATCTCCTTGGTCGCATCTGTGGAGCCGGTGTCGACGACGACGATCTCCCCACACGCCTCAGCGGCGGAGGCCAGGCACCCGTCAAGGAAGACTTCCTCGTCCTTGACGATGAGGCACAGCGTGAGGCTCACCGCCTGTACCGCCCCCCGTCGCAGGTCAGCACGTCACCCGGAGCAGCAACGATACCGGTCACCGCTCCGCGAAACAACGGCGCCACATTGCTGGTGATCAATGACTGCGCCGCTTATCCTGTGTGCCTGTTCCGCTCATCGGCAACGGCGCGACGGCGCGGGGGGTACGAGTTGAGATGACTGCTGCGCCGGCATCCGCCATCACCTACATTCACGAGCCCGGTCCCTGGACCAGTGACGACGCGCTCGCAATCGCCGTGAATGGCCTGCGCGGACGGGGGCATGTTGTGACCGTCCACCCCGTCGAGCAGCTGTGGGAGTGGATGGCCAGCGCGGGTTGGACCCGGTCATTCCTCTGCTTCGTACCGGCATCGCTGTCGTCACTGAGCCACCTCGCTGACATCGCGGTCGAGCAGCAACTTCCCCAGCACTTCCGGCCCAGCTTCAAGGGTGTGCTGGGACCGACCGGTCCGACCACGCTCTACGACTCGACGGGGTGGCGTCGCTCGTTCGCCCGACTCGGCGCAGCGGGTTTCCATGTTGCCCACGCCGAGATCCGGGGAACGCAGCTGTACTGGGATCCAGCCCGGGTGGCTGACTTCCTCTTCAGCACCACGCTCGACCACATCCGATTCGGCCTCGAATGCGTCTCCGACGACATCTCCGATGTCACACCGGGCGAGGTGGTCGAGTTCCGGGTCGCCATCGCCGACATGTACGGCGCCAGACTGTTCGACGGTCTCACCGATGGCGCCATCGCGATGCGCCGGGCCGATGGCAGCCTGATGGTGAATGCGACGAAGAGTCCCAAGCATCCCAGCAGCTTCTCCTACCAGGACATCGTCGTGGTGGAGGGCCGGAACGGTGCGACCAACACGGTCCGCTTCCGCGGACACCGCGCGCCCACGTCGGGGATCGTCTGGTACTGGGAACTGTTCGCACGCCGCCCCGACGTCCGGACCATGGTGCACGCCCACACCCGCCACCTCACCCACTCCGGCGCGGCTGCCGTGGCGGACGTGACGACACCGCGGTTCGCTCCGTACGGCGGCACCACGGGCCTGCCGGAAGTGTTGAAGATACTGGAACGCTCGCCGATCGCCGTGATGCGGGCGCACGGGCCGATCGCCATCGGCGACCAGTTCGCCGACGGCATCGACACCATCGTCGCCCTGCGGGCGGCGGCCAGCCCGTCCTACCAGGGGCCGCCGTGAGGCACGCGATGGACACCGACCAACGCACGCCGCTCATCGAGCTCCATGTGCACCTCGAGGGAACCATCCCGAGGGCGACGGTGGCCCGCTACAAGACCCGCAACGATCCGCCGGCGATGTCCCCGGCGGAGCTCGACAGTGTGTACCGCTTCTCCGACGTACCCGGCTTCTTCCATGCCTGGACCACCACGACGAACTGCCTTCGTACCCGCAGGGACTTCGCCGATACCCTACGACAGTATGCGGCCGTCGCCAGCGCGCAGGGTGTCGTCTACATGGAGGCCACATTCTCGCCGTGCGAGCGGATGCGTCGCGGCATTCCGATCGCCGACATCTTCGGTGGATACCTCGATGGCGCCCGGATCGCTATGGAGGAGAGCGGCATCGTCGTCCGGCTGATCCCGGACATCTCGCGCGGCGCGACGGTCGAGGACGCGGCCGCGGTCGCCCGCCACGCGATAGCGGCCGGACATGACGGCGTGGTGGGCCTCGGGCTCGGCGGCCGCGAACAGCGCTTTCCGGACCTGTTGTACGTCGACATCTTCAGAAAAGCGCGTGCCGGGGGTCTACGCGTCATCCCGCACGTCGGCGAGGGCACCGGTCCGGACGCTGTCCGGCGGGTACTGGACCTCCTGCGGCCGCACCGGATCCGTCACGGCATCTCGGCCGCGGCCGATCCGTCGCTCATGCGCGAGTTGCGGGACCGCGGCGTCGGGCTGGACATGTGCATCACGTCGAACGTGCGCTGTGGATTGGTGCGGTCGCCACAGGAACACCCGCTGCCGACCTTGATCGATGCGGGGGTGGCCTGCTCCGTGAGTACCGACAATCCGGCCTTGCTGGGCATCACGTTGCGCCAGGAGCTGGACACGGCGGTCGCGCTCGGTGTCGACCCGCTGAAGTTGCAGTGCACCGCGGCCGCACTGGCCGTCGACGACCTGCCGAGGCGCCTGATTCACCAGCACCTGGATCGGATCGGGCCGGGTGCGAACGCCCGGTCGACCCCGATGTCGTATCCGGCCACGATGGCTACCCGGTTTGGCGCTCTACGCCATGGATGATGCCGGCGGAACACGCTTCACCATCGGCCGGACCATCGCGGTCGACCACATATTCCGTGATCAGCTCTGGGAGCGCAGTCCATCGGTGGTGGTGTTCGACGGCACCGATGAGTGCGTCCTCTACCGCCCGGCCGAGGCGCCGTACCTGAAGTCCTCCAGCCGAGGCATCGCCGGGCGGGCAGCGTTGACGCGCCAGGAACGTGTCCTCACCGCGCTGTCCTCCGGCCAATGGACGCTGCGGCCTGCCAAGCGCCGACCGACCGAGCAACTGACGATCGTCCGGCCCGGTGAGTACTTCGCCGTGGAGTTGCATTGGGAGCCCAGCGACCGTGTCTTCCTGGGCTGGTACGTCAACTTCCAACGGCCGGTGCGACGGACCGCGGACGGCCTCTCCACCATGGACCTGATGCTCGATCTGGTGGCCGAGCCGGACGGCGATTCGCGCTGGAAGGACGAGCACGAATACGACGAGGCACTGCGGCGAGGACTCATCTCCCCGGAGGAGGGCCTGGGCATCGCACGCGACCGGCAGGTCGTCCTGGACCGCCTCGCCGCGAGAGACGGAGCCTTCTCCGGGCAGTGGACGACCTGGTGCCCGCCCGACACTCACGGGTGGGGAAAGCTCTCCGACATCGACATCGACATCGACGCCGCCGGGTCACCAGCGCCCGAACCAACACCCGGTCACGCCTGACCGCGCGCCACACCGACGCTGCCGAGGATGGCGGCGACCCGCTCCGCCAGCGAGTCCCAGGAGTACCTGGTCCGCACCAGCTCGCGGCCCGCGGTCCGCCGGCGTTGAGCGGCACCGCGATCCGACACCGTGTGTCGGACAGCCGCAGCGAACGACGCCGGGTCTTCCGCACCGAGGTAGTGGGTGCCATCGCGCGCTTCGATTCCTTCGATCCCCTTGGCGGTGGAGATTACCGGGCACCCCGCGGCCATCGCCTCGATGATCTTGAACCGCGTGCCACCACCGATCACCAGGGGAACCACCAGGATCGCCGCCTCCAGGAAGGGGCGGACGTCGGCCGGGTTGGCGACCAGACGCACGCCGTTGGACCGAGCCGCATCGGCCAGCGCCGCAGGCGGCTCGCGCCCGACGATCACGATCTCGGTATCCGGAACGGCCTGCCGGATGCTCATGCCGGTGGCTCCGCACAGACTCCCACGCCGCCAGCGTGTTGGGAAAATAGCTCAGTGCTCCGACGAAGACACAGCTGCCCGGCTCGCCGCCGGCGACCGGAGAACTGGTCGACGGGGTGCGGACGGCATTCGGCAGCACCTCGATCCGCGCCACATCGCCGTATCGGTGGCGAAGCTTTCGACGGTCGGTCTCGGACGGCACCATCACCAGGTCGACCTGACGCAGCGCCGCCGCCTCGACCACGCTGATCGCCGCAGCACGGCTGGCGGTGATGCTGGGGGCGCGCAGCGACGCGACATCCGGATACCCAGCCATGTCCGCGCAGAGGTCGGCCTCCGCGTTGTGTTGATCCAGTATGACCGGCGCTCCAGCATGCGACCGAACCGTCGACAGGTAGGCGTGCAACAGCAGGTGGCTCACGACGACCGCCCGGTAGCGGCGGCGCGTCAGGAGGTCGGCCAGCGCAGCATCCACCCGTCCGCAGTAGCCCATCGTGAACGGCGCGCGGGTCGTGGCACCGTCGGCGTACATCTGCGGTGCGGTGCACCGAGCGCACGGTTGACCGGAGCAGCCGGCTGCGGAAAGCGCCCCGGCCAGCGGTAGCACATCGGTACGCGTCGACGACCTCAGCGCGAAGAGCAGCGCCCGATAGCGGAGATCCACACCCTCGCCACCGTGCGACTCGGAATACCGGTCCACGAGCAGCAGAATCTCTCCGGCGCCGGCGGGATCCGGCCGAAGGGCATCGCCAACAGGGGACGACACGCCGCAAGCCTACCTGTCCTCGCGGATCACCTGGACGACGCGCGGCACGAGTGTGCTGATCTGGCCGGATTCCAGCCGGTCACCGTTCAACAGTTCGACGCCACCGGCGACGGCGGCCACTCGACAGTGTCGGCACGGTGGTTGAGCACGAACCGCAGGCGGGTCCCGTCCGGCGCCACGCGCACCGCCGTCTCGACATCCGCCAGGTCGGCGTACGGCCCCACGAGGTCGTGCCGGTCGAGCACCTGCCGCACCACCCAGGAGACGCCGGCCTGGTCGATCACGGCCACCGTCGGTGTAGCCGTCTTGCGCGATCGTGCATTGCCTCAGGGTAGGCAAGGAGGTGGTGGTAGGCGTGGCCGATGCAGTCCAGCGTGTCCGCTCGGCCGTACGGGTCGTCGAGTTCGTTGTGTAGGGCGAGCCGCGTTCGCGGTGGCGAGGCTGCGCCGGTGGTACTCGAGGTTTCAGTAGCCGGGTGGTGTGCGCCGGTGACTGAACGCCGTCCGGGCCGACGGTGACCGAGTCGACCTTGGTCACCAGTAGGCTGGCGGACCCCACTTGCGCCCACATCTCACTTACGTGTAAAACGCACCGCCTTTTGATGGCACCGCCGGAGTGGACGAACGCCGACCTGATCTCCATGTCCGTGTTGAGAGTGAGTCCGGGGCCGAGGCTCGGCGGCGTTGCGTTCTGGGTCATCAGCCGATCGGATGACCGAAGGCGATGATCGGCTATTTCCATGTGCGACGGACACCCTGCGACGCTTAGGAAGGAGGCATGACCAACGAGGTGACCGTTCCCCTGCTGCCGTGCGCATCCATTGACGACATCGAAACCTTCTACGGAGTTCTCGGTTTCCGCACCACGTACAAGCAACGCAAGCCCAACGCGTGTGTGGGGGTGCAGCGGGAAGACCTGCATCTGCAGTTCTTCGAGATCGCCGGATTTGACCCGGAGCAGTCCTATGGCTCCTGTCTCGTACTCACCGCGGACATCGAGGGACTACATCGGGCATTCGCAGCCGGCATGCGCGCCGCGTACGGCAAGGTACTGGTGTCCGGAACGCCGCGGATGACCCGGCCTAGGGCGCGGAAGAACGCCGACGGGTTGGGCGGGTTCAGCGTCATCGACCCGGGCGGCAACTGGATCCGCGTCTTTCGGGACGCCGCCACCGCGCCCATGCCGGCCGCCACGCCTGCCGGGCGGCTGGCCAAGGCCCTAGCGAATGCCGTCGTGCAGGCCGATTCCAGGGGAAGCGTCGGACAGGCCGTTCGGATCCTCGACAGCGCGTTGGCCCGCCCGCAAGCCGACGACGACCCGGTCGAGCAGGTAGAGGTCCTGGTCTACCGCGCCGAACTCGCGATGGTGCTGCACGATCCAAAGACTGCGGCCGAGATGCTGGCCCGCGCCCAGTCCGTCACGCTCACGGAAGACGAATCCGAAAGGGCGGCACCCGCGTTCGACAACGCCGCCGAACTCGCAGCAGCACTGCGGTGACTCACCATACGAACGCCTCCCTCATCTCGGATCCGATTGCCGGCGGGTGATCAACAACGGACGGATCGCGACACGAGCGAAACGTGATCAAGAGGTCCCGGCGGCAAATGGCGCGGAACGACTGGCGTTTCGGGAGGATCCGTCAGCCGGAGATCACTGGCCAGGAGTAGGCGGCGAGGGCGGCGGCGGCACCCAGTAGCGCAAGCCCGATGCCCCGGGTGGGAATCGGCAGGGCAGCGAGAATCAGGAGAAGGATCGCAATGACGTAGAGAACGGCCTGCACCGACATATGGGGCTCCCGACTACTGTGGACGGTTCACTATGGACGGTGCATCGATGCCCATCGGCCGTTCTCGGCAAACGTCGTGCGGATATGGCCCCACAGGTGAACCGACCGTAGATCATCTGGCTGCGGTGGCTGCCGGGTTCGAGCAGTGACAGCGCCGACGTGTCGGCGTCGACCTCGGCCCGTCCACCGGATGGCATCGGCAGGCACGTCGACGACCAATTCGCGCAACGTGTTGGCCGGCTATCACCCGGCCAAGTCTGTCAGCTGCGCCCGCCCGGGCCTGGTCCGGCAGGGGCGGCTAGATCGTCGATGTGGATCGTGACGGGCACATGCGGAAGTCCCAGCTCAGATCGCACTGTTTCGGTGAACCGCTCCATCGCCCGCTCCGCCGGGCCGCGGACCACCCGCCAGTCGTCCCAGGTGAAGTGCCGTGACCGGGCCGTCATGAACAGCTTGTTGACCTCCAGGTCGAGCTCATGGGCGGCGGAGGCGACGGACGCCGAGCCGTGCAGCCACAACGCGATCACCGTGCGGTTGAAGGCGACGCCGAGGTCGAGTGCGTTGTTGGCGGCCTGCTCCGCCTCGGGCGTGCCGGGCGATAGAAGCGCGACAGCGCGGTACGCCTCACGGGAGGTGTAGTACGCGCCGGCGAACTGTTCGTAGATCCGGATTCGCTGGTCGCGGCGCCACCGGCGGGACTCGGCGTGGGTGTCCCAGAATCGGCCGACGATGAGTCCGAACAACGCGGCGAAGCCAGCGATGATCGCAGCATCCATGTCACCCCTCCTACCGGCGCATCAGATCGGTGCTTTCAAAGTGCGACACCTGGGCAATGGCAACCTCCACAGGACGAAACGGCAACCGGTTCGAGGTCGTCCGGAAAGACTCGCGTGCGGAGGCTGAGGAAGTCGCGGCGGTGATGGAGGCACGCGGCCACAAGCAGACGTACTGGGTAGCCAAGGCAACCGCACCGTCGATGTAACGCGGACGAGGGAGCAGGGTCGCGATTCCAGCCTCAATAGATACGTCCCTGTTTGAAGCTCGCGATCGTGCCCCTGGCCACCTTCGGTGACGAGTGATCAGCAGCAGATCAGCGCAGCCGCGCACCTCGCGGCTGCCTGTGAGAGTGAACCGCGCCAGCTCACTCCAGACTGCCCAGGATCCGGACTGCACGATCTCGTGCGGTCCCGTGACCACGCGGCAGCAGCTTCGCCAAGGCGGCCAGCACGGCCCGATCGCTCGGTGTGTAGCGGGGACGGGCGACCTGGCGGCCGACCACGGCGAGCTGGTGGCGCAGCACGGCGATCTCCACATCTTTCGCATCGGACGCGGGACACCCGATCACGCCAAGAATCCGCCGCAGAACAAGAAACGCCAGCGTCCGCACCACCGTGCGGTCATCCTGCCAGGCCCGCATCGTCGCTGCTCATAGTGGCGATCCGTGAGGTTGCGCCCCTCAGGCGGACAATGCCTGCCACCCGTCGATCAACTCGACGGCCGGTGCTCCGGGTAATGTTCGCTGCACCTACGCGCGCAAACCATGACCATGATCTTTGTGATGCCGCCCTGCGGGCCCTCCTGCGTGAAGTTGAAACTGCGCTTGTCCTCGCCATTGTGGGGCGCCGTCCGCGTCTGCGTGGCGAGCCACGTGTTTCCGTGAAAGAAGTTGAAGTAGACCACGAAGTTGTACCCGTCGGCCGCGTTGTCGAAGACGTATCCCTGAATCCTGACGGATCGGTTGTACCAGGTGATGCTGCCCGTCGAGTCGCCGGTCCAGTCCGGGTCGAGTACCGAGAAGGTGGTGACCGGATAGTCCGCGGTGCGGGCAGCACCGCCGGAAGCCGGGCCGCCCGACGCCAGCATGCCGACGGCGACCAGCGCGGCGACCGTCGCCCGGGACAGAATTCTCTTCATGCGCACGTCAGAACCTCCACTGCTCGACGTATGGACCCGGACGGTTCCGTGCCCGGCGTCACCACCGAAGCAGCACGTCGGGTTGTCCGACACCCATCGAGTCGCCGGACAACCTGTTGTACAGGGCACAGTCCCGCACCCAGGTCCTGGTCGCCGCGGTCCGGCATCGTCACAAACAGGTGAGGACGATGCAGGATCTCGCGCTCGTTGATGCTCGGGTCACGGCGGACGGCTTCGGGTACGGATGCGACGGCCCGATATGCCGTGGTCGTCTGCAGCGCCGCGTCGGTGGCGCATTCCAGGCCGATAAATTCCAGCCAGCCCGGCCTTGGCTTCGAACAGCGTCACCTTGCGTGACATGTGATCAGCGGCTGATAGTCAGCGTCCATCTGCGGGCCCTGGGCGACCCGCATCCGGATCGCGTCGAGGATCTCCTCGTCGGTCACATCGTGATCCTTCCGGTTATCCCCGTGCCATGGCACGGCTGACCGGAGCACAGTTGGCGGCTACCCCACAGCCGCACGCCATGCGGCTACCTTGACAGCGCGGATGATCTTGGCCGGGCGATCGTCATCGCCAACTACCCCTCGATTGGCCAGCTCGGCCAATGCTGGTGACCGGGGACCGGGCTGCGCCGGCTGGGGTAGGCGTCGACCCGTCGCCGATCGCGGCGGGCTGGGTGATCAAATGTCGGCATGACGGGTGCTTCATGGCGTGACGCAGCGCCGGAACTGCGCCGGTTGGTGATGGCGGAAGGCGCAGACCCGGACCGAATCGAGGATGTGGACCTCGCCTGGCGCGCGTTCCGGGCGTTCCTCACGGCGCCGTTGGGGTCTGTTCGATCGGTGGGACAGCAACGACGTGGAGGCGGACACGCTCGCCATCGAGTTCGGAGTGTCCGCGTGGCCGGACGATCTGCCGGCATTGCTGCTTGCTCGACGCTTTGCCATCCCGGCCGTTGACTGTCAGGAGGGCCTGCCGGGTCAACCCTCGAGCGACCAGGATGACCTCCAGCTGGACCTCGCGGACACCGTCCAGATCGAGCTGGAGCTGACATTCCCGCGCGATACGGCTGGGCAAGCGGCCGACGACTTCTGGACCGTGGCACGCAGCGGTCAGTTCAGCGCCGTTGACCTTGCCGAGGCGGAACACCTCGTGACCACGCTTGGCCTGGGTCGCCCTGTTCGCGGCCGGATCGAGCTGGTGAACTGCGACTGACAGAGCAGCCCGCTGCCGAGGCACTACACCGCTTGGGTGGGAGCCGGCTTGCGGTGGCATGGCCGCGCTCAGTAGACCGAGGTGCCAGATGCTGCCACCGCACCGCGTAGCGAGCGACTCGCAGCAGATGCGCGCAGCCCTTGGGCGGTGTCTCGCACCCGGCAGGTGGCCGACCTCATCGCGGTTCGGACCGGTGAACAGTCGGCGATCCGGCGCTCCTGGCCGAACGGCTCCGGAACTGGCGCCGCTGAACCCGGCCCCGGCCCGGCTCAGTTCCAGGCCGACCCGCATACCGTTCGAACGCCATGGCCAGCCGCTTGCGGCTGGTCTGCAGGAACCGCAGTTGGTGGAAGACGACCGCGTTGAGCCTGGGCACGTAGTACGGCGGCCAGCGCATGAGGCCGCTACCGACCCGCCCGATCGTGCTGGGCCCGTTGAGGTACACCAATACGCTGCGCCGGCCTTCGAACCAGCCGATCTCGACCCTGGCGATCTCGGACCAACGCAGTGAGCGGCGCCGGCCGGCCAGCGCCATCGCGATACCGTCGCGGCCGACGCGCAGCCACAGCGGCCACAACAGAACCCGCAACGACGACAGGACCCACGGCCACCCGACAAACGTCACCCCCAACCCGGTCACGACGGCCCAGGCGTCGCCGGTCCAGGCGCCGACATCGGACAGGACGAGCAGCCACCAGATGGCGGCGTATGCAGCGGCGATCGAGAGGACCGTCGCCCGCACCCTTTTCAGGCCCGCAATCACGACCTCGTCCGGTGCCGCGGCTGCCGGTGCCCCGGCCTCGGGTTGGGCGACGGCCGGCGCGGCGTAAGCCGGAACAGCGACCGCAACCGGCATCGGCCCAGGCACCGGAACCGGCCCGGGAGGCCCGGAGACCGGCGACGGAACCGGTGCCGGGCGGGCGGCGTACAGGCTGCCTTCGGCGACGACCAGTTCCGGTTGGTCGAGGACTGTCGGCGCGATCCCGAGGGTGCGCTGCAACAACGTGGCGGCGAGCGGGACCCGGCTTCCGCCACCGACGAGGAAGATGCCCGCGATCTCCTCGCGCGGCACGCCCGCCGACCGTAGTACGGACACCGTGAGCGCGGTGGTTCGCTCCAGGAGCGGCCGCGCGACCTTCTCGAACTCCTCCCGGGTCAGGTGCACGCCGGTGTCGACGAGCGGCACGCGGATGTCGGCCGTGCCGTGCCGGGACAGCTGCTCCTTGGCGGCCCGGGCGCCCCGCCAGAGCGCCTGCCGGGCCTGGACGTCGTCGGCGGTCTGCGGCCAGTTCAGCCGGCCCCACGCGTCGTCCGCGCCGCCGGTCAGGGACCGCACGTGACCCACCACCGCCGCGTCGAGGTCCAGGCCGCCCACATCCGGCAACCCGTCGGCGAGCACCACGTCGAACGAGCCGTCGGTGCGGCGCACAACGCTGACGTCGAAGGTGCCCGCTCCCAGGTCGTAGACGACCAGACACCGCCCGACGGGCAGATCGCGACCCAGCCGGGAGACGAAGTACCCGGCAGCCGCGACCGGCTCGGCGACCGGGTGGACCGCAGGGAAGCCCGCCCGCGCCGCAGCGTCACGGAGCACCGCCAGCCGGGGCGCGGCCCACCCCGCCGGGTGGGTCAGTGTCACCGACGTGGGCGGGTGGCCGGTGACCCGTACCGCCTCGGCGTCCACCCGGCGCAGGACTGCGGCGATGAGATCGACGACCGGCCAGTCCCGTTCCCCGAGCCACACAATGGTGTCGTCGATGCGCCTTTTGGGATTCGGTTCGAGGCCGGCCGGCTGGCCCAATGCCGCCCGCTCGGCATCGACGCCGGTGAACAGCTCACCGCCGGCACTCGCGAACACCCCGGAGGACAGCAGCGGTGAGGCGTCGAACAGCAGCGGACGGACGGCGCCGTCGGGCAGGCCGAGCATGGCGACCGTGCTGGATGTACCGAAGTCGATACCGAGCCGGTACCCGCCGCCCACCAGGTCACCATACCGCCGGGCCCGATGGTCGGAGGGGCCGTGAGGACGGCGCCGTCGTGCTGAGCCGTTCACGGAGAACCGCGGGGTCGGCGCCGCCGACCTCGCCGTCCGACGCGATCGCGGCCGCGGTGCCAGCGACTTGGCCCTGCGGGTAATGAGCGGCGCCTCCTGATGGACCACGCCGGGGCTGGTCGCGCGGGGCACGGATGGCCGGTGCGGCGTCCACGCGGGCGTTGCGCGCCGCCGGGGTCACGGTCGTGGACTCGAACCCGATGCCCGCCATGGAGGACCTGGCCGACGGGACGCCCGCCGACGTTCGGCGCCACCCGATCACCGAGGAAAGGCGCCACGTCGATCCCTTGCCGCACCTCCCGCGTTTCCCGGGCGGCCAGCACACACCTGAGGCATCCGCTCATCGGCTTCTTGTTGCGCGTTGATCGGTCCGTCTCAGTGTCACTGGCCTGCCCGAGGCGTCGCAACCGGCGGGCGGCGGAGTGGGCCCGTGCGGGCGGCCCTGCCGCACAGCGAGGATCTGACGACGCGTGGAGCGCACGGCGCTCGCCTGGCCTGGGCCGCCCGGATCACCAGGAGACTACGGCGCGAAGGACGTCAGCGTTGAGCCGATCCGGCCGTACAGTCTGCCGTTGGCAACCACCGGTGGGCTCTGGAGTGCGCTGGTGTTGGCGGTCAGCTTGATCGGTCTGCCGGTGCTCGTCGCGAAGGCGGCCAGCCGGTTGCCGTCGGCGCGCCAACCGTAGACGACGCCGCCGCCGAGGGTGAACTCGATCGGGCCGTTGTCGGCGAACGAGGCGTTCCAGGCCTTCTTCCCGGTGGCCGCGTCCACCGCGAGTAGGCCCTCGTCGGAGAAGGTGTGCAGGTAGACCCGCTCGCCGTCGGTGGCGAAGCCGAACGTCGCACCGTGGTCGGGAAAGGTTGCGAGCACCTTGCCGGTGGATGCGTCGATGGTCTGGATCCGGTCGTCCGGGTCGCAGCGCACGTAAAACTTGGAACCGTCGGTGGAAGCGCCGATCGGGGTGTAGCAGCCGTGGCCGGCCGGCCACACCGTCTTGCCGGTGGTGACGTCGATGGCGGCGGCCGGTCCGTCGTCGCCGTTGACCACCAACCGGCCCCCGGCCGCACCGTCGCGCCGTTCACCGAGCCGACCCGGGACCATACCGGAGCGCCGTCCGCGATCCGGTAGCCCCGCAGCACGTACTTGCTGATCGAGGCGTCCCACGCGCCGCCTACCAGGACGCCGCGGTCGGCCAGCATCCCGTACATCGGTGCGGCGATCTGCCGGGTGTAGCGGGTCTCACCAGTCTTGACGTCGAGCGCGATCAGGTACGCCTTGCCCGAAGTGCACTTACGGTACTGGGCGATCAGCGTGCCGCCGGTCACGGCGGCGAGATCGATATCACGGTTGCCACCGACCGGGGTCCGCCATTTGAGTGCGCCGGTTCTGGCGTCGTAACCACTGATCCGGTACGCCTCGGCGGTGATCAGCCGGTTCGCGCCGACCAGCGGGCCCGACGGGGCCGCGCACTTCACCGTCCTCAGCGGGACCGTCCACCGCGGCTTGAGCTTGGCCGCGGCCGCTGGGTCAACCTGCGCTCGCCCGGGTTGAAGGAGTCGCCGGTGGCGTGCGCGGCGGCCTGACCCCATTCGTCCGGGCTATCGGCGGCCGCCGGAACGGCCCCGGCGGAAACACCGAGCACGGCGCCCAGCACGATAGACAAGACACGATGTTTCACGGCAGCTCCCTCGCCTTGGATCAGATACGATCCAAATTAGGACAA
Source organism: uncultured Gemmatimonadales bacterium (assembly GCA_963728705.1). GTDB lineage: Bacteria > Gemmatimonadota > Gemmatimonadetes > Gemmatimonadales > GWC2-71-9 > CAVVWJ01. Next base: position 155,186 of record CAVSLY010000017.1, read on the forward strand.
AAGTGCTTCTTGGCCGTACGCCGTGCGGTGGGGTCCCCCGGCCGGGTACCGCTCAGCCGGCATGCGATGTTCGACGAAGCCGACGGCTCCTTGAGCAATGAACGGCTGCTGGCAGGCCGGAGTGCCTGCACGGCAGCGCGGTGCCGGATTGCACGGACGCTTCGATCACCGAAGTGCGTCAACCTGCCGCACGGCGCCGACGTCGGTGACCGGTACGAGTTGTCCGCGTCGCGCCGCCACGGTGCTATCCGCGCCGCGCCCGGTGAGCTTCGTCAACGCCTTGCGCAGCGCGGTCAGACGGGGCACGGATGGCGGCGGGGGCCAGCGCCAGGGCCACCTCGGCACGGCGCCGCCGTCCGTCAAGGCGTGCGTGTTCGGCCGCGACGCGATCACGGACCGAGATATCGCGGTAGCGGCCGACGACGTCCGCGCCGACAAGACCGTAGGTCAGGGTGGCGCCGTCCCAGCCCCGAGCAAGCCAGTCACACAGCTGCCGCTGTCTGCGTACGCATACAGGTCCAAAACCAAGTACCCCCAACGCACACAGATTCGAGACGCCCGGCGATCCGACTCGACGCGAAGACCACCGGCCTGGTGGCAGCTTTCACATGCATACGCGCGCTGTCACGTATGACGCTCGTTCCGTGCCCGGATCGCGGCTACCGCGCACATGATCTTGATCCGGCCTCGCCGCCCCGCATTGCGCTTTTTAAAGCCCGACGCGTTTCACGACGAGCGGTGATGCTCCTGCACGGCAGTCACCTGTTCCAACGGGGATCACCGCACCGATTCGTTACCAGCGCGGATGAAACACCAGCACACCCAACGCGGCACGAGCGCCCGGGTTCCGGCGCGGGACCTCGGACCCATCGAGAGGTTACGTCAGCTGAGGACCCGCTCCACCGCGTCGGCTGCTGCCGGGACTCCGCCCGCCGCCGTCATCTCCTGGCGCATCCAAGCAAGCCGCTCACGTATGTGCTCGTCGCCGGCCACGTCCTCGACGGCGTTCCACAGCGTGTCCGCGGTGACCCGGTCCGGTGGCAGCACCGTGCCGAGACCGAGCTCGGCGATCCGATCGGCGTTGGCCCGCTGTTCGGCCATCTGCGGTATTGCCACCATCGGCACCTCGAAGTGCAGGCCCTCCATCGTGCCGCCCATTCCGGCGTGTGTGACGAACACCCGCGCGTGACGCAGCACCGCCAGTTGCGGCACCTGCCGGTGCACCTCCACATTGGGAGGCACCGCTCCCAGGGCCTCTGGGTCCACCCCGCCGATGGCCAGCACCACCTGCCACGGCCGGTCCGCCGCCGACCGCAGCACGGTGCGGTAGAACTCGGGGCGGTCGTTGTAGGCGGTGCCGAGCGAGACCAGCACCACCGGGAGATCACCGGACGGCGTCCAGCCGCCCTGGTAGCCGCGCTCGGAGAAGAGCGGGCCGACGAACTCGTACCGGTCGGTGAAGGTCTCCCCGGCGTACTGGAAGGCACGCGGCAATGTCACCAGCCTGAGCGCGGCGGCGTCGCCCCGCATGAACGCCTGCATGCCACCGGCGCCCTCCTTCTGCAGGAAACGGCCCACCCGGACGGCCATCAACAGGAAGCGCGGGCTCAGCGGGTTGAATGTCGTGTACTTCTGGGCCATCGACCAGTGCTCGTTGCTGACCAGGTTCGGCCAAGTCTCCACCGAGGGAACCTGCCACCGGCCCGCCAGGATCCGGCCCCACCAGCCCATCGGCCCGTCATGGACCACCAGGTCGGGCCGCTCGCCGGCGCTCAGCTGTGCCAGCATCGCCTTCGTCTCGGTGAGGAGCAGGTTCATGGCGCGGGCGAGGTCCTTGCCGTGCATCTGCGGCGTCTCGATGTCATCGCGCCCCTCCCAGGTGGAGATGACGGGGACGACTTCGGCACCGGTCTCGGCGACGCGCTCGGCGTACGCCGTCGTGGTGGCGTAGGTGACCCGGTGACCGCGCCGCACGAGCTCGGCGGCGAGGCCCAGGGTGGGGTTGACATGTCCGGCGGCCGCAGGGGCGAAGAAGGCGACGGTTGCCACACGATGTATTTAACTGTCTGACGTCCGGCCCCGCTGTCCCGCAGCCCCGCTGTCCCGCAGCCCCGCTGTCCCGCAGCGTCCCGGACGCAGCACCTGCGTCCACGATGGAACCCCCACCGGCGTCACTGTCGCCGAGCCGTGGTGTCGCAGCCGAGGCGTTGCGCCCTTCGGGGCATCCCAACGTTCACACTCCGGAGCGAACGCACTCTCATCGGCTATGAGCGTGCACTGCCGTGAGGTCCGGTGGCGCGCTTCGGGCACGCTTCTCAAACGCGGAAGCGCACATCCACATAGGACACCACATCGTGGCTGGTCACGACCTTGATCAGCGGCCCTGACATCTTCTCAAGCACGGAAGTGGTCAGGTCGGCCGCTGAAGAATCGAAGGCGATAGAGATCATCTCGGCGCCTGCTCCCCATCTGCTCCCACCGGTAAGGGCCGGCGAACGCCCAGGTCGTTGCGCTGTGGTGACGATCAGAGTCGTGACCTGCGACGATACGACGCCGTTCAGCGCAGTACGACGCAGTTGAACGCAGTTGTGTCAACGAAATCCCGGCAAACCGCTGACCTGCACAAACGCGAGGCGCGCAGGTCAGACGGTGCGGATCCGCGCAGCTCAGCCGGGTTGAAGGCGGTTCAGCGCCGTTGGGAGCGGCCCGCTGCTCCCGTTCTGCTCCCCCGCGCCGGCACCACCACGACACTGCAGGCGGGTGTGCCCGACCGCCTCGGCGGCCTCCTCCACGAATACGAACATGCCGCCTGACCAGCACGGATGAGGTTCTCGGCACCCACAGGACCTTGTTGCCCATTCGGCTCCAGGCCAGGTGTCCCTCGGGATGTCAGGAGGCCGCGGTGGCCGGCTCGGACGCCCGTGCGGCTGTGGTGTCGCTGTGCCGGCCCCGCATGGCGTGGATCGAGATGCCGGTGAGCCACACGCAACTGAGTAGGAAGCTGCCCAGGTCGATAGCGGCCGGTGCCGGGGTTGCGGTGCCGAGGTTCATCAGCGCGGTGGTGATGCCACCGAGCGCGGAAGCCGCGGCGACCCAGCCCAGCCAGCGCGGAAAGACACCCGTCTGGATGGTTCGGGTGGCGGCGAGGAGCAGGGCGATGGTCATCGGCAGCGGCGGACCCATGAACGCGATGACGTTCCACGTGCGGTGCAGTGCGAGGAGGGTGGAGTCGTCGGTGCCGTCGATGCCGTGTTGCGCGAGTAGGCCCTGCAGCAGCACGCCTACGAGGGCGAGCGTGACGGTGGACGCACAAGCCGCTAGGAAGGTTGCGGGCAGGGCGGTGCGGTGGTCGGTGTCGGCGAGGCGGCGGTGGATGTAGCCGAATGCCAGTGCGATGGCGAGGACGGCCAGTGCCATGGCGATGGTGCTCAGGCCGAACCGGGTGTTGTGCTCGGTCAGGTAGCGGCGGACCTCGGTCGCGGACGCGTCGATGGCAGGGGCGGGTGGCGCGATGGCGAGGGTGGACAGGCCGAGGACGGTGAAGGCGATGCCACCGCCGGCGGCGACGCGGTCGAAGGTCGACTGGCTCATCGGGTTCCTCCCGGGCTCGGATCACCGGTCGTTCCGGTGCCGTGGCCAGACGGTAGGCCGGCGGTGGCGGGCCCCGCATCGGCGCGAGCGCGCAACCGCGGTTGGTGCTGGCACTTACTGGCGAATGCGGCGTTCGCACGATTGGCCCGGGTGCCGCGCCGCTGGACAATCCTGGGTGTGAGACTGCCGACGATCAGGCCACTTCCGCTGGCCATCCTCGTGGTCACGGTCGTGGCGGAGGTCGCCGCGGTGGTCCTGTCGTGGGGGCTCGAGCCGGCGTACGACACGCTGCTGTACGTCGTGTTCTCGGTGGGAATGGCCGGTGCGGGCGCGCTGATCCTGACCCGTCATCCCCGGCACGCCATCGGGTGGCTGCTGGGCGGCATCGGCGTGGTCAACGCGCTCACGGCCGATCTGGCCCAGGGCTGGGGGCTGCGGGCGGCGGCCGAGGGGTGGCCGGGCGGGCTCGGTGGCCGAATGGATCCAGGCCGTCAGTTTTCTGCCGACAGGCACCGGCGATGGTTCTGCTGCTGCTGTTGTTTCCCGACGGACGGCTGCCCCAGCGGCGCTGGCGGGCCGTGGTGTGGCTCAGCATCGTCGGCGTCGCTGCTCGCCGAACCGGGTTGGGCACTCGACCCGGACACCGGGCGGGTGTTCGTCCACGGGCGCAATCCGTTCGCCGTCGCCTGGCTGCCGACGGATCTGCTGTTCGGCATCGGGTTCGCGGCGGTGGTGGCCGTAGCATGGTCGCCGGGCTGATCGCGGTGACCGTCCGGTTCCGCCGGTCCGCCGGGGTCGAGCGGCAGCAGATGAAGTGGTTCGCGTTCGCCAGCGGCTGTCCTGGTCGTGGCCCTGCCGGTCGCCGCGTTGCTGTGGTAGCGTCACCCCGTCGTGCGGGTGCTGCCGCCGCTGGCGTTGACGGCGTGGCCGGTCGCGATCGGGTTCGCGATCCTGCGGTACCGGCTCTACGACATCGATCTGGTCATCAGCCGAACCATCGCGTACGCGTTGCTCACCGCTGTCATCGGTGTCGTGTTCGTGGCGGCTGTGCTGCTGCTCGGGAACCGTCGCCGGCCGCGGCTCGGCCTGGGCAACCGCGGGCGCCACGCCTCGCGGCGGCGATCGTGTTCCAGCTGCTGCGACAGCGCGTGCAGGACCGGGTCGACCGCCGGTTCCGCCGGGCCCGACACGACGCGCTGCGCAGCGTCGCCACGTTCCTCGACGACGTTGCGCACCGGGAGGGCCGAGCCGGAGGAGGTGACGGCGGTGCTCCGCGCGGCCATCGGCGATCCCGCGCTCGACGCTGCGGTTCGTGCTGCAGCCCGGCGAGTCGCCGGTCGACGAGCGCGGCCGACCGGTCGCCGACCCGCCCGGCGACGGCGTACGAGCGCCTCACGGTCCGGCGGGCGGGGTGACCCTCGCTGAGGTGGTCTGGCCGGCCGGCACCGCGGCACAGCGGGCGCTGTTGCCGGGCCTGGTCGACGCGGCCGGCCTGGCGATCGAGATGGCCCGGCTGCGGGTCGAGCTGCGCCGGCGCCTGGACGAGGTGGAGGCATCCCGGGCCCGGATCGTCGCCGTGGCCGACGAGGAACGCCGCCGGATCGAACGCGACCTGCACGACGGCGCCCAGCAGCGGCTGGTGTCGATCGGGCTGGCCCTGCGCCACGCCCAGCACCAACTCGGACCCGCGGCCGGCGAGGCCGGCCGCACGCTGGACGATGCGATCGTGCAGATCACCGAGGCCATCGACGAGCTCCGCGAGCTGGCCCAGGGCCTGCACCCCGCCCTCGAGCCGGGCTGCGCCCAGCCCTGCGCGAACTGGCCGCCGCGCGCCGCTGCCCGTCGAGGTGGTCGCCACCGGCGGACCGGTTCCCGTCCGACGTCGAGACGGCGGCCTACTTCGTCGCCTGTGAGGGGCTGACCAACGCCGTCAAGCACGCCCGCGCGCAAGCGGGTCGTGCTGCGAGTGGCACCGCGAGCAACGGCCGACTGGTCGTCAGCGTCACCGACGACGGGGTGGGCGGCGCGGCGCCCGGCGACGGCTCCGGGCTGACCGGGCTGTCCGACCGCGTCGCCGCCCGCGGCGGCGACCTGCGCATCGACAGCGCCCGCGGGCGGGGCACCACCCTCACGGCGGAGTTCCCATGCGTGTCGTGATCGTCGAGGACCAGGTGCTGCTGCGCGAGGGGCTGGCCCGGCTGTTCGTCGACGGCGGCCACGAGGTGGTCGCGACCGCTGGGCGACGCGCGACGCGGCTGGTCGAGATCGTCGACCGGGACAGCCCCGACCTGGTCGTGATCGACATCCGGATGCCGCCCACCTACACCGACGAAGGCGCCCGGGCCGCTCGGACGATCAAGGACCGGCATCCCGGACGTCGGCGTTCTCGTGCTGTCCCAGCACATCGAGACCACCCACGCCGTCGACCTGGTCGGCCCGGCCGGGTTCGGCTACCTGCTCAAGGACCGCGTGCTCGAGGTCGGCGAGTTCCTCGCCACCGCCGCAGCGCGTCGCCGACGGCGGCTCCGCCCTCGACCCGAAGGTCGTCGCCACGGCTGGTCGCGCCGGCCGCCGGCGGCCCGCTGGCCCGCCTGTCCGAGCGGGAGCGCGGCGTGCTGGAACTGATGGCCGAAGGCCTGACCAACACCGGCATCGCCCAACGGCTCGTCCTCAGCGAACGCACCGTCGAAGCCCACGTGCGGCACGTACTGCTCAAGCTCGACATCCCCGAGACCGACGACGGCCACCGCCGGGTCCTGCGCCGTGCTCACCCACCTCCGCACCGTCCACGAATGGAGCTGACGGCCGACCACGGCGAACCAATCACACTCTGACATGCCGAGAACGACCACACGAAAGCGTTGATCAGGTGTCCGCTCATGCCGCTCCGTGTGCGCCTTGCCGCCGAGCGCGCGGATGACCGGGGTGCCTTTCGTGGGTGGAGCGCGATGTTCTCCCGTTGGGGGTAGAGGTTGACCCAGGATCCGTCGGTCACGGCGGGGATCGGGACCGACAAGTTCCCGCAGGATCTGATTGCCGTCGAATTGGAGGATCGCACCGAGGAGTACGTGCGGCATTGCGGTCACGCCGATCTCCCGTGTGAACGACTCGACCGCTGAGTCGGCCAGGAGCCGCCCACGATCGCGACCATGAATGAGCAAGGCATGGTCGCACGGCGTGGCGGGGCCGGCCGGGGCCACCGGTGTGCCCAGGCAGACTGGGGGTTATGGACCGGACCGAGCTGCGTGCCCTGATGGCCGACTTCACCCAGTGGAGCCGGCAGGCCGCGGCCGTCCAGCGCCGGCACGGCACCGTGCGGGAGGCGGCGGAGGCTGCCGAACGCCTCCTGGAGTCACGCGCCGTCCTCGTTCAGCACGCACGACGCAACGCTTGGCGGGTGGTGCCGCTGGAGCGCAAGCACAGCTCCGTCGTGCGGCCCCTGCGCGAACGCGCCGTCCTGCCGACGTTCACCCGCGGCGATCAGGCTCTGATCCGGCTGCTGACGGTCGAGGTGCCCCGCGCGCGGGCCGACGTGAACGCCGCCCTGGGCCTGCGGCGCTATCTCGCCGGGCCGAGGAAGCGCCAGAGGGCCGAGGCGTCGGCCGCGTTCCTGCGCCGTCAGCACGACGTGTTCGTTGAAACGGGCTGGCCGCAGCGGCTCAAGGAGCTGAGCGAGCACACCCTCGACGACGCCGCCGGCTTCGAGGCGCTGGTCGATCCCACGCTCGGTGTCGTTCCCGAGGATCCGGCCCACAGCCCCGAGGTGATCGAACGGTCCGCGCTCGACGGCCTGTCCAAGGCGCTGGCCGCCATCGACAGGATCGTGCAGGCCGAGGCGGAGTACCGCGCCGCGGCCAGGGACGCCGCGATCACCGTGCGGCGGGTCGACACGATGCGCGTGCTGCGGGAGATGTCGACCGATGCATTGAAGACAGCGACCCGTGACCGGCTCCGGCTCGGCGGCCTCACCCCGGCCGGCATCCACACCGTCCAGCAGGTCCTGGCCAACGCCGCCACGCTGTCGACGCTGCCGGGCCTCGGCGAGGTGTCGGCGCGACACATTCTCGGCGCGGCGCAGACGTTGCGGCACACGACCTTCGAGGAGACGCCGGTACGCATCGACGTCACCCGGCGCATCCCCGAGGTGACCGAACTGCTGCGCTGCCTCGCCGAGTGGGACGCCCGCCGCCGCACCAGGGGCGCCGCCGCCGACCTCGAACGCGCGGCCGAACTGGCGCCGATCGTGAAGGGGCTCACCTTCTCCACAACGCATCTGCTGGTGGTTCCGCTGCGGGAGCTGCCGGTGAGCGAGCTGTGGGAGAGCATCGACGTCGTGCGGCACCGGGCCGAACAGTTGCGCCGCACCAAGCCGTCGGGCCACCGGACCCGCGACCCGTGGGAAGACTTCCTGGCCCGGCCGGCCGACTACTTCGCGATGCTCTCCGAACTCGGCTTCCTCACCGGCGACGAGGAGGCCACGCACGGCAATCTTCCCGACGACATCGTCAAGGCGGTGCGCGACCAGCCACTCAACGGCGAACATCTGAAGGCATCGCTGCGCGGCTATCAGAGCTTCGCGGTGCGCTTCGTCCTGGTGCAGCGCAAAGTAATCATCGGTGACGAGATGGGCCTCGGCAAGACGTTCGAGGCGATCGCCGTGCTGGCACACCTGCGCAGCCGGGGCGAGAACCGCTTCGTCGTGGTGTGCCCTGCGGCCGTCGTGACGAACTGGGTGCGCGAGGTGACCAGCAAGTCGACGCTGAGCGCCCACCGGGTGCACGGTGCCGACCGGGACCACGCGGCCCGCGTCTGGGAACGCGACGGCGGCGTCGCGGTCACCACGTTCGAGACGCTGGCCGCTGTGGCAGCCCGGCCCCAACCTCGCCTGTGTCGTCGTCGACGAGGCGCACTACATCAAGAACCCGAACGCACAGCGTTCCGTGCGCACCGCCGCCATCGTCGAGCGCGCCGCCCGCGCCGTCCTGCTTACCGGCACACCGCTGGAGAACAAGGTCGACGGAGTTCCGCAGCCTCGCCTCCTACGTGCGGCCCGACCTGACCGTCGACAGCGAGGGCGACGCGCTGTCGGCGAAGGCGTTCCGCCGCCAGATCGCACCGGCGTACCTGCGGCGCAACCAGGAGGACGTGCTGACCGAACTGCCGGGGCTGGTGGAGGTCGAGGAGTGGCTGCCACTGTCCAAAGAGGACGCGACGGCCTATCGGGCGGCGGTCGACAGCGGGAACTTCATGGCGATGCGTCAGGCGGCGATGCGCCAGGGCGCGAAATCGGCAGAAGTTGCGGCGGCTTGTCGAGCTCGTCCGCGAGGCGGAGGAAAACGAGCGGAAGGTCATTGTCTTCTCCTACTTCCGCAGCATCCTCGATCTGGTGACGCAGGCCCTGCCGGGGCCGGTCTTCGGGCCGCTCACCGGTTCGGTCGGCTCCGACGAGCGACAGCGCATGGTGGACCAGTTCTCGACGGCACAGCACGGAGCCATTCTCGTGGCGCAGATCGTGGCCGGCGGTGTCGGGCTCAACATCCAGGCCGCGTCGGTGGTCATCCTCTGCGAGCCGCAGCTCAAGCCGACCATCGAGGCGCAGGCGATCGCGCGGGCGCACCGGATGGGTCAGGTGCGTTCGGTGCAGGTGCACCGACTGCTGTCCGAGGACAGTGTCGACCAACGCATCGTCGAACTGCTGCGAGGCGAAGCGGAAGCTGTTCGAGGACTTCGCCCGGGGCAGCGACATCGCCGACGCGGCGCCGGACGCGGTCGACCTGTCCGAGGCGCAGACTGGCCCGCGAGGTCGTCGCATCGGAACGGAAGCGGCTCCTCGGCTCCTGAACCGGCGGCCCCGCAGCGCCGGCCTGGGCGCCACGGGCGGTTACTGGCTCAACGGCTGCGACGGCGGCATCTTCGCCTTCGGCGACGCGGTCTTCCGCGGATCGAAGCCAACCTTCCAATGCCGCGGAACCTGAACTGACAAGTCCCGGCCCGGCTCCCTCACACCCCGACAGAGCGTCTGTAGCCAGCGCCGCGCGGCGCGAACGCCCACCGAGATCGTGCAGGACTTTCGGACCTCCGCCGAGTCCCGTTCGGTCCCCCGGCTCGTCAATCCCGCCAACGTGATGTGGGACATCTTGGTGCACGCTCAGGACATCGCGATCCCGCTGGGAATCGACTTCCCCACCCCGCCCGACGCCGGTGCCGCCGCCGCTACCCGGATCTGGGACCTCCGCTGGCCGTTCTCGTTCGGGGCCAAGCGCCGTCTAGGCCCGTTCACGCTTACGGCAACCGACGCGGACTGGACCATCGGCACCGGTCCTGAGATTGCCGGCACGATCTCGGCGATCCTGCTCCTTCTGACCGGCCGCACCGAGGCCGCAACCCCCTGCTGACCGGCGACGGCGTACGCAGCCTCGCCACTTCCTGATCCAAGACGAGCTCTTGATCGATCCGGTTGCGCCCAGTCTGAGGGCATGACCCTCGTGGGACTGTCTGACCCGGCGACAGTGCGCTGATTACATTCAGTGATGAGGGGTCCGCGGCAGACATCCGCACGCCTCGACCGCGCCGACGGCTCGAGGCGCGTCACCCCTTCGTCACGGGCCGGCGGCCCGCCACTCCCGGAACCTCATGACCATGAGCAGCAGGTAGCCCCTGCCGATGCCGATGCCGATGCCGGCGAGTGAGGTGGACCAGTCGGGTGCGTCGAGGAAGTGGATGGGCAGGCCGGTGAGGGTGTCCATCGGCACCTTGGCCATCGAGGCTCGATCACCGGCGGGGGTGGAGCATCCACCCGGGCTAGATCAAGTCGTCTTTGTTCGATGCTGACGAGGCACATGGGGACACCGCGACGGATACACCAGATGGGGCCGGTGCTGCGGTCGGGGTGATTGTGCGACGTGAGGCGTGGGTGAGCTGCGCGGCCGACGCCGGGCGGGGTCATCGGCTCAGGGTGGCGGCGGCGGGCGTGCTGGCGCCCCGGCGCTCGGGCTACGCAGCTGTAGGTGCGGCAGCCTGCGATTTCGGCGCCGGACGGTGCATGGCGGTGAGGTTGTCAGACGGTTGCGCCGTGCGAGCAACCGTTCGGCAACCCTGGTGGTCGGCGTCGGTTCCTTCGTTCACCCGTGGCCTCTATACCCGGCGACACAGGTCACGCCTGACTGTCCACTTTGGACATGCGTGCCGGGGCCGCCGGCTCCGCGATGGCAACCTGTGCCCACCCGACGTCACAACACGGGATCCGCACTCTTGAAGTTGTCCAGCCCCGGACGACAGCATTTTGACGAGGAGAGCCCCCCGTGACTCACACCCGCCAGAACACCATCCGCCGCATGACCCGTCGCGTGACCCGCCGCATCGGTTCGCTCGCCGCCATCACCGCCGCCATCACCGTCGCCGCCGCCGCCGGCATCGCCATCGCCGCACCCGCGGCGATGGCCGGCTCGGGCGCCGAGCCCACCAAGGGCGCGGCCAGCCGGACCGCTCCGATCCCGGCCGCCGCGCCGGCGAAGCCGGGCACGAACTGCACCGTCGACGCGAAGCTCGTCCCCTCGTGCAACGTGCTGTGGGGCGCGGCCGCCGGCGGGTTCAGTGAGACCCCGCGCGACCAGGCGCTGCACGAGTGGGAGGCCACCAGCGGCCGGACCGCGTCGGTGTACCACACCTACCACCGCGGCGACGAACTGTTCCCGACCAAGGCCGAGATCGCCATGGCCAGCGAGGCGGGCAAGCCGCGGATCCTGTTCCCCAACTGGAAGGTCGGCTACAGCACCACCTGGGCCAAGGTCGCCGCCGGCGAGCAGAACGCCCGCATCGACAAGCTGGCGGCCCACATCAAGGCCAACTACGGCGGGACAAGTTCTTCATGGCCGTGCACCACGAGCCGGAGAACGACGTGTCGACCGCCCCGAAGTCGCGGATGACCGCCAAGGACTACGCGAACATGGTGCGCCACACCATCAAGCGGATGAAGGCCAACGGTGTCACCAACGTCGTGTTCGTGATGGCCTACATGAACGTGGAGCGGTGGAACGACTCGGCGTGGTGGTACGACCTGTACCCGGGCAACGACGTCATCGACTGGGTGGCCGTGGACTCCTACGTCAACGCGCAGCCGAAGGGCTTCCACACCGGTGACTTCACCTACCTGATGAACCGCACCACCGATAAGTCGAAGTTCACGGCTGGTACAACTGGGCCACTGACCACGAACAAGCCGATCATGGTGGCGGAGTGGGCCGTGTACGAGTGCAGGACCAAGTGCGGCCCGACAGAGAAGGCGAAGATCCACGACAAGGTCGTCGAGCAGATGAAGGCGATGCCGGCCATCAAGGCGATGATCGCGTTCGACACGGCGTCGGACCAGCAGGGCCTGGACATGCGCATCGACTCGACCCCGCAGGCCCTGGCCTCGTTCAAGAAGATCGCCGCCGACCCGATCTTCAACGTGAACCTCGGCCGGTAACCACCGACACACGACGATGGCGCGACCGGGCCGTCGACCGGCGGTCCGCGCCGTTGCCCGGACCGTGGTCACCGGCAACAGCTCCCGCCCGGGCCCGCGGAAGCGCCCATTGCCGATATTCGGGCCGCACGTCCGGGGACGAGCAACCGCACGGCACCCGCAGGGGCGGACGTGCCATGCCGCGCACCGATTGATTATTGGCATGCACACCCCACCGCTTCCTCCCGACCCTGACCCGTCTCATCGCCGGCCTCGCCGCTGGCAGCCTCGCCGCCCTGACCGCCGGCGTGTTCGGCGCCGCCGCCGCGCACGCAGCCCCCGGCCGATGGCTGAGGGTCCGTCGTGGCCGCCAACGCCGTCAACTCGATCAAGGACCGCTACATCGTCGTCCTCAAGGACGGCGCCGAGCCCGCGCGCCGGCGCCGCCCACGACCTCGCTGCCCGCTACAGCGGCACCGTGACCGCCACGTACGGCACCGCCGTCAGTGGCTTCACCGTCACCCTGAGCGAGAAGGGCGCCAGGCGCCTGGCCGCGAACCCGGCGGTGGCGTCGGTCGAGCAGGACCGTGCGGTGGCCGCCACCGACACGCAGTCTGGCGCCGACCGTGGGGTCTGGACCGCATCGACCAGCGCGCGCTGCCGCTGCCGGCACCTACACCTACCCGAACGCCGCGTGCCAGCGTGACCGCCTACATCCTCGACACCGGCGTGCGCCTCACGCACACCGAGTTCGCCGGCCGCGCCCGCTCCGGCTACGACTTCATCGACAAGGACACCGACGCCACCGACTGCCAGGGCCACGGCACCCACGTCGCCGGCACCGTCGCCGGCACGACCTACGGCGTGGCGAAGGGCGCAGCATCGTGTCGGTGCGGGTGCTCGGACTGCAACGGCAGCGGCTCCTACTCGGCGATCATCGCCGGGGTCGACTGGGTCACCAAGAACGCCGTCAAGCCCGCCGTGGCGAACATGAGCCTGGGCGGTCGGCCCAGCGCCACCCTGGACGCCGCGGTGAAGCAACTCGATCGCCTCCGGCGTGACCTACGCCGTGGCCGCCGGCAACGAGACCAAGGACGCCTGCACCGTGTCGCCGGCCCGCCAGGCCGAGGCGATCACGGTCGGCGCGACCGACGCCAAGGACGCCCGGGCGTCGTTCTCGAACTACGGCTCGTGCCTGGACATCTTCGCGCCCGGCGTCGGCATGCTCTCCTCGACCAAGACCAGCGACACCGCGCACCAGCAAGATGAGCGGCACCTCGATGGCCACCCCGCACGTCGCCGGCGCCGCCGCGCTGTACCTGGCCGCGAACCCGACCTGCACACCCGCCCAGGTCCGCGACGCGATGGTCGCCAACGCCACCCGGGCAAGGTGACCGACCGGCAAGGGCTCGCCGAACAAGCTGCTGTCGTCGGCAACATCAAGGCCACCACCGCCGGACACCGGACCCCGACCGCGACGGCGCGCCGACCACCCCCGCCGGTACCTCCGTCACCGTCACCAACGCCGCCGACTACACGGTCGCCGACCGGGCCACCGTCGACAGCCCGCTGACCGTGGCCAACACCGCGGGTAGCGGCCCGACCGCCACGGTCGCGGTGGACGTCAAGCACGCCGACCGTGGCGACCTCGCTGTCTACCTCATCGCGCCGGACGGCACCCAGTACAAGCTGAAGAGCGCCACGTCCGGCGACGACGTCGCCAACCTCGACGAGACCTACACGGTCGACCTGTCCACCGAGGTCCGTGCCGGCACCTGGAAGCTGCGCGTGCAGGACGTGTTCGCCGGTGACACCGGCGCCATCGACACCTGGTCCCTGACCATCTAGGGAAACCAGGGAGCCCTGTGGGAGGGGCAACGCACGGAGACGCCCGGTCGGCCGAAGGGCCGGCCGGGCGCCTTCGCGTCTGGCAGCGCACCCGCCGATTGCCGTCATCATCGCTGTCGCGGAGCCGACGGCATCCGCGGTCGGCCTGCCACCGATTTCGTGTTTGCAATCTGCGGGGAATCCTAGCGAAGGTAACGCTGTGGCGATTTCCGAGAAGACCCTGAAGATCGTCCGTCTCAGACAGGTGGCCGTTGCTCGATCTGTCGGGTGCTGGTGCTCACGCCCGGCACCGAGGCGGATGATCCGTCGGTATTCGGCGAACTGGCGCACATCGTCGCCAAGCGGACAGGCGGGCCACGCGGCGGCAAGCTGGATGAGAACTGGATGCGAACAAGCCCGACGGTCACAAGAATTTGATGCTGTTGTGCAACAAGCACCACAAGCAGATCGACGATCAGCCGAACCACTTCACCATCGAGAAGCTGTGAGCGATCAAGCGCGATCGCATCCCATGGACCGCCGCGCAAGGCCAAGGGCCGCAGCCGATGCGGATCGTCCCGAGATCCGGCACATCCCACACCGATGAAACTGCCGACCATCACCACAGGCAGCCAGCTCTGGCCGATGGCACTCCCGGGCGGCAATCAGCGGGGCCAATGCAGGACCAGCGACGAATGTGACCGCTGTCAATTGATGCGCCAAGATCAGGTGCGGCGGGCCGTCGGCGTGGAGTGCGGTGAGGCAGCCCCTGCCCGAGCGGGTAGCGTCCTGGGTCGATGTGGAGCGAGGTACCCCCGCCGTCGACGACTCAGGTCCGCGACGCCTTCGGTGTGGAGGTGGGCGAGCTACGGCCGCATCCGGGCGGGTTCGAAGCGGATGCGTTCACCGACGGGCGCTGGTTCGTGAAACTCTGGCGTCAGCAGCCCGACAGCGACGCCGCACTGGCGCTGACCGCTGAGCTGGCGGCTCGGGGCATCCCCGTTCCCGCGGCGCAGCGAGCGCTCGACGGCTCGTACACCTCCGCGCATCTTGGCCGGCGGTACGCGCTGTTCCCGTTCGTCGACGGCCGCCAGGCAACGTGGAACGACGCCGACGCGATCGCGCGGGCGATGCGCGCCGTGCACGAGATCGCCGACCTCGTCCTGCCCCGCACCGACATCGACGAGTGGTGCATCGAGGTGCTGCGCGACCGGCACGACCACCCGTGGATCGTCGACCGCCGCGACGAGGTCATGGCCAACGTCGACCGGCTCGAAGCGGTGATCGAACGGGCACGCGCGATCGACGTGCCCCACGTCGTGTGCCACCACGACCTGTTCCCTCACAACGTCCTCGTCGACCGCGACGGTCGCGTCGCGACGCTGCTCGACTGGGGTCACACGATGCTGGCGCCGCGCGAACACGATGTGTTCGCCGGCTTGTGCGGGCCCGACCCCGTGCGCTTCCTGCGCGCCTACGGCGCGCAGCGACTCGACCTCACCCACCTCGAGTACGCCCGGCTCGCCCGCTCGCTGCGCGACCTTGCCGTTCGCATCCGCAACGAGGTCGACCTGGAAGGCGTCAACACGTGGGGCTTCGACGGGTTGCGCCGGGTCGACGCCGACCTCGAACTCGCCCGACCATTCTGCGATCGCTGAGGTCGGCCGTGCGTCCGTCGACCTCCTGCCGGGCCGCTTTGTCAGTTCAACTCTTACACGCACTGTAATTGGCATGAGCGTGCACGTGATCAAGCCGCAGCGAGGCGGTAGTAGCCCATGCGCATTGTGGCTGCACAGAGTGCGTGACCGCGAACTGGCACCCCACACGCTCGCCGATGTAACGGTTCGACAGGGCCTCGGCCGCCAGCTGTGCTACCTGGAGCTCCTGGGACTCAAACCCCGAGCCGCGGCCGTTCACCAGGCGCGTTGCAGCTCACCGAGGATCGCAGCGGCCGGGTTGGCGTCACCGTAGAGCACACCGTCCCGCTCGGTCGCCGCGACATGCATCCCGACCACCGAGCCGAAGACGTTCAGGACCGGCGCACCCGCGGCGCCACGCAGGTCTAGCAGGTCAGCCGATACGGCCGAGGTTCTCGGCACCCACAGGCGGACGGTGCCGAGGCATGCCGATCGCGGTATGCGCGGATTTGCGATGCTTCGTCTGGGACGAACACCGGTGGTCGGATGCAGGGGACCAGCCGCATACCCTGGTCAGACTAACGCCGGCAGCCCGACGTCGACAAATCAAAATGGCCTCTTATGCGGCGTTCAGTTTATAGATGCGGTTTGCCCATTTCGGAGACGATCGCTCGAAGGCATGAACGGGCTACCCGATCGGGCTGATACGGAGGCGCCGACTGGTCGTGGCCAGAAATACATACGTCGAACCACATGATCACAATGACACCAGCGACGCGAGGACGAAATGGCTGGGATCTGCGACGTTACTTCATGGAACCCGATTGGTTCGGCTCCGGCACAGTCAATTCTGACAGGCGTAGTCTCCAGCATTATGTTTGGCGGTATTCTACTGCTGTTGGGTCAGGAAAGTGTTCGAAGCCGGAGTTCCTTCGAAAACGGATTCAAGGCTTCACCGAACATGCCGCAAAGAGTAGCGCCATTTATCACTGTCAGCTACGTAGCGGTGTGCGCGGTGACCTTCAATTGGCTTGCCGGAGAAGACAAGGCTCGCTGGGAAGGTGCGGACGCAAAAGTGATCGCCAGGGCGGCGGTCGTAACGGGAATCACATTGGCCTGCCTTGCGATAATTACACAATTGGCTGCGCTGCCGACCTATTCGGCATTGGATCAATCTGAGTCAGGCGATTCAGTTGTTGGTATTCCTAACACACGAGGAAGTACTTCTCGGATTGAGTCCTTGGCTTCAACTGACTCAGCGAAGGACGTGGACCGTGGGAACCGTACCAACCCGCCGCTTGCAGAAATAACCATGCGCATCGAGGGCATCGGGGCGATGCGGCACACGATGGTCAGCCCAGGCTGATGGCCTGGCCGGTCTCGGCCGACTCGTCGGCGGCGAGGTAGACCTGCATCACCTCGCGGGCCTCGGTCGCCGGTACCAGCACGGGCCGGTCGAGGGCGACAGCCTCCAGGAAGTGGGTGGTCTCGGGTGCCATCGGGCCGGCGTAGACGTGACCGACCTGTTCGCCCGGCATCGTCGACAGCGGGAAGACCACGCCACCGTCCATCCGGTTCAGCACGATGTCACGGTGGCTGTCGTCGATGAGCAGGGCCGCGTCGGCACCCACGAACTCGATGGTGGTGGTGGAGAAGTTGGGGTATCCCGGGGGCAGGATCCAGCCTGCGCCGATGACCGCCACCACGCCGTTGTCGAACGTCAGCGTGATCCAGGTGCAGTCGGCCACGTCGAACTGGTCCTTCATGACGCGATGTACCGACTGGGCGTAGACCGTCACGACGCGCGCGGGCCGCAGGCACCACATCAGGAAGTCGATGTCGTGGGTCGCCTCCATTGACGCGGGTGACAACTTGATCCGTCCGCCGATCTTTCGCCCCAGACTGCGGGTGATGTGCCGGCTGACCAGTGCGCTGACCGGCTTGCCGAGGGTGCCGTCGGCCAGGCATTGCTTGACGTATGCCTGTTTGGAGTTGAACCGTTGCGAGTAGCCGATGGCGAACTTCAGGCCTTGCCGGTCGGCCAGTTCGATGAGCTCGTCGGCCTCGTCGAGCGTCAGTGCCAACGGCTTCTCCAGCAGCACGTGTTTGCCGGCCGCCAGGCAGTCGCGCGCCATCGGGTGATGGGTGGTCTCGGGTGTCGCCGAGATGAGGACGGCCTCGACGCGGTCGAGGAAGTCCTTGTAGTTGTCGGTCGCGGAGGTGGCGCCGGTGCGTTGGGCCATCTCGGCCAGGCGCTCCGGGCGGATCTCGGCCAGGTGCAGCTCGTCGACGAGCTGGCTGTGGGCGCACACCTCGGCGCGGATCCCGCCGCACCAACCGGTTCCGATCACGCCGACATTGATTCTGCGCATGTTCAGGCTCCCAGCGCCTGGTCGAGTTCGTCCGGGTCGGCCGGCAGGGCCACCTCGGTGCCCCGGGCCGCGGAGACAGGAGCAGGCTCACGCGGCGTCTTCGGCGTCGGGGCCGACCAGGTGCAGGCCGACCTTCTCGGCGTTCTCGAACTGTCGTCGATGGCGACCAGGCGGCGACCGGCGGCGTCGAGGACGGAGGCGGCGACGGAGGCGCGGTAGCCGCTGGCGCAGTGCACCCACAGCTCACCGTCGGGGACCTCGTCGACGCGCCGGGGCAGCTCGTGGATCGGGATGTTGACCGCGCCCTTGATCCGGGTCGAGTCGTACTCGTCGGCGCGGCGGACGTCGAGGACGACCACCGGGCGGTGGCGGCGGACCTGCTCGAGGTCGGCGAAGGTGCCGGTCGGGAAGGAGGCGAGCTCACCGTCGGTCCAGTCCTCGGGGCCCGCCGGTGGCCTGCGCCGCCGGGCGGTCGATGCCGATCCGGACCAGCTCGCGCTGGGCCTCGGCGACGTCCTCGGGGGTCTCGCCGAGCAGGGTGACCGGGGTGCCCCAGGTGATCAGCCAGCCCAGGTAGGTGGCGAACGCGCCGTCGAGGCCGAAGTTGAGGGTGCCCGGTGCGTGGCCGGCGGCGAACGCGGTCCGGTTGCGCAGGTCGACGACCCACTCGCCGGCCTCGATGCGCCGGCGGAGCTCGCCGGCGTCGGCCGCCGCGGGCGGGGAGGTCCGGCTCGGAGGGGCCGGCGGCGTTGGCGGGCATCATGTGGGCGTAGTAGGCGGGGAAGGCGCCGAGACCGTCGAGGAGCTCGCGGACGTAGGTCTCCTCGTCCTGGGTCAGCACCGGGTTGGACTGCTTCTCCTGCCCGATCGTGGACTCGGTGGCATCGGACTGGGTCGCGGCGCAGAACGACCCGAACCCGTGGGTGGGGAAGACCTCGGCGTCGTCGGGCAGCAGGTCGGCCAGCTTGTGGGCCGAGGCGTGCTGGTGGCGGACCAGGGCGTCGGTGTGCTCCTCGCCGAGCAGGTCGGGCCGGCCGGTGGCGCCGAACAGCAGCGACCCGCCGGAGAACACGCCGACCGAGCCGTCGCTGCCGTCGCCGGCGTGCGCGTCGGTCAGCGCGTAGGAGAGGTGGGTGAAGGTGTGGCCGGGGGTGGACAGCGCGGTCAGCCGCATCCGGATCCCACCTCGACGGTGTCGCCGTCGCGGATCGGGGTGCGCTCGAAGGAGACCTCGTCCTCGGCGTTGACGTGGTACGCCGCGCCGGTGCGCTGGGCCAGCGCAGGCCGCCGGTGACGTAGTCGTTGTGGATGTGGGTCTCGAAGACGTCGGTCAGCCGCACCTGGTGCTCCTCGAGCACGTCCAGGACGCGGTCGATGTCGCGCTGCGGGTCGACCACGAAGGCGACCTCGCCGTCGTGGACGACATAGCTGCGGTCGCCGAGCGAGGGCGTCTCGATCGGGATGATCGTCAGGTCGGTGCTCATCAGGAGGCTCCTGTCGTTTCGGTGCCTGGACGGTGCGTCAGCTGGGGCGGGAGTGCCGGTCTCGACTGGGCGGCCGGATCGCGCCCAGGCGGCCGTGCCGCCGGCGACGGAGTAGGCGTCGTACCCCGCTGCGCGCAGCAGGTCGGTCATCGCGGCACTGCGGTTGCCCGAGGCGCAGACGAGATACACCGGACGGGTCTTGTCGAGCTCGTCCAGGCGGGAGGCCAGCTGGCCCATCGGCATCAGGGTCGCGCCCGGCACGTGGCCGGCGACGTACTCGCCCGGCTCGCGGACGTCCACGACGGTGCGCGTCACCGGGCGGCCACGCGCGAGTCGCTCGACGTCGATCTCGGGAGTGTGCTGTCACTCATGCGTCGGTATCCCTCCACTCGGGCAGTACCCGGATACCGGGCGGGGTATGTACGCATGAGCCAACGATACACACCCCCGGGGGTATTCTCAAGTCGAGCGTGGTCCCGCCGGATCGCAGAGGAGAGACCCGATGGCCACCATCAGACCTGACGCAGACGAACTTCGAGAGCACCGTGACCGAGCAACGACATCGTCCTCGTCGACTTCTGGGCGTCCTGGTGCGGCCCGTGCCGCATGTTCGCGCCCGTGTACGAGAAGGCGTCGGCCGCCCACCCCGACATCGTGTTCGGCAAGGTCGACACCGAGGCCGAGCAGGCCCTCGCCGCCGCCGCGCAGATCACGTCCATCCCCACGCTGATGGCGTTCAAGGGCGGCACCCTGGTGTTCTCCCAGCCCGGCGCCCTGCCGGCCGCCGCCCTGGAGCAGGTCATCACCGCCGTCCGCGAGCTCGACGTCGAGGCCGCCCTCGACCGAGCAGCAGAGGAGCGCCTGATGAGCAGCCTACACCATCACCACCACCGCTGACCAGCCCTACGACGCCGCCGTCGAGGCGGTCCGCGCCGCGCTCGGACGAGCAGGGGTTCGGCATCCTCACCGAGATCGACCTCAAGGCCACCCTGAAGGCCAAGCTCGACGTCGACGTCGCGCCCCAGGTCATCCTCGGCGCCTGCCGGCCGCCGCTGGCCTACGAGGCACTGACCGCCGAACCGTCGATCGCCGCGGTGCTGCCCTGCAACGTCGTGGTCCGCGCCGTCGACGAGCCACCACGATCGTGGAGGCCTTCGACCCGGACGCGATGATGGGACTGGCCGACAACGCGCCCTGCACGCCGTCGCCGCCGACGCCAAGCAGCGACTCACCGCCGCCCTCGCCGCCCTGGACTCACCCGAGGGAGACAACTGATGGAGCTCGACCCGGCGCGAGATGACCCCGGTCATCAACCGCATCAAGCGCGCCCGCGGGCCAGCTCGACGGCGTGCTGCGGATGCTCGAGGAGGGACGCGACTGCGAGGACGTCGTCACCCAGCTCGCCGCCGTCTCCCGCGCGCTGGACCGGGCCGGCTTCGCCATCGTCGCCACCGGCCTGCAGCAATGCCTCACCGAAGGCGACGAGCATCGACAGCGTCGACGTCAAGAAGATGGAGAAGCTCTTCCTCTCCCTGGCCTGAGGAACGTGTGGAGGTTCGCAGAGACTCACGGGTCTGCGCCGATCCTGACGGTTGTCCGCCACCGCCGTACCAGCGGCTTCCTCCGGACCAGTCAGGCATCCGTATCGGGCTCTCACGGTTCGAAGCGGTAGCCCATGCCGGGCTCGTTGAGGAGGTGGCGCGGGCGGGCGGGGTCGGGTTCGAGCTTGCGGCGCAGCTGGGCCATGTAGACGCGCAGGTTTCCCTGGGCGGTCTCGTAGCCCGGTCCCCAGACCTCGGTCAGGAGCTGGCGGTGGCTCAGCAGCTTGCCCGGGTGGCGGACGAGCACCTCCAGCAGGTGCCACTCGGTCGGCGTGAGGCGTACGTCGCCGCCTGGTCGCGGTGACCCGGCGGGCCGCGAGGTCGACAGTGGTGTCCCGAACGTGACGACCGGCGCTCCGTCCTTGTCGTCGCTCCGGCGGGTCATGGCACGCAGCCGGGCGAGCAGCTCGTCCATGCCGAACGGCTTGGTGACGTAGTCGTCGGCGCCGGCGTCCAGGGCCTCGACCTTGTCGAGGCTGTCGGTGCGGCCGGACAGCACGAGGATCGGTACGTCGGTCCAGCCGCGCAGCCGGCGGATGACCTCGGCGCCGTCCATGTCGGGCAGGCCGAGGTCGAGGATGACGAGGTCGGGCGGGTGGGCCGCCGCCGCGGTGAGCGCCTGGCGCCGGTGGCGGCGCCGCGGACCTCGTAGTGGCGCGCGCGCAGGTTGATGCGTCAGCGCGCGCAGGAGCTGGGGCTCGTCATCGACGACGAGTACGCGGGTCATCGCGCTGCCTCGTCCCGTTCGCGGCGACCGGGCGCGGCGGGTGCATGCCGGTGACCGCCGGAAGGGAGACGACCATGGTCAGGCCGCCACCGGGCGTCTCCTCGGGTTCGAGGGATCCGCCCATGGCCTCGGTCAGCCCGCGGGAGAGGGCGAGACCGAGCCCGATCCCGGTCGTGTTGTCGGTGTCCCCCAGGCGCTGGAACGGCAGGAAGATCCGGTCCCGCTCATCGGGTGGGATGCCGGGGCCGCGGTCGATGACGCGGAACTCGACCCGGTCGCCGAGGCGACTGCAGGTCAGGTGGGGTGGCTGATCGGCCGGCGAGTAGCGCAGGGCGTTGGCTCCGATGTTGGCAAGGACCCGTTCGAGCAGTCCGGGGTCCGCCTGGACGAGAGGCAGGTCCTCGGGTGCGTCCATGAGGATGGTCCGCCCGTCCTCGCCGAGGTCGTCGAGCGCTCGTGCCACGACCTCGTCCACCGCGATTGGTTGGACGTCGATCGACATGGCGCCGGCCTGCAGCCGGCTCATGTCGAGGAGGTTGTCGACGAGCGCGGCCAGCCGGTCCAGCGAGGTGTCGGCGGCCTGGAGCAGCTCGCGGCGGTCGTCCGGGGCAGGTCGAGGTCGAAGCTGAGCAGGGTGGAGACGGACGCCTTGGCCGCAGCGAGCGGGGTGCGGAAGTCGTGTCCGACCGCGGCCAGCAGCGCCGTACGGACCTTATTGGCCTCGGCCAGCGGCGCGGCCTCGGCCGCCGCGCGGCTGAGCCGAATGCGGTCGAGGACCACGGCTGCCTGGGAGGCGAAGGCGCCGATCAGGCGCTGGTCCTCGGCGTGCAGCAGGCCTCCGCGCAGGGCCAGGACAGCGGTCCCCGGCAGGCACCTCGGTGTCGGCGTCACTCGGGCCGAGTAGACGGCAGGACCCGCGCTCGCGACCGGGGTCCAACCGTCGTCGGTCCGTTCCAGCAGGGTGACCGCGGTAGGCCGAACGTTTCCCGGACGCGATGCAGCATCGTGCGAGCGCCTCTTCGCCGCCCAGCACACTGCCGGCGAGGTTGGCCAGGGTGCGTGCCTCGGCGGCCGCTCGCGCCGCCTGTCGGGTGCGTCGTGCCGCGAGGTCGACGGTGCGCTGACCAACGCGGCCACCACCACGAAGACGATCAGCGCGAGCGAGTTGTTGGTCTCGCTGATGGTCAGGGTGTGCAAGGGCGGAGTGAAGTAGTAGTTCAGGAGCAGGGACCCGGCCACGGCAGCGATCAGCGCAGGAGCAAGACCGCCGACGAGCGCCACCACGACCGTCATGAGGAGGAAGAGCAGCATGTCGCTCACCAGGTTCAGCTCGCCCCGGAACGGCGTCAGCGCCATGGTCAGCAGCGGCGGCAGCAGCACGGCGAGGACGTAGCCGCGCACCTTCCGTCGGGTGCTCAGGCTCGAACAGTGGAAACTTTCGCGGCTCCTGACTTCTGCGGAATCTATCGGAACCGGGTGCGACCGGTCCTCATGGTCATCATCGGCTTTCTGAAAGTCGTCAACAAAGCATGGGCCGAAGCGGTCGCTTCGGTTGTTGCGTTCGTGGATAAGCTTTGTCCGTAACAGCATTGACGGTGCTTTTGAACGACCGGCCGCGGAACGGCGTTGCGTCAGGGTTTCGTCCTACTTTAACGAGTTGCGCCAAGCGCGGCCGGACATCCAGCCGGCTGATACGGTGTGTCGTGAGGTTATGAACCGGTTCTATAGCCGGCAGCGGCTGCAGGCCGCCTCTAGGGTGTGCAGTTCCGCATTTGAGCGCGTGGAAGAGTGTCAACGCCTGTACGGAACTGGACGGTCAAGGGGCACCAATTGTCCGCCGTGCGATGATCGCCAAACATTTGTGTGGCTACATTGCCGCCCAAGCTAGGAAGGATTAAAGCCGGTCCAAGAGGAGCAATTATTTAACCAATATCGGAGCCAGAATGCCTGTAACCATTTTTGCAGTTGGGGACACTGCTGGCGCACCGTCCAAAAACCCGGGATCGGAACGGACCGCACTGGCGCTAGTCGAACACCTGGGCAACACGCCTGACGCCAAAGTACTCTTGCTCGGCGATCTTGCGTACGATGACGGCACCGAGGAAGAGTTCGAGACCTGGTTTCGCCCAATCTGGGGTGTTCAAGAGATTTTTACTCGGACGCTGCCTTGTCCTGGCAACCACGATTACAATACTGATGGCGCGCGCGCGTACGCCAGTTTTTTTAAGGACAAGGCGGCACCACAAGGAGTGCTGTACTACGCGCAGGTCTTGGGAGACTGGCTGTTAATCAGCTTGAACAGCGAGATTCCCTGCGAGTCGGGTTCTCCGCAGGTCCTCTGGCTGCGGAACCTCTTGGCGCAGTCACAAGACCGTCCCATCCTCGCCTTTTTTCACCGACCGCGGTTTGGGTCGGGCGGGCATGGCGACTCAGAAACGGTTCGCCAGTTGTGGAAGGAGTTAAGCGCTCATCACAGCGAACTCGTGATTTCCGGTCACGCCCATCACTATGAGCGCTTTGCGCGCCAAGACTACAAAGGCAACGCCGACTCGCGAGGAATTAGAGAGTTCATCGTCGGCAGCGGTGGTCGTAAACATCATCCGAAAACTAAGAAGACCAGAAACAGTGAAATCGACAACTTCGCGACCGGCTGCTTTGGATTCCTAAAGCTGCAACTCAGCCCCGACAGCTATACGTGGGAGTTCATAGACACAAGTGGGAGCGGATTCGTCGACCATGGGCAATCTTCTACAAACAGGAGCAGGTTCTTTATGGCCACAGCTCTCAATGTCAATCCACGACTGTCAGCACAAGCAGCGCTGGCAATGCGAGTCTTGTCAGCCCAAATTCACACGCTAAGTGTGCTGGGCGACAATGGCGCTGTGCAACGCATTCTCGAGCTGGCGCCCGCGGTCCGTGCAGTAGCGGAAGCTTCGGGCGCAATCACACTCGATGCAAATAGCAAGGTTGCCCTTGAGCGGACAACGTTCATTCTTGAAGGCCTCCGCGACGGTTTCCGCAACGCTGACCTAGATGACGAAGCCGAACGACTCGCCGACGCGATTACGGGACTGCAAGAGCTTGTAGCAGCGTACAACGCCAATGCGAAGTAACGGTAGTGATGGCTTGACTTCAGCGAAACGGAATCGCAAGTCTTCGAGTGCTGTTTAGGCGTGCGGTGTCAGTATCTGACTTTGCTAGGCGGTTGGCAAACATCGCGCTAGAGCAGCATGCGAAGTTTCAGTTTGTGAACGAGGCCGATCCGGTTCTCTGCAAACAGATAGAGAGGTGGACCAAGGACCTTGGGTTTAGTTTCAAAAGCTGCACGAAACACCCGTGGTCGGCCGTGTTCATCTCATGGTGCTTGAAATCAGCAGGAGCATCGGGCGATGAATTTTTGTTTACAAGGCGCCACTCCGGCCTATGTGCATCGCGCGATCACTGACACACAAAAAGGCGTGGGCACGTTTCATGCCTTACCGATTGATAAGCATGTGCCGAGTATCGGTGACGTCATTCATCACAATCGATTGGGTCACAAGTTTGATTATGAGTTTGCCGCTAGCCACAAAAGCTATGAGTCGCACGCAATCATTGTGGTCGAAGTCGGAGAGGATCATGGGGGACGTTTTGCATTGTGTATCGGTGGCAATGAAAGCGACTCAATCCGGAGAACTGTGGTTCGTCTAAGGGCCACCGGCTTCATCAGCCAGCGAACCGAAAATCCATTCATCTGCGTAATCAAAACCCTCAAATAAGCGGCGAAACCAAAAGCCATGAGCAAGCCAGTCGGGGTGGTCACGCCATGGAACAGGCGCAACGTTGAACGATACCAGCAGTCAAATTGGACGCAGGTACCGAGCCCTTAAGCATCGGTTGATAGCTTCTGTAAGTTTGATTCTCATCAGGACCCTGTGTGGCAACGCACTAGCCTGACACCGGAATGGAATTGGTCCTACTGTCCGTTCGGAGGCCAGAAATGGTAACCGCAGCCGAGCAACGACTACTTGATTTCCTCAACGTGGAGCAACCAGTTGGTAGATTGCAACGGTTCCGGGGACTCGTGACGCGGAAGATTTCTTTAGACTAGATGCAAACGGTATCGAACAATTGGGTACAAGACTGTTCGCTGAGCCGGACTGGATGCTTGCGAATGCGCCCGCCATGCTTGGCGACAAGCCTCAAGTGGAAGACGGTTTGAGGTTACTCAACGACGCTGAGGCGGCGCTGCGCACTCCGCACCAGACACTGGCGGCGTTGGCCGCAAACCGATCCGATGAAAGCTATGAGTTGCCGGAAAAGTATCGCTTTCCAGGGTATGACCCTGGGGTAATAGCAATTCGCCCCTCTGAAAAACGATTTGAAAGTGTAGCTGATGCGGCGGCGTGGGTCACAACCGCGGCGTCGGCGTGGGCGTTCCGGCTCGTCACGCCAAAGCCCAATCTTCCGCAGCCGGCGCAGACGGCCGAGTACGCACTAGAGACGCGCAGCGGTCGAACGACCGTCGCGCTGTTCTCCGACTGGGGCACTGGATATTACCACTCTCGGTACATCGCACGACACATTGTGCATCTCCAAGCGGCGCAGGCCGTCCACTTGGGTGATGTCTACTACACGGGCACAACTGAACAATTTGACGAGCAGTTTACGCCGGTGCTCGACAGCGTTATGCGGGCGATGCCGCTCTATGCGGATGAATGCCAATCACGAGATGGATTGCCACGGGATTCCCTATCTTCGTTTTCTCGCGACGAAACGAGAACTTGGCGAGGGAGAGGATTACGCTCGACAGCCTCAAGAAACCAGCTACTTTGCCTGGTGAACGATGGGTACAAGTAATTGGAATCGATACGGCTTTTTACGGGAATGGTCGGCACTCTGATGACGCGCTCAAAGCGTGGTTGCGCGCCCGCTTAGAGGCCGGACAGGAATCGGGTAAGTTAACGATTCTCCTTAGCCAAAACGAGCCATATGGCCCGTCCGGCGGGGAGAGCGTGCGGGCCAGGGAGTTGCAGGATCTGTACACCGAGGACCTTGCGGATTGGGTAAAAGAGGGTCTCGTCCATGCGTGGTTCTGGGCGACGAGCACTACGCAGCTCGGTACCAAACCCAATGACTTAGTCCCCTTCGTGGGATGCTGTATCGGCCATGGTGGGTATCCATACGGGCGAAGGCAATCGGACTCGCGGGACGGCGACATCACGCGCGCCGTTTGGGTAGAAACAGAGGCAAGGTTCCCCGAAGATACTTCTCAGCGACAAGACCGAGGCAACAACGGCTTCTGCATCTTAACGTTGCGGGACGATGGTATTGGGGTGACGTACTGGGATTGGCTACTGAGAAAACGGCACGAAGTGACGTTAGTGCGCGACGGTAAGCGGTTACGAATTGTACCGATATAGAAGAATGACCAACTGGATCAAACTTCGTTAGAATGCCCGTATTCGTAATGCTACAAATTCCGCACCTGATGAAACGGGATGACTATGCCGAATTCGATTTCGCAGCCCAAAATTGGAATTCGCTGATTGCCGCCTGTGGCTGCGTGGGTCTGCTGCTGGGTTTTCCGGTCTTCGGCACAAACCGTAGCGGTGATGCGGAATGTTATGCAGACTCAGCGCTCAACCGAGAAAGCGCCGATGGTCGTTCGGCCGCCCTGCGTTTTCCTGAAGCCAGTTTTAGCACGGGAGATGTTGACGAAATCCGCGAGCTTGGTCTGTCTGGAACTCTTGCGACCGCCTCGTCTCGCCATTTGGCCGTTTGATTACGAAGGCCACGGTATCAGAGGGCACTGTGTCGGCAAGGGGGGCCGCCCAGATAGCGATCCACGTCGATTGCGAATCCTTGGGTGTCTCCTTCAGTAAAACGATGAGGCGCCCGCGGGTGTCATCGTCAATAGTGACGCCGTTCTTGTTGACGATGGTGACAGCCCGGTTGACGACATCCCCATAGGGATCGCCGGCGCCACATTCGGACCAGCTGACGAACGGCAGATCTCGAACGGGATTACCAGATCGATCGCGCAACACGAGATCCAGTTCCTCATCTACCATTAGGCGCGCTTGGCCAACATCATGCGGCCGAAACCTACCGTTGGAGCCGCGACGATCTTGAATGCCGTGCGTCAGCGAAAAGTTGTGCTCGCTCGCCAGCCCTGCCAAAGTGTCCTCGAAAAACTGAGCCTCGTGCGGACCCCATAGTGTGGACGCCCCCATGTAGTCTTGTCGCGCGTACTCTGCAGCAGTGGCGGTATAAGACGCGTATTCGTTCGCAAGACCAATTAGTAGGACGTGCCGGCCCTCAGCGCGAAGCCGCGCTCGAATATGGAAACCTGTAGCAGTGCTCATCTCAGTAGGCGTCACTGCCACATCTATCGAGCCGATTCGAACGAGACTCAGGGGTAACCGCAATGGGAAGTCACTTGGCTTCGCTAGGAGTAGTTTTGTCAGATCCGGGAGGGGCAAGAGCTTTGATTTGAGTGCCGGTAGCTTCGCGCCCTGTCCGTTCGCCGCCCGATCATCGACCGTCCGTTCGCGCCAACCGAGCTCGTACAGGATCGTGCGATCACCCTCCGCGCCCCCGAGGGCCGCTGCCCCGCCAGATGCTTCCTCGGCCAACCGGGTCTGACGCCCGTGCCACGACACTTCACCAGCGCGCGCCAGATGCATGGCGGCGCGGATTCCGCCATCGAGTTTGACTTCACCACGGTCCGTCGCTGTCATCACGACTTTCGAGAAGAGCGCCGCGTGCCGCCAGACGTCGCGCAGATCCCTACGTGTGCGGCGAGCACTGACATCACCCTCGGCACCGTTGAGAAACATCACGACGAAGTCCTTGCCGTAGTTAGGTTCGCTGAGCTCGATGATGCGCGCGGCGAGTCCGGTGAAGTCACTAGAGAACAAAGGCATGTCGGCTGGAAGGACCGTTGGATGCACGGCGGCGAATATCAGTGTTGCGGTCTTTTGATTAGCCTTCAGGATGTCGAGTGCTGTCACGTTACGGTCCACGGCGCGCAGGCGTGGGCACCCATCGACGTTCCATTCTTCTGCAGGTTCATCGGCCAGCCGCATCTTCTCGCACTCCGCTCCCGACACGGGCAGCCTTCCCCCCAGAGAATTCATGATCACCGCTGCATCAGGATTGAGCATGAATGTCTTGGGCGAGCGATTACGCCACGCTGCGTCCATGAGTCCCCCGCGGAGGCGAAGGCTCACGGCACCGGGATTTTCTGCCGCAGCAGCGGCGTCCGTCACCGCCCTCATGATTTGGTCGAGCAAGTGCTCCCGCATCCGGGCGTCGTAACCATGAATGCGCGATGCGTTTGCGTTATAGACCTTCGAGGATAGGTAATTCGCCGGTCCTTGGTGTGTATGCGTAGCGGCGACGACAATGTTCTCGAGCGGAATGTCGATACCAAGCTTCTCCTTTGTCTTCGACTTGATCAGGTAGGGCAGTATTCCCGGAATTGCAAACGTTTCTACCGACACAATCAAGAGCGGGCTAGTGCCGTCGTGGAGAAGTACGGCCCGGGCATATAACCGCGTAAGATGGCCGCGAGCAACTGCCGCGTTGGGCCCATGCCCGCCGGTCGACAACCCCGGAGGTGGGGTGATCTCGGCCTTGCCGCTACCTGCGCGGAGCAGTACTTGCGACGCGTTGATCCCGATGAATGCCAGCGGCCAGATGACGAACGTGGCGATGATAATAGTGTGCTGCATTGGGGAGAAGTGTAGCAGGCCTCTACTTGCTCCCGGGTAGCGCTACACGCCCGGCGTCCGTTTGTTGCGGGAACCACGGCGACCCGCGCCGAACTCGAACACCTTCTTGGTCGGTGTTTATCGTGAATCGTCGCAACGACGTTTCGCGAACTTTGACACCACGACGTTCAGCGCCCGGCGGTTGCACTCGACATGGAAGCCGGTGGCCGCTCTCCATGTTACGCACTCTCTCGACATGTCTCCTCGCTCGGCGTAGAGTGTACCGTTCTCGGTAGACGCTCAGTGAACTAGCCCGGAGTGGTACTCGTGTTCATCACCATCAAGACGCGCCCGGTTACCGGCGGGCAAGCTCCCGAGCCTGGCGGATTGTCGGTAGTGCCTGCTCGAGGTTTTGCGCCGTGTAAACATCGACAAAAATACACCGACTTGTGTTGCGCGCTGGGGGAGCGCGGATGTGCGGCTTTAGGCTTCACCGCCTTCGCAGAGCCTCGACGGACGTTAGCTAATGGCCGAGTGAGATCGAGCAAATGCCGGGCGTTTCAAATGAGGAACCCGGAAATCTCGCACATCACAAACGGGATGAACGGAGTGGCGGGTTGCGAGGGTGAAAGGATCCGCGACAGTTGCGGAGACGAACCTCACTCAGAAATTGTTCACAGAACTTGAAAGAGTAAGAGTTCTGAGATCAATTGCCTGCTCGACACAGATTCCTGTTTACTGCGAAATTCTGCGGAACTACTTTCCGCGAAGGTCCACTCCTGTGAACGCCGTCAAGGCGATATCAGTGCGACGCTCGATCTCGAGCGGATCGTCGACCTCGCCCTGTGACAAAACATGCTCTCCTGCGAGTCGATAGTCGGCCGCAAGGCGCCCATCTCCCGCGCTGACTGATAGCCGTGGACCCTCCAGGCTCCCTGTAGACGCTTCGCTCCAAGCCGCAACGAAGGGCGCCAAAGCTCCAATACGAACGCCGATGTACCAAGAGAATCGCCTCTCTCGTGCTGCAGCCACCTGTACGACAGGCATGATAAAACATTCGGTCCGCTGCTCGGCGGGCTGCCGCATCACTCTGAGCGTCGTCACAGGCCTTATCGTGAACAATTGATGCGCGACGATAGTCGCCCGTGTACGGGGATCCGACGAGTGTCCAGAGCGCTCGCGGGATGGACGCTCCATCTACCACGTACTTAGCAGGAGTGGTCCACTCCTTGCCATCCGGGTCGGAGAAGCGGAAGTCCGCAAGAACCTGCATTTGACGGTCCGGCATTTCGGGAGTTGTGAGCCACTCGGTCTGTGGATCACCGAAGAACTGTCCGTGCGCCATGAGACCCTCATATGGTCGTCTAAATGCCAGCGGTTGTCGGAACTCGATGCTGGAGCGGGGCACCCCAGTGTAGCGCGATGGTTGAGTTGCACTCAAGCTTGTTTGGAACAACTCCTGGGCAGAAAGGCTGAAAAGTGCCGCGGGACGTTTCCATCAATTGCGCCGGCGAAGATCGTGGTGGCGTACGCCGTTGGGGCGCCTTCGAGAGTCGAGCCTTCAAAATGAATTCTGTTGCGTTCCGAGAACGCGCTGACCCAATATTCCTGAAAATGTCCAATTGGCCATAGGCTCCAAGGAGAATTCCTATGCAAAAGTGGGACTACCTCGTGCGCGTGATCGAGCCGCACAAACTTGAGCTTTTCTTGAAGAATGCTGGGCAGAATGGCTGGGAACTTGTCGAGGTCATACAATCTCAGGTCGATCAATGGACGGTAATTTGCAAGGGACCAGCGGGAGCAACGGCATCCGTTTAGTGAAGAAGGACCGACCATGCACTGTCGGTTACTTTCCTCGTAAACCACGGCGAAGGGAGTCATCGGATATCGTCCTAATCGATCTGCCGAATTCTACTGGCCAGTAGACGTTTGCCACCCGACCGAGGCACGTCGAAGCCTGTCACGCCACGGGTGCGGGAACCATTCATATGAACGCGCCTCCGCGGCAATTACTCCTCATAAGTCGCCATGTGGCGAGCTATGACTGAGGGTCGCCGAGGACTCAATGGCCAGAAAGGTTTCTAATCAATACAAACTCGCGGAGGATAAGTCACGCACGACTGCGCGGTCGATTGAGATAATCAGCCGATGATCGGTGACGAGCAGGCCGATGATCAACGATCGTTGATCCGGTGATGTTGAGGCCGATGGTCAATCGGCAGTGACCAGCTGATCGTCAGCCCGATGATCAACGAATGTTGATCCAGTGGTCGTCAGGCTTGTGCCTGCGAATGGAGAGCGAACATCGGAATCGAAGGCCGACTGAGAACGGTTATAAGGAGACGTAGCGGCTCGTTGCCGCCCCACACGCACTTCAATGCCGCTGAAATGTCACCGTTGTGTCATTCGGGCGCGAGATCTGATAACCGATCGCACGCACACCTGCAGGAGGCTGACAATGCAGATCGAGCCTTCGCGAGTCACTCTCGCTTCGGGCCTAGGACAGCTCGGTGACAGAGACCCGGCTGCAGAGCCCGAAGCTCGCCGTGGGCGAGAGTAAGCTGCTAGGCTGTTCGCGACGATTTCCGCAACTGGTTTGTTCAAACGGCGCCAGGACTGACTGCGCACGCCAAGGCACGACGCCTCGCACCCTCCCATACCATCCGGTCTATGGCCAAGCAGGCGCTGCCGCGGTCGCAGCTCTTCGCGCTGCGCGGACAACAGTCCGGCGACGCCAGCACTCCGCCACCGCTGAACGTCCTGCGTGCGTTAAGGGAATATTCGCAATTCAGCGGTGCGAGACGCCAGCCGCAGCTCACGGCCTCGATGGCCCGCCGAACGAGGTCATCCACCACGGTCTGCGCCCGGGCGGTCTGTTTCAGATGAATAAGTGCCTTTGTGTACGGCGCGGCGACATCCGCCCCAAAGGACGCCGTCACCGCAGTTTCGACGAGATCTGCCGCCTCCTGCGATCCAGTCTCTCTTACGCGCGAGGATTTGGCCGGAACACATCGTGTGCGGGCAGATACGCTCCAGGCTTGGACGCGGCCGGTGCGCGGCATTCATCCCCGCTACCGTTTTCCTGCTGATTCCGCGTGCACTGGCTCCCGGCGTCGTGCTAGATTGCGCCGCCGCTCGCCTCCGCAACCCTGGAAAGGCTGGATGGTGCGCTCCATTGGGTCTTCCCAGGGACAGACTATCGAGCAGTTATAGTCCGTTTCTGACGAGCGGAGCGTTCGTTCGGCTTAACACTTCTGGGAGGAGTCGATGCGCAAAGACGGCTTATTGGCTAACCAACGACTGGTGCTCTACGTGCTGCTGCTCGTCCTATTCGCGGGGTGCCGAGGATCGAGCTTGCGGACTGATGGGCAGTCTCCTCCCAACCCTCAGGATGTTGGTGCCTACTTAAGTCCAGAGATATTTGCGACCCTGGACGTCCAACGAGATGACGCCGGCAACAATTATGTCCTCATCGACGATATGCGTTTCCGCGTCAACGGCGCGGAAACGTGGGGCTATCAGGGCCGTCAATGGCCTAACGGAAGTCTTAACTACGAGTTCTCTCCAGAGGTGAGAAACGACGCGGCTCACTGTCCCTGACGGGATTCGAGGCGTTGTGGACCGTGCAACGCGACAGTCGAATCGCCGCAGCCTGACCGCGGTTCCGCGACGGGAACCGTCGACAGTGGCAACTGCCGATTGCGGGCATCTCGGAATTAGCTGCGTGACCAATGTCCAAGCGACTCGCGGCCGTCCTATGAAGCGCCGTTCAGCGGACGCGGTGCGTCTGTGGAAGGCCGAGCGGCGCGAATGTCGTTCCCCCGGGATCGACGGCGGTGAGGATTCAAATTGGGACGTTCGATGCCGGTTCGGGAACCCGGCGAAGCCGAGACAGCACGTACGTGATCCCGGCGAAAGCCACAGCCACAAGGAGGGCCACGATTTCACGCCAGGCGAGCGTCCTGATAAGACCCAGCACGAGGACCGTGGCCGCTAGTGGGATCACAGGCCCGCCCGGCAATCGGAAGACGACTTGATCTTCGCCGATCTTCCGGCGTTGCAGCACGATGAGTCCAACTGCCGACATGAAATAGATCAGCAGCAGTGCGCTCGAGGCGAGCGTGGTCAGCGTGTTGAAGTCAGCCTTGATGGCCAGCGCAGCGGCCGCCGCGGCGTGTATCACGATTGCGACCGCGGGCGAGCCGAACCGCCGGTTCACGGCGGCCAGCTGCCGGGGGAGCCGGCCGGCCGCGGCCATGGCGAAGAGGGTCCGCGGCGAGGCGAGGAGATCGGCGCTCAGGAAGCCCAGCGTGGAGATCACGGTTCCGAGCAGAAGCAGGTTCCGACCGGTCGAGCCGAGGACGACCGCCGCAGCATCGGCAAGAGGGGTTTGATCGTGGCGGGGCAGCGCCGGTCCGAGCAATCCCTGCGCAGCGAACTGCACTCCGAGGTAAAGCGCGGTGGCTACGGCCAGGCCGCCGAGCGCGCCTCGCGGGATGGTGCGGGAGGGGTCCTTGAGCTCGCCGCTCACGGCGAGCACGGCCTCGACGCCGGCAAACAGGTACAGGAGCCGCATCGCCATCCGGCCGATGTCCGTGGCGCGAGGCATCTCGTCCCAGCGCACGAACTCGGGCCGGAACGCCACCAGCCCGACCACCACCAGCAGCGCCAGTGGCGCGAGCTTGGCGAAGGTCACGCCTACGACTACCCGAGCACCGAGCTTGGCCCCACCGCGGACGTTGACCGCAGCGAGCACGAGGTAGATAGACCCGATCAGGAGGGCCCGGTGGAGTCCGCTCGCCGCGCCGGGCACGAGCACTGATAGGGACCGAACGAAGACCGAGGCCACGACCGCCGAGGCGACAAGCTGGACGCCGAAATACATGAGGAAGCCCACGACCCAGGCCGCGAACGGGCCGAAGGCGGTTTCGACATAAGCGAAGATCCCACCGGCCGCAGGTACGCGGCTCCCCGACTCGGCGAAGCAGAGGGCAATGAGTCCCATGGCGAGCGCGGCGACCAGGTATGGCAGGATGCCGGCCGCGCCCAGCTCGCCGGCCACGACGGCCGGGAACACGAAAATGCTGGAACCGATGGTCACGTTGATGACGCTTGCGGCGAGACCTAGGGACCCCACGGTGCGGGCCAGGCCAGTCGCCGGGTCGGGGCGGTTGGTCAAAGCTGACTCCAGGAGAGCTATCGCGTCGGACGCGACGATTGTACGCAACCGCAATGAGCGGCTGACACACTATCGGACACACCACGGAATGGACTCAAGCGAAAATCGGCGGGCGGCATGCGCGCGCGTCGAAACGGGCAAGGGCTATCATCCTCGAACGACTTTGATCGCTTGTCTATTCGGCGGCTAGGCTGATCCCCGAACGGCCGGTTTCCGCGCCGGCTCTGCGCCGCTGCCCCTCAGCGGATGCTGCACGTGGGGAGGCAGCGTCATGTCCTTCAACTCTCGACGTTTGGGATTTGGTGAATGCGAACCGGCGACCTCCGCTGCTCTCGCCAACACTGCACTGGGCACCGTTCGCCGGCCTGAATCCCACATTCGATACGTCTCCACAGGAATATCGAGCCGGGCAGCGAACTCGACCTGCGTCAATCCCAGCTCTTGCCGTACCTCACGAAGGCCACTCATCACTGCGTGTGCCTGTTCCTGTGATGTGGGGTTCACAAATTGATCTGACGGTGCGGGAACTAATAGGCCGAACGCATTTATGAGGACTGCCAGTCCATCGGCGGCGGCGCGAAGTCGTTTCTCGGCATCGATCCGATGGATCGCCGATGGTCATCTGCTCATTGCTCTCACAAGTTGCGATGCTCCTGGCCCAAAGTGAAGCGATGAAAGCTGGCGCGCCACGTCTGACGCTCGGGGCTACCGGCCTAGAACGCGAAAGTATTTCAGTGTGCGTGCGTTTGACCGGTCCGGTGCGCGCGCAGCGCCGGCGTAAGAAGTCTGGCGTGCGCAGTCGGCAGAACTCTGGCCAGAA
>CAVSLY010000018.1:0-159603 GCA_963728705.1 uncultured Gemmatimonadales bacterium
CCCATCACCATTCAGGGGGCTGGGTGGGGGAGCACGATCGTTGATGGGAACGGCGTGAATTATACCGCAGGCGAGTTTGCCTGGGATTTTCGGAAGCCGGTGCCGCGGACCTGGGCGTCCAGGGTCTGTGGCTCCCGGGGGTCACCCAAAGCGTCTTCGACAGCCTGGAAATTGACCACACGAAGCAGGCCGCGTTCGCTTTCAAGGACGCGAGCCACCACAACGTCGTCCAGAATTCATGGTTTCACGACACGGGCATCCTCATCCCGTATTTCGGTGAGGCGATCTACGTCGGTAATTCGGGCGGCAGTATGCCGCTCCAGTTCACCAACACCGATAACCAGATCGTTAACAATCACTTCGGCCCCAACGTGCGGTCGCAGAGCCTCGACGTGAAGGAGGGCTCGGATCGGACGATCTTCAAGGGAAACACGGTTGACGGAACCGGGACCGTGTGGGACTCGGCGCACGGCTCCGCCTCGCTCATTGATGTCAATGCCAGCGGCGTGCTGATCGACTCCAATACGATACAATTCGGGAGCCCGAACGCGGTCACCTTCTTCGAGCCGTTGACGTATGAAATGGCCGGCACCATCGCCAGCAACAATCATATCGACCTGCAGAACATCACCCTCGCCACTGTATCGTTCTACGGCTTCAACTTGACCGGCAACACTACGCAGGACGGGCGGGTCGTCATCAAGTGCAACAACACAGTGACCAACGGCGCTTTCAGCAACGTAGACTGCAGTCCGTGAGGCTGCTCCAAGTCGCGGTCGTGCGCGCGATTCGTCGGGCCCACTCCCCGCCCAGCGGCATCCGTCAATGGTGGTTCGAGTCCACCAGGGCCAACTGCACCTGCGATTCCCATCCCAATCTGCCGCACCGACCCACCCGACAGCCTTCACGATAGTCAGCGCTCCAAACGACGTCGCGACAACGGTGTTAGGAGCGCAAGGCAAGGGTAGCCCGATCCGCCCAGGCTGCGGGTTATCTTTGCCGGATGCGAAAAGCCCTGATCGGCACCGTCTCCGCGCTGGCCCTTGCGACCGCCGCTTTCGTCGTGTTTTCGCGTCCGCGCCACTCGGGTCCGATTGCAATCCGCCCGGTCACCGACTCGATGCTGCTCGCGGCGGACTCCGGCGGCGACTGGCTCACCTACGGCCGCGGTTTTGCCAATCAGCGGTTCGCTCCGTTCACGCAGATCGACCGGGAGACGGTCCGGCACCTGCGGCCGCTCTGGCAACAGGGGAAGCGGCGTCTCATCAAGAGCTACCTCCGCACCGAGAGCACCCCGGTGGTCGCGGACGGCATGTTGATCTACACCGACCCCGGCATGCGGGTGGCCGAGCCGGGGAACCACGTGATCGCGGTAGACCTGCGCACCGGCCGCGAGATCTGGTCGTGGTACCACCACCCGGGCCTTACCGCGCTGTGCTGCGGGCTGGTCAACCGCGGCGTGGCGCTCTACGGCGACAAGGTGTACGTGGCTACCCTGGACGCGCACCTGGTCGCGCTGGACCGCCGCACCGGCAAGATGGTCTGGGATCGCAAGGTCGAGAACGCGGAGCCGAAGGAGGGCTACTCCTTCACGATGGCCCCGCTCGCCGCCGGCGGGAAGATCATCATCGGAACGAGCGGCGGCGAGTTCCGGATCCGCGGCTTCGTGGACGCATACGATCCCGAGACCGGCCGGCGGCTCTGGCGCTTCTACACGATCCCTTCGCCCGAAGAGGGTGGCTCGTGGGGCCGGCTGCCTCTCACGACCCCTGAAGGCGACCCGCTCCCGCGCGACACAGCGCAGGAGCGCCGCGACAGCGCGGTATACGCCGATACCTGGAAGCGCGGCGGCGGCCCGGTATGGACCACGCCGGCCTACGACCCCGCCCTGGGGCTCATCTTCTTCGGCATCGGCAACCCGTCGGGCATGGACGGCCGCATTCCGCCGGGGGACAATCTCTACACCAGCTCTCTCGCCGCGCTCGACCTGGCCAGCGGCAAGCTTCGCTGGCACTACCAGATGGTGCCGCACGACGAGTGGGACTACGACCCGGCGAGCCCGCCAGTGCTGCTGGACGTCCCCCACGGCGGGGCAACCATCCCGGCCGTTGCACAGGCCGGCAAGACGGGCTGGGTGTACATCCTGGACCGCCGTACCGGCAAGCTGCTCCGGCGATCGGACCCGTTCGTGCCGCAGGAGCACATCTTTGCGGCGCCCACCGCGGAGGGCGTGCGCGTCGCGCCCGGAACGCGGGGCGGGAGCAACTGGCCGTCCGCGGCGTACTCGCCGCTGACGGGTGCGCTCTACGTGCTCGGCAGCCACATTCCGATGCTCTCCAAGATCGACTCGGCCGCGATGGCCGCCGCCAGGGCCCGGAAGCCGCCCGCGCCGCCGCGTATCCTGGCGACATTCACGGAATTCAAGAACGACGGGCGGTTCGGCACCTTCACGGCAGTCGATGCCGCCACCGGCAGGATCCGCTGGCAGCACAAGGTGAAGGCGCCGCTGATGACGGGGGGCGCGCTGGCCACGGCCGGCGGGCTCGTCTTCTTTCCCGAGCCTGCTTACCTGAACGCCTTGGACGCAGAGACCGGCAAATCAGTCTGGCGCTACGAGCTGGGCAAAGGTGCCATCGGGCCACCGATCACCTTCATGGTCGACGGGAAGCAGCTGGTGGCGGTCACCTCCACCGCCGGGCGTGACGGTGTTCGGGCTGCGCGGCGAGTGACCGGCGGCAGTAGAGCAACCTTAGCTGTGGAGAGGTGAAGGATGTCTTTCCCTCCGGAGAGTTATCTGATTGGGGCGCAAAAGGCCGGAACAACGACGTTAGCCTTTCTCTTGGATCAACACTCTCTATCTTTCGATAGGTCAGACCAAAGAACCGCATTTCTTTACTGATAACTGGAGCAAAGGTCTGGACTGGTACAGGAAGCAATTTCCCGATTCAGCGAATACTGTCTGCCTGGATGCTTCGACGAGCTATTCCATGGCACCCTTGACAGAAGGATGGAAGCATAGAAATCCCAGAGTTTACGAGGGCATTCCGGCCAAAGTTCATTCGGTCCGCCCAGACGCCAAGTTCATCTATCTATTACGAAACCCAGTGGACAGAACCTACTCAGGGTACTGGCATGATGTCCGAATGGGCGTCAAGAGTGAAGAGTCTAGAACTGCTCTGCAAAGCGATCCTTTCCACCTTGATGTCAGCGACTACTATGGACAACTGCTACGGTGGTTGGATTACTTTCCGTTGTCTTCCTTCCATTTCGTACTTTTTGAAGACCTGAAGGCGCACCCTCATCAGGTCGTGGACGAATGCTTCGCCTTCTTGGGATTGGGTAAGTCAACCACCGCGATCATTCTGGACTCGGCGAAAAACCAAAGTCACCAGGTAGGCTGGGTAGGTCGCAGGGTAAACCAAATAGAGATCGCCTATCCCCGTCTTCGGGCGGTGCTTAAGTCGAGTCTCCCAACTGGGCTTAAGAGACTTGTGGGTAGCGTCAAGGCCGGTTCCAGCCCTCTCCCGGCGATGACCGAGGAAGATAGGCGCTTCTTGGTCGAGTATTTTCGTGAGAGGAATCAAAACCTTCAGAAACTGATTGGCACGTCCCTTGATGGATGGGCTCCCGGAGAAAAGGGCTCGGCATTGCGGCGATGAAACGAGGGCGAACGGGTATCTGCAGTGAAAATCCTTGACCCACCCCGAGGTGCAGTGCGACCTTGAACCCGTGAATGGTGGTTCGAATCCGCTAGTGGCAACTGCTGTAGCCGTTCTGCACAGCCTCGGAGGTGGTCCTGCCGGTTCGCCTGCTCCAAAAATCGACAGCCCTGAGAACCGCCGTGGTGTTCGGGCTCGGCGGCGTTGGATACGCCCTGGGCAATCTGCTGCTGGCGCGAGCGCTTCCACCCGCAGAGTTCGGCGTCTTCACTCTTTTTCTCGCTCTCCTTCAGATCGGGGCCTCCCTCGCTCCGATCGGGCTCCAGGGTCAGGTGAACCGTCGCCCAGGCGTCGTGGTGTCCCCTGGCCGGCCGCTGCTCACCTCAGTCATAGTAGCAGTCGCCACCGCCATCCTCGCCTCGATGCTATACCGGATGGAGGTGGCTTTCATCGTCGCCCTGGTCGTCGGCATTACCGCGGGCGGCACCAGTTCGGTAGCCTCGGCCGTGTTCCAGAGCCGGCTCCGGTTTGGACTCGCCCTCACCCTCTCCCAGGGCCTAGCGGCGGCCCTGCTCGGGATGGGGGTGGTGGCGGTCGTTGCCGGAGGGGTTCAGCCCTGGTTTCTCGCAGCTCTGGTGGCCGGCTACTACGTGATCTCGGCTAGCGTGGGTTGGGGAATACTGGCGCGCGAGCGGCCTCGAGGGCCGAGTGCACCTCACTCGTTGCTGGAGGGGTTGAGCCTGCTTGGCATAACGGCCGCCGCTCTGATCCTCATGCAGCTTGAACGCCTGCTGACTCCCCGGCTCCTCACGCTTGAAGACCTGGCCACTTTCGCGGTGGTCGCGACTCTCGCCGGATCACCTTTCCGCATGCTCCAGATGGGAGCCGGCTACACCTTGCTCCCGAGGCTCAGCGCGGCGTCGACTGCCAAGCAGCGCCAACAGCTGGTTCGGCGCGAAGCCGTCGCTGTCACCTCGATCGGCGGCGCCGCCGCGCTGGTCGTTCTAGCCGTGGCACCCTGGATCGCCGCCCGGCTGCTGGCCGGCAAATACGAACTCTCGACGACGCTGATGATCGCGGCACTGGTGAGCGGAGCCGTCAAGCTGGCTGACGGGTTCGCGACAACCATCGTCTGGGCCCTCGGCAGCCGTCGGCAACTCGCGCTGCTGAACTGGGTGAGCTGGACTTGCGCCGGCATCGGAGTCGCAGCCGCGTGGTTCGGGGCCCGATGGGGTCTGCTGGGGTTGATGTACGGCGTAACGTTCGGGTGGGTCACCCGCGGCGCGGTCGCTGGTGCGCTCGCGTCGAAGCTGGTGCGCACGGCACCGCTGACCGGCGCCCTGCAGCCCGAATCGCCGGCGGAGATGCCTTCGTGACCGCCCAGGCGATGGCACCCGGGAGCCAGCCAACGGTCACCGCCCTCATCGCCGTTCGCGACGGTTCCCCGACGATCGGCGATTGCCTGGACGCGATCGCCGCGCAATCCTATCCGGCAACGTCCATCATGGTCATCGATGACGCGAGCACGGATGACACCGTCAGGCTGGTTCGGGAGCGCGGCGATCCCATCATCGAGCTCATCGAGCTCGCCGACAACGTAGGACCCGCCGAGGCCCGCAACCTTGCCCTGACGCGCGTGGCGACCGACTACATCTGGATCGTCGACGCCGATTGCGTCCCCGCGCCCGATTGTCTCGCGATTCTGTGCGCCGCGATGTCGACGGATCGGGCGATCGGAGTGGTCGGCGGCCCCAATCCGCAGAACCCTCGAACGTCGACCTATGCCGCTGCCGCGTTCGACTTCTCGAACCGCTATCTCGTCGATCGGGCGGCGCCCGCGACCGACGTGCCCTATGTCGTGGGGGCGAACATGCTGTTCCGGCGCGCGGTCATCCAGCAGGTCGGCTTGTACGATCCGAGTCTTCGAATCGCCGAAGACTTCGATCTTTGCGTGCGGGCCCGTCAGGCCGGGTGGCGCGTACTGTTCGAGCCCAAGGCAGTGTCGGAGCATCGCCACCCTCGCTCCACGGTCGCCAGCTATTTGCGTTACCAGTATAAGATCGGCTACTACGGATGCCGCTTTCGCCTGAAGCACCGCGCCGCTGTCCCGTTCGGCAGGTGGTATCCAACCACACCCGCACGGGCCGCGTTGCTCGCTCCGGTGTACGTGACGCTGGCGCTCGGTCGGATCGTGGCAAAAAACGTGGCGGCAGGAGCGATCCGGCCGCTCCTCTGGTATCTCCCGCTGATCGCGCTGGGACAATGCTGGGTCGTTACAGGGGTGACCAGGGGCCTCGCGCACGTGAAGGACCGGTAAGCCCCTG
The DNA here is from genome assembly GCA_963728705.1 of uncultured Gemmatimonadales bacterium. Taxonomy (GTDB): domain Bacteria; phylum Gemmatimonadota; class Gemmatimonadetes; order Gemmatimonadales; family GWC2-71-9; genus CAVVWJ01. Next base: position 5,984 of record CAVSLY010000018.1, read on the forward strand.
CGTGCCGGCGCGACATCCCGAGCGCCCTGCCCCGTGCCCCGCTACGCAATACTTCAGTCGACGAACAGCTCCTCCCAGATTCGATCGGCAGCCCGCTCCCAGCTCTTTTGGGGAGCCGTCGATAAGCAGAATTCCGAGGCGCGCTCGAGTCTTTCAGGGGACTTGAGCAAATCAATGATGGTGGCCGCGATTTCTTCAGTATTGCAGGGATCCACCAGCCAGCCGGATTTCCCTTCCTCGATCGCGTCGGGAATGCCGCCGCTCCGGCCGCCGACGGACGGCAGGCCGCAGGCCGCGGCTTCCAAGAACACCAGGCCGAAGCCTTCGACATCCGGCGGCTCCTCCCGGGACAACATCACAAACAGGTCGGCCAAATTGTACAGATCCACAATGTCTGACAATACCAGGCGCCCCAGGAAACACACCTGGGCTTGCAAGCCCAGGCGGGCGGTCAAGTCTTCCAGGCGCTGCCGGTCCGGACCTTCGCCCACAATCAGGTATTTGACGTCCGGGACAGCCTGTGAAATCGCCGGCAGCGATTCCAGCATGCGATCCACCCCTTTGTAGGGATAAAGACGGGTCACGGTGAGGAGGATTCGTTCGCCACGGGGCCTATACTGTGCTTCGACGTTTGAGTTCCTGCCCGTCTCCTTGAAAATCCTGGCGTTCACGCCGTTGTTGACGGTGATGACTGCCTTGTCATTCCCGCCCGTCTCCTCGAGTACCGCCTTGCGCGTGTACTGGCTGACTGGAAAGACCTTCTCCGCGTCCTGAAACACCTTCCGCTTTAGCCGACGCGCCAGCACGGTCCGCACGCTATTCCTCACCGTTGTGAAGTCCTCAAAGACCTCCGTCCCGTGGGCCGCGACGAAGTAGGGGACAGGCGTCCCCTTCAACGCCCAACGACACGCCGCACCATCGGGCAACCACATGGGGCAGAACACAGCATCGGGAGGGTGCAGTCGGATCAATCGTCGCAAGGTCCTGGCGAAAAGCGGAAAGCTGAGGAGGGCGCTGTATGGCGTGCGGATCCGGGAGACGCTGTAGGGGAGGTGCTGATCGAACTCCTCCATCCCCGGGAGCTTTCGGCTGAGCACATGGACCCGCGCCCGCTTGCTGAATTGCACGGCCAGCTCATGGCCATAGTTGGCAACCCCTCCCAGCAGCGGCTTAAAGTCGTACGCCGGGATGAGGATGGTTTTTTCATTCATGGTCGGTAGGTGGACAGGACTAGCCGCCGTGATTGAAGGGAGCCAGGAGCGAATGCCACCCTATGGGGCGACAATAGGCTCCCAGCCGGCGTAAACTACCACGCGCCGGTGGCATAAGGGAGCGGTTACGTTGCAGCCCGGCGCGGAGTCGAGGTGGATCGGTTGCGGACTCCTGCCGTCCCGCCGGAGGGTTTCCTCCGGCGGGCTGCGGCAGACGAGCCATAATGGGGCTCAGGGTACTACGGTCGCGTGCACCGCCAGAACGATGTCGTTGAAGTCAGGTTCTCCGGGAGCCCCGCTATTGCCACCATCATCGAGCTCGATGGTCCAATCCGGGAAAGCTCCAGACACTCTGGTCGACGGTGGGCCCGGATCCGGTCCGCCTGGCCCAGGTTTCGTTCCCTGGGTGAACTGGGCCTGGAGGTTGGTTCCGGCGTCGAACGCCCCTCCACCGTTGATGGGGAAGCTGGCTCCATCCGCCACCTGACAGCCATCCGTGAAGACCGTCTCCTGGATGGGCTCAGTGATCGCGAACGCGTTTCCAATGAACACGCAGTCCACAGCAGTCACTGTGATCGTCACCGTGGATTTCGAGCTCAGGACGATTGTGCAATCGACACCGGTGCACACCAGGTCCTGACTCACTCTTACCGTCTGCGTTTCCGCGTCCGTGGCACCAGCGCCATCCGTGACGGTGAGCGTGACGGTGAAGTCGGTTGGGCCTGTAACTGTGTAGTTGTGCGTTGGGTCTGTCTGGTTCGACTGGTTGGCTGCACCGGAAGCGGGGTCGCCGAAATCCCACGCGTTTGAAGCGATATCCCCCGAACTGGTGTTGGTGAACGTGCAATTGCCGGCAGTGCAGCTGTACGTGAACCCAGCAGTCACCACGGTGCTGACCGCAGTGACCGTTACGGCGACAGTCTTCTCGCCGGTGAGGCCGTCACCGTCGGTGACGGTCAGCTTGACGTTGAAGGTACCGGGGGCCGCGTAGGTGTGCGACGGACTGGCCGTGGTGGCGTGCGTGGTGCCGTCGCCGAAATCCCAGTCCCAAGCCGTCACCGCGACATTATCGGTGCTGGCATCGGTGAAAGTACACGCCGTGCCGGCAGCGCAGGCCGGCGCGGTGAAGTTGGCCACCGGTGGATTAGTCGGACCAGTGCCCCCATCGCCGCCGCAAGCCGAGCCCAACACGAGCGCTCCGGTTACCGCTGCGAGCATACGGATTGATTTCATAGGGTCTTCCGAGCCTAGGGTGACAGTGTGCCCACGGAAACCAACAGAATGGCGCTGAACCTGGAATGGCGCTTGAAGATGTAGCGGTCGGCGGCAGACCCGCCGTGATGCAGATTCCCATCCGCCCGGCCAAGAGCTCGCCCCGGCCAAGGACTGCAACCTACCTCCCCGGCAGGGGTACACCAACCTTCTGCCCCCAATGCACTGCCGCCGGGCGAGGTTCGCCCGGCGGCAGTGGTGCCTTCAGCGAGTCAGGAACTACTGCGGTGTCGCCACGACCCTGATGACGAGATCGTTGAAATCGGGCTCGCCTTCGCCGACGAAGCCGTCGTCGAACTCGAGCGTCCAGCCGGTGTCGAAAGTGCCGGTGACGCGGAGCTGCGGGTTCTCCGCACCGGCCACGCCGGTCAGGACTGCCGCAGACAGCTCCGTGCCGGCCGCGTAGACGTCGCCGTTGTTGAGGGGGAACGGGGTACCAGGCGTCGCGAAGCAGCCGTCAGTGAACAGCGTGTCGACCGCCGGAGCAGTGATCACGAAGGTGTTGCCGTGCGCCAGGCAGTCCTCAGTCTGTAAAGTCACCACGACGGTCGAGGCCTGATCGAGGACGAGCGCGCAGGCAACGCCGTTGCAAGTGAGGGTAGCCGCCGGCGAGACCCTGACCTGCTTGGTGGCCTGGCTGGTGGCGGCGCCGTTGGTCGCCACGAGAGTGATCGTGAACGTGGTCGGCGCGGTCACGCTGTAGACGACGGGCGCCGGGTCTTGGTCCGTGCTGGTCTGGCCGTCGCCGAACGTCCACTCGTAGGTCGCGGTACCGCCTGTGGCCGTGCTGCCGTTGGTCAACATGCACGTGCGGCCGGTACAGGCGACATCGAAGTCCGCCTGAACGGTGGCGGACGCCGCGGTTACAGTGACGGTCTGCGGGTCGCTGGTATCGGTCAGCCCTCCGTTGTCCGTGACCTCGACCGTGACGTCGTAGTCTCCCGCGCTGGCGTAGGTGTGAGTCGCATTCAAGGCGGCTCCGGTGCTTCCGTCACCGAAGTCCCAGTTGCGCGACGCGATCGTGCCGTCCTCATCCGCGCTGCGGTCGGTGAAGGTGCAGCTGAGGTTGGTACACTCGTAGGTAAAGGCTGCCGCCGGCGCCGTGTTCGAGGGGCCGTTGCCGTCGTCGCCGCTACACGCCGCGATCAGCGCAACGCCGGTCATCAGGGTAAAGACACGCGAAGAGCGCATAGTGTAGGTTCCAAGCCCCAGGATGAAGGTAGGTGTTGCAGGGAACGCGTCATGTACGCGCTGTCCGAGGGAGCCAGAGCCGTGCCAACCGGGGGTGTCAGATTTGATGACAGATGGGCGGCGGCCAAGCGCCTGCCCGCGTAACGACCTAGTGGAAAGGCCACCAAAATTTGACAGCGCGGCGATAGCCCAGCAGGTGTTGCAGGATCACCATACTGGCCCTCGCCATGCGGGAATTTGCGTCCCCGCCATAGAGGAAGCCGCCTCGCCAGGAAGTCGCTGTTGGGCGCCAGGTTGACGTGCTGCCGGGGCCCTAACTATTTTTGCGGGCTGTAATTATGACGGATCTCTCGCTCTCGCGCAGCCAGATGCTCCTCCTGAGCGGCTCGGGCAATCGTGCCCTCGCCGAAGAGGTGGCCGCCCATCTCGGGCAGCCCCTCTGCCAGGTCACGCTTCGGCGCTTCGCCGACGGCGAGCTGTTCGTCAAGATCGACGAGAACGTCCGCGGCCGGGATGTCTACATCATCCAGCCGACCAATCCGCCGGCCGAGAACATGATGGAGCTGCTGCTCCTCATGGACGCCGCCCGGCGGGCCAGCGCGGCCCGGGTCACGGCGGTCATCCCCTACTTCGGGTATGCCCGGCAGGACCGAAAGGACCAGCCGCGGGTGGCGATCAGCGCCAAGCTCATGGCCAACATGGTGAGCATGGCGGGCGCGGACCGGGTGCTGGCGATGGACTTCCATCAGCACCAGCTGCAGGGGTTCTTCGACCTGCCGGTGGACCATCTGTACGCGGCGCCGGTGTTCGTGAGCCACTTCCGGCAGAAGCAGCTCCACGACCTCGTGGTGGTGGCGCCCGACGTCGGCTCGGCCAAGATGGCCCGCGGCTTCGCCAAGCGGCTCAACGCGTCGCTGGCGATCATCGACAAGCGGCGGCCCTCGGCCAACGTCGCCGAGGTGCTGAACGTGGTCGGCGAGGTGGGCGACCGGGACGTCCTGATCCCCGACGACATGATCGACACCGCCGGGACCATGGCCGAGGCGGTCACGGCGCTCAAGCGGCTCGGCGCGCGCGACATTTATTGCTGCGCCACCCACGCCCTGCTCTCCGGGCCGGCGGTGGATCGGCTGATGGCGTCGCCGGTCAAGGAAGTGGCGGTCACCAACACGATCGCGATTCCGCCCGAGCGGCGGTTCGACCGCCTGAAGGTGCTCTCGATCGCCGGCTTGCTGGCCAAGGCGATCGGTTACACACACAGCGACCAGTCGGTGAGCTCGCTGTTCGACTGACGCTTCACTGACGCTCCACGCGAAGGATCGGACCATGGCACAACAGGCGAATCTCCAGGCGGCCTCCCGCACCGCCACCGGCAAGGGCGCGGCACGCTCGCTCCGCCGCGACGGCAAGATCCCGGGCGTCATCTACGGGCACGGCCGCGAGGCGGAGGCCGTCACGATCGACAAGTCCGCGCTCAACAAGACGCTGTTCGGGATCAGCGCGGGCACGACGATCCTCGACGTCGCCGTCGACGGCCGTGCGCCGGTCAAGGCACTGATCCGCGAGATCCAGCGCGATTCGCTTCGCCCCGCCGACATCATCCACCTCGACCTGTACGAGGTCCGGAGCGACGAGGAGATCACCCTCGCCGTGCCGATCCGCCTCATCGGCATCCCCGACGGGGTCCGGAACTTCGGCGGCGTGCTCGACCACGTCCTGCGCGAGCTCGAGGTCGAGGTGCTGCCCAGCAACATCCCGGATCACGTGGACCTCGACGTCACCGCACTCACGATCGGGCACTCGCTCTTCGTGCGCGACGTGAAGGTGGAGAACGCCAAGGTCCTCAACGATCCCGACACCCCGATCTGCACCGTCGTGGCGCCGCGCACCGAAGAGGCGCCGGCCGTGGTCGAGGAAGTCGTCACGACCGAGCCCGAGCTCATCCGGAAGCCCAAGGCCGAGGACGAGGACGAGACCGAACCAGAAGGTCTGACCTCTGCATGCCATCGTGGGGCTGGGAAACCCCGGCCCGGAGTACGACGAGACCCGGCACAATGCCGGGTTTCGATTGGCGGACCACCTCGCGGCGCGCTGGCGGCTCGGCGCCTTCGCACGCGGCGAGCGGGCGCGACTGGTGGAAGGGACGGTCGACGGCCGCCCGGTGGTCGTGCTCAAGCCCCAGACCTACATGAACCGGAGCGGCGCGGCTCTCGCGCCGCTCCGTGCGCTTCCGGACTTCGACCCCGCCGCCGACCTGCTCGTGGTGGTCGACGACGTCGCCCTCCCGGTGGGCAAATTCCGCTTGCGGGGCGCGGGCTCGGCGGGCGGTCACAACGGCCTCAAGAGCATCGAGGGGGCGCTCCAGCGGCAGGACTACGCTCGCCTCCGGATTGGGGTCGGGCCCGTGCCCGCCGGCCTGACCGAGCTCGCCGACTTCGTGCTGGGCCCGTTCGAGCCGGAGGAGTGGCGCGCCGTCGGCGAGCTGCTCGACCCGATGTCCGAGGCCGTCGAGTGCTGGCTCGCCGACGGCATCGAACGGGCGATGAGCCGGTTCAACCGGTGAGAACCGCTCTGAACGTCATCCTGAGCGGAGCGAAGGATCGGCGACGCATGCGAGTGACGCTCGATGCACGGAGGATGCTCCGGGCTCACTCGCACCACCGACCCGATCCTTCGCTCCGCTCAGGATGACGCGCGCACCCTTACCCTGGACCCTATCGTCGTGCTGAGACTCGGCATCGTCGGCCTGCCCAACGTGGGCAAGTCCACCCTCTTCAACGCCCTCACCGCCGCCAAGGCGCTCGTCGCGAACTACCCGTTCGCCACGATCGAGCCCAACACCGGCATCGTGCAGGTGCCCGACCCGCGGCTCGACACCCTTGCCCGGATCGTGCAGCCGGAGCGCACGGTGCCCGCGGTGGTGGAGTTCGTGGACATCGCCGGACTCGTCAAAGGCGCCAGCGAAGGCGAAGGGCTGGGTAACCAGTTCCTGGCGAACATCCGCGAAGTCGACGCCATCGTCCACGTCGTTCGCTGCTTCGAGGACGACGACATCCAGCACGTGATGGGCGCGGTCGATCCGGTGCGCGACCGCGAGATCATCAACATCGAGCTCGGCCTGGCCGACCTGGCCAGCGTGGAGAAGCGCCTGGACAAGACCGCCCGGACGGCCAAGTCGGGCGATGCCCAGGCCAAGGTCGAGGCCCGAGTGCTCGCGGCCGTGCGTGACGCCCTGGCCGCCGGCCGCCCCGCGCGCGCCGTGACGCCCAGCGAGGAGGAAGCCGCGGCCTATCGCAGCTTCAACCTGCTGACCGCCAAGCCGGTGCTCTACGCCGCCAACGTCGCCGAAGGCGAGATCGCCACGGGCAACGCCCACATCGAGGCCCTCCGCGGCGCGCTCGACGCCGACCGCGAGACCGCCGAGATCGTTCCCTTCTCCGCCAAGGTCGAGGCCGAGCTGGCCGAGCTGCCTGTGGAGGACCGGGCGGAGTTCCTCGAGTCGCTCGGACTCACCGAATCCGGGCTCGACCGGCTGGCCCACGCGGCGTACCACCTGCTGGGGCTCCAGAGCTACTTCACCGCGGGTGAGAAGGAGGTCCGGGCCTGGACCATCCACCGTGGCGACCGCGCACCGGCCGCAGCGGGCGTCATCCATTCGGACTTCGAGAAGGGCTTCATCCGAGCCGAGACGGTGGCGTTCGAGGAGTTCGTGCGGGTCGGCGGCTGGAAGCCGGCGCGCGAGCAGGGCCTGGCCCGCGCGGAGGGCAAGGAGTACGAGGTCAGGGACGGCGACGTGATGCTCTTCCGTTTCAGCAGCTGACCGCCTAGTTTCCGGCCTCACAAACCATCCTCCTCGGCGCCCACACCGGCCCGGGGCGACCTAGACCGAAGGAAGGTGTCATGACCCGTCAGTACGAGGTGGTCTATATCTTCGACAGTGTGCTCGAAGAGGCCGCCATCAACGAGCGCCTCGCGCGCTTCCATGCCCTCATCCAGGTGCCAGAGCGCCGAAGCCCCCCAGGTGAACCACTGGGGCAAGCGGTCGCTTGCCTACCCCATCAAGAAGCACGAGACCGGCTACTACGTCGTCGCCAAGTTCGACGCCGAGCCCACGGCACTGCCCGAGTTCGAGCGCGCCATCAAGCTCGACGAGGGTGTGATGCGGTTTCTCGTCGTCGTGAACGAGGGCGCCCAGCCGGTGCCCGTCACCGCGGGCAAGAGTGACGAGGAGGACGACGAATGAGGCGCCCCCAGAAGACCTGCGCCATCTGCGAGAGTGGCGTGCGGGTCGTGGACTTCAAGGACGAGCGCACGCTGTCCCGGTTCCTGACCGAGCGCGGCAAGATCCTGCCGAGCCGGCTGTCCGGCACGTGCGCCCGGCACCAGCGGCAGCTGAGCACCGCCATCAAGCGGGCGCGTGAGCTCGCCCTGTTGCCGTACATCAAGGGTTTCGTCGGCTGACCTCGCCTCGTCCGGCGGGCTGGGGGCAGGTGCTGGCGCTTGCCGGTTACGTGCTCCTGGCCCCGCCGGTTTTCGTGTTCGGGCCATTGGCCGGGCTGCTGCTCGTCTCGCGCCCCGGCACGCTACGCGAGTGGGCGTATCTGCTCGTCGCCGGAGCCTGGTCGCTGCTCTGGCTGCAGGAGGTCGGTGGTCTGGGGGCGCAGGTCACGCGGGCGGGCGCGGTGCTGCTCATCGGCAGCTTCCTCGCGCTGACCCTGTGGCAGCCGTCGAACGGCGTGGGGCGCGCGCTGGCGGCAACGGCCGGCGCCGGCGTGGCACTGCTGGTGTGGATGCGCGGGCTGGGCATCGGCTGGACCCAGCTGGTGAGCGGAGTCGACCACGACCTCACCGTCTACCAGACGTCGATCCGTGACCAGTGGCGCAGCGCCGGCGCGCCGCAGGAGCTGATCGACCAATCCGTTGCGCTGATGCATTCGGCGTCGCAGCTCTACCCCGGCCTGCTGGCCATCGCGGGGATCGCCGGGCTCCGGCTCGCGTGGGCCTGGTACCACCGCGTGGCGGCCCGGCCGCTCGGGGCGCCGCCCGCGCCGTTCCGCACGTTCGTCTTCAACGACCAGCTCGTCTGGGGCTGGGTCGCCGCGGCCGGGCTGGTGCTGATCCCGGTGCCGGAGCCCTGGCGGCTGCTCGGGGCCAACCTGTTGCTGGTGCTGGGGGTGCTGTATGCGGCACGGGGGCTCGCGGTCGTCGTGACCCAGGCGCGGGGGATCGCGGGACCCGTCGGCGCCGTGCTGACCCTGGTGGCCATGCTGGTGCTGCCGTTCGTCGTCGGGGGCCTGACATTGCTCGGGCTGGCCGACACCTGGCTAGATTTCCGGCGTCGGCTGTCGACGCCGGCCACAGGAGGAACAGATCGATGACAGACGTGATCCTGCGCGAGGACGTGAAGTCGCTCGGCAAGGCCGGCGAGCTGGTCCGGGTCAAGCCGGGCTACGCGCGGAATTTTCTCCTGCCCCGCGGCCTCGCCTTCGAGGCCACCGAGGGCAACAAGAAGCGGATCGCGGCCGAGACCCGTGCCCGCGGCGCCCGCGACCAGGCCGAGCGTACCGAGGCCGAGCGCTTCGCCGCCACCCTCGGCGCGGTCGTCGCTGACGCTCAAGGGCAAGGCGGGCGAGGAAGGCAAGCTGTTCGGCTCGATCACAGCCCAGGACGTCGCCGATGCCCTCGCGGCTCAGGGGCACCAGGTCGACAAGCGGCGCATCGAGCTCGAGCACCCGATCAAGACGGTCGGGCACCACACCGTGGCGGTCCGGCTGCATTCCGAGGTCCATGCCGAGGTGCGCGTCTCGGTCGTCGCGGAGTAGTCCGCGCCCGATGTCGATCGGGATCGCCTATGTCGACGGACCGCGGCTTGCCCGCTCCCTGTTCGCCGCCGCCGACTGGGTGGCCGCCGGGCGGGACGAGATCAACCGGATCAACGTCTTCCCGGTCCCCGACGGCGATACCGGAACCAATTTCAGCCTGACCCTTCGCGCCGTCGCCGACGCCCTCCGGGCGCTCGGCGACGCGCCGCTTCCGGACACCGCGCGCACCATGGCCCGCGCCGCCGTGCTCGGCGCCCGCGGGAACTCCGGGATGATGCTCGCCCACTTCCTCATGGGCTTCGCCGAGTCGCTCGGCGACCGGCCCGTCGCGACGACCGCGCGACGTCGCCGCGGCGCTCCGCCAGGGCTCCGACCGCCTCTACGAATCGCTCGACGATCCCGCGGGAGGGGACGATCCTCACCGTCGCCCGCGAAGCCGCGGCGGCCGCCGAGCGCGCGGCGGCGGACACGGGGGACGTCGGCGAGTTCATGCGGCGGCTGCTCGAGGAAGGCGAGATCGCCCTGGCCCGGACGCCGGAGCTGATGGCCGTGCTGAAGGAGGCCGGCGTGGTCGACGCGGGCGGCAAGGGCTTCGTCCGGATGATCGAAGGCGTCGTCCGGTACATCGAGGGTGACCCCATCCTCGCGCTGACCGACGCCAACAACTCGGGCCCCTCGGCGGTACAGGTACCGGCTGCAGCCGTCGAGATCGCCGCCGAGCGCGACTTCCAGTTCTGCACCGAGGTGCTGGTCCGGGGCGAGCAACTGCCGCCGGCCAACGAGGTCCGGGCGGCGATGCACGGCTTCGGCGGGTCGGTCGTGGTCGCCGTGATGTCGGACATCCTCAAGATTCATGTGCACACGGATACCCCGGAGGCCGTCTTTAGCTATGCGGGCCGGTGGGGACGGGTCGAGACGACGAAGGCGGACGACATGCGGGCCCAGCACCGGCGCCTGGCTCACGCCGACCGCCGGCCCGTCGCCATCGTTACCGACAGCTCCGCGGATCTGGCCGACAGCATCCTCGATCGGCACCACATCGCGATCGTCCCGCTTCAGGTGGTCTTCGGCAACGAGACCTTCCGCGACCGGGTGGAGCTTCGGCCGGAGGAGTTCTATCGGCGGCTTCGGATCGCCCGCGACCTTCCGACCACGTCGCAGCCGACGCCGGCCGAGTTCGTCCGGGTGCTCCGGGATGCCCGGAGCGAGGCCGACGAGGTGGTCGGCGTCCTGCTCTCCGGCAGCCTCTCGGGCACCTATGCCTCGGCGCAGGCGGCGGTGCGGGCAGCCGGGATTTCGGGCGTCCATCTGGTGGACAGCCGGTCGGCCTCGCTCGGCGTGGGGATGCTGGCGCTCCGGGGCGCGGAGCTGGCCGAGTCGGGCTGGCCCGCCGCCGAGATCGCGACCGAGCTCGAGCGGGTGCGGGGACAGGCCGGCATGCTGCTCACCGTCGACCGGTACGACAACCTGCTGCGGTCGGGACGGGTCTCCCGGGGCAAGGCGTGGATCGCCGGGATGCTGGACGTGAAGCCGATACTGTCCCTCGATCCGGAGGGACGTGTCGTCCCGGTGGACAGGGTGCGTGGGCGAGAGCAGCTGGTGCCCCGGGTATTGGCGCTGCTCGAGAAGCGGCTCACCCCGCGGCCCCGGGTGGTACGGTTCGGCGTGGTGCATACCGAGGCGCCTGAGATGGCCGAACGGGTGCGCACGGCGCTGGTCGCGGCCTACCGCCCGCGGGACTGCTTCGTCACCCTCGCGACCGGCGTGCTGGGCACTCACGTGGGCGAGGGCGCCTGGGCCATCTTCTATCAGGTCGAGGACGGCACCCCCGCCCGGCTCGACGCCGCGACCGCGGGGGCGGAAGGATCGGCACGCATGCAGGAACGGATCGCCCGGTGACGCCCCGGATACCGGAGGCGTTACGCTTGGCGTTGGACGCCATTCAGGACCTGAAGGGCAGTCAACTCGTGGTACTCGACTTGCGGGGACTCACGGATGCCACCGATTTTTTCGTCATTGCGTCCGGAACTTCGGACGCTCATGTCCGCGGCATCGCCGAATCGGTCATGGAGAAGCTCGACCGGAAGGGTCATCACACGCATCACGTGGAAGGCCTGACGAGCGGGCGATGGGTACTGCTCGACTTCGTGGATTTCGTGGTCCACCTGTTTCACCCGGAGACTCGCTCCTTCTATCAGCTCGAGCGGCTCTGGAACGACGCACCGGAGCTGTTGACCAGCTCCACCTAGGCTGAGGTCGCCATGCTTCGACGCACCGCGCCGGTCCTGCTCGCCTGCCTCCTGAGCGCACCCGGCCTCCTGTCCGCCCAGTACTTCGGCCGGAACAAGGTCCAGTACACCGACTTCGATTTCAAGGTCATCCAGACCGAGCATTTCGACATCTACTACTACGACCGCGAGCGGACCGCCGCCCTCGACGCGGCCCGCATGGCGGAGCGCAACTACGCGCGGCTCTCGAAGGTGCTGAACCACGAGTTCCGCGAGCGGAAGCCGATCATCCTGTACGCCTCCCAGTCCGACTTCATGCAGACCAACGCCACCGAGGTGAGCAGCGAAGGCACCGGCGGCGTCACGGATTTCGCGCGGAACCGCGCCGTCATGCCGTTCACCGGCGCGTACTCGGACTTCGAGCACGTGCTGACGCACGAGATGGCGCACCAGTTCCAGTACGACATCTGGTCGCGCGGGCGGGCGGGCGCGGGGATCAACACTCTCATCGCCATCGCGCCGCCGCTGTGGTTCGCGGAGGGCATGGCGGAGTACCTCTCGCTCGGCCCGATCAACGCCGAGACGGCGATGTGGCTCCGGGACGCCTCGCTCGAGGGCAAGCTGCCGACCATCGAGCAGATGACGGCCGATCCGTACGAGTACTTCCCCTATCGCTTCGGCCACGCCCTGTGGTCGTACATCGGCGAGCGCTGGGGTGACGAGGCGGTGGGCGCGATCCTCAAGGCCACGCTGAGCGGCGGGGTCGAGCCGGCGTTCCGGCGGACGATCGGCCTCAGCCTCGAGCAGCTGTCCGAGCAGTGGCGCGACGCGGTGCAGAAGCGCTACCTCCCCGAGATCGGCGCGCGGGCCAAGGCGCGGGCGGTGTCCGACGAGCTGCTCACCAAGAAGCGGTCGGAGGGCACACTGCACCTGGCACCGGCGCTCTCGCCCGACGGGTCGCAAGTGGCGTACTTCAGCGAAAAGGACTTCTACTTCGTCGACCTGTACCTCGCCAACGGCGAGACCGGCGAGGTCAAGCGCCGCATCCTCAAGTCCGGCATCAGCAGCAACTACGAGACGTACCGCTTCATCAACTCGCAGGCCAACTGGTCGCCCGACGGCAAGTACCTCGCGTTCGCCGCCAAGCGGGGCCCGCGCGACGAGATCGTCATCGTCGACGTGGCCCGCAACAAGCAGGTCGGCCGGATCCGGCTCAAGCTGAGCGGCGTGACCACGCCGGCCTGGAGCCCGGACGGAAAGCAGCTCGTGTTCACGGGCTACGACGGCGGCCTCAGCGACCTGTTCACGGTCAACCGCGACGGGTCGGATCTCCGGCGGCTGACGTCCGACAAGTTCGGCGATCTCCATCCCGTCTGGAGTCCCGACGGCAAGACCATCGCGTTCGCGACCGATCGCGGCCCCCGGACCGACTTCAAGACGCTGGCATTCAGCAATTTCCGGATCGCGCTGCTACGATCTGGCCACCGGCACCGTCCGCGTGCTCGACCACATGGATCAGGGCAAGAACGTGAGCCCGCAGTGGGCCCCGGACGGCAAGTCGATCGCGTTCGTGTCGGACCGGAGCGGGGTGAGCAACATCTTCCTGTACGACCTGGGCGATGCCCAGGTCTACCAGCTCACCGACTTCTACACCGGGGTGCAGGGCATCACCCCGCTGTCCCCGGTGCTGAGCTGGGCCCGCGAGGCCGACCGGCTGGCGTTCGTCTACTACGAGGACCAGAAGTTCGACGTCTACACCATCACCAACCCGCGCGGCCTCAAGCGGTCACCCTATCAGCAGCCGGCCGTCGACAGCGTCGGCATCCTGGCGCGCGTCGGCCACACCGCCGCTCGACACCACCCGCTCGCTCCAGGTCCGGGAGGAAGTGCGGTCGCAGGTCGGCGAAGGCGGCTCGATCTACCGTACGCAGAAGGGCTTCCGCTCGTCGAGCGACCTGGCCCGGACCGGCGACACGGTCCAGCTCACCCAGCCGGTGTCGATCAAGACCCTGATGGATTCGGCCAACTACAGCCTGCCCGACACGAGCGAGTTCACGCTGAAGGACTACCGGGTGCACTTCTCGCCCGACTACATCGCGCGGCCCTCGATCGGATATGCGCGCGACAACTTCGGCCGCGGCTTCTTCGGCGGCATCGGCGATCTCGCTGAGCGACATCCTGGGGAACCACCAGCTGGTGTTCGCCGGCTACGTGAACGGCCGCATCAGCGAAGCGCAGGTGCTGGCGGTGTACGCCAACCTGAGCAAGCGGATCAACTGGGCCGTGGGCGCGAGCCAGGATCCCTACTACTTCCTGGAGCCGAGCCAGATCATCGCCGACCCCGAGACCGGCGACAACATCTTCATCACCAACATCCGGCGGCTGGTGGTGCGCTCGGTGTTCGGGCAGGCGATACTATCCGCTGAGCCGGTTCCAGCGGCTCGAGGGCTCGCTGCGGTTCTCCAACGTGGACGACGCGCTGCTCCAGATCAACGAGCCCTACGACCCCACACGGGGTTCGCCACCGCCGATCCGTTCCTCGAGACCGTCAATCTGCGCCGGGGTGAACTACCTCCAGCCGTCGATGGCGCTCGTGTTCGACAACTCGCTGTTCGGGTACGTGGGTCCGTTCTACGGGCGGCGCTCGCGCTTCGAGTTCGCCCAGACGCTCGGCGACTGGCGATTCTCCCAGGTGACGGCGGACTATCGTCGCTACGACCGGATCATCGGCCCGATCGTGCTGGCCACCCGGGCGCTCTACTTCGGACGGATCGGGCGGGACGCGCGCGAGTTCCGCATCTTCGCGGGCAGCACCGACCTGATCCGCGGCAACACCTCGGGCTCCTACCGGCGGAACGAGTGCCTGAACGCCAACGATGCCAACACCGAGACCGGCTGCGCCCAGCTCGACCGACTGGTCGGCACCCAGATCGGCGTCGGCAGCGTCGAGATCCGTTTTCCGATCCTCAACCCCTCCTTCGGGCTGCCGGCCGCGATCCCGCCCATCGAGGGAGCGCTGTTCTACGACATCGGGCTCGCCTGGGACGAGGCGAGCACGCTCAAGTGGAGCCGCGAGAGCACGCGACGATCCCGTGCGGGTTCGGACGCCGCTTCAGACCATCGGCGTATCGGTGCGGACCAACCTCTTCGGGTTCGCCATCGCGCGGCTGGACTACTCGATTCCCCAGCGATCGCCGGGCGGTCAAGGGGCTCTGGACGTTCAGCCTGGGACCGGCGTTCTAGCAGCGGCGATCGCCGCCCGTCATCCCGAGGTAGCGAAGCGACCGAGGACCTTGCCCGGGAATGGCTCGAGCCATTCCCGGGCAAGGTCCCGCTTCGCTCGGGATGACGCGGCTCGCCGCCCTCTCCGTCTTCCCCGCCCGCTCTATTACATTTCCCCTCCGTGACTTACCCCCGATTTCCCATCGCCGCCGGGCTGCTCTTGCTCGCCGCGGCATGCGGCCGCGACGAGCCCAAGCTGGCTCTGGACCACCTGCCCGCCAGCACGCGCGGCCCCGCGCCATCGTCGGTGCTCCGGCTGCCCGGTGCGGGCGGCGTCGCGCGGCTCTATCGGGTACCGTCCCTCGATCCCAGCTCGTGGACGGCCGAGGACCAGCTGCCGGCGGTGGACCGCATCGTCGGCGCCGATCCCGAGCAGGGCGTGGTCTTCGCCCTCGACACCAAGCGCAATCTCGTCACCCTCGACCTCGAGACCCGCCGGGTCCGCACGTATCTCGAGCAGGTGCGCTCGGCCACGATGGGGCCGGACGGCGCGCTCTACGCCGTCGACACGGGCAGCACCGTCACGCAGATGGTCCGCCGCGCGCCGATCCGGTTCCGCTCCAAGCTGCAGGGCTCGCCCAAGGAGCTGCACGCGACGATGACCGGCGCGCTGCTCGCCCGGGTGGGCGACAAGGCGCCGGTGCTCGAGGTGCTCGGCCCCGACCAGGCCCCGGTCTCCACGACCCTGCCATCGGAGGACATCGCGCCGAGCTTCTACGGCGATCTCGTCGCGGTGGCCACCGACACCGCCGTCGTGATCTACGAAACGCAGGGCAAGCGCCCGCCGCGCTCGATCCACCTCTCGGGGCACCCGCGCGACGTGCTGTTCTCGCCGTCGGGGCACCGCCTCTACGTCGCCCAGGACGACGACAAGCTCCTGGTGTTCGACCGCTTCGGCGGCGAGCAGCTGGCCGCCATCGATCTGCCCGGTCCCGCCCGGTCGCTTCGCGGCGACCGCTTCGGCCAGTGGCTGCTGGTCCGGCCGGCCGAAGGCGACACTGCCTGGGTCGATCGACATCGGCAAAGGCCGGTTCGCCGGACCGGTCGCCGCCAAGTGGGGCGCGGATCTGCCCGCCGTCGCGTCGCCCAACACCCTGCTGGTCCGGCGCGGCAAGGATGTCCTGGCGCTCGACCTCGCCGCCGAGGGCTTTCCGGAGACCGGGCGCGTGAAGGACGGCGCCGCCGACGAGTGGCTGCCGATCGCATGGCGCCCGGCGCGGGACGTCCAGAGCGACGTCCTGGCGGATTCCGCGGCGCTGGCCGGCGCCGACAGCGGCCAGGGCGCGGCGTCGGTCTACCTGCAGGTCAGCAGCTCGCAGAACCCGGCCTGGGCCAACGAGCTCGCCGAGAAGCTGCGGGCCGCCGGCCTGCCCGCCTCGGTGCTCGCACCGACCCGCGGGGACGAGGCCCACCGCGTCGTGCTCGGCCCGTACGCCACGCGGGAGCAGGCCGAGGAGACGGGCCGGAAGATCGGCATGCCGTCTTTCATCGTGGCAGGACAGGACGCGCCGGACCGCTGACGTCAGCGCGCCGCCCCCGGCGCACCCACACCTCCATCGGCAGGATGCCCGCATGAAGCTCACCCGGCTGGAGCTCTCCGGCTTCAAGTCGTTCGCGGACACCGTGACCCTGACGTTCGAGCAGGGGGTCACCGCCATCGTCGGCCCCAACGGGTGCGGGAAGTCCAACGTCTCCGATGCGGTGCGCTGGGTGCTGGGCGAGCAGTCGGCCCGGCTGCTCCGCGGCGGCAAGATGGAGGACGTGATCTTCCAGGGCTCCACCGCCCGGCGCCCGGTCAACGTCACCGAGGTCTCTCTCTACCTCGACAACAGCGACGGCGACCTGCCCATCGCCTATCGCGAGGTGGTCGTCACCCGCCGGCTCTCGCGCTCGGGCCAGAGCGACTACCTGCTCAACGGCGTCGCCGGTCCGGCTCCGCGACATCCAGGATCTGCTGCGCGGGACCGGACTCGGCAGCGACGCCGGCGTCGTGATCGAGGCCAAGATGATCGACCTGCTGCTCTCCGACCGCGCCGACGAGCGCCGGTCGCTGTTCGAGGAGGCGGCGGGCATCGGCCTCTATCGCGACCGGAAGCACAGCACCGAGCGGCGCCTGGAGGAGACCGCGACCGATCTCCAGCGGGTGGAGGACCTGATCGCGGAGGTCCAGTCCCAGATCCGGAGCCTGGCGCGCCAGCGCGGGAAGGCGGAGCGGTCGCGTCAAGCTCACCGAGGAGAAGTTCGCGGTGCAGATCACGCTCGCCCGCCGGCTGCTCGAGAAGCTGAGCGCGGAGGCGGCCGGCATGGAGGCTGCGCTTCACCGAGCTGACCGAGCTCCTGCCGGCGGCCCGCCAGCGCCTCGCCGAGGACGAGCAGCGGCGCGAGGAAGCGTCTCGCGGTCGGGCGGCCGCCGAGGGGCAGCGGACCGAGATCGCCCGCCGGCTCGGCGCCGTCCGGGTCGAGATCGGGCAAGCTCGACGGCGACCTGGCCCTCGCCGGCGAGCGCCTGGCCAACGCCACCGCCCGCCGGATCCGCGCGCAGGAGGAGCGGAGCCAGATGGAGCTGCGGGTGCAGCAGGCCCTGGTGGAGCGCGACGCCTCGGCCGCCGATCACGATGCCGCCGCCGTGGAGCACGAGCGCATCCGCGGCGAGCTGGCCGGCCGCGCGGAGGCCGAGGAGGACGTCCGCCGGCGGCTGGGCGAGCAGCGCGCCCAGGTTCGCCAGTGGGAGCAGGAGCTGCAGGCGCGGGCCGCAGATGCTTCGCTCGCTCGAGGGCGAGCGGGCGGCGCTCGAGGGCGAGCTGGCCTCGCTCCGCGAGCGGGCGGCCGGCGCCACTGCGCACCGCGCTGGGCTCCAGGGCGAGCTGGCCGGCGCCGAGCGCCGGCGCGACCACGCGGTCGAGCGCGCCGGCTTCCTGAGCCACGAGTCCAAGCGGGCCGCGGCGGAGGCGGAGCACGGGCGGCACCTGGTGGCCGAGGCGCGCGAGCAAGAGGCGATGCACCGCTCCGATCGCCGCCGCGCCGAGGAGATCGCTGGCCCAGGTGACCGCCCGGCGCCATGCGCTCGAGGAGCTGGAGCGCGACCGCGTCGGCCTCGCGCCGGCCGCTGCGGCACTCCTCGCCGCGCGCGAGCGGTTCGACGGCGGCATCCTCGGCCCGCTCAGCGATTTCGTCAGCACCGGACCGGGACGACGCCGAGCTGGCCGAGCGCCTGCTGGGCGATTGGATGCACGCGGTGCTCGTGCGGGATCGCGCCACGGTCGACGCCGTCCAGGCGTGGCACGCCGACCAGCAGCCCGGCTCCCTCGTACTCCTGCCGCTCGACCCGGGGCCGCTTCGCGAGCCACGAGGCCCAGCCGCTCGATGACCGCCTGCGGGCCGAAGGCCCGGCGGTCGGCTGGGTGCGCGCCGCGCTCGCTGGGAGCGAGGTGCTCGACACCGCAGGCCGGGTGCTCCGGCGCGCGAGCGGCGCGATCTTCCTGTCCGGCGCGGCCGCGCCGTCGGGCCCGCTCCGTCGTCGAGCCGAGCTCGCGACGCTGGCGCCAGGAGGTCGAGCGGGCGCACGGCGGCGCTCGCAGCCGCGGAGGAGGCGGTGCAGGCCACGCTCGGTCGGCTCGCCGAGCGCGAGCGGACGCTGGCCGCCGCCGCCGCGGCCGCGGACCTGGCGCGCGAGGCGGAGCGCGTTGGCACGGCAGGGCGCGAGGACGCCATCCGCATCGCGGGCAACCTGGCTCGCGAGATGGCCGAATCCGAGGCGCAGCTGATACGCGTGACCGAGCGGCTCGCCCGCGCCGAGCAGCGCCTGGCCGAGATCGACGCCGCCCTCGTCGAGGGCGACATGTCACGGAGCCGACTCGACCAGGAGCTCGGCAGCGGGCGGAGCCGGCTCGGAGAGCTGGAGGCCGAGCAGGAGGCGGCGCGCGAGCAGCGGGTGCACTGGCAGGTGCAGGAAGCCCACGTGGCGGGCGGCCTCCGGTCGTCGGAGGAGCGGCTCCAGCGCGCCGCTGCCACACGCGAGGAGGCCGAGCGCGCCGTGCAGTCGCTCGGCGGCGAGCTGACGCAGCTCGAAGCCGATACGGCCGCGCTGGCGGCCCAACAGGCCGAGTGGCGGGAGGCGCGCGCCGAGCGCCAGGTGGCGCTGCACGAGCTCGAAGCCGCCAGCGGCGACGCCGACTCGGCGCTCGCCGCCGCCGAGGCCGCCCTGATGACGGCCGAGCGGGGAGTCGCTGTGGCACGGGCGGCGCTCGACGCCGCGAGCGAGGAGAGCCACGGCCTGCAGGTGCGCCTCACCGAAACCGCCGGCACCCGCCGCAGCATCCTCGAGCGGGTCGAGGCCGAGTGGCGCCGGCCGTTCGAGCAGCTGGTGGAGCAGGCGCCGCTGCTCGACCTCGACCTCGAGACCCTGGAGTCGGAGGCGGCGCGCGTCGTGGGCGCGCTCGAGGCCATCGGGCCGGTCAACCCGCTCGCCGTCGAGGAGCATGCGGAGGAGGTGAAGCGGCTCGACTTCCTGACCACCCAGCGCGACGACCTGGTCGGCGCGCGCCAGTCGCTGATCCAGGCCATCCGGGAGATCGACGGCACCGCGCGCACCATGTTCCTCGAGACCTTCACCGCCGTCCAGGGCAACTTCAGCCGCGTGTTCCAGACTCTGTTCGGCGGCGGGGAGTGCGAGCTCCGGCTCGCCAACCCCGACGATCCGCTCGAGAGCGAGATCGACATCCACGCCGCGCCGCGGGGCAAGCGAACCCAGCGCATCCACCTGCTGAGCTCCGGGCGAGCGCACCCTGGTGGCGGTGAGCCTGCTGTTCAGCATCTATCTCACGAAGCCGAGCCCCTTCTGCCTCATGGACGAAGTGGACGCGCCGCTGGACGACGCCAACGTAGGCCGGTTCACCCGGCTGCTCGACGAGTTCAAGGTCGACACCCAGTTCCTGGTGATCACCCACAATCCGCGGACGATGCAGGCCGCGGACGCGGTGTACGGCGTGACGATGCAGGAGCCGGGGGTCTCGACCATCGTCGGGCGTCCGGCTGGGTGAGGCGGAGCACGTCGCGTAGGCGAGGGTGGGCGTGGTGCGGGGCTTGCAGTGGGTCTTCTAACGCAAGCGCAGCCGTCATCCCGAGCGCGCGGCGAGGGGCCTTGCTCGCGACATCAGGACCGTCGTTTCGGAGAACACCTGAATGCTGATCGTGATGCGCCACGGCGCGGCCGAGGACGAGATTCAGCGAGTGGTGGCCACCATCGAGGAGATGGGCTACCAGGCGCGGCCGATGCCGGGCAAGCAGCGCACCACCGTCGGCCTCGTCGGCAACGACGGCCGGGTCGACGGCTCCCGGCTGGCCGCGCTGCCGGGCGTCCAGGAGATCCTCCACGTCACCAAGCCCTACAAGCAGGTGTCACGCGAGTGGCAGGCCGAGTCGACCATCGTCCGCCTGCCCGGCGGCCTCACCGTCGGCGGCGACGAAGTGGTCGTGATGGCGGGACCGTGCTCGGTCGAGAGCGAGCGCCAGATCCTCGCGGCCGCGCGCGCCGTGCGTGAGGCCGGGGCCACCGTCCTCCGGGCCGGCGCTTTCAAGCCGCGCAGCTCACCCTACTCGTTCCAGGGCCTCGGCCGGGCCGGCCTCGAGCTGCTGGCCCGGGCGCGCGAGGAGACCGGCCTGCTCGATCGTCACCGAGGCGATGGACGCCGAGGGGCTCGACCAGGTCGTGGAGGTGGCGGACATCGTCCAGCTCGGCGCGCGCAACATGCAGAACTATTCCCTGCTCAAGCACGCCGGCCGGTGCGGCAAGCCGGTCCTGCTCAAGCGCGGGCTCTCCGCGACGATCCAGGAGCTGCTGCTCTCGGCCGAGTACATTCTGGCCGAAGGGCAACCGACAGGTCATCCTCTGCGAGCGCGGCATCCGGAGCTTCGACCAGGCCACCCGCAACCTGTTCGACCTGAGCGCGGTGGCGGTGGTCCACGGACTCTCGCACCTGCCCATCGTGGCCGATCCGAGCCACGGCACCGGACATCGAGACATGGTCATCCCGATGGCCCGCGCCGCGGTGGCCGCCGGCGCGGACGGCCTCCTGGTCGAGGTGCATCCGACGCCCGACCGCGCGCTGTCCGACGGCGCCCAGAGCCTCTACCCCGAGCAGTTCGAGCGAATGATGAAGGAGGTGCGACTCATCGCGGAGGCGATCGGCCGCCGCGTCGCGGAGCCGGCGGGAGCGCGCGCGTGATCCGCCCGGTGCTTCTGCTGCTGGCGCCTGCTCGCGGTGGCACCCGCCGCCGCCGGAGCCCAGGACGCGGACGCCCTCGTCGGCCGCTCGTCGCGCGTCTACCGCTCGCTGACGAGCCTCACGGCCGATTTCGTGCAGGTGATCGACAATCCCATGATCGATAGCGCCGAGAGCCGCGGCACGCTGGTCCAGGCCGGGCCCGACAAGCTCGCCATGCGCTTCACCGACCCGCCCGGCGAGGCGGTCATCATCGACGGGCGCATCGGTCTGGGTCTACACCCCCAGCACCACTCCGGGCCAGGTGATCCGGATGGCGGTGCCGAGCGGCGGCCCGGTCTACGGCTACAACATGCTGGCGTGGCTGCTGGACCGGCCGGCCGAGCGGTACACGCCGTCGTACGTGCGGCCGACGTGGTGGGCGGGCGCTCAATGGACGTGGTCGAGCTGGTGCCGGCGGTGCCGGACCTGCCGTTCGAGAAGGCGGTGCTGTGGCTGGATCGGGCGGACGGGATGCCGCGCCGGCTCGAGATCACCGGAGCACCAGGGCGCGACGCGGACGCTGACGCTGTCGAAGGTGCGGGCCAACCGGCGGGTGCCCGACAGCACCTTCCGGTTCGAGGTGCCGTCCGGCGTCCGCGTCGTGGATCAGTGAGCGCGGGCGGCGGTCCGCGCTCGCCAGGCCCAG
The DNA here is from genome assembly GCA_963728705.1 of uncultured Gemmatimonadales bacterium. Taxonomy (GTDB): domain Bacteria; phylum Gemmatimonadota; class Gemmatimonadetes; order Gemmatimonadales; family GWC2-71-9; genus CAVVWJ01. The sequence goes on from CAVSLY010000018.1 coordinate 27,899, forward strand.
CAGCGCGCTCGGCGTGGTCGCCTGGCGCGAGTAGCTCGGCTGCGCGGCCGATCTGCGGATCGTCGCTCACGCGGCGCCGCCGCTCGGCCGCCGGCCCGAACAGGTAGCGCGCCACCTCGTAGCCCAGCTGCTGGTCCAGGATCTCGTCCCCGCCAGGAAGACGCTGTCCGCCATCTGCACGCCCCGCGCCGCCAGCCGCTGCCGCACCTCGCTCCGCATCGCCCGCACTCACCTGGAAGCCTCCGACGCCACGGCGCCGCCCCGCCGCAGCTCCAGCGCGTAGGCGGTGAGCACGTCGCGGAACGCCGTCAGCTGTCCGTTGATCGCCTGCGCGAAGCCCTGCTCCGGCGTGGTCAGCGTGTCGGGGTCGAGCACCACGTCGGGCACGATCCCGCCGCCCGCCGCGAGCGGGCGCCCGCCGTCCGAGCGAAAGGCCGACGGCGTCCGCGGCGCGTGTGCGCCGCGCCCATGGCCGAGTCGAGCGACGCGCCCTGGATCGACCGCCCGCTCGGCGTGTACCAGCGGGCCGTGGTGATCCGGAGCGCCACCTCGGGCCCGAGCGGGAACACCGTCTGGACGATGCCCTTGCCGTACGTCGTGTCGCCCACGACCAGCGCGCGGTCGTGGTCCTGCAGCGCGCCCGCGATGATCTCCGCCGCGCTCGCCGTGCCGCCGTTCACGAGGACCACGATCGGCAGCCCGCGCCAGCGCTGGGGCGCGCCGTCGCCCAGCGGTGGTTGTCGCCCGGGCGCCCGGCCCCGGCTGACCAGGATCTCCTGGCGCGGGTCGAGGAAGAGGTCGGCGGCCTCGACCGCCTCGTCGCGGAGGCCGCCGGGATTGGAGCGCAGGTCGAGCAGCAGCGACTTCATCCCCTGCTTGGTCAGCCGCGCGACCTCCTGCTCCAGCTCCCCGGCGGCGTTCTCCCGCACCATCGACAGCGACAGATAGCCGACGCCGTCGGCCAGCAGGATGCCCGCCGAGCACCGCCCGCTGATGGATCCGCTCGCGGGTGAGCCGATGGCGGATCGGCGCCTCGATGCCCTCGCGGCGCGATCGCCAGGTCGATCGGGGTGCCGATCGGGCCGCGCAGCGCCTGCACCGCCCGCTCCATCGTCCAGTCCGCGGCGGAGAGGCCGTCGATCTCGAGGAGCCGGTCGCCCGGTGCGGATGCCGGCCCGCTCGCGCCGGCGAGTCCGGCATGGGCGTGACGACGGTGATCCAGCCGTTCCGCGCGTCGACCTGGAGGCCGATGCCGCCGTAGTCGCCGGTGGTCCGCTCCTGCAGCCGCTGCTAGTCGTTCCCGGCAAGCAGCGCGGCGTAGGGATCGTGGAGCTGCTCGAGGAGCCCGTCGATGGCCTGGTGGTAGAGCTCGCTCTCGGGCAGCGAGTCGACCTGGTAGTCCCGCACGTGCGCCAGCACGGTCTCGAAGAGGCGAGCCTGCTGGTAGACGTCGTCGCCGACGCCGAGCCGGCTCTGCAGGAGCCAGCCGCCGGTGAAGCAGGCGACGAGCGCCATCAGCGCGGGAACGGTCCACCGTCTCGTCATGGAAGCCTCGGAGAGGTACGTCATCCTGAGCGGAGCGAAGGACGGCTACCAGCTCACTAGCGCTTCCTGGCCAGAAAAGTTTCGCTCAGCCCTCGCCAGTCAGCGCCCGCTCGACCGCCGCGGCCGCCGCCTCGCCCAGCCCTGCCTCCCGGGCGAGTCCCAGCGCCACCAGTCCGAGCGCGCCGATAGAGCGCGCGGTCGTCCGGCGCCAGCGCGGCGAGGTGTGCGGCGCACGGTGGCCGCATCACCGCGGCGGACCGGTCCCGTAAGCGCCGACGCGGGCCCGAGCGCCAGGTTGGCCACCGTGCCCTGCATGAGCGGGAGGTAGAGGGCGCCGCGCGTCGGCCGCAGGTACCCCGGCCCTGCCCGCCAGTCCTTCCGCGAGGGAGGCCAGCACGACGACGTAGTTGGAGGCGATGACCGCGCCCGCATGGTACGCCGCCTTCGCGCCGGGCGCGAGCCGGACGGGGTGCATCCCGAGCGCGCGGGCGAGCCGCTCGCCCGCATCGAGAGCACGGTCGTCCCCCTCCAGCCCGGCGAAGGCGCCACGTAGCCGCGCGCCTGCGGTCGACGGATCTGCAATCGATTGCAGCGGATGGAAGGAGCCCAGGGCGGCGCCGGTGACGGCGAGGGGGCGGAGGGCGTCGCGGTCCAGGAGTCCGGAGAGGTGCAACACGACGTGGCGCTCGCTCACTGCCCGGCCGCGGGCGAGGTCCGCGGCTACGCCGTCGATGGCGTCATCGGGCACGGCGATGAGCACGAGCGTCGCCCGGAGCGTATCCTCCGGGCGGCGCGTCCGATCAAGCAGCGTGGCCTCCGACGCCGGCTTGCTGTAGCGCCAGGTTCAGGCCCCGCCCCATCCGCCCGGCCCCGATGATCGCGACCGGGCCATGGACAGTCATCCGCGCCTGCTCCGCGGCAGAACGCCGTCACCCTGAGCGCAGCGAAGGGGGCATGCTCCAGGCATGCCCCCTTCGCTGCGCTCAGGGTGACTCGGGAAAACGGGGCCGGGGCCGGAAAACGTCGGCGCCGTCCTAGTTCGGCGACGGCACCGCCGCGCGGCTGGCGGTCGCGAGGCTCAGCAGCTCGCGCGGACTGCCCGCCTTGCGGAGGAGACCCAAGGCCGTCTGCATCTGCGCATCGTCGTGCGCCTGGCGGCGGAACTCGGCCGGCCGCCCGAAGACGTACCGCGCGATCTGGTAGCCGAGCTGTTCGGTCGATGAGTCCGCTCGCGCCGTCGTAGACCTGGGGCGTCATCTCGATCCCCTTGGCGCGGAGCCGCTGGTACACTTCCTGGCGCATCTCCGGCGTTACCGTGAACGACTCGGCCTTGACCGTGCCCTTCTGCTTCAGCTCGAGCGCGAAGCTCGTCATCACGTCCCGATAGTCCGGCACGTGATTACCCAGCGCCTTGGCGAACCCCTTCTCGCCGACCGAGAGCGTGTCGGGCCGGATCACGAGGTCGGGAACGATGCCGCCGCCGCCGCGGACCACGCGACCAGCGTCGGTGTGGAAGATCGGCCGGGTCTGGATGGCGGAGTCGGTATGCTCCTTGTCCGGTGCGCCGGGGAGCGTGTCGCCGGCTTCGAGCGCCGCCTGCTCCGCCTGCGCCTCTTCGTTCTTGGCAGTGCGCTGAATGGTCCGGCCGCTGGGCGTGAACCAGCGGGCGGTCGTGAGCTTCAGGGCCACACCCTCGCCCAGCGGGAAGAGGGTCTGGACCAGGCCCTTGCCGAAGGTCGGCGTGCCCACCACGACGGCGCGGTCGTGGTCCTGCAGGGCGCCCGCGATGATCTCGGCGGCGCTGGCGGTGCCGTCATTCACCAGGACGACGATCGGCAGCTCCGGCCAGGCTTGGCGGGCGTCGTCGTAGAACTCCTTGGTGGACCCCCGCGCCCGGCCACGGGTCGCGACGATCTCCTGCTTGGCGTCCAGGAACAGGTCGGCCACCTTGACGCCCTGGTCGAGCAGGCCGCCCGGGTTGAGCCGGAGGTCGAGGATGAGGGACTTCATCCCCTTGCGCTTCATCGCGCCGATCTCCGACTGCAGCTCCTCGGCCGAGGTCTCGGCGACGGGATTGAGCGAGATGTAGCCGACGCCGCCGTCGAAGAGCGTGCCGGGCGGAACCGAGCGGACGTGGATCTGCGCCCGGACCAACGGATACTTGATGGGATCGGTCACGCCGGAGCGGCGCACGCTGATCGTCACCTTCGAGCCGGCGAGCACCGCGAAGCGCCTTGACCGCTTCGTCGTTCTTCCATCCTTCGGTGGACTTGCCGTCGACCTCGATGATCTGGTCGCCGGTGGCCACGCCCGCGCGCTCGGCCGGCGTCTCGGGCAGCGGTGCCACCACGGTGATCCAGCCATCCCGCACGTCGATCTGGATCCCGAGCCCGGCATAGTTCCCCGAGGTCTGCTCGGTGAGCTGCTTGTAGTCGTCGCCGGTCAGGAGGACCGAGTAAGGATCCTTGAGCTGCTCCAGCATGCCGCGCGTGGCACGGTCGTACAGGTCGGTCTCGCCGATCGAGTCGACGTAGTACGCGTTCACGTGGCCGAGCACGTCGTCGAAGAGACGGGCCTGCTGATAGACATTGCCGCCACTCGCCACGCCGCGCTGCAACAACCAGCCCCCGGTCACGAACGAGATCACGGCTACGAGAACGATGAGACCCCAGCGCTGCTTCATACTGCCTCCGGTCCTGCAGAAGACTCCCTGTCCACCCTAACCCTGTCTCGGCGCGAAACGCTCAGGATCGAGTGTCGCGATTTCCGCCCACGCCGCCTGCACCAGCCGGTCCGGCGGAAGACATGCATCTAAATGTCGCACCCGGTCGCCCTGCACCGCCAGGTAGTGCGCCATGACCCGCCGGTGGAGCTCCATGCTCTCGGCGTCGAGCCGATCGAGCCGCTTCCCGGCCGCCACCTGACGCGCGCGTCCGACTTCCGGCGGGAGGTCGAGGATCAGCGTGAGGTCGGGCTCGAGCCCGCCGGCCGCGGCGCGGTTGGCGGGCTTCACAACCTCGGGCGGAATGCCTCGACCAGCCATCTGATACGCGTCGGTCGAGAGCACGAACCGGTCCGAGAGCACCACCCGCCCAGCCGCGAGCGCGGGGGCGATCACCGTCGCGACCAGCTCGGCGCGCGCGGCGAGGAACAGGAACAGCTCCGCCAACGGGCTCACCGGGTGCGCCGGATCGAGCAGCGCATCCCGGGCGATCTCCCCGGCGCGCGTGCCGCCGGGCTCGCGCACCACCACCGGATCCACACCGCATGCCCGCATCCGCTCCGCCAGTGGCGCCTGCAGCGTCGACTTTCCTGAGCCCTCCGGCCCCTCCAGGACGACGAAGAGCCCGGAGCCGCTCATCCCAGCGTGATGATGCTGCTGGTCGCGCCCTTCTCCATCCCTTCGCTGATCTGCTGGTTGACCTTCGCCATCAGCTTCTCGAAGTTCGACCGCGCCACCACGTAGGCCTGCCCCACGGGACTCAGCTCGAGGTCCCGCACAGCGGCCTCGTACGACTCGGCCGTAGCCTGGTCGGGCATCTGACCGGTGGCTACCATCTGGTCGACCTGACGCGCCAGCGTCTGGATCTGGTCCAGCATCGCCACGGTGTCCTTGTCCTCCCGCAGCGTGGCCTCCGCCCGGCGCAGCGTCTGATATTCCGTCGACTGGCCGATCTGCCGTCCGAGCTCCTGCGCCTTGTCCCAGATCACGCGGCATCGCTCCTGCGCGCGAGCAGGTAGCGCTCGCGGCCGAAAAGGTCTGCATGAATGGCGACGTCCGTCCAGCCGAACGCGCCGGCGTGCCAGGCGCAGTCCGCCGCCCGGGCACAATCGATCTCCAGCGCAAGCCACCCTCCGGTCCGCACGGCCGCGCGCGCCGCATCGAGCAGCGCAAGAACGGCGTCCAGGCCATCGGGTCCGCTCACGAGCGCCAGGGCCGGCTCCCAGTCCCGGACCGACCCATCGAGGGCGGCGTACTCCGCTGCCGTAAGATAGGGGGGATTCGAGACGAGCGCGTCGAGCGACGCCGAGGCCAGTGGCTGGCAGAGGTTGCCGCGCACCAGCGCGACATAAGCGCCGGTCAGGGCTCGGTTCTCGCTCGCGAGCGCCAGCGCCTCGGGCGACAGGTCGATGCCGATGACCTGCTCGTAACGCCCCTCGGTGGCCAGGCTCATGGCGATGCATCCGCTGCCCGTGCCCACATCCGCCACCCGGCCGCCGGGGACGCGGGCCAGGACCAGGTCGACCAGACCCTCGGTCTCGGGGCGCGGGATGAGCGCGCGACGGTCGCTCCGGAGCGTCAGGTGGCGGAAGCCCGTCCGGCCCGTCACGTGGGCGAGCGGCTCGCCGGCGGCGCGGCGGCGGATGGCCTCGGCGTAGGCGTCGGCCCGCTCCCTCGAGACGGCCGTCTCGGGCGGAACCAGGGCCGAGGCCGAGCCCTCTTCGGAGAGCTCCGCCCAGAGGCGGAGCGCCTCGCGCCGCGGCGCGCCGAGCCCCGCCGCGGCGAGCGTCGCGGCACCCTCGGCGAGCAGCGACCCGCGCGCCACGCCAGCCTCAGACGCCATTCTGTTCCTGCCGGCTCGCCACGCGTAGCGCCTCGACCAGAGCGTCCAGATCCCCATTGATCACGTCGGCGAGGTTGTGCACCGAGAGGTTGATGCGGTGGTCGGTCACCCGGCTCTGGGGAAAGTTGTAGGTGCGGATCTTGGCCGACCGGTCGCCGGTGCCGACCATGGCACGGCGATCGCGCGAGCGCGCCGCCTCCTGCTCCGCGATCATCCGGTCGAGCAGCCGCGCGCGCAGCACCTCCATCGCCTTGAGCTTGTTCTGGAGCTGCGACTTCTGGTCCTGCTGGCTGACCACGACGCCGGTCGGCAGGTGGGTGATGCGGACGGCGCTGTCGGTCGTGTTCACGCTCTGCCCGCCGGGGCCCGACGAGCGGAAGACGTCGATCTTGAGGTCGTTCGGCTCGATCTTGATGTCGACCTCTTCGGCCTCGGGCAGCACGGCCACGGTCGCGGCGGAGGTGTGAATGCGCCCCTGCGTCTCGGTGGCGGGCACGCGCTGGACCCGGTGCACGCCCGACTCGCGACGCAGGCGCCCGAAGGCCTCGGGGCCGCGCACGGCGACGATCGCTTCCTTGATCCCGCCGAGGGTGCCGTCGCTCAGCGACATCGGCTCCCAGCGGAGGCCGTGGCGCTCGGAGATAGCGCTGGTACATGCGGTAGAGGTCGGCCGCGAACAGCGCCGCCTCGTCGCCGCCGGTGCCGGCGCGGATCTCCATGATGGCGTCGCGGTCGTCGTGCGGATCGCGCGGGATGAGCAGCGTCTGGAGCTCGCTCGGACACGGCGGCGATCTCATCCGGCACCCGGGCCATGTCGGCGTGGGCCAACGCAGCAAGCTCGGGATCCGCCTCGTCGGCGAGCTCCCGAGCCTGTTCCAGTTCACTTTCCAACCGCGCCAGCCGCTCTGCCAGGCGAGCGATCGGGGCCAGCCGCGCGTGCTCCCGACCGAGGGATTGGAGCTGCGCCGAGTCCCGGGCGACCGCCGGGTCGGCAAGCTGCCGCTCGACCTCCGCCGCCCGCTCCAACGCCTGGCGGAGTCGAGCGTCCATGCCTCAGGCCTTGGGGGCGGCAGCCGGCTCCGTCTGATACTTCCGGCGGAAGCGGTCGACACGACCAGCGGTGTCCACCAGGCGCTGCTTGCCGGTGAAGTACGGGTGGCACTGCGCGCAGACTTCCACGTGAATGGACGCGGAAGTGGAGCGGGTCTCGAACGAATTCCCGCAGGCGCAGATGGCCGTGATCTTCTTGTAGCTCGGGTGCAGATCGGGCTTCACGGTACGACTCCTCGAGGTTGATGCCAAGCGGGTAAACATAGCCGGGGAGAGGGGTTAATGGAAGGCGGACGGTCCGACGGTTGCGAGCTGTTCAGAGCGGTCACCCTGAGCGCGGCGAACGGGCCTGCCTGGAGGTCTACCCCGCTCGCTGCGCTCAGGCTGACGGCTTGAGGAGACACGCGCCCCGACTTCGTCCAACCGCCTGACCGCTTGCCCGGCTGACCGCCTGCCACCCTGCCCGCCTGATTGACAGCCCCCCAAGTCGCAAGTATTGTACCCCCAACTACTTCCGCTTTCCTGCGAGGCACGCGTGCCCCTGTCGCCCATCGAAGTCCTCCGCAAAGTTCCGCTGTTCGCCGGCTTGGGGGAGGCCGACCTGACCGCCTTCGCCGAGCTGACCCGCGAGCGCAGCTATCCGAAGGGCAGCGTCATCGTATTCGAGGACGATCCCGGGGACGCCCTCTACCTGGTGGCCGCCGGGCAGGTGAAGGTCGTCATCATCGCCGAGGACGGGCGCGAGGTGATTCTCTCGGTGCTGGGCGAGGGCAGCTTCTTCGGCGAGATGGCCGTCATCGATGACGAGCCCCGCTCCGCCCACGTGATCGCCATGGAGGACTCCGGCCTGCTGGTGCTCCGGCGCGAGGACTTCTACGCGCGGCTCCGGAGCTCGCCCGAGGTGGCCATCGCGCTCCTGCGCGAGATCTCGCGCCGGCTTCGGCGCGCCGACGAGAAGATCGGCAGCCTCGTCCTGCTGGACGTCAACGGCCGCGTGGCCCACCTGCTGCTCCGCATGGCCGACGACGAAGGCGGCGATCGCATCACCCGCAAGCTCACCCACCACACGATCGCCCAGATGATCGGCTCGAGCCGCGAGACCGTCTCGCGGACCATGCGCAACCTGGTCGAGCGCGGCATCATCCAGGTCACGCGGAAGGAAATCACCCTGCGCGACCGCCGCTCGCTCATGCTGGCCGCCCGTCGGGCGTGAACGCAGTCACGGGCCGGCTGTGACTGCGGACGCGGACCGTCGTGCGCAGCCGGGGCGAGCTTTCACTATGCCTCCACTTTTCCGAGGCCGGCGGGCGTGGCCTACCAGCTGACCTTCTGGGGTACCCGCGGCTCCATCCCGACTCCCGGCGCGCACACGATGCGCTACGGCGGCAATACCGCCTGCATCAGTCTCAGCGCCGGTGACGGCCGGCTGACCATTCTCGACGCGGGCAGCGGCCTTCGCCCACTCGGCACCGCGCTCATGAGCAACCGCGGCCGGACGCTGTCCGCCGACATCCTCCTGTCGCACACCCACTGGGACCACATCCAGGGACTGCCCTTCTTCAAGCCGTTGAGCGCGAGCGGCAATCGGTTCTTCGTATACGGCGCCGCGCAGGAGGGCGTCCCGCTGGAGGAGATCCTCCGCCGGCAGATGGACCCGATGGTCTTTCCCGTGCCGCTCACGGCCCTCGCGGCCGGCATCGAAGTCCACAACATCGTCGAGGGCGCCGTGCCGCTCCGCGATTTCCAGGTGCGGTGCCTTTCGGCTCCGGCATCCCGGGAACCACGTTCGGCTATCGGCTCTCTCCCACCGACGGCGGCCGGGAGATCGCGTACCTCACCGACAACGAGCTGGGCGCCGGTGGCACGTATCCTGTATCTGCAGATTGGCGCGCGCGGCTGGTGCAGTTTCTGGCCGGCGCCGACACCCTGATTCACGATGCGATGTACTCGGATCAGTTCATTCAATTCCGCGCGGGTTGGGGCCACTCGACGCCACGTCAGGCGGTAGACCTCGCGGCGGAAGCGGAATGCGCGCGGCTCATCCTGTTCCACCACGAGCCGGAGAACGACGACGAGACGATCGATGCGCTGCTCACCGATGCCCGGCAGCACGCACGCGCGGTGGCGCCCAAGCTCGTCGTCGAGGCGGCCAGGGAAGGCAGCGGTTTCGCCCTGTGAAAGGAGCGGTCATGCGCGGGTCGAAATGGGCGACATTGATGCTGGCCGCGCTGGCGCTGGCGTGGCCGCTGCACGCCCAGAACGCTTCGCCGGCGGTGGCCGTGTTGCCGTTCGAGAACACCGGCTCGTATGGGCAGGACAAGGAGAACTTCGACGCGCTCGAGGTGGGCCTGCCGGCGGTCCTCGGGTCCATCCTGGCCGCGCATCCGGGGATCCGGGTGGTCGACCGCGCCGCCGTCCGCCAGGCGATGGATCGCAGCCAGGTTGGTGGTGGTCGCCGCGTCGACGCCGCGTCCGCCACCCAGGTGGCCAAGGCCGCGGGCGCGCGGTACGCCGTCACCGGCAGCTTCGCCGATTTCTATGGGAAGTTCCGCATCAATGCCCGGGTGGTCGACGCGCAGACTGGCGAGATCCTCAAGGTCGTCTCGAATGAAGACCCGAAGCTGCAGGACCGCGCCCAGCTCTCGGCGATCCTGCAGCTGGTCGGTGAGCGCATCGTGCAGGCGCTCGGCTTGCCGCCCTATCCGGCCGACGTCGCAGCGCGGCGCCGGGCGGTGCCGACCGAGGCGCTCACCGACTACAGCCGCGGACTCATGTTCGAGGCCCGCGGTGACCGCGCCAAGGCCGCGGAGGCCTTCCAGCGAGCCCTCAGCGCCTACCCGGACTACCCGGAGGCGCGGGACGGCCTTCAACGGGTGAAGGGCGCCTAGGCCGGACTCTCAGGCTGCCAGCGACGGCGCCCGATGAGACGCCTGAGCCCGGCGGCAATCCCCACCTGAGCCGGCAGCGCGAGCGCAATCACCGGTCCGTTGACCTGATCCAGCCCCGGCAGCAGCTGCACCGCGAGCCCCAGCCCCGACAGAACCGCCACCACCAGCGCCGCGCGGCCCGCGAGCTTCGTCACGCGGCCTCGACCCCGCCATCCTACCACACCTGGCAGCACCAGCAACGCCAGCGGGTTCATCTGCAGCAGGTTCTCGTTGCACCCGGCCATCAGGTGGTCGGTGAGACCCCAGAGCCCAGCCATCACGAGACCCGCGAGCCCCGCCACCAGCGCCCAGCTGCCGGCGAGCAGCGCGAAGCCGACGCTGGCGGCGGCGCTCGAGCGCGCGTGCCGCGCGAGCACCCAGGCCGCGCCACCGATGGCGGCGCCAGCCGCCAGGTACCAGCGCAGCCAGTCGGGTGGCGCGTCGGGAGGCGGCGGGGCCGTCGACTCGAACAGCGTGCGCTCGGATCGGACCAGCGGCAGGCGCGTGCCGTTCGGTCCCGGGACCGTCACGAGCCGCACGTGCTCGCGCAGCTTGAGCGGCAGGAACATCTCGTCCCAGGCCGAAATCGGCAGGTCGACCCGCTCGACCCAGCGCGAGCAGCAGCCCGGTGTAAATCGGCGGGTCGTTCGCGGTGAGGCGTTGCGTATGGAACCGGTAGGTGGCACCGGTCGGGAGTTCGGCCGTCTGGGCGAGCAGCGCGCCGCCGGCGGCGCGGTCGATCGCGTCGCGCACCCGGGTCGAGCAGTTGTCGCGGTAGTAGTCGTAATGGTAGAACCGGTGCTCCGGCTCCGCGTTCCAGCGCAGGAAAGTCTGCAGCTGCGCCTTCGCGCTGGCCGTGAGCTCGAGCTCCTGCACCCAGACCGAGCGGTTATCGCGCTCGTACTGGGCCACGTAGCGGTCGGCCGGAAAGCCCGCCATCCAGTACCACATCTGCCCGCGCACGAAGCGCAGGATGAAGTTCTCCTGGGCGAAGTCGAACAGCCCGTAGTTGTACGCCTGATCGGTGCCGTTGGCCGGGTCGTGAATCCAGATCGCGTTGTGCCCGAACCGTTCCCAGACCCGGGCGCCGGGCCCGAAGGTCATGAGGTATACGGTGAGGTCGGATGGGGAGGCGGCGGCGGGAGGCGAGGTCTGCTGGGCGAGCACCGCGCAAGGTCGCCCCGCGCCGGCCACCGCCAGCAGCGCCAGGAGCAGGCCGCCGGCCCGACGCCGTGTCAGGCTCACAGGATCACGTCCCGGCCGTCCTCCGCCGACTTGTACACGGCGTCCATGATCCGGTGGAGCACGAGGTGCTCCTGCAGCGAGGCGACTTTGGCCTCACCCGCAATGGCGGCCTCGAAGTGGGCCCACTCGGCGCGATACGAGGCGGTGAAGGCGTTCTCCCGGCTGCCCGACGAGGTCGGGGAGACGTCGACCGGCACGCCGTTGAGATCCTTCCAGACGGTGAGTGGGTTGATGGCCGCGGTGCCCTTGCTCCCTCGAAGGCCTACACCGAATCGCTCCCCCTCGCCCAGGTGATGCCACGTGACGTCGACGAAGAGCGACATGCCGTTCTCGCACACGACGAAGGCGCTGCCGCTCTGCTCGACGCCGCGCTCGCGACCCGCGCCGTCCAGGCAGGCGCTGACGCGCACCGGGGTCGGCATGCCGCCGAGCCAGAGGCCGAGGTCGAGGATCGACAGGCCAAGGTCGAGCATCGCCCCGCCGCCCGCCTGGTCGCGCCGCTGCCGCCAGCCGAGCTGGTTCCGGCTCGGCCGAAAGACGTGCCAGCTCCCCCGCACGCTCTCGATGCGGCCGAGCTCGCCGCTCTGGACGAAACTGCGGACGATCTGCACGTCCGGACGGTAGCGGTGGTTCATCCCGACCATGACGATCCGCTGGCGCTTCTCCGCGGCCCGGATGATCCGCTGCGTGCTCGCGGCCGACATGGTCAGCGGCTTCTCCACGAGGACGTGCATGCTGGCCGAGAGGGCGGCCAGAATGTGCGACTCGTGCAGATGGTTGGGCGAGCAGATCACCGCCGCGTCGAGGCCGTCGGTCCGGAGCAGATCCTCGATGTCGTCGACCGCGTCCTTCACGCCGAACCGGTCGGCCAGCGCGCGCGCCTTCGGCAGGTCCGTGTCGCAAATGGCCAGCACCTCGATCGACTTGAGCTTCTTGAGCACGGGCAGGTGGGCCACCTGGGTGATGCCCCCGCCGCCGACGATGCCGACCCGCAGCCGATCGCTCGTGGCTCGACTGGCGCTCATGCCGGTTCCTCCCTCATCAGTAGAGACGCTCGAGCGACGCGCCTGGATAGTAGGCGGCGAGAATGCGCTCGTAGTCCTGCCCGGCGCGGGAGCGTCCGACGGCGCCCCACTGGCAGAAGCCGACGCCGTGGCCGGCGCCCGCGCCGTCGGCCGTAAGCCGCGTGACTCGCTGCCCGGCGCCGGAGACGGTGAGCGTGAACGTGTTGCTCCGCAGCAGCTCGCCGGAGACCGGGCGGAGCACCTGCCGTACACTGGGTTCCTCGACTTGTACGTCCCCGCGCCGGAGCGCGATCGTCAGCAGGCCGACACGTCCGGACGGTGTGCGGTAGGAGACCCGCACGTCGCGCACCTCGCTCATGTCGCCCGCCGTTGTACCGCGGCCGGCGGCGGTGGCCACCGGCGGCAGAGTGCGCTGCAGCGTCGCGCGGAGCGCCTCGCCCGACCACTCCTCGTGCCACCGGAAGCGCGGTGAGATGCTGCAGTACACCGTGCCGTCATCCGCCACGTCCGGGACCGAGCGGAGGTATGGGCGGTCTGCCGCGCGAAACACTTCGGTGCCCATCCGCCGTGCGCCCTCCGCACGTGGAGTAGAAGAACGCGTCGATCGGCACGCCGCCGTAAGTGAGGATGCGTCCACGGGTGGCGTCGACCGCCGCCCGGCCCTCCGGCGTCTCGGCCGCGGCCCCCCCATACACCTGATCCGCTACGGTGGCGTAGAGATCGAACCCCTGCGCCTGCCATCGGCGCAGGTTTCTGAGCGCGAAGGTTCTGGAGACGACAGCCTGCGCGCGGAGCGCCTCCTGCTCGGCGAGGCTCCGGCGGCCCATCTCCGCCGACACCACGCCGGCGAGGTAGGTCTCCATCGGGACGCGGTCGACCACCGTGACGCCGGTCCGGTCCCGGAGCGCCGTGATCGTACCCCGATACGGCCGCCCGTTCACCCGCACCAGCACCGCGGAATCGGGCGAGGCGATCTCGATTAGGCCCGATGGCGTTGTGCCGGCCCCGCTGGGCGCGAGCACCACGAGCCCCGTGCCGCCCGCGGTCACCCGCCAGACCTCGCCCGCGGGAATCTCTGCCAACCGGGCGCCCGATGGATCGCTCACGCTGAGTCCCGCGGTGCCGGACACCGTCGCCACCGGCGCGCCCACCACGAGCCCGAGCCGGATCTGCGGCTCGGTAGGGCCCTCGGCCGGTGTTGACGGGCCCGGGATCGGCACCGGTGTGGGCGGGCCCGGCATCGGCACCGGTGTGGACGGGCCGGGCATCGGCACGGGAGCGGGAGGCGGCGCCGCGGCGGGCGTGCAGCTCGCCACCGCGACGGCGGCGGCCGCCGCCGTGGTCAGGACCGCCCCGCCCCACCGCGCGAGCCGCCGTCCGCGCTCAGCCGCGGTAGTTGCCAAACTTGAGCTCGATGCCGAAATCCTGGCCCTTGAGCATGGCGATGACCGACTGGAGCTCGTCGCGCGAGGGGCTGGTCACCCGGATCTCGTCGCCCTGAATCGTCGCCTGGGTCTTCTTGAAGCCGCCGTCTTTCACGGCCTTGATGATCTTCTTGGCCACGTCCTGGGCAATGCCCTGGGTGAGCTTGACCGTGCGCCGCACGGACTGGCCGGTGGAAGGCACCAGCTCGCCCATGTCGAGGTTCTTGACCGGTACGCCGCGCTTGATCATGCGCGTCTGCAGGACGTCCACCAGCGCTTCCATCCGGAAGTCGTCGTCCGCGGCCAGTCGGATCTCGGCCTTGTCCCGGTCGAACTCGATGGTGCAGTGGGTGCCCTTGAAGTCATAGCGCTGGGCGATTTCTTTCAGGGCCTGATTCACGGCGTTGTCGACCTCCTGGAGGTCGGCGCCGGTGGAAATGTCGAACGAGGGATTGCTGGCCATGAGCAAAGGATTACCCCACCTCACGAGCTTGACAACCCTCCGCGCGACCGCTAGTCTCACGGTCGCGGCGGTGCTTTAGGGCCACTTGCTCCCGCCGGTCCACCGCAGTCCCCGTGGACGAACCAACGAGCTAAAGCGCCGGATGCACGCCCTCCGAGCGCCCCAGGCCGGAGGGCGTCGTGTATGCGCCCTCCCTGACCCCGAACGGGAATCGCTCACGTGGACACTGGCCGCCCGATGTGCTGTCGAATGATGCTCTGTCTCCCCCGGCTGGGGTGGACGGCCTCCTCGGCACATGCGCGCGGCAGCGGCGGGACGTAACTCTCGCCACCCGACACCCGAGGCCCGGACCACTCCACTGAGAGCGTCCGGGCCTTTTCGTTTTCCCACACTGTGAGGAGCGCGGCATGACGTACCATCCCGACACCCTGGCGGTGCACGCCGGGCAGGCTCCCGATCCGGCCACCAACTCGCGCGCCGTCCCGATCTACGCGACGACGAGCTACGTCTTCAACGACACTCAGCACGCCGCCGATCTGTTCGGGCTCCGGGTGTTCGGCAACATCTACACCCGCATCATGAACCCGACGAGCGACGTGTTCGAGAAGCGGATCGCCGAGCTCGAGGGCGGGATCGCGGCGCTCGCGGTGGCCAGCGGCCAGGCCGCCGAGACGCTCACCGTGCTCAACCTGGCACGCGCGGGCGACAACCTGGTCTCCTCGCAGACGCTCTACGGCGGCACTTACAACCTGTTCGCCTACACGCTCCCCAAGTGGGGCATCACGACCAGGTTCGTGGACATCCACAACCTCGACCAGGTCCGCGCCTCCATCGACGCGGGCACCCGGCTGCTGTACGTCGAGACCATCGGCAATCCGCGGCTCGACGTGCCGGACTTCGAGGCGCTGGCGACCATCGCGCACGAGGCCGGCATTCCGCTGGTCGTGGACAACACCTTCGGCGCGGCCACCCTCAGCCGGCCGATCGAGCACGGCGCGGACATCATCGTGCACTCGGCCACCAAGTGGATCGGGGGGCACGGCACGGCAATCGGCGGCGTGGTGATCGACGCCGGCAAGTTCGACTGGACGAGCGACAAGGCCAAGGCGCGCTTCCCGGAATTCAGCGCGCCCGACCCGAGCTATCACGGGGTCGTCTACACCGAGGCGTTCGGCCCCGCCGCGTTCATCATCAAGCTCCGCGTGCAGCTCCTGCGGGATCTCGGCCCGGCGCTGTCGCCGTTCAATTCCTTCCTGTTTCTGCAGGGCCTGGAGACGCTCCCGCTCCGCATCCAGCGGCATTCCACCAACGCCCTGGCCGTGGCGCAGTGGCTGGCCGAGGATCCGCGGGTTGAATGGGTGTCGTACCCGGGACTCGAGAGCCACCCCGAACACCGGAACGCCGCGCGGTATCTGACCGGGGGCTTCGGCGGCGTACTGACGTTCGGCATCAAGGGCGGACAGGTGGCGGCGAAGGCATTGATCGACCGGGTGAAGTTGTTCTCGCTCCTCGCCAACGTGGGCGACGCCAAGTCGCTCATCATTCATCCCGCCTCGACCACGCACGAGCAGCTCACGCCCGAGCAGCAGCTCGCGACGGGCACCACGCCCGGAGCTGGTGCGGCTGTCGCTCGGACTCGAGGACGTCCGCGACCTCATCGCCGATCTCGATCAGGCCCTGGGGGAGACTCCGACAGTGGCCAGCGAGCCCCGGAAGGCGACCGCCGGAGCCGCTCGGTGAACAGCCCGCTGGTCGTGAAGTTCGGCGGCGACGCGCTCGCGACTCCGGAGCGCATCGCCGCCGCCGCCCGGCGCGTGGCGGCCCGACGAGCCGCGCGGCCGGTCGTGGCCGTGGCCAGCGCTCGGCGCGGGGTGACCGATCACCTGCTCGGTCTCGTCGAGCAGGTGCGGGAGGCGATCGGTGCCGACGGCGACCCGCCGGCGGCCGGGCGCGCGGCAGCGGACCGGGCGGTCGCAAGCGGCGAGCTGGTGGCCGCCTCGCTACTCGCCGTAGCGCTGGCCGACCTCGGCGTCCCGGCGGTCGTACTGGACGCGCGCGAGGCGGGCCTCGGGAGCGATGGTCAGCGCGGGCGGCGCGACGCTCACGAGGCTCCGAAGCGATCGGCTGCGGCGGCTCCTGGACACGGGGACAACACCAGTCGTCACGGGATTTCAGGGATGGCATCGCGGGCGAATCACCACGCTCGGACGGGGCGGCTCGGATATCACGGCGGTGGCGCTCGCGGCCGCGCTGAGCGCGGAGGCGTGCGAGCTCGTCAAGGATCCGGGCGCGCTTCACACCGCCGATCCTCGGCTCGTGCCCGAGGCCCGGCCACTTCGGCGGGCGACGCATGGCTTCGTCAGTGCGCTCGCACTGGCGGGGGCCCGCGTGATTCACCACGCCGCTGCCAAGCGCGCCGAGCGGGACGCCGTGCCGCTGCGGTTCACGTCGCTGCACGCCGACGGCGAGCCATCGACGGTCGTCGACCTGCCAGACGCCGGCATCGAGTCGGCGGACTACACGGTGGTCCTCGGCAGCGGGCACCGCGGGCATCGACCCAGCCGCCGCGCGATCCAGCGGACCTTGCAACGGTTAGCCTTGTGTCGGCGCAACCGGATGCGGCGGCATTTCGCGCCGCGGCCCGCGCCGCGGCCGCGCTCGCCGGCGTTTCCGTGTTTCGGAGCGTCGACCGACCTCACGCGTTGGCCTTTCTCGTCCCTGCGGCGGACGGGCGGAGCCTGGCGCGAGCCATTCATTCGGCGGTAGCACTCGCCGCGTACTCCAGCGGATCCTCCCTGGGGAGTGAGCCGCCCGTCAGACTTGCATCGGGGCACGCGTGACCGCACTCGTCCCCGGCACCGCCGATACCGGCGATCTGCCGCCTGGGCCCGTTGCTCGCGAGCGGCGGGCGCACCCTCTCGGGACTCCGGCTTCGCTATCGCGTCCTCGGCAACGTGCCCGCCGCGCGTGAGAACGGCTGGATCCTGGTCTTTCACGCGCTGACCGGGAGCGCGGACGTCGAAGAGTGGTGGGGGCCGCTCGTGGGACCGGGCAAGCCGCTCGACACGTCGCGCCACGCCATCGTGAGCGCCAACCTCCTGGGCAGCTGCTACGGGTCAACCGGCCCGCAGGAGTGGGCGGCCGAGCACGACGATCCTTTCCCCCAACTCACGCCGGCCGATCTCGCCGACGCCCACGTGTCCCTGCTCGAGCATCTGGGCGTCGAGCATCTGGCGCTGGCAACGGGCGGATCGCTCGGCGGCATGGTAACGCTCGAGTGGGGCCGCCGCTCCCCGGTTCCGGTGGACCGGCTGGTGGTCTTCGCGGCGCCGGCGGCGACGTCCGCCCAGGCGATCGCCTGGAACACGGTCCAGCGCATGGCCATCGAGGCCGATCCCGCGTGGCTGGGCGGCCGGTATGCTGCCGGCCAGGGTCCGGTGGCGGGACTGGCCGCGGCGCGGGCGCTCGCGATGATCACCTACCGTACGGCGGTCGAGTTCGAGGCGCGCTTCGGCCGCGCGTCCTCGCGCACGCCGGGGCGGTTCGACGTCGACCACTACCTCCGGCGCCAGGGAGACAAGCTGGTGGCCCGCTTCGACGCGGCCAGCTACGTCGCACTCATGCGGGCCATGGACCTGCACGACGTGGGCGACATCCGTGCTGCCGCTCAGGCCACGGCGACTCGGGTCGGGACGGTGGTTGGGGTGGGGGTGGACTCGGACCTGCTGTATGCCCCGGAGGAAGTCCGCGCCTGGACCGCTGCGTACCGCGCGGCTGGAGCAGACGCGCGGTACCGCGAGATCACGTCGGCCGCGGGGCACGACGCCTTTCTCATCGAATGGGATCAGGTGGAGGCAATCCTGCGGGAGCAGTGATATGGAGTGCGGCTCGGACCGCTACGGAGGATGGGGCTGCTCAAATCTTGCCCTCTCCGTGATGGCCGTGGCGCCGCACTCGCTCGCCGCGCCGCTCGAATCGCTCGCCACGATGCTCCAGATGGTCGCCCCGATGCTGCAGGCGCTCGCCCTTGCGCTCCCACTTTCGCCCGCGGTACTCGTGCCCGCGGCGCTCCAGCCGCTCGCCGTGGCGCTCCCAGCGTCGTCCCTCACGTTCGAGCCGATTTCCATGCCGCTCCAACCGCTCCCCTCGACGCTCGAGGCGCCAGGCATCATGCCGACGATGGCGCTCGTGACGGGGATGCCGGCCGTCCGCATTCCGCTCGTCACGCTCGACCGCGAAGGGGTTGGGCGGGCTGACCTGGGCGGCCACCGGCGGCCCTGCGAGGCACAGCGCGGCAGCGAGGGCGAGCGTCGGGTGAAGACGAGTCATGCATTCCTCCCGCGGCAAGGCCGCGCGGCTCGAAGTGGAGTGGGGCTGGCTCGAACGGGAGGGGTGACGACGAAGTGGTCCGGGCGTTAAGCCGCCCGGATGGTGCAGCCCTACGCCAGGAAGCTCTCCAGTGCCCGTGCCCGGCTCACGTGACGGAGCCGGCTCAGCGCCTTCTCCTTGATTTGCCGAACCCGCTCACGGGTGATGCCGAGCAGGCTGCCGATCTCCTCGAGCGTCATCGGCTCGGGGCCGTCGAGGCCAAAGTAGAGCCGCAGAATCTTGGCCTCGCGCTCCTTCAGGGTCGACAGCACCTCTTCGATGGACTCCGTAAGCGCGTGCTCGAAGGTCTCGGAGTCGGGGCCGGGGTTCTGGGTATCCGGCAGGTAATCGAGGAGCTTGTTGTCTTCGCCAGGGGTGAGCGGTGCGTCGAGCGACAGGTGGTTCTGGGAGATGGAGAGGGTCTTCTGCACCTCCTCCATCGAGATGTCCATCCCCTCGGCGATCTCCGACGGCGTGGGCTCGCGTCCGAGCTCCTGGAGCAAGGCCGACGAGCGCTTGCCGATCCGGTGAAGCGTGCCCGCGCGATTGAGCGGCACGCGCACAATGCGGCTCTGCTCGGCCAGCGCCTGCAGGATGGCCTGGCGGATCCACCACACGGCGTACGAGATGAACTTGATGCCCTTGGTCTCGTCGAACTTGTGGGCGGCGCGGATCAGGCCGAGGTTGCCCTCGTTGATGAGGTCTGCGAGCGACACGCCCTGGTTCTGATACTTCTTGGCGACGGAGACCACGAAGCGAAGATTGCTGCGGACGAGCTTGTCGAGGGCCTCAGGGTCACCCGTCCGGATGCGCTGGGCGAGCGTGACCTCTTCCTCCTGGGGAATCAGCGGATACTTGCTGATCTCGCGGAGGTACTGGTCCAGCGACCCTTCATCGAACGAGGGGCCTCGCCTGCCGGCACCGACCTGCATTGGACGCATGCGATTGGACCTCGGACTGACTCGATCTGAATGGCGGACGGAACCTGACGAACCTTACTCTCCGGCCAACCGGCGCGCAACCGGCTCAGCGAGCCGGTTGACCGCGCCGGTCATCCGTCACACGGCGAGCGCGATGCGTCAGACATCGTAATTGTCCATCTGCGCCCGCTGGAGCCGGCCTGAGTAGTCGACGTAGCCCACCTTGGTCTCCGAGTAGAACTCGTAGACTTCCCAGCCACCCTCGCGATGGCCGTTGCCCGTTGCCTTGACGCCGCCGAACGGCAGATGCGCCTCGGCGCCGATGGTTGGCGCGTTGACGTACGTGATGCCGTTGTCGAGGTCCTGCAGCGCGCGGAAGGCGAGATTCACGTCTCCCGTGTAGACGCTGCTCGACAGACCATAGCGCACATCGTTGTTCACCCGCACCGCTTCGTCGAACGATTTGACCCGGACGACGCTGAGCACGGGGCCGAAGATCTCCTCCTGCTCGAGCCGGCTGCCGGCCTTCACGCCCGCGAACACGGTCGGCCGGAAAAACCAGCCGCCGGCGAGGCGCCCGCCGGGAGCCTTGCCGCCCGTCACCAGCTCGGCCCCTTGCTCGCGGCCGATCTCGATGTAGCGCTCCACCTTCTCACGCGAGGCCTCGTGAATGAGCGGGCCGACGTCGGTCTTGCCGGCGCGACCGTCGCCCAGGCGCAGTCCTTCGGCGGCCTCGGCCAGGCGGCGCAGGAAGCGGTCGTGAATCTTCCGGTGCAGGATGAGCCGGCTGGTGGCAGTGCAGCGTTGCCCCGTGGTGCCGAACGCGCCCCAGAGCACGCCCTCGAGCGCCAGGTCGAGATCGGCGTCGTCCATGACGATCATCGCGTTCTTGCCGCCCATCTCGAGCGACAGCCGCTTGTGCATGCGGCCGCAGGTCTCGCCGATGACGGATCCGGTCTCGGTCGAGCCGGTGAACGAGATGACCGGCACCTCCGGGTGCTCCACCAGCGCCTTGCCGACCGTTTCGCCCCGGCCATGCACGAGCTGCACGACTTCAGGCGGCAGCCCGGCCTCGAGCAGGATTTCCACCAGCAGGTGCACCGTGTGCGGCACGTCCTCGGACGGCTTGATGACGACCGAGTTCCCGCAGAGCAGCGCGGGGAACATCTTCCATGTCGGGATCGCGAGCGGGAAGTTGAAGGGGGTGATGAGGCCCACGACGCCGATCGGGCGGCGGAAGCTCATCGCCCACTTCGACCGGAGCTCGGACGGCACCGTGTGGCCGAAGAGCCGCCGGCCCTCGGTGGCGGCGTAGTACGCGGTGTCGATCCCCTCCTGGACGTCACCCCGGGTCTCGGCCAGCACCTTGCCCATCTCCCGCGTCATCGCGTCGGCGATCGCTTCCTTGCGCTCGACCAGGAGGTCACCCACCCGGCGGAGGACGTCGCCGCGCGCCGGCGCCGGCGTCTTCGACCACAGCGCGAAGCCGCGCTTGGCCGAGCGGACCGCTGCGACCACGTCGCGGGCGTCGGAGTCGGGAAAGCGCCCGATCAGGTCGGCGGTGTTCGCCGGATTGCGGTTCTCGAAATGGGCGCCGTTGGCGGGCGCCACCCACTCGCCGCCGATGAAGTTGCGGAACGTCTTGGCCATGGGATCCTGGAATGAGTTCCTGAATCAAGGACAATCGTTGTAATGCGTCATCCCGAGCGAAGCGTCGTCATCCTGAGCGAAGCGAAGGATCGCTCAAGGCATGCGCGTGAGCCTCGATGCTCACTCGCACCACCCGCCCGATCCCTCGCTCCGCTCGGGATGACTGCTTCACGTCCTATTGCGCAGTCGGCGCCTGGCGCGGTGCTGGAGTCCCCTGCGGTGCTGGCGTCCCCTGCGGTGCCGGACCCTGCCGCGGCGCCGGCGCCTGAGGCGCGGGCCCGGCCGGCGCTGCCTCGCACGTCCAGGTCCGGGTGGTCTTCGCATATCCCACGCGCGGCAGCACCTCACGGAGCCCGATCACGGCCGACCACAGGATGACGCCCAACGACACCACGTGGGCAAACCCGCGCCGGTTGGCCCAGCTGGCGAGCGTGCCGAGCAGGCCGATCAGCGCCGTCACGCCCGTCGCCCCCATGAAGAACATGAGCTGCAGGCCGCACGACCGCTGGTAGGGCCAGAGCGGCAGCGCCGCGGCCAGCGCGACCGCCAGCACTACCCAGAACCAGGTGAGCGCCACGGAGCGGCGCGGAGCCGGCGCGCCGACGGGCACGCCGGCCGACCGCGCGACCGGCACCGACCCACCGGCCGCGGGCACACTGCCCTTCGCGATCACCTTGTCGATGTCGGCCAGCTCGCGATCCCAGTTCCTCGGCTGCTCGCTCATGTCGACTCCCGCGTGAGGCCGTAGCGCTCGATCTTCTTGTAGAGATTCGAGCGGGGCATCTTGAGGGCGCGCGCTGTCTCGGACACGTTCCAGTCGTGCTCGCGCAGTTGCTGGAGCAGGAAGTTCTTCTCCGCTTCCTGCTTGAACGTCTCGAAGGTGTGCGCCCCGCCCGGGGCGGACGCCAACGGCATCGCGCCGTCGCCCCCGGGCAGGAGCCGGTCGATGTCGGCCGCGGTCACCACCTTGCCCGGCGCGAGAATGAGGGCCCGCTCCACGGCGTTCCGAAGCTCACGGATGTTGCCCGGCCAGGTGCGCGTCTGCAGCCGCGCCATCGCGTCCTCCGCGAACTTCTTGCCCGGCACGCCCGCGCTTTCGGCCAGCGCCTCGGCGAAGTGCGCGACCAGCGCGGGCACGTCCTCCAGCCGCTCGCGCAGCGCCGGGACCTCGATTGGCACGACGTTCAGCCGGTAGAGCAGGTCCTCCCGGAAGCGCGCCTCCGCGATCTCGCCCTCGAGATCCTTGTTCGTCGCCGAGAGCACCCGGACGTCCACCGCGATCGACTTCGAGCCGCCGATCCGCGTGACGACGCCTTCCTGTAGGACCCGCAGCAGCTTGGACTGCGCGGAGAGCGACATGTCGCCCACCTCGTCGAGAAACAGCGTGCCGCCGTCCGCTTGCTCGAATTTCCCCGCCCGGTCGGCGAACGCGCCGGTGAACGACCCCTTCATGTGGCCAAAAAGCTCGCTCTCGATCAGCTCGGACGGGATGGCCGCGCAATTGACCTCCACGAACGCCTGGTCGCGCCGGGGCGACGCCTCGTGCAGCCCCCGGGCCACCAGCTCCTTGCCGGTACCGTTCTCGCCGGTGATCAGGACCCGCGCGGCGGTTGGCCCCACCTTCGCGATCAGCTCGCGAACGTTGTTGAGCGCGGCACTCCGGCCCACCATCTGATAGCGGCTCTCGGTGACCTCCCGCAGGCGGGCGTTCTCGCCGACGAGCTCGGCGTGCGCCAGCGCGTTCCGCACGGTCAGCAGGAGTCGATCGGTGTCGAGTGGCTTCTCGAGGAAGTCGAACGCGCCGCGCTGGGTGGCCTCGACCGCGGTGGCGATGGTGCCGTGCCCGGAGATCATGACGATCTGCGCGCGGGAGTCGAGATCCCGAAGCCGCGTCAGCGTCTCGAGGCCGTCCAGACCGGCCATCTTCACGTCGAGAAAGACGAGGTGGGGGCGGAACTCGGAGTAGACCGTGATCGCTTCGCCGCCGGACGCGGCCACGCGGACCTCCAGCTCCTCGTACTCCAGCACTTGCTTCAGTGCCTGCCGGATGCCGGCTTCGTCGTCGACGATGAGGACCCGATGACTCATGGGCGTGGAGCTCCGTAGAGGGTCGCACCGCCAGGATGAATCCGGATGGCGCGGATGCCGGCCGGCACGGTCCAGGGCACGGTCTCGCGCCCGGGCTCGTCGAGGGCGCGGGAGATCAGGCGAGGAACCGCCGACGCGGGCACGGGAATGTCCCGGATCTGGAATGATCGCACCGCCCACTCACCCGCGCCCGGCCGGAGGACGCGGAGCGGACCGGTGGCCTCGACCGGCTCGTTGGGCCGGAGAGCCGTCGCGAGCGGGCCGACCAGCTCCCGCGGCAGGCGCGCGGTGCGGAGCCGTGCGCGCACCTGCACTTCGCCATCGAGAAGCTCCACTTGTAGCGAGTCCAGCTCCTTTCGGAACTTCGGCGCGAGGCCGGCTCCCATGAGCGACGCCACTTCGGACGGGGACAGGACCACCGAGTCGGCGCGCCAGCCGTTCAGCGAGTCGATCTTGGCCCGGGCCGACGCCAGCGACCGCGTGCCCGGCCGGCCAGCCGAGGTGGCGGGCGGCCGCCTCTCGGCAGGTGCCTCGATCCGTCCCATGATCCGGCGACCCTCGCGAACCACCCGGTCCCGATACAGCCACCCGACCACGAGCGCGGCGAGAAGGCCGAGGCAGCCGAGCACTTTGAACGGCGCCGTCAGGCAGCCCATCACGCGGAGAGCTCCAACGTGAGCCGCGCCTCGTAGCGCGGGCCCCGCGTCGTGAGCACGCTCTCGTACAGCACCAGCTGTCCCCCGACGAACGGTGCGCGGGCGTAGGCGTCGCCGAAGTCCTCCAGCCCGTGCGGCGGGATGCGATGGCCTTCGCGCACGCGGCCGAGCGTCACGTGCGGCTGGAATGGCGTTCCCTCCGGCGGGAACCCGATCCCTTCGCCACCGCGCTCCAGCCGGTCCTGCATGAGCGCCAATGCCGGCGGCGCGTCGATGCCGATCCAGAGAACCCGCGGTCGAGCCGCTGTGGGAAACGCGCCGAGGTCGTGCAGGCTGAGCGCCAGGGGGCCAGTGCCCTTCCCGGCGAACCGCACGGCTTCCTCGATCACCTCGAGCCGCTCGGGCGCCACCTCGCCATAGAACTTGAGCGTCAGGTGCAGCCCTTCCTCATGTACCCAGCGCACGGGCCAGCCGCTCTCGCGAAGGTTGCCGAGCAGCGCGACGATCTCCCGCCGAGCCTCATCGACGATGGGGATCCCGGCGAACAGCCGCATCAGGCGGTCGAGCGCGGGGCGAGGACCAGCAGTCCCCCACGGCGGTAGCCGGTGGGATCGAGCTCGACCGCCGCGAAGCCGAGCCCGCCGAAGAACGCGGTCACGGCCGCCCACTTGTCTCGGACGCCGGTGATCTGCTCGGGGGCCACCTCGATGCGCGCGCGGTCACCGTGGTGCCGGACGCGCAGATCGCCGGTGACACCAAGCCCGCGCAAATACGCCTCGCCATCCTCGACCTGACGGAGGCGGCGGGGCGTGATCTCGAGGCCGTAGACGACCCGGCTCGAGAGACAGGGCGCCGCCGGCGCATCCCAGGTCGGCAAGCCGAGCGTATGGGACGCCTCACGCACCGCCGCCTTGGTCCAGCCGAGCTCGGCGAGCGGCGAGCGCACGCGATGCTCTTCGGCCGCGCGAAGCCCCGGCCGGTGCTCGCCCAGGTCGTCGGCATTGGTGCCGTCGATGATGGTGTCGAAGCCGCGGGCCGATGCCACTTCGCCCAGGCGGCTCCACAGCTCGTCCTTGCAGTAGTAGCAGCGGTTGGTCGGATTGGCGAGGTACCGCGGATCGGCCAACTCGCCGGTGTCCACCTCGAGCAGCGGTACCTCAAATCGGCGCGCGAGCTCGACGGCGCTCCGCCACTGCGCCTCGGGATACGATGCGCTCCGGCCGACCACCGCCAGGAAGCGCTCGCTGCCGAGCGCCTGGCGGCCGACCACGGCGAGCAGTGCGGAGTCGACCCCGCCCGAATAGCCGAGCACCACTCGGCCGTAGCCAACCAGGTGGTGGCGCAGAAGATCGAGGTCGGTCATGGGCAGTAACGTAATGCGGTAGGCAACCAAGTGAGAGCCCGGAAGGAGTT
This sequence comes from uncultured Gemmatimonadales bacterium, assembly GCA_963728705.1. Lineage (GTDB taxonomy): Bacteria > Gemmatimonadota > Gemmatimonadetes > Gemmatimonadales > GWC2-71-9 > CAVVWJ01. The sequence goes on from CAVSLY010000018.1 coordinate 53,238, forward strand.
ACTTTTCGGCATGCCCGACATGGGGTTTCTCGAGGTCTCGCCCGACCTGCGCGTGCCGCTCGCGGAGCTCGAGTTCCGCGCCTCGCGCTCCGGCGGGCCGGGCGGCCAGCACGTCAACACGTCGTCGACGCGGGTCGAGGTCACCTGGGATGTCGCGGGCTCGCCCGCGCTGAGCCAGGAGCAGCGTCAGCGCCTGCTCCTGCGGCTCGCGAGCCGGCTCGACGGCACGGGACGTATCCGGCTCGTGTCGAGCAGCACGCGCAGCCAGCTCCGGAACCGCGAGGACGTGACGGAGCGCCTCCGCGAGGTCGTGGCCCAGGCGCTGGTGGTGCCCAAGGTGCGGAAGCGGACCCGCACACCGCGCGCGGCCAAGGCGGCGCGGCTCGAGAACAAGCGGCGGCGGGCAGCCACCAAACGAGACCGGCGGCCGCCACGCGGAGAAGAATGACCCCGCCCGGTTGACCGGGTTGTCATCTGGCGTACCACCTATCAGATTATTGCGGTACCCCCTGCGACTCAACGAACCAAGCGTTACGCCGCTGCCCTTCGCCGATCCAGACTCCGGTACTGAATGGCCTCGCTCACGTGGGCAGTTGCCAGCTCATCGGCACCCGCGAGGTCGGCGATTGTGCGCGCGATCTTGAGGACCCGGTGGTACGCCCGCGCCGAGAGTCCCAGGCGCGCCACGGCCTCGCGGAGTAGTCGTTCGACTGCCTCCGACAGAGGACAGTAGCGTCGCAGATCACGCGCAGTCATGTGGGCGTTGGCGTAGAGGCCCGGCCGGTCGCGGAACCGGTGCCGCTGGCGGACCCGGGCCAGCTCGACCCGCTGCCGTACGACCGCGCTGGGCTCCTCCGCGTCGGCGCCGATGAGGTCCCGGTACGGGACCGTGGGTACCTCGAGGTGGATGTCGATCCGGTCGAGGAGTGGGCCCGAGACTCGGGACCGGTAGCGCTCGACGTCGGCCTCGGCGCAGCGGCAGACATGCACGGCGTCTCCGTAGTAGCCGCAGGCGCAGGGGTTCATGGCGGCCGCGAGCATGAATTGTGCAGGAAAAGTGAGGCTGACGGCGGCACGGGCCAACGTGACGGTCCCGTCCTCCAGGGGTTGTCGCAACACCTCGAGCACATTGCGACGGAATTCCGGCAGCTCGTCCAGAAAGAGTACTCCGCCATGGGCCAGGCTGACCTCGCCCGGGCGCGGGACCGAGCCGCCCCCGATGAGCCCCGCGTCGCTGATGGTATGGTGAGGGGCCCGGAAGGGCCGGACGGCACAGAGCGACCGACCTCCGCCAAGCAAGCCGGCCACGCTGTGGATCTTGGTGGTCTCGAGCGCCTCGTCCAGGGTCATCGACGGCAGGATAGTTGGTAAGCGGCGAGCCAACATCGTCTTGCCGGCCCCTGGCGGCCCGACCAGCAACAGATTGTGGGCGCCGGCTGCGGCCACCTCGAGCGCGCGCTTGGCAGCGGCCTGGCTCCGGACGTCTGCGAAGTCCACATCGTCCCGACGGCGTTCCGCCATGAGCGCGGGCAGGTCGACCTGGGCCGGGGCAAGCGGCAGATCCCCGGCCAAGTGGGCGCAGACTTCGATCAGGGAGCGGGCGCCACGGACTTCGAGGCCCGCCACGACTGCGGCCTCAGGCACGTTGTCCTGGGGCAGAAGGAGCCCTGAGCAGCCCGCCGCCCGTGCGGCGAGCGCCACAGGAAGTGCTCCGCGAACCGGACGGAGGTCGCCCTCGAGGCCGACCTCGCCGAGCACCATGACTTGCTCGAGGTCGAGGCCCGGGAGCTGGCCGCTGGCCACCAGGACGCCGAGTGCGATGGGCAGATCGAGGCCCGAGCCGAATTTCCTGATGTCGGCGGGCGCCAGGTTGACGGTGATGCGCCGAAGCGGAAACTCGAACCCGGCGTTGGTGAGTGCCGCGCCGATCCGCTCTCGGCCCTCCCGCACAGCGCCATTGGGCAGGCCGACGGTGGCAAACGAGGGCAGGCCACTGCTGATATCGACTTCGACGTCCACCGGATAGGCGTCGATGCCGAGGATGGCGGCGGAGCGGATGCGGGCGAGCATGCCGGGCACCTTTCGAGGTCCCGGTGACGTTATGGCAGGACCCCTGCGGCAGGCGGATCCCGTGCCCGCCGCAAGGTACCCAGAGACGCGATTTGATCGCGGGAGTCGTTCGATGCGCCGTTGGTTCGCTGGAGTGATGCTGTGGTCGTCGGTTGCCGCCTGTGCCGTTCCCAAGGCGGCGGGCGCTCCTTTGGCGCCGATCGAGCGCGCCTGGGAGGTGCCGACGCTCGAGCTCTACAGCGAATGGTGGCGGAAGACTGAGGCCTGCTCCGGCCGCACGGGCGAGATGAGCCAGGTGACGTTCTACGCGGTCGATGCGCCCAGCGGAGCCATCGGGCTCAACGGTACCGTCGCCCACGGCTGGTGGGTCCGCCAGGGCAACCGGATCTATCTCCCCGCCAACGCGCTGGGCGAGGAGTGGCTGGTGCGCCACGAGATGCTGCACGCGCTGCTCGAGCGTGGGTCGCACCCCAACAAGAAGTTCGTCGAGGCCTGCCACCTCGCCTCGATCGAGACGTGGCGGGATTCGACGCTGCGCGTCGATCCCGCCAACCCGGCGGGCCGCTAGCGCGACCCGCCGGAGCCACCGCCTACCCGGCGGCCGGCGCCCCCTTGGACCCCTCCCCCACCGCTGATTCCAGACGTCGAAGCGCCTGCTCGTCGGCCCGGGTCGGCCCGACGAAGGACCGCTTGGCCGACAGCTGCCAGTAGAGCCTCAATCCCACCGTCAGCGCCAGCATCGTCCACAGCACCAGCTCGTTGGGCGGCAGGCTGAAGATCACCGTCAGGAACAGCACCCACGCGATCGCGATCACGTTGAGCACCGGGCTCCACGCCCCGAGATTCCACGGCGCCGTCGCGGCCGTGGTGAACTCTCCCTGTCCCCGACGCCGGTTCCGCAAGTTGAGATAGATCGGGAACATGTAGGCCAGGTAGAGGGTGATCGTGCTGATCGACGTGACCACGAAATACGCCGACGCGTAGAGGCACAACACCACGGCCAGCGCGCTCGTGATGAGGATCGACCAGACGGGCGTGCGATAGGTCGGGCTCACCCGCTTGATGAGCGACGAGCCGGGCATGCCGTCGTCACGAGCGAAGGCGTACCACATCCGCGCCATCGACGTGATCGACGACGACCCGCACAGCCACATCGCGACGCCGATGATGATCGCGACGACGTTGGCGAAGAAGACGCTGAGATTGCCGTAGACAATCTGGAGCACCGGGTAGGCATCATTCGCCGTCGCGGCGACGTCGCCGTTAGGGATGCACCAGGTCAGGATCAACAGCATCACGTAGCCCACCACCGCCGACACCGCCACCGACAGGAACACGCCCCAGGCCGAGTTCTTTCGCGCCATCACGGTCTCTTCGGCGACGTGGGCCGAGGCGTCGTAGCCGGTGTAGGTCCACTGCGCCTGCAGCAGCGCGAGCACGAAGACCAGCGCGAACGGTGCCGCCCGATAGATCTCCACCAGCCAGGGGAAGAGTGAGAACAGGGGCGAGGCGAACGTGAACTTGCCGAACACGAGCGCCGGCTGGGCGGTGCCGGTGCCAAGGTCGGCGGAGGAAGCGTCGAGCGGATTGACCACCGTGGAACGGGAGAACAGGAAGTCGAGGCTGTTGTGATGGGTGCCGAACACCGTGAGCAGCAGGGCGATGATCGCGACGCCGCCGATGTGCCAGTAGACGCTGAAGTCGTTCAGCCGCGCCGTCAGCTTGATGCCGTAGATGTTGATGAGGATCTGCGGGATCATGATCAGCACCATCACGAACACGTAGAAGTACCAGTTCGTCATGGTCCCGAACAGGGGCACGGCCTGGTCCGCCGGCAGGCCCATGATGCGGGTGACGGCGCCTACGATGTAAATCGCCGCGGCGACGTTGATGCCGGCGGTGATGGTGATCTGCCCGATCATGTTGAGCCACGCCGTCGTCCACGCCCAGGTTCGGCCGCCGAGCCGAAAGGCCCAGAAGTAGAGCCCACCCGCGGTAGGATAGGCCGATGCCAGCTCCGCCATCGAGGCCGCCACGCACAGCGTGAAGAGGCTCACGACCGGCCAGCCGACCGAATTGATGATCGGCCCGGCGAACTTGAGCCCGTAGCCGTAGAGCAGGACCGCGCCGGTCAGAATGGAGATGATGGAGAACGAGATGGCGAAATTGGAGAATCCGCCCATCTCACGGAACAGTTGCTGGGCATACCCCAGTCGGTGGAGCTCCTGGATGTCCTGCTGGATCAACTCCTCGCGAGTCGGCGGACGCGCGGTCATGGATGACCTCCTTGTCGGGGCAGGACGAGTGGAGACAGCCACGCCAGAGATGGGGCGCAGCCGGCGCCCCGTCAAGATCCGCCGTCCCGCCGGGGGCCGGAGGAGACCGGGTCGGGTGCTCGAGCTCGCATGGGCGCGCCACCCTGGCGAGGGCTGAGTGGCCTTTCTATGATTGAGGTGGAATCCCTCTCACAATCAGGGCCCGGACCTCGGGCCAGACCCGGACCCGACATGCCGCGCTTCAGCGGATCGGCACCCGCACAGGCGCCTCCCACGCTTGCGCCGACCCCTCGGAGGCGACTCGACGAGTGCGTGGAGCGGCTGCATCGCGCGGCCCGCTCCTTCGCAACTCTTCCGCTCGGTGACCGGATCCAGCTCCTCCGAGCCATGCGCGCGGGCTACGCGCGGACGGTGCCAAGGATCGTCGAGAGCTCCTGCCTGGCCAAACGGATCGTGCCCGGCACCGTCCTCGAGGCGGAGGAGTGGTCGCTGGCGCCGTGGCCGGTCATGCGGCAGTTCCGTCTGCTGATCGAGACGCTGTCCGCGCTCCGGCGCCGACGCGCTCCGCCGCTCGGCGAACTGGGCCGCACCATCGATGGAAGGCTCAGCGCGGAGATCTTTCCGGGAAGCGTGCTCGACGCCTTGCTCATGCCCGGCACCCGCGCGGAGGTCCACATCCGCGCCGGGATCGGCGAGCGCGATCTGCTGGCCACGCAGGCACGGTTCTACAGGCAGACCTCGACTGGCGGCCGTGTCGTGCTGGTGCTCGGTGCGGGCACTTCGGCCGGCGTGCCGGTGCAGGATGTGCTCACACGGATGTTCAACGAGGGCAAGGTCTGCCTCCTCAAACTGCACCCGCTCAACGACTATCTTGCCCCGCTGCTGTCGGAAGCATTCGCTGCGGCGATCGACCGCGATTTCCTTCACATCGTCACCGGCGATGCCGCCGAGGGAACCTATCTCGTCCGCCATGCGGGCATCGACGAGATCCATCTGAGCGGGTGCCTGGAGACCCACGAGGACATCCTCTGGGGCCCCGCCGATGCCGGCGCCGCCGAGCGGAAGCGCCAGCACCATCCGCTGCACGTGAAACCGGTGACATCGGAGCTCGGTGGGGTGTGCCCCGTGCTCATCGTCCCAGGGCCATATCTGGACCGGCAACTGGCGTTTCAGGCCCAGGCCCTGGCGGGGGCAATGGTCCACAATGCGGCCATGAACTGTCACACACCGCGACTGCTCGTGACCCCGCGTGGATGGCCACAGCGGGACGCATTCCTGCGCCACCTCGAGCATGCGCTGGCCGCCGCGCCACTTCGGCTAGCGTACTACCCTGGGACCGCCGAGCGCTGGGAACGGATCACGGCGGGCAGGACCGGCCTTCGCCAGATCGGCTCGGCCGTCGCCGGGATGCTGCCCTGGACGCTCGTACCCGGGCTCGACCCATCCGATCGCCGGGAGCCGTTCTTCACTGCGGAGTCGTTCTGTCCCGCCCTGGGCCAGGTGGAGATCGGGACCACCGACCCCATTGAGTTCCTGCAGCAAGCCGTCGGGTTCGTGAACGAGCGCGTCTGGGGCACGCTCGCGGTCATGCTGATCGTGCATCCCCGAACCGAGGCCGATCCACAGCTCTCCGCGGCGCTGGAGCGCGCCATCGCCCAGCTCCGGTATGGAGCGGTAGGCGTCAACGTGTGGCCGGCGCAGCTCTCCGCCATCGGCTCGGCGCCCTGGGGGGGTCACCCCAGCTCGGTCGTGAGCGACGTCCAGAGCGGTCGCGGATGGGTGCACAACACGGCCATGCTGGAGGAGGTGGAGAAGGCGGTGATCCGCCAGCCGGTCGTCGTTCAGGTCAAGCCAGCCTACGTCCCCGGCCATCGCTCGGCCGACAGCCTGCTCCGGCGCCTCACCGCGATCGAGCGGGGCGCGGGCTGGGCTGGACTGCCCGGCGTCCTCGATGCTGCCCTCCGGAGCTGATCCCTCGCCGAGCGAGAACGCGGGATCGGGATGCTTGTGGCGCAACGTTTCCGTATCTTTCAGCATCTCAGGGGCGGCTGGGCTGGGAGAGCGTCAGGCTCTGCGGCCCCTGGCCACCGCCGAGGACAATTTCGCGAATCACATGGCGGCATGGGATCAGCGGGTGGTCGATCGGGTGACCCTGGTGGGGTCCAAGTGACCTGGCCGGAGCGTACGCCCCGCTGAGGCGGCGGCCCCCCTTTTGCTGCACCTTTGGTCGGGACAAACCTCCCGCCGTCTCGCCTCCGCGACTGATGCATCCGGCAGACTTTTCTCGCAATACGCGGGAGCAATTACGTGATGATGAGATCCTCTCCTCGAGCTCGTGTGGCGGCGCTGGCCTCCATCCTTGTCCTCACCTTTCTCAGCGGTGGGTGGCTGCTTCGACCACGCCCCTCCGCCGAGGGTGGAGTCTATGAACAGGCCCGGCTCTTCGAGGGGGTCGTCGGGACCATCCATCACCACTACATCGACTCGCTGGGTGAGGGCGACCTGTATCAGCGGGCCGCCGACGCGCTCGTGGGCTCATTGCGCGACCCCTATGCCGAGCTCTTGATCAAGGATTCGTATCGCGACTATCAGCGGCAGATGGCCGGGACGGAGATCGATCTGGAGCGCGGGCCGTCGGAGTCGGGCTGGGAAGGTCGAGCCAGCGGCAACGTCATCGCCCCAGGCGACGAGGTCCTGAGCATCAACGGCCAGAACACGCGGGGGTGGTCACCGGAGCGGCTGGACGAGGCGCTACAGCGGACGTCCGGACCCACCGTCACCATGGTGGTCAAGCCGCGAGGGGCGCCCTCACCGGTGATCCGTCGCTTCACCCGCACGGAGATCCATGTGCCGGCGGCATCGCGCGGCGTGTTGCTGGGCGACGGAGTCGGGTACATCGTCCTCCGCCGCATGAGCCAGGGCTCTGCCGAAGAGCTTCGGGCCGCGATCGACACGATGGTCGCGCAGGGCATGACCTCCCTGGTCCTGGATCTCCGCTCCAACCCGGGCGGGCTCATTCGCGAGGGTGTGTCGGTGGCCGGTCTCTTCCTCGAGGTGGGCGACACCGTCGCCACGTCCGTGGGTCGGTCCGCCAAGCGGGCGAAGACCTATCTCGCCGAGGCGCCGGGCGCCTGGGACGATCTGCGCCTGGCAGTGCTCGTCAACCGCGGCACCGCCAGCTCGGCCGAGCTCGTGGCCGGGGCGCTCCAGGACCACGACCGTGCCGTGGTCGTCGGGACGGCCACGTACGGCAAGGGCGTGCTGCAGACCACCTACCCCATCGGCGCCGACGTCGCGATCAAGCTGACGACCGCGCGCTGGTACACGCCGAGCGGCCGCACCGTCCAGCGGCCGCTCGGCGACACTGCCGGCGTCGACGGCAACAGGGTCCCATCCAGCCGGCCGCGGATCTTCTACAGCAGCCGGGGACGAGTCGTGCCGGACGCGAGCGGGATTCTTCCCGACCTGCTCGTCCGCGCCATGCCCCGGTCCGAGGGGGAGCGCCTGCTCGCCGCCCGGTTGGGCGACGACATGAACCGATTCCGCGACATCCTCGCGGGCTACGCGGCCGAGCTCCGAGCCGGCCAAGTCACCCAGGCCGATACCGCGCCCATGACACCCGAGCGGCGGGACACGCTGTTTGCCCGCATGGCCGAGGCCGGCGTGCATCTCGACCGCGCCACGTACGATCTGGCGGGGGAATTCGTGGAGGAGCAGCTGGGCACCGAGCTCGCCAGGGCGTTCTTCGGCAGCGACTCGGTGCTCCGGCGGAAGGCGCGGACCGATCGCCAGCTCCAGGCCGCACTGGCGGTGATGCGCGGCGCCGATACCCAGGACGGTACGCTGACCGCCGCGATGCGGATGCAGCTCAGCGGGCGAATTCGCTAGGCGGATCGTCGGCGACGGTTCGATCCCAGTTCGGAAGTCACCCCGAGCGCAGCGAAGGGCCATGACCTGAATCATGGCCCCTTCGCTGCGCTCAGGGTGACTCGCTACTACCACCTATCGCTCCGACAAGTGCACCACGATTCGCGTCCCCCGCCCCACCTGGCTCTCGACGTCGATCCGGCCACCCCATCCCTCGACCAGCCGCCGCACGATCGCGAGCCCCAGCCCTGACCCGCTCGTCGTGGTCGAGAAGCGAGGCTCGAAGATGCGGGGCAGAAGCTCCGGCGGAATCCCCTCACCGTCATCCATCACCTCGAGCCGCCCCGGCCCCACGGTCACGTCCACGACGTGCGCGCCCGCCGTGCGCGCGTTCTCGAGGAGGTTGACCACCACCTCTTTGACCTCGTCCGCGCGCGCGGCCCCGCTCGCACCAGGCTGGCACGTGAGCCGCACCGCACACCCATCCTCCGCCAGCCGGTACAGCTGAATGACTTCGCCGACCACGACGGCCAAATCGATCCGATGCAGCGGCTGGAGATCGTCGGCCGGCGCCGCGAAGCGGCTGAACGCCCGGGCGATCGTGTCCAGCCGGTCGATCTCGGCCAGCATGCGCTCGGCCGTCTCCTCGAGCGTGCGGTCGAAGTCGGGGCGGCGGTCGCGGTAGACCCGCTGGAGATGCTGCAGACCGAGGCGCATCGGCGTGAGCGGATTCTTGATCTCGTGCGCCACCTGCCGCGCCATCTCGCCCCACGCAAGCACTCGCTCGGCGCGGGAGACGTCGGTGACGTCGTTGAGCGCGATCACGACGCCCCGAACCTCCGGTCCGAGTGACGCGAGCTGGAAAGAGATCCGCCGGCCGTCGGCCTCGAGCTCGGCCGCCGGCTCGGCGGCCGCGTCCTGCAGATAGCGCCGCACGGCCGTGGTGAACGGGGCCCATTCCGGCGCCGAGGCGCTCGAGCATCGGCGCGCCCTCCTCGAGCTCCACGCCGACGAGATCCACGGCCTGGCGGTTGGCGATGAGAACGCGGCCCGCCGGGTCGATGCCGACGACGCCGGTGGCGACCGTGCCGAGCACGGCAGCCGTGCGCCGGCGGGCTTCCTCCAGAGCGTTCTGGCTGCTCCGGATGTCCGCGGCCATCCGCTCGAATGCGCCGAACACCGGCTCGAACTCCAGCGGCGGCTGGTCGGCATGGGATGGCATCGGCTGCCCCCGGCCAAGGGCCAGCGCCGAGCGCCGGAGCTCGGCCACCGGCCGGGAGAGTGTGCGCGAGGCGCGCTGCGCGCCGACCAGCGCCGCCGCCACGCCCGCGAGCGTCGTCAGCAGCAGCACGAGCGCCAGGTCGAGCTGCCTGACGGCGAGGGAGGAATCGTCGGCGAGCTGGGGCGTCGCGAGGACGCCGATGTCGGTCGGGCCGCCCGGCTGGACGACGCGGTACCCGATCCGCTCGGCGAGCGATGGGATGGAGCCGTCACGCGTCACCTCGAGCTCCCCGCCGATCGCCAGTGCGTCGTAGGCATCGGGGTCCATCAGCTGCGGCATGACCCCGAGGTCCTCGAGGACCTGCGTGCTCGTGCCCGCGAGCCGCCCGCCGTGGTAGAGCGCGAGATCCGCGTCGATTCGCCGGCTCAGCTCGCGGAGCCGGTCGTCCGGCGCCGGGGTACCGCCGCGAAGGGAGCCCCCCGCCGTGAGCACCGCATCGCGCAGCGTCTGGGTGATCAGCAGGTCGCGGCTCCGCTCGACCTCCTCCGCCAGCCGTGCGAAGCTCCACGCCGCGAAGCCGATGGCGGGCAGCAGGAAGAACGCGCCGAGTGTGACCGCGAGGCGGATTCGGAACGACCGGGCGAGGCTCCGCCACCCCGGCGGCCGCAGGCGCATACCGGCGATGAGCTCGGCCACGAGCCAGAGCAGCCCGAGCACCGCGGCGTCCAGCAGCACCACCAGCGCCCCGCGAACGAAGAGCGGCACCGGGCCGCGCAGGTCGATCGCTGCGTGCACCACGCGTTGGCCGCCCGGGAGCTCCAGCGGATACTCGTTCCGGACCGACCAGCCGTCGCGAGTCCAGCGCGGGCGGGGCGTGGCAGCGGAGGGATCCGCCGGCGGGCTGAGGGTGAGCCGGTAGAGCGGCGACTGCTGGCTGCCCGGATCGAGCAACCGGCCCACGCGGCCGCGCAGCACCAGCGCGGAGCGCGGGCCCACCGCCGCCGTCATCACCTCGTCCGGCGCGACCCGGACCATCAGCACGTAGTGCACGCCCGGCACGCGGAGCACCTGCGACACCCCGACGCTGTCCTTGCGGGGCAGGCCACGCACCATCGTCGCCAACAACGATGGCGGTAGATCCAGCGAGTCGAGCACCAGCTCGTCCACCAACGCTCCCTGTGCCGACCAGAGCGCGAGGTGCGACGGATATCCCTGCGAGCCGAGCGCGGAGCCGTGCCAGAGCGCGTACATCTCCGAAGCGCTCTGGGGCGGTGGGGAGCGGCGGACTGCCTCGCCGAACCGCTCGAGCAGCGGGACCGCGAGGGGATCCGGCTCGTTTCCGAGCCGGGCCACATCCCGCTGCGCGACCTGAACCCGACCGGCCAGCTCGGCCCCCCACGTCACCAGCGCCGAGGAGCTCCCGGCCACCAGCGCGATGCCGGTGATGGCGGCCCAGCGCGGGCCCGGCAGTGTCACAAGCAGTAGCGCTGGCGTCCAGAGAAACGTGTACCAGTCCGGCCATCCGCCACGCGGGCTCCAGACCAGGACGCCGATCACGGACGCCGCCAGCGCGATCAGCACTCCCGCGGCGATGTGTCCCCACCTCCGGGTTTCGGGCGCGCGGCCCCGGAAGAGCGCAGCGGTCGGCACGATGAGCGCAGACGCGGAGACCATCAGCGCCAGATGCCAGCTCAACCAGAGTGCGATCGACACGCCGTCGGCCGGTGGCGTAATGCCCCGCCCGAGGCTGCTGATCAGATAGGGCGAGATCAGCAGCAGCGCGCCGCCCAGCGCCAGGCCGTACCATCGCCTGGGGAGGCGCTGGCGCCAGAGCCAGACACCTCCGACCGTGAGCAGGATGCCCGCGAGCGCCAGGACCCCGGCGCTGCCGGAGAGTGGGCCGAGCACCGGCCGGAAGAACGTGGCCGGCGAGAACAGCGGCTGGAGTCCAAGGGACGGACCGACCGGCGCCCGCATCGCCAGCCAGACGAACGCCGCGAGGAGCGCAATCCGCTCGAACGGCCGCGCCGTCACGCTCAACCCGAGGGCGAACACAACTACGACGAGCCAGGTGACCAGTCCGGTCCCGCGTTCGGACGCCAGTTCCTTGGCCGCGCCCTGCTCGGGCGGCACCGGGCGAACACTGAAGAGCAGCCTGGGTCCTGCTGTGGTGGGCTCTTCGTAGTCGAACACGTCGGCACTGTCCGGCGCGGTATTCGGGCGCATAGACGGTCAGGCCGACTTCGGTCCGCTGGCGGAACAGCTCGGCCAGGCTGCGGCCGCGGTCGGGCACGGCGGGATGCGCCCAGATGAGCACGCCCGCCACCGCGACCCGGCCGTCCGGGGTGTGGCGCCTGGCCTCGAGCTCCACGTAATATCCAGTCGCCCGTGAGCCGATGGAGTCGCCGCGCGCCGCGGGCGGAAGACGATGGCGCCCCGCCCACGCCCACGGCAGCCCGGCGCCGTCCAGGATCACGACGCTCATCTCTGGCCCGCTGGCGGGAACCAGCCGCTCCAGCAGGGTGAAGGCGGTTTGCCGGTCGTTCGAGGCGCTCGCCGCCGCCGCTGCTTCGGTGAGCCGCTCGGCCCGATGATAGGCCGCGTGCAGGTCGCCGGCGAGACGCTCGGACGCGGCATTCACCCGGCGCTGGCGCTGCTCGGGCCAGCGGCGCTCGATGGCCGTCAGCCCCCACTGGGAGACGGCGAGCGCCGCGAGGAGTGCCGCTAGCGCACCGGCCAGCGCTCGTCGTCGCCAACCCGTCCAGGGGCGCCCGAGCACGAGCAGGACGGCCAGCAGGATCGCCACGACCACCACCCATACCCACGCCGGACGGCGCAGCCACTCCGCCGCCGCGGCGAGGGCGGCGACCACCACCAGCACCCACGACCACACGCGATGACTCAATCCGGCCGCCCCTGGCGAATTAAAGAGATGACCCCCGGCACCGTGCGCGAGCGGCTGCAGGAGCGACCGGGCCTGGTCGTGCCCGTGGGCACGACCGAGCAGCACGGTCCCCACCTGCCGCTCGGCTGCGACACGATCATCGTGGAGCGTCTCGCCGACGATCTGTCGGCGGAGTTCGGGATCCTGCGCGCGCCGACGGTGGAGTACGGAGTCCACGTGCCCGCGCATGCGTTCCCGGGCGGCGCCTCATTGCGGCGCCGCACGCTGCATCGGGTCATGAACGAACTTATCGAGTCCTGGGAGGAGGGGGCAGGCGTCCGCGACTTCGTCATCCTCACCGCCCAGGCGAGTGACGCGCACCTCGAGGCCCTCAGCACGATCCGGACCGACCAGGCGCGAGTCCAGGTGGTCGACGTCTTCAGCCTGGACTTCGGCCCGCTCCTGGAGCGCCCGGGCGCGCCGATTCAGGGCGGTGAGCTCGATACCTCGCTCCTGTTGCATCTCGCGCCGGAGGTGGTCCACATGGAGCTGGCGCGCGACTTCGCGATCACGCCCCAGATGCTCGCCCGGTACCGGCCGGGGCATAGCAAGCGGCTGCCTCAGGGATCACCCGGCTCGGTGGGATTTCCGAGCCTCGCGTCCGCCCAAAAAGGGGAGCTGCTGTATAGATTCATCCTCGACCGGATCAGGACCTGTCTGACCGGACCCTCCTGAGGCGAACGGAGACCGCATGCGCAGCGCCGCGCTGTTGTTGATGGTGCTGCCCTTTCTGCCCGCGGCTGCGCAGGAGCCGCTGGAGACCAAGCTGGTGGTCACAGAGAACGGGCAGGAGATCGGCCGCGAAGAGTTCACCTTCCGCCCGACCCGGGGCCGCGGGCTGCCGGGCACGACCATCATCGCCGCCGCGCGCTATCCGTCTACCAGCCCCACGACCCGCCTGGCCGCCACGCTCGAGCGCACTCCCGATACGTCGCTCGCCAAGTTCCAGCTCGACGTCGAGAGCGCGGGAGCAGTGACCGTCATCCTGGCCGCTGGGTCGGGCGCGCGGCTGATCGTGCGTACCGTGGCCAAGGGCTCCGAGTCCGGACGCGAGCTGCCTGGGGGTCCGGACGTGGTCCTGCTCGACGACGGGGTCTTCTCGCTCTACCACCCCGTCGCGGAGCTCGCCACGCCTGCGGGACGCACGCTCACGGCGATCTTCCCGCGCTCAGGCAAGCGGGCCACGTTCACGGCCCGGCGCGAGTCCGGTTCCGCCGGCGCGGCCGGTCGGGTGGCCCTGAGCGGCGAGATCACCGGGACGCTGGTCACCGACGCGCATGGCCGTCTGGAGCGGCTGGAGCTGCCCGCGAAGGGCACGGTCGTCACTCGAGCCCAGTAGGGCCCTCCCGCAAGTCGTTACCCTAGCTGATGCATCGAGGCTTCGTCGCAACCTGAAACCTGCGCGACGGGGGGCCCGTATGGCACCCGGCACCGTTCACACCTCATGAGGGCTCCGTCATGATTCGCTGGTCCCGCTTCCTCGCGCTGGTCGCACTGTGTCCCCGCCTCGCCTGGACGCAGGATACGACCGCCGCTCTGCGTGCCGTGCCGGCGCAGGACACGACCACGCCTCACGGTCCCGTCGTGACGCTGTCGCTCCAGGAGGCGCTGCAGCAAGCCCGGGCGAACAGCCCGGCGTATCGCCAGACCCTGAACGACGCCGGCCCCGCCAAGTGGGGCGTGCGGAACGCCTACGGCAGCCTGCTCCCGTCTGTGAACGTTTCCTCCGACCTGGGCTACACCGGGAGCGGCCAGTCGAACTTCGGCGGCGGTTTCGTGCGGCCCACCTCGGCGTTCGTCACATCGGGCTACAGCCTCGGCCTTCAGTGGCAGCTCGACGGGCGGGTGCTCACGGCTCCCGCCCAGCAGAAGGCGCTCCGGCGAGCCACCGACGAGGACATCAGCGGCGCCGGCGTCGACCTGCGGGCGGAGATCGAGACCCAGTATCTCACGACCCTGCAGGCTGGGGCGCAGGTCGCGGTGGCACGACAGCAGGTGCTGCGGAACGCAGAGTTTCTGAAGCTCGCGAACGCGCGCCATCAGGTGGGGCAGGCCACCCTGCTCGATGTCCGGCAGGCCGAGGTCACCAAGGGACAGAGCGACGTGGCGCTGCTCCGCGCCGTGCAGGCGGAGAATGAGGCGAAGCTGGATCTGCTTCGCCGGATGGGCGTCGAGCCGCCTGCACCGGTGGCCCAGATCGTCCTCAGCGATTCGTTCCCGGTCACCGCACCGGCCTACGCCCTGGATTCGCTGTTGGCGCTGGCCGACGAACAGAATCCCGCGCTCCGCTCGCTCCGCGCGCGGCGGACGGCGGCCTCGTTCGGCGTCCGCGCCGCCAAGAGCGAGTTTTTGCCCACGCTCTCCGCGCAGGCCGGGTGGAGCGGGTTCACCCAGCAGTTCACCAACGAGACCTTCCTGATCGACCAGACACTTTCCGACGCGCAGGGCAGCATCATCGACTGCCAGGGGAACAACGCGACGCGCCAGGACATCGGTCTGCCACCCATCGATTGCTTCGGGAGGGTCGGACTGAACGACCAGGGTACCGCGCTCCAGGATGGGGTGGTCCAGCAGATCCGCGCGGGCAACGACGTGTTCCCGTTCCACTACACCGGCCAGCCGTTCCAGGCCAGCTTGCGGGTCTCGCTCCCGATCTTCACCGGATTCGGCCGCTCGCTCCGGCTGTCGCAGGCGCGCGCGGACGAGGATGATGCGGATGAGAGCGCCCGCGCACGCCGCCTCCAGGTCAGGAGCGACGTGCACGCGCGCTACCTCGGCCTGCAGACGTCCTACCAGGCGATCAGCGTTCAGGCGGCCAACCGCGAGGCGGCGCGAGATCAGCTCCGGCTGGCGCAGGATCGCTATCGCCTTGGCGCCGGCACGTCGCTGGAGGTGTCGGACGCCCAGAATGCGGTGCAGCGCGCCGAGGGCGATTACGTGAATGCGATCTACGATTACCACAAGGCCATCGCGGCGCTGGAAGCCGCGGTGGGTCGTCCCCTTCGCTAACAGAGGAACGCACATGTCCCGCGGGATGAAGATCGGTCTGATCGTCGTGGGTCTCACGCTGGTCGCGGGTGGGGCAGCTGCCTACCAGATCAACAAGAAGAAGCACGCCGGCACCGAAGTCCGGTTGGAGAAGGTGTCGCGTCGCGACCTGGTGAGTGCGGTGACCGCGAGCGGGAAGATCGAGGCCAAGACCTCGGTCGACATCAGCGCCGACATCACCGGGCGCATCATCCGGATCGCGGTCCGGGAGGGCGACCTCGTCAAGAAGGGCCAGTTCCTCATCCAGATCGACCCGGCCCAGTACCAGGCGGCGGTGGCGCGGGCGCAGGGCGTCGTCGGCTCCACCGAGGCCACGCTGACGCAGGCGCGCGCCAACCTGAACCAGGCGGAGCGGGCATGGAACCGCGCTCGGCAGCTGACGCAGCTGGGGCCCAACCTGATCGCGCCCGAGGCCGCCGAGCAGGCGCGGACGTCCTACGACGTGGCGCAGGCCAACTGGCAGGCCACCCGCGCGCAGCTCGAGCAGTCGCGCGCCAGCCTGCAGGAAGCACGAGACAACCTCTCCAAGACGCGGCTTACCTCGCCGATCGCCGGACGCGTGGTGCGCCTGGCCGTCGAGGAGGGTGAGGTCGCGGTGCCCGGCACCTTCTCTCGGGAGACGGGCCTGCTCATGACCGTCGCCGACCTGTCGGTGATCCTGGCCAAGGTGCAGGTCGACGAGACCGACGTCGTCCGGCTCGCGGCCAACGACTCGGTGCAGGTCACGATCGATGCCTATCCCGACACCGCCTTCACCGGCCGGGTGACGGAGATCAGCCACAGCGCCCAGCTCACGGCCACCCAGACCGCCTCCGGGCTCGAATGACCGGGCCGTCGACTTCGACGTGGAGGTCACGCTCGACAACCCGCCGCGCGACGTCCGGCCCGACCTGAGCTGCACCGCGCGCATGGTGACCGATACCCGCGCCCGGGCGCTCAGCATCCCGATCATCGCCCTCACCGTGCGAGACCACGAGCGAGTGCCCATCGAGGACTCGACCATGGACACCACCCGGCTCAAGAAGCTCGGCAAGGAGGCGGAAGGCGTGTTCGTCGCGCGGGAGGGCAAGGCGACGTTCCGGCCGGTCAAGGTGGGCATCGCGGGCGACGAGTACTTCGAGGTGACCGACGGGCTCCGCGAGGGCGAGACCATCGTGGCCGGCACCTACCAGGCCATCCGCGATCTCAAGGACGGCGCCCGCGTCCGGGCGGCCGACACCACCAAGCGCGCCGAGGCATCGGAGTCATGAGCGAGCTCATCCGCATTCGCGACCTGGCGCGCGAATATCAGATGGGCGAGGAGCGAATTCTCGCCCTCCAGAGCGTGACCCTCGATATCCGGCGCAACGAGTATGTGGCCATCATGGGGCCCTCGGGCTCGGGCAAGTCCACGATGATGAACCTGCTGGGCTGCCTCGACACGCCCACCGGCGGGGAATACTGGCTCAACGGGCAGGAAGTCTCACGCCTCTCCGACGACCAGCTGGCCCGGGTCCGGAACCGGGAGATCGGCTTCGTGTTCCAGACGTTCAACCTGCTGCCCCGGGCGACGGCGCTCCACAACGTGGAGCTGCCCCTGGTCTATGCCGGCGCCCGCGGGCGGGAGCGCCGTGAGCGGGCGGCGGACGCGCTGGCGCGGGTGGGGCTGGAGCACCGGATGGAGCACCGGCCCAACGAGCTCTCGGGCGGCCAGCGGCAACGGGTGGCCATCGCGCGGGCGCTGGTGAACGATCCGTCCATTCTCCTCGCCGACGAGCCGACCGGCAACCTCGACAGCGTGACCAGCGAGGAGATCCTGCGGGTCTTCGGCGACCTGCACGCCGCCGGTCAGACCGTCATCATGGTGACCCACGAACCCGACATCGCCGCTCACGCGGAGCGCGTGGTGGTGCTGCGGGACGGGCGGGTGGAGAGCGACCGGCTCACGCGCGGCGCCGCGGCCTAGATGCGCTTCCTGGAAGCGGTGCGAATGGCGTTCCGGACCATCCGGGCGCAGAAGCTGAAGAGCTTCTTTTCGCTGATCGGCGTCCTGATCGGCGTGACGTTTCTCATCGCCGTGGTCTCGATCGTCCAGGGGATGAACCGATATATGGTCGACCGGTTCGCCAACACCCTCATCGGCGCGAACACCTTCGAGCTGCGCCAGCGGCCGAGCATCGTGACGGGCGAGGTGACCGAGGAGACCTGGCTCGCGTGGACGCGGCGGCCGCGCATCAGCTACACCGATGCCGACTACGTGCGCGCGCGGATCACCACGCCCGCCACCTTCGCCAAGTTCTGCGAGGACCGGGTGGCGGTGCACTACCAGGGGAAAGTGGCCAAGGACATCCGCCTGGTGGGCACCGAGGCCAGCTATTTCGGCATCCGGAACTACCAGGTCGTCGCCGGCCGGGTCTTCACGGCGCAGGAAGTGAGCAGCGCCCAGCCTGTGCTCGTCGTCGGCCACGAGCTGGCGGAAAAGCTGCTTCCGGGTGTCGACCCCCTGGGGAAGATCGTGCAGATCGCCGGGCTGCCCTACCGCATCGTCGGCGTCATCGAAAAGCAGGGGACGCTCTTCGGGCTCTCGCTCGACAAGTTCGCGGTCATGCCGTTCAGCGCGCCGGGGCGCCGGCTCATCTGCCCCATCAACATCCTCGACGCGCTGATCGTTCGCACCGCCGATCCCACCGACATGGCGCGGGCCATGGGCGAAGCCGAGGCGATCATGCGCAGCCGCCGCGCGCTCAAGCCCTGGCAGGGAAATACCTTCGACTTCCAGACCGCGGAGGGGGCACTGGGCACCTGGCACAAGATCTCGAAGATCCTGTTCCTCGCGCTCCCCGGCCTCGTGGCCATCTCGCTGGTGGTCGGCGGCATCGTGATCATGAACATCATGCTGATGGCGGTGAGCGAACGGACGCGAGAGATCGGGATCCGGAAGGCGCTCGGCGCCCGCCGGCGCGACATCCTGGCGCAGTTCGTCGTCGAGTCGGCCACGCTCTCGGCGGCGGGCGCGTTGCTCGGCATCGGGTTCGGCCTGGCGCTCGCGTTCGTGGTAAAGGCGCTGACGCCGCTGCCGGCCGCGGTGGCGCCGTGGTCGGTGCTGGTGGGAATGACGCTCGGCATCGGCGTGGGCATCGTGGCCGGCGTCTACCCAGCCAGCCGGGCCTCGCGACTCGATCCCATCGTCGCGCTGAGGGCCGAGTGACCCCCGCCCGGCCGATCACCATGCTGAGCCGCATGGGCGAGGGCGTCGGCATCGCGCTGGACTCCGTTCGGTCCAACAAGGTCCGGGCGTCGCTGACGGTGCTGGGCGTGGCCATCGGCGTTACCGTCGTGATCGCGATGGGCTCTGCCATCACCGGGATCAACCAGAGCATCACCGCGATCCTCGAGTCGGCGGGGCCCAAGACGTTCTACGTGCAACGGTACTTCGACGGCGGCATCACCGTGTCGGACGGCTCCGACGAGCTCTCGCCCTGGCGGCGGATGCCCTGGATCACCGAGGAGGAGGCGGAACTGATCCGGCGCCAGCCGACCGTTCGGGACATCAACATCGGAGACTACACCCGGGGACCGGTGGGCGCCGAGGCCACGACGCTCTCGAGCGTCGCGATCGCGGGGTTCAGCCCGACTACCTCCAGGTCAACGGCGGCGACATCATCGCCGGGCGGAGCTTCACGCCGGTGGAGTATGCCGCGGGTGCGCGGGTGGCCGTGATCAACGACAAGCTCGCGCAGTCGCTCTTTCCCGGCCGTGAGGCCATCGGCAAGACGATCAAGATCTACGGCCAGCCGTTCCAGGTGATCGGCCTCCACGCCGAGGCCGCGTCGCTCTTCAGCAACGCGAACGAGCCGCGGCTGGCTATCCCGCACACCATCTTCGTCAAGGTGGCCGACTACGAGCGCGGCTGGATGGAGATCGCCGTCGTGCCGACGGACTCCGCCACGACGATGGAGGCCCAGGACGAGGTCACGGGCGCCTTGCGCAGCGCGCGGGGCCTCAAGCCGGCCGAACCGAACAACTTCGCCATCGTGACCCAGGACCGCGTGCTCGAGGCGTTCAACAAGATCACGGCGGGGTTCTTCGTCGTGATGATCGCCCTGTCGAGCGTGGCGCTGATGGTGGGGGGCGTCGGGGTCGTCGCGATCATGATGATCTCGGTCACCGAGCGCACCCGCGAGATCGGCGTCCGCAAGGCGCTCGGCGCCACCCGCGGGGAGATCATGTTCCAGTTCCTGGTCGAAGCGGCGACGCTCACGCTGATCGGCTGCCTCATCGGGATGGCGCTCGGCGCGCTGGTGGCCTGGGGGATCCGGACGTTCTCCCCGATTCCGGCCACGGTGCCGCTGGCGTCGGTGGTGGCGGCGGTCGCAGCGTCGATTCTGACGGGGGTGTTGTTCGGACTGTACCCCGCAAGCAAAGCATCCCGACTGGATCCGGTGGAGGCGCTGAGGTACGAGTAGGGCGGGCGCCCGCCTGACCGCCTTATCTTCCTCCCATGCCCTTCCTCGAGGCCCTCCGTCTCGCGCTCCAGGCCATCTGGGGTGCCAAGCTCCGGTCCTTCTTCACCCTTCTCGGCATCATCGTCTCCGTCGGCTTCCTGGTCGTCGTCGTGGCGGTCATCCAGGGGATGAACGCGTACGTCAAGGAGAACCTGACGGGCGCGATGATCGGGACCAATGCGTTCCAGGTCCGGCGCACGCCGATCTCGGTGGGCCTGCTCGACGACGAGCAGGTCCGGGTCATCGCCAAACGGCCCCTGATCTCAGCGGAAGACGCGGCGGTGGTCAAGCGGGTGCTTCCCGACGCGAAGGCGGTGGCCCTCCAGTCGGGGTGGCCCACGCCAATCAGCGACGTCTCCTACCGCGACCGCACGCTGGGAAATGTGCTCGTCTTCGGCATCACCCCGCCCTACCAGATCGTCCAGGACTACCAGATGCTGGCGGGCAACCCGCTCACCGAGCCGGACCTCCGCGAGCGGCGCCCGGTGGCGGTCATCGGCCACGACGTGGCCGAGAAGCTGTTCGACCGAGCGGCGGCGGCGGTGGGCAAGAAGGTCCGAGTGTCCGGACGGGAGGTGCTCGTCACCGGCGTGATCGCCAAGAAGGGCCGGGTGCTCGGGCAGTCGTTCGATGCCTTCATGCTCCTCCCCTTCAGCACCTTCGAGTCGTTCTACGGACGGCGGAAGACCACGGTGGTCTCGGTGAAGATGGCCAGCTCGGAGGCGATCGAGCCGGCGATGGTGCGCGCGGAAGAGGCGATGCGGATCGCGCACCGGCTCCGGCCGGGGGAGCCGAACGACTTCACGGTGGACAAGGCGGACGCGCTGGTGGCGTTCTGGCGGCAGCTCACCCGGGTGTTGTTCACCGCGATTCCCGCCGTGGTCTGCATCGGGATCGTGGTCGGCGGCATCGTCATCATGAACATCATGCTCATGAGCGTGACCGAACGAACCCGCGAGATCGGGCTCCGGAAATCGCTCGGCGCCCGCCGAGTCGACATCCGGCGCCAGTTCCTGATCGAGGCGATCGTCCTGTCGACCCTCGGCGGGCTGCAGGGCGTGCTCGCCGGCTGGGGGCTGGCGGTGGTGGTCTCCACGTTCACGCCGCTGCCCGGCGCGGATCACCCTCTGGTCGGTGGCCGTGGCGCTGGCGCTCGGAGGCGGCGCCGGCATCGTCTTCGGCGTCTTCCCGGCGTCCCGGGCCGCGCGGCTCGATCCGATCACCGCCCTCCGCGCCGAATAGCCTCGCGTGCGCCGTCACCTCGGCATCCGGAACGTGGGCGAGGGGGTGGCGATCGCCTTCGACTCGCTGCGCGCCAACAAGCTCCGCTCCAGCCTCACCATCCTCGGCGTCGTGATCGGCGTGACCACGGTGATGGCCATCGCCTCGATGGTCCAGGGGATCCGCACCCAGATCTTCAACGCGATCGAGACCGCCGGCCCGTCGGTCTTCTACATCGTCCGCTACTTCTCGAGCACGCCGCTCAACCCGGACAACCTGCCGTACGAGGTGCGGATCCGCCCCATCGTGCGCCGTACAGATGCGGAGGCGGTGCGCGCGGGTCCCGCAGGTCGCGTACTCGGGCATGTGGGTGCAGCTGTTCCAGCGGATGGAGTACCAGGGCAACCGCACGCAGACGATCACCATCTTCGGCGCGGACGACCATTACATGGATATCCAGGGCGGCACGCTGCTCCGCGGCCGCTTCTTCACCAAGGGGAGCTGAGCGGCGACGAAGTGGTCGTGATCGAAACCGAAGTGGCCGACCGGCTCTTCGGAGACCTCGACCCGATCGGCCGCTACATCCGGGTCGGAGCGCACCGCGCTCCGCGTCATCGGCATCTACCAGAAGCCCGACAACATCTTCGAGCCGGCCGGCCAGCAGATCGGCGGCGTCATGCCGTTCGAGACGGCGCATCAGAACTACCGCTACGACGAGACCAACAATCTGTTCATCGCCGTCCGCCCGCGGCCCGGCCAGGACCCGGAGACGGTCAGGGACCTGGCCACCGTCGCGCTCCGCCGAGTCCGGAACCTCCGCCCGGGCATGCCCAACACCTTCGATCTCATCACCCAGGACCAGATCCTGGACGTCATCGGGAAGTTCACCACCTATTTCTTCCTGGCGATGGTCTCGCTCTCGAGCGTGGCACTCCTCGTGGGCGGGATCGGCGTGATGGCGATCATGATGGTCTCGGTCACCGACCGGACCCGTGAGATCGGCCTCCGGAAGGCGCTCGGCGCCACCCGGCGGGAGATCCTGTGGCAGTTTCTGGTCGAAGCCGCGACGCTCACGCTGGTCGGTGGTCTGGTCGGAATCGTGTTCGGCCTCGGAGCGGGCGAGCTGATGAAGGCGGCGCTCGACCTGAGGTCGGGCGTGCCGCTCTGGAGCGCGGGACTGGCCTGCGCCGTGAGCATCGGGATCGGGCTGGTCTTCGGGCTCTACCCGGCCAACCGGGCCGCGAGAATGGACCCGGTAGAGGCGCTTCGCCACGAGTGAGCACGGTCTGGCCCCGGCCGGCAGGACGGGGATATTCTTGCACCGCATCGCGTCCGAGCGAACCCATCCATGGAGTTCCCATGCCCGTCGATGTCCTGGCCATCGCCGCCCATCGCGACGACGTCGAGCTCACCTGCGCCGGCACGCTGCTCCGAGCCGTGGACGCGGGCCACCGGACCGGCATTCTCGACTTGACGGCGGGCGAGACCGGCACCCGGGGCAGCGCCGACCTGCGGGAGAAGGAAGCGGCACAGGCGGCGGAGCTGCTGGGCGTGAGCGAGCGACGGAACGCCGGACTTCCCGACGCCCATCTCCAGAACTCCGACCAGATGCGGCGCGTGGTGGTGGAGCACATCCGCCATTTCGCCCCGCGGGTCGTGATCCTGCCGTTCGCCGTCGGCCGCCATCCCGACCATCGCGTGGCGAGCGAGCTCGGCCGGGACGCCTGTTTCCTGGCCGGCCTGGCCAAATACGACGCGGCCGGCGCGCCGCACCGGCCGTTCAAGCTGTTATACGCCCTTTCCTACCGGGAAGATCCGGTCAAGCCAACCTTTGTGGTGGACATCACACCGCAGTTCGAGCGGAAGATCGCGGCGATCCGGTGCTACGCGAGCCAGTTCGACGGGGCCAAGGCGGCCGGGGAGATCTTCCCCACCGGCCAGGACCTCTATTCCCTGGTCGAGACCCAGAATGCGCATTACGGCTCGCTCATCCGGACGCGCTACGGAGAACCGTTCTTCACCGACGAGACGATGGCCGTGACTGACGTCGTGGCGCTCGGCGTGCAAAGTATGTGAGCGCTGTGTGCTACCTCAGGACGGCCGGACGGGATACTTTTCCCTCGTGACCCACGCTCCCGTCTACCTCGATCACGCCGCCACCACCCCGGTCCGCCCCGAGGTGCTGGAGGCGATGCTGCCCTACCTGACCGCCCAGGCCTTCGGCAACCCGTCCAGCTCCCACCGGTACGGCCGGACCGCGCGGGCCGGCCTCGAGCAGGCCCGGCGCGAGGTGGCCCAGGCTGTCGGCGCCGAGCCCAACCAGGTGATCTTCACCTCCGGTGGGACCGAGGCCGACAACCTCGGCATCGTGGGCGCCGCGCTCGCGGCCCGGGAGCGCGGTGGCGCCATGTGTGCCGTCGTCTCCGCCATCGAGCACAAGGCCATCCTGGCGGCAGCCCACGCCGTCTGCCACCTAGGCGGGCGGGAGGTGCTCCTCCCGGTCGACCGCGAAGGTCGGGTCGACCTCGACGCGCTGGACGAGGCCCTGCGCCATCGGCCGGCGGTGGTGTCGGTGATGTGGGTGAACAACGAGGTCGGGGTGGTGCAGCGGGTGGCGGAGATCGCGGGACGCTGCCAGGAGGCGGGCGTGGCGTACCACACCGACGCCGTCCAGGCGTTCGGCAAGGTGCCGATGAATCTCGCGACGACGGCCTGCACGCTCGCCACCATCTCGGGCCACAAGATCGGCGCACCCAAGGGTATCGGGGCCATCATCGTGCGGGACCGGAAGGCCATCGAGGCGATCATCCATGGCGGCGGCCAGCAGTACGGCATTCGTCCCGGCACGGAGAACGTGGCCGGTGCTGTGGCGCTCGGCCGCGCCGCTGCCCTGGCAGCCGCCGAGCAGCCCGCCGAGACCGAGCGGCTGCGAGCTCTGCGCGACGAGCTCGCGTGCCGGCTCCGGGAAGTAGTGCCAGAGCTGGTCGTGATCGCCGAGGGCGCCGAGCGCGCGCCCCACCTCCTCAACGTGGCCGTGGCCGGCGCCGACAGCGAGGCGCTGCTGATGCACCTCGATCTTGCGGGCGTAGCGGCGTCGAGCGGGTCCGCCTGCTCCACCGGCGCGGTCGAGCCGTCGCACGTGCTGGTGGCCATGGGCCTGCCACGCGAGCTCGCGCTCGGCGCCATCCGGTTCAGCCTGGGCCACGAGAGCGGTCCCGAGGACGTGGCGCGCGTGGCCGAAGTGATGCCCGCCGTGGTGGCCAAGGTCCGGAAGCTCGCGGGAGTGCTCGGGCGTGCGTGACCGCGTGCTGGTGGCGATGTCGGGCGGCGTGGACAGCTCGGTGGCCGCCGCGCGCCTGGTCGAGCAGGGCTACGACGTGGTGGGCGCCACGATGAAGCTCTTCTGCTACGGCGACGACGTCCCGGACCGCCCGTGCTGCTCGCTCGACTCGATCAACGACGCACGGGACGTGGCGCACACGCTCGGCATTCCGCACTACGTCCTCAATCTCGAGGACCGCTTCAATCTGCACGTCATCCAGAACTTCGTCAGCGAGTACAGCCGCGGCCGGACGCCGATTCCGTGCGTGCGCTGCAACTCGTTCACCAAGTTCCGCGATCTCCTGGCCCACGCCGACGCCCTCGACTGCGCCTACATCGCCACGGGACACTACGCGGTGGCGCGGGACGGCGGCCTCTACCGCGGCGACGATCCGCTCAAGGATCAGAGCTACTTCCTGTGGGGCATCGACCGCGCCGTGGTGGCCCGGATGCTCACGCCGGTCGGATCGCTCACCAAGGCGGAGACCCGTGCGTACGCGCGCCGTCTCGGGCTGGCGACGGCGGACAAGCCCGAGTCGGTCGAGATCTGCTTCGTGCCGGACGACGACTACGCCGGCGTGCTCGAGCGGCACCTCCCGGCCGACACGCCAGCACTCGCACCGGGCCCGCTCGTCACCACCTCGGGTGAGGTCGTGGGCGAGCACCACGGCTTCGCGCGCTACACGATCGGCCAGCGAAAGGGGTTGCCCGGCGGGTTCGGAGCCCCGCGCTTCGTCGTGGCCATCCGGCCGGAGAGCCGCGAGGTGGTGATCGGCACGGCGGACGAGCTCGACGGGCACCGGGTTCGGCTCGACGAGCTCAACTGGCTGGCCGCGCCGCTCGCGGTGGGCGAGGGCTGCGAGGTCCAGATCCGCCACCGGGCGCGGGCCGTGCCGGCAACCGTCGTGGCTCGCGAGGACGAGTCGCTCGAGCTGGCGCTCACGGCCTCCGTCCGGGCCATCACGCCGGGCCAGTCCGGCGTGCTCTACGCGAGCGATGGGCGGGTGCTGGGCGGCGGCGTGATCGGAGTGGCTGCCTAGGTGCGCAATCTCCTCCTGCACTGGGGATTCAATGCGGTCGCGCTCTGGGTGGCGGCCTACTTCATCACAGGCCTCGACTTCCACGGCGACCTCCTGCACCTCATTCTGGTGGCGGCGGTTTTCGGCCTGGTAAACAGCTTGCTCCGGCCGCTGCTCACCGTGCTCACGTGTCCCCTCATCGTGCTCACGCTGGGCTTGTTCACCCTGGTCATTAACGCCGTGATGCTCCAGCTCACCGGCTGGCTCGCCGACCGCTGGGACCTCGGCTTCGTGGTGGCGGGCTTCTGGCCGGCCTTCTGGGGCGGCTTGGTGGTCGGTCTGGTGAGTGTCCTGCTGTCGATTCTCTTCCCGGCCAAGGAGCACTGACCGGCCGGCGTTACCCCACTGTTACAATACGTTCCCCCGCCGGGGTGGGCACCGTACATTGCAGCCGTGACTGACCTCATCCGCGTGCCGCCGCAGCCCTCGTCCTCGAGTGCTGCCGCCCCGATCGACGTCCGCGACCCATCCCTCTACCTCAATCGGGAGCTCTCCTGGCTCGAGTTCAACGGGCGCGTTCTGCACGAGGCGCTCGACCCGCGAACCCCGCTGCTCGAGCGGCTCAAGTTTGTGGCCATCTTCAGCAGCAACCTCGATGAGTTCTTCCAGGTGCGCGTCGCGGGCCTCAAGCAGCAGGCGGCGGCGGGCATCGTCGAGCGGACCGCCGACGGCATGACGCCCGAGGACCAGCTCTCGGCGATCTCGACGATCGTGCGCGCGCTGGTGGGACGACACAGACAGTGCCTGATGCAGGACCTCCTGCCCACGCTTGCGGAGCAGGGCCTCACGATCCATCAGAGCGTCGACAATCTCCCGCCGGTGGACCGCGCGCATGTCGACGCGTATTTCCACGGCAACGTCTTTCCGGTACTGACGCCGCTCGCGGTCGATCCCGGCCATCCCTTCCCTTACATCTCGAACCTCAGCCTCTCGCTCGCCGTGGTGCTGCGAGGCGCGGACGGCGAGGAGCGTTTCGCGCGGGTGAAGGTGCCCAAGATCCTGCCGCGCTGGGTGCCGCTCACGACGCCGAACCAGTTCGTGCCGCTCGAGCAGGTCATCGGCGCCCACCTGGAGGCGCTCTTCCCCGGCGTGGAGATTTTGGGCTGGTACACCTTCCGGATCACCCGCAACACCGATCTCCAGATCGATCACGGAGACGAGGCGGAGGACCTGCTCAGCCTGATCCAGGAGGAGGTCCGGAACCGCCGCTTCGCCGAGGTGGTGCGCATCGAGGTGCACGCCTCGATGCCGGCGTCGCTCCGGGACCTGCTGCTGATCGAGTTCAGTGATCAGCAGGATCCGCCGACCCGTCCGCTCACGCACGACGACGTGTACGAATTCGCGGGCCTGATGGACACCGCGGACCTGTTGACGCTCTCCGCGCTCGACCTGCCGGCGCTGCGAGACCCCGTCTTCCATCCCATCACGCCGCCCCGGCTGGCTACGTCGCGCAATGTCTTCGATGTGATCCGGGAGGGTGACCTGTTGCTCCACCACCCCTACGACAGCTTCCAGACCACGGTGGAGCGGTTCATTCAGACGGCGGCCGAAGATCCCGACGTGCTCGCCATCAAGCTCACGCTCTACCGCACCGGGGGCGACTCCAGCATCGCACGGCTCCTGGTCCAGGCGGCCGAACGGGGCAAGCAGGTCGCGGTCCTGATCGAGCTGCAGGCGCGCTTCGACGAAGAGAACAACATCATCTGGGCGCAACGGCTCGAGGACGTCGGGCGTCCACGTGAGCTACGGGGTGGCGGGGCTCAAGACCCACGCAAAGGTGATGCTGGTGGTGCGGCGGGAGGGCGACACGATGCGCCGCTACCTGCACATCGGCACCGGCAACTACAACCCCAAGACGGCGCGGATCTACACCGATTTCGGCCTGCTGAGCGCGAGCCCCGCCCTGGGCGCCGATCTCACGGACCTCTTCAACGTGCTCACGGGCTTCGCGTCACCGACGGGATACCGGGAGCTCATCGTGGCGCCGCGCGGGATGCGGGATCGGTTCATCGCGATGATCCGCCGCGAGATCGCCCACCGGCAGGCAGGTGCGCCGGCGCGGATCATCGCCAAGATGAACGCGCTGGTGGATCCGGACATCATCGCCGCCCTGTACGAGGCCTCGCGGGCAGGCGTGCCGATCGACCTGATCGTGCGCGGCATCTGTTGTCTCCGTCCCGGGCTCCCGGGCGTGAGCGACACCATCCGGGTGATCAGCATCATCGGCCGGTTCCTCGAGCACTCACGCGCCTTCTATTTCCTGAACGGCGGCGCCGAGGAGGTCTACATCGGCTCGGCGGACTGGATGCCGCGGAACCTCGAGCGGCGGATCGAGGCCGTCACCCCGATCCAGGATCCGGCCGATCGGCAGGCACTCCGCGATCTGCTCCTGCTCATGTGGGAGGACAACCGCCAGGCGTGGGAGCTCCGGGCCGACGGAACCTACGAGCAACGTCGCCCGCCCAGTCCGGAGACCGAGCGGGCGACGCACCGGCTGTTGATCGAGGCGGGGGAGATAGCTCGTCAGCGTGTCAGTGCGCCAGCCCTGCCGATGCCGCGAACTGCTTCAGGAGGCCCTCCTGCTCCGGGGTGAGCTGCTCGGGCACGGTGACCTGTACCTGCACGAGCTGATCGCCCCGCACGCCACTCTTCTCGACGCCCTGCCCCTTGATCCGGAACTTCCGGCCCGGCTGCGTACCGGCCGGGATTCGCAGCATCACCTTCTTGCCGTCGAGCGTGCGCACCCGAAGCCTGGTGCCGAGCGCGGCCTGGGCGATGTTGAGCGGCACCTCGCAGACGATGTCGAGCCCCTCGCGATGAAAGAAGCGGTCGGGCTGGACCTGGAAGGTGATGATCAGGTCGCCTGGCTGGGTGCCGGCGTGTCCGTGCTCGCCCTGCCCGCGCATGCGCACACGGGTGCCGGTCTCGGTCGCCGGAGGGACGGTGATGATCACCTGGCGCTCGCTGCGGATCTCGCCCGCCCCACGACAGGTCGGGCAGGGCTGGGACGGCACGCGCCCTCGCCCGCGGCACTGCGGACACGGCCGATTGACGGCAAAGCCGCCCTGGCCGAACGAGATCGTCCCTCGCCCGTTGCACTCGGGACAGGTGGACCAGGTGGCACCAGGCGCGCCGCCCGAGCCCGTGCACGTGGGGCACGGCTCGGTCACCTGCAGCGTCACCGGCACCTTGCCTCCCAGTGCCGCGACCCGGAACGGCACCTCGACGACGGTCTCGATCTCCTCCGCTCGGGCGGTGGTCTCCTGACGCCCGCGGCCGAAGATCGACGAGAAGATGTCGCCGAGCCCGCCGAAGTCACCGAAATCCATGCCTTCGGGCCGGAAGTCGGGGCCCGCGCCCCCTGCGGTCCGGCCGCCGGCGGTGGAGCGAGGGCCACGAGCCATGCCGCCGTCGAACGCACCCAGCCGCCGCATCTGGTCGTACTGCTTCCGTTTGTCGGCATCCGACAGGACGCTGTGCGCCTCGGAGATCTCCTTGAAGCGCTCGGCGGCCTGCGGGTTGTTGGGGTTGGCGTCAGGGTGGTGCTGCTTGGCGAGCCGCCGGTACGCCTTCTTGATATCGGCCTGGCTCGCCGAGTCGGGCACGCCAAGGACCTGATAGAAGTCCTTCGCGGCCACGTTACGCCTGTTCCTGCTCGGCGTACACCTGCACGCGCGCAGGACGGACGAGCGTGCCCTTGAAGCGGTAGCCAGCCTGGAAGGTGGCGCTCACCTGGTGGTCGAGCTCGGGCGATGGCGGTGGCAGCGTGGAGACCGCCTCGTGGAGGCTGGGGTCGAACGCCGCTCCGGCCGGGTCGATCCGCTCCAGGCCCGCGGCCATGAGCTCCTTCCGGAGCTTCCGGTCGACCAGCGCGACGGCCTGCCGCACCTGCTCGGCGGACGCCGAGGCGCCGTCCGCGACGAGACGCTCCAGATCGTCGAGCGCGTCCAGCAACCGCCCGACCAGCGTCGCCTGCGCCCGGTCCCCGAGCTCGGCGCGCTCGCGCGCCACGCGCTTCCGGTAGTTGTCATACTCTGCCGCGAGACGCAGGTACCGCTCGCGCTCCTGCTCGAGCTGTTCCTCCAGCCGGCGGACGGCCTGGGCATCGGGCTCCATCGGCAGGTTCGCGCCGCCAGGCGCCCGCCCGCCAAACTCCGGCTGGGTGTCGGGATCACGCGAGGACGGTTCCTGGGACATATCGGTGGACGCCATGTCGGCACCATCGGCGCTCGGGCCGGTCGTGGCGGCAGGATCGGTCTCCCCGCCGGGGCTTCGGGTGCGGTCGACGTCGTCGGTGTACTCGCCGCTAACCCTTCGATTATCAGTCACTTGCGACCTCGTAGATTCGGGAGCTGTCCGGAAGATAATAGCAGGCAGCGTGCCGGAGAGGTGGGTCAGAGTGGCAGGGTCAGCCCTATGCTCGCAGACGCCGCAGCAACAGGTGCAAGGCCGCCTGCGCCGCGCGGGCGCGGATGTCATGGCGAGTGCCCGGCAGCAGCGACCGATGGCCGTCGACCCGGCCATCGAACGCGACACCATACCAGATCGTGCCCACCGGCTTCGCCTCGCTCCCGCCCCCCGGGCCCGCGATCCCTGTCACGGAGACGGCCGCCTCAGCACCCAGGCGCTCGGCCGCGCCGCGGGCCATGGCCAGAGCGACCGGCTCGCTGACCGCGCCGTGTTCCGCCACCAGCGCGGGATCCACGCCCAGCACCCCGGTCTTGATCTCGTTGGCATAGGCGACGACACCGCCCACGTAGACGTCCGAGCTACCCGGGATCTCCGTCAGCCGCGCCCCCACCAGCCCTCCTGTGCACGACTCGGCCGTCGCGATCCTGGCGCCAGCTCGACGCGCGACATCGAGCACCAGCTCCGCCAGGTCCGCCTCACCCTCACCATAGACGTATTCCGCCCCACGTTCCCGAACCAGGGCGGCGGCCGCGGCCAGGCGCGCGTCCGCCTCGCCGGGCGGCAGCCGCCACGCGCTGACGCGGAGATCGACACCGTCGAGGCCCGGCAGATACGCGAGGCTGAGTGGCGCGATCTCGCGCTCGATCTCTCCCATGCGCTCGG
This sequence comes from uncultured Gemmatimonadales bacterium, assembly GCA_963728705.1. Taxonomy (GTDB): domain Bacteria; phylum Gemmatimonadota; class Gemmatimonadetes; order Gemmatimonadales; family GWC2-71-9; genus CAVVWJ01. The sequence goes on from CAVSLY010000018.1 coordinate 83,843, forward strand.
CGAGGGTCGATTCCGGAATGCCGGTGGTGCGCACCATCCGCGAGCGAATGACCCGCCCATCGGCGCGCTCCGCCAGCCGCGGCACGACCTCCTGCTCGAGCAACTTCCGCATCTCTCCCGGCACGCCCGGCAGCATGATCACGAGTCCCGGAGCTCCCTGGATCCAGAGACCCGGGGCGGTGCCCCAGCGGTTGCGCAGCACGGTGGCGCCCCGGGGCACCTCCGCCTGGCTTCGGTTGCTCTCGACCGGCACCCGCCCGATCCGCGCGAACCGCTCGACCAGGGCAGCCCACACGCCCTCGTCGAAGTCGAGCGGCGCGCCGAACAGCTCGGCCACGGCGCGCTTGCTGATGTCGTCCCGCGTCGGGCCCAGCCCTCCGGTGGTGATTACGGCGCCGGTGCGCTCGAGGCCGTCCTGCACGGCCTCCCGAATCGCCTCTCGACTGTCACTCACACTGGTGCGCCTGACGACGGTGATGCCAGCCGCCGAGAGGGCGCGCGCGAGCTCGGCCCCGTTGGTGTCCACCGTGAAGCCGAGCAGCAGCTCGGTACCGATAGTCACGAGCTCGAGATTCATCGACGACCCAGGTCACCCTGAGCGCAGCGAAGGGGGCATGCCGGCGGGGATGCCCCCTTCGCTCCGCTCAGGGTGACTGCGGAATGGAGACCAATCCGATCACCGGGCGCGCGAGAACAGCCGGCGATTGCGGTAGAGATATTGTGCGAACGAGGAGACGGTGAGCAGCGTCGCGACGGCCAGGGCCACCGCCACGAACCCGCCGTGGAATTGGTTCCAGAATTCGGCGAAGCGGCTGTGCTCCCAGCCCATGGGCTTCCGGGCGTCCCGGAAGGCGAACCAGAGGATGACGGCGCCGATGAAGATGTTCTGTATGGTGGTCTTGAGCTTGCCCGCGCCGGCGGCGGGGATCACGACGCCGCGCCGGCTGGCCCACCAGCGGAACCCCGTCATCGCCACCTCGCGCCCGATCAGCAGCAGGCAGACCCAGAGCGGGATGCTGCCCCAGATCGGAATATCGTAGAGATCGTGGCGGGCGCGGGAGATCCAGTAGATCGGGATGAGCGTCGCGAACAGGAGGAGCTTGTCGGCGATGGGGTCGAGCAGCTTGCCGATGTCGGTCACCTGGTTCCGGGACCGCGCCAGGTGGCCGTCGTAGATGTCGCTGATCGCCGCGGCGAGGAAGATGACGAATGCGATGAGCTTGGGCCAGTAGCCCTCGATGAACGGCAGCAGGGCGATGACCGGCGTGAAGCAGATCCGGATCAGCGTGATGACGTTCGGGAGGGTCCACATGCCGACTGCTACCCCAGGGTCTTGACGACGTTCTTGCTGATCGCCTTGAGCGTGTCGAAGACGCCGTCGCCCGTCAGCGCGACCGCCTCGAAGTAGGGCGCCCGCTCGATCCACTGGCCGTCCTGCTGGCTCACCAGGAACTCCCCTTCCCGGCCGGGATCGGGCAGCACCCGCTGGCGGGCCGCATCGTCCACGGGCCAGCCGGGATTGAGGGCCGCCTGGAGCTCCGCCACCGGGGCGGCGTTGGGCAGGTCACGCTTGTTGTACTGGATGGCGAATGGGATCCGGGTGAGGTCGTAGCCGTGCTGGGTCATATTCTCGTACAGATTCTGCATGGCCTCGATGTTCGCGTCCATCCGCTCGATCTGGCTGTCCGCCACGAACACCACGCCGTCGACGCCCTTGAGGATCAACTTGCGCGAGGCGTTGTAGTAGACCTGCCCCGGCACTGTGTAGAGGTGGAACTTGACCTTGAAGCCCCGGATGGTGCCCAGGTCGACGGGCAGGAAGTCGAAGAACAGCGTGCGCTCGGTCTCGGTGGCCAGGGAGATCATCTTTCCCCGCGAGCCCGGCGCCACCTTGTTGTACACGAACTCGAGATTGGTGGTCTTGCCGCCGAGCCCCGGCCCGTAATACACCAGTTTGCAGTTGATCTCGCGCGAGGCGTAATTGATCATCGACATGCTTGCGGTCTCCCTCAGGCCCCGAAGAGTTTGTCGATCTCGTCTTCCGCCTCGCCGAGGAAGTCCGACGCGACTCCCGGCGCACTCGTACCGTCCCGATTGAACATGTCCGTGAAGACCTGGTTGAGCTGGCCCACCGCCGACTTGACGCGGAGCTTCACGAGGCCGAGCGTGGTGCGGTTGTCGAACAGCACCACGAGAATGACCCGCCGTGCCACGTCCGCCAGGTACATCGACTCCTTCTCGCCCTGGTGGAACAGCGCGCCGAACTCCGGCTCCCCGAGCATCCGGGCGAGCTGGTCGTTGGCGCTGAAGTCGGCCGCCGTGAGGGAGGCGAAGGCGGTGGGGTCGAACCGTGGGGCCTCGCCGACGGTGGCCACCATCTGACCGGTGCGGTCCACGATCAGCGCCGTCCGGGCGTTGGACTCCGCCAGAAAGCCGCTCAGGATCACCTGAATGGCACGGGCGTCCTCCTCCCGGAACGACCAGCTCGACGACCCGCTCATCGCCACCTACCGCTCATGCGCCCGCCTCATGCCAGAGTAGCTTCCAGGCCCCGCAGGATCGCCTGGGCGCGGCGCCGGAGCACCGGCTGGCGCTCCCACGCGAGGTAGTCCTTCAGCAGCCGGATGGTATCGACGCCGGTTTGTCCGGCCAGGAACCCGAGCGCCGCCAGGCGCCGGAGCGGCCGCGGACTGAACAGGTCACGCTGGTGGGTTGCGAGCCGGCGCTGCGCCAGCACCCATCCCGCCATCGCGCCCGCCGCCAGCCCGCCCGCGAACAGCCAGCCGCGTGAGCGCATCATGACACCGTCGAGATCACGAGACCTCTTGCCGCGCCACGAGCGCGTGCGCCAGCGTCACGCCGTCGACGTACTCGAGGTCGCCGCCCATCGGCAGCCCACGCGCCAACCGGGTGACCCGCACGCCCTGCCCCGCGAGCAGCTGCTGGATGTAGGTCGCCGTCACCTCGCCCTCCATGGAGGGGTTGGTGGCGAGGATGACCTCGCGCACGCCCCCGTCGCGGACCCGCGCCACGAGATGCTCGAGCCGCAGCGACTCCGGCCCCACGCCGTCGAGCGGCGAGAGCCGGCCTCCCAACACGTGGTACCGGCCGCGAAAGTCGGTGGACCGGTCCACCACCTGCACGGTGGAGGATTCCTCCACGACACAGAGGAGCGCCGCGTCGCGACGCGGGTCCTGACAGATGCCGCAGGGCTGCTCCTCCGTGAGGTTGCCGCACTCGTCGCAGGGCCGGACGCGCTCGCTTACGGCGACGAGCGCGGCCGCGAGACGCCCCACCTGTTCGGAGGGTTGCTGGAGCAAATGAAAGGTGAGGCGTTGAGCCGTCTTGCGGCCGATCCCCGGAAGCCGTGCAAGCTCCGTGATCAGCGCGTCGATGGCGCTCACCGTCAGCCGGCGACGAACGGCAGCGAGGGAACCTTCCGCATCTCCGCCTGCAGCAGGTCGGCCGCGCGCCGCTGCGCCTCGGCGACCGCGGCCGTCACCAGGTCCGCCAGGAACTCCGCGTCGTGCCCGGCGAAGACGGCCGGATCGATCACGACCGATCGCACCGTGCCACGGCCGTCGGCACATGACCCGCACCATGCCGCCGCCCGCCGAGGTCTCGATGGTGCGACCGGCGAGCTCGGTCTGGAGTTGCTGCAACCGGCCCTGCATCTGCTGGCCGAGTTGAAAGAGCTGCTGGAGATCTGCCATGCTATCGGGTAGTCCGGCCATGTCCGGGCAAAGTAAGGGGACGGGGAAGGCGTGGGCAAGCTAATCCACGATCTCCAAATCTAACGCATCGGCGGCCGTGTCGAGGGTCGGATCCTTGGTTCGGAACGCCCGCAGCCGATCGGCCTTGAGGCTCGCGTCGGTGAGCTTCCGGGGCTTCGGGGGCGGGTCGCCGTCAGGGGGTCCCGCCTCGGTCACGCGGAGGCGCGCGGCCTGGCCGATCACCCTCCCCAGCACCTCCTCGACCAATCGGGCCTGCGCCTGGAGCCGCTCGGCGAATAGCGGGTTCGGCTCCACGAGGGCCACCGTCAGCCAGGGCAGCTCGAGCGCCGCGGGTGTCGTGTGGGACAGGGCCTCGCCCAGGAACCGGCTCCGTTCCCGCACGTCGGCCACGATCTCCGGCCACGCGGCCTGGAGCGCGTCCAGGGTCGCGGGGATGGGCTCTGCGGGCGGAGGGGACTCCGTAGCCCGAGACTCTGCAGGTGGAGACTCTTCGGGCGGAGCCGAGCTAGCAGCGGGTGATCCTCCGCCCGAGTCACCCTGAGCGGAGCGAAGGGGCCGGCCGGTCGCGGCGTCCTCGGGCGCTGGCCCCTTCGCTCCGCTCAGGGTGACTCGGGGGGCGAGCCCGACCACCGGCCGGCCCGCGACGAGCGGAATCCCCGCCCGCGAGCACCTGCGCCAGGTCGACGATCCGGTCGAGCATCGTCCACCGGAGCAACAGGGTCTCGACGATCAGCCTGGGGTTCGCACTCCGGCGGATGTCGGTTTCGCTGTCCGCCAACAGCCGGAGCATGCGCAGGAGATCCCCGGACTCGAGCCGGTCCCGGTGCAGCTCGAGCGCGCCGCGCAGGGCCTCGGTGAGACCCTCGGGGGCGCTGCCGAGCTGCAGCATGAGCAAGCGCCCGGAGCGCCTCGCCCGCGCCGCCCATGAACTCGGCCAGGTCGGCGCCGGCGTTGACCAGTCGGTCGACCAGCGGAAAGACGCCCTCGGGCCGCCGGTCCGCGACGAGGTCCAGCACTTCGGCGTACAACTCGTCGCCCACGAGGCCCAGCACCTCGCGGACGCGCTGGGCGGTGACGGCGCCTTCCCCGAAGCTCAGGCACTGGTCGAGCACGCTGAGCGCGTCGCGCATGCCGCCGTCGGCGTGCCGGGCAATGAGCGTGAGCGCGTCGTCGTCCGCCGCGATCCGCTCGGCCTCGAGCACCTGCCGCAGCCGGTCCCGGATGGCCCCGGGCCCGATGCGCCGGAAGTCGAAGCGCTGGAGCCGCGAGAGCACCGGGGCCGCAGCGGCTGCGATCTTCTGCGGTTCGGTGGTGGCGAAGACGAAGACCACACCGCGGCGGCGGCTCCTCGAGCACCTTGAGCAGCGCGTTCCAGGCCTCGCGGGTGAGCATGTGCGCTTCGTCGACGATGTAGACCTTGTAGTGGCCTTCCCTGGAGGCGGCGTACATCGCCCGCTCGCGCAGATCGCGCGCGTCGTCGACGCCGCGGTTGCTGGCGGCATCGATCTCGACCACATCGAGATTGGCCGAACCGTTCCAGACGCGGAGGCAGTTCTCGCACTCGCCGCAGGGATCCCCGTCGGCGTCTCGGTTGGGGCAGTTGAGCGCCATGGCGAGGATTCGGGCGGCGGTCGTCTTGCCGACGCCGCGGGGACCGGTCAGGAGATAGCCGTGGCCAACTCGGCCCCGGGCCACGGCGCCGCGAAGGACGGCGGCCACGTGGTCCTGCACCAGGAGGTCGGCGAAGCGTTTGGGTCGGTAACGGCGTGCGAGGGCGATGGTCATTGGCGGAGGGAAAAGAAAAGTGCCTCAGGCTCCCCGAAGCGACACCGGGCATCGCTTAGCGCTGCTACCGGCGAGGTCCTGACGCGGTTCACGCGCCGGCGCCCTTCGGACCTGAGGCACCAGAAATATATACCCGGTGCCTCCCGGATGGAACTCTCTACTTTGGCACCGGCAGGTCCGAGCTGTACATGTCGACAGCCAGGCGCCAGATGCCGTCCGGCTGCCGGCGGTAGATCACGAGAAACTTGCCCTCGTCGTGCGCCGGGGCCGGCCCCTTGGCCTTGGGCGTGAGGTCGAGCGTGAAGCCTCCGCGCGAATAGGCCAGGTCACCACGGCCCTCCACCTCCTGGGCCGTCAGGGCGAGCGTGACCCGGTAGGCGTCGAAGAAGCCACCCCAGAACTTCTGGATCCCGTCGCGTCCATGGATCGTCGCGGTGTTGGGCGGCATCAGGTTGGCATCGGCCAGGTACATCGCGGCCAGCCCCGCCGCGTCGCCGGCGGCCACCCGGGCGACGAACGTGGTGTCGACCGCGCGAATGGCGGACTGGTCGGCAGCGGAGAGCGGCGCCGCGGCGGCCTCGGCGCCCGTCGACGAGCCCTCGTGCGGAGCCGGACGGCACGCGCTGGCGAGCGCGACGGCGACGGCGAGCCGAAGCATTGCGGTCGGAGTACGGGGCACAGTGTCTCCGGGCGTGAGGGGGACGGGCCGGCCGGGTAGTCAGCCCAGGATGATCCGCTGCCGCTCCTGCATGTGACGCAGCTCCCAGGTCTCGGCGACCACACCGCCGAGCAGGAAGACGATCGCCGTGTAATAGATCCAGAGAATGAACAGCACTCCCGCGCCGATGTTGGCGTCGCCCGAAGCGCCTCCCACAGACGCGAAGTGGGCGAGATAGAGACCGTAGAGCCGCTTGGCGACCTCGAACAGCAGCGCCGTGAAGGTGGAGGCCAGGAGCGCGGTCCGCCAGGGGAGACGCCGGACCGAGGCGTAGCGATAGGTGACGTAGAAGAGCGACACCGAGAAGCTGAACGCGAGCAGCTCGCCCAGAAAGCGTCCGAGGGTCGAAAAGAAGAAGGCGAGCTGCGGGATCACCCGCTGCTCGCCTCGTGCCCATGCGATCGTCACCACCGTGCTCAGGGCCGTGTTGGCGAGGAAGAGCACGACGGTCGCGATGACCATGAGCGAGTCTCTGACCTTCCCCGCGAGCCAGATGATCAGGAAATTGCGCGGCGGAGACGGCCGAGCGGAGACGTCGTAGATGTCGTTGAGCGAGGTGCGCACGCCCGCGAAGAGGCGGGTGCTGAACCAGACGAACGCCGGGAGGGCGAACAGCGAAATCTGCCCGCGGTTCCGCGCCACGCCCACGAGCAGCCGTTCGACCAGCGCGAATGGATCGCGCCCGGGCTCCGACGTATGCGGCGGGAAGAAGCGGTGGAACAGGGCGGTGGCGTCGACCGCCGGTCCGCCCGCGATGGCCTGCGCGACGTGCGTCAGGCCGATCAGGACGAGCAGAACGAACGGCACAGCGGCCAGGAGCGCATCGAACGTCAGCGCGCTGGCGAGAAAGGGTATGTTGTTTTCGTCCGCGGCCTGGAGCGTTCGGCGCAGAAAACCGGCGGGGGTGCGGTGCCACCCGCCGGGCCGCAGCCGTTTCAGGCGAGCGGCTCCTCGAAATCGCCCACGGCCCGCCGACGCGCGCGCGACTCGGCCAGCCGCCGCTCGAGCTCCTCGCGGGCCGACGGCCCGGAGGCACGCGGCCGGAGCGACGGCAGGTCGCCGGCCTCCTCGAGGTCGTCGTCCTCCTCGTCCGCCAGGTCCTCCAGGCCGGACTTTCCGCTCCCGAACTGCTGGGCCAGCTCGTCCAGCTTTTCCTCGGTCACGGCGCGGAGCTTCCACAGCTTTCGCTGGAGTACGCGGCGGGTTTCCTCGCCGGTGCGGGGCGCGTACATCAGCGCCAGTCCGGCGCCGAGCACCGCGCCCCAGAACAGCCACTTGGCGGACGCATCCCCGCCGCGCTCGACGTACACCACTTCCCGGCCCTGCTTGCTACGTGCCATCCGCTCCTCCTATTCCCCGGCGTCGGGATCGTCTTCGGCCGCCACCAGCGCGGGCCTGAGCGCCGCGTGATGCTGCATGGGAGCCTCGACGAAGCGATTGATGTCCTTCTCCGTGCCGTTCACGTTGAGCTGCTCGAACAGGAATCCGAACATGCGCTCGAGATCCGCCGCGATGGCCTGCCGCACGTCCTCGCCGAGGGACCACATTTCGCGCTTGAATGGTCCGATGGCCTTCTTCCGCGCCTTGTAATAGAACTGCTCGGCGGTGTCCCCGCTCTTCCGCTCGCCGGCCGCGTTTTCGTCGACCCAGCGCCGGAGGCGATCCCGCAGGTCGGCGGGAAGCATGGGATGATCGAACACGATGTTCTGGAAGTTGGTGGCGAGGTGAATCTCGGCGGTCTCGATCCGGGGGAAATTCCCGAACGCGTTGGAGGGCAGCGTGCTGGCGCCGTGCTGGACGGCGCCCGCCAGGCCGTACTCCTCGCGCGCCGCCTGGGAGAGCGCGGCGAGCGCCTGGAGATCGATCTTCACGTCGGCCATCGAGCCGTCGGGCAGGACCACCCCGCCGTGCGATGTCCCGGTCTGGACCGAGATCTTGCTGATCCCCTCGAGCGCGCCCTCGTGGGCCGCCAGGCTGGTCTGGTAGCCACGCATGAACGCGTGCAGCTCCTCGACGGTGCTGTTCTTCATGCCGACCTCGCCGATCTCCGCGCCCACGGAGACGGTGACGCCATCGGGCTCGTGCGCCCGGATGAACGCCGTGATCTCGGCCGCGCGCTCGTAGTTGAGCCGCTGCTGCTCCGCGAGCGTGGGATACGCGAGGTCGACGAGCGTCGAGGTGTCGACGTCGATGTTGTAGAAGCCCGCGCCGATTTCCTCGGCAATCAGCTTCTTCACCTCACCCACCTCGCCCTCGGGATCGGCCTGATATTTCTTCTGGTTGACCTGACAGTGGTCGCCCTGGATGAAGAGCGGCAGCACGTAACCTTCGCGGAGCGCGGCGCCGATCAGCACCGAGACGTACTCGGCCGGCCGCTGGTCGGTGTAGGCGATCTCGGAGCGCGCGATCTCCAGCAGGATCGCGCCGGCTTTGCCCGCTCGGGCGGCGCGGAAGACGGCGCGCGCGGTATCGTAGCCCAGCATGCGCACGTTGATGGCGGGCACGGTGAACCCGCTCACGTCGCCCCGGCCGCGGGCCTCATAGAGGCCCTGGATCGAGGCCGGCCGGGCGCCGGTGACCTGGCCCAGCTCCCAGAGCAGCCACCGGGCCGCATCGCGCGCCTCGCCGGTGCGAGAACACCGCCTGCCACACCAGCCGGTCGGTGGCCGTCGAGCGGAGCTTGGCGGGGTCGCGCACCGTCACGCCACCCGGCACCAGCGCCACCGCGCCTTCGTACAGATCGACCGCCCGCTGGGTCTCGTCAGCCATGTCTGGACACCCTCGGAGATTGCAGATTCTCAGGACCAGGGGTAAAGGTAGGCCGGAGGCGGGGGAGCGTCAAACAAAGCGTTTTTGGCGCGGCCACCGCGGTTGGAGACGTCGGGGTCCACGGCTTCGCGCGAGGGGTCGGGGGCGGACCGCCACAAAAAGAACGCAGTGTCGGTCCGGCCCCCGACCCCTCGTGCTACGCCCCGCGATCGGGGCATGTGAGACCGGCGGTTCGACCCCACCACACCGGACTGAGCCCAACCGAAGCCGTCTTTTTTCTCCTCCCACCCCGCCGGTGAGTGCACCGACCCGGAACCCAAGCAGCGGCGGGGGCGCGGTGGGCCCGCAGGGAGCGTCAGTGCGCGTTCAATTCCCTGCGCGATCCCAAAGGTCGAAGCGCACTGCAGCGACCGAAGGGCCCGCCGTGCCCCCGGCGGCTGCGAGAGCATGCCCACACGCCCGTCCCACATACCCGATCACGCCTCGTCCCGAGCCGCCGGCTGCCGCACCGGCGCTTCATACCCCGGCCGCCCCATGGCGGCGAACGTGAGCTGCTTGCCCAGCTCGACGCCGGGCTGGTCGAACGGATCCACGCCGTACCACACGCCCGCGTAGCCGGTGGCGAGCTGGAAGAACATGATCAGCTCGCCCATGCGTCTGCCGCGGTAGCGCCGGGCAGCCGGAGGGTGCAGTTCATCCGGCCCATCCGGGCGAGCGCGGCCGACGTCGCCTCGTACTCGGCGCGGAGCAGCTCGCCGAGCGTGTGGCCCGGGAGGTAGGCGAGATCGGGCGGCAGGCGCGTCCCGGCGCGGGAATCGGGCGAGATCGGCGCCCGAGGTCGTCCACCACGACGAAGCGTGATCACCTTGTCGAACGGCCCTTCCATGAACAGCTGCACCTGGCTGTGCTGGTCGGTGGCGCCGACCGCCGCCGACCGGCGTGGGCCCGATGAAGACCGGCCGGCCGTTCGCGGTCCACCCGCTTGCCCGAGGCTCTCCGCCCAGAGCTGCCGATACCACTCGGCGAACTCGCGCAGCCGGTCGGTGTACGGCATGAGCACGTGGATCCGGGCGCCGAGCCCGGTGTCGGCGGCCCAGTGGAGCGCCGGCGTAGAGCGCCGCCGGATTCTGCCGGAGGTCGTCGGCCTCGGCGCGCTCCACCGCCTGCGCGCGCCCCGGCGAGCAGCCCCTGCGATGTCGATGCCGACCAGCGCCGCCGGCAGGAGCCCCACCGGCGAGAGCACGCTGAATCGCCCGCCGACCGCCGGCGGCACGCTGAGCGTGGCGATCCCTTCCCGGGTCGCGAGCTCGCGGAGCGCGCCGCGCTCCGGATCGGTGGTGAACACGAGGTGGCGGGACGCCGCCGCGCCGAGCGCCTCCTCGAGCCAGGCGCGCACGACGAGGTACTGGGCCATCGTCTCCGCGGTCCCGCCCGACTTGCTGATCACGTTGACGAGCACCCGGCGGGGATCGATCCGCGGAGCGCCGCCGCCACCGACGTCGGGTCGACGTTCTCCAGCACGGTGAGCCGGGGGAAGAACTCGCGGCCCTCGTCGTCCCAGCTCGTTCCAGGCGGGGCGGCGGAGCGCCGCCGAGCAGCGCGCGCGCGCCCAGCGCCGAGCCGCCGATGCCGAGCACGAGCACGTGGTCGTGCGCCTGGCCCAGCCCCTCGGCGAAGGTCGCGATCTCCTTCACCGTCGCGCCCTGATCGATCGAGCTCGTAGAAGCCGTATTCGCCGCGGCCGCGGCGCTCGCGCGACCTCCGCCTGCACCGCGCCGGGAACCGGCGGGCGAGCTCGTCGAGCCGCGCGCGCGGGAAGCCCATGCTCGCCGTCGAGACCGTCCTGGAACATCCGCCCGTAGGCAAGGCGAATCACGCGACCTCCACGGTGAGCCCGTCGTACGCGGGCAGAATGCCCGGCGGGAGCTGGCCTTCCAGCTCCGCATGCCCGGTTTCATGCGTCAGATGGGTAAGGTAGGTCCGCTCGGCGCCGAGGTCCTGCGCGGTCTCGATCGCCTCGCCGATGCTGAGGTGGGTCGGGTGCGGGCGCCACCAGAGCGCGTTGAGCACCAGCACGCGAGCCCGCTGGAGCCGGCGCGCGCTCGCCGGCGGGCACGGACTTCACGTCGGTGATGTATGCGACGTCGCCGAACCGGTAGCCGTAGACCCGCAGGTGCCCGTGCTGGAACGCGAGCGGCAGCACCTCGAGACGCCGGCCACCGTCGACGGGCTCGTCCGGGCTCGAGCGGTGGAGCCCGAGGCACGGCTTCGAGGTGCCCTCGTACGGGCGCACGGTGTCGTTGAAGATGTAGTCGAACGGAGGCGCGGAGCCGCTCGAGCGTCTCGGGCGGGCCGTAGATGCGGTAGCGGCCGGCGCTGGCGCACCGAGAACATGCGCAGATCGTCGATGCCGTTGACGTGGTCGGCGTGCTCGTGGGTGTACAGCACCGCGTCCACTTGCGATGAACCCGCGGCGACGAGCTGGAGCCGCAGCTCGGGCGGCGTGTCGATCAGGACGTGCGACCCGCCCGCCTGGAGCAGGGCGCCCGACCGGCGTGCGCGTGTCCCGCGGATCGGTCGAGCGGCAGACCGCGCACCCGCAGCCGATCTGGGGCACGCCGAACGACGTGCCCGTTCCCAGGAAAGTCAGTCTCACTCCCGCGTCTCACTCCCGCCGTTCATCGCCCCGTCAAACTGCCTCGATCTTCAGCAGATTGGTAGTGCCCGGCTGATCGAACGGAACGCCCGCGGTCACCACGACCCGCTCGCCCGGCTCCGCCAGCCCGAGCTCCAGCAGCTTGTGGCGCGCGACGGTGAGCATCGAGTCGTAGTCGGCAGGTGCTCGACCAGCGCCGGCACCACGCCCCAGACCAGCGCGAGCTGGCGGAACGTCTCCGGCTCCGGCGTCACCGCGAAGATCGGGACCGTCGGGCCGGCACGAGGCCACCGTCCGCGCGGTGAAGCCGCTGCTGGTGAAGCAGACGATGAGCGGCGCCGCGATCAGCTCCGCGGCGGCGCAGACCGCCACCGCGATCGCGTCCTCGGTGCGGGTCGGCCCGCCGTGCGACGTCGGTGCTGCGGCAGCCGCTGCCGTCTCCTCGCGCCGCCGGCCCACGGCCGTGTCGAATGCGGGGCTCCGGCCCTTGCGGTGCTTCTCGATCTCGCGGGCGATCCGCGCCATCGCCTGCACCGCCTCGAGCGGAAAGTCGCCGACCGCCGTCTCGGCGGAGAGCATCACCGCGTCGGTGCCGTCGAGGATCGCGTTGGCGACGTCCGACGCCTCGGCGCGGGTCGGGCGCGGGTGCGTGGACCATGGACTCGAGCATCTGGGTGGCCGTGATCACCGGCTTGCCGTGCAGGCTGGCCTCGCGGATCACCCGCTTCTGCACCAGCGGCACTTCCTCGAACGGCAGCTCGACGCCCAGGTCGCCGCGGGCCACCATGATCGCGTCCGTCGGCCTCGAGGATGCCGCAGAGATTGTTGAGCGCCGTGTCCTTCTCGATCTTGGCGATGAGCCGGGTCGAGCGCGGCACCAGGCGGCGCAGCTCCTCGAGGTCCTCCGGCTTGCGCACGAACGAAAGCGCCGATGTAGTCCACGCCGAGCGCCGCCGCCTGCGCCACGTCCTCGCGGTCCTTCTCGGTGAGCGCCGGCGCGCTCACCTCGATGCCGGGGAGATTCATCCCCTTGTTCGACTTGAGCTCTCCGCCGTAGCGCACCACCGCGTCGACGCGTCCCTCCCGGCATGCCCATGACCTCGACGATGAGCAGCCCGTCGTCCAGCAGGATGCGTGCGCCGACGCCGGACGTCGTGCGGCGAGCGCCTCGTAGGTCGTGGGGATGTCCTCCGCCCCGGCGCGTCCTCGGGCGCGAAGACGACCTCCTGCCCTGTCTCGAGCCGGAGCGGGAGCGACCAGCGGTGCCGACGCGGATGCGGGGCCCCTGCAGATCGAGCAGGACAGCGACCGGATCCCGTCGGCCGCGCGCGTGACCTCCTTGAGCTGCTCGATCCAGTCGCTCGCGAATCTCGGGCGTGCCGTGCGAAGCGTTGACCCGGACGACGTTGACGCCGGCGTCGAGCAGCGCGGCCATTTTCGCGGGCTCGTCCCAGGCGGGACCGAGGGTGGCGACGATCTTGGTGCGGCGGACAGGATTGCGGGACATGGCACAGAGTCTAATGCCGGGCCCTCACGGCCGCATCACGACCTCGCCGCCGACCACGGTGAGGCGGGCCGATCCGGCTCGCGCGGCGTCACCGGCACCGCGCTCGACGGAAGATCGAACGCCCAGGCCACCAGATCCGCATCCTGGCCGGGCGCCAGCGTGCCGCGATCCACTGGCGCCGGCCGCGTGCGCCGCGCCCAGCGTATAGGCGCGCACGGCCTCGTCGAACAGAGCCGCTCCTCCGGCCGCCAGCCGCCGGCCGGCCCCCCGGCGTCGCTCCGCCGCTCATCGCCGCGAAGATCCCTTCGCGCGGGTCGAGCGAAGCGACCGGCGCGTCGCTCCCGAAGGCCATCGGCGTGTGGCTCCGCCGCAGGGACGCGAACGCGTACGCGCCGCGGCCCGCGGCCGCCCCAGTGGCGCTCCACGAGCGGGATGTCGGTCAGCAGGTGCGCGGGCTGCATCGAGACGACGAGTCCGGCGGCGGCCGCCCGGTCGAGGTCGGGCTGGTGCGACGCACTGGAGGTGCTCGATCCGGTGCGGGATCGCCACGCGAGGGAGCGGCGCCATCAGGTCGAGCGCCCGCCGGACCGCGGCGTCGCCGATGGCGTGCACGATCGACGCGATCCCCGCCGCGGCGGCGGCGACATGGCGCGCCCGGCCTCGTCCGCCGACGTGATCGGCATGCCGCGATCGCCGCTCCCCTCGTAGGGCTCGAGCATCCACGCGGTGCGGCTTCCGAGGCTGCCGTCGAGAAAGAGCTTCACGCCGCCGATCCTGAGCCAGGCCGAGCCGGCGCCGCTCCGGATCCCGCGCCGCACCAGCGCATCGAGCGAGGCGACCGGCGGATGAAACAGCACGCGGAGGCGGAGCGCATCGGACGCGGCCAGTCGCTCGAAGGCCGCCAGCGCGCCGTCGCACTCGACGTCGTGGATGCCGGTGATGCCCAGCCGATGGGCCTCGGCCTGCGCCTCCAGCAACGCCGCGTCGAGCAGACGCGGGCGGCGGCTCGGGAAGGTGCGGGGTCATCAGCTCGACCGCGCGCTCCTGGAGCACGCCGGTCGGCTCGCCGGCGGCGTCCCGCACGATCCGGCCGCCGAACGGGTCGGGCGTGTGGCGGCCGATTCCGGCAGCCGCGAGCGCGGCGCTGTTGACCCACGCGGCGTGCACGTCGAGCGAGTCGAGAAAGACCGGCCCTGGCTGCACCGCATCGAGCGCCGCGCGGTCGGGCGGCGCGGTCCCAGCCGTTGGCGTCCCATCCCTGCCCGAGGACCCATCCCTGCACCGGCGGCGCGGCGGCCACCCGACGCACCGCCTCTGCCCGGGTGGATGAGCCGGCGAGCTGCACCCGCCGGCGGCCCAGCGCCCACATCGCGAAGTGCGTGTGGCCGTCGACGAAGCCCGGGGTCACCAGCGCGTCGGGCAGCTCGTACACCGGCGTTCCATCGGGCACCTGGCGAGCGAGCGCGGCGGCAGCCCCGACCGCCTGAATCCGGGCGTCGCGCCACCACACCGCATCGCCCTCGACGCCCGGCGCGAGCGAGAGAACGCGCCGCGCGCGAAGGAAGCCCGAGGTGACGGCATCAGAGGAGTTCATGCAGCAAAGCGGGGCCGGCGGGCGGTTTCCACATGTTGAAAACTCGGCCAAGTGCATATCTGGATTGGAGAAAACCGGCGAGAAAGAAGGTGAAACGCTACGGAGAAACGACTTTACTACAAGCCCGCTTAATAATTGTAACTATTGCTTTTACGCGAGCGCGCCTAAACCGTCGTTGAGCAACGCGACACTGTCGCCTCAGCCAAACTATTTATTCAGATCGAACGATTATGAACATCTTCGACATGCACGTTTCTGCAGATATTCTCCGCCCGCCTGGAGGCGCTGAATTCTCACTTTCGGAGCGAGATCGACCCTCCCCCGCCCTGGTATGCCGGTCCCGCGAAGCGCGTTGGCGATGCGCGGAGCGCCTTGGCGAACGCATCCTTCCCGTCCACCTTGAGCGAGCCCACCATCGCTCGCGAGGAGACCGGGGAGAGCACGACCTCCCCGGATACCACACCGCCCTTCGCCCCGGTCGCCGCCCAGCTGATGGCCCAGGGCTCTCGCACCGCGGTGCGCTGGCGGGACTGCGGTCCGTCCCAGGTGATGGTCGTCCCTCCCACCTTGACCTGGAAGCGCTCGTCGGTGCTCGGCACCCCATCGTCATCCTCGGATGGCACGAGACCGATCGCCACGCGAGCCTCCCGCACCTTCTGACCGGCCAGGCGCGCGGAGCGGATGAGACGATCGCTGTTGGCGAAGAGTCGGAGCGCCACGTCGACCGCGGGGCCCCCCGGCGCGGCGGCTAGCACCGTCCAAGTCGCGAAGAGCTGCGGGCGCCGGCCGCTCCGGTCGGCGAGGGTGTACTCGGCGGTCTGCACGGTGTCCACGGTCTCGAAACAGAGCCTCGACGGGCTCCAGGCCGCGAACTCGGGCTGCTCCTGCACCACACTACGCAAAGAAAGATGGAGGTCGGCGGCCTCGGAGGCGGGCACCGGGCGGTAGCCCGGCGGCAAGTCCTCGAGCGCGTCCGAGGCGGAATCCATCAGGAACTGGATGCAGAACGCGGTGCGGAGCCCCCTGAGGCGCCAAGCCTTGTCGTCGGGCACGGGACCCTGAGCGGGGAGCGTGCCCGTGACGGCGATCAGCGCGGCGGCCGCGAGGAAGTGAACTACGGTACGACGCATCGGCGGCTCCGCGCGGTGAGAATGAGGGCCGGGCTCAGCCGCCCCGCGACCGTCTGACGGCGGCGCCCAGCTCGGCGTAGTGCTTCGGGTCGAGCACGTTGAAGCGGAGGTTCCGGTACTGGACCTTGCCGTCCGGCCCGACCACGTAGACCGTGCGACGGAGGTAGCCCGAGCGGTCGTTGCTCGCGTACCGGCGGGCGACTTCCTGGGTCGGGTCGCTCAGCAGCCGGAACGGCAGGTCGAGGCTGGCCGCGAACCGGCTGTGGGTCTCGAGTGGATCGGTGCTGATGCCCACCACGACCACGTCGGAGCCGAACAGCGAATCGTACCGCTCGGCAAACGTCCGCATCTCGGTGGTGGAACTGTTAGTGAAATCGCGCGGGTAGAACGCGAGCACCACCGTCTTGCCGCGGTCGAGTGCGAGATCGTACGGCTGGTCGGCTGAGCCGACGCCTTCCCTGCTGGCCCAGGGGAGCCTGAACGTGGGGGCCCGTCGTCCGACATCCGGCCCGGAGACCATGATGGCGGTCGGCGGTCCCTTCGACGGCGGACCGGACTTGCTCGAGTCCTGGGCCGGGAGCCGCGGGACGGCGGTCAGAGAGAAGACGACGGCGGCGGCGGTGATTGCACGGAGCAGCATGGGGACGGCCGTCCTGGGCGAAGGGTGGATCATGGGATGGCCGCCTCGCGTCGGGAGCCGGCGGCATACCGCGACGCGACGTACTCCTCGAGGATCTCGAGGAACTCGGGGACGATCGCGTCGCCCTTGAGCGTCACCGCGAGGCGGCCGTCCACAAACACCGGCGCCTTGGGCTCCTCGAACGTGCCTGGCAGCGAGATGCCGATATTCGCGTGCTTCGACTCGCCCGGCCCGTTCACCACGCAGCCCATCACCGCCACCCTCATCTCCTCCACGCCGGGCCGCTCCAGGCGCCAGACAGGCATCTTCTCCCGCAGGTAGTCCTGGATCTGCTGCGCCATCTCCTGGAAGAACGTGCTGGTCGTGCGGCCGCAGCCGGGGCAGCTGTGACCTGCGGCGTGAAGCTCCGGAGGCCGAGCGACTGCAGCATCTGCTGCGCGACCTGCACTTCCTCCGTCCGGTCGCCGCCGGGCGCGGGCGTCAGCGAGACGCGGATCGTGTCGCCGATGCCCTCCTGCAGCAGGATGCTGAGGCCCGCGGTGCTCGCGATGATGCCCTTGGCGCCCAGGCCCGCCTCGGTGAGGCCCAGGTGCAGCGGGTAGTCGCAGCGGGCGGCGAGCATCCGGTAGACGTCGACCAGGTCCTGCACGCCCGACACCTTGGCGCTCAGCACGATGCGGTCGTGCGCCATGCCGGTGGCCTCGGCCAGCGCGGCGCTCCGGAGCGCGCTCTCCACCATGGCCTCCATCGTGACGTCGCGCGCGTCCAGCGGATCGGGCCGGCGGGCGTTGGCGTCCATCATCTCGGTCAGCAGGCTCTGGTCGAGCGAGCCCCAGTTCACGCCGATCCGCACCGGCTTGTCGTTCGCGAGGGCGACCTCGATGATGGCGCGGAAGTGCTCATCGTGCCGCTTGCCGCCCACGTTGCCGGGATTGATGCGGTACTTGGCCAGGGCCCGCGCGCACTCGGGATAGCGGGTCAGCAGCAGGTGGCCGTTGTAGTGGAAGTCGCCGATGATCGGCACGACGACGCCGATCCGGTCGAGCCCCTCGACGATCTCGGGGACGGCCGCGGCGGCCGCCTCGTTGTTGACGGTGACGCGCACCAGCTCGCTGCCGGCGCGCGCCAGCGCCGCCACCTGGCGTACGGTGGACGCCGCGTCGGCGGTGTCGGTGTTGGTCATCGACTGCACGACGATCGGGTGCCCGGAGCCGACGGGCACGCCGCCGATAGTGGCGGTCACGGTGGTCCGGCGCGAGAGCGGTGGCATGGCGGGAATATAACGCGGCGCCCGGTCCGTTCTTGCGCCCGGTTCAGGTCCCCGGTGAGATTCGTGCATGCCTTCCCCGACCTTCCCCGTCGTGCCGCGTGCCGCCATCACCGGCGTGTCGGGGTACGTCCCCGAGCGGCGCGTCACCAACGCCGAGCTGGCGGCGCGGCTGGATACGTCCGACGACTGGATCGTGAGCCGCACCGGGATCCGCGAGCGCAGGATCGGCGCACTCGGTGAGACCACCTCGACCATGGGCGCGGAGGCGGTCCGACGACTCATGGCGCAGCGCGGGCTCGGCCCGGACGACGTCGACGCGCTGATCGTCGCCACGGTCACGCCCGACATGGTCTTCCCCGCCACCGCCTGCCTCATCCAGGACCAGGTAGGGCTCCGGAAGACCTGGGGCTTCGACCTGTCGGCGGCCTGCTCCGGGTTCCTCTACGCCCTCACGACCGGCGCCCAGCTGGTGGCGTCAGGGTGCCCACCGCAGGGTCATCGTGGTCGGGGCGGACCTCATGAGCGCCATCATCGACCCGCTGGACCGCACTACCGCCGTTCTGTTCGGCGACGGCGCGGGCGCGATCCTGCTGGAGCCGGCGGAGCCTGGCTTCGGGCTGCTCGATTTCTACCACCGCGTCGATGGGAGCGGCCGCGACGATCTCCTGATGCCCGCCGGCGGGAGCCTCCATCCGGCCAGCCACGCGACGGTCGAGGCCCGCGAGCATTTTCTCAAGCAGAATGGCAAGGTGGTCTTCAAGTTCGCGGTCTCGCAGATGGCCGACTGCATCACCACCATCCTCGAGCGCCATCAGCTCACGCCCGAGGACATCGCGATGATCATTCCACATCAGGCCAACCAGCGCATCCTCGACGCCACCGCCGAGCGCCTGTCCCTGCCGCCCGGCCGCATGGCGTCGGTCATCGCGCGCTACGGCAACACCACGGCCGCGACGCTGCCGCTGGCGCTGGAGGAGGTCGTGCGAGACGGCCGGATCAGTCGGGGCGACCTGGTGATCTTCGTGGCGGTGGGCGCGGGATTTACGGTGGGATCGAGTCTGCTGCGGTGGCAATAGCCGTAGGCCCGCGAAAATTCGGCGGCGTCGATCGCCGCCAGGTCGTCCGCCCCCAGCACCAGGTCCGCCGCTCCGACGCTGTCGAGCGCGTGGTCGACCGTGCGCGCGCTCGGGATCACGATCACCGCGGGCGACTGCGCCAGCGCCCACGCGAGCACCACCGCGTGGGCCGACACCCCGAGGCGCCGGGCGATCGCCGACCAGCACGGGATGTGCAGGCAGCGTTTTCGTCAGGCGGCCCCCGCCCGTCGGGCTGTACGCCAGGAACCCGATCCCCTGCTCCGCGCAGTACGCCACCACACCCCCGACCAGCGACTCCCGGAAAAACGGATTCAGGCGGTTCTGCACCGAAGTGATCGGGGTGATGCCCTGTGCCTCGCGAATCTGGAGCCGGTTCACGTTGGACAGCCCGATCCAGCGGAGCTTGCCCGCCTCGCGAAGCCGCGCACAGCTCGCCGACGCTGTCGGCCAACGGCACCCGCGGGTCGGGCGCGTGGAGCTGGTAAAGATCCAGCCGGTCGACGCCCAGCGCGCGCAGGGAGCGCTCGCAGGCCGCTCGGAGCTGCTCGGGCCGTGCGTCGCTGTCCCAGCGACCGGCCGGACGGACGACGCCGCCCTTGGTGGCCACGGTGACGCTCGCGCGGTCCCCGGCCCAGCCGGCGAGCGCCTGGGCGATCAACCGCTCGTTGTGTCCGATGTCGTGCTGATCGATGCAGTAGACGTCGGCCGTGTCGATCAGCGTGACGCCGGCATCGAGGGCGGCTCGCAGCACACGAAGGGCTTGCTCCTCGGGCGGCCGCCCCTCAATGGAGAGATGCATGCCGCCATAGCCCACCGCCGTGACCGCCGGGGCGCCGGGCCCGAGCAGGCGGCGGTGCATCAGGCCAGGCCGAGCTGCCTCGTCAGCCGGCGCCAGTCCTCCGCGCTGACGACGCCTTCCTGGAGCAGAGGCGTCAGCGTCGCCAGGATCTCCGCCCGCGAGCCATCGATGCGTCGGTCGCGGAGCTCGGTAATCATGCGGGAGAACCGGTGCTCGTACTCGTCCGGCTTGACGCCGCCCGCCGCGCGCTCGCTGCTGAGCTTCCGGAGTTCTTGCGCGACCCGCGCCGGCGATATCGGCTTGAGAGTGCCGCCCTGCTCTTCAGCCATGTCGTACCTCTCGCATCACGTGGAGGAAGGGACCTCTTCGCTGCTGCTGCATTATGCCCCCCGTCGGCGCGCCGCGTCCAGGGTCGTCGTCGGGTCGGCCCCGGTCCAGGAGACGTCCGCCGTAGGGCCGTAGGTGGGCGGCACGCGGTCCTCCAGCAGGCGGAGGGCGACACCGACCTGAGCACGGTGGTGGGCCGTGTGGAGCACCCGACGCCAGAACACCCAGATGCGCTCGCGCCGGACATCGAAGAATGGCACCTCGGCCCGCCAGAACGCCTCGTCCCCGTCGGCCAGAGCCGCGAGCCTGGGACGGGCCAGGGCCACGAGCCGGTCGACGTAGTCCCCGACACCGGGCGCCCCGCCCAGCGGCAGCACCGTCTCGACGGGTGGCTCGGCGAGGCCGATGAACTCCGCGAAAAAGCGCCGTTCCGAGAGGAGCTGGTGCACCAGGATCTGGCGCACCGAGCTGCTCCGGCCGTGGGGCCGAAACTCGAGCTGCGCGTCGGCGAGCTCGCTCCAGACCGCGGCCGTCTTGCTGGTCTCGGACGCGTAGGTCTCGACCAGATGCTGCAGCAGCGGCAGCCGGGCGCGCGGCAGCTCCGCGGCGGGCAGGAACTCGTGGTCGTAGCGCATCGGCATGCGGTCGCCTCAGGCGTGTGGCGGACGGACGCATACCAATCTGCACGGAGCGGTGCGCGAGCACGAGTCGGGTGCGGCAAGGCCTCCCGGCAGAGTCACCCTGAGCGCAGCGAAGGGGGCATGCCGAGAAGCATGCCCCCTTCGCTGCGCTCAGGGTGACTCATCACCGGACCTCACCGAGCGGTTCCCTCTTCTACGCCTCCACCAGCGCCGTCGGCGTCACCGCCTGCTCGTCCCGTTCGCCGGTGCGAATGCGGTGAACCTGGTTCACGTCGAGGACGAACACTTTCCCGTCGCCGACCTCTCCCGTCTGGGCCGAGCCAAGAATCGCCCGGACGGTGACATCGACGAACGGCTCCGACACGCCGATCTCGATTCGGACTTTCTCCTGCAGCTCCATCTTCACCGTCGTGCCGCGATAGGTCTCGACGCGGTCGGTCTCACCGCCGTGTCCCAGCACGCGGGACACGGTCAGACCTCGCACTTCGGCCCGATAGAGCGCCTCGAGCACCTCGTTGAGGCGGTCGGGACGGATGATGGCCACGATGAGCTTCATGTGAGTCGCCCTCCCGGCGTCAGCGCGCGGCGGTTTGCGGGGTCAGTGCGCGAACCGGCGCACCCACGGTCGAGGCATCGGGCATGACGAGGATCGAGCCCTCGCCGTTGGAGTACGCTTCCTCGCCGTGCTGGGTCACGTCCATCCCCAGCCCCTCGGCGCGGGGCGCGGCACGGAGCGCGGTGACCAGCCCGAGCAGCTTGAGGATCACGAAGGTGCCGAGCGCCGCATAGACGATCGAGCTGGCGACACCGAGGGCCTGCGTGCCCAACTGGCCGAGGTTGCCGGCGAGCAGGCCGTCGTTGCCGGCCGGGTTCCAGACCTTCGAGGCGAAGACACCGGTCAGGAGCGCCCCGGTGATGCCGCCGATGCCGTGGCCCGCGAACACGTCGAGCGAGTCGTCGAGCCGCGTGCGCGACCGCCACACGATGATGAAGTAACTCGGGAGCGCGGCGATGGCGCCGAGCGCGAGGGCACTCATCGGGCTGATGAAGCCGGCGGCAGGCGTGATGGCGACGAGCCCGATGACGATGCCGGTGGCACCGCCCACCGCGGTGGCACGGCCGGTCCGGAAGTAGTCGAGCAGCACCCAGACCACCATCGTGGCCATCGGGGCAAGGAAGGTGTTGGTGAACGCGACGGCGGCGAGCTCGTTCGCGGCCAGCGCGCTGCCGCCGTTGAACCCAAACCAGCCGAACCAGAGGAGCCCGGCACCGAGCAGCACGAAGGGCACATTGTGCGGCAGGATGGCCTGCCGGCTGTAGTCCTTGCGGTTCCCGAGCACGAGCGCGGCCACGAGCGCCGAGACACCCGCGTTGATGTGCACTACGGTGCCGCCGGCGAAGTCGAGCACGCCCCTGGTCATGAGCCAGCCCCCGCCCCATACCCAGTGAGCGACCGGCGCGTAGACGAAGAGCGTCCAGAGCACGATGAACGCGAGGTACGGCCCGAACCGCATGCGCTCGACGACGGCACCGGAGATCAGCGCCGCCGTGATGATCGCAAATGTGCCCTGGTAGGCCATGAACAGGACGTGCGGAATGGTGCCCTTGGCCTCGGTCCCCACACCCTCCAGCAGCGCATTCGTCGTCCCACCGATCCAGGCATTCCCTTCCGCGAACGCCAGGCTGTACGCCAGCAGCGCCCACACGACGCCGACGGCACCGAGCGCGGCAAAGCTCATCATCATGGTGTTCAGGGAATTCTTGGAGCGGACCAGCCCGCCGTAGAAGAAGGCGAGGGCGGGCGTCATGAGGAGCACGAGCGCGGTGGATACGAGCATCCAGGCGGTGTCCGCCGGCACGACGGACGGCGCGGCGTCCTGGAGCGCGAGCAGGAGAGGGGGATGGATCACCGGTGGCTTCCTGAGGTTGAGGGTCGACGCGGAGCCACTCTAGCCCCGCCGACAAAATTGTATTCGCCGGGACCGGTTCGCGCAAGAGCTGTGTTTGACGAAATGTGCATTCTTTGCTCAATTCGTGGCCATTTGTGCCATAGTTTCGGTTCAGTTGTGCACATCTGATCCAAAGACTGTGCGCAACCTGCCGATAACGAGTGACACTTTGACCACTCAGGGTGGCCGCCAAGTCTGGCTCCCCTTGGGAGTTAGACCCGTGGTACACCGCGACGAAGCGCCGCGCGGACTGGCTATCCGTCCCTTTCGCGATCTGAATAGGCGGAACACGAATGGTCGATTCTCGATTCGGGTCGCTTGAGGCGGACGGTGCGCAGCCTCGAAAGAGGAGCGCGCATTCGAAAGGAGAGGGCTCGAGGAGGAAACGCTCTGCAGAGGAGCAAGCTGTGAAGATGAGCTCCCTGGGCGGGCCTGGTTACGGTGGCCTGCGACGCGCTTTCTGCATCCTCGTTGCGCCGGCCGCTGCACCGAGGAGTATCGTCATGCGTTCATCACTCAGCCTGGTCGTCGTTCCCCTCCCCGCGCACCCGCACCGCCGTTCCCCACGGATCTCGCGCCACTCCGCCATCGGCCGAGTGCTCCACGGTTCCACCCGCCGCCACGATGCTCGCGATCGCCGCCGCGGCGTCGCGAACCGACGGCACGAACACCTCCCACTCCAGCAGCCGCGCCTCGTCCGAGCCCGCTGGCACCGCTCCCGTCGCCCAGGTGTTGACGCCGAGATGATGGTGGTAGCCACCGGCCGACAGGAAGAGGGCGCCGGGATAACTCCAGACGATCTTGTCGAGCCCCAGACCGGCATGATAGAACGCCGCCGCCCGCTCCAGATCGGCCACGAACAGGTGCACGTGTCCCAGCACGGTGCCGGATGGCATCCCCGACCAGTGCTCGCCGTCCGCGGCGCCAAGCACGGCTTCGACGTCGAGCGGGTTGGTGGCCATCGTGAGCTGCCGGTCCTCGTGGCGCCAAGCGCTGCGCGGCCGGTCGGCATACACCTCGATGCCGAGCCCATCGGGATCGGTCAGATAGAGCGCCTCGCTGACGAGATGGTCGGACATGCCGGCCCGCTCGCCGATGTCCGTCAGATGGCGCAGGACGCGCCCGAGGGAGGGCCGGTCGGGCAGCAGGATCGCATAATGGTACAGGCCCAGGCGCCCGCGACGCGGGACCGGCGCGGCGCCAGGACGCTCGTGCAGCTCCACCAGCGGCGTGGCTGCGCCTGGGGTGCCGAGCTGCGCCACCCGCCCCGGACGGTCGAGCCGCTCCAGACCGAGGACCCGACGATACCAGTCGAGCGAGCGCGTCAGATCCGCCACCTGCAGGCGGACGACGCCCAGCCGAGTCGCCGCGGGGAGGCGGTAGCCCGGTGGGGCGATGCCATAGGCCCCGGGTTGGACGCTCGCGCTCATCGCGTGCCTGACCGCTTGTGGGGGTTTGGAATTGTCATCGGGCTGTTCTCCATCGGAGCGTGAAGGCGCCGCACCGGATAATGAGTGTTGTAACATACGCTGTCAACCTGATGTCTTGGGCCCCTCCTCCGCGTTCTGGCACCGGCCCGCCGACCGCCACTCGTCAGGGAGAGCAATCGGGCGGACACAGCACACGATCCGGGGGATTGACTGGCCACGGAACGAATGATATTTAACCTACAGGATGAATATTACGCCGACGCTGGACCACGTGCTCGTCGCGATCGCTGATCCGACCCGCCGGGCCATCCTCGAGCGGCTCGCGCGCGGACCCGCGCGCGTCACCGACGTGGCCGAGCCGTTTGAGATGTCGCTGGCCGGCGTCTCCAAGCACGTTCGGGTACTCGAGCGCGCCGGGCTGGTGCGCCGCGTGCGCCGGGGACGCGAGCACACCCTCACACTCGATGCGCGGCCGCTCCGCCGGGTCATGCGCTGGACGTCACGCTACGAGCGGTTCTGGACCGAGCGCCTCGATCGTCTCGAGGCGTTCTTTGCACAGAAAGGACAGCTCAAATGAAAACATTCGATCTCACCGTCTCCCGCACCATCCACGGCTCGGCCGAGGAAGTGTTCGACGTGTGGCTCGATCCGAGGAGCTCCGGCGGGCTCTGGTTCGGTGTCGAGCGCGCCATCATCAATCCCATCGTCGACGGCCTCTTCTACCACGTGGTCAAGCACGAGGGCCGCTCGTGGCCGCACTATGGCCGCTTCATCCGGCTGGATCGCGGCCGGACGATCGAGCATACGTGGGTCTCGGAGGCCACGCGAGGCCTCGAGACGGTCGTGACGATCACGCTCGCGCCGAGGAAGAACGGCACCGAAGTCACGCTGCATCATGCCAACGTGCCCGATGACGACATGGGACGCGGGCACCAGGACGGATGGACGTGGTACCTGAACGTGCTGGGGGAGCGGTTCGAGAAGGCCCCGGCCAGATAGGAACGGAACAACGGGATGCCGGCCGAAGCCGACATCCCGTTGCGGTACCTCGCGACGACTTTTTGCTATCTACGGATGACCACGATCATCCGCACTCGCTGAAGCCGCACACGTGGCACTTCATGCACCCTTCGGCGAATTCGAGCTGCGAGCCGCAGTCGGGGCAGGCGCCCGAGAGCGTCTGCTGCATGCCGCCGAGGACGATCTGCTCCCCGCCGAGCCCGGCCACCGCCGCCCGCTGCGCGACTACCGGCGCCGGCTCGGCCGACGCTGGCGTGCCCGGCAGCAGCTCCTGCTGAATGCCCTGCTTCTCCTGCATCCAGCGCTCGATCGCGATGCCCACGGCGTCCGGCACGGACAAGATCTTGTTGGGCCCGAGGCCGATCACCCGGTCGGAGCTGATGCCGCGGAGCTGTCGGTAGATCTCCTTCATGGGGATCCCCGACCGGAGCGCGAGGCTGATGAGGCGGCCCAGCGCCTCGACGTCCGCCATGAGAGCCCCGCCGGCCTTCCCGAGGCTCATGAAGACCTCGAACGCCTGGCCGCGGTCGTCCTCGGTGATCGTGACATAGAGCGTGCCCAGCGGCGTCTCCAGCCGGCGGGTGGCGCCACGGAGCAGTTCCGGCCGGGAGCGCTTCTGCCGGCGCTGGAGGTTCTCCGCCTCGAGATCGAGCACCACGCGCCGCAGCCGGTCGTTCTCGGACTCGAGCTCAGCCAACTGGCCCTTGAGATCGGAGACCGCCTCCATGGCTGCCCGGTCGCCCGAAGCAGCGGCGACGCCCGCGAGCTGGGCAAGGTCGGCACGCGCTTCGGCCTTGCCGCTCGACGTCGCCTGCTCCTGCACCTTGCGCGCGACGGAGCCGGTGCTCAGCACCTGCATGTCGCGGCTGCCGTCACGATAGACGGTCACGCCCTTGCAGTTGAGGCTGTAGGCCAGGCGGTAGATCTCCTCGACGTACGCCTCGCTCGCGTCGTTGGCGAAGTTGCAGGTCTTCGAAATGGCGCTGTCGTTGAACTCCTGGAACGCCCCCTGCATCCGGATGTGCCACTCGGGCTTGATGTGATTGGCGGTGACGAACACTCGCTGCCACTTCTCCGGCACTTCGGGGAATTCGATGTGCCCCGCCTCGGCGATCCGGTGCATCAGGTCCTCGGAGTGCCAGCCCTCGGCCTTCGCGATGGCGACGAAGTCCTCGTTGACATCGGGCATGAGCACGCCGGCCTGGTTCCGCATGAAGGCGACGGCGAAGAGCGGCTCGATCCCGGAGCTGCAGCCCGCGATGATCGAGATCGTGCCCGTGGGCGCGACCGTCGTCACGTTGCAGTTCCGGAGGCGGCGCATCGGGCGGACCCGCTCGGTCTTGGGACCGCGGGCCGCGGTCTTGTCCGGACCCCAGATGCTCCGCTCCCACTCCGGGAAGACGCCCCGCTCGCGCGCGAGCCGCTCGCTCTCGACCTTGGCCTCCTCGTCCACGAACTGCTGGATCCGGCGGCCGAGGGCGACACCCTCCTCGGAGTCGTACGGGATGCCGAGCTTGATGAACAGGTCGGCGAGCCCCATGACGCCCAGGCCGATCCGGCGGATGCGCTGCGCCAGCTCGGTGATCTCGGGCAGCGGGTACTGGTTCGCGTCGATCACGTTCTCGAGGAAATGGGTCGAGAGGTGGACCACCAGACGCAGATGGTCCCAGTCGATCTGCCCATCCTTCACGAAAGCGCCGAGATTGATCGAGCCAAGGTTGCAGACGTCGTACGGCAGGAGGGGCTGCTCACCGCAGGGGTTGGTGGCCTCGTAGGCGCCGAGGTGCGGCACCGGATTGTAATAATTGGCCTTGTCGACGAAAAACACGCCCGGCTCGCCGGTCTTCCAGGCTCCGTGGATGATCTTCTCCCAGACCTCGCGCGCATTGAGCTGGCCGACGACCTTGCCGGTCTTCGGGTGGTGCAGGTCGTACATGCTGTCGGCCTCGACCGCAGCCATGAAGTCGTCGGTGACGGCGACCGAGATGTTGAAGTTGGTGATCTTGCTCGTGTCGTCCTTGCAGGTAACGAACTCCATGATGTCCGGGTGGTCCACCCGGAGGATGCCCATGTTGGCGCCGCGGCGGGTGCCGCCCTGCTTGACGACGTCCGTGGAGGCGTCGAACAGGCTCATGAAGGAGACCGGACCCGAGGCCACGCCCATGGTGGACCGGACGATGTCGTTCTTGGGCCGGAGCCGCGAGAAGCTGAAGCCGGTGCCACCCCCGCTCTGGTGCACGAGGGCCATGGCGCGGAGCGTGTCGTAGATGCCGCTCTTGCCGTTGGACAGCGCATCATCGACCGGCAGGACGAAGCAGGCGCTGAGCTGGCCGAGCGGACGGCCGGCGTTCATCAGGGTTGGGGAGTTGGGAACGAAGTACCGGTTCGCCATGAGGCCGTAGAACGCCTGGGCCACTTCCTCCACGGCACCGACGGACACGCCGTAGCGGCGGTCGGCCTCCGCGATCGTCCGAGCCACACGCCAGAACAGATCCTCGGCTGTCTCAACCGGCTGACCGGCGTCATCCTTGATGAGATAGCGCTTCTCGAGGACCGTGATGGCATTGGGCGACAGCGAAAGCACGTCCCGTGGGGTGGACGAAGTCATGGAGCTCCCCGCAAGCGATATGGAAGAGAAGAGAGTGCAGAGACTGCACTACGGAAACCATCGAGCTCAGCTAGCACCGGCGCCACGTCCCTCACAGCCTGTTCCGCGTCCGCATCCGCATCGACCGCTCGAGCCGCGCACCGTCCCCGAAACGGATGGCCAAAGTAGGCGAAGGCAGGAGGGGGCACAATACCATGTAAAAATCGCGTAACTACGTGGGATGGGCCTTCCCACATCACAAATATAACCCGTTGTGCATGTGTGAATTAAGTGGATAACCTGTGGCGGCGCTGTGAGTAGTGACAGTCATCGGCGCAGTGGTTCGACAGCGCCCGGAGAAGACACAGATCCCGAGCGCAGCGAGGGACGACGGTGCTGCACGTCGCGACAGCCTGCCTCCCCCGAACGGCCTACCTCCACCCTCAAACAACCTATCTCATCCCCGCCGCGACCTCACGCCTCCGCCACGACCATCGGATACCGCCCCGCCCGATGCGCGCGCGCCTGGGCGACGTAATGCACCCAGGTCTCCGCGATTCGCGCCGCCAGCGCCGGGTCGACCGGCCGGACGATGCGTCCGGGCACCCCCATGATGAGCGAACGCGGCGGCACCTGCATCCCTTCGGGAATCACAGCGCCTGCCGCCACTACGCTGCCGGTCCCGATCCGGACGCCGTTGAGCAGAACGCTGCCCATCCCGATCAGGCACTCGTCCTCGACGGTGCAGCCATGCAGAATCACCCGGTGCCCCACACCGACCCGTCGGCCGACGATACACGGCTCGTCGTCGTCCACGTGGACGATCGTGCCGTCCTGCAGGTTGCTTTCGGAGCCGATCACGATGGGGGCCATATCGCCGCGAAGAACCGCGCCGTACCAGACGCTCGCGTCCTGGCCGATGGTGACATCGCCCATCACGGCTGCGCCGGGGGCTATGAAGGCGGACGGGTGGATCCCGGGGCTCAATTGGGCGCTGGCGGGAACAGCATCTGGGTCCAGGCCTCGACGGGCGCCCCGTCCTTGACTGCGGGGTGCCAGGTGAGGCTCCAGACAAAATTCCGGACGGCGCGCTCGAAGGCGGCGTCGTCGGAGGGACGCAGCCGGGCGACGTCCACGGTCCTGCCTTCGGTCGACACCTTGACCCAGAGGAGTGATGGGCGCGGGGTCTCGGTGACCTCGTCGGGCACGGGCACGAACGGCGGCGTAGCCGGCTTCGGGCGCTCGTCGAAGCACGACCCGTCGGAATTGTATCCCGGGCCTGGCTCGCAGCGGCCGGCCGCGCGCGTCACCGCTCGGCGCCGAGGCAGGTCGGGCGACCCGATCGGTGTGAGCTGCGGGCTCACCTCGGCGATCTCCCCCGGGCGGACGACGATGGTATCGGAGTAGAAGTTGAACCGCGGGGCGGACACGCCGACCGCATGCGGACCGGGGGTGAGCCTCGTCATGGGCTCGCTCACCGGCTTCTCGTCGATCATGACCGTGGATCCGCGCGGCAACCCCACGACCCGGATACCACCGCTGTCCCCGCTGACCGCTGCGGGCGCCCTCGTGCTGTCCGGAGCGCGCGTCGGCTCAGGCGGGCGGGGCGGCGGCGCGGGCGCGAGAGTCGGCGCCGGCGTGGACGCTGAGAGTGTATTATCGCCTTTCGGCGGAGGGGTGCGGGCCGCCGTCGTATCGCGGAAGGGCGTCGTGTCCGCGGCGGAGGCCGCCGAATCGGCGTCCGCGCCGATGCCGGGCGCGAAGCCCCGTGACTTGTAGTAGTAGAAAGCGCCCCCACCACCGCCCAGCACGGCCAGCACCACCCAGAGCCAGGCCCAGGAGGATCCCTGGGCCCCGCGCATGGCAAGCGAGCGATCGGCGACCCGACGCGTTAGCGGCGTGGCGCGCCGGTTGACCAGCGGCGAATCGATCGGCGTGGTCGGCTGGCTCACGATCGGCGGGACGCCGCCGCTCGGGCTGGCCACCGTCGGCGTGCTCGCGCGTCCCCCCGCCATCGCGCCCGCCGCCGCCGAGACCCGCACCGCGCCGGGAGCGGCGGTGGGCTGTCCCTGGATCGAGGCGACCAGTTCCTCGCAGCTCTGGTAGCGGTCCGCCGGATCCTTCATCAGCATGCGCTTGATGACCTCGAAGATCCGCCGCTCGTCGGCGGTGATCAGCGAGGGTGTGGGGATCGGCTCGGTGATGTGCTTGTAGCCGATCGAGAAGCTGTCCTCCCCGTCATACGGCACCGCGCCGCTGAGGCACTGGTAGGCCACGACGCCCAGGCTGTAGATGTCGCTTCGGCCGTCGATGGCCTGCGCCCGGGCCTGCTCGGGGCTCATGTAGTGGGGCGTACCGATGGACATCCCCGTGCCCGTCAGCTTCTGGCCCGACGCCGCCTTGGCGATCCCGAAGTCGGTCAGCAGGCACTGGCCGAACTCGTCGAACATGATGTTGTCGGGCTTGATGTCGCGATGAACGATGCCACGCTGGGCCGCGTAGCCGAGAGCGCCGCCAGCCTCGAGCAGCAGCCGGCGGATCTCGGGCGGGGTGAGCTTCTTTCGCTCCTGCAGGACGGTCGAGAGCGAGCCGCCCCGCAGGTATTTCATGACGAAGTAGATGACCCGGCCGGACCGGCCGACGCGGTAAATCGGGATGATGTTCGGATGCTCCAGCTGTGCGGCCGTGCGGGCCTCACGCTGGAATCGCTCGACGAACTCGGCGTCGAATGCGAGCGAGAACGGGAGCACCTTGATGGCGACCTCGCGCTCCAGCTGCCGGTCCCGGGCACGATAGACCAGGGCCATCCCGCCCCGCCCGAGCTCCTCGATGATCTCGTACTCGGAGGCCAGCGCCTCGCGCACGAGATCGGTCTCCTGGAGCGCACCCGTGGCGATGGCATGCACGGGCGTCGTCGCCATGAGATCGAGACCGCAGGATGGGCAGAATTTGGATTTGCCGGTGATCTCGCTGCCGCAACGGGAGCAGAACATGCGCGCAAGCTACCCTTCCGACCGGGGGAGTCAAGCGGAATCCCATGGCGTATCGCGAGAGCCGTTGCGGACGGCACGGGCCGGTCCGCGGGTCCGGGCGGCTTCGCGGGCGAACGAATTGGCACGACCCATGCAACCCTCGCCCGCGCGCGTCCGAGCTCCTGCCGACGACGCATCGACCAACCATAATGCTCGACTGGAGATACCGTGGTCCCGTATCACACGATCGCCTTCAGCCAGCAGAAGCTGCGTGCGGCGCTTCGCCGCGCCGCCGGGCAGGACCCGGCCTTCACGTATGGCTTTGTCGTGCATTCGCGCCGCTACACGGACCACCCCACCCTGGGTCTGATCACGTTGCAGGGGGAGAGCCTGGCCCTGAACGAGCGGCTCCTGCAGGCGCTCGACGGCGCCCCGCTGTGGCTGTTCGGACACGCCCGCATCACCCTGGGGTCTGGCACGCCCATCCAGGGGACCGACGACAGCAGGGCCGATCCGATGGACCGGCCCCTGTCCTGCCTGCTGATGCACATTGCCACGTTCGACACCAGCACCGGCGTCACCCAGCATCTGGTCCAGGTCGAGGCCCAGGTGAAGGCCGAAACGCTGGTGCAGCCCCTGCTGGTCCTGACGCACGCCCGGCCGAACGCCTGGCCCCTCTGAGCCGCTAGGCGCTACTCGTCGACCACCTGGAAGGGCCGAAGCCGCTGGTCGCGGTGGCCGCCGGCGTCGGTCACCTCCACCTCCAGCACGTACATCCCGGGCTTCAACTTTTCGAGCTGCAGGCCGCGGTGCGCCGTTTCGACCATCGCCGTGGCCCGCGAGTCGAACTTGAGGCTGATGGCCGCGCCACCCCCGCCGAAGATCTTCCGGAACAGACCCCCGCTGCCACCCTGCTTTCGTACGGCGAGCCGCACCTCGTAGGTGCTGCCTGGCTGCAGGCCTTGCACCTCGTAGTAGAGTTGCATCTCCTCGGCGCGCTTGAACGTTTGCAGCGGATTGAAGAGCACGGTGTCCTGCTCGGACCGCCGCCAGGCCAGATTGGCGCTGCGGCTTCCGAGGACCAGGTCGCTCAAGCCGAGGGTGACCGAGCTCGGGCCACCCACGCGCACGGTGTCGCGCGGCAGCACGACGCCCGCCTCCTCGCCCTGCTGGATCGCCAGCCGGTATTCGTACCGGCCGCTCGGCACCGGCACGGCGACACGTCCGACCAGGTGCTCGTCGTCGGGGACCCGCTCGGGGGCGACGAAGTGCCGCGTGGTATCGAGCGAGGCCACGACCCGGCCGGTGTGGTCCATCGCCGTGAACCGGACCCGGACGGAGTAGAGCAGGCCGCGCGTCACCGTGACCGGCTCGAGATCCTTGCCCGAGATGGCATAGGCGATCTGTACCAGCGTCCCGCTCGAGTCCCGCCCGACGGCCAGCACCTCGGTCCGCGCCTTGAGCGCCTCCGCAAAGGCGAGCTCGTAGCTATCCGTGCGGGTCCCCACCGCGATGCTCGACTGTCCCATCCGCCGTTCCTCGGCCTGAAACTGTCCGCTTCCGATCCGTCCGGCCGACTGCAGCCGCTGGTAGATCGGCGAGAGCTGCTCGCGGGAAAAGATCAGCTGCTCGGCGACCGGGTTGTCGGCCACGTTGTTCGCCCGCAGCGCGATCTGCTGGCTGAAGCCGAGGACATCGAACAGGCTCTCGACCAGCTTGAAATCCTGCACGTCCTCACGCGCGACGAAGTGGAACAACAGGTCGCCCTCGGGGCGGGCGTAGCGCCACGACTCGTTGGGCTCCAGGCCCGGGGCCGCGTAAGTGGCGCGGCTGTTCGGCTCTCCATGACGGATGTAGATCACCCCACGGTCGTCGAAGTCGCGGCTGCCGGATCGGTAGCGCTCGACGATGTCGTAGTGCCGGTTGAGCGAGGTGAGCTGAAAGTTCTTTCGCGCGTAGAACATCCGGCGGTAATGCTCGCGAAGTCGCTCGCCGTCGCCCCGGAGCTCGGTGCGATCGCGCTCAGTCCAGAAGTGTTTGAGATAGGCGGCACGCCGAGCGCCGGAGGCGTTGTCGAACTCTTTCAGGACGCTGTCCGTGGCGATCGTGGCGAGGTCGCCGCGATAGCCCGCGACCGTCGCCGGATCGTCGGCCGCCGCACCTTCGTAGTAGGATTGCACGCCGTCGAAGCGGCCGAGCAGGAAGAGCGTGCGCGCAATCTCGAGCTGGCCCAGGCTCCGGCTGTCGCCATGATCGAGGTAGCCTCGGAAGGCGGCCAGGGCGGAGTCGCCGTCGCCCACCTCGCGCTCCACCCGTCCGCGGGCGAGCAGCACCTGGGGGTCCTGTGACCTGGCGCGTCGGAGGGCGTCGAGGGCCACACCGAGCTTGATGTTCACCCGCTGGCGCAG
The DNA here is from genome assembly GCA_963728705.1 of uncultured Gemmatimonadales bacterium. Classification (GTDB taxonomy): domain Bacteria; phylum Gemmatimonadota; class Gemmatimonadetes; order Gemmatimonadales; family GWC2-71-9; genus CAVVWJ01. The sequence continues at coordinate 116,876 of CAVSLY010000018.1, forward strand.
GGCCGTGTTCGAGAGCTCCACGAGGCCCCGCACGAAGGTGGAATCCACCTCGGCCGATTTCGCGAACGCCATGGCCGAGCGGGTGAGGGCGTCTTTCCCCAGCATGGTCTTGAGGCCGGTCACGAAGGAGATCTGCGAATCGCCCACGCCATACTCGGCCAGGCCCATGCCGTACCACGCGTAGGGCCAGGTGGGCTGCAGGTCGATGGCCCACTGAAATTCGGACGCCGCGTCGTCGTAATGCGCCTGGCCGCCGAGCTCGCCAATCCGCAGTGAGAGGAAGCCGAGCTTGAGGTGCACGAGCGGGTTGGTGCGGTCCGTTTTGGCCAGATCGATCAGGCGGCGCTCCTCCACGAGGAGTCCGGCCGTATCGGGGCTGGCGGCCAGGGAGTCGCGGAAGCGCTCCAGTTCGGCGCGCTGTTCGGGGGCCTGGGCCGACAGACTAGAGGGGACGAGGACGACGATCAGCGCGACCGCAAGCTGCGCCAGACGCGAGCGGGGTGAAGCCATCAGCGGGATCCTCATGCGTGCCATCCGGAAGGGCTCCACCGCGTGCCGGCCGAGGCCGGCGGCGGCGGGGCAGGATTCGTTACAGGAGACGCCGTCGCCGTGCCACGGACCACACCCGTTTCAGTGGTCGCGGGCACGGTCCTCGAGGTAGGCGCGGAGCCCGTCCGCCACGGCCTGTGCGTACAGCCGTTGCCCATCGGCCGAGCGCAACGCCGCCTCCTGGTCGGGCAGCGTCATGAAGAGGCCCTCGGTCAGCACCGACGGCATCCACGTGCCGCGGACGAGCGCCAGGTCGCCCCGGCCGAAGCCCAGGTCGCGAAGGCCGAGGCGGCGGAGCAGTGCCGCCTGGATCGCCCGGGCCAGGGGCACGCTGCGGGGCTGGTTGTAGTAGACGCTCGTGCCGTTGTTGACGAACGGATTGATGCCGTCCGGCAACGCGTTGTTGTGAATGGACACGAGCACTTCGGCGCCCGCCTGCTCGGCGAACTGCACCCGCGGCCAGAGATCCACGACGCTGTCCGTCACACGGGTCATCAGCACCCGCGCGCCGGCGGCTTGGAGCAGACGGCGGAGCTCGAGCGCGACGCCCAGATTGGCATCCGCCTCTCGGAGTCCCGTCGGCCCCGTGGCACCGCCAGGCGGATGGCCGGGATCCACGGCGATCAACCGGCCGCGGAGCGGATCGCCGGCGACGATGACGGGTGGCCGGCGGATGTCGAGCAGCAGGTCGGTGCGGTCCCAGTGGGCACGGTAGCCCCAGACCGGCCGCTCGAGCTCGAAGGTGAGCGCCACCTCGTCGGCCGCCGCCTGCCGCCAGCTCATGCGGCGAAGGAGCGAATCGGCCGGCCCATAGCGCATCCAGTCGACGTCGCCCGTCGCGCCGTAGATGGTGAGGACGAGCGAGCGCTCGGTCTCCTCGACCCGGTACGGCGCGCGCTGACTGAGCGGGATGCGCACGGTGGCCCGATCGGGGCTCCGCGTCACGCTCACCGAGCCGACGATCGCCTGCGGCGCGGGGCCGCCGGGCGTGAGCGGGCGGGCGTCGATCGCCGGCACCCAGACCTCGGCATCCTGTGACAGCCGGAGGCGGACGTCGTCATTGCGGCGGCCGGTGGCCGTCGCCCGGGTGCCGGTCGGGAAGAACCAGGCGTAGGTCCCGCCGGGGACGGCGCGCCCGACCGTCATGCTGTCGGTGATGCCTGTGCCGGTCGAGTCGTCGTCGAGCTCGACCGCGACCGGCAGCGTGTCGAGCATGCCCACCTGCAGCGGCCAGCGAGCGCGGGCGGTATCGGTGCCGACGATCGCCTCGACTACGGGCCAGAGGCTGTCGATGGACCCATACCGGCGCGCGCCAGCGAGGACGCGGTGGACGCTGCGGGTGCCGTCGGTGCCCGGGCGCGTCGGAGCGGCCGGCGCTGGTGCACCCGGCGCTTCGGATAACACGGACATGGCCGACGTCACGACCGGCAGCATCACGCCGGGGTCCGGACCCAGCGCACGCCCACGCACGAGTCCCACGTAGCGGTCCCGGACGACCGGCGTTCGAAGTCGCGCCGTATCCCGCTCGAACGCGCGCACCGCAGCCGGCACTTCGAGCGGCTGCGGCTGGGGCGAGAGTGGAAGGATCGTCCCGTCGGCGAGCCGGAGGCGGACGGCGGCCCCTTCGGCCGCTCGGACGCCAAGAGTCAGGTACTCGCCACGCGCGAGCCAGAGGCGGCCCGTGGGGGTGAGCGAAAGAGAGTCGAGCCACGCCGCGCCGACGGTGTACCGACCGGCGTCGGGCAGGCGCCGGCGGATCGGATACTCGAGAACCGCCAGGTCGGCGCCGCGGCGCGCCTCGATCCGGAGCCGCATGAGGCTGTCGAGCGGCAGGGCCACGTGTGCCAGCCAGGCACCGTTCGGCCAGACCCGCGCCGGCTGGCCGTCGATAGTCACCGCGGCGTCGCCGCTCCCCGCGGTGCCAAAGAGAAAGCTGGAGTCGCGCACCTGGAGCACGGCGTCGGGCGGGGGGTACACTACCCTGAGCGCGAGCGGTCCGCGGACGAGCGGCACGGCCGGCAATTCGGGCGACGGAGCGAGCGATTCCGCCGGCGCGCGGGCGGCCGGCGAGGGGGTGACCGGGGCCGGCATCCGGCCCGTGCACGCGGCGGAAAACGAAGCCGCACCGAGGGAGGCCGCGACCACCGCGCATGCTCTGAGCAGGGTCATGGCTGCAAGGTACACGTTGACTGAGACTTACGACAAGCGTACGTTGACGCTCCCCCGGGGGCGGCCTAGATTCGTCACACTCCCAAGTCGCCGAATGGAATCATCGGAAGGAACAGCTCGTGTGACTTTCGCGCCGGGGTATGCGTGACGGGTCGACCGGTTAAGGTGTCCGTCTTTGGCAAGACCGATCTGGGGCGCACACGCGAGCACAACGAGGACACCTTCCTCGTGGCCGACCTCAGCACCGGCAATGCCAGCCTCCATCCCGAGGTGCGCCTGCATGAGGTGGGGCCGCGCGGCTCGCTCTTCATGGTGGCGGACGGCATGGGCGGCGCCGCCGCGGGCGAGCTCGCGAGCGCCATGGCCGCCGACCTGATCTACCGCCATCTCGCCACGGCGTGGGCCGGGGACGAGGACGCGTCGCCGGAGCGCTTCGCCTACCGGATGAAGGAAGCGGTCGAGCTCGCCAACCAGCAGATCTACAGTTACGCCCGAGAGCATCCCGAGGTCCGAGGGATGGGCACGACGGTCACCGCCGCCGGCATCAACGGCGACGAGCTCTACCTGGCGCAGATCGGCGACAGCCGAGCCTACCTCGTCCGGAACGGCGAGGCCATCCAGCTCACCAAGGACCAGTCGCTCATGCAGCGGCTGGTGGACGCCGGCGAGCTCACCGAGGAAGAGGCGGAGCAGAGCGAGCGCCGGAACATCATTCTCCAGGCGCTCGGTCCCGATCCGCGCGTGAAGGTCGACCTCACCCATCAGACGCTCCGCCGCGGCGACACGCTCATCATCTGCTCCGACGGGCTCTCGGGCCTGGTGCGGCGCGAGGAGTTTCCGGCCATCGTCGCGCAAGAGACGGAGCTCGCGGACCTGTGCTCCGCGCTCATCGACCTCGCCAACGCCCGCGGCGGTCCGGACAACATCACGGTGGTCGCGGCCCATTTCGAGGGCGACGGACTGCCTGAGCCGGGCGAGGCGGAGGACGTGGGCTACGCGGTCTATCATCTTCCGGACGGCGATTCCGGCGAGGACGATCCGCCGACCGTGCCGGTCAAGGCCGCCGTGGCCGCGCCCCCGCCACCCACCGTCCTCGGCAGCCGCACGCGCGCGCTGTTGCTCATGGCCGCGGTGCTCTGCCTGATCGCGGCACTGCTCGCGTTCTGGCTCTGAGGGCTCCTACCGAGGCCCGGCTCGGCACGCGCCTCGGCTGGCTGGGGGCGCTCTCCTTCGCCTCCGGGATTCCCTACTTCTTTTTCAACGAGACGGTCCCGGTGTGGCTCGCCGCGTCGGGGATGAGCCTGGCGGGGATCGGCCTCGCGAGCGGCGCTTCCCTGCCCTGGGTGCTGAAGTTCCTCTGGGCGCCGCTGGTCGACCGACTGGGAAGCCGGCGCCTCTGGATCCGGATCTGTCTGGGCCTGCTCGCGGTGACGACGGCGGTGCTGGCCGGCGCCGATCCCGCGCGGCACGCAGGGCAGCTCGCGGCGCTCCTCCTGCTGTACGTCACGCTCTCCGCCACCCAGGACATCGCGATCGATGCCTACACCATCGAGACCACCCACGGCCGCGAGCTGGGCGTGGCCAACTCGGTGCGGATCGCCGCGTACCGGAGCGCGAGCTTCGTCAGCAGCGCGTTCCTGGTGTGGATGGCCGCGCGCCACGGTTGGCGCGCCGCCTTCCTCGCCGGCGCCGCGTTGCTGGGCGCGCTCGCGGTGGCGACGTGGCTCCTCCCATCGCCGCGGCGGGAGACGGAACACCCACTGACGCTGGGCGAGCCGATTCGCGCGCTGCTCCGGCGTCCGGGCATCTGGGCCGTGGTGCTCTTCGCCCTGCTGTTCAAGCTCGACATTTCGGCGATGGACCCGATGACGAGGCCGTTCTGGGTGGCGAGCGGCTTCTCGCTGGACCAGATCGCGGCGCTCACCACGGGCCGCCTGCTGGCCACCCTGGCCGGCGCGGCACTGGGGGGCGTGATCGCGACGCGCGTGGGGATCTTTCACGGGTTGTGGTCGCTCGGGCTGGTGCAACTGCTGTCGAGCCTGGGCTACGCGGCCGCGGCGGCCGCGAACGCCGGCAAGTCGCCCATCGTCGTCGCCGCGCTGTTCGAGAATTTCGCCGCCGGCCTGGGCACGGCCGCATTCCTGGCGTTCCTGATGTCGGTGTGCGAGCGCCGGTACGCGGCGACGCAGTTCGCACTGCTCAGCGCCACATACGCTCTGAGCCGGTGGGCGGCCGGCCTGATGTCCGGCGTGCTCGCCGAGCAGCTGGGGTTCGCCGCCTACTTCTTCTGCACATTTCTGCTGGGGTTGCCGGCATACCTGCTGCTGCGTCGGGTCCGGTACGCGGGGTTCGAGGAGTAGCGCTCAGCCGAGGCCGCGCGCCATGGCGGTGGCGGCGAGCACCATGAGGATCACAAGCACGGCCTGCACGTAGCTCGTGCGGGCCATCCCGGGCGCCGCGGTCAGATCCGGCGTCTCGCCCTTGGCGAGCTGGCGGCGCCAGGCGCCCAGCCTCACGATCGGGGTCGACTCGAGCACCAGGATCGCGGCGAACAGCGCCATCTTGGTCCAGAAGACGTGGTTTCCGAGGTAGTAGGCCGTCGTCTTCTCCGTGCCGGCGAGCAGCCGCCAGAGCCCCGACCCGACCCACAGGATCGCCGCCACACCCCACCAGACATCGGCCGTCAATGCCCGCCGAAGCGTCGGGGTATCCAGCGTCGGCGCGCCGAGCAACCGCGCGCGGGCCCAGACCGACCCGAGCCCAATGCCCAGTGCCAGCAGGTGGACCGCGGCGAGAAGCCAACGCGCCATCACGCTCAGTCCCTCAGTCGTCTGACGAGCCAGCGACCGACGGCCTCCTGCATCAGCCGCTGGCGGTGCCACGCGAGCAGCACCGGAGCATCGGTCGGGAGCTCCGGCAGGAGGCGCGGGTGGCCGAAGAGCACGATCAGATCGGCGCCGGGCACGGCGTTCGCCAGCGCGTCGCGCGAGGCGGCGCCGAAGCCGGACCGCCCCTTCCACGCCCGCGGCTCGGCGAACGCCAGCACCACCCGAGACCCGCCATCGTAGCGCCCGATACGGTTCGCTCCGAGCACCTGATGGACCCAGTCGCTCGGGCCGGGCGGATAGGAACCGCCCAGATCGTCGTCGACTACTACAAGATCGAGCGGGCCGCGGAGCATCGGAGCGGCTCCGCGCAGCATTCCCTGGGCCAGCAGCGCGTCGGCCAGCGCATCGACCGACTCGAACGGGCCGCGGGTGACCGGCGGCGTCGCGCTCGTGGCCAGCGCGAGTGCGCGGTCGTAGCGGCGGCGCGCCTCCGCCAGCCGCGCGGGCGCGAGCGTGCCGCTCGCGATCGCCTGCTCGAGCGCGTCGCGGACCCGGCGCGCATCGTTGGGGTAGAGCAACAGGTCCACCCCGGCCTGCACCGCCTCGACCGCCGCGTCCGATTCGCGCCGGCCGACCAGTGCGCCGTCCATGATCAGCGCGTCGGTCACGACCAGCCCGTCGAAGCCGAGCCGCTCGCGCAGCTCGGCCATGATCGGACCGGAGATCGTGGCCGGCAGACCGGAGGCATCGAGCGCGGGGTATGCCACGTGCGCCGTCATCATCGACGCCACTCCGCTCTCGACCGCGATGGAGAACGGCAGCAGATCGGTGTCGCGCAGCGTGTCCGCGCTGTCGCTCACCACCGGCAGCGCGATGTGGGAGTCGACCGTGGTGCGCCCGTGCCCGGGAAAGTGCTTGGCGCAGGCCAGCGCGCCCGCGTCCTGGCAGCCCTCGATCCAGGTGCGGACGAGGCTCGCCACCCGATTCGGATCGTCGCCGAAGGCCCGCGTCTGCACGATCGGGTTGTCGGCCAGCACGTCGAGATCTGCCACCGGCGCAAACACCCAGTTGATGCCCACCGCGCGCGCCTCCTGCGCGGTCACGGCGCCGGCCCAGCGCACCACGGCCGCGTCCTCGAGCGACGCGAGCGCGAGCGGCGGCGGGAACTCCGTGAGTCCGGCCACCTGCTGCCCCGCCCCGCGCTCGAGATCGGCAGCGATGAGCATCGGGCGGCCGGCGCGGCGGAACAGGTCGGCCGTCAGCCGCCGCACCGATTCGACCGTGCCGCCGAAGACGATGAAGCCCCCGACCCCGAGGTCGAGGGCGTCGGCGATGCGGGCGGCCTCATGCCCGAAGCCGCCGTCTGCAGCGGCGCGAAGCGCGGGTAGGATGAGCCGGCCCGAATCGGGCACGGCGGAAGCGGTGCTCATGGAGGCGTGACCGTGCCAAGGACGCGGGCGCCGCTTGCGCCGGTCGCGGCGGGAACGTTGCCGGGCTGCCCGTGCAGCGTAAGATAGCCCAGCAGTGCGAACGCGACCGCCTCCTTGGCGTCTCCCGGGAAGAAGAGGTCGTCGAACCGCCGGAGCGCGTGGCCGCCGGACGCCGCGAGCCGGCGCTCGAGCGCTGCCATGAGACCCGGGTGGTGGCAGCCGCCGCCGGAGGCGACCACCTCGGTGCCGGCCGGCGTCCAGCCCGCGACGGCCGCCGCGACGCTCCGCGCGGTGAGCTCGACCGCGGTGGCGACGCCGTCGGCGCCCGGCACGCGCGCGTGCAGCGCCGCGGCGTAGGCGTCCCCGAAGCGCTCGCGGCCGGTGCTCTTCGGCGGCGGTGCCGAGAAGAACGGATCGGCCAGCAGCTCGGCGAGCACGGTCTCGTCGGGTCGTACCCTGGGCCGCGATCAGGCCGTCGCGGTCGTACGAGCGCCGGCGATCGACCTGCCGCGCGACGCCGTCGATGATCGCCACGCCCGGGCCGGTGTCGAACGCCAGCACGCCGGCCTCCTGCGACCGGCGCGGGACGTATGTCAGGTTCGCCATGCCGCCGAGGTTGAGCAGCACGCGCGGGGAAGCCGGCGAGGCGAAGAGCAGCACGTCCGCCATCGGCACGAGCGGCGCGCCCTGCCCGCCGGCCGCCAGGTCGCGCGCGCGGAAGTTGCTCACCACCCGGACGCCGAAGCGCTCGGCGAGCACGGCCGGCTCGCCGAGCTGCCAGGTGACCGTCGGTGGCTCGTGCCAGATCGTCTGGCCATGGAACGCGATCAGCGCCAGCTCCGACGCCGGCACCCGCGCCTGCACCAGCACTGCCTCCACCGCCTCCGCCGCCCACTCCGCCAGGCGGACGTGGAGCCGCGCGAGCGACGGCGCGTCACCTCCGGCGAGCGCGCGGCGCAGCTCGGCACGCTCGTCGTCGGTGTAGGGCCGGGTGACGAAGTCGATGAGATCGGCGTGGGTGGGACCGTGGAACCGGACCAGCGCCGCGTCCATCCCGTCGAGCGAGGTGCCCGACATGAGCCCGATGGCGAGCGTGGGACGCTCGGTCATGCGGAGCGGACCGGCGGAGGATCGCCGACGATGCTGCGAAGCCGGCCGGCGTGCTCCTGGAGGAGCCGCTCCGCCTCCTCGCGGCCGACCCCGCGGCGCGCCATCACGATGGCGGTCTTGACGCTGCCGCCGGACGCGTCGAGCACCGCGCGGGACTCGTCCCGGCCGAGGCCAGTGGTCTCCATGAGGATCCGCTGGCTCCGGTCCACCAGCTTGTCGTTCCAGGCGCGCAGGTCCACCATGAGGTTGCCGTAGATCTTGCCCAGCCGGATCATCGCCCCGGTCGTGAGGGTGTTGAGCACGAGCTTGGTGGCGGTCCCGCTCTTCATGCGGGTCGAGCCGGTGACGATCTCGGGGCCGACCGGCACGACGATGCAGACGTCGCAGGTCTCGCGCAGCAGGCGGGACGGCTCCGACATGGAGACCAGGGCGGTCCGGGCGCCGAGCGTCTGTGCGCGGGACAGCGCCGCTCGCACGTAGGGAGTGGTGCCGCTGGCCGCGATGCCCACGACCACGTCGTTGGGGCCGACCCGGCGGGCGTCCATCTCGCCGATGCCGGCGTTCACGTCGTCCTCGGCGCCCTCGATCGACTTGATCAGCGCCGGCAGTCCGCCGGCGATGACGCCGACGACCATCTCCGGCGGCGAGCCGAACGTCGGTGGGCACTCCGCGGCGTCGAGCACGCCCAGGCGCCCGCTGGTCCCGGCGCCGACGTAGAGCAATCGGCCGCCCGCCCGGAACGCCGCCTCGATAAGATCGATGGCGCGGGCAATTTCCTCCCGCGCCTTGGCGACGGCGGCCGGGACGGTGGCGTCCTCGGCCCCGATGAGATCGACGATCTCGAGCGAGGTAGCGGTGTCGATGGTGGAGCTGCGAGGGTTGCGTCGTTCGGTCAGACGCGGGTCCAAGTAGTCGTCAGGCACGGCTAAATTAGACTCCGTTGAGTCGCCGGGGGCAACCCGGGTCAACCTTCCTTGCATCGAGGTCTCCGTGCGCCTGGACCGTTTCCTCGTTCCGATCGGCCTGTTCGCCGCTCTAGCCTGTGGCTCCCAATGCCGCCCCGCCGAGCGCCGGCCCCGCGGCCGGTACGGCGGCCGGCTGGGAGTTCAGCGGACGCGCGCGCGTCGCGCAGGGCTCCCGGGCGATGGTGGTGGCGGGCAGCCCGATCGCGAGCCAGGTCGGGCGGGACATCCTGCGGCAGGGCGGGAACGCGGTGGACGCCGCGGTGGCGGTGGGGTTCGCCATGGCCGTGGTCCACCCCGAGGCGGGCAACCTCGGCGGCGGGCGGCTTCATGGTCATCCGCCTGGCCGACGGCGACTGTGCAGACGCTCGACTACCGGGAGACGGCGCCCGCGCCGGGCCACCCGCGACATGTATCTCGACTCGCTCGGCGAGCCGACCGACCGGAGCCTCACCGGCCATCTCGCCGCCGGGGTCCCCGGGGCGGTGGCCGGGCTGACGGAGGCGCACCACCGGTTCGGCCACCTGCCGTTCGCCGCGGTGATCGCGCCCGGCCATCGGGCTGGCGCGCGACGGGTTCCTGGTGGACGAGTACCGGAGCCAGTCGATCGCGGGCGACAGCGCTCGCCTGGCGCGGTTTCCGGCGTCGCGCGCCAGCTTCCTGCCCGAGCGGCGCGCCCCCGGCCGTCGGCACGACGCTGCGCCAGCCCGACCTGGCCGCGACGCTCGAGGCGATCCGCGAGCACGGCGCGGACGGCTTCTACCGTGGCTCGGTGGCGGATCTGATCGTCGCGGAGATGGAGCGCGGCGGCGGTCTGATCTCGCACGAGGATCTCGCGGGCTACCGAGCCATCTGGCGCGAGCCCATCGCCATTCAGTACCGCGGCTACACGATCTACTCGATGCCGCCGGCGTCGTCCGGCGGCGTGACCATGGGCGAGATCCTGAACATCATGGAAGGGTATCACCCGCTTCCGCCGTTCGGCTCGCCCGGACTGGTGCACCTCGAGGCCGAGGCCATGCGGCGCGCCTTCACCGACCGCAACACGTGGCTGGGCGATCCGGCGTTCGTCCAGAACCCGACCGATCGGTTGCTCAGCAAGAGCTACGCGGCCGATCTCCGGAAGGGCATCGGCGAGCGGGCCTCGCCGACACCCGCGTTCGCCCCGGGCCCGCGCACCGGTGCGTCGACCACGCACTACTCGGTGGTGGATGCCGAAGGCAACGCGGTGAGCTGCACGACGACGCTCAACGACAGCTACGGCAGCGCCGTGACGGTGACCGGCGGGGGCTTCCTGCTGAACGACGAAATGGACGACTTCGCTACGGCACCGGGCAAGCCGAACATGTATGGCCTGGTTCAGGGGGAGGCCAACGCGATCGCGCCCGGCAAGCGCATGCTCTCGGCGATGACGCCGAGCATCGTGCTCGATCCCGAAGGACGGTTGCTCCTGGTCGTCGGCACGCCCGGTGGGCCGCGCATCATCACCATGGTGTACCACGTGATCTCCAACGTGATCGACCACCGCATGCCGCTCCCCGACGCGGTCGTGGCCCCGCGCATGCATCACCAGGGGCTACCCGACACCTTGCGGGTCGAGGAGGGCGGTTTTCCTCCTGCGACGCTCGACAGCCTGCGGGCGCGCGGGCACGCCATCGGCGCCGGGGGTTACTGGGGGGACGTGGAGGCGATCATCCGGACGCCGGCGGGATGGCAGGGGGTGAGCGATCCGCGGCGGGGGGGTGGAGGAGCAGGGTTTTAGGACGGAAGCAGTCACCCTGAGCGCAGCGAAGGGGGCATGACTCGAATCATGCCCCCTTCGCTGCGCTCAGGGTGACTCGCCGTCAGACGGGCCCCGCTAACTACCCGCCACCAGCTTGTCATCCAGCGTCAGCGTCACGCTCGTGCCTTGCGGGACCACCACATCGCGGTCCTTGGTCTCGATCGCGCGCTGCGTCCCGACCGCGCCGCCGATGATGCCGCCGATGATCGCGCCCTTGCTGCTGCCCCCGATCACGCGGCCCACGACTGCGCCGACCCCCGTCCCGACGCCGACCTTGGCGATGTCGCCGGCATTGGTCCCACGACCTTCCAGCTTCGTCGTCACGCCCGAAATGGACGCCGGCAGCGGCTTCGAGACGCCGTTGATCGCGATGCTGGTGGGTTTGAGCGTCAGCGTGCCGGTCGTGTCGCCCTTGTTTTCCGACTCCTTGATCGAAGTCACCTGCAGCGTGACCTGCGAGCCCGCGGGAATCACCACGTGGCCGGCGGCGTCCTTGACGTCCTTCGCCACCGTGGCCGTGACCTCGTCGCCCACCTTGTTCTTGTGCGAGCGAATCTCGGCGTCAGTCGTGGCCGAGAAGCTCGTGCCGGCGGCGAGGCTGCTCGGAGCCGGGGCCGGCGCAGGAGCGGCCGGCGCGGCGGCTGCAGGAGCCGGGGCGGCCGGTTTCGGCTTGGGCTTGGGCTTCGGCGCAGGCTTGGGTGCCGCAGCAGGCTCGGGTGCCGGCGTGGCGGTCGCGACCGTGGCCGTGTCACCCCCGGGCTGGTCATTGAGCGCGGCGCTGGTATCGACCGGCGCGAGCTGCAGATCGCGATTCAGGCTGTCGGCGGACGCAACGTCCGATTTCTCGCCCCGGCCGCAAGCCGCGAGGGCCAGCAGCGTGAGCGCGGCGAGCCTCGTTCTGGACATGTTTCTCCTCCTCGTGGTGTGACTTGCCGGGGGTTCGCGACTCGATGACATTCCATCAGCCATGAACGAGCTGCGTCCCCTCCTGCCCTACCTCCGGCCCTACCGGCGCGAATATCTCCTCGGCTTGGTGCTGGTAGTGATCTCCAACTTCTTCACCACCCTCGGCCCGAAATTCATCGAGCGCGGCATCGACGCCCTCCGCAGCGGCGGAGGCTTCCCGGCCGTCCAGTCTGCCATCGGACTGCTGCTGGTCGTCGCCGTGGTCGGGGGCGTGGCCCGCTACGGCATGCGCGAGCTGCTGAACAGCGGCAGCCGCCGCGTCGAGACGGATCTCCGGGACCATCTGTACCGGCATTTGCAAAGGATGTCGGCTGAATTCTACGACCGATACCCCACCGGCGATGTGATGGCCCGCACCACCAACGACCTGCTGGCCGTCCGCATGGTAGCCGGTCCCGCCCTCATGTACCTGGTGGATACTACCATCCGGGCGCTCCTAATTGCACCCGCCATGGTGGCGATCAACGCCCGGCTCACGCTGCTGGCGCTGCTGCCGCTGCTGGGCCTGCCGGTCGCAATGATCTCCCTCGGGCAGCGGATCCACCGCCGAAGCCAGCAGATCCAGGAGCAGTTCAGCGACCTCACGAGCCACGCCCATGAGAATCTCTCGGGGGTGCGCGTGGTCCGGGCCTACCGGCAGGAAGCGGCGGAGATCGTGGGCTTCCGCCGCCTGAGCGACGACTACCTGGCGCGCAACCTCAGCCTCGCCCGGGTACAGGGACTCTTCTTCCCGCTGCTCACGCTGCTGGGCGGCCTGAGCGCCCTGATCGTGCTCTACGCAGGCGGGCGGCTGGTCATGGCCGGAACCGTCACCATCGGCGAGTTCGTGGCGTTCGGCGTGTATCTGGCGATGCTGGTGTGGCCCATGATCGCGCTCGGGTGGGCCATCAGCCTGGTGCAGCGCGGTGCCGCGTCGATGGGACGGATCAACCAACTCTTCCGGGAGCGGCCTGCGATCACGGAGCCCGACGCACCGGCCGAGCTGCCGGCCGCACGCGGCGGGCGCACGGTGGAGTTCCGGAACGTGTGGTTCGCCTATCCCGGCGCGCGGGAGCGCGGGGCGGTGCTGCAGGATATCTCGTTCAAGGTCGATGCCGGCCGCTCGCTGGCCATCGTCGGCGCCACCGGATCGGGCAAGACCACGCTGGTGGATCTGCTGGTTCGTGCGTACGACCCCGACCGCGGCGCCGTGCTCATCGACGGCGTCGACCTCCGGCGGCTGCCGCTCACCGACCTCCATCGGGCCATCGGGTTCGTGCCGCAGGAGACCTTCCTTTTCAGCGAGACGTTGCGCGAGAACGTGCTGCTCGGCGCCCCGGACGACGGTCGGCTCGAGCGCGTGGCCGAAGTGGCGCAGCTGACGGAGGCCCTGCCCGCATTGCCGAAGGGCTACGACACGATGCTGGGCGAGCGAGGCATCAACCTGAGCGGCGGGCAGAAGCAGCGGAGCGCCATCGCGCGCGCGCTGGCGCAGGACCCGCCGGTCTTCGTGCTGGACGACGCGCTCAGCGCGGTAGACGCGCAGACCGAGGCGAAGATCCTGCGCGCGCTCAGGGGTGCCCTGTCCGGCCGGACCAGCCTCATCGTGTCCCACCGGCTGGCGGCAGTGCGGGAAGCGGACTGGATCCTCGTGCTGGACGACGGCCGGATCGTGGAGCAGGGCACGCATGGCGAGCTGATCGCGCGCGGGGGGCGCTACTGGGAACTGCTGCGCCGGCAGCAGCTGGAGGAGGAGCTGGAGGAGGAAGGGGTGGCCACGACGCCGGCGCCGGCCCCGTAGGGTCCGTCGAGTCGGGCAGGCACCGGAGCGCTGCCACCATCTTATTCACCACAGAGGCACAGAGGACACGGAGGGCGCACGGAGAAACAACACATTTGTTGCTTACCCTGGCGTACCTCCGTGCCCTGTGCCTCTGTGGTGAATCGGATCGCCCGGCCCAGGTCCCGATCCGGCGGCCAGGCCGCACGGTCCGGCTAGATCTGCTCCCGCAGGACGTCCGGCGTAAACTGCTGCAGCCACCCGGCCAGGCGGGTGAACTCGCCGGTCACCATCAGCACCCCCACGAAGACCAGCAGCACCCCGCTCACCCGCATCACCCACGGCAGGTACCGCCGGAAGCGCTGGAACCATCCAGGAACGACGTCGAGCGCCGACGGCCGCGATCAGGAACGGCACGGCCAGCCCCGCGGAGTAGGCCGCGAGCAGCAGCATGCCGCGGCTCAGGTCGTGCGACGTGGCGGCGAGCCCCAGGATAGCGCCGAGAACCGGCCCGATGCACGGCGTCCACCCCGCGCCGAACGCCATGCCGACCAGCGCCGAGCCGAGATACCCGACCGGCTTCTGCTCGACCTGCACCCGGCGCTCCTGGCTCAAAAACCCCACCCTGATCACGCCCAGGCAGACCAGCCCGAACAAGATGATGAGCACGCCACCGATCCGCTGGAGCCAGAGCTGGTAATAGTTGAGCGCCCGCCCGAGCGCCGTGGCGCTGGCGCCGAGCAGCACGAAGACCAGCGAGAAGCCCAATACGAAGAGCAGCGCGTGCCCGAGGGCCACGCGCCGCCGACCGCCCATCTCGGGCAGGGACATGCCGGTGAGAAACCCGATGTAGGACGGGACCAGCGGCAGCACGCAGGGGGAGAGAAAGCTGAGAAGGCCCGCGGCGAATGCGACGAAGAGTCCGAGTGTGGCAGGCTCGTTCACAGCGCTCCGAGCTCCCGCTGGCGGCACTCGCGGCAGACGCCGTAGATCTCTACCCGATGCCGGTCATGCTGAAAGCCGTGCTCGTCGGCGATGATCGGCAGCATGCGCTCGAGCCGCTCGTTCTGGAACTCGACCACGCGGCCGCAGCGCTCGCAGATCAAGTGCTCGTGGTGGGTCTGGGCCGGCATCGGCTCGTAGCGCTTGAACCCCTCGCCGAAGTCGTGGGCCCGGACGAGGCCGCTCTGGACCAGCACCTCGAGCGTCCGGTAGACGGTCGCGGTGCCCACGTGCTCGCCGCGCTCCTTGAGCACGCGGCGGATGCCGTCGACGGAAGGATGATCGGCGGAGAGGAAGACGGCCTGGGCCACGAGGTCGCGCTGGCGGGTGACGGGCTGGCGATGGTCGCGGAGGTACCGGCGGAAGCGCTCGAGGAGGGCCGCGCCCTCGTCGCTAGCGAGGCTGGGCATCGGGCGCGGCCTCGAACCAGCTCTCGGGCGGCACCGGCAGGGGCGGTTGCTCGTCGTCGATGCGGCGCTGTGCATCCTGCAGGAGCTGGGCGAGCGCTTCGACCGGGCCGCTTCCGACCTCCTCGACGGAGGCCTCGAACTTCCCGCGCTCTTTGCCCTTGACGATCAGCATGTAGCGCGCGGTATAGATGCGGCGGCGGTCGCCGTCCACCCGGGAGAGGACCGCGGTGCCCCACTCGCGCCCTTCGTGCCGCATGGTGCTGAACACCCAGACCGCGTCCACTTCCCCGGGCGGAATCTGCTCCGCCACCGCAGCCGCGAGGCGCGGCCAACCCACCCCGGTCACGACGAGCCCTGCTCCCACCGCTCGGTGTAGAACCGGAGCACGTGCATGAAATCCTGCGCGTTGGTCACTACGCCGTAGGCCTGGTGAGTGCCGCGGTCCTTGAGCTTGTTGACCACGAACTCGGTCTGGTCGACGCAGATCGTCATGAGCGGCTCGGCGCCCTGCTCGCCCAGGTAGAAGGCCGGCAGCATGTTCCCGACGGCGATGGCGTGGAGCGCGGTGGCGACGAAGATGGCGCCGGTCGCCTTCACCGTGTGCTCTCGCATCGCGTCCTGGGCCTCGAGCGTGTTGCTGTAGACGCCCGGCAGCGGGCCGTCGTCGCGAATCGAGCCGGCGAGCACGAACGGGATGCGGTGGGTGACGAGCGCGTGCATGATGCCGGTCCCGACGAGTCCGGATTCGACGGCCCGCTCGATCGAGCCCGCCGCGCGCACCCGGTTGATCGCCCGCATGTGGAGCCCGTGGCCGCCCTCGGTGGGCCGTCCCGTGTTGCTCATCCCGAGCGTGGTGCCGAAGATCGCCGCCTCGATGTCGTGCACGGCGACGGCGTTGCCGGCGAGCACCGCCTGCACGTACCCCTGGCGGATAAACCACTCGAAATCCGCGCGTGCCCGCGAGTGTACGAGCGCGGGCCCGACCACCCAGACCAGATAGCCGCCGCGCCGCTTCTCCTCCCCCACCCGCACGGCGAGCTCCTCGTAGTTCACCGGGCGCTCGCGGCTCACCTCGGTGGACATGAAGCGGAACTCGTTGGCGCCGTGCCCGCCGCCGAGGAAGCCCTCGCCGTGGACCACGATGCCTTCGGTGCCGTCCTCCGCCTGGCCCATGGCGATCAGGTCACCCCGCCGGAGGCGGCGCGGCTCGATGGTCTCGAGGCCGCCGGGCCGCTTCACGACGACGCAGTCCATCCGGGGACGCGTCGGCGCTAGCCACCGGCCGTCCACGTGCACGTAGGTCGGCAAGTTGGAGGTCGAGAAGAAGCCTTCGGGAAGCACGCCGTCCGCGGGCAATGGCTCGAACCTGGCCGGGGGCGCGCCGGTGAAGGGCGGCGCCGAAAAATCGGGGTTTGTCGAGGGGGAATCGGGCATACGGCGGAGGAAACTAGGTGGAGCAAGCAGGGTAAACAAGCCGCGTTTACCTTTCCCGGCTCACTCGAGGAGACGCCATGCGCCGTGCGCCCGTCCTGTGTCTCGCCGCTCTGTTTGCCGCAACCACCGCGGCCGCCCAAGTGCCGGTCCGCCCGGATACGGTGGTCCGGGACTCCAGCCGGATAGCGAAGCTCCCGGAAATCGAGGTGACCGTCACCCGCACACCCGAGCCGCTGGCGCGCGTGCCCTACGCCGTGGGCGTGCTCGACCGCACCGCCATCCAGCGCGGGCAGCAGACGACCGGCATCGACGAAGCCCTGAGCAACATCCCCGGCGTCGTCGTCAGCAATCGCTACAATTTCTCGCTCGACCAGCGGATCTCGATCCGGGGCTTCGGCAGCCGCTCCAACTTCGGAGTGCGCGGGCTCAAGATCCTGCTGGACGGCATCCCGCAGACCCTGCCCGACGGCCAGAGCCAGCTGACCAACATCGACTTCGCCGACATCGACCGGGCCGAAGTGCTGAAGGGAGCCAGCTCGTCGCTATATGGCAACGCGTCCGGCGGGGTGATCGCGCTGCAGACCGAGGGCGCCGCACCGGAGCCGTTCGCGCAGCGCCTCCGGGTGCAGGCCGGCAGCGGTGAGCGCAATGGCGACGCATTCTACAAGTGGCAGAGCTGGACCTCGGGACGGGCGGGCAGCGTGAGCGGGACGCTGTCGGTCTCCCAGTTCAAGGCCGATGGCTTCCGGGTGCACAGCGCGGCGGAGACCCGCCAGCTCAACGCCGGCGTGGACTACGCCATCAGCGGCTCGACGCTCGGCACGCTCCGGCTGAGCCTGGCGGACAATCCCGAGGCCCAGAACCCCGGCGCCCTGACCCTGGCCGAGTATCTCGCCAACCCCGATGCGGCAGCGGCAAACAACATCGTCCGCGGCGCCGACAAGGACGCCCAGCAGTACCAGCTCGCGCTCGGACTGAAGCACTTCGATGCCGCGGGGAACGAATACGACATCTCCCTGTTCGGCCTCTTGCGCGATCTCGCCAATCCGCTCGCCGCGCCACCGGACATCAGCCCCGGCCCGACCGCTGGCACCTTCGTCGCCATCGACCGGGCGGTGGGCGGGATGCGGCTCAGCGCCGCCCGGCGGCTCGGTCCCGGGCAGGCCTCGCCGCGACTGGTCGCCGGCGCGGACGTGCAGCGCCTCCGAGACGACCGGCAGAACTTCGTCTCGGACGCGGGCAGGCGGACCGACGCCGTGTTCCTCGACCAGCGCGAGAAGGTGACCGAGATCGGACCGTTCACGCAGGTGACCTGGACCGCGAACGAGCACTTGCTGCTGAGCGGCGGCGCCCGGTTCGACTGGGTGCGCTTCGACCTCGACGACCGCTACCTGGGCGACGGCTTCGACGACAGCGGCGCTCGCACGATGTCGTCGCTGAGCGGCAACGTGGGAGCGAGCTGGGCGTTCGGCGATCGCTTCGTGCCGTACGTCAACGTCTCGACCGCCTTCGAGACGCCGACCACGACCGAGCTGGTCAACAAGGCCGACGGCTCCGGCGGGTTCAATCCGGAGCTGGGACCGCAGCGCGCCGTGAACTACGAGATCGGCGCCCGCGGCCAGCCCACTCCATGGGTGAACTACTCGGTGGCGCTGTTCCTCGGCCGGGTCACCGACGCGATCGTCCAGGTCGGAGAGATCGGCGGCCGCGCGTTCTTCGGCAACACCGGAAAGACCCACAACGACGGCGCGGAAGTCGGCCTCCGCGTGACGCCGACCCGCGGCCTCACGCTGAGCGGAGCGTACACCTACGCCCGTTATCGGTTCGCGAGCGGCCCGTTCGACGGGAAACCGCCTGCCCGGCGTACCCGAGCACTACTGGCGGCTCGGGCTCCGAACCGAGTTGCCCGCCAGCTTCTACCTGGACGCCGACCACACGCTCAGCTCGTCGCTCGTGGCGGACGACCCCAACTTGATTCCCGTGGACTCCTGGGGTGCTGGGGTGACCAACCTGCGGCTCGGCTGGGACGGCGAGGTCGGGAGCCTCCATCTCGGACCGTTCCTCGGCGTGAACAACCTGTGGAATCGGCGATACGTCGCCTCGGTGACGCTGAACGGGCTGGGCGGGCGGGTGTTCGAGCCCGCGCCACTGCGGATCATCTACTTCGGGGCGGAGATCGGGTATCGGTGCTTTGGCCGGTCGGTGAGGCCGGGGAGTCAGAGCAACGACACCGGATCCCGATCGATCACGACCCGCACATCGCCCGCGCGCGCGAGCCGCGTCGCCGCGTAGCGGACGATCCGGCCGAGCGCCTCCGACGGCCCCTTGAGCAGCACGTGCCAGCGCCAGCGGTCCTTGATCCGCGCGAGCGGACAGGGCGCCGGCCCGAGCAGCGTCACGGGCAGGTGGTATTTCGCCACCAGCTCCGCGCACCAGTCGGCCAGCTCCGCGGCCCGCTCGCCCACCGCCGCCTCGGAGGTTCCCGTCACCAGCAGGTTGACCAGCGCCGTCGTCGGCGGATACGGCGGCGACTCGCGGAGGGCGCCGCTCCTGGCGGAGGAACCCTTCGGCATCGTGCTTCGCCGCCCACACCAGCGCGTGGTGCCCCGGATGCCGCGTCTGCACCAGCACACGCCCGCCCTTGGGCCCCCGCCCCGCTCGCCCCGCCACCTGCGCCAGCAGCTGAAACGTCCGCTCGGCGGACCGGAAGTCCGGGAGGTAGAGTCCCGTGTCCGCGTCCACCACCCCGACCAGCGTCACGTTCGGAAAGTCGAGCCCCTTCGCGATCATCTGCGTGCCGAGCAGCAGGTCCACCTCCCCGGTCTCGACCGAGGCGAGGATCCGCTGGTGCGACCACTTGGTGCTCGTGGTGTCGAGGTCCATGCGCGCGAGGCGCGCCTCAGGGTAGCGCTCGGACAGGAGCCGCTCGAGCTGCTGGGTGCCGAAGCCGCGCATCTGCTGCACCGGGTTGGCGCACTTGCGGCAGGTGAACGGCAGGGGCTCCTCGTGGCCGCAGTAGTGGCAGCGGAGTCCCGGCGGCGACGAGTGCACGGTGAGCGAGATGCTGCAGCGCGGGCACTGCCACACCTCGCCGCAGTCGGGGCATTGCAGGAACGCCGCGAAGCCGCGCCGGTTGAGCAGGAGCAGCGCCTGCTCCCGGCGGGCGAGCGTGGCCACGATGGCCGCGTCGAGAGCCTCCGACCACCCGATGCCGCCGGTCCCGCTCACCTTGGGCGCAACCCGCAGATCCACCAGCTCCACGGGCGGCAGGGGGCGGGCGCCGATGCGCTCCGGGAGGCGGAGCAGCCGGAGCCGGCGATTCACCTGCGCCATGGTGTCCAGCGACGGCGTGGCGCTCCCGAGAATGAGGCTGGCGCCCTCGATCCGGGCGCGAACGGCGGCGACCTCCCGGGCGTGGTAGCGCGGCGCCTCGCCGTTCTTGTAGCTGGCCTCGTGCTCTTCGTCCAGCACGATCATGCCGAGGTCCTGGACCGGCGCGAAGATGGCGGAGCGCGCGCCGACCGCGACCCGCCGCTCGCCCCGGCGCAGCAGCCGCCAGGCATCGGCGCGCTCGCCGTCGGAGAGCGAGCTGTGGAGCACCGCCACCTGGTCACCGAAGGCG
Source organism: uncultured Gemmatimonadales bacterium (assembly GCA_963728705.1). GTDB lineage: Bacteria > Gemmatimonadota > Gemmatimonadetes > Gemmatimonadales > GWC2-71-9 > CAVVWJ01. The sequence goes on from CAVSLY010000018.1 coordinate 136,900, forward strand.
CCGCGGAACCGGCTCACGGTCTGCGGCGTGAGCCCGATCTCGGGCACCAGCACGATGGCCCCCCGCCCGGCCGCCAGCACCCGGCGCACCGCCTCGAGGTAGACCAGCGTCTTGCCGCTGCCGGTGACGCCGAAGAGCACCGCGCCGTCGCCCGGATCCACCGCCTGCACCGCGGCGAGCGCGGCCTGCTGGTCGGCGGTGAGCGTCGACGGCGGCGGCACCGCGGGGAAATCCGCGAACGGGTCGCGCACGCGCTCGGTCTCCCCGATGCGGACGAGACCCCGCCGCTCGAGTGCCCGGAGCACGGCCGGCGTGAACCCGAGCTGTCCGATCACGTGCCGCACGAGGGCGCTCCCGCCGAGCTGCTCCAGCGCCTCGTACAGCCGGCGCTGCTTCGGCGCGCGACGGAAGAGGCCGTCGCGCTCGAGCAGCGTGGGCGGGTCGGCCGCGAGACTGGCGACGCGCTCCGTGAGCATCGCGCCCTCGGTATCGGGCGGCTCGACCCGAAGCACCACCGCGCCCACTCGCGCCAACCGGTCGAGCACGTCCCAGAGCGGGCGCTTGAGCGCGCGCGCTGCCGTCGACACCGGCGCCTCCCCACCCCGTCCCTCCAGCCAGTCCGTCACCTCGCCCGCCAGTCCGCCGGGGACCGCCGCACCGCGCACCAGCCTCGCCACCACCGTGGACTCGCCCCACATCCCGCCAGGGAGCATGGCCTTGAGCGTGAGCCCGAGCGGGGCGCCGTAGTAGCCCGCGATCCAATGGGCCGTCTCGAGCAGCCCGGACGGGATCGCGGTCTCGTCGTCCGGCGCGGCGAGCACGTCGCGCGCCACGGCTTCGGGCGGAGCGCTGTCGGCCTCGACCACGATGCCGATCAGCTCGCGCCGCCGCACCGGCACGACGACCCGGGCGCCGGCGACTACCCGGTCGCCCAGCGTCTCGGGAATGCGGTAGGTGTACGAGGAAGCGAGGGGGAGCGGGAGGGCAACCTGGGCGAAGCGTTCGCTCATCTCGCCCGGACGCCGAGCCCCGGGCCGTCGGGCAGGGTGACCTGGCCGCCGGCGATGCCGGCGCCGGCGAACGGATCGTTGGCGAGGAGGGCGGCACCATCGAGGTCGACGATGTCCACCAGCGGCGTGAAGTGCGCCGCCGCGGTGATGCCGAGCGAGCTCTCGATCATGCAGCCGACCATCACCATCATGCCGTGCGCCCGCGCCACCGCGATCATCCGGAGCGCCTCGCGCAGGCTCCCGCACTTGGCCAGCTTGATGTTGATCCCGTCCACCTCGCCGACCAGCGGCGGGATGTCGTCCACGGTCCGGCAGCTCTCGTCGGCGATGACCGGAATCGAGGCGCGGCGCGAGATCTCGGCGAGGCCCGCGATCTGGTCCGGCGGGAGCGGCTGCTCCAGCACGGTGACGCCGAACTCCTGCAGCACGGGCAGCATGGCGATCGCCTGCTTCACGGTCCAGCCGCAGTTGGCGTCGACCCGGAGCTCCTTGTCGGTGACGCCGCGGATGGCGCGCAGGATCTCGACGTCGCGATCGGTCCCCAGCTTGATCTTGAGGATCGGATACTCCGCCGCCTCGCCAACCTTGAGGCGTATGCGCTCGGGCGTGTCGAGCCCGATCGTAAACGTCGACCGCGGCGCCTTCGAGGGATCGAGCCCCCAGAGCCGGTAGACCGGCACGCCGAGCCGCTTGCCGACGAGATCGTGCAGCGCCGACGAGAGCGCGGCCCGGGCCGACGCATTGACGCGGAGCATCGACTCCCAGCGGCGCTCGGTCTCCTCGAGATCAAACGGGTCCTCGGGCATGCCCGCCACGTACACGTTGAGCGCCGCGAGCACCGTCTCGGCCGTCTCCCCGTAGAACCGGGAGGGCGCCGCCTCGCCCCAGCCCTCGTGCCCATCCGCGTCCTTCAGCCGGACCCAGATCGTCCGGTAGTCGCTCTGGCCGCCCCGCGCGATGATGAACGGGTGCTTCGTGCGCAGCTCGAGATACTCGGCTTCCATGTGGAGCGGCTGGGCCACGGGATCCTCGACGGTGCGGGCGGAACGGGAACGCGCGGGATGTAGACTAGGCGAGGGCGAGCGCGTGCGCCAGCACCCCATCGGCGAGCCGGGCGGGCACGTATCCTCCCTCGAGCAGACCAACGATGGGCGCCGCCGGCAGCCGCTCCCGGAGCCGCCGCGTGAGATCGGCATAGTGCTCGGGCTCCAGCGTGAAGCCGCCGAGCGGATCGCCGAGCATCGCGTCGAAGCCCGCGGAGATGAGCACCAGGTCGGGCGTCCAGCTCGCCGTCGCGGCCACGATCGCGGCCCAGAGGTCGTCGACGTAGCGCGCGGGCGGGGCGCCGGGCCCCCGCGGGACGTTGAAGACGTTGCCGACGCCACGCTCGTCGGCCATCCCGGTGCCGGGATACCACGGGTGCTGGTGCAGCGACACGTAGCGGATCGTTTCGTCGTGCTCCATCAGCGCCTGGGTGCCGTTGCCATGGTGGACATCCCAGTCGACGATGAGCACGCGCTGGCGTCCGAGTCGCCGTGCGTGCCGAGCGGCGATGAGCGCGTTGGCGACCAGGCAGAAGCCCATCGCTCGGGATGCGAGCGCGTGGTGGCCGGGCGGCCGCACCGCGGCGAAGGCGTGGCTCGCCCCGCCGTGCGCGTGGTCCACGGCGGCGAGCACTGCGCCCGTCGCCCCGAGGGCTGCGGGCCAGCTCGCGTCGTTCACCACCGTATCCAGGAAGAGGGCACCGCCGCCTCGGGCGCTGATGGCCGCAAGGCTGTCGAGGTAGGCGCGGGGATGAACGGCGAGTACCGCGTCGATCGCGCCGGCCCGGGCCTCGCGCACCTCGACACCGGGCTCGGCCCGAGCCCGGTCGAGCAGCACGCGGAGGCGAGCAGGCGTCTCGGGATGGTCAGCGCCCGGGTCGTGGCGCAGGCAGTCGGGGTGGGTGAAGATGGGAATGGGCACCGGGGGATCGCTCGAGGCGCCTACCTCACCGGCCGCCGCCGCCTCGCCAGCACGATCAGCGCGCCGTTGGGCACCATGCCCGCCTCGGCCAGCGACCGCGTCTCGTCCTGCAGCTCCGCGCCGCGAAACTTGAGGAGATAGCCGGCCGGGTTGCCGGTGACGCGGGTGGCCTCGAGCGCCCGGCGCTTGACCTCGGCGAGCGGCGTGGCGGACGGGAGCTCGAGGCGGACCTCGTCCCACGCGTCCTGTACCATCACGCGGACCGGCAGGATTGGCGTCATGCGGCCGGTTCCGACGAGACGGGCAGCGTGGAGAAGAACCGGTCCACGGTCTGGTCGAAGAGCAGCGTCGAGGCGCGCACCCGCGTGCCACCGGGGGCCGCCATCACGGCCATCGCGATCTCCTCCCCGCCCTGACCCCGGAGCGTCAGGTAGGCCGGCCCCTCCTTCTCGGGAAAGGCGGCCTGCATCGGCACGCGCTCGGCGAAGAATTGCTTGGCACGGCGGAGCACCTCGGCGCCCGCAAGGGCGGTGACTACCTCGTGGACCATGGTCCGTCCCGTTCGTGAGAGAGGCTCAATCCCCGCCATCGGTGCCGGGAAGATAACCCGTGGGCTCGGCGACCCGCACCGCGGCATGATACCGCTTGACCGGCCGAAGGAGGGCGAGCATGCCGGGCTTCCGGCGCACGACCAGCACCAGCTCGCCCGCGGGCGGATCGGTGACGCCCTCGAGGATCAGGAACGCCGGAAGCGACGCCTCGTGCGGGACCGGCACCAGGTACTCCCGCCCGCCCCAGCGGACCGAGACGGCGTCGGGCAGCGCGGTCACGATCCGGTCGAGGAAGACGTCATCCTCCACGCGCCATGCATCGTCGCCCACCGGCGACGCCCGACAGGTAGAACGCAGGATCGAAGGTCTCACCGTCCTGCCGCGCGTAGTTCTGCTCGACCGCCCAGTCGAAGTCCTCGAGATCGGGGGCGCGGGCGCGCCACTCCAGGTGATGGCGCAGCTCGTGTGTCAGGGTCTCGAACGCCTCGTCCTGCCAGTCGAATCCCGGCGTCATCGTGGCGAGCGCGGCGAACGAGCCGTGATAGAGCACGATCCGGCTCTGGATGCTCTCCGGCCCCGCGTCGGCCGCGACCGGGAGCGGGATGCACTCGCCGAGCGTGAAGATGCCCGGCCGGTCCGGATGCGGCAGCGTGCGGGGCGAGACGACGATCTCGGCCACGCCATCGAGAAACTCGCGAGGCACCTCGCCGGCCAGCCGCGACCGCCATGGCTTCGAAGTCGGAGAGGCGCATGCGCGGTCAGTCCCGACCGATCCGCTCCGCCACGAAACCAGCCACCTGGTCCAGCCCGATCCGCTCCTGCAGCATCGAGTCGCGGTGGCGCACCGTGACGGTCCGCTGCGCCGCGGTCTCACCGTCCACCGTGATGCCGAACGGCGTCCCGGCCTCGTCCATCCGGCGGTACCGCCGGCCGATGGCGCCACTGTCGTCGTAGAAGGCCGGGAAGCGCCGCTTGAGATCGTGGTAGAGCGCCGTGGCCAGCTCGGGCATGCCGTCCTTCTTGACCAGCGGAAACACGCCCGCCTTGATGGGCGCGACCGCCGGATGGAGGCCGAGCACGACGCGGGTCTCGCCCTCGACCTGTTCCTCGCGGTAGGCGTCGGCCAGCAGCGTAAGGGCGACGCGGTCCGCGCCGGCGGAGGTCTCGACGATGAACGGCAGATAGCGCTCGTTCGCCGCCTGGTCGAAGTGCTCGAGCTTCTTGCCGGAGAACTCCTGGTGGCGTCCCAGGTCGAAGTCGCCGCGGTTGTGGATGCCCTCGATCTCCTGCCAGCCGAAGGGGAACTCGTACTGGATGTCGAACGCCGCGCGGGCGTAGTGGGCGAGCTCGTCGGGGCCGTGCTGGTGCCACTGCAGCTTCGCGGGCGTGAGCCCGAGGCTCTGATGCCACTGCATGCGCCACTCGCGCCAGCGCTCGAACCACTCGGCGTCGGTGCCGGGCTTCACGAAGAACTGCATCTCCATCTGCTCGAACTCGCGGGTCCGGAAGATGAAGTTGCCGGGAGTGATCTCGTTCCGGAACGCCTTGCCGATCTGGGCGATCCCGAACGGAATGCGCTGCCGCGAGCTCTGCAACACGTTGAGGTAGTTGACGTAGATGCCCTGGGCGGTCTCCGGCCGCAGATAGATCACCGCCGCCTGCTCCTCGACCGGCCCCATGAACGTCTTGAACATGAGGTTGAACATCCGCGGCTCGGTGAGGCTCCCCCGGGTGCCGCAGACGGGGCACTGCGCGTCGGGCTGGCCGGGCGTGCCCTTGATGCGCGGGTCGTCGGCGCGAAAGCGGTTCTTGCAGTGCCGGCAGTCGACCAGCGGGTCGGTGAAGCCGGCGATATGGCCGGACGCCTCCCAGACCTTCGGATGCATCAGGATCGCGGCATCGAGGCCCTCGATGTCGTCCCGGGCGTGGACCATGGCGTACCACCAGCGGTCCTTCACGTTCTTCTTGAGTTCGACACCAAGCGGGCCGTAGTCCCACACCGAGCCGAGGCCTCCGTAGATCTCCGAAGACTGGAAGACGAAGCCGCGGCGCTTGCAGAGGGAGACCAGCTTGTCCATCAGGGTGGTATCGGCCATGGAGCGCATCGGTGTCGGGGAGGCGTCGCAACGGGAGGGAGGAAAATAGGCCGGGAGGGGGCGGTAAGGAAGCGCCGGGCAGGCTTTTGCGCCTGTGTCAAACGAAGGATAATTTTGTGATGTGCATAACTCTCCGCGCACCAGGCACTATCCCCGCGCGCAGCCCGATCTCACCTTCCGGCCGGCCCAACGGCATTTCACCTTGACCGACCGGCCGGCGCCCAGACCGGGACGCCATGCCGAAGCCGTCGCGCGCGAGCTGCCTGAGGCCGGGGACGTGTCGAGCCCGGGCCATCGCCCTCCTCGCCCAGTTTGTGAGCCAGGGTAGGGTCAGCTAGACCCGTCCCGGCTCCCCCGGTTTGGCCAGCCCTCCCTGCCGTGGGGAGGGCTTTTCGCTGCCCCCAGACCCATCTTCCGGCACATGGCGCTTTCTGCTGTTCAGTTGGCCCCGCGGCGCTAGGGTAAACCAAGTTTACTGCATCAGTTTACGCACGTGGCCGCCGTGGCGGGAATCTTGCTCATTTTGGCCCGACTATCACCGGCCACATACCATGAGCTCGATCCCAGAGGGGCTCCCGCCCCTCTCCCAGACTCCCGGGGCGCGCTCCACCGCGACCCTGTCGAGGGACTTGGCGGATTTTCTCGTCGAGTTCTCCATCGTGCTGCACAAGCGCGCGATGTACCCTCTGGGCCACCCCCATCTCCAGGAATCCACCGAGCGGTTCGTCAACCGGCTCGAATCCCTCCTCGCCCCCCGCGACATGCTGGCGATCGGCGTCGCGCGGCACCAGCTGATCGTCGCCGGCGTGGCGACCGACCCGCGGAACGCCCTCCTCAGCGACCTCGCCCGGCGGCTCCACCGCCACCGCATCGCCACGCTGCGCTTCGAGCGCGGCATCTCGCTCCAGGAGATCGACGACCTCCTGGGCGCCCTGGCCGCCGACCCACAGGGCGACGACGGGCCGTTCGGTCTTCGGCCCGGCGCCGGCGCGGCCTGGATCCACCTCAAGGTCCAGCCGCCCGAGCTGAACCGCCTTTTCCTGCAGGAGGAGGAGGACGAGGACGCGCCCGAGACGCCGGGCGGAGCGCTCTGGCTCGGGCTTGCCCATCTCGCCCTGTCCGCCGACGGCAGCCCGACCGACACCGCGGAAGATCCGCTGGTCGTCGCCCGGGCGATCGATGCGCAGCCGGAGCAGGTCGGGTACGATCGCGTCGTGCTGGACTATCTCGGCCAGATCGCCGACGAGATGTCCGGGCGCCAGGGGGCCTGGGAGCCCCGCGTGCGCGAGCGGGTGTCCCGCCTGGTCACCTCGCTCAAGCCCGACACGCTCCGGCGCGTGCTCGAGGCCGGCGCCGATCACTCCGAGCGGCGCCGGTTCGCGCTCACCGCCTCGGAAGTGCTCGCGGTCGACGCCGTGATCGAAGTCGTCGAGGCCGCCGCGGCCACCACCGGCCAGACCATCTCGCACCAGCTCCTCCGCCTGCTGCACAAGTTCGCTCATCACGCCGAGCAGGGACCCGAGCGCGGCCGCGCCGAGGCGGAGTCGATGCTGCGGCGGAATGTGGCGCAGCTGATCACCGACTGGAATCTCGAGGATCCCAATCCCGGCGAGTACAGCGCGGTCCTCGACGGCATGGTGCGTCAGGCGCCTGATGACGCGGGCATGATGGAGGAGGACCGGCTCGACTGCGAGCCGGCGCTGGTGCTGCAGATCGCGCTCGAGACCGATTGCAGCGGCCCTCGGGTCTACGCGGCTCTCGACACGCTCGTGGGAGCGCAGCGGATCCCCGAGGCGGTCGCCGTGCTCCGCGATGCGCCGCCGGCCGGCACCGCCACGGCCAACGCCTTGTGGCGGCACGTCGCGACGCCTGCGCGGCTCCGGGTTGAGCTCTCCGCGCCGCAGCTCGATTTCGCCACGATCGAGAGCCTGGTGCGCCGCCTCGGGGGCCTCGCCGTCGATCCGCTTCTCGACGTGCTCGAGCAAGCCAGCGCCCGCTCGGCCCGCGCCCGCACGCTTCGGCTGCTGGTGGCGATCGGTCCGGCGGCAGCGCCGGTGGCGGCGGCCCGGCTCAAGGACGCGCCCTGGTTCGTGCAGCGGAACCTGCTGGCGCTGCTCCGCATGCTGAAGGTCTGGCCAGCCGGCTTCTCGGCAGTGACGTACGCGCGTCACCCGGACCTCCGGCTCCGCCGCGAGGCCTACAAGCTCCTGCTCGAGTTTCCCGAGCATCGCGCCTCGGCGATCATACACGGGCTCGGCGACGAACATCCCGAGATCGTCACGCTCGTCCTGCGGGCCGCCGTCGATGGTTGCCCGCCCGACGCCCTCCGCCCCATCGAGCGGTTCCTGGCCGACTGGCGCCGGCCGGCCGAGCTTCGGGCGATCGCCGTGCGCGCCCTGGGCCGGGCCAACGGGCCCAACGCACTGGCCCAGCTGCTCGACATCGCCGGTACGCGGCGCCACTTCTTCGGCTGGCGCATCGAGGCCAAGTCGCCCGTGGTGCTCGCCGCCGTGTCGGTGCTCGCCCGGAATTGGGGCGGGCATCCCCAGGTCATCGGCCTGCTCAGGGAGGCGCGCGACCACGACGACCCAGAGATCCGCCTCGCCGCCAAGGTTCGGTTCGCGTGAGCGATCCGGTCCGCTTCCTCACCTCCCTATCGAACGCCCTCTCCACGCTCGGCCTGTACGGCGAGGCCCACCCGGCCACGCGCCGCGCGGCTGATGTCGCCTACAGCGAGCTCGCGGACCTGCAGGCGGGCCGGCCGGGCCTGATCTTCACGTTCATGCAGGAGGAGGTGCTGTTCGGCCGCGACCTGCTGCCGGAGCTGGAACGCTGGGAGTGGAGCGCACGTTTCGCGCAGGGCGGGATCGAGCGGCTCGAGATCAGCGGCGCGGTGAGCGAGCCGCACTTCGAGCGCTTCCTCGGCCACGCGGCCGCCGTGCTCGGGCTCCACGGCGACGCGCGCTCGGACCTGTGGCAGGACGGTCCCGAGGGGATCCGGTTCGGCCGGGTCCGCCTCGACGACACCGGACGCGAGCCAGTGCGGACCGAGCCGTTGCCGGTCGCGACGCTGGGCTATTCGCTTCGGGAGGAGCGCGAGGCGGTCAGCTGGGTCCACCAGGAGGTGGGCGACGGGAAGAGCATCCCGCTGCTCGAGGCCTACGGCGTGGTCCGGTCGCTCTCGCTCGCGATGCACGGCGGCCAGGCGATGGTGATGCCGCTGCTGCAGCTCAAGGAGTTCGACCAGTACACCACGACGCACTCGATGAACGTCTCGGTGCTCACCATGTCCCTCGGCGAGTTCCTCGGCATGGCGCCCACCGCTGTGCGCGGCTTCGGCCTGGCAGGGCTGCTGCACGACCTGGGCAAGGTCCGGATCCCCAAGGAGATCCTCTCCAAGCCGGGCAAGCTCACACCCGAGGAGCGAGCCGTGGTCGAGGCCCATCCCGCCGACGGCGCCCGGATGATCCTCGAGGGCAGCGAGCCGCTCGATCTCGCGGCCGTCGTCGCCTACGAGCACCACCGCTGCCACGACGGCGGTGGGTATCCGCACGTCCACTACCCGCGAGACTGCCACCAGGCGAGCCGCCTGGTGCACGTCTGCGACGTCTACGACGCGCTCCGCACGCGCCGGCCCTACCGCGAGGCCTGGTCCTCGACGCAGGCGCTCGAGTATATCGGTGAGCGCGCCGGGGCCGAGTTCGACCCGGCCATGGCTGCGGCGTTCATCGAGATGATGCGGCGGTGGGATACCAGGATCGCGATCGAGCAGCTGGACTGAGGACCGTCAGCCAGTGACCTGTCGGGCCCCTCGCCCGGCTGCCCGCCGGCTCTTCGCCACGATGTCGCCCACGATCAGCTCTCCATGCCCGCGGGCATTCTCAATGAACAGCCGGTTGGCGTCGTTGCCGCTGGCGATGACCCCGGCCAGGTAGACGCCCTCGACCGGCGTGCCCATCGTCCGCTCGTCGTGCGCCGGGACGCCCGACGCCTCGTCGACCGGAACGCCGAGCCGCTGGAGCATCGTGGTATCGGCGTGGTAGCCGGTCATGGCCAGCACGGCGTCGGCCGGAAGGCGCTCGGCGGCGCCGGTGATTTCGGAGGCGATCTCGATGTCGGTCGGCGTGATCGCTCGGATGCGCGACCGCCAGCGCACCGCGATGCTGCCCTCCTTCACGCGGTTGCTGATGTCCGGCAGCACCCACGCCTTGACCGTCCGGTCAAAGGCCTCGCCGAAGTGGACCAGCGTCACCGTGGCGCCCGCGCGCCAGCATTCGAGCGCCGCGTCCACGCTGCTGTTCCCCGCTCCGATCACGATGACCCGGCGATGCCAGTAGGGATGACCCTCGAGGAAATAGTGCGCGACGTGCGGCAGCTCCTCGCCCGGCACCCGGAGGAAATTCGGGTTGTCGTAGTAGCCGGTGGCGAATACCACGTTGGCGGCACGATAGCGCTTGGCGTCGTGCGCGCGGGTTACCTCCACCCCGAAGCCTTCGTCCAGCTCGCGGGCGACGTTCACGACGTCCTCACCCGGCCGGACGTCGAGCCGGAAATGCTCCGCGACCCGCCGGTAGTAGATCAGGCCGTCGGCCCGCGTGGGCTTCTCGTGGCTGGCGATGAAGGGGATGCCGCCGATCTCGATCCGCTCGGGCGTCGAGAAGAAGGTCATCTGCAGCGGGTAGCGCTCGATCGTGGAGACGATCGTCCGCCGGTCGAGCACGACGCATGACAGCCCCGCCTGGGTCGCGGCGATCGCCACGGCGAGCCCGCAGGGCCCCGCGCCGACGACGAGGAGGTCGAAGCTGTCGGTCATACCTCGATGATCTGGTCCCGCCGCGTGCCGACGCTCACGTAGCGCACGGCCGCGCCCGAGAGCGCCTCGAGCCGGTCGAGGTAAGCGCGAGCAGCCGAGGGCAGGTCGGCCAGCTTGCGGGCCCCGCCGGTCGGCTGCCGCCATCCTTCATGCACCTCGTAGATCGGCTTGACCCGCCCGAGCGCATCCACTTCGGTCGGCATCTCCTCGCAGCTCGTGTCGTCGAGCCGGTACGCGGTTCCGACCGGGATCTCCGAGAACGAGTCGAGCACATCCAGCTTCGTCACGGCGAGTCCCGTGAGACCGTTCACCCGGACCGCGTAGCGGACCACCGTCGCGTCGAACCAGCCGCAGCGTCGCGGCCGCCCCGTGACCGAGCCGAACTCGCCGCCCATCTCCCGCAAGCGCTCGCCGAACGGGCTCTCGGCCTCGGTGGGCAGGGGGCCGTTCCCCACCCGCGTCGTGTAGGCCTTGACCACGCCAAGGACCCCGTCGATGGCCGTCGGCCCGATCCCCGCGCCGACCGCCGCGCCACCCGCCGTCGTGTTGGACGAGGTCACGTACGGATAGGTGCCGTGGTCGACATCGAGCAGCGCACCCTGCGCGCCCTCGAGCAGTACCCGCTTGCCACTGCCCAGCGCGCGATGCACCAGGAGCCCGGTGTCGGCCGCGAGTGGCAGGACTCGCGGCGCGAGCCGCTCGAGCATCTCGGTGTGCGCCTCGAGCGACGCCCGATCCGTGCTCCCCATCAGCTCGAGCAGCCGGTTGGCGCGCTGCACCCGTTCGACCAGCAGCGCGCGGGCGCAGTCGAGCCGGCGGAGGTCCACCACACGGATGCCCCGGCGGCCATACTTGTCCTCGTAGGCGGGGCCAATGCCGCGGCCGGTCGTGCCGATCTTCTGGCTCTTTTCGCTGGCGGCGTCGAGCAGCTTGTGGAGCGGGAGCACCAGGTGCGCGCGATCGGAGACGAAGATGCGGCCGGTCGTGTCGATGCCGCGCTTGGCGAGCTCGTCGAGCTCGCCGAAGAAGGTCTCGGGCTCGAGCACCACGCCGTTGCCGACGATGCAGGTGACGCCGCCGTGCAGGATGCCCGACGGAATCTGGCGCAGGATGAAGTGCGAGTCGCCGATGACGACGGTATGGCCGGCGTTCGCGCCGCCCTGGTAGCGCACGACCAGGTCGGCCCGCTCGGCGAGGACGTCGACGAGCTTTCCCTTGCCCTCGTCCCCCCATTGCGCTCCGACGACCACCACGCAGGCGGTCTTCGCGTCGAACATTGTCGGCTCCCGGGCATGCCCAACGAAAAGGAGCCCCTCACGGGGCTCCAGAATCCTCGGGCAAACCTATGCGCGGACGAGCCAACAGTCAATTCGCCGCGAGCGCCCGTCCCACCCGTATCGCGGTCTCGAGCGAGAGCCCGGCAGGCGTGTCCCGTGGCGTGTGAATCGTCCGGAGCGTGCGCCACGTGAGCCGGCCGATCGTGAGCGCGGGCACGCCCGCCCGCGCGAACGGCAGGCTGTCGGTGAGGATGCCCACCGGGAGCCGCCGGAGCCGGGGCGCCAGACCCGACGCCACCAGGCGCGGAGCCTCCTGGCGCGCGAACGCGGCACCGCGCGCGTCGTGGCTCACGACGGCGAGCTCGCCCTCCTGGTCGATCGTGTCCAGGTTCACGACCACGGCCTCCCGCAGCTCGACGGCGTGCCGAGTGACGAATACGCGGGCGCCGACCAGTCCGAACTCCTCGGCACCCGTGATCAGGATCCCGGTGGCGGGATCGTCCAGCCCTTCGGCCGCGGCCAGCGCCGCGGCCACGCCGGTCCCGTTGTCCCTCGCTCCCTGCGTCGTACCGCGGAGCCGTCCGCGGCCCGCCAGCGCACCTGCGAGCACCGCGACCGCGGCCCCGAGGCCCGCGAGCGGCACCGGCACGATGCCTCCGAGACGCGCCAGCGACAATGCCGCCAGCGCCGCGACCGCCATGCCGATGACCCACACCGCCACCAGCCGTCCGGCCATCGACTGGATCTGCGCCTTGGTGTCGAGGTGGGCCACGATCCAGCGGCGCACCGGCACGCCGCCGCGCGTGGCGATCAGGTTGGCGTCCTCGCGCGTCCCACCGCCCAGCGGGAGCCAGCCGAGGCCGATCCCGATGGCCAGCACCGCGAGCAGCAACAGCCCCCCAGCGAGCACCAGGGCCGCGCCCCAGCCGGGTGCCCGTTCGCCGGTGAGCAGCGGCAACAGCAGCAGTGCCAGGCCGCCGAGGCCCGCGCCGAAGATGGGAAAGCCGTTCAGACTGGAGGGAGCAAAGGCGAAGCGCTGGCGATCGACCTGGTACCCGAGCCCTTCGAGGTGGGCGGCGACGAGGTCGCGCGCCTCGGCGGCGGCGGGCGTGCCGGCCTCGCGCGCGAGCGCGAGGACTCGTTCCATCGTCGGTCGAGCGAGGACATCGAGAGCCGACTCAGGCGGAGGCGGCCTGCTTCCCGCGCTTCTTGGCCGGAGGCGCGGGCCCGCCGCTCATGGAGAGCGCGGCCTTGGCGGTGTCGGGCGTGATCGTGCCCGCCTCGGTGAGATCGGCGAGGTGCTGCTCGAACGTCTGCGTGCCGAGCTGCTTGCGGCCGTCGGCCATGAGCTTCCGGAGCTCGCCCATGCGGCTCGCATCCTTGAGGCACTCACGCACGGCGGGCGTGGCGATCAGCAACTCGATGGCCGGCACGCGGCCCTTCTCGTCCTTCTCGGGAAGCAGCTGCTGGGACACGATCGCGCGGAGCGCCTCCGACAGCCGCATCCGGCCGATCTCCCGCTCCTCGCGCGGCAGGGTCGTGAGGATCCGCTCGATGGTGGTGACCACATCGGGCGTGGGCATCGTCGCGATCACGAGCCGGCCGGTCTCCGCGCCCTTGATGGCGGTATCGATCGTGTCGGCGTCGGCGATCTCGCCGAGCACGACGACGTCGGGATCCTGCCGGAGCGCGGCGCGGACACCGATCGCCAGGTTGTCGGTGTCGACCCCGACCTCGCGCTGGGTGATGCAGCAGCTCAGGTCGCGGTGGAGGAACTCGATCGGGTTCTCGATCGTGACGACGTGCTTGTGCTGGGTGCGGTTGATGTGGTGCACCATGGCCGCCACCGTCGAGCTCTTCCCGCTGCCGCTCACGCCGGTCACCAGGACCAGCCCGCGCTCCGACTCGGCCACCTGCGCCGAGCACCTCGGGCAAGCCGGAGCGACTCGAGGGTCGGCACGGTGAACGGGATCACCCGCATGACGATCATGAACGACGAGCGCTGCCGCAGCACGTTGACCCGGAACCGGCCGACGCCCGGCATGCCCCAGGAGCAGTCGAAGTCCCGCAGCCGGTCGATCTTGCGGCGGTCCTCGTCGCTGGTGATGAGCTTGAGCGCGATCGCCCGGGTCTGCTCGGGCGTCAGCCGCTGCTTGGTGAGCGGCACGAGCTTGCCGTTGATCCGGGCGCGGAACACGTCGCCGGCCTTGATGTGAAGGTCGGACGCCCCGCGCTCGACGGCCGCCTTGATGATCTTTTCCATGCGCTCGCCCCTATCGCTCGTTCGCCGCCGCCGTGGGCGCCGGGAGGAAGCCCATCCGCTCCCGCACTTCCCGCATCGTCTCCTCGGCCATCCGCCGCGCCGCCGCCGCGCCGTCGCCCAGGATCTGGTCCACCCGCTCTGGGCTGCGCCTGGAGCTCCTGGGCGCGGGCGCGGATCGGCGCCAGCGCCGCGATCATGTTGTCGGCCAGCACCCGCTTGCAGTCGAGGCAGCCCCACTTCGCCCCGCGGCAGTTCTCCGCCACCATCGCCACCGTCTCCGGGGGCGAGAAGTACTGGTGGAGATGGTAGATGTTGCAGATCTCGGGCGTGCCCGGATCCTTCCTGGTGACCCGCGCCGGATCGGTCATCGCCGGCCGAAGCTTCTGCCAGATCTCCTCGGGCGAGTCGAGCATGCCGATGGTGTTCCCCAGGCTCTTCGACATCTTGGCCTGGCCGTCGAGGCCCACGATCCGCTTGGCCTCGGTCAGGAGCGGCTTGGGCTCGGGGAACCAGTCCTCGCCCCCGCCGAACTCGGCGTTCCACTTCCGCGCGATCTCGCGGGTCAGCTCGAGGTGCTGGGTCTGGTCCTCGCCGACCGGCACCAGGTCGGCGCGGTAGAGCAGGATGTCGGCGGCCATCAGGATCGGGTAGTTGAGCAGCCCGGCCGGGACACTTTCGAACCGCTGCGACTTATCTTTGAACTGGGTCATCCGCTCCAGCTCGCCGATCGGCGTCACCGTGTTGAGCAGCCACTGAGCTCGGTGTGCTCCGCCACGTGCGACTGCACGAACAGGATCGCCCGATCGGGATCGATGCCCGACGGCCAGGAGGCCGATCGCCATGTCGCGCGTCCGCTGGGCCAGCGACTCGCTGTCGTACTTGCCGGTGATGGCGTGCAGGTCCACGATGCAATAGATGCAGTCGTAGCTCTGCTGCAGCGTGACCCAGTTCTGCACCGCGCCGAGCCAGTTGCCGATGTGGAGCTCGCCGGACGGCTGGATCCCGGAGAATATGCGTGGCATGGCCCCAAGCTTACCCGGTTCCATGGAGGGCAGCAAGATAGTGTCGGCCTTAGACTTACTGCATCTGGCCAGGACCGCGGCCGAGGCGGCCGCCGGCTACCTGCGGGCGGTCGAGCGCCCGGCGGACCCCGGCGCCTGGACCCACAAGGGCAGCCGGGACTTCGTCACCGAAGTGGATCGGACCGCCGAGCGGATGATCAGCGAGGTCCTGCTGGCCGCGGAGCCGGGGAGCCGCATCGTGGGCGAGGAGCTGAGCCCCGAGGTCGTGCCCGACGGGCTGGTCTGGATCGTCGACCCGCTCGACGGCACGACCAACTTCTTGCACGGTTTTCCGGCCTATGCGGTGTCGATCGCCGCGGCGGTGGACGGCGAGCTCGAGGCGGCGGTGGTGGTGCAGGTGCCGCGCCACGAGATCTATACGGCCGCGCGCGGCGGCGGCGCCTGGCAGGGCGACCGCCGGCTGGCGGTCTCGGCCATCACCGATCCCGAGTTCGCGCTGATCGGGACCGGCTTTCCGTTCAAGGAGACCTCGCGCCTCGGCGAGTACCTGGCCCAGTTCGCCCGGGTGGCGGCGCGCACCAGCGGCATCCGCCGGCCGGGCTCCGCCGCGCTCGATCTGGCGGACGTCGCGGCGGGACGGTTCGATGGCTTCTGGGAGCTGCACCTGTCGGCCTGGGACATCGCGGCCGGCATCCTGCTCGATCCGCGAGGCCGGCGGCGTGGTCACCGACTTCGGGGGCCGGCACATCGGGGCCGAGCACACGGGACTCGTGGCGGGCAATCCAGCGATACACGCGTGGCTGCTGGAGACGGTGTGCGGTTGATTCGCGGAGGGGCGACGGTGAGCGGGTGATTCACCAGAGAGGCACGGAGGGCGCAGAGGGTGCGGTGGCACGCATGCCCCGGTGGCCATTCACCACGAAGAGCACGAAGGGCACATTGACCAGGTCGGCTGCGCAGCCCACGCGGATCTAGTTGGTCACGGAGACATGCGGTGGGCTCACTCTCGTATCTACACCGTGCCATACATTCTTTCCATGAATCCGGAAACGATCTCACCATGGACAGCCCCATCGAGGAAGCGACCGTCACAGACTGGTTGAACGCCCTCGCCGCCCCGACCGCGGCCCCGGCCGGCGGCGCCGCGGCGGCGTTCGCCGGGGCGCTCGGCGCCGCGCTGGTCGAGATGGTGGCCGGGCTCACCGCCGCGCGGGAGCGATACGCATCCGTGCGCGACCTCGCGGCGCGGGTGGGCGAGCAGGCCCGGCGGCTTCGGGGCGACATGCTCGCGCTGGCGGCGCGGACGCAGCGGCCTTCGCTGGGTTCGCGCGGCACTCGCCCTACCAAAGGGAACGCCGGACGAGCGGGAGCCGGCGCGCCCGGGCCAGGGCAGACGCTTTCCGTGAGGGCGCCGTCGTGCAGCTCGACCTGCTGGCTGCCTCGGGGAGGCCGCGGAGCTCGGCTGGAGGTCGCCGAGCGGGGGCTGGCCGGCGCGCTGGGGGATGCCGCGACGGCGGTCTTCCTCGCGGGTGGCGCGGCGCGGAGCGCCTGGTGGGCGGTGCGGAGCAACCTGCGCGAGGCCGGCGAGCACGCGACGAAACGGAGCGCCTCGCGACGGCGGCGGTGCTGCTGGAGCAGGTGGAGGAGAAGCGAGCGGCGGGTGCGGCGGCTGCTGGAGGAGCGGGTGCGCTGATGCTCAGGCGGCGGTCAGGATCCTCGGCCCGTTGGCCGTGATGGCGACGGTGTGCTCGAAGTGGGCCGCCAGGCTGCCGTCGGCGGTGACGACCGTCCACTTGTCGCCGAGCGTCCTGGTGGCCGGGCTGCCGATCGTGATCATCGGCTCGATCGCGAGCGTCATCCCCTCGAGCAGCCGGGGGCCGCGCTTGGGGCTGCCGTAGTTGGGTACCTGCGGCTCCTCGTGAAACCGGGTGCCGATGCCGTGCCCCACCAGCTCGCGCACGACGCCGTAGCCCGCCCCTTCGGCCACCTGCTGCACCGCGTGCCCGATGTCGCCCACGTGGTTCCCGACCCGCGCCTGCGCGATGCCCGCCGCGAGGCACTCCTGGGTCACGGCCAGCAGCCGCTCGGCGTCCGGGCGTAATGGTGCCCACCGGGATGGTGGTGGCCGAGTCGGCGTGGAGACCCTCGAGCTGGACGCCCACGTCCACGCTCACGATGCTGCCCTCGCTCAGCACCCGCTTGGTCGACGGGATGCCGTGGACGATCTCGTCGTCGATCGAGGTGCAGAGCGTCTTGGGAAAGCCGTAGAGCCCCTTGAACGACGGCGTGGCGCCGTCGTGGCTGCGGATGAACGTCTCGGCCGCCGCGTCGAGGTCCTCGGTGGTGAGCCCCGGGCGGACCAGCTCGCGCATGAGCGCGAGCGTGCCGGCGACGATCCGCCCCGCCCGGCCCATGATGTCGATCTCCCGCGGGGACTTGAGGGTGATCATGCTACCGGCCGAGCGCCCGGCGCACGCGCTCGGCGATCTCCTCGACCGTGCCGACCGCCGGGAATCCGGCGCACCGCGTTCCGCTTCTCGTACCAGGCCAGCACCGGCGCGGTCTGCTCGCGGTAGGCCCGGAGCCGCGTGGCGACGGCCGAGGGATCGTCGTCGGCGCGCTGCTCGATGGCACGCCGGCGCTCGAGCCGCGCCAGGATCTCCTCGTCGGTGACGTCGAAGAACAGCACCGCGTCCATCGTCCGCCCCTTGTCCGCCAGGATCCGGTCCATCCCTTCGGCCTGCGGGATGGTCCGCACCACGCCGTCGAAGATCACGCCCTTGGCGGCCTCGGGCTTGGCCAGCTCGTCGCGCACCACGCCGAGGATGATCTCGTCGCTCACCAGATGGCCGGCCTCCATGACCGCCTTGGCCTGCAGGCCGAGCGGCGTGCCCCGCTTGACCGCGTCGCGGAGCAGGTCGCCGGTGGCGAACTTGGGCAGGCCGAGCGATTCGGCGAGCAGCGACGCCCTGCGTGCCCTTGCCGGCGCCGGGGGGGCCCATCAGAAGGATATCCATGCGTGTCCGAGAACGGAGTAGAGGTTGGGCGATCGGCATCAGAGCGCGGACAGCGAACGGACGTCATCCTGGAGCGAGGCGAAGGAGCCGATGCCGGGGGCATGCCCCTTCGCTTCGCTCAGGGTGACTCCGCGAGATCCGCGCCTGCTCGGCGCCCTACATGTACCGCTGCTGCCGCCCCCGGAACTTCACCCGGCCCGTCTTCATGAAGCCGTCGTACTTCCGGAGCGTCCGGTGCTGCTCGATCTGGGCGATGGTGTCGAGCAGCACGCCGACCACGATCAGCACCGAGGTGCCGCCGAATCCCTGGTTCGGGATGTTCAGCCCCTTCGACACCAGGATCGGCAGGAGCGCGATGCCGGCCAGGAACAGGCCGCCCGGCAGCGTGATCCGCGCGAGCACCCCGTCGATGTAGTCGGCCGTGCTGGCCCCCGGCTTCACGCCCGGGATGAACCCGCCCTGCTTCTTCAGGTTCTCCGCCAGGTCGACCGAGTTGAAGATGATCGACGTGTAGAAGTAGCTGAACAGCAGGATCAGCACCGCGAAGGTCAGGTCGTACGGCAGGTCGCCGGGCTGGAAGAAGCTGGCGATCTCGGTCAGGACCGGGTTCTTGGTGAAGCTGGCGATGGTCCCGGGCACGATGATGATCGTCTGGGCGAAGATGATCGGCATCACGCCGGCGGTGATCAGCCGGATCGGGATGAAGGTCTTCTGGCCCTCGCGGATCCGGCCGCGGCCCATGACCTTGCGCGGGATCTGGATGGGGATCCGCCGGGCCGCGATCGTCATGCCCACCACGGCCGCGATGACCGCCACCAGGATCACCAGGAAGAACAGCACGCCGGGCGCGCTGACCACGCCGCTCCGGATGAACTGGAGCAGCTGGATGCGCGCCGGGCCAGAGCCGCTCGAGGATCGAGAAGGTGATGAGCAGGCTCATCCCGTTCCCGATGCCGCGCTCGGTGATCTGCTCGCCGAGCCACATGACGAAGATCGCGCCGGTCGTGAGCGTCACCACCATGATGAGCCGGGAGGCGAGGCCCGGATTGGCGATGGCGCCCGGGATCGACTCGGTGAACAGCGCGAAGGTATAGGCCTGCGACAGCGCGATGAACACGGTGAGGTACCGGGTCCACTGCGTGATCTTCTTCTTGCCCTCCTCGTCCTTCTGCATCTTGCCGATCGACGGCGCGACGCCGCCGGCCAGCTGGAAGATGATGGACGCGGAGATGTACGGCATGATCCCGAGCGCGAAGACCGTGGCCCGGGAGAGCCCGCCGCCCAGAGCGTCGTACAGTCCGAAGAACCCGGCGGCGGCGGAGTTCCGGATGAAGTCGGCCAGCGCGGTGACGTTGACGCCCGGCGCGGCGATGTGGGCGCCGACCCGGTAGATCACGAGCGCGAGGAGCGTGAAGAGCAGCTTCCGCTTCAGCTCCTCGTCGATGGCCAGCGTGGGGACGCGCGGTGCGGTCACTTACGCCTCGATCTTGCCGCCGGCCGCCTCGATCTTCGCGCGCGCCGACGCGGACAGGGACACGCCGCGGACGGTATAGGCCCGGTCGGCGTCGCCGGTGCCCAGCAGCTTCACGGGCGCGTCGGGCTTCCCGATGAGGCCCGCGGAGTACAGCGTCTCGGGGGTCACGTCGGTCGCGCTCACCTTCTTGAGCTGCGACAGGTTGACCGCCTGGTTCTCGACCTTGAACGGGTTGGTGAACCCGCGCTTCGGCAGCCGCCGGTACATCGGCATCTGGCCGCCCTCGAAGCCGGGGTTGGTCGCCGCCGCCGGTCCGCGCCTTGTGGCCCTTGTGACCCTTGCCCGACGTCTTGCCGAGGCCGGAGCCCGGGCCGCGGCCGAGCCGCTTGCGGGTCTGGTGCGAGCCCCGGGCGGGCTTCAGGTTGGACAGGGTGATCGTCTTCTCGGCCATGCCTACTTCTCCTCAGCCGGCGCCACCTCGACGAGGTGCCGCACCTTGTACAGCATGCCGCGGGCGGATGCCGTGTTCGTGACCTGCACCGTCTGCTGGTGGTGCCGGAGGCCGAGCGCGCGCAGCGTCCGGCGCATGGTCTCCGGATGCCCGATCTCCGAGCGGATCTGCTTCACCGCCAGGGTCGCGCGCGTCCTGCTCGCTCGGAGACCGTGGCGGCGTGATATGCGGGGCCCTGCCGGCCCACGACGGGATTGCTGCCCATGTCGTCAGCCCTCCTGCCGGGGCTTGTAGGCGATCTGGTCGAGCTCGATGCCGCGCTCGCGCGCGATCTGCCGGACGCTCACCAGCTGGCTGAGCCCGTCCATCGTGGCGCGCACCATGTTGTGCGGGTTGGTCGAGCCGAGGCTCTTGGTCAGGATGTCGGTGATGCCGGCGCACTCGAGCACCGCGCGCACCGGACCGCCGGCGATGACGCCGGTACCGGTGGCGGCGGGCTTGAGCAGCACCCGCCCGGCGCCGTGCTGGCCGATGACCTCGTGCGGAATGGTCGAGCCGGTCTTGGGCAGCTCCACCATCGACCGCTTGGCGGCCTCGACGGCCTTCCGCACCGCCTCGGACACCTCGTTGGCCTTGCCGGTCGCGATGCCGACCTTGGTCTTGCCGTCGCCCACCGCCACGAGCGCGTTGAACGAGAACCGCCGGCCGCCCTTCACCACCTTGGCGACGCGGTTGATGGCGATGACGTTCTCGACGTGATCGCTCTGGTGATCGCGGTCGCCCCGGTCCCGGCGCGGGCCGCCCCGGCCGCCGCGCTCGCCACCGCCCGCCGCCCCGGCCGCCCCGGCCGCGCGGCCGGTCGGTGCCGGCCGGGCGCTCGGGCGCGGCGGTCGCCGTCGCCGCCGGCGCCGTGTCGGCCGCCGGCGGCGGGGTGCCTTCGGTGCCTGTCGTCTCGTCAGCCATTTAGAACTCCAATCCGCCTTCGCGGGCGCCGTCGGCGACGGCCTGCACGCGACCATGGTAACGGTAGCCGGCGCGGTCGAACACCACCCGGGTGACTCCGGCCGCCTTGGCCTTCTCGGCCAGCAGCTTGCCCACCGCCTTGCCGCGGGCCACCTTGCCGCCGCCCTCGACCTGGATCTCCCTCGCTCGAGTCGCCCACGCCGAGCAGCGTCACGCCGAGATCGTCGTTGACGAGCTGGGCGTAGATGTGCTTGAGCGAGCGGAAGACCACCAGCCGCGGCCGCTCGCCGGTGCCGGCCACCTTCTGGCGGACGCGGAGGTGGCGGCGGTAGCGCAGCTGGCTCCGGCCCTTCGGCGCGTGAATGGTGCGCATGGCTTACTTGGCTCCTGTCTTGCCGGCCTTGCGGCGGATCTGCTCGCCCTGGTAGCGGATGCCCTTGCCCTTGTACGGCTCGGGCGGACGCACCGGGCGGAGCTCGGCGGCGACCTGGCCGACCTTCTCCTTGTCGGCGCCCTCGATCTTCACCGTGGTGTTGTTCTCGACCGAGATCTTGATGCCCTTCGGCGCCTCGTACTTCACCGGGTGCGAGAACCCGACGATGAGGTTCACGCCGTAGGGCTTGGCCTCGGCCTTGTAGCCGACGCCCTGGATCTCGAGCGTCTTGGTGAACCCCTTCGAGACGCCGTCGACCATGTTCTGCACCAGCGTCCGGGTCAGCCCGTGCAGCGCCTTGTGCCGCTGCTCGTCGCTGGGCCGGGTGACCGTGAAGGTCCCGTCGGCCAGCGCGAGCTGCATCTCGGGGTGGAGCTGGCGGCGCAGCTCGCCCTTCGGGCCCTTCACCGCGACCGTCGCTGCCCTTGAGGTCGACCGTGACGCCCTCGGGGACCGTCACCGGCTTCTTGCCGATACGCGACATCGCCGCCTCCTACCAGACGACGGCGAGGAGCTCGCCGCCGAGGTTGGCGGTCCGGGCCTCGCGGTCGGTCATCAGCCCCTTGGGCGTCGAGACGATCGCCATGCCGAGGCCGTTCTTGACCCGCGGCAGCTCGCGGCACTTGACGTAGCGCCGGAGGCCGGGCGTCGAGACGCGCCGGAGCTCGCGGATGACCGGCAGCTCGTTGTGATACTTCAGGTACAGCCGCAGCACGCCGTGCGCGCCGTCATCGAGGACCTTGTAGTCCGCGATGTAGTGGTTGTCGCGCAGCAGCCGGGCGACCTCGGTCTTCAGCTTGCTCACCGGCATGTCCACCCGCCGGTGGCCCGCCGTGCAGGCGTTCCGGATGCGGGTCAGCATGTCCGCGACGGGATCTGTCAGGCTCATTCCCTATGTCCCCTTACCAGCTGGCCTTGCGCACGCCCGGGATTTCCCCCTTCAGCGCGAGCTCACGGAAACAGATTCGGCAGAGGCCGAACTTCCGCAGCACGGCGCGACTCGGCCGCAGCGCTGGCAGCGGCGGACGCCGCGCACCTTGAACTTCGGCGTGCGCTTGGCTCTCTCGATCCAAGAAGTCTTTGCCATGTTACGCCACCCTCGGCGGCGTTTCGCCGCGGAACGGCCAACCGAACTCGCGCAGCAGCGCCATCGCCAGGTCGTCGCGCGCCGCCGACGTCACGATCGTGATGTCCATCCCGTGGATCTTCTCGACCTTGTCGTAGTCGATCTCGGGGAAGATCATCTGCTCCTTGATGCCGAACGTGTAGTTCCCCCGCCCGTCGAAGCTCCGGTTGGGGAGCCCGCGGAAGTCGCGGATCGCGGCACCGCGAGCGTGATGAAGCGATCCAGGAACTCGTACATCCGCGC
>CAVSLY010000019.1:0-141161 GCA_963728705.1 uncultured Gemmatimonadales bacterium
ACTGATGGCTCGTCGGCCGTTTCTCCGGCACATCGCCAAAGATCAGCAGGTTCAGGAGCGCCCACTCGTCGGGCGTTATGGGCAGGTGGTCCTTGAGCCACAAGGCCTGCCCGAACATGCGTCGGGTATCGCCGTCCTGCTGGTTCCGCTGGTCGTCATCCACTGGGTGCTCCAAGGGCACGCTGCGGGTGGATCGCCGGTCGCGGGCACGTGGCGAATGGACGGTCACCGTAGCCGCCCTGTTAGGGAGGGCCCCTCTCACTGCCGCAAAGGGCCACTTGACGCTGGGCCTACGGTGGGCGGGCCGACCGGCTGCCCCTGTTCCCCCCAGAAGGCCGCCGGCCGCGCCAATCGGGTCGGCCGTTTGGGCACTGCGGCCGACCCGACCATTCCCGCCAGCCGGTCTCCCGATCCCGAGATCCCGACATCCACAGAAGAGCCGGGACCCCTCATTACCCCGAGACGGCCCGGCTGCTTTTCGCACCGCGGTTGCAACGATATCTACCGAGGCATGCCGCCGGCATCCGGAGAAGTACGGGATTCGGTACTGAGACGCGTCTCCGTATACGATGGCGACACCGCCATCGCCGGCGACCGCTTGGCCGGAACGGCGCACCATGGCCCATTGGTCCCGCCTGGTACAGGCTGGCGTCTTGCGTCCCTTAAGCCGCTCCCTGGTCGGACCGCCGAGGCGCACCACTCGTCGGCGCTGTCGACTTTAGGATCAACCTCGCGCGGGCCGCAGGCCACGCCCATTAGCCTCCAGTCAGCCGCTTGGCGGCCATGGCGTCGCGCCATGCCATCGCGCGGCCTCACCGAGTGCTGCGTCGAATTGACGGCTCGGTGCTCCGACTATCGGACGCGCGCCGGCGACCGTTCGCGGCTGCGTTGGCCGGGACCCACCGGCACCATGGTCCCGATGGCCTGGCGCCATGGTCCAAGGAGCAGGGTCAGATCCTTCTGGTCGAGCACAGCATTGGGGGAGGTGGGATCGGTGCTTGAGGATACCGGCGCCTCCCCCGGGACTGCGATTGGCGAGGCGCCTCTGCAAAAGGTCTACTGAGCTCGGCAAAGTCTACTGGGAGTCGAGTTCCCGGCGCACCTGGACGAGCCGTGCCTCGAGGTCGGGATACGTGGCGCGCGTCTTCCTCGAGTCCGTCAAGGATCGTCCGCGCACGGGCGCGAAACGCATCCATCGTCGGGCCGTCGCGGCGGCGCTCCTCGATGCGATAGGGCACGAGGATCGCCTCGATCTGCAGTTCGATTCGGCGCCTGTCCACCGCGTCCCCTCAAGCCTTCGGTGGGCACCGCCTTCGCAAGGCGCGTGCCGGGCCCTAGTGCGACTTGCTCGCGGACGATCCGCCGTTCCTGGTTGCCGGCGGAGCCGCGCCATCATCCGGCGTCTCGCTCTCAGCGAGGTCGGGCGATGCCGTAACCTCGGGTAGGTCGAGAGCCTGCCGGATGGCGTGCTCCAGGTGCCCCACCTTGAAGGGCTTGAGGACGACCTTGACGGCGTTGGCCGCCAACCAGCCTTCCTGCTCCCGCACCCAATTGGTGGCTGCCGTACAGACGATGACCGGGATCTCTTCGGTCGGGGGACTCATCCTGATCTTTTGGAGCAGTGCCCAACCCTGCAATTCGGTTGGGCCGAGCATCAGGTCCAGAACGATGAGGTCGGGCGCAATCTCGGTGACCTTCGCAAGATCGTCGGGCGAGAAGCTCCAGGCTGTCATGCGGTGCCCAAGGCCCTCGACGATGTCGCGGAAGAGGTCGAGGATCTCCTCGGTGTCGTTGACGACCAGGATGTGCTGGGGTCGGGACTCGCTTGTGGTCATGATTGAGCTTTCTCCTGCCGTTTCGACGTGGCGGGAGGCGGCCCGCGCTTCCTCTCCAGTGGCCACGGTGGAGTGCAGACCGCGACCCCGCCCAATGGACGGCGGTAAGGGGGCGGTAAGTCTACCGCCCTTACCTTCCCACGGAGCCGCCGGAAAGCCTCGCCATCCCCGCCCGACTGGTCTAAGCCCGTGACTCTAACTGTGCTTGATCCAAGCCTTGCTGGATGTTCCGGCACGGCTAGCGCCTCGGCCTCGATGGGCCCCGCCGGTGTGCTCAGCTTCTTAGGTGGCGCCTGCCATGGGGTGAGGTTCTGGAGTGTTTCGCGGTAGTACCCCGAAGGGCCAGGGCGGGCCGTGGCGGCTCTCAACCGTCGCGGCCTGTCCGACTCAAACCCGCGCCGTGAGATCGCGCGGTCGGGCCGCAGCGCCCGCGTCGTATGGTCGATTGCGGCGTGGCGCGCGCGGCCCACTTGGTAGTCGCCCGCTCAGCCTCTGCCCCTGATATGCCCCTCGCTCTCGTCATTGAGCGGCTGCTCTCCCTGTCCCGGGAGATCGCTGCGTCAACGCCGCGGCGGCGGCCTATTGCTCCTCCGCCGCGTAGTCGTAGGGATAGTAGTAGTCGCCTTCCTTGGCCACCTGCCCGCCCGGATCGTTCAGCACGGTGCCGATCACGCGCGCCCCGACATTGCTGAGGTGCTGGCAGGCTCGCTGGGCCGCGTTCCGGTCGGTGGCCCCGGCGCGGACGACGAGTAGCACACCATCGGTGAGCGATGCGACGATCCCGGCGTCGGCCGTGGCGAGCACCGGCGGGGTGTCGAGCACGATCATGTCGAACTGCTCGCGCAGCTCCTGCAGCAGCACCCGCATGCGCGTGCCGCTCAGCAGATTGGCGGCGTTGGACGGCAAGGCGCCACACGTCAACACGAAGAGACCGGCAATGGCCGTCTCACGAATGGCCTGCGGGGGCTGGACGCCCGGCGCGGCGTTGGTGGTCAACATCTCCATGAGCCCGGGCGCGCGGGGCACGCGGAACATGCCGTGGACCCGCGGCCGCCGGATATCGCAATCGACCAGCAGGACGCGGAGTCCGTCGTATGCCAGCGTCACGGCAAGATTCGCCGCGGTGAGCGTCTTGCCCTCACCCGGCGTGGCGCTGGTGACCACCAGCGTCTTCAGGGCCTCGCCACCATCGGACCAGATGAGGCTGGTCCGCAGGTTCCGGAAGGCCTCGATGCCGATCGAGAAGGTCTGGGTGCCCGACATCGGCGACCCGGCATCCACGCGCGGTTTGCCGCCGCCAAGGAGCCCGCGGAGACGCCCGCGCCCGTCGGAGCCGCCGCCGGTGATGCGCGGGATCACCGCCAACCCGGGCAGGTGCAGCACGGCCTCCAAATCCTCGGGCCGGCGGATCGAGGTGTTGAGCGCCTCGAGGAGGTAGGCCAGCATGAGGCCAAGCAGCAGGCCGAGGACCAGACCGAGGGCGAGCTTCGTGGCCGAAGCCGTGAATTCCGGCGCGTACGGAAGATCGGCCAAGTCCACCACATCGACGTCGCCCTCTTCGACCGCCTCCGCCATGCGAGCGCGCTGGTAGTCCTTCCGGATGTCGTCGCCCAGGTTTGCCAGCGCGTCGACTCGACGGTTGAGCCGCATCTCCTCCTCGGCCATGGCCGGGAGGATCTGGATGGACGCGCCGCTCTGGCGACGGAGCGCGCCGAACGACTCATATCGGGCATCCATCGTCCGCAACTGACTGCTGACGGCCTGCTCGAGCTTCTGGGTGGTCGAGGCGGCCAGGCCCTTCACCTGGATCAGATCGGGGTTGGTGACCGCCACGCGCCACGGACCGGTGGTCATCGAGTCGATCCGGTCCTGGTACTGGAGCAGCTGATGGTAGATCCCGCTGATCGCGGCGTTGTCGGCCATGGACGGGGCGGTGCCCAGCGCGCGGATGGCCTGCGTGCGGGTGTCCTCGTCGCTGGACTTGAGCTGCTGCTGCAATGCCTTGAACGTCTGCCGGTCGGCATCGAGCTCCGCCATGCGGGTCTCGAGCTGGAGCTGGGTGCTCTGCTGTGCCTTGAGCTTGTCGGCGCTGCTGGCGAGCTCCTGCCGGCTGCGGAAGGTGGCGAGCTCCGCCTGGGACCGCGCCAGCACGCTGTCCGTCTGGGCCACCTGCTCGGCTAGAAATTCCCGGCGGCGCCGCGAGCGCTCGCGCGCCCATTTCACGTTGATCGACTGGAAGGCCTGCACGGTCGCGTTGACGATCCGCTGGGCCGTGGCGGCATCCCCCGCGGTGTACTGGATGTCGATGACGTCGGTGTCCGTCCGCCGGCTCACCACCAGGCCCTCGACCAGCCCGTCGATGACCGGCTCCCGCGAGGCGATGTACAGGGTGGCCGCCTCGACCTCGGGACGGGAGGTCACGGCGAACTGCACGACGCCGAGATTCATCACCGAGCCGTAGGGCGCGGTGGCGGTGCGGTCGGCGCGGCGGGCGGTGACGTCGCTCGGGCGGAACACGAGCTGGACCGAGTCGCCGGTGGCCCGGGGATCCACGTGCACCTGGGACAGGCGGCCGGTCGAGAACTCCGGATCATAGCTCTGCAACATCAGGCCGAGCGAATCCACGACCGCGCCCGCCACCGTACGGCTTCTCACCAGCTCCAGGATCGAGGTGATGGGATCGGTGGTCTTCGGATTCACGCCCGGAGCCTGCTCGTTGTCACCGGTCAGGGAGCGGCGCTCGCCTGCAAACCGGAGCATGGCGGTCGCCGAATACGCGGGCGGCTCCCGGGAGGCCAGGAACAGGCCGATCGACGCGCCGATCAGCGTCATCGCCAGGATGAGCTGAAACCTCCGACGGAGGACCGTGAGGATCTGGTGGAATGTGATCGCGTCGCCCGCAGGGGCCGTTTCGATGGGCCGAAACGGCGGCTCGGTGCTGCCCGGCAGCGCGCGATAGGACGGAGGGAGATGGGTCATGTGCTCGGCCCGTTAATTTTGACGGCTGACGCGGTCGATGAGCAGCCCGAGCGAAGCGACCGAGCCGATGATGCCAAGAGCCGGGACCATAATGTCCCTGAAGAACGACTTCCGGCGATCGACCACGATCTGATCGCCCGAGCGCACCGGCAACGTACCTTCCGTGCTGCTGGGATCGGCCAAATCGATCATGAGCAATTGCTGCGCTCCGTTCGGCTCTTGCCGGATGACGCGGACGCGGTTCCGGGCGCCGAACTGGGTGGTGCCGCCGGCGCGGGCCACCGCCTCGCTAATCGAGGTCTCCGGCCTGGCGGCGAAGACCAGCGGGCGCGGGACTTCACCGGACACGGCGACGCGGATCAGCGGCTCCATGACGAACTGGGGGTCTCTTCGTACTGACCCAGAAAAGTGCGGAGATTGGCCTCAGCGGTTGCAAACGGCAACCCAGCTACCCGCACGCTCCGGAACAGTGGATGGGTAATCGTTCCGTCGGGCGCCACCACGAAATCGCCACTGAACTCCGGCTTGCGCCACACCTCGATACGAACCGAGTCGCCCGGCGTGAGCATCGCCTGGGCGGCGGGGGTGCGCGGCTCCTGGGCCGAGGCCGGAGCCGGCACGGACAGAACGAGCGGGGCCAACGCGAGTGCGGCGAGCAGAAAGCGCATAAGCCTCGAAGCGCGAAGAGAAAAAGTGATGGAGAACACCGAAGGGAGCCGGCTACACCCCGCGGGTGGAACGACACCGTCGAAGCAGGTTCCATGCCCCATGGAGCGTCCGTACGCGCAATTTACCACTTCCGGGACAGGAGAGCATCCTGTCGACGGCCGAAGCTTGCGGTTTCCGGACACATCACCTGTTGCATCGATTCTACAGGAGCGTAGAGGACCCAGGGTCAACCCTTAACGACCCTGAGTTGCGCAAGGAAGGCGGAGCCGGCCAGTTGGGTCGGGAAGAGGCTGGAACCACGGAGCGGGTGGCCGCGCAGAAGCACAGGCTGGGTGCAGACGGTTGAAACGCCTGAGAATAGGCTGGCAGCGGTCACGCGGTTCTCCGCTAAGCCGCAGCTGCGCGGTTTCGGGAACGCGAACCGACCGGAGCGCTTGCGCGTTCCGGCCGATCCGTCCCTCCAGTCGAAAGCAACGTCGGGAGTTGTCAGCCGTCGTGGCGCTACGGCCTTCTACAAGACTTGCTCGCCTTTGTCCCCAGCGTGGACGCCAGGTCCTTGAACGCCTGCTGATTGTCCGCCCGGCCCACGTAGGTTGCGTCATAGGCCCACATTATCAGGAAACATCCTGGGGCCTGGGCGAGCGTCCGACCCCAGTCGCGCACCTGGTCCGCTGTCATGCGACAGTTCGGGGCATAGGTGCCCCGGCCCTGGGTGGTCGTGAGCGGACAGTTCCACAGCCCGTCGCGGGCCGCCTGCATGCCTCCGTCGAGAGGGTTGAGGCCCCACGCGACCGTCACCCCATCTAGTGTGGCCTGCGCTACAACCGCGTCCCGCCAAGCCGCGATGGTCGAGCCCTTCGCCAGTGTGTTCCAGTAGAGGGGCGGGCTCCAGATATAATCCACCACATGATACCGCTCGGTCGTCCGCCACGAGGCGTACCGCGTCGTGTGGTTCACGCCCATAGGCAAAGTCGGGAAATAGACCTTGGCGTAGGCCGCCATCTGATCCAGCAGCGGCTTGGTCATCAGCACGCCACCCCAATTGGTGTTTTCCGGTTCGTCCATGATCGCGTTCCCGATCACGGTGCCGTCCTTCACTGCATCGGCCACGGCCGCCTTGATCGTGGAGGTGTTGAACAGATCCATCCGCGTCTTCCACTTGGCAAGATCAAACGACCCGTTCGTCATATAATTGCTGTGCGCACCGCCAGTCATGAACAGCACGAGCTTCTGCCGCATAGCCCGCGCCGCGTTGATCTGCGTGACGACACCGGCCGGGTCGGTGCTCTGGATGCTCACCGTGAACGGCGCCGGGTCCGATTTGAGGGTGGTATTCGACGACCAGAGCCAGAACTGCCCAAAGGGGACGCCCGTCGTCGTCGTCGTGGGGAGCGGGGCGCTCACAGTTACCGCGGCCGTGTCTACCTTCCCCGTGACTGGCTCTCTGGCGACCACGCGGAACGTGCCACCCGCGCTCCCAGCAGTAAAGAGACCGGTCGAGCTGATGGAGCCACCTGTCGCGGCGTAGGTCACCGGGACCGCGACGCTGTCGCCCATACTGTTACGCCCGTAGGCCGCGAACTTCTGAGTGCCGCTGCTGACCAGGGACACCGAGGCCGGTGTGAGGAACACCTTTGCCAGGGTGGGCGGGCGGCGGGGTCGTCGTGTCGGAGGTCACGGGTGCGGCGATCGTCACGTTCGCGGTGTCCGCCAGGGTGCCGGAGGACTTCGTGGCGATGACGCGGAACTTGCCCGCCACGCCACCGGCCTTGAAGACACCACCAGCATCGATGACACCACCGCTAGCGATCCAAGTGACCCCCACGGAGGTGGTGGTGCCGTCGGCCAGGCGACCCATGGCGGAAAACGTGTGAGTCGCCCCGGCGGCGAGCGCCACGGAATCGGGCGCGGCCTCAATTGCGACGAGGTCCGTCGGCGGAGGAACCACGACGACCACCGAGGTGTCGGGCTTGTTGCGGCCGCGCCCGCGCCCAACGACCTTATAGGTGCCGGCCGTGCTGGCGGAGAACGTACCGTTGGTGGTGATGGTGGCGCCGTCGGTGGCGCTCCAGGCAAGCCCGGTCACCCCGTCGCGGCCCCGGAGCGATACCCCGCGGAAGCGAATGCGCTGGTTGGTCTCAACCGTCACGGTGCGCGGGAGAATCCGCACGCCGGCAACGGCAGTCTCATGGATCGGGAGGGAGGTCGATTCAGGCCCGGTGGTGTCGCCCGCACAAGCGGCCAGCAGGATCAGCGCCGGAACCATGCTCAATTGTCGCGACATGGCCAGCCTGCGCGCAAGCTTGAAGGTGTACGTCATCCGGGATTTCTCCTCTAGTACATTCCCCTGCGTTGCGCCCAACCATGACTCGCCCTCACCCCCGCCCTTGGGCTGTGTGGCTATTTACCGCAAGTTAAGGGTCACGTAAAGCAGCAAATATTTGACGGTGATGCATTGCTCAATGTTACATTGCTGATGTAAATCGTTGTGATATGAAGTCATATGTCAACCGTCGGTTCTAGATTGTAACAGTTTCGCTGTCTTATGGTTTGACATGGCATGCGATGCTACAGCGCCTTCGGCCTCATTGTCCGTAGCGCCCAGGCCCTCGCGTCGTGCCCCCCTGAGCTAAGGTATGCTTCTCGCTGGCGCGCTGCCGTCGGGGTGATATGGCCCCGGGACGCGAAGGCCCAGGCTCGACCGGCCTGGAAGTCGAGGCCTCACACCGAAATCCGACGAGGGCCGGTTTGAAGATCGCCTACATTGTGACCCGGGCCGACCCGATCGGTGGAGCCCAGATCCACGTGCGGGATCTGGCGGCCGCGATGCGAAACCGAGGCCACTCGGTGGTCGTGCTGGTCGGCGGAAGCGGGCCCTTCCTGGACGACCTTCGTGCCCACGGAATCGAGACCATCGTGCTGCGACACCTCGTGGTGCCCATTCGCCCCTTGCAGGACATTCGGGCCTTTCGCGAGCTTCGCACGGCGCTGCTGGCTTTCGGACCCGATCTGATCGCGGCGCACTCCTCTAAGGCCGGCGTCCTTGGACGAATGGTGGCCCGGCTGCTGAGAGTGCCCGTGGTGGTCACGACCCACGGATGGTCCTTCACCACCGGTGTTCCGCCCTTGCGTGCGGCGGTGTATCGCTGGATTGAGCGGGCGACCGGCCCGCTGGCGGCGGATCGGACGATCACCGTCTCAGACTACGACCGCGAGCTCGCGCTCCGCGCCCGGATACTCCCCGCGCATCGGCTCGTGACGGTGCACAACGGGATGCCTGACGTGGCGCCTTCGCTCCGGGCGGATCCCGCGCGGACACCGCCCCGCCTGGTCATGGTCGCTCGCTTCGCGGCGCAGAAGGACCACCCGACTCTCCTGCGGGCCCTGGCGGGCTTACGCGATCACGCCTGGGAGCTCGACCTGGTCGGCGAGGGGCCGTTGGTTGGCGAGGCCGAGTCGCTCGCCTCGTCGCTGGGCCTCCGGGACCGCGTGCATTTCCTGGGGCAGCGCATGGACGTGGACCGGATCCTGGCGAATGCCCAGATCGCTCTGCTGGTGACGAACTGGGAGGGGTTTCCGCTCAGCATCCTGGAAGCAATGCGCGCCGCACTGCCGGTGGTGGCTTCGGCGGTCGGCGGAATCGGCGAGTCGGTGCGCGATCAGGAGACGGGGTTCCTCGTCCCCACCGGCCAGGTCGAGCGACTCCGCGAGCGGATTCGACTGCTGCTCGCCGACCCGGGGCTGCGAGTCCGGCTCGGTGCCCGTGGCCGCGCCGTGTACGAGGAGCATTTCGCCCTCGATCGGACCGTCTCCAAGACCCTGGCGGTCTATCGCGACGTACTTCAACGGGAGCTCGATGACCACTCGGAGCCTCTGGTCGATCCGACCTTGACGGACGGCCGGTCGACGAGGAGCGGCCGCGCTGGATAGCGTCGATCCCGCGGCAAAGGCAGCGGGGCCGGGCCCCTCTGAAGGACCCGGCCCCGCCCGCTCCACAGATTTCGCAAGTGCCCTTCGCGCGCCGCCTAAGGCAGGCGGCAACTCTGCTTGGGCGTCGCCGCTGCCAGCGAAGCAACGCTCCTGATCGCATCGACGTTGGCCAACCTGAACATGAAGGTGCCGTCGCAGCGCCACACCTGCATCGCACCCATAGGGAGTCAGCGCGCGACCCCGTCCCGGAGGCGAGTCGGGGTCATCCGGCAATTCGGGTAATAGGTGCCCTTCACGCAGGTCCCGCTGCATCCGACGTACCCACTCCGGTCCTGCATCCACCGTCCAGGATATTGAGGCTGAAGGCGGGCCTCAGGCCGTCGATCCTGGTGCGAAGCAAGAATTGCAGCCGTGGCTTTACGGCCTTCTACACGATTTCTTCGCCTTCGACCCCAGAATGGACGCCAAGTCCTTGAACGCCTGTTGATTGTCCGTCCGACCCATGTAGCTCCCGTCGTACTTCCACATGACAAAGGCGCATCCTGAAGTCGCGGCGATGAGCGTCTTCCCCCATTCCCGAACCATGCTCGCGGTCATCCGGCACAATGGGTAGTAGGTGCCCTGACCTTGGGTCTTCGTGGAGGGGCATTCCCACCTCCCGTCATTGTCGCTGTCCCGAATGCCGCCGTCGATAGGGTTGAGGCCCCACGCCACCGTCACACCATCCGCCCTGGACCGCGACAGCACCTTGTCGCGCCAGGCCGCGACGCTCGATCCGTTCTGCACCGTGTTCCACGACAGGGGAGGGGTCCACACAAAATCCACCACATGATACCGCTCGCTCGTCCGCCACGAGGCGTACAAGGTTGTGTGGCTCACGCCTACGGGCAACGTCGGGAAGATGCCCTTCGCATAGGTCGCCATCCCGTCAAGCTTTGCCTTGGTAAGATAGCTTGTGTTGTTGGTGGACCCGCTCCAGCCCCAGCGCTTGGTCTCCGGCTCGTCGATGAGCGTGTACCCGATGATCGTGCCGTCCGCCACCCCAGCCGCCACAGCGTTCCTGACCGTGGATGTGTTGAACGTGTTCAATTTGTTCTTCCACTTCGCCAGGTCAAATTTGCCATTCGTCGTGTACCTGGTCGACAGGCCGCCTGTCATCGCAAGTAAGAGTCGCTGCTTCTTGGTTCTCGCCGAGTTGATCAGCGTCACGATACCGCCAGCGTCGACGTAGTTCTGGGCCCCCGAGAACGGGTACCCCATGTAAACATCGGTGTACGACTTCCACAGTCCGAACGGCCCGAAGGGAATGCCACTATAACTGGTCGTGGCGAAAGCAGGGGCGAGCGAATCAGCGTTGGTTGTGAGCGAGTCTGAGGCGACGGCGGGTGGATCGCTGGGAGCACTGGTGCCGAGCGGGTCAGTGTCTTGGCAGGCGGCGCCAATGAGCGCTGCGAGCAAGCCAAGCGCACCCGTGCGAAGCCGGGTGGGGCGAAGATAGTGCGCGAACTCGTGAATCATGTGGAGTATCCCTAGTCCAGAAGATCCAGTGGCTACACGCGCGGCAGGCGAGGGGCCAGCGCTCGGCACGGCCAAAGCGGCGGCTCTTCGTCAGGGGTTCCTGACGCGCAGAGGCTTAGTGACTCGCCGCAAATACGCGGTCGAGTGGCGTCTAGCCCCACGGGGACAAATGTTTTAGAGGGGTTCGCTGGGACGAACTGGATTGAGTCCCCAGAGCGAGGGAATGGTCGCCGGGATAAGCGCCATCTCTTTTTCTATGATGCCTCGCGTTGACAAGTTCGTGATACCGGTCACAAATGTCAAGGGTGTTACATCAAGTCCTCCAGATCGAGCAAAGGTCACACTGTACTGAGACGCTCTCCAGGTGCAGAGTGCTAGATCTTGCAGTGTGGACACACCGACCGAGAAGCGGACATAGCAGGTGCGCCGGGGACCGCATTCTGGTCCTGGCCCACCGAACGGTGTGCGGAGCTCGCCGGAGGGAAAAAGTCAAGGTTGTCGGCCCGAGGGCGGGCTTGTTCAGATCTCCCAATTCGAGAGCACCACGCCCTGCCGCGCGGGCGCCTGCGGAAAGCCGTGCAGGATCATCCGGAGATCGGTCCAGTGCACCCGGTACCCCGCCGCGACCAGCCGCAGGTAGGCCTCGGCGTAGTCGGTCTGACAGCGGATCGCGATCCGCCCGACGCGCTCGCTGGCGGCGGTCCCGTGCATGGCGGCGAGCAGGCGATCGAACGCGCCGATGGAACGGGCCACCAGCTTGAGCACGCGGACCTCGTCCTTGGCTCGTCCGGCCGCGAGCGGAGTGGAGTGCCAGAGTGCGAATGCCTGGAGTTGCCCCGCGTCCCTCACCAGCGTCGTGTCGCCGATGCCGAGGTCGTGGGTAACGGCGATCTCGCGCGTGAAGTCCACGCCCGGCGCGAGCTCGCCGGTGAGCCGCCGGCATTCGTCGATGCGCTGCGACAGCTGGGCGCCCGCGAGTGAGAGCAGCTCGACCGGCGCGCCGGCGCGCCGCGGCACATCGTGCACGAGAGTCACGGTGAGCGGCGCCGGGACCAGGCCCAGCCGACTGTAGAACCCGATGTTCTCCACGGTGCGCGGCATGGTCTCCAGCCCGATCGTGCGCGCTCCCTGCCCCTTGAGCCAATCGATTCCGAGCCGCACCATCGTGGATCCGAGCCCCTCGCCCTGGCGGTCGGGCCGCACGGCGAGCGGCCCCATCCAGCCCTCGTGCCCCGACTGGTGGACCATGTTGAACGCCACCAGTTGCCCGTCCCCGTCGCGCCAGATCATCGCCCCGTCACCGGCATCCTCGAGCGCATACCGCCAGACCAGGGTGTTGAGGTGCGGCACCCGCACGCCCACGAGCCCGTCCCGGCTATAGCGATCGGTGAACGCGTCGGCGAAGACGCGATTGAGCGGCTCGATGTCCTTGAGCGTCGGTCGGTCGGGACCGCGAAGGCTCCGGTCAGGCCGCCACATCGTGGCCTCCGATGGGCTCGTCCCGCACCGTCGCCACGCCCTTGGCCTGATCCAGGCCCACACGCACCACGCGATCGAAGCCCTCGCGCACCGATTCGACGTGGGTGATGAGGATGACCTGCGGGAACCGGTCGGCGAGGCTCCGGAGCAGGTCGACCACCGCTACCCGCCGGTCTTCGTCGAGCGAGCCGAAGATCTCGTCCAGTACCAGCAGCGACAGCGGCTGGCCGGCGCGCTCGGCGATCATCTGGCTGATGGCGAGCCGGAGCGCCAGGTTGGCGATGTCCTCTTCGCCGCCGGAGATGACCGCCTTGGGGTCGCCGTCGTCCAGCAGGGTGGCGCCGTAGTCCTCGTCCAGCTCGAGATCGGTGTAGCGGCCGTTGGTGAGGTCGCGCAGAAACCCCGAGGCGAGGTCGGAGAGGTCCGGACGAAGGGTGGCGTTGAGATCGGTGCGAAGTCGGTCAGCGCGCGGTCGAGCTCCTGGTGGAGCGCCAGCTCGAGCCCGGCGGCCGCGACCTCCCGTTCCCGCACACCGCGCTCGGCCCGCCGACGAGCCACGGTCTCTACCGCCTCCGCCGCCGCGGACGACTCGCCGCGAGCGCGCACCAGCGTGAGCTCCGAGTCGCGGCGCGCGCCCTCGGCTGCGGTCTCGGCCTCGCGGGCCTCGCGGTAGGTCAGCTCGGTGTAGCCGAGGCCATCGAGCCGGGCGCGGAGCTCGGCGGCGCGCGACCTCGGCCTCGGCGCGCTCGCGGCCCGCGGTGGCCAGCTCCGCCTCGACGGCCCCGCCGCGGTCGGCGACGGCGCGCAGACGCTCGGCCTGGAGCGCGAGCGGCTCAAGGGCGCGGATCTCGGCCAGCAGTGTCTCGTGCCGCCCCTGGTCGTAGGAGCCGACCACACGGTCGATCCCGGCCTCGAGCTCGCGCACCCGGAGCTGGAGCCGGCCTTGCTCCTCGCGCAGGGCGCCGCCCTCCTGGGTCAGCGCTTCGAGCCGGCTCTGCTCCGCGATGGCCTCGGACTGCTCGCGCTCGAGCCCGACGCGGCGACGATCGGCCTCCTCGAGGTCCCGCGGCTCGACCAGGAGCTGCTCGATCCGCTGCTTGTAGAAATTGCCGTTGGAGATCACCTGCTCCATCTGCCGCTCGAGCAGCTCGAGCACCTTCTCGTACTCGACGCCAAGCGGACGGGCGCAGGTGGGGCAGTCGCCCTCCGGTCCCGCCTTCACGATGCGCTGCCGCTGGTCCTTGAGCTCCTGATACTGGTCGAGCAGCCCCTGGCGCTTGGTCCTGGCGTCCTGCGCGTCGCGCACCCAGGCGGTGCGCATTGCCTCGCCGTCGAGCGCCACGGCCGTGACGGCGGCGCGGACGTCATTCACCCGCTCGCGGGCGGCGTCGAGCTGGGCTCGCGACGGCACGCGCGCCAATCGGTCCTCGACCGAGGCCAGGTGCCGCCGGACCTCGTCGAGCTGCGCCAGCAGGCTTTTCCGCGCCGCGAATGACTCGGCCTCCCGCTCGAGAGCGCCAACCTCGTCGCGGAGCGCGGGCAGCGGGGCCAGGCGCCGCCACACCTCCTCGAGCCTGGCGCGCGCCGTCCCCGCTTCGGCCACCTGGCGCTCGAGCCGCTCGGCGCGCTCGGCGGCGGCGGTTCGCTGGTGGTCGGTGACGCGGAGCTCGGCCTCGAGCGTCAGCGCCGACTCGCGGAGCCGCTGGAGCTCCTCCCACCGGGGGCGCACCTCGGCGAGCCGGCGCTCTGCCAGCGCCGCCGCGTCGGCCGCCGCTCGCTCCGCCGCGCCCGCCGCCGCCACGCGTTCGCGGGCGCGAGTCTCGGCCGCTTCGATCTCGGCCAGATCGATCAGACCGGCGCGCAGGGCGTCGTGGCGCGCACGGAGCGCGGAGCGGCGCTCCTTGAGTCGGTCCTGCGCGGCCCGGATCCGCTCGTACCCGAGGACGCGCGACAGGAACTGGGCGCGCTCGGGCGCGGACATCGCCGCCATGACGGCGAGCTCCTTCTGCCCGGTGAAGTAGGTATTGAAGAATTCGTCACGCGTCATGCCGAGCAGGCGGGTGACGCGCTCGGTGACGGCGCCGATCGAGTTGGCGATCGGCGCCGGATCGCCGTCCTGATACAGCTCGGCGCCGTGCAGCGTGCGGAGGATGCGGTACTGGTGGGCGCCGAGGGTGAACTCGAGCTCGACTTCCACCCGGGAGCGCGGCGGCGCGCCGCGGCGGCGGATGGTCTCCCGGCTGCCGCGCGCCGCCGGCATGCCGTACATCGCCCAGGCGATGGCTTCGAGCAGAGTGGTCTTGCCCGCGCCGTTCGGGCCGATGATGCCCGTGAGGCCCGCGCCGAGCTCGAGCTCGGTGTTCTCGTGCTGGCGGAAATTGCAGAGCCGCAGCCGGTTGATCTGCATCAGGCGCCGGCCAGATCCCGCTCGACGGCGTCCATCAGCGACTCGCCGAGGCGCACGAACGCTTCGCGGTCGAGCTCGGCGGGCAGCGGACGCTGCGCAAGGTAGCCGCGCACGAGCTCCGGCAGCGTCTGCCGGCGGCCGGGCGCACCCATGCCGATGGTGCGGTGGATCTCGGGGCGGCGGAGGTCGAGCTGGAAATGCAGCGCGGCCGATTTCAGCGCCCGGATGCTCGGCGTGATCGAGCTCGCGGGCCACGTGGCGGGGAATGTTCCAGACGCGCAGCCGAACGATGCGATCGTCGACGCCACCCGGCACCGCGCGCACCCGCTCGGCGATGAGTGCGTTGATCGCCGCGGCGGACAGGCCGGCGGCCTTCGATGGGCTCGAGGTCCAGAATGGCACGCGCCAGCGGCACCTCGCGCCGCTCGACCGTGCCGCGGTCGAGATCGGCCAGCAGCCAGCCCTTGCCCGTGAGTCGGTGGTTGGTCTCGTCGACCAGCTCGCCCCAGACATTGGGGCTCACGTACTCCAGGGACCCGGCGTACCAGACCCGCGCAGTCACCTTCGTGCTGTACGTGGTAGTGGCCCAGCGCGACGTAGCTCCACTCGTCCGGCGCCAGCTCCGGGAGTCCAAGCAACGCGCCGCCGTACTCGGCACCGCTCCGATCGAAGGGAAAGACGCCCTCGATCTCCCCGTGCAGGACGAGCACGCGGTGCTTCGCGTCGCCTTCCGGCCGGAGCGACGGACGTGCGCGCATCCATCAAGGCCTGGTGGGGCACGGCGAGCACCGACAGGTCGAGCGCCGGAAAGACCAGCCGCCGTGCCTCGTCCGTCGCGACGTCGACGCCCAGCTCCTCGAACAGCCGCAGGATCGAATCCGGTTTCCGCTGGACCGCGGCGTGTCGTGATTGCCGGCGATCAGCACGATGGGGCGCCTCCGGCAGCGCCTCCCGGAGCCGCTGGAACTGGCGGAACGCGAAGACGATGGCGGCGTTGGTCGGGCGGACGGAGTGGAACAGGTCGCCGGCGACGACCACCGCGTCCGGGCGCGCCGCGATCACGCCATCGACCGCCAGGCGGAAGGCGTGCGCGACGTCGGCCTCGCGCTGATTGATGCCGGCGGGGGTCTGCCGGTGGTACTGCCGGATGCCGAGATGCGGGTCGGCGATATGGGCGAGCTTCACCACCGAAATGTCTCGCCGTGCGCGGGATTAAGCAAGGAGTTCGGCGGGTCGCTCCGGTTCCTCCGGACTCAGAAACCGTAGCCGTCGTCGCCGCGGTCGCACCGGCCGGCACGGCGCGGCGCGGGGCGACGACCTCGCCGTTGACGCGCCGGCCCAGGCAGGCAGTGAAGAAGGCGAGCACGTCGTCCGGCCGCTCGCGCCGGGTGGCGTCGAGGGCCGGCGGACGTCGTCCTCCCGCCGGCCGTCGATCAGCGCCCGGACCGCGTCGGCGCGTCACGCGGCGGTCGAGGCCGCGGAGCTGGCGGGCCACCGCGTCGGCGAAGGGCAGCTCGACCGCCGGCGGAAACCGCTCGACGCCCTCGCGGCCCGCGAGCACCGGGGGCCGGGGAAAGCGCACGAAGATCGGCTGGGTGAAGTGCGGATGCCGGACCATGCAGCTCGCCCTTGGGCAGCGTGGCGAGCTTGATCTTGGTGGCCGGGCGACATCGTGGCGTAGCCCGGCAGTCGCCAGCTCGTCCATGTCCATCCGGCCGAACAGCGCGGTGCCGGCGTTGCCCACCACGCGCCGCTGCACCTGGGAGCGGAACTGCTGCGCGGAGAAGAGCACCAGGCCGAGATAGCGGCCGCGCTCCGGATAGATCGAGCAGCATCTTCCGGACGTAGGTGTCGGGCCCGTCGGCCGGGGCGTACTTGTTGAGCTCGTCGACGAAGACGACCACGTGGTCGACGCCGAGGTCACGGCGCTCGAGGTGCTCGCGCAGCTTGGAGACGATCCGGGCGAAGACCAGGTCCTGCGCCAGCGGATCGAGCCCGGCCACGTCGACGACGTGCACGCTCCGGTCGGCGAAGGCGCCCCAGGGGAGGTCGTTGGCCGCGCCGTCGTCGGTGACCAGGCCCTTGGAGCGGGTGCAGATGTTGCTCAGCCGGTTCCGGATCTTCCGGATGGTCGCGAGGTGATGGGTCTTCCACACCTCCCCGCCCTTCCCCAGGACTTCCATGAAGTCGAAGATCGCCCGGAAGAACTCCTCGAGATCGGCGAAGCTCTGCACGTGGAACGGCTTTCCGCGCAGCATGTCGTCCTGGTACTCGCGGCCCACGACCCGCTCGGCCAGGAAATCGATGAAGGCATCGGCCTTGGCGTCGACGTCGTCCCGGTTGAGCACCACCTCGGCGTAGTCGAGCACCTCGCGCAGGCCCCAGACGCAGCGGCTCGGTGTTGGCCTGCCAGCGCCTCGTGGGTGCGCAGGGTGTTGAGGTTGACGCCGTCGGCCTTGTAGGGCGCGTAGTAGCGGACGTCGGCGAACGGCTCGGGCCGGAGCCCGAGCCGCGCGTACTAGCCGCCGGTCCTCGTCGGCCAGAGCGGCGGGCTGGTCGAGGA
Organism: uncultured Gemmatimonadales bacterium; assembly: GCA_963728705.1. Classification (GTDB taxonomy): domain Bacteria; phylum Gemmatimonadota; class Gemmatimonadetes; order Gemmatimonadales; family GWC2-71-9; genus CAVVWJ01. The sequence continues at coordinate 17,381 of CAVSLY010000019.1, forward strand.
AGCAGAGGTCGGGACCCTTCACGTTGAAGCAGAGCGCCGCGATCGCTGCCCTTGTGCCGGGAAAGCGTCTGGAAGATGCTGGCGAGCAGGAACTCGACCGCGCTGGTCTTGGTGGCGAGGCCGGAGACGCCGGTGATGTTGAGGTGCGCCGCCTCGGGGCCGAGCAGGAAGTCGCAGTCGAGGTAGACCGGCGCCTCGAGGCCGCCGGCGGCGTACAGCCCGACCGGAATGCCGGTGCGCGCGCTCGCCCCCGGTGTAAGCATCCATCCGGAGCGCGAGCACCACGTCGGCATCGCTCGCCAGCCAGCACCGCGCCGAGCGGCACCGGCTGCAGCGGCTCCTCGGGCATCTGCCGGAGCACCGCGGCGGTGAAGAGCCGGATCTCGGCGCCGCTGGCTCGGCTCGAGCCCGGCGGCCGCCGGGTCGCCGTCGGCGCCGATGACGGCGTGCATGCGGCGTGACGCAGGTCGGAGTAGGCGAAGCCGTCGGTCACCACGCCGTAGACGACCCGCTCGCCCTCCTCGACCCGCACGATGGCGCCGATGCCGATCGGCGATTCCCGCGCGGTCCAGAAGTGGAACTGATGCGGCGTGGACGGCTTGAGCTCGGTCGCGACGACGCGTCCGAGCGGCGGCTACGGGATGCGACATGGGAGGAATGTGGCGGGATGGCCGCCTAGGTCAAGCGAGGCGGCGGCCGCCCGCGCGGAGGTAGGCCTCGACGGAGTGGATGCCGTAGAGCAGGCGGTCCCAGCGATGATCCGGGGTGCTGAGCGGCGCCCGCTCGGCCAGGAGCCAGCGGCGAGAGCCGGTCGGCGACCTCCGGCGTGCCATTGGCCGGTGCTACCTCTATCCGCACCAGGCCGTGAAACACATCTTTCCCTTCCCAGGGCCAGAGCCGGAGGGCCCATTCGTGGACCGGCGTGAGACTCCGGGTTTCGGGGGCATACACCGACGAGCGATGGCCGTGCGGGAGCCGCAGGTAGCGATCGAGGTCCTCCCCGTCGAACGGGAGGGTCGCATGGCTCTTGGAGACGCCGAGCATGCGCGGATCGGCGGCCCAGCGGCGGGCTCTCGGTGAGGGCGCCGTCCACGACCAGCCACCCCTGGGAGCGGCCGCGGTATCGCTCGCCGAGCTCGAGCTCGAGCGCGCCGCGAGCCCGGTCGAGCGCTCGGGCCGCATTCGCCAGGTCGCGCACCGGATGCGGCGGCTCGTCGGCAGGAAGGGCCACGGTCTCAAAGGCGTCGGGCAGCCCGCCCGCGGCGGCGAGGGCGGCCGGGCGGGCCAGGATGAGCAGCCGACGCTCTTCCAGCAGAGTGACTAGCTTTCGGTTGGACCTCTCCCGCACCGCGGCCGCGACCTCCCCCATCACGACGGGGGCGGATCCGGCATAAGCCAGGAGCTCCGAGCGCTGCACGCCGTCGAGGAAGGCGAGCGTCCCCGGCCAGGGCTCGGACGCTCCGACCGGATGCCAGGCGAGGGAAGCGTCCTCGACGAGCCGCGCGGGGCGAATACACGCCTCCTCGGTCCGCCCGCCGCTGGCCTCGGGCACCGCGGAGGCAGGTGTGAGCCCGCGCAGGGCCAGTGCCCGTCGCAGGTGAGCCAGATTGATTGCGGCCATGGTCGTAACGTATCGGGTCGGCCGCGGGAGGTGCAGGTGAACGGAATGATTACGCAAGCCCAGCTGTCCGAGCTGCGAATGAGCCACCAGGAGCTCCGGGCCGAGGCCCGCGAGCTGATGGCCCGGCTCCGGGCGTCGGTGTTCGAGATGCGGACGCACCGGGCGCGGCTGCGCGGCGACGGGCACGATCCCGCGCTGAACGGCAGCGTGAGGCTCAACGGTCGAGCGCCGCAACCGGCTCCGGCGGCGGTCAATCTGCACATCGAATACGGGATGACGCCTCGCGAAATCGAGGTGGCGCTACTGCTCTCCGAAGGCTGTTCCAACCGCACCATCGCACACCGGCTGGGGATCAGCCCCCATACCGCCCGGCACCACACCCAGCGCGTGCTGGTCAAGCTTGGGGTGCATTCACGCGCAGAGGCGGGAGCGCGGCTTCGGCCGTAGGCGGGAGGGCGGGAAGGCGGGAAGGCGGCGGGAAACTACTTATGGCTCGATGAGGAACGCTCGCGGGAGACGCTACATCTCGTCCTCGAAGGCAGTAAATGGCGGCACGTTCGAGAGCCAGAAGCCAGCCAGACCGCCCTGCTGATCCACTTCTATATAGAAATTGTCCGCCACACGGACGACCTCGACCGCGCGGCGCGTGCCGATGCGCAGGTGAAAGACGCTTTCGGCGCCGTTGGTCTCGACGGAAAGGGTGGTGTCCACCTCCATCGAGGCGATGCCGGGCCGCGAGGGGCGTGACGGCAGGACGACTCGGCCGTCGGTGAGCCGGGCGGGCACCTGAAGCGTCGGACTGGTGCTGACCTCGGGCCAGACGACGACATCCAGCCCGCAGATCACTCCGTTGCTGATGTCGAGCACCGCCACCGAGCCTTCATCGTCGGTCAGCTCGACCGTTCCGGTGAGGCCCCCGCTCTTCCGGTTGCCCTTGAAGGCGCCCGAGAGGATGTCCGTCTCGGGATCCCAGCGCCAGGCGATCACCGGCAGACTCCCGGTCAGCGGCTCGACCCGCGCTTCGACGTTCACCGTCGGCGTCTCAGGCGGCACGCGCGGATGCAAGGCGATGGATCAGTCCGAAGACCTTGTCCAGCGCCCGCTCCAGCTCGGCATCCGAGACCGCATAGCTCAGCCGCACCCAGCGGTCATCCGCGAAGGCGCCGCCCGGCACCAGCGCGACTCCCTCCTGCTTCATCAACTGCTCGCAGAACGTCGAGCCCGTCACCGGGTCCTTTTCCCGGATGCCGTCCACCCGGAAGAAGAAGTAGAAGGCGCCGTGCGGCTCCACGAACTCCACCCCGGGGGCCTCTCGCCGGAACCGCTCGACGATGGTGTCGCGGCGGCGGCGGAAGGCGGCCACCATCTTGGTCACCTCGGCGTCGACCTTCTCGTCCGAGAAGGCGGTGGCCGCGGCCCACATGGCGGGCTGGTTGGCGCCCGTGGTGGTGTGCGACTGGAGCGCCGCCATGGCTTTGGTGAGATGCGGCGGCGCTAGCGCCGCGCCGATGCGCCAGCCGGTCATCGCATATGCCTTGCTGGCGCCATAGATCACGACGGTGCGCTCGAGCAGGTCGTCGGGCAGATCGAGCAGCGACGGCGCCGGACCGGGTCCGTAGTTGATCCGGCGGTAGATCTCGTCCGAGATGATCCAGACGTCGTTGGCCTTGGCCCACTCGGCGATCGACCGCAGCTCGGCCAGGGTGTACACGGCGCCGGTGGGGTTGCAGGGCGAGCAGAGGATGAGACCGCGGGTGAGCTTGTTGCTGGCCCGGTCGAGGTCACTGGGCGCTGACCTTGAGGCCCCACTCGAGATCGCCCGGGACCAACACCGGCTCGGCCCGGCAGAGATGAACGATCTGGGGATAGCTCACCCAGGCCGGTGCCGGGATCAGCACCCGGTCCTTGGGGCCGAAGAGCGTGAAGCAGGCATTGAAGATCGACTGCTTGGAGCCCGAGCTCACGATGATGTTGTCGGGGTCGATCGGTCCGGCCGCCCGACATCTGGCTCACGTTCTGCGCGATCGCCTTCCGCAGCTCCGCGATGCCGACGTTGGGCGGGTAGCGGGTGAGCCCCTTCTGGATCGCCTGAAATCCGGCTTGGGAAGCCAGTGCGGGCGTGTCGAAGTCGGGCTCGCCGACGCCCAGGTCGAGCACGTCCTCGCCGGCGGCCTTCCGGCGCTTCGCCTCATTGCTGATGGCGACGGTCTCGGAGGCCTTGAGGTGCTGGACGTTGATCGACAGCGGGTCGGGCATGCGCGGGGATCCGTATCAAAAGGTGTCGGCGTCGAAAGACGGGGGAAAAGTCAGGCCCCGGCAGGGCGATGTCAACCGGCTCCGCTCAGGGCGGTGTCCCGTGTCCGGCGTTGCCCCTGTGGTGATGCCCTCTTAGGTTGGCGGGGCCTACCACCCTTCACTCGAGGCACCCGTGGCCGCATTGGAAGAGCTGCATCTGTCCCCCTCGATCGCGGCGGCCCTCACCCGGCTCGGCTGGAGCGCGGACGACGCGCTCACGCGCGAGGCGGCGCCGACCGCCGCGCGCGGCCACAATCTCGTCCTGGTGATCCCTCCGTCCCCGACCGCCGCTACGCCCGCCCTCGCGGGCTTGCTGAGCCGGCTCGGGGAGGGCCGGCCCGGCCTGCTGCTGGCACCGGCCGGCCAGCTCGATGAGTGGGGGCGCATCGTCCACCAGGCCTCGGGCGAGTCGGGCCTCCGCGTCCAGGTGGCGCACGGCACCTCGCGCGCCACCCGGCGGCTTCGTGGCGACGCGGTGGATCTGCTGATCGCGACGCCCGAGACGGCGATCGCCCTCCAGCGGCGGAGCGCCCTCCGAGCCGACGCACTCGCCGCGGTGCTGCTGGCCTGGCCCGAGGGGTGGGAAGAGGAGGAGAGCGTCTCGCCGCTGATGCAGGACCTCGACAAGGAGGCCCAGCGCATCGTGCTCACCTCCGCGCCGGAACGGGCGGCCGATATGGTCGAGCGCTACGCCCGGCGCGCGCTCACCATCGGCGCCGTCGGGCCCGAGGGCCTGACGGAGCGGCCCGGTGCGCACGGTGAGCGTGCCGTGGGGACGGCGGGTGGCCGGGCTCAGCGACCTGATGGAGCTGCTCGATCCCACGTCCCTGGTAGTGTGGACAGCGGACCGTGCGAGCCATGAGGCCATCGCAGCCGCCACCGCGCTCCGGGAGCCCGAGGGACGGGTGGTCACCGGGGACGCGCCCAAGGCGCAGGTGATCATCGCCTTCGATCTGCCGGGCGCGGAGCAGCTGCGCCAGCTCCTGAGCGCCGGCGAGGTGGTGCTGCTCGTCCCACCGGGCACGGAGCGCTACGTCGAGCGGGTCGCCTCGCCCCGCCGGCCGCTCCGGCTGCCCGGGGCGCTCGACGCGGCTACGACGGCGGCGGCCGCGCGACGCGGCGCCATCGTACGCGCGCTCGAGACCGGCACGCCGGACCGCGCGCTCCTCACGCTCGCCCCGCTGTTCGAGCGGCACGACCCGGCCACCGTGGCCGCCGCGCTCTACGAGCTGTGGACCGCAGCCGCCGGCACGACCGTGCCGGCGGCGCTGCCGGACATCCCGGCGACGGCACGGGTATACGTCGGGATCGGCAAGAAGGATGGCGCCACGGTGAACGATCTCGTGGCCGTGCTGACCAAGGACGTGCGGCTGGAGCGGGCGAAGATCGGGCGGGTGGAGCTGCGGGATGCGTTCTCGCTGGTCGAGCTTCCGGCGCAGGACGCCGAGCGGGTGGCGAGCGCGCTCAACGGGACAACAATCCGGCGGCGGCGCATCACCGCGCGGGTAGACCGGGGCGGCCCAACCGCCCGTCCGGCGGCCCCGGCGGGACGGCCGGCGGCACCGCGGCGCCCCGCGCGCCCGCCGGAGAAGCGCTAGGGCCGCTTTCGGTTGACCAGGTCCTTCAGGACCTTGCCGGCGCGGAAGGCCGGGATGGTCGAGGCTTTGATGGTGAGGGCCTTGCCGGTCCGCGGGTTGCGTCCCTCACGCGCGGCACGCTTGCGGATCTCGAAGTTCCCGAAGCCGCTGATGGCCACCTTCCCGCCCTTCCGCAGCTCCGTCGCGATCACTCCGTCCGGCGCGAAGAAGTGCTCGGTGATCTCCGCGGCGCGGGCCCGGGTGACATCCAGCCGCTTGGCCAGGGCGCCGATCAGATCCTGCTTGTTCACGCGGAGTCTCCTTGTGTGGGGCGGGCGACGAATATCGCCGCGCGTGTGAACGTGCCGCAAGGTGGCTGGCGCCAGCGGCGCGGCGCTCTAGATTTGCGTCCTCGCCCTCATCGCACGCGGAGATTCCGGATGAACTACGGCTCGCGCCCCGGCTGGATCGAGGTGATCAGCGGCGTCATGTTCGCCGGCAAGAGCGAGGAGCTGATCCGGCGGGTCCGCCGCGCGATCATCGCCCGACGGCGGGTGCAGGTGTTCAAGTCCCATCTCGACAGCCGCTATACCGGCCTCTACTCGGTCTCGAGCCACGACGGCACGGAGCTGGACGCCTCGCCGGTGGATTCGGCCGCGGAGATCTTCCGGCTGGTGCGCTCCGACACGCAGCTCGTGGCGATCGACGAGGCGCAGTTCCTCGATCCGGACATCGTGACCGTCGCCACGCTCCTCGCGGGCCGAGGGATGCGCGTGATCCTGGCCGGCACCGACACGGACTTCCGGGGGGAGCCGTTCGGAGCGATGGGCGAGCTGATGGCCGTGGCCGAGATGGTGGACAAACTCCAGGCCATCTGCGTCGTGTGCGGTGATCCGGCCTGCCGCAATCAGCGGCTGCTCGACGGGAAACCGGCGCGTTACGAGTCGCCCACGATCATGGTCGGCGGCCGCGAGAGCTACGAGGCGCGCTGCCGGCACTGCCACAAGGTACCGCGCAAGGACGAGGACCAGACCGCTCTCCTCTAGCACGGCCAGCCAGGAGCGCCAGCGCACCGATGCTCACCGTCGCCCTCACCGGCAACATCGCCTCCGGGAAGTCCACCGTCGCCGAGCTCTTCCGATCCTGGGGTGCCACGGTGATCGACGCCGACCGGCTGGTGCGCGACGCGCAGGCGCCGGGAAGCCCCGTGCTTCGGGCCATCGCCGGCCGGTTCGGCCAGGATCTCATCGACCCATCGGGGATGCTCGACCGGGCCGCGCTCCGCCAGCGCGTCATGGGGGATCCCGCGGCGCTCGCGGATCTCAATCGCCTGGTGCACCCCGACGTGCTCCGCCGACGCTCGGCGCTGGAGCACGAGGCGCGGACTCGCGGCGACCGGATCGTCGTCAGCGACATTCCCCTGCTCTTCGAAGCCGCCGACCCGTCCGCGTTCGACGTGATCGTGCTGGTGGACGCGCCCGTGTCGGTGCGGCGGTCCCGCCTCCTGGCCGAGCGCGGGCTCTCGTCCCAGGACGCCGACCAGATGCTCGCGGCCCAGGCGCCGACTGGCCCCAAGCGCGAGCGCAGCACCTACGTGATCGACAATGACGGCGACCGCGCCACGCTCGAAGCGCGCGCGCACGAGGTCTGGACGCAGCTCGTCGCGCGGGCCGAGCCGGCGCGCGCTTGACCTCGCCAGCGACCGCGCCTATCCTCCCACGCGCAACCCCAGACCGCGAGCGTCCGTGTCGAACGTCCCTGACGAACTGGTCTACACTGCCGAGCACGAATACGTCGCGCGCACCGGCGATGCCGCCGTCGTGCGCGTCGGGATCACCGACTACGCACAGGGTGAGCTCGGCGACGTCGTCTTCGTCAACCTGCCGAAGCCCGGCCAGCAGCTCGAGGCGCATGAGAGCTTCGGGACGATCGAAGCGGTCAAGGCCGTCTCGGAGCTCTACAGCCCGCTGGCCGGCGAGGTCGTCGAAGTCAACGGCGCGCTCGACGGCGATCCCGCGGTCGTGAACCGCGATCCCTACGGCGACGGCTGGATGGTGACGCTGAGGCTGGCGGATCCCAAGGCACTCGGCGGGCTGCTGACGGCCGCCGCGTATCGGGCGCACATCGGGGAGTGACTGTGAGCAGGAATAATCTTCGCGACAGTCGATCACGGTTGGACGATGCCCCGGGAGCATGGTCTCGGGGCTTTTTTGTGGCCCATCGTTGCCCGACTTCACTCGGCAGGAGCCTCCGTTCCACATGACCACCACCTACCCCATCGCCCCCGCGGCCCCCGCGGCCCCCGAGGTCGACGTACTCCATCCCGGTCATTTCGCCTACCGCCACATCGGGCCGCGGCGGGAAGACCTCGCGGAGATGCTCCAGGTCGTGGGCTACGAGAGCCTCGACGAGTTCATCGATGCCGTGGTGCCCGAGGAGATCCGGCTCCGCCGACCACTCGCGCTCCCGCCGGGGCGGAGCGAGCGCGAGGTGCTGCAGGCGCTCCGCGGGCTGGCCGGGATGAACCGGGTGTTCCGATCGTACATCGGCCTGGGCTACGCGGGCACGTTCACCCCGCAGGTCGTGCAGCGGAACGTGCTGGAGAACCCGGGCTGGTACACCGCCTATACGCCGTACCAGGCGGAAATCTCCCAGGGGCGGCTCGAGGCGCTGCTCAACTTCCAGACGATGGTGTCCGATCTCACCGGTCTCGCGGTTGCGAACGCCTCGCTGCTCGACGAAGCCACCGCCGCGGCCGAAGCGATGCACCTGACGCTGGCGGTGAGCACGACCAAGGAGACGCCGGTATACCTGGTGGACGAGTACTGCCACCCACAGACCATCGCGGTGCTGCGCACTCGGGCCGAAGCGCGCGGCGTACGCGTCGAGGTGGGCGAGCCCGAGACCTTCACCTTCGGGGCCGGCGTGATCGGCGCCCTGGTACAGTACCCCGCCACGGACGGCGCCGTCCGCGACTTCCGCACGCTGTGCGAGCGAGCGCACGCCGCCAAGGCGTTGGTCACCGCCGCGAGCGATCTGCTGAGCCTGACGCTGCTCACGCCGCCGGGCGAGTGGGGAGCCGATATCGCGGTGGGCAACACGCAGCGCTTCGGCGTGTCGATGGGCTACGGCGGGCCGCACGCGGCGTTCTTCGCTACCCGGGACGCGTACAAGCGCTTCCTCCCGGGCCGGATCATCGGCGTCTCGAAGGACCGTGAGGGGCGTCCCGCCCTCCGCATGGCGCTCCAGACCCGCGAGCAGCACATCCGGCGCGACAAGGCGACGAGCAACGTGTGCACCGCCCAGGTGCTCCTGGCCGTCATGGCGAGCATGTATGCGGTGTACCACGGCCCGGGCGGCCTCCGGCGGATCGCCGAGCGGGTGCACGGCCGGGCCGTGGTGCTGGCGAACGCGCTTCGCCGGCTCCGCTACCGGGTGGTGCACGATTCGTTCTTCGACACGATCTGCGTCGAGGTACCCGAGTGGGCTCTGCCCCGCCTGCTCGACGCGGCGCGCGCGCGGATGATCAACCTGCGCCCGCTGCCACCCACCCGGTTGTGCATCGCGCTCGACGAGACCGTGACGCTGGGCGACCTGGCCGACCTGATCGCGGTCTTCTCGCTCAACGAGGCGCTGCCGTTCATGCTCGAGGACATCGGGCAGCAGGCGGACCGATCCATCCCCGCGGCGCTGGAACGCACGTCCGGCTACCTGGCGCACCCGGTCTTCCACCTGCACCACTCCGAGACCGAGATGCTGCGCTACATCAAGCGGCTCGAGGCGCGCGACCTTTCGCTGACCAGCGCGATGATCCCGCTCGGCTCGTGCACGATGAAGCTCAACGCGACCACGGAGATGATGCCGGTGAGCTGGCGCGAGTTCAACCGCCTGCACCCGTTTGCGCCACGGGACCAGGCGGCAGGCTACGAAATGCTGTTCCGCCAGCTCGAGTATCAGCTGGCGGAGATCACGGGATTCGCCGCCGTATCCCTCCAGCCAAACGCGGGCTCGCAGGGGGAGTACGCGGGACTGCTGGTGATCCGTGCCTGGCACCGCGCCCGGGGCGACACGCACCGCACGACGTGTCTCATTCCCATGTCCGCGCACGGCACCAACCCGGCGAGCGCGGTCATGGCGGGGATGCAGGTGGTCGCCGTGAAGAGCGACGACCAGGGCAACGTGGACGTCGCAGACCTCCGCGCCAAGGCGACGACAGTACAGCGACACCCTGGCGGCATTGATGGTGACCTATCCGTCCACCCACGGCGTGTTCGAGGGCTCGATCCGGGAGATCTGCCGAATCGTTCACGAGCACGGCGGCCAGGTCTACATGGACGGCGCGAACATGAACGCGCAGGTGGGCCTCTGCCGGCCGGGTGAGATCGGCGCCGACGTCTGCCACCTGAACCTGCACAAGACGTTCTGCATCCCGCACGGCGGTGGCGGTCCGGGCATGGGGCCGATCGGCGTGGCGAAGCACCTCGCGCCGTTCCTGCCCGGGCATCCGATCGTGGACCTGGACCACACGCAGGCCTGCGGCACCGTGTCGGCCGCACCGTGGGGAAGCGCCTCGATCCTGCCGATCTCCTGGGCGTACATCGCGCTCATGGGCTACGACGGGCTGACCGAGGCCACCAAGATCGCGATCCTCAACGCCAACTACGTCGCCCGGCGGCTCGAGGCCCACTATCCGGTGCTGTACTCGGGACCCGGACGGACTGGTGGCGCACGAGTGCATCCTCGACACCCGCCCGTACAAGGCGTCGGCAGGCGTGGATGTGGAGGACATCGCGAAGCGGATCATCGATTACGGGTTCCATCCGCCGACGGTCTCCTTTCCGGTGGCAGGGACGCTGATGATCGAGCCGACCGAGAGCGAGTCGAAGGAGGAGCTCGACCGCTTCTGCGACGCGATGATCGCCATCCGGGAGGAGATCCGCGAGATCGAGGACGGCCGGGCGGACCGGGAGAACAACCTGTTGACCAACGCCCCGCATACCCTCGAGCAGGTGATCGCCGACGGGTGGAACCGGCCGTATCCACGGGAGCGGGCGGCGTACCCCTCGCGGGCCGTGCGCGAGCATAAGGTGTGGCCGACGGTGGGACGGATCGACAGCGCGTTCGGCGATCGGAACCTGATGTGCGTGTGTCCGCCGGTGGAGGCGTATGGGTGAGGTGGCCGGGACCGGGCCGGCCCTGCCATACACGCTTTGGCACGATGCCGTCCCCCGGCCCGGCTGGCTCAACATGGCGATCGACCTCGCCCTGCTCGAGCGGGCCGCGGCCGGCGAATCGTGGCTCAGGCTATACGCTTGGAGCCCCTCTTGCCTCTCGTTCGGCCGGCACGAGCCAGCCGCGCGGCGCTACGACCGCGAGGGGATCGCGGCACTCGGTCTCGATGTCGTGCGCCGGCCCACCGGCGGTCGGGCCGTCTGGCATGCGGCCGAGCTGACCTATGCCGTGGCCGCCCCGGCCACGGCGCTTGGCACGTTGCGCGAGGCGTACGGCGAGATTCATCGCGTGATCCGGAACGCCATCCGCACCTTCGGCATCCCGGCCGAGTTGGCGCCGGCCCGGGCCGCCCTCCGACCCGATGCCGGCGCCTGCTTCGCGGCGCCCGTGGGCGGCGAGGTCATCGTCGGGGTCAACAAGCTGGTAGGCAGCGCGCAGCTCCGCGAGAACGGCGCGCTGCTGCAGCATGGCAGCATCCTGCTCGCGGACGACCAGGCGATGGTCGCTCGGCTTACCAAGGGCGACGCGCCAGCGGACCGCTCGGCCCCCCTCGCACGGCTGCTCGGCCGGCCGGTCAGTTGGGAGGAGGCCGCGGAGGCGGTGACGGAAGCGGCGGCGGATCGATGGGGGCCGCCCGGCGACCATCCGGACGACTGCGCGAGCGTTGTGCAGCAGGCACGTGGCCATGCCGCTCGATTCCGCTCATCCGCCTGGACCTGGGACGCGAGGAACGTCGGCGAAAGCACGGCGTCCGAGGCTATCGACCCGGCCGACGTCCCTGACGCCTCGACCGCGCCATCCTGGCGGACGGCCCCGTCACGCCACCCGACTGCCCTGGACGCCTGACGCCGCCGCCCCGCGCGGCTAGATTTTCAGCACCCCTCCGATCCGCCCCATTCTGGAGCACTTGTGACGCACTGGACCCCACGGCCCGCTGCTTCGCCCACGCCCGCCACTTGGCGTGCCCGCGTGGTGCTCGCCGGCATCGGGCTCGCTGCCTTTGCGCTCGCCTCACCCCGCGCGGTCCCGGCGCAGAGCCAGTCGGCGAGGACCAGCTTCGTAGTCGCGAGCGGCGGGGAGGCGACGGTGCCGGTCCCCACTCTCATGGAGGGGCCGAACTCCTCGGTCGAGAACAGCGACGTAGCAGACCAGTTGTTCGCGCGCCTGGCCCAGCTGGGACCCACCCTGATCACCTCGGGCGACCGGGCATTCGAGCCGCTCCTGGCCCGGAGCTGGACCCGGCGGGACTCGGTGACCCTGGCGTTCGATCTCGACCCGCGGGCGACCTGGCATGACGGCGTGCCGGTCACGGCGGCGGATGTCGTCTTCACCTTCGATCGGGCGCGGAACCCCGCGGTGTCGGGTCAGGCCGCCGTGCTTCGGCGAATCGCGTCGGTGACCGCGGAGGGGGACCGCCGGGTCGTATTCCGCTACACGGAGCCCTACGCCGAGCAGCTCTACGACGCCGTCTTCCACGTGGCCCCGCTCCCGGCTCACCTGTTGGCGTCCATCCCGGCGGGCTCGCTCGAAAAGGCGTCGTTCGTGCAGGCCCCAGTCGGAAGCGGCCCCTACCGTTGGGTTCGCCGCGTGCCTGGCGAGTTCATGGAGCTTGCCGCGAACGACCGGTTCTTCCTCGGCGTGCCGGCGGTCCGACGATTGATCTTCCGCACGGCGGCGAACGCGGATGCACGGCTCAATATGCTCCTCGCGGGTGAGGCCGACGCCACGGAGAACATCCCGCCCCCGCGAACCAATATCGACCGGGTCAAGGCAGACAAGAACCTGCGGATCATCCCGGTTCCATCGTCGACGCTGGGATTTCTGCTCTTCAACCAACGCGATCCCGGGATCGGAACCGGCCGCATCCGATCCTGGGCGATCGGGACGTCCGCCGCGCCATCGGACTCGCGCTCGACCGGCGGCGGATCGTGAGAGCGGTCATCGGCAGCGCGGGCGACGTGCCGTATGGCCCCGCCTCGTCCTTCCTCTGGATCCGACACGGTACCCCGGCCCCGGCAGCGATGAACCTGCGCGAGGCCCGGCGACTGCTGGATGGCCGAGGCTGGAGGGACCACGACGGCGACGGTGTGCGGGACAGGGCGGGCAAGCCGCTGGCGCTGACCCTGATCGTCCCCACCACGAGTGCTATCCGTCTCGAGATGGCGCAGATCGTCCAGGAGCAGCTTCGTGCACTCGGCGTTCATCTCGAGATCAGCCGAGTGGACCGGGCCGTGTACACGGAGCGACGAAGTGCCGGTGCCTTCGACATCGACTTCTCCTCGACGAGCCAGGACCCCTCTCCCAGCGGCCTGACCCAAGGATGGTCGTGTCAGGGCCGAACGAACGTCGCCCGCTACTGCGATCCGGCAGTGGACTCGCTCATCGACACCGCCATCCGAACCCGCGAAGGCGCCGGCCCGGCCTGGCACACGGTGCTTCGGCGCATCGAGGACGACGCGCCGGCCGTCTTCATGTACACCCTGAGCTTCATGTACGCCGTGAACCGGCGGTTCACCAACGTGCGCATCCGGCCGGAATCGGCGTGGCTCGGCCTGCGCGAATGGACGGTCGGCTCCAAGGGCGCGCGACGCCCCGCGGGGTTCTGAGGTGCGGCGCTGGTTGCTGCGTCGCGCACTCCAGTCCGTCATCACACTGGTCGTCGCCCTGGTGATCCTGTTCCTCCTCATGCACATCCTGCCTGGCGATCCGCTCAGCCGCGTGGGCGAAGGCCGGCCGCTCACGCTCGAACAGATCCAGGCGCTTCGCGATCGCTACGGCCTGGACCGGCCGCTGCTCGTGCAGCTCTGGAGCTTCGTGATCGGGCTCGCCCACGGAGATCTCGGCGTCTCGATCGAGTATGCCCGCCCGGTGACCGGGCTGGTGCTCGAGCGGCTTCCCGCCACTCTTCTGCTCGGCGGTACGGTGCTGCTGCTCAACTTCACGGTCGGGCTCTGGCTGGGGGTGCGGCAGGCGGTCCGTAAGGACTCGCCGGAGGACCGTTGGCTCACCACGCTGTCGCTGGCCGGATACGCGACCCCGTCCTTCTGGCTGGGGCTGGTCCTGGCGTGGCTGGTTGGGGTCAAGTGGCGACTTCTCCCTCCGGCCGGGATGCGGAATCCGCTGCTCGAGGCGGGCGGGCTGGAGGCGGCGGTCGACGTCGCCCGGCACCTGGTGCTGCCGGCGATCACCCTGTCCGTGGTGAGCATCGCGGGTACCATGCGCTACCAGCGCACGGCCATGCTGGAAGCCCTCCGCTTTCCTTATATGCTGACCGCCCGGGCGAAGGGGCTCACCGAGCGGCAGGTGCTCTGGCACGGGTGGCGGAACGCGCTATTCCCGGTGCTGACCCTGTTCGGGCTGTGGCTCCCGATCCTGGTCTCCGGCTCGGTGTTCGTGGAGTCGGTGTTCGCCTGGCCCGGCCTCGGATCGTTGGCCGCGGCTGCGGTCGGGAACCGGGACTATCCACTGCTCATGGGGGCGGCGATCCTCGTGGCCGGCATCGTCGTCCTGGCGGGCTTTCTCACGGACATCGCCTACGCGCTGCTGGATCCGCGAGTCCGCTACTCGTGACGACGGAGGACGGTGCGCTGCGAGCGGCCTGGCGCACGCCTCGCGGACGGGCGGGCCTGGTGTTCCTCACGTTCCTCTGCCTGCTGGCGCTGCTGGGACCGCGGCTCCTGCCTGATCCATTCCGCCAGTTCGGCATCGTGGACCTGCAGAGCGCCCGGCCGAGCGTCGAGCATCCGTTCGGTACCGATCAGCTGAGCCGCGACGTGCTGTCTCGAGTAGTGAGCGGGGCGCGGGTGTCGCTGGCGGTAGCGGCGATCGCGGTTGCCCTGTCGGTCACGCTGGGGGCCGCGGTCGGACTGGTCGCGGGCTACCTGGGCGGCGCGGTGGACGCGGTGCTGATGCGGCTGGTCGACGGCGCGCTGGCCGTGCCCCGGCTCTTCCTGCTCATGCTGGTCCTGGCGGTGCCTACGCGCGTGCCGCTGCTGGCGTTGATCGTCCTCATCGGCGCGACGGGCTGGTTCGGCACCAGCCGGATGGTTCGCGCGGAAGTCCTCCGCCTGCGGGAGGAGACCTACGTGCGCGCCGCCGAGGCGCTCGGCGCGTCCCGGCGGCGGATTATCTTCCGGCACCTGCTGGTGAACACCGCCGGCCCGCTGCTCGTGGCCGCCACGCTGGGCGTAGGCGACGTGATCCTGCTCGAGGCCGGCCTCTCGTTCCTCGGACTCGGCGTCCAGCCGCCGACGCCAAGCTGGGGCGGGATGATCTTCGATGCGCGGCCGGTGCTGGAGTCGGCCCCGTGGGTCGGCATCTTCCCCGGCGTCATGATCACGCTCACCGTCCTGGCCACCAACCTCGTCGGCGACGCCCTGCGCGACGCCCTCGACCCCCGAGGCGCATGACCCGAGTCCTCGACGTCCGCGACCTGCGCATCTCGTTCCCCGCGTCCGACGGCAGCCGGTTCCACCCGGTCGATGGCGTCAGCTTCTGCCTGGATCGCGGCGAGACGCTGGCGCTCGTCGGCGAATCGGGCTGCGGCAAGAGCCTCACGAGCCTCGCGCTGCTGCGGCTGATTCCGCCGCCGGGACGGATCGACCCCGGCAGCGCCATCCGGCTGGGAGAGACCGACGTCCTCACGCTCGAGGGCGAGGCGCTCCGGCAGATTCGCGGCCGCCGCATCGGCATGATCTTCCAGGACCCGATGACCAGCCTCAACCCGGTGTTCACCGCCGGTGACCAGATCGCGGAGGCGGTCCGCGCACACCTGCGGGTGTCGAAGGCCGAGGCGCGGGAACGGGCGCTGCGCGCTGCTGCAGGAGGTCGGGATTCCCGACCCGGCGGAGCGGCTCGACGCCTATCCGCACCAGCTGAGCGGCGGGATGCGGCAGCGGGTGATGATCGCGATTGCCCTCGCCGCCGAGCCGGAGATCCTCGTGGCCGACGAGCCGACGACCGCGCTGGACGTGACGGTGCAGGCGCAGATTCTCGAGGTGCTCGACGAGCTGCGGCGGCGGCGCGGGATGGCGGTGCTGCTCATCACCCACGACCTCGGGATCGTGGCGGGCCGGGCGGACCGGGTGGCGGTAATGTACGCGGGGCAGATCGTCGAGGAGGCAACGACGGCGACCTGTTCGCGCGGCCATCGCACCCCTACACCCAGGGGCTCTTCGCCTCGGTTCCGCGCATCACGCGGGCCGGTGCAGCGGCTCACGCCGATCGGCGGCACCGTTCCGCCTCCCCGCGCGTGGCCGGACGGGCTGCCGGTTCCGGCCGCGCTGCCCGCAGGCCTTCGAGAAGAGCGAGCTCCCTCCCGAGCTGCTGCCGGTGGGACCGGACCACCGCATGCGCTGCTGGCTGGCCGAGGGCAAGCGGTCGACATGACGCCGCTCCTCGAGGTGCGCGACCTCGTCAAGCACTACACCGCCGGCGGCCTCTTCGCGCGGGGCGCGCCGCCGGTCCGGGCGGTGGACGGCGTCTCGTTCGACGTCGGCCGGGGCGAGACGCTGGCGCTGGTCGGAGAGAGCGGGTGCGGCAAGTCCTCGGTGGGCCGAACGGTTCTGCGGCTGCAGGAGCCGACCGGCGGCGAGGCGAAGATTCGAGGGCGTCGACGTCTTCGGGCTCGACCGCACCGCGCTCCGGCGGCTTCGCCGCCGGATGCAGATCATCTTCCAGGATCCCTACAGCAGCCTCAATCCCCGGATGACCGTCGGCGCCGCGATCGCCGAAGGGCATCGAGATCCACCGCCTGGCGACGGGCCCGGAGGTGGGCCGCCGGGTGGGCGCGCTGCTCGAGGAGGTCGGCCTCGATCCCGGATACGGGCGGCGCTACCCGCACGAGTTCTCGGGGGGACAGCGGCAGCGCATCGGGATCGCGCGGGCGCTGGCGGTGGAGCCGGCTTCATCGTCTGCGACGAGCCGGTCTCGGCGCTCGACGTCTCGGTGCAGGCGCAGGTGCTCAATCTGCTCGCCGACCTGCAGCGGGACCGGGGGCTCTCCTACCTCTTCATCGCGCACGACCTGGCCGTGGTTCGGCAGATCGCGCAGCGGGCGGCCGTGATGTATCTCGGCCGCATCGTCGAGGCGGGGCCCACGGAGGCCCTGCTCGCCGCGCCGCGGCATCCCTACACCGTGGCGCTGTTGTCCGCCGTTCCCGAGCCCGACCCGTCCCGCCGCCGCTCACGTATCATCCTCTCCGGAGACCTGCCCAGCCCCTCGAACCCTCCGCCGGGATGTCCATTCCACACGCGCTGCTTCCATCCCTCCCGCAATGAACGGTGCCGTACCGAAGTCCCGATGCTTCGCACGGTCGGCGCCACCATCGCCGCCTGCCACTATGCCGAGAGTACGCCAGCCGCGGAGGAGCTCGCGGAGATTCGGTGAGTTCGGTCACGGCTCCGAGCCGTCGGGCAGGGGCACCTTGTAGGGGTCGTTTTCAACCCCGATAGGAGGGCATCATGCCTGACAATAGAGACTGGGCGAACGAGCCCGAGGACGGAGAGGACAAGGATCTGGCCACTGAAGGCGCCAAGGACCGGCTGAAGGGTGCCGGCAAGGAGCTCGAGGGGCGCGTACGCAGCACCGTCGGCGCCGCCAGGGGCGACACCGGCCAGCAGGTGAAGGGGAAGGCGCAGGAGATCAAAGGAAAGGTCCAGCAGGGCGTCGGCAAGGCGAAGCAGCGCCTCGACCCCGAGCCCGGGGTCGATGAAAAAGACTGACATGGCTTAACAACGAAGGGCCGCCGGCGAGATCGCCGGCGGCCCTTCAGGCTTCAAGACCGATCGAGCGGCGATGTCGGCTGATGCCGCGCAAGCGATGGTCCTTCGCCGGCGGCGCGCCGCGGTGTACCTTTCGCGATCACCACACGCCACCGTCGTTTCCGCCGACCTCGACTCGCTCGCCGCCGCCAACCGCCATGCGGTCTATGGCCAGGTGGCGCGCTGGCTCATTCACGACCTGCGGAATCCCACCCAGGCGCTGACCCTCATCACCGAGCTCATGGGCGAGGCCCCGAGGCGGGTGATCCCGGCGCGGTGGAGACCATCCGGGAAGCCACCGCCCAGCTGTCGCGCTCGCTCGAGCTGCTCGACCGGCTGCTCAGGCTTCCGCGACCCGCGGTCGGGACGGCGCCGCTCTCGTTGCGGGACAGCCTGGAGTTCATCGGTGCGCTGCACCGCAGCCACCGGTCGGGAATGCGCCTCGACCTGGAGGGTGCCCTTGGCGCGGTCCTGCCGGCCGTGGCCGGGGTGGAGCATGAGATCGAGCAGATCCTGCTCAACCTGGTCCTGAATGCTCTCGAGGCCACCGGAGAGGCCACCGGCTCGCGGCTCGTGGTGGACGCGATCGCGCTGGACGGAAGCGTGCGGGTCAGCGTAACCGACAACGGTCCGGGAATTCCGCCCGACCGCCGGGCGCGGCTGTTCGTCCCTGTGCCCACAGTTCGGGGAGGCCGGCCTCGCGGCCTCAGGCTGGCAGTGTCGCGAGGGCTGGCGCGGCGATTCGGCGGGGATCTGGTCCTCTCGGGCGAGGCCGGGTCGGGCGCGCGGTTCGACCTGCTGCTGCCGGCCTGGCGCCGCCGCTAGACCTGCGTGCTACCGGCGACCATGGCCTCGAGCTGCTTCACGCGGCTGAGCGCCTGCCGCGCCCGGGCCAGATCGGTCAGCCGGGCCGACTCGCGACCGCTCCTCCACCCGGCGGGCCTTCCATCACCAGGGACAGCATCGGAGCCCCCTCACAGGCGTCGCGGCTCACTCGGACGGCCGCTGCCGCCAACGGCGGCTCATCCGTTGCCCCCTCGGTCGGTGAGGCGGTTGCGCAAGCGCTTCAACGCCTGAGTTCGGACCTGCGAGATCCGCGACTCGGTCAGGTGCAGGATTTCGGCGATCTGGCGGAGATTGAGCTCCTCGTAGTAATAGAGCGTGAGCACCACCCGCTCCTTGTCCGGCAACGTCGTGATTGCCTGCCGGAGCCCCTGCATCTCCTCCGCATGCGCCAGCGTCTGCCCGGGCAGCGGCGCGTCGGGGTCGTCGAGCGTTTCCTCGAGCGTGACCGCGGTCCGGTTGCCGGGCATCGCGCCGTCGAACGAGACCATGATATTGCCCTCCATCGCGCCCCGCCACTTCCAGTAGGTTTCCAGGTCGGTGCCAAGCGCCGAAGCCAGCTCGCGCGGCTCAGGCGATGGCTCTGCGATCTTCCTCGAGCGCACGGGAGCGCCCGACGCTGCTCAAGCTCTATGGGACCCACGACCTCCCCGCGGCACGCGCCGTCTCGTAGTCCCCGCCGCCCCTTCACTTCTCCGCCGTTCGCTCCTTATTTCTATCCGTTTTGCCTCCTCATGTCTCGAGCGTCTCATGGCCGCACGCCAACCGGTCACCCAGGCAGCCGCGTTCGCGGGCGGTCCGTTCGCGGGCCGTCCCTCGGCGAGCCGTCCGCTTGCCGCGGCGCACCAATGAATCCGATCGAGGCGTTCGAGACGTTGGACCTGCGGGTGGGACGGGTACTGCGGGCGGAGGTCAACTCGCGCGCGCGGAAGCCGGCGTACCGGCTGTGGATCGACTTCGGGCCGCTGGGCGAGAAGACGTCGAGCGCCCAGCTCCGCGCGCGCTACGCGGCGGAGGAGCTGGTCGGGCGGCTGGTCATCGCGGCCGTCAACCTGGGCGCGCGAAACATCGCCGGCTTCACCTCGGAGGTGCTGGTGCTGGGGCTGCCGGACGCGGAGGGCGAGGTCATCCTGCTCGCCGCCGAGCGCGAGGTGCCGCTCGGCGGGCGGGTCTACTAGCGGTCGTCCGGCACCGGCCGCACGACCAGGCCGGTCACGGCCCCGTCGCGGGCCAGGCTCCACTCGATGAGCATCGGACGGCGCGAAGTGTCGAACGACGCGGTGCGCTGGTAGATGCGGAACGGCGCGGCGTCGTCCACCCGCTCGTTGAGGGCCCGGCGCTCGGGGCCCAGCCGGGTCACGGCGCGCCCGGCGAAGCTCGCCAGGTCGGCGACGCTGCCGAAGGTCTGGCGCATCTCCGGCGAGAAGCGGTCCCACAGCTTCTGGTATTGGTTGTCATAGAGCCAGGTGGTGTACAGCCGGCCTTGCTCGAGCCCGGTGCGGGGCGGCTTCTCGCCGCGCGGCGCGCAGGCGGCCACGGCCGCCGCGCCGATCAGTGCCCATGCACGCATACGCATCACTCGTTCTCCACGGTCCCCTGGACCCGATCCCCCAACCCTGGGAGCAGCCATGCGGGTCTACATCTCCGTCGACATGGAAGGCGTGGCCGGCGTCGTCCACGAGGACCAGACCGATCCGGTCGATCCTCGACATGCCGCAGAGTATAATCGATTCCGCCGATTGATGACGGCCGAGGCGAACGCGGCCATCGAGGGGGCACTGGCGGCGGGCGCGGAGCGCGTGCTGGTCAACGATAGCCACTGGCTGATGATGAATCTGCTCGCCGAGGAGCTGCACCCGGCGGCGGAGCTTCTGAGCGGCGGCCCCAAGGCCCGGTCGATGGTCGAAGGCATCGAGCTCGGCTTCGACGCCGCGCTGTTCGTGGGTTACCACGCGCGCGCCGGCGTGGGACACGCCATCATCGATCACACCTACACGAGCAACGTGCACGAGGCCCGGCTCAACGGCCGGCCGGTCGGCGAGCTGGCGATCAACGCCGCGCTCGCGGGCACGTTCGACGTGCCGGTGGCGCTCGTGAGCGGGGACCAGGCGCTGGCGGCCGAAGCGCGCGAGCTGCTTGGGCCCCGCGGTCGAAACCGTGATCGTCAAGCACGCGGTCGGCCGGTTCGCGGCGCGGAGCGTGTCGCCCACGGTGGCGTGCCGCCTCATTCGCGAGGGCGCGACCGCGGCGCTCGGCCGCGCCCACGCGCCGTTCCGGCTCGCGAGCCCCGATCAGGCTCGAGGTGGACTTCGCCCTGACCCAGATGGCCGACATGGCGGAGCTGGTGCCGGGCTCGGTCCGGACGGCGGGACGGACCCTGGAGTTCGTCCACCAGGATTACCGCGAGGTGTTCCGCGCGTGGCGAGCGCTGTACAACCTCGCCGGCGTCGCGTGAGGAGGCTCGGTGTACCTTCGTATCGTCGCCCGGGTCAGCCGGAGCTCACCGCCTCCATTCCCAGCCTCCGCCTCGAGGCTCTCCCGATCCCGCCCCACCGTCGCCACCGCGAGCACTCGGCCTGTCCGCACGAACCGCACGGCGCAGTCCTTCGACGCCGACATCGCCGTCGACGTCGATCCGGTCCCAGCGCTCGGCGTGCCCGACGTAGTTGATCGACACCTGGTAGTGCTGGCTCCAGAAGAACGGCACCGCGTCGAACCGGTCGCTCAGGCCAAGGATGTTGCGCGCGGCGGCCTGTCCCTGCCGTTCCGCGACCACCCAGTGCTCGACCCGGATGCGCTCGCCGGTGTGGGGATCGGGCCAGCGCGCGATGTCGCCCGCGGCGAAAACTCCCGGGGCGCTGGTCTCGAGCCGCGCGTCCACCACCAGGCCGCGGTCGAGGGCGAGCCCGGCTGCTTCGGCCAGGTCGAGGTTCGGCCGCACGCCGATGCCCGCGACGAGCAGGTCGGCGGCAAGCCGCTCGCCGCTCTCGAGGATCACTGATCCCCCCTCGACTGCGCGCGGCTTCTGGCCCATGTGGAAGACGACCCCCTGCTCTTCGTGCAGCCCGCGGATCAATGTCGCCGAGCTCGGGCCCCAGTACCCGCTCGAGCGGCCGGGCGTCCGGCGCGACCACGTGGACTTCCATCTTTCGCGCGCGCAGCGACGCGGCCACCTCGAGTCCGATAAAGCTTGCGCCGAGCACGACCGCGCGGCCGCCCTCGCGCGTGGCGGCCACGATCCGCCGGCTGTCAGCCAGCGAGCGCAGGTAGTGCACCGCCGGCGTGCCGCGCTCGAGCGCAGGATCCAGGCGCACCGGCGTCGCACCGGTGGCGAGCAGCAGGGCATCGTACGGCAGGTCGGTGCCGTCGTCCAGTCGAACACGGCGGCCCTTCGGGTCGATCGTGGCGGCTCGGGCGTCGCGCCGGAGCTCGATCCCGCGGTCCCGGTAGAACTCGGGCGGATGCAGCGGAATCCATTCCTCAGGGGCGTTGCCGGCCAGGTAGTCCTTGGAAAGATTCGGCCGGTCGTACGGTGCATCCGGGTCCGGATCCACGATGGTGACCGACCCCGCGTATCCCTCGCGCCGGAGCGTCTCGGCGGCCGAGTTGCCGGCCGCGCCTCCGCCCACGATCACCACCCGCTCGGGCGCGCGGGAGCTCCGTGCAGGGCGGGCCGGCGGCCGGCCGCTTGCCGCCGACGAAGACACGACCGCCGCGCTCCTCCACGTCCCAGCACGGCAGGTCATTGAGCGCCGGGGGGCGGAGTGGCTCTCCCGTTCGCAGGCTGAAGCAGGCGTGGTGCCAGGGACAGCGCACCGTGTCGCCCACCAGCAACCCTTCGGCCAGCGGACCACTGTAGTGGCTGCACGCCGCGCCGATGGCGAACCAGGCCTCGCCTCGACGGACGAGCAGGACGGATTCGCCGTCCGCATGGCCCACAACCATGCCACCATCCGGCACGTCTCCCGCGGGAATGCCCTGCTTCAGGTCGGGCCCGGTCGGGGCCTCGTGCTGATCGGCCGTCATCGGTCTTCCCGGCGGGGCCGCGCGTCGCCGTCGGCGACAACACGGCCACCGCCGCCCCGGAACTCGAAATGCTCATCACGCAACAGGCGGACCCACAGACTCGTGTCCCGTCCCCGGAGCAGCGCCCCCGCCAGCACCCGGTCGGCCAGCGTGGCGGCGGAGACCCAATCCTCCGCATGGAGCCCGGGATAGCGATGGGCATGCTCGGGGCGGAGCCGCGCCTCGCGGCGGCCACTCCAGACCGTTCCGGGCCCGGTCATCGAGCGGCCCGATTCACGCGTCGTTACCTGTATCATGTCCCCTCTCAGTTCTCGGCCGGCGTGACCGTGTCACGGCGGAGATGAACGGAATCTACCGCGCCGTACCTTTGTGTGGCGGCCGCCGAAGAGCACCTGCAGGTCGAGCCGCACCGCCTCGCTGACTGGCCAGGCGCCCCTGGACCCACCCGCCTGGGGGCGTATACTTGGACTCCGCCCGGAGTCCGGCCCCAACCAGGAGATCGTCATGCTCGAGATCCGCGCGAGAGACTCGGACACCGTCCTGTGGCGAACGGCGGCCGACACGCTGGTCGGAGCCTCGCTGGCCGGGCTGGCATTGCCCGGCGCCGACCTGGCCGGCGCGGACCTCCGAGGAGCGGATTTCCGGGGCGCCGATCTCTGCAAGGTCCGGCTGACCGGGGCGGATCTCCGACAGGCCCGACTCGACGGCGCCGACCTGACCTCGGCCGACTGTACCGACGCCGACCTGACCGATGCCCGCCTCAGCGATGCGAAGCTTCTCGCCGCCACGCTCGTCCGAACCCGCCTCGTCCGCGCCGACGCCCTTCGCGCCACCTTCGAGTTCGCCACGCTCCAGGACGCCGTGCTGGAGAGTGCGTCGCTCGTGCGCGACCGACTTCAGCCACACCACGGTCGTCGGCTGCAATCTCTCGGGCGCGGACCTCTCGGCCGCGACACTGAGCCACTCCATCTGGCGGCAGTGCAACCTGTCCCATGCGACCCTCGCGATGGCCGTGCTCGACGGGACAGTCCTGGTCGAATCCGATCTCAGCCACGCGGAGCTGTCACGGGCCTTTCTCGCCGGAGTCCAGCTGGCCGGGGCCGACCTCACCGGCGCCTCCTTCGGCCGCACGGTGCTGGCCGCCTGCGAGGACCTCGCACGAGCGCGCGGACTCGACGCGGTGGTGCACCACGGCCACTCGTGCCTGGACCTGATGACGCTTCGGGCGGGACTGGAGACGCTACCGGAGGGGTTCCTGCAGGGCGCGGGCGTGGAGCGTGAGGAGCTGGACGCGCTGCGCGCCGCGATGAGCGCCGCGCACTAGCTCACATTCGGGACTCGATGCCGCAACCGATCGGTCCGCGCGGGGCGCGGGCCAGCGCGATCGTCCAGCGCTCCCTCGCCGCCAGCTCCTCGCGCCACCGGCCTTCGAGGCGACCGGCCGCGGCGCACGCTTCGTTGGTGCCGAGCCGGGGCAACCGTCGATGGAACGCGGGCAGGGCATCCGCGCTCAGCGTCGCCGCGTAGGCCACGTCCAGCGGCCGCCCTCGAGCCGCGCGGCCGAGATTGACCTCGGCGATGACCCCGTCGGGGTTCACCAGGTTGAGCGCGGCGAGCACCAGCCACCCCGTCACGAGCGCGCCCGTCCCGAAGCGCTCGCGTCGGCCCCGCAGCACCGTCGCTACGAACCAGCCGAACACGACTACCAGCCATCCCATGAACGCCGTCGTGTAGAACCGCTGCTCGGTCAGGCCGAACTGTGTCGTGTAGAGCCACATCCGGAGGAGCGCGGAGGCGAGCATCACGTCGAGGAGCAGGAGCATCACGCCGGAGAGCTGGCGGACGCGGCGGACGTTCGTGGCATCCCGGTGGTCGAGCCAGTGGTCCGCGGCCAGGAGCAGGGGCAGCGAGAGCGCCGCGACGGCCACCAGCTCGAAGAACCCCCGCCGCGCATATTCAGCGTAGCTCATGCCAGTCAACTCGCGCACGAGCTCGTTCCCACCGAACAGATAGCGGAACTGTACCAGCACGAAGGCGGCGAACAGCAGGTCCACCACCACCAGCACCGTGCCGATCTCGCCCAGGCCGAGAGTCCCGCGCCGAGCGGGAAGCGTGGAGCGCGAGACGTCGGGGCGGCACACGAGCTTGAGCACTCCGGCCGCGAGCCACGCCCAGAGCACCACCGTCACCAGGTGCGACGCCAGCGGTGCCAGCTCGATGTCGAGCGCACGGCTCACCAGGCGGTCGAAGGCCGGGTCGGCCTGCATGAGGAGACCGCCGAACACCGTCGCCACGGGCACCGCGGCCACCATGCCGATCGCGGTGCTCCGTGCCCGTCTCGCCCGGGCATCGACCGGGACAGTCGCCCAGTCGATGTCGGTGAAGATGAGTGCGGGCGCTCCGGCGGCCGCGGCGCCGGCGAGCTCGCCCGCGCCGATGGCGTAGTCGCCCAGCCCCGCGCGCCGGCGGCCCACGGATCGCAGGCGGGGTGACGCCATCACTGCGACGCTGGCCACGCCCGCCAGGTTGAGCGCGAAGAGCGTCGGCGAATCGCGCCAGAGGAGCGCCAGGCCCAGGAGCGCGATCGGCACGCCCAGCGGAGCGAGCGAGCCGGGCAGCCGCACGGCCCCGGTCTGCGCCAGGGCGACGATCGCCAGCACGAGCGCGCCCAGCCCCAGCACCACGTCGAGCCGGCCCGGCACGAGCGTGACCAGCACATCCGCCACCACACCGAGCGCCAGCGCGACCGCGAGCAGCACGAGTCCCTGGCGCGTGAGGGGCGACATGGTCAGCCCGCGGCCGCGTCGGGCAGGCCGCCGAAACGCCGCTCGCGCGAGGCGAAGTCACGCACCGCTTCCTGCAGCGCCGCCGGCCCGAACTCCGGCCACATCAGCGGCGAGAACAGCAGCTCGGCATATGCCGCTTCCCAGAGCAGGAAGTCGCTCAGCCGCCGCTCCCCGCCGGTCCGGATCAGCAGGTCGACCTCGGGCACCGGCACACCATGGTCCACGATGGCGATCAGGCGGCCGAACGATTCCCTGGACGGCGCGGTGTCCGGCAGCAGGCACTGCGCGGCGCGGAGCACCGCGTCGCGCGAGGAGTAGTCGAGCGCGACGCGGACGTGCAGCCGAGTGCCGTGCGCGGTCTCGCGGTGGGCATCCTCGATCGCGCGGCGGAGCGCGGCGCCGATCCGGTCGCGCCGGCCGATGATCTCCAGGCGAACGCCATTGGCGACACAGCGCGCCGTCTCGTCGCGGAGATACTCGCGGAAGAGGCGCATGAGCCAGCCGACCTCGGTCCGCGGGCGGCGCCAGTTGTCGGCCGAGAAGGCGAACAGCGTGAGCACCCCGATCCCGCAGTCGGGCGCGGCTTCGACGATCCGCCGCACCATCGCCGCGCCGGCCCGATGGCCGGCGGCGCGCGAGCGCCCCTGCCCCGTGGCCCAGCGGCCGTTGCCGTCCATGATGATCCCGACGTGGATCGTCGACGGCGCGGCGGAATGCGAAGTGCTTTGCTGCATAAAGTTGCTCCCCAAAAAAAGAGAGACCCTCAGCGCTCGCGGGTCGCGCGGATCAGCCCTTCCATGTGCGACAGGTAGCGCTCGAGCGCGCGCCGTCCGGCGTCGCTCAGGCGATAGTCGGTCCGCGGTACCCGGCCCTCGAACGTCTTGGTGCAGACCACGTAGCCGGCTTCCTCGAGCTTCCGCGCGTGCACGCTGAGGTTGCCGTCGGTCGTCTCCAACAGATGCTTCAGCTCGTTGAAGCTGAGCGACTCGTTCACGGCGAGCGCGCTCACGATCGCGAGCCGCATGCGCTCGTGGATCAGCCGGTCGAGCTCGAGCGGGACGGCCGCCCCACCACCGCGGACGCCATGGAGCGGCGCCGCCGGCTTGGGGCCATGCCCGCCCTTTGGGAGCGAGATTGGATTCAGCCACCATGCCTCCGGGCGATGATCAAGCCGAACACGATGTGCAACAGTCCGAAGCCCGCGGCCATGAACGCGTTGCCCCAGGCCGCCGGACCGAAGAGGGCGATGGCGCCGAGCCCCATGAAGCAGAGCCCCATGAGCGGCACCACGCGCACCGAGAAGGCGCCGCCGGTGACGACGCCGGTTCCGTACAGGAGCAGCCAGGTGCCGGGCAGGGCCTGGTAGAGGCCCGCCCGCACCAGCGCGCCGGTGAGCAGCGCGCCGACGAGGAGCGGCGGCACGTAGCTCAAGACGAACCGCCGGCCCGAGTAGGAGAACACCGGCGTCCCCGCCCGGCGCGCCTTGGCCGCCATGGCCCAGCCGCCGAGCGTCAGGGCCAGCACGGAGGTCCCGAGCCAGGTGCCGAGCCACTCCGCGGGCGTGAGCCGGGTCTCCGCGACCAGCGCGGCGGCGAGCACCGAGGGTCCCCATGCCTACCCCACCCCACCCCGGAACGGCGGTGAACGCGGTGGCGCGCTCCATCGTCTGGCGGATGAAGCGCAGATTGTCCATCGCCCGGACGTGGAGCGCGGGGTCCTCGGGCGGCGGGCTGGGAAGGGGACGGGGTGAGGCCATGGGCACCAGGATACCGGTCGGAGTCGGTTCCATCAAGTACTTTACAGTATAAAGTGGCTCGGGGCCGCCCGTCAACCCCTCGTCCAGAAACCGTTCAGGCCGTTTCCACCACCACGGCCGTACCGTAGCACAACACCTCCGTCACCCCCTGCATCAGCTCCGTCGCGTCGTAGCGGATGCCGATGATCGCGTTCGCACCCTCGGCCTGCGCGTGGCCGACCATCATCTCGAACGCCTCTTCCCGGGTCTTCTCGCACAGCTCGGTGAAGAGCGAGATGTTGCCGCCGAGCAGCGTCTGCAGCGACCCGCCGATGGTGCCGAAGATGTTGCGCGACCGTACGGTGATGCCGCGAACGACGCCGAGCGTCTGGACGATCCGGTAGCCGTCCAGCACGAACGCCGTGGTGGTGAGGGAGTGATCCACTCAGGCCGCCTTGAGCTCGGAGGTGCACTGCGGGCAGCGCGTGGCGCCCACTGGGATCGCCATCCGGCAATAGGGGCAGTCTTTCGTGTTCGGCGCCGCTTCGGCCTCAGGCGGCTTCATCCGGTTGGCGGCCCGGACGATCATGAACACGGCGAACGCGATGATGAGGAAGGTGATGATGCTGTTGACGAACAGCCCCCAGTTCACCGTGACCGCACCAGCAGCCTGCGCCTCGGCGAGCGTCGAGTAGGGTGACGGCGCCTTGGCGCCTTCCTTGAGGAGCACGAACAGATTCGAGAAGTCCACGTTGCCGAGCGCGAGGCCGATCGGGGGCATGATGACGTCGTCCACCAACGATTTCACGATCGTGCCGAATGCGCCGCCGATGATGATACCGACCGCCAGATCCAGCACGTTGCCGCGCATCGCGAACGCTTTGAATTCCTTGAGCATGCGGCCGCCTTGTGGGAGGGAGGGGGAGCGCGCCACCTAGGATAGTGCGGCGGCCGGGCTTTGCGGAAGGACCTCAGCCAAATAATCGGAAGAACGACCTGAACGCTCCCTTCGCGCTCGGCGTGAGCTTCGTCCGGCGCCACGCATCTGCCGCCTTCCGGAAGACCTCCGCTTGCGTGGGATAGGGATGAATCGTAGAACCGACCTTCCCGAGCCCGACGCCGGCCGTGATCGCCAGCGCGATCTCGCCGATCATTTCGCCGGCGTGCTCGGCCACGAGGGTGGCGCCGAGGATGCGGTCGGTTCCCTCCTTGAGATGCACCCGGAAAAAACCGTCTTCCTGCCCGTCGAGCACCGCCCGGTCCACGTCGTGCAGCGGCACCGTGATGGTCTGCACCCGCAGGCCCGCGGTCGTCGCGTCGGCCTCGGTCATGCCGACGTGCGCCACCTCGGGCGGTCGTAAAGGTGACCCACGGGCATCACCAGGCTGCTGACCTTGCCGCCGCCGAGCCCGAAGAACAGCGCGTTGGCCACCACCAGCCGGGCCGTCGCGTCGGCGACATGGGTGAACTGGTACTTGGAGCAGATGTCGCCCACGGCGAAGATGCGCGGGTTGCTCGTGCGGAGCCGGTCGTTCACGCCAACGCCGTCGCTGGAGTACGCCACGCCCGCCGCCTCGAGGCCGAAGTCCTCGACATTCGGCACGCGCCCGGTGGCCACGAGCAGCTCGTCGCCGGCGATCTCCTCGGATACGTCCGTCGACCTGGACGTGGACTCACCCGCTCCCCGTCCCGCGTCTCGGCGCGGACCAGCGGCGGCGGTGAGCAGCAGCCGCACGCCGTGCGCTTCCATGGCGCGCTCCGACGATCCGGGCCGCGTCGGCGTCCTCGCGCGGCAGGATGTGCGCGCCCTGCGTCGATGACCGTAACCGCCGAGCCGAGGCGAGCGAATGCCTGGGCCAGCTCGCAGCCGATCGGCCCCGCGCCGATGACCGTGAGCCGGCGAGGCAGCTCGGTCAGGCCGAAGATGGTCTCGTTGGTGAGGTAGCCCGTCGTCTCGAGGCCCGGGACGGGCGGCACCGCGGGCCGGGCACCGGTCGCGATGACGGCGCGGCGGAACCGGAGCGTCCGGCCGCCGACCATCAGGGCGTCATGCCCGGTGAAGCGGCCCTCGCCGAGGAACACGTCGACGCCCAGGTCACGATAGCGTGGCGCGCCGTCGATGCGGCTGAGGCCGGCGCGGAGCCGGCGCATGCGGGCCATCACCTCGCCGAAGTCTCCCGGTCCGGTCACGGTCGGCCCGCCGAAGCGGCGGCGCGATTCGGTCGCGGTCTGCCACGAGCGGGCGGCGCTGATGATGCCCTTCGACGGCACGCAGCCCACGTTGAGGCAGTCCCCGCCCATCAGGTAGCGCTCGACCAGCGCGACCCGCGCGCCCAGGCCGGCGGCGATCGACGCGGTGACGAGCCCGCCCGTGCCGGCGCCGATCACGACGAGGTGGTAGCGCTCCCGCGGCTCCGGGATTGATCCAGCCGGCCGGGTGCACATTGGCGACGAGCTCCTGATTGAACTGGTCGAACGGCTCGATGCGAACGTCCCCGTCCAGTTTGGCCTCCACTCCGCGCACGTCCGCGTCAGCCGGCGCCATGAGTCGCCATCGGTCACCTCCTGGAGCGCGCGACGGGCAGTGCGGGCCACGAGTGTCGTCACGGCCAGCGTGGCGACCAGGCCCAGTGCCACGACGACGTAGTACCCAGGCCCACGCGGCACCGCCGCGCCGCCCGCCAGCCGGGCCACGTCGCCCGCCACCTTACCGTAGTACACGTAGAGCAGCGTGCCGGGCAGCATCCCGACCGACGCCACCAGGTAGTCGGCGAAGCGCACGCGGGTCAGGCCGAGGGCGTAATTGAGCAGGTTGAATGGAAAGATCGGGGAGAGCCGGAGCAGCAGGACGATCTTCCGCCCCTCTGTCCCGATCGCGCGGTCGATTGCGGCGAAGCGCTCGTTCCCGGCCAGGCGGCGCTCGACGAATCCGCGGGCGACATAGCGGGAGACCAGAAAGGCGGCGGAGGCTCCCAGCGTGGCCGCGATCAGCACGAGCGCCGTGCCCTTGCCGAGGCCGAAGATGGCGCCGGCGGCGAGCGTCAGCAGCGAGCCGGGCACGAACGCCACGGTCGCGAGCGCGTAGCCGGCAACGAACGCCACCGCTCCCCACACACCGAGACCGTCGACCCAGGTGCTGAACGCGGGGATCAGGGCGCCGAGCCTCCGTCCGGCGATCAGCAGCAGCACGACCGCGCCGACGGCGACGAGCACCCGCACGACCTCGTCACTACCGCGGCGCCGCTCGCGGTCGGATGCCCGGCCGCGCTCCACTCGGCGTACCCGCCTCCGTACAGCCGGAGGTCCGTCACGCCCCGCGCGCGGAGTACCGACGCGGCGATCGCCGCCCGCCCGCCGGCCTGGCAATGCACCACCAGCGGGCGGTCGCGGGGCAACTCGCCCACTCGGGACGGAAGCTCGCCGAGCGGGATGTTCATCGCGCCCGGCAGGTGGCCGGCCGACCATTCGGCCACGGTGCGCACGTCGAGCACGGCAACGGCCTTGCTGCGGAGTGCCGCGTCGAGCTCGACGTGGTCGATGCGCCGCGATCGTCTGCAGCGGCCCCTGCCCCGCTGCGCCAGTCCGTCGAGCACTTCGGGCCCGGCCACGCCCACCACGCGATCGAGCCCGATGCCGGCGAGCCCCCGCAGCAGGTCGTCCGTCGCGTGGCCGGTCCGGTCGTCCACGATCAGGACGAGGTCGCGGTCGTAGGGCAGCAACCATCCGGCCCAGGTGGTGAACGCGCGGCCGGCCGGGATGTTGATGGTGCCCGGCACACCCTGGGCGACGTATTCACGCGCGGGACGGGTGTCCACCACGATCGCGCCGTGCCGCGAGCGCGCTGGCCACGCCGGCGGTCTCGATACGCGGCGGGTGAGCGGGAGCGCCGAGCACCCGTGGCCCGTCGCGGTTGATGCGCTTCATCTCGGCGAAGTAGGGCGGCGGCTCGGGCTGCCCGGCGAGCACGGCCCGCACGAACGCTTCCTCGTCGGCCACGCCGAACGCCCAGTTGAACCGGCGCTCGTAGCCGAGCGTCGACTGCGGCACCGCGCCGAGCGACTTGCCGCACGCCGATGCCGGCGCCGTGGCCGGGCCATACCTGGAGCCAGTCCGGCAGCGCGGCCAGCCGCCGGAGCGAGCGGAACAGCTGGCGAGCCGCCGCCTCCATGGTCCCCGCCTGGCCGGCCGCCCGCTCCAGCAGGTCGGGACGGCCGACGTCGCCCACGAAGAGGAAATCACCGGTGAAGGCGCCCATCGGCTCGGTGGCGCCCGCGGTGTCGGTGACGACGAACATCAGATGCTCGGGCGTGTGCCCCGGCGTGTGCATCACCCGAACCGACACTCGGCCGACCTCGAAGAGGTCCCGCCGTCACACAGCGTGTCGGCGCCCGCCTCGCCCGCGTAGCCGGTAGCGCCACCCGTCGCCCCCTTCGCCCGAGAGCAGCAGTCGCGCGTTCGTGCGTCCGGCCAGCTCCCGGGCGCCGGAGACGAAGTCGGCGTGGATGTGGGTCTCGGTCACGTGGGTGATCCGCAGGCCCTCGGCCTCCGCGGCGCGCAGGTACGGCTCGAGGTGGCGGTTGGGATCGACCACCAGCGCCTGGCCGGTGGCCTGGCAGCCGAGGAGGTAGCTGGCCTGCGCGAGCTGGTCGTCGTAGAAGCGTCGAAGGAGCATGGCGTCTCACGAGTCGGAGGTCGGCATCAGGGGGCCCAGCGGCAGCCGGAGTGTCGCGCGCGCGCCGCGGACGTCGGGGCGCGGCGCCAGAGTAAGCGCGCCGCCGTGCGCCTCGGCGATCTGCCGGCTCAGCACGAG
The DNA here is from genome assembly GCA_963728705.1 of uncultured Gemmatimonadales bacterium. Taxonomy (GTDB): domain Bacteria; phylum Gemmatimonadota; class Gemmatimonadetes; order Gemmatimonadales; family GWC2-71-9; genus CAVVWJ01. The sequence goes on from CAVSLY010000019.1 coordinate 49,067, forward strand.
GCCGATGCCGGTGCCCGCCGCCTTCGTGGTAAAGAACGGGACGAACAGATTGCCCGGGTCGGGCAAGTCCGGGGCCGTCGTCGTCCACGGTCACCTCGACGACCCCGTGACGACTCTGCCAGCCGACCCGCACTTCGCCGCGCGGTCTCGAGCGCCGCATCGGACGCGTTGCGCACGAGGTTGATCAGGAGCTGGTCGAGCTGGTCGCCGTCGGCGGTCAGCACCAGGGCCGGCCCCTCGTCCACCCGCACCGTCGAGCCGCGCTCGAGCGCGGCGACACGCGTGCACCCACTCGCGCACGTGCACCGGGCGAAGCTGCGGCTGCGGCAGCCGGGCCAGCCGCGCGTACGCGCCCATGAAGCGGGCGAGCGACTCGGAGCGCGCCTCGATCACGAGCAGCCCCGACCCGGAGGTCCTGCTCCCAGTCCGGCGGCCGCGCCGCCCGTTCGGCGAGGCTCCGCAGGCTGCCGGCGATCGACTTGATCGGCGCGAGCGAGTTGTTGATCTCGTGGCCCAGCACCCGCACGATCCGCTGCCACGCCGAGCGCTCCTCGGCGCGGAGCACGCGGCTCAGGTCGGACAAGACCAGCAGCCGATGCGGCAGTCCGTCCTGGCGGAAAGTACTGCCCCGCAGCTCCCACCGCCCGGTGCCGCCGGGAAATGCCGCCTCGACCGTGCGCGGGGTCTCGCCGTCGAGGCAGGCGGCCAGCCCGAGCGCGTCGGCGCCGAGCCCCAGCAGCCGCTCGGCGGGCTGGCCGAGGAGCCGTTCTCCGCCCCGGTTCACCAGGCGGAGGCGCTGCTCCGCCGTCGAACGCGAAGATGGCGACGTCGATCTCCTCCATCACGCGCCGGAGCAGTGCCGTGGCCTCGAGCGCGTGGCGCCGCTGCGAGCGCAGCGTATCGCTCAGCGTGTTGATCTCGAGCAGTGCCAGGCTCAGCGCCGTCGTCGGCGCTGCGCGCCACGGGCGCGGATCGAGTAGTCCCCCTCGCGCAGCGCGGCGAGCAGGTTGGCGATCGTCTGCAGCGGCCGGAGCACCCGCTCCCGCACGAGCGCCGCCCCGATGAGCCAGGCGCCCCCCACGATGAGCGACAGCGTCACCTGGGTACGGAGGGGGTGCGCGCCGGTCCAGAGCAGCCAGCCCGCCACCAGCACGGCGGGAAGCCCGGCGAGGAGCGCCGCGATGAACACCCGCGACTCGTGACCGGCGGGGCGACGCCGCCGGTCAGAGACCATGATGCTGCAGCCGCCGGTAGAGGGCGCTCCGGCTCAGCCCAAGGGCCTTGGCCGCATGGCTCACGTTGCCGCCGTGGCGCTCGAGCGCCTTCCGGATCAGCACCCGCTCGACTTCCTCCAGCGGCAGGTCCTCGAGCCGCGCCGCCGCGCCGCCGCCCCGGAGGCCGAGATCGGCCACTCGGATCCGCGTACCCTGCGCCAGCAGCACCGCGCGCTCGATCGTGTGGTCGAGCTCCCGCACGTTGCCCGGCCACCCGTGCGATTCGAGCGCGCCCAGCGCCTCGGGCTCGAACCCGGCAAGCGGCTTCCGGTAGCGGCCGGCGTAACGCGCGAGAAAGTGGGCCGCGAGCGGGCCGATGTCGTCGTGCCGTTCGCGCAGCGGCGGCAGGTGGATCTCGATCGTGTTGAGCCGGAAGAGCAGAGTCCTCGCGGAAGCGTCCGGCAGCCACTTCGGCGGGGATGTCGGCGTTGGTGGCCGAAACGATGCGCACGTCGATCCGCCGCGAGCGCGAGGCGCCCACGCGTTCGACCTCGCCGCTCTCGAGCACACGGAGCAGCTTGGCCTGCTGGCGCGGCTCCAGCGTGCCGATCTCGTCCAGGAGCAACGTGCCACCCTCGGCCAGCTCGAACCGCCCGATGCGATCCGCGCGGGCGTCGGTGAACGCGCCCTTCACGTGCCCGAACATCTCGCTCTCGAAGAGACCCTCCGAGAGTCCGCCCAGGTTCACCGCCACCAGCGGTCGCGCGGCCCGGGGCGATGCCGCGTGCACCCACTGGGCGACGACCTCCTTGCCGGTCCCGTGCTCGCCCTGGATCAGCACGTTCGCGTCCGACGGCGCCACCCGCTCGATCAGCTGCAGCACCGGCCGCATGACCGCCGAGTCGGCGATCAGGGGCGGCCGCCCGTCGTGCCGGAGCAGCTGGTTCTCGCCCTCGAGCCGCCGGGCGCGCCGGAGCGCCCGGCCGAGCTCGACCTGGGTCCGAAGGGTGGCGATGAGGCGCGCGTTGTCCCACGGCTTCTCGATGAAGTCGCGCGCGCCCCGGCGCATCGCCTCGACCGCCTTGTCCACGCTGCCCCAGGCGGTCATCACCACGGCGGGGAGGGTGGCGTCGAGCGCCTGCAGTTCGGAGACCAGCTCGAGGCCCTCGCGGCCGGTGGTGGTGTCGCGGGCGTAATTGAGGTCGAGCAGGACGGCGTCGAAGTCGTTCTTCTGCACGGCGGCCAGAACGGCGGCCGGCGAGGCAGCGGTCGCGATGGCGTACCCCTCGCCCTTCAGTAGCAGGCGAAGGGCCTCACGGACGTCGGGTTGATCGTCCGCGACAAGGATCTGCGGGGGAGCGGTGGAGTTCGACAACGATCCCTGGGCTGGTGGATTCGGCGGGAAATCTAACTCCAGGCGGCCGTAGGCATTCACCAGCCGGCCTGTGGGCGTTCACCGAAGGGCCGGTTTCACCGATGGCAGTTCTCTGCGCCCTCTGTGCCTCTGTGGTGAAAAACCAGCTCAGACCTACTGGAGCCCCGGGCCCGCAGCCGCGATCTCCGGCTCTACGATCCACCCATCCCGCAGCTGGATCGTCCGATGCCCGTACGACGCGTTCCGCTCGGAGTGCGTCACCTGCACGATCGTTGTCCCCTGCCGGTTGAGGCGGGTGAAGAGCTCCATGATCTCCTCGCCCTGCGCGCTGTGCAGGTTGCCGGTGGGCTCGTCGGCCAGCAGCAGCTTCGGCTGGGCGATCACGGCCCGCGCCACGCCCACGAGCTGCTGCTGCCCGCCCGAGAGCTGGCTGGGGTAGAGATCCTTCTTGCCCACCATCTGGAACCGGTCGAGCGTCTCGCGCCACGATGGAGGCGCGCTCCTTGGGCTTCACGTCCCGGTAGGAGAGCGGGATCTCGAGGTTCTCGTACACCGTCAGGTCGTCGAGCAGGTGGTACTTCTGGAACACGAACCCGATGTAACGCTTGTTGAGCTCCACCCGCTTCTTCGGGGGCAGCGCGTGCACCGGCTCCCCCAGAAAGTGGAACTCACCGGTCCAGGCATGATCGAGCATGCCGAGGATGCCGAGCAGGGTCGACTTCCCGGCCCCGGACGGGCCCATGATGGTGACGAACTCGCCCTCGCGGATCATGAGGTCGATACGGCGGAGCACGTACGTCGTGGTGGGCCCGGCCTGGTAGGCGCGGTCGAGGTTGCGCGAGTCGGATCACGGCGGTCTCCTTATCCATCATTCGCTCCGGAGCGTGATCGCGGGATCCACCGCGGTCGCGCGCCGGGCCGGCAGATAACAGGCGGCGAGGGCAACCAGCGTGAGCACCACCGCGATCCCGCCGAGCGTCAGCGGATCGTACGGGCTCACCTGGTAGAGCAGGCCGCCCAGGAACCGCGTGAGCAGGAGCGAGCACGCCAGGCCGACGAGAATGCTCGGGCCGACGAGACCCATGCCGCGGACGATGACACCCCGCCGGGTCTGCGCTGGATCCTCGCCCAGCGCCAGTCGGATGCCGAACTCGCGCGTCCGCTGGCGTCACGGTGTACGCGATGACGCCGAAGATCCCGACCGCCGCCAGTAGCAGCGCGATTCCGCCCAGCGCCGCCATCAGCAGGAAGTTGAATTGGGCCTGGGCCATGCCCTCGGACAGATAGACGGCCATCGGTGCCATGCCGAGTGACCGCCAGGTCCTTGTCCATCTCGTGCACCACCCCGGTGGCCGCACCGGCGAGGCCGGCCGGCGGCACCGTGGTCTCGATCGCAACGTCCAGCACGATCGGAATCTGCTGCGCCATAGGGTAGTAGATATGCGGACGAACGGCCCGGGTCAGATCGTGGCTTCGCTGGTGCTCGACGACGCCGACGACCTCCGCCATGTTGTCCGCCTCGCCCGTGGGCCCGAGCTGGAGCTGCTTGCCGACGGCGCTCTGGCCCGGCCATGCCTGGCGCGCGAGCGTTTCGTCGATGATGATCACCGGCGGCTTGCCCACGGCGTCGTCCCAGGTGAACGGTCGGCCCGGCGAGCAGGCGGGTGTTCATCGCCGCGAAGAAGTCCGGCGACACCGGGCGGCCGTCCGCCGTCACGCTCTCCCAGTTCCGGGCCGTGGCCTCGTCGAACGCGTACGGCGAGAGCGAGCCGCTCCCGGTGAGCGGCAGCTTGGAGGTGATGCCGACGCGCCGCGCGCCCGGGAGCTCGCCCAGCCGACGCTCGAGCTCGCGGACGAAGGTCCGGCGGTCGTCTGCCGTCGGAGTAGCGGCTCGCTGGCAGCGCGAGCTGGAACGTGAGCACATCGGCCGCGTCGAACCCAGGCCGCACCTGCTGCAGCGCGACGAAGCTCCGCACCAGCAGTCCCGCGCCCACGAGCAGCACGACCGACAACGCCACCTCTCCCAGGATGAGCAGGTTTCGCACCCGTTGGCGCGCCTTGCTGGTGCCTGAGCGTCCGCCCGCCTGCAGGGTGCGGTGGGGCTCGTTCCGGGCCGCCTGGAGCGCGGGCGCCAGGCCGAACGTCAGCGTCGTCACCAGGCAGGTGAGCGCGGTGAAGGCCAGCACGCGGCCGTCGACGTCGATCTCGCCGAGCCGGGGCAGGTTCGAGGGATGCAGTGCCCGGAGCAGCCCGAGCGCCAGCGTCGTCACCAGCAGTCCCAGCGCCCCGCCGGCCACCGCCAGCACTGCGCTCTCGGTGAGCAGTTGCCGGGCGACGGCCCACCGGCTGGCACCGAGCGCGGTGCGAAGCGCGAACTCGCCTTCCCGGACCGTCGCCCGGACGAGCAGCAGGTGAGCGACGTTGGCGCACGCGATCACCAGCACCAGCGCCACCGCCCCGAGCAGGACCAGCAGCGCGGGGCGCGCATGCTTGACCACGTCCTCCTGCAGCGGCACCGCGCGGATCCGGACGTTGGTGCCGGCGTGCTCCGGGAACTCCTTCCGGAACTGGAGCGCGATCCCGTTCATCTCCGCCTGCGCCTGGGCGAACGTCGCATCCGGCCGCAGGCGCCCGAAGACGGTGAAGAACGTGAAGTTCCGCGGCGGCGCCTGGCCGTAGTCGAACTGCAGCGGCGCCCAGAGCTCGGCGTCCGTGACGAGGAACGCCTCGGCAGGGAGCGCCAGGCGGAAGTCCGGCGGGAGGATTCCCACGACCGTGTGCCCGACGCCGTCCACCTGGATCGTCGTCCCGACCAGCCGCGGGTCGGCGCCGTAGCGGCGGCGCCAGAGCCGGTCGCTGAGCATCACGACGTGGGGTCCGTTCGGCGCCTCCTCTCCGGCCATGAAATTCCGGCCGTACTCGGGGGTGACGCCGAACAACGGAAAGAAGTTGGCCGTGACGGTGGCGAGATCGACCCGCTCGGGCTCGCCCGCGCCGGTGAGGTTGCCGCGCAGCCCGACGACGCCGCCGAACGAGGCCGCCGCGAACGTCTCGAAGGTGCGGCTCCGCTGCTGGTAGTCGCGGAAATCGAGCGGCGAGACGGCCGGGAGCGACTGGGCACCTTCGCCGAAATCGTTCCAGATGTTCGCGATGCGGTCGGCATGCGGGTAGGGCAGCGGCCGGAGGAGCACACCATTCACTACGGTGAAGATCGTGGTCGTCGCGCCGATGCCGAGCGCCAGCGTGAGGATCGCCGCGAGGGTGAACCCGGGCGTCCGGCGCAGAGCGCGAAAGGCGTAGCGGAGGTCCTGGCGCAGGGAAATCATCATTCGCTCCTGAGGGCGACGATGGGATCGACTTTCGTGGCCCGCACGGCCGGCACCAGGCAGGCGACCACCGACACGGCCGCCAGCGTCGCGGCGGCGACGGCGATGATGCCCGGATCCGTCGGGCTCACAGCGAACAGCTGACTGGCGAGCAGCCGGGTCAGCGCCAACGAGCCGGCAAGCCCCAGCCCGATGCCCACCGCCGCCATACCGAGGCCCCGGCGGAGCACCAGGTGGCGCACGCTGGCCGCGCGGGCGCCGAGCGCGAGCCGGATGCCGAGCTCGCGTGTCCGCTGGCTGACGGAGTACGCCATCACGCCGTAGACGCCCACCGCGGCCAGGCAGAGCGCCAGGCCGCCAAAGACCGTGAGGAGGAGCATGCTGAACCGGTTTCGTGCCACCGCATCGGTCATCAGCTCGCTGATCGGACGGAGCCGGCTGACGGCTTGCTCGGGATCCACGTCGTGTACCGCCGCCTTGATGGCGGGGAACAGCGTTTCCGCGGGCAGGTCGCTCCGGACGACGAAGGAGATCGGAAGGCTGGTGAAGATGGTCCAGAACTCCGGCGTGACCTGTTGCGCGGGCACGTAGATCTCGGGCCGGGCCGACGCGGAGAGCCCGTCATGGTGCACGTCGCCCACCACCCCGACAATCTCGCGCCATTCCGGCTCATCGGTCGGGCTGCCGAACGTCACGCGCTGCCCGAGCGGGTCGCGTCCGCCGAAGAACGATCGCACGAATACGTCGTTCACCACGGCGACCAGCCGCGCGCCGGTACCGTCGGTCTGACGCAATGGGCGGCCCCGATGGAGCGAGATGCCCATGCCCTCCAGATACTCGCCCATGACGACGCGGTACCCCGCGTACCGCTCGTGGCCGGGCGCGGCAGGCGCGTCACCCTCGACCGAGACGTCGCCGGTGGTGTTCCCGCCGCCCAGGGGGAGGAAGTAAACCGCACCCACGTGTGACGCCCCGGGAACCTCTCCCAGACGGTCGAGCACCCGCGTGACGAACCCGCGTTGCGCATCGGCGCTCTGGTACTTGGCGATCGGAACGCTGAACTGGAAGGCGGCGGCGCCCTCCGGGCGAAAACCGGGATCTACCCCGGCCAACCGGCGCACGCTGACGATCAGCAACGCCGCGCCGGCCAGCAGCACCAGCGCCAGGGCGATCTGGGCCACCACCAGCCCCGCCCGGAACCGGCCGCCTGCTCGACCGCCGCTGGTGCCCCGACCCTCCCCGCGGAACGAGTCGGCCGGATCGTGGCGCGTCACCGCGAGGGCGGGCACCAGCCCGAACGCGAGGCCCACGGCGAGCGAGACGGCGAGCGTGAAGCCGAGCACCCGGGCATCGACCGAGATATCGGTCAGCCGCGGGATCCCGCGCGGGTTGAGAGCCAGGAGCGCATCCACCGACCAGGTCGCCACCAGCAGCCCCAGCACTCCGCCGAGGACGGCCAGCACCACCGCTTCGGCCAGCGCCTGCTGGATCAGCCGCCTGCGGCCGGCCCCGAGCGCCGCCCGCACGGCGACCTCCCGCGCGCGCGTGGAGGCGCGGGCCAGCGAGAGGTTGGCGACGTTGGCGCAGGCGATGAGGAGGACAAACCCGACGGCCCCCAGCAGCAGCCAGAGCGCCGGCCGCACGGAACCCACGACGTCGTCGGTGAACGCGATCACCGTCGCACCTCGGCCGGTGTTGGTGGCCGGGTACTCCGACGCCAGGGATCGCGCCACGGCGCTCATGTCCTCCTGCGCACCCGAGAGGGTGGCACCGGGCTTGAGCCGCCCCAGCACGTCAAACGAGTGCGAGTCGCGTTCGGACGCCCGGCCGACGCCGAACCCGAGCGGGAGCCACAACTGCGAGCGACCCGGATAGCGCAGCGAAGCCGGCGCCACGCCGATGATGGTGTAGGGCATGCCGCTCAGGTCGAGGGTGCGCCCGAGCACGCCGGAGTCTGCCCCGAAGCGTGTCCGCCAGAGCGTCTCGCCGATCACCACCACGGTCCCTTGGCCCTGATCCTCCCCTGCGAGCAGCCCGCGGCCCAGTATCGGTTCGACGCCGAGCGTGCGGAAGAAGTCGGCGGAAACCAGCGCGGCCGGCATCTCTTCCGGCTCGCCCGCGCCGAGCAGCGTCACGGCGACCCCGCGCGATGCCGCCAGCAATTGGAACTGGTGGGAGCGTGCCTGCCAATCGAGAAAGTTGGCGCCACTCACCGTCCCCACTTCGCCGCCACCGTAGGTCTCGCGGACGACGGCGAGGCGGTCGGGCTCGGAGTATGGGAGCGGCCGGATGAGCACCCCGTCGACGACGCTGAAGATCGCGCTGTTCGCGCCGATTCCGAGCGCGAGCGTGAACAGGGTGACGGCCGTGAAGCCGGGCGCCTTGGCCAGCGAGCGCAGGGCGTAACGGATGTCTTGCCATAGGCCGGTCATCATTCGCTCCGAAGGGCGTGGGCGGGGTCGGTCCGGACCGCGCGGAGCGCAGGCACCAGCGTGGCGCACGCGGCCGCGACGACGAGTACCAGCGCCGTGCCGAGGAAGGTGAGCGGGTCGGTGGGCCGCACCTGGAAGAGCAGGCCCGTGAGCAGACGGGTGACCGCGAGCGCCCCGATCGTCCCGGCGACAATGCCCCCGCCGACCAGCCACGCTGACTGCGATACGACGAGACTGAGGATCTGCCCGGGCAGCGCGCCCAGTGCCATCCGAACGCCGATCTCCCGCTCGCGCTGCGCCACCAGGTGGGCCATGACGCCGTAGATGCCCACCGAGCCGAGCACCAGGGCAACGAGCGCGAACCCACTCACGAGCAGCATGATGAGCCGGCGCTCGGCGGCCCAGCTGCCCATGGCGGCCTCCATCGTCTGGACGCCGCTGAGCGGCACGTCCGGATCCAGCGCCGCGACCGCGGCGCCGAGCGCCGTGGCGAGCGCCGAGGGATCGCCGGCGGCGCGGAGTACCACGTGCATCGAGGGTGGCGCGTTGCCCGTGCCGGCGGGGAACTGGGCGTAGGGCAGAAACATCTCGGGACGTGGCGATGCGGTGAGCCCCCGGTGCCGTACATCGCCGACGATGCCGACCACCGTGCGCCACACCGAGTCGGCATCGCCGCCGCCGAGCAGGACGCGCCGGCCCAGGGCGTCGCCGTCGGGCCAGACCTGGCTCGCGAGGGTGCGGTTCACGATCATGGCGCCCGGCCCGCCGAGCCGATCGGTGGGGGTGAAGTCCCTGCCCTTGAGCATCGGGATCCCCATCGTCTCGAAGTAGCTGGGACTCACAACCTGCCAATCGGCCGGATGCCAGTCGCTGGGAAGCGGGGGCGATGCCGCCTGCCCTTCCAGGATGAACGACCAGTCGCCGATCTCGAGCCGGCCGGTCATCGGCAGCGCGCGCGCGGTGGCCGCCGAGCGGACGCCCGGAATCGACCGCAGACGCCCGAGCAGGTTCTCGTAGAACCGTCGCCTGACGTCGTTGGAGTCATAGCGAACCGGCGAGAGCTCCACCCGCGCCGTGAGCAGACGCACGGGCACGAATCCCGGGTCGACCTGGCGGAGGCGAAGGAAGCTCTGCACCAGGAGACCCGCCCCGGTCACGAGCACGAGCGCGACGGCGACCTGCCCGGCCACGAGGGCCTGCCGGACCCGCTGGCGGCCCCGGCCGGTCGTCCCGGCGCGTCCCCCGTCGGTCAGCGCGCCCGTGAGATCGCCGCGCACCGCGTGCAGCGCGGGCGCCAGCCCGAACAGGACGCCGGTGAGCAGCGTGATGCCGAGCGTGTAGCCGAGCACGCGCAGGTCGATCCCGACCGCGTCGAGCCGCGGCACGGAGGGCGGTGCCGCGAGCACCAGCCCCTGTACCCCCCAGACCGCCAGCAGTAGGCCGACCAGTCCGCCGGCCGACGCGAGCAGCAGGCTTTCGGTGAGCAACTGACGCACGAGCCGCGATCGGGCCGCCCCGAGCGCCGTCCTGAGCGCGATCTCACGCTGCCGCACCTCGGATCGGGCGAGCAGCAGGCCCGCCACGTTGGCGCCGGCGATCAGGAGCAGCAGCGCCACGGCGCCAAGCAGCACCATCAGCGCGGGCCGCACGTCGCCCACGACGGACTGGCTCACGGCCGTGGCGCTGCCGTCGAACTCGGACCTGTACTCCATCGGATACGTCGCCAGCATGCCCCGCATGAGGGTGGACGTCTCGGCGCTCGCGGCGTCGAGCGCGACGCCGTCGCGGAGCCGGCCGATCACCTCGAGGAAATGCCAGCCGCGTACTCCCCGGTTGATCGCCGGATCGAGCTGCATGGGCGCCCAGAGCTCTTTCGGCGCGCCGGTGTAGTGGGTGGGCAGTTGGAAATCCGGCGGCATGACGCCGACGACCGTAGTGGGAGTGTCGTCGAGCGTCAGCACGCGGCCGATCACCTTGGGATCGGCGCCGAAGCGCCGGCGCCAGAGCCCGTCACCGAGCAGCACCACGGGCGGACCGCCGGGCAGATCTTCCTCGGCCGTGAACCCGCGCCCAAGCGCCGGCGCCACACCGAGGACCGCCATAGTGTTTGCCGTGAAGTATCCGGCCCGGATCCGCTCCGGCGTCCCGGTGCCGGTGAGATTGATGTTGCCGTCCGTGATGGCGGCTACACCGGCGAAGCTGCGCGTCCGCTCGCGCAGGTCCCAGTATTCGGGCACGCTGAGGTCCGCGAGCGGCTCCTGGTTCCGGTGGCCCCAGACCATCGCCAGCCGCTCGGGACGCTCATACGGCAGCGGCCGGAGGATTACGCCGTTGACCACGCTGAAGATCGCGGTGTTGGCACCAATGCCGAGCGCGAGGGTGAGCACCGCCACGAGCGTAAAGCCCGGCCGCTGCCGGAGGCCACGGAAGGCGTACCGGAGGTCCTGCCGGAAGCCGGTCACTCGGACCTCAGCGACGTCATCGGATCCAGCCGCACGGCCCGACGCGCCGGCACGTAAAGCGCGACCAGCGCCACCGCGCCGAGCAGCGCGGCCACGGTGAGATAGGTGAACGGGTCGCGCGCGCTCACATCGTAGAGCTGGCTGGTGAGCACCCGGCTCAGTGCCCAGGCACCCGTGAGGCCGAGGAGCAGGCCGATGCCCACCAGGCGCATGCCCTGCCCCACCACCAGCCCGAGGACCTCTCCGGAGCCCGCGCCGAGCGCCATGCGGATCCCGATCTCGTGCCGGCGCTGGGTCGTGTTGTAGGACATGACCCCGTAGATGCCGATGGCCGACAGCAGCAGGGCCAGCCCGGCGAACAGGGTGAGCAGCAGGAGCGAGAAGCGCCGCTCGGCGCTGGCGTTGGCGATCACTTTTTCCATCGGCATCACGCCGAAGACAGGCTGGGCGGGGTCCACCTGCCGGATCGCCCGCGTCACTGCGGGTCCCAGGCCCGCCGGGTCACCCTCGGTGCGGACGAGGAACGCCATCTCCTGGCCGGGGAAGCGCTGGCTGGAGAGAAACAGCTCCTCGCGAGGTGGCTGGTCCGGCGCGGCCTGGCGCGTATCGCCTGACACCCCGACGATCGTGGCCATGGGACCCTTGGGACCGAAGAGCTGAATCCGGCGATCGATCGGGTCCTCGCCGGGCCAGTGCTTGGCGGCCATGGTCTGGTTGATCACGACTTCGACGGGGCCGGTGGAATCGACGACCGACGCGAGCGTGCGCCCCCGCCGAAGAGGGATCTGCATCGTCTGGAAGTACTCGGGCGTCACCTGTCGCCCCTCGGCCACCGGCGACGGCTGGTCGGGCGGGGTCGGCCGGCCCTCGATGTCGAAGCGAGTGTCGCCCCGGCCGCGGTACGGCAGCCGGCTCACGAGCGCCACCTGACGGACGCCGGACACCTGCGCCACCGCGGCCTGCGCCCGATCGTAGAATGCGCGTCGCTGCCCGTCGGTGAAATAGCGGCCCTTGGAGGGATCGTTCTGCACCGGCAACCAGACCTGCAGGGCGAGCAGGTGCTCGGGGTTGAACCCCTCCTCGACCGAGATCAGCCGCTGGAAGCTCCGCAGCAGCAGGCCCGCCCCGGCCAGCAGCACCAGCGCCACGGCGACCTCCATCACGACCAACGCTCCCCGCACCCGGTTGCGCGGCGCTCCCGCGCTGGCCCCACGTCCCGCGTCCTTGAGCACGCTCTGCAGGTCCGGGCGCGAGGCCTGAAACGCGGGGATGATCCCGAATCCAAGACCGGTGAGAATCGTGAGGAAGGCCGTGAAGGCGAGCACCGAGCGATCGATGCCGATCTCCCTGGCCCGAGGCAGGTAGAGTCGCGCCAGGTCCCCCAGCGCGCTCGTGCCCCAGGCCGCGATCAGCAGCCCGATCAGACCGCCAACCGCCGCGAGCACGACGCTCTCGGTCAGCAGCTGCTGCATCAGGCGCATGCGGCTGCCGCCCATCGCGGTCCGGATGGCGATCTCGCGGTCCCGTGTGGTGGCGCGAGCGAGGAGGAGATTCGCCACATTCGCGCAGCCGATGAGGAGCACGAACCCGACGGCGCCCAGCAGGACCAGGAGCGCCGGCCGTACGTTGCCCACGACCCGTTCCGCGAGCGGAATCCCCTCGGCCTGCCATCCCAGGGCCGTTGGATAACTGTCGGGATAGCGCGTGGCGAGCCGCCCGGTCAGGGCGAGGAGCTGGGCCTGGAGCTGATCCACCGTCGTGCCCGGCTTGATGCGGCCGATGAGATCGAAGACCCGCGCACCCCGGACGTTCATGAACGTGGTGTCGGGACTGTCGAGCGCGATGGGCGCCCAGAGCTCCATCGGCGAGGCGCCGCTCTCTACCGGGTGGCGGAAGCCACGCGGCATGACGCCGACGATGGTGATCGGGTCGTCATCGAGCCGCACGGTCTTCCCGATCACGGCCCGCTCACCGCCGAAGCGGTGCTGCCACAGGTCGTAGGAGATCAGCGCGACGTACCCGATCCGGCCGCCGTCGTCGGCCTTGGTGAAGTCGCGTCCCAGCGTCGGCGCCACGCCCAGCAGCGAGAAGTAGTTGCTGCTCACGACCGCGGCCTGGATCCGCTCCGGCTCGTCCGATCCCGTCAGGTTGATGTTGATGGGCCATACCGCCGCCAGATCCCGGATCGCGGGCACCTCCCGCAGCACGTCCTGGTACTCCGGCTGCGACATCGGCAGGTCCTTGCGGCCGCGGCCGAGCAGCCGGGCGCGCAGCGACACCAGCTGATCCGGCTCGCGAGTAGGCCAGCGGCCGCAGCAGCACCGCGTTGATCACGCTGAAGATCGCGGTGTTGGCCCCGATGCCGAGCGCCAGGGTGAGCACGGCGATCGCCGTGAAGGCCGGACTCCGCATCAGGCCCCGGAGCGCGAAGCGCAGGTCCCGCCAGAAGCGCGTCCATCATGCCACCTCCCGATCGCGGCGGGCGGCCGGCACGACGCGCCCGTCGAACAGGTAGACCGAACGCTGGGCCTCGCGCAGATAGCGCGGGTCATGGGTCACGACGACGAGCGTGGCGCCTCCGGCGTGCAGCTCGCCGAGCAGGGCCATGACGGCGGCGCCGTTGGCCGAGTCCAGATTCCCGGTGGGCTCGTCGGCCAGGATCACCAGCGGCTGCCCCGCCACCGCGCGCGCCACGGCCACGCGCTGCTGCTGTCCACCGGAGAGCTGCGCCGGGTAGTGGTGCAAACGGTGCAGGAGCCCCACGCGCTCCAGAGCCTCGTGCGCTGCCGCTCGCCGCTCGGCGGTCCCGAGCCCGCGGTAGCGGAGCGGCAGCTCGACGTTCTGGTACACCGTCAGGTCGCCGATGAGGTTGAACGCCTGGAACACGAAGCCGATGGCCCGGGCCCGGACCCGCGCGCGCTGGGCGGCGTTCAGCGTGGAGACCGGCTCGCCGGCCAGGACGTAGCTGCCCTCGCTCGGCGAATCGAGCAGGCCCAGGATCGAGAGCAGTGAGGTCTTGCCGCAGCCCGACGGCCCGCACACCGCCACGTACTCGCCCGCCCGGATCTCGAGGTCGATGCGCGAGAGCGCGTGAGTCTCGACCTCGTCCGTATGGAAGATCTTGGTGACGCCGCTGAAGGCGGATCAGCGGGTCGATCGCGAGGGACATGCTCTACTCCGCCCGGAGCGCGATCGCGGGGTCGACACGTGCCGCCCGCCGCGCCGGGATCACCGCGGCGACCAAGGCAACGAACGACAGCAGCACTACCCCGGCCGCGAGCGTCGGAGGATCGGTCGGGCTCACCTGGAAGAGCAATCCGGCGATGACGCTCGAGAGACCGAGCGCGCCGGTGAGGCCGAGCACGAGGCCGACGCCGGTCAGAGCGCGCCGCATGGCCCACCACCAGCCCCAGCACCCTGCGGTCGTCCGCGCCGAGCGCCACGCGGATGCCGATCTCCTGCGTTCGCTGGGTCACTCCGTACGAGATGACCCCGTAGACGCCGACCGCCGCCAGCAGCAGCGCCAGACCGCCGAACGCGCGTGAGAAGCATCGTGCTGAACCGCGTGGCCGCGATCGATTCGATGCGCGAGCTCGTCCATCGTCCCGACGTCGTACACCGGGAGCGAGCGATCCACGCCCCAGACCGCGTCCCGAACGGCGCCTGCGACGGTGGCCGGATTGCCGGGAGAGCGAAGCGCGAGTGTCATCGTGCGGTCGATCCAGTGCCACGCCGCGACGGGAGCCTGCTGCATCGGCAGGTAGAACTCCGGCCGGAGCTCCTCACCCAGGCCATGCGCCCGGACATCGGCCGCGACTCCGACGACCGTTTTCCACATCGGGTCGCCGTTCTCCCTCGTCTCGCAGCACGCGATCCGCTTGCCGATCGGATCCTGGCCGGGCCACGCCTGGCGGGCCAGCGTCTCGTTGATGACCATCACTCGCGTCGCGCCGGCGCGGTCATCGGCCGTGAAGATCCGCCCGCGGCGGAGGCGGATGCCCATCGCCCGGAAGTAGCCGGGGGTCACCAGGCGGAGATCCGACTGGATGGCCGAGCTGATGTCGAGCGGCCGGCCCTCGGGGACGAGCCCGTTGTCGTTGCCGCCCTCGAACGGCGCCGCGGAGACCAGGCCGGCCGCCGCCGCGCCGGGCGTCTGCTCCAGCCGCTCCGCGATCCGGGCGAACGCCCGGCTCACCTGCTCGGGCGTCTCGTAGCCGGCCGCGGGTAGCGAGACGTGGGCGATCGGTCACGCCCCGCGGATCGAAGCCCGGGTCCACGTTGTTGAGCGCGACGGCGCTCCGGATCATGAGTCCCGCGCCGGTGAGCAGCACGAGCGCGAGCGCGATCTCCGCCACGACCAGCGCGCCGCGCAGCCGGTCGCGCCGCCCGCCGCCGCCCTGCGCCCGCCCTCCTTGAGCGCCTCGTGCGGGAAACTGCCCCGCCATGCGGAGCGCCGGAGCCAGTCCGGAGACGAGGCCGGCGACGAGCGTCACGAGCAGCGCGAAGCCCAGCGCCGGTCGCATCCACCCGCGCCGAGCGCGAGGCGCGGCACCTCAGTCGGGCCCGAGGGCGACGAGCGCCGCCACGCCCCAGTATGCCGCCGCGATGCCGAGCACGCCGCCGCCGACGGCGAGCAGCAGGCTCTCGGCCAGCGCCTGACGGAGGATGTGGCCGCGTCCCGCGCCGATCGCGGCCCGGATGGCGGTCTCGCGCGACCGCGACGTCGCCCGCGCGAGCAGCAGGTTGGCGATGTTGGCGCAGGCGATGAGCAGCACGAAGCGCGGCGGCACCGAACAGCACGAACAGCCGAGGCCGGTAGTCGCGGACCAGCTCCTCCATCAGCGGAGCCGCCGCGAGCCCGCGATCGTGATTTTCCTTGGGGAATTGCTCCGCCAGCCAGCGGGCGGTGCCGGCGAGCGCCGACCGCGCTTCCTCGAGCGGTGACTCCCGGCTTGAGCCGCCCGAGCACGAGCAGGTAGTGCTCGTCGTGCTCGGCCAGGCGCTCGGGCGTGAACGCGATCGGCAGCCACAGCTCCTCGTCGTACAGCGTGTAGTCCAGGGAACGCGGCATCACGCCGATCACACGGTGCGGCAGGCCGTCGATGCGGACGTCGCGCCCGACCACCGACGGATCGGCTCCGAAGCGACGGCGCCAGAGGCCGTCGCTCAGCACGACGACGCCGTCGGCGCCCGGACGGTCCTCTTCGGCCAGGAAGGCGCGGCCGAGCGCCGGCTGGACACCGAGCAGCGCGAAGAAGTCGGCGCCGACCCGGGCGCCCGTGACGTTTTCCGGCGTTTCGGTGCCCGCCAGGTTGACGCTCGCGCCGCTCATGGGGACGAGGTACTGGAACATCCGGTCGGTGCGCTTGATGTCCCACCAATTCCCCGCCGACATGGACCCCTCCTGCCCCTTCCAGGTCTCGCGGACGATGAGAAGGCCCTTCGGGTCCATGAACGGCAGCGGCCGGAACAGCACGGCGTAGATCACGCTGAAGATGGCCGTCGTGGCGCCGATGCAGAGCGCCAGCGTCACGACCACGGCCAGAGTGAGCGTGGGCGTCCGGCGGAGCGAGCGGGCGGCGTAGGTGAAGTTCCCCATGGGACTCACTCGTTGCCGGAGCGCGACGACGGGATCCGCCAGCGCCGCACGCCGTGCCGGCAGGTAGCTCGCCAACAGGGCGACGGTGGCGAGAAACGCGGCCACGCCGGCGTAGGTGATGGGATCGGTGCCGCCGACGCCATAGAGCAGCCCGCGGAGAACCCGGCTCGCGGCGGCGGCCCCGCCGAGGCCGAGGACCAGGCCCGCCACCACCGGCGCCATGCCCTGCTGAAGCACCAGGCGAAGCACGTCGTTGCTGCGGGCCCCGAGCGCCATGCGGATCCCGAGCTCGCGCGTGCGCTGGACTACTCCGTAGGCGATGACGCCGTAGATGCCGAGCGCGGCGAGTACCAGCGCCGTCGCGGCGAAGCCCCCCAGCAGAAGGGCGTTCACCCGCGGCTGCGCCAGCGTGCCGGCCACACGCTCCTCCATCGTCGACACGCGGCCGAGCGCGAGGTTGGGGTCGAGCCCGGAGACGGCGCGCTTGAGAGCCGGTGTCAGCGCGAGCGCCTCGCCGGAGGTACGGAGCGCAATCAGGAGCGAGCGGCCGGAGACCTGCGCCAGCGGCACGTAGAGCTGCGGGTACGCGGCGGCGGCCGGGCCCTCCTGGCGCACGTCGCCGACGACGCCCACCACGGTCATCCAGACGGAGGTACTGTCGTTCGGGTCGCCGAACGTGATCCGGGCGCCGAGCGGGCTTCGGCCTGGCCAGTAGCGCTTGGAGAGCCCCTCGCTCACGAGCGCCACAGGGGCTGCATCGCCACGGTCGCTGACCTCGAACAGGCGGCCGCGAACGAGCGGGATGGCGAACGTCCGGAAGTAGTCGGGCGTGGTCCGGAAAACGACGGCGTCCTGCACGACTTCGGGCGGCGGCTGCTCGACGCCGGCCACCGCGAACGCCCAGTAGGGCGGCCCGTCTCCGAGCGGCGCGTCGGACGCGAGGGCGGCCGATCGGACGCCCGGCAGGCTCCGCACCTGCGCGAGCAGCGCGTCGGCGAACGCCGTCTGCCTCACGGACTCAGCGTAGCGGGCTCGCGGTAGCGTCAGCCGCCCCGTCAGGATGCCGCTCGGCGCAAACCCGGGATCGACGCCTTGCAGCCGGATGAAACTCGTGAGCAGGAGCGCCGCGCCCACCAGCAGCACGCACGCCAGTGCCACTTCGGCCAGCACGAGCAGTGACCGCGTCCGACCGGCCGAGCGATGCCCCGCCATACCGCGGCCGCCCTCCGCAAGCCCCCCGCCCACGTCGTAGCGCATCAGGCGTACGGCCGGTGCCACGCCGAAGAGCAGTCCGGTCACGACCGAAAGCCCGAGCGCAAAGGTGAGCGCGGTCCCGTTGACGCCGATCTCCTGGAGCCTCGGAATGGTTCCCGGCTCGAGTCCCTGCAGCGCCCGAACGCCCCAGACGGCGAGACCGAGTCCCAGTGCGCCGCCCACGAGCGCGAGCACCACGCTCTCCGTGAGCAGCTGACGGATGAGGCGGCGCCGCGAGGCGCCCAGGGCGGCGCGGATCGTCACCTCGTGCGCCCGAGTGGCGACGCGCGCGAGCATCAGGTTGGCCACGTTCGCGCATGCGATCAGGAGCACCAGCCCGACCGCGCCCATGAAGAGGAGCAGCGCGGGCCGGATCTCGCCCACGATACGCTCCTGCAGCCCGATCAGCTCGACGCCCCAGCCGCTGTTGCTGGCCGGGTATGCCTGCTCCAGCCGCCGGGCGATCGTCGCCAGCTCCTTTTCCGCGCGCCGCTGGTCCGCGCCCGGCGCCAGGCGGCCGATCACCTGGAGGAAGTCATTGCGGCGGCCGAGGGTCGTGTCGGTAGGAAAGGTGGCCCAGACGTCCACGTCCTGGGGCACCGACAGGCCCCGCGCCCCGGCGCCCACGATCGTGTAGGGCACACCGCCGAGAGTTATCTGGCGTCCCACCGCGTCGGCGCGGGCGCCGAACTCGCGCCGCCAGAAGCCGTCGCCCAGGACGGCGACACGGGCGGCGCCGCCCCGTTCCTCCTCGTCCCGGAACCCTCGCCCTACCGGGATCGGACCGCCGAGCACGCGGAAGTAGTTCGCGGTGACGAGCGCGCCGCGCACCACCTCGGGCTCGCCGGCGCCCGTGAGGATGAACTGCGTGTTGGCCTGCGCCGCCATACCGCTGAAAGCCCGGCTCTCCCGCCGCCAGTCGAGGAAGTCCGGCAGCGAAGCCGACTCGCGTCCGATCGACGCGTGATGCCCCCAGATGGTGACCAGCCGCTCGGGCTCGGGAAACTGCAGCGGGCGCAGCAGGACGCCGTACACCAAGCTGAAGATCGCGGTGGTGGCCCCGATACCGAGCGCCAGGCAGGTGACGGCCGCCACGGTGAAGGCGGGCGTACGACGGAGCTGCCGTAACGCGAAGCGAAGGTCCCTGAGCAGGGTATCCATGGTGCCAGGAGCTCAGCTGACCGCGGAGAGCTGCCGCTCTTCGACCACCTTGCCGTCGAAGAGATGCACCGAGCGTTCGGCGTGGCGCGCATAGCGCGCGTCGTGGGTCACCATGCAGATCGTCGCGCCGCCCTGATGCAGCTCGCGGAGCAGCTCCATGACGGCTTCACCGTTGGTCGAGTCGAGGTTGCCGGTCGGCTCGTCGGCGAGGAGGATGGCGGGGTCGCCCGCCACGGCGCGTGCCACGGCCACACGCTGCTGCTGGCCGCCCGAGAGCTGCGCCGGGAAATGCTTCATCCGGTGCGACATCCCGACCCGCTCGAGGGCCGCCTGCACCCGCTTCCGCCGCTCCTCCGCGGGCATGCCGCGGTAGGTGAGCGGGAGCTCGACGTTCTCGTACACCGTGAGGTCGCCGATGAGATTGAAGGCCTGGAAGATGAAACCGATCTGACGGTTCCGGACCCGCGCGCGCTCGGACGCCGTGAGCCGCGAGACCGGCTGCCCATCGAGCGTATAGCTGCCCTCGGTGGGCGAGTCGAGCAGGCCCAGGATCGAGAGCAGCGTGGTCTTGCCGCAGCCCGACGGGCCGGCGATGGCGAGGTACTCGCCTTTCCGGATCTCGAGTTGGATGTCGGACAGCGCGTGGGTCTCCACCTCGTCGGTGTAGAACACCTTCTTGATCCCTGCCAGGGCGATCAGCGGCTCGCTCATGTGTGGCCTCAACCTGTCGTGGGGCTGCGCTCGGTCCGGGGGCCGTCATCCCGAGCGCAGCGAGGGACCTTCTGATCCGGAGTTCGACCTCGGCCCGCCAAGATCCCTCGCGGCGCTCGGGATGACGGGGTACCACTCGGCCCTTCCGCTCACTCCACCCGCACCCGCTCCACCCCGTCCCACCGGGACATGTCGGAGATGATCACCTTGTCGCCCTGCCGGAGACCGCCGACGATCTCCACCGTGTTGACCGACGTGCGGCCGAGCCGCACCGTGGTGCGCACGGCCTCGCTGCCGTCCGGGGTCAGCTTGAAGAGCCCCACCGTGCTGCCCGGCTGGCCGAAGGCCGGACGGCCGAGGTGCAGCACATTGTCGAGCCGCTCGACCTGGACCGTGCCGTCGACCGACAGGTCGGGACGGGCACCCCGGGGCAGCTCGCCCGCGAGCGAGACGTCCACCGTCACCGTCCCGTTCTGGACGGCCGGGTCGATGCGCATCACCTTGCCGCGAGCGATGCCGTTGCGCGTGTCGATCGCCGCGGGCTGTCCGATGGTGACGTCCTTGGCCTGGGTCTCCGGGATGCGAAGCACCGCCTTGAGGCGGCCCGGCTCCACGATTCGAGCCAGGGTGGCGCCGCTCTGGGCCCATTGGCCGACCTCGAGCGGCAGCTCCTGGAGAATGCCGTTGGCGCCGGCCCTCACGACCATCGAGTGGACGCGCCCGCGCTGAAACTGGTTCACGTCAAGCAGACGATCCACCTGTGCCGCCTGGAGGGAGACCTGCGAATCGGCGGCCTGCGTCATCACCCCCAGACGTTCCTGCTCGACCTTGTAGCGGGTGCCCAGCTCCTCCATCTGGTCGCGGGTCCGGCTGGCCTCGTTGGCCGAAATGAGCTGCTTCGCCATGAGCGATTCGGCGGCCTCGGCGTTCCGTTTGGCGTCGAGAAAGGCGGCGCGGGCACCCGCGACCTGGGCTTCCTGCGAGAGCCGCTGCGAGGTGAGGTTGGCGCGAAGGTTCACCTGGTCGGCCCGGGAGACGGTAAGCTGGCGCTCGGATTCAAGCGCCTCGAGCTGCACGTCGGGATTACTCAGCTCGAGGAGCACGGTCTCCGCCTTCACCTCCTGCCCCGCCTCCGCCAGTCGCCGCTCTACCCGTCCGGCGGTGACCGCCGAGATGTAGCGGATCCGCTCGGGCACCAGCGTCCCGGGACCCCGGACCTCGATGACGAGCGGGCCGCGCTGGACCGAGTCGATCCAGATGGCTGCGCGATCCACGCGCGGGGCTGCCGGCTTGAGCCCATGGAGGCCCAGTGTGGCCAGCACGATCGCGGCGAGTACGAGCGCGCCATAGAGGAGCTGCTTCCGGCCGCGCCGGACGGGGGCCCGCGGAATGTCCACGCCACTTCCTTATGAGAGAGATCCGACCCGGTCCCTGCTGGACCACGACGGTCGCCACCTGAGAGTCGATCGCCCATAAAGAAAGGAGCGTGCCATCGCCCGCCCGCCGAATCCACCAATGTTTGCAAGGACTTGCGCCTAGGCCCGGTGAGGCCGATCATCTGTCGGTGTGCGGCTGTGGGACTCGCGAATCCCAGTTTCGAACACCCGCGTGTGTGCAGAGCCGCACGCCGCATCGTCTCCCACCCGACTACGACTCAATCCCGCGAGCCGCCGATCGTGACTGGCGCACCGAAGGACCTCTGCCGGCTGGCCCTCGCTGGGGGCGCGTTCCTCGTCCTCGCGTGCGGCCACACCGAGCCGTTCAGTTCCCCGCCCTACGGAACCACCCAGCCATTTGATCCGACCCCGCCAGCCCGGCTCACGTTGAACACGGGGCCGGATCGCGGCGCGTCCTGGTTGCCGGATGGGTCCGGCATCCTGTACTCGGCCCAGCAACCGACACGAAAGGACTTCGACGTCTGCCTGGCCGAGCTCCCGCCGGACGGCGGCAGTCAGCGCCGACTGGTCTGTGATCTGTCCGGCTCGGATTCGGGCCAGACCAATACCTTTGAGTCGCCCGCGGCCGGAACCGATGGCAGGCTGGCGTTCGTGCAGGCAAGCGGATTGGTCGGGAACCCTAACCCCAGTGTCGAGCGCCTCGCGGTCGCACCGGGGTTGGATGGTTCCAATGCTGTGGAGGTTCAACGGATCCCGTACACACTCCCCGGCGAGCCCCCCCATAGCGGCATTACTCAAATCCGGTGGCTGGCCGAACACCGGCTCGTCTACCTGGCCGAGGCAGTCGTCTACCGCACGCCATGCCCGACGTGCCCGATCGACACGATTCCCACGGGACTCGACGTCGCCCTGCTCGACTTGTCCGCGCCGGGCGCATCGCCGGTCGTGCTTCCGGCAACAGACTTCGCCTCGGGAGTCTCGCCCGGTCCCACGAGCGACGAGGTCTACTACACCTTGAACGGCGACACGCGCGTGTACCGCCGCGTGCTTTCGACCGGCGATCAAAGCATCGTGCATGACTTCGGCGCCGCGGGCATCGCGCGCGACGTGCATGTCGCAGGCGGTCGGCTGACGGCGGTGGTTGGCGGCCGAGTGCATGTGGTCCCGGACGCCGAGCTCGGCCAGGTCCAGCGGGACAGCGGCGGCATCGTCCACGTCGTCGATCTGGCGTCCGACACCGACGTCTCCCTCGTCGACGAGCCGCACCTGTTCCGCCGGCCGGTGCTGGCGCCCGCCGGCGACCGGGTGGTGGCCGAGGGCTATCCGGTGATCGTCAGTGAAGCCGACACCACCATCGGGCGGTCGGGCGACCTCTTCCTGTTCTCCACCCCATGACGACCGCCACGCGCGTGCGCTTCGCGCTCGTGGCCACGGCCTGCGCGCTCGCGTGCGTCCGCGGTCTCGCTGCCCAGGCCGAGGGCGCCGTCGAGGGCCGCGTGCAGGAAGCCGGCACCGGCCGCTCGCTCGGCGCCGCTCAGGTGCTGGTGGACGAGCGCGTCGGCGCCGTGACCGACACCTCGGGCCAGTACCGGGTCCGCGCCGTCCGGACGGGGTGGCACCGCGTGGCCGCACGGCTCATCGGGTTCCGCGGGGTCGTGCTCGACAGCGTCTTCGTCCGGGCAGGCGCCACGATCCGAGCAGACTTCGAGCTGACGGCCAGCGCGGTGGAGCTGGCGCCGCTCGTGGTCACCGCACCGATCGACGAGCTGCTGGATCCGCTCGCCACGAGCAGCGAGCAGAAGATCACGGCCGCGGACCTTCGGGACCTGCCGGTGAGCTCGCTGGAGGAGGCGATCGCGCTGAGCGCGGGAACGGTCGGTCAGAGCTACCGCGGCGGCCGGATCGGCGAGGAGTCGTTCATCCTGGACGGGCTCGGCGTCAAGAACCAGCTCGACGCTGCGAGCGGCGGGCTCGGCCTCCGCATCCCGCCCGATCTCCTCGGCGAGGCGTCGCTGGTCACCAACGGGTTCTCGGCGCGCTACGGCCAAGCTCTGTCCGGCCTGGTCAACGTCGTCACCCGCGATCCCGGAGATGCGTGGGAGGGCCGTGCCGCCATCGAGACCGACCGTCCGTTCGGCGGCTCGCTGGATCACGGGCTCGACCGCGCCGCGGTTCGGGCCGGCGGGCCGATCACGGGCGGCGTCGGCATCGTCGCCGCGATCGACGTCGCCGGCCGCCTGGACGATGACCCGGTCAACGCGCCGCCGCCGGACAATCCTCTCGATCCGCGCGCCGGCCAGCCCAACCTCCTGCCCCACAACAGCGGCGAACAGTGGAACGGCGCGGCCAAGCTGGTGGTCCCGGTGGCCAGCGGAGCGGTGCTCCGCGTCTTCGGCATCCACTCCGAAGATCAGCGGCTGCTCTACGACAATGCCTACAAGTACGCCCTCGATTTCGCGCCGGTGCAGCGGCTCCGCGGCGACCTGGTGAGCGGCCACCTCCAGCTCCGCACCGATCCACGCTCGAGCGTGCCGCTCATCGTGGACCTCCGCGGCGGCCGCTTCGTCCGCGAGTTCCTGCGCGGCCAGCTCGATGGGACGGTGGACTACAAGATCGGCGCGCTCACCGGGTCGCGCTTTCACATCGTCGGCGAGACCGAAGCCCGGGCGCTGAGCCAGGCGCCCGACCCGATCCCGGGGCTGTCCGGGCCAGTGCTGAGCGATGCCACTCCCTGGGGCGTGCCGGCGTTCTTCCTCGGGGGCTCCTCGCGCGGCGACCTTGCGTACAACCGCTTCGGCGAGACCCGGCTTCAGCTCGACGCGACCTACGGCGGCATCCGGCGGCTGGATCTGTTCGTCGGCGGGGAGTGGGCGGCGCAGCAGGTGCGCACGTACCAGCGGGTGTTCGCGTTCCTGCCCGCGGACAACAAGACGGTGCCGGCCGCCGCGGTGTCGGCCTTCTCGCCCCGGAGTATGGCCGGCTACCTCGAGGCCCAGACGCGAGTGGAGGACATCGGCATCACCGCAGGACTCCGCTACGACCAGTTCGACTCACGCACGACGAGCGTGGCCGAATCGCGTGGCGCGCGTCGGTCCGTAAGCCCGCGGTTCGCCGTGTCGACAGTCCTGAAAGGCGCCACCGTGGTGGCAAGCTACGGCCGCTTCACCCAGGCGCCCGACTACCAATTCCTAGTCGACGCCGCCTTCGACGACACCACCCGGACCGGCCGCTTTCGCCGCGGCAACGCCGATCTCGGGTACGAGCGGGCCACACAGTACGAGATGAGTGTCCGCTACCGGCCGAAGGAGGCGATCTCGCTCCGGGTCGGCGTCTACCAGAAGCGGCTCGACGGCCTCATCGCCTCGGTGCCTCTCGGCGTGAACCCGGATTCGACGATCTTCGGCAACGCCGACGCCGGTACGACGCGCGGGCCTCGAGGTCCTGGCCGAGCGCGAGCTGCGGAACGGCTGGGGCTTCCGGGTCGCATACACCCTGCAGGATGCCAAGGCCACGTCCACCGATCCGTTCCTGCTCAACCGCCTGATCGTCGTCGACGAGCTGACGGGCGACACGATCCGGCCCGCGCGGGCCGAGTTCCCGCTCGACTTCGATCAGCGACACACGCTCACGGTCATCGTGCGCGGCAAGGCCCCTGGCGAGGTCGGGCCCAAGATCCTCGGCGTGCGACCCATTGGCGGGCTCGAGGGCGCGGTCATCATTCGCGCGCTCTCGGGCCTCCCGTTCTCGAGCTACGATACCTTGAAGAAGGATTCACTCGTGGGCCTGCCGAACGGCTCGCGGCTGCCGGGGTCCTCGACCATCGACCTGCTGCTGCGGCGTCCGCTCCGGCTGGGGGGAACCATGGGTGGGATCTACTTCGACGTGCGCAACCTGCTGAATCGCCGGAACGTGGTGGCGGTGCGGCGAGATACCGGCCAGCCGGAGGCCGACAACGACGCAATCGACGAAATGGCGGAAGCTAGCCTACATCGCGCACCCCGAGACGATCCCGTACGAATCGTCGCGTTACCGCCGGAACGCCGACTTGAACGGCGACGGCTACCTGTCGGGCCGGGATGAGCTGTTCCCGCTCTACCTCGCGGCGGCGCGCGACTTCGCGCAGCCATTGTTCTTTTACGGTCCACCGAGGCTGATGCGCCTGGGGGTCGAGCTGTTGTTCTAATCAGACGCGAGCTCCTCCTCGAGCAGCGCCTTGTTGATCGCCATCCCTGCCTCCGCTCCTTCGGCCGCCGCGACGACGACGAACTGGGCCTCCCGTGACGCGTCGCCACAGACGTACAAGCCCGGCACGTTGGTCGCCTCGCACTTGCCGGTGTCTACCGCGCCGTCCTCCGTGAACACGCAGCCGAGCCGGGCCGGGAGGTCCGAAGCCTGCCGCTGGCCAGCGGCGAAGAAGAGCGCTCGGCGGTTCTCCGGCGCACCTTCCTCGAAGATGATCCGGTCGAGCAGGCCCTCCCGCCCTTCGAGCCGGACCACCCGCTGCTCGCGCACCCGGATGCCGAACGTCTCGAGCCGCTCACGCATCCAATCGGAGTGGACGGCGGGCCCATCGGTGCAGAGGACCAGGTCACGCGTGTGGACCGTCAGGCCCAGCACCAGCCCGGCCGCGGCGTCACCTCGCCCGTAGACCCCCACCGGCTGGTCGCGCCACTCCCACCCGTCGCAGTACGGGCAGTGGTGCACGCTTCGTCCATAGAGCTCAGCCAGCCCGGCGATGTCCGGCAACTCGTCGACCACGCCCGTGGCCAACAGCAGCTTCCGCGTCCGGAGCCGCGTGCCGTCCTCGCACCGAACCTCGAAGCCGCGATGGTCGCGCGTCGCGTCGACCACGCGCGCCGATCTGATCTCCACGGTGTCGTACGGTCGGAGGTCCTCACGGGCCATCCGCAGGAAGGTGTCCGGTGGCAGACCGTCGCGCGTGAGGAAGCCGTGCACCGCGTGCGACCAACGATTGCGCGGCTCGCCGATGTCGCACACCAGCACACGGCGTCGGCAGCGACCGAGCATCAGCGCCGCGCTCAGCCCGGCCGGACCCCCTCCCACGACGATGCAGTCGTACGTCACGTCGGTGCACCCACGTCCCCCGTGTCCATGACCTGCTTGAAGCGCCGCAGATCATCCGCGATCTGCCGCTCGGGGTCATCGCCGAGGATGTGGGCGATCGCGTCACCCACCCTGCGGCCGGGCGCCGCGTACCGCATGATCACCCGCACCTCCGTATGCGCCGTCCGGGGCGGGCGAGAAGTGCACCGACCCGGCCTGATCGACATCGGCGCCCGGCAGGGAGCGCCAGGCGATGAGCTCGTCCTCGATCTCGTTGTGGATCTCCGCGTCCCATTCGACGCGCGTGCCCACAGGACCCTTCGCGACCCAATGGGAGCGCCGGCTGTCCAGGATCGTGACCGACTCGAGATTGTCCATGAACCGCGGCAGGTTGTCGAACCGGCGCCAGAAGCGGAACAGCTCGCCTTGGGGCCGGTGAATCATCACCGCCTGCTCGAACTTCCGCCCCTCGCCCCGATCCAAGCTGGCGACCGGGCTCACCCGGCCCTTCGTCCCGCGCCGAGTTCCGGCCCAGTGCGCGGTTGACCTCGCAACGGCCCGTGATCGCGCGGCGCAGCAATCCCGATGCCGACAGGGCAGGAGCACGGCGCGAAAGCGCCGGCGGCCGAGCCCATAGCCGAGCAGAGCCACGCCGGCCGCCGCCGAGATCCACCGCTCGGTGCGCCCGACGTTGCGCAGGTTCTCGAGCTCACCCCAGAAGACACGGTTCTCCCCGTCCGCCGTGCCGGCATCCTTCACGTGAGCCGATGTCATTCATCGATCTCCTGTCCGGCGCCGGCTCTTCCGCTCGGCTTCGACGGCGCGGGCATGCGCCTCATCGTCGAGCAGCGCCGCTTCGCCGTCGCGCGCGTCGGGGTCGGCGACTTCGTCGCTCGGTGTGGCGTATCGGCTCCCGTCGGCTCCGCCTCGCGCGGATCCTCCATGTCGAGCTCGTCGGCGGCTTCCTCCTCCGGCATCTCGCCGGCGGTCGCCCGTTGCTTCAGCTCGAAGCGCCGACGCTCCTCGTCCGTCATGGTCGCGAATTCACGTCCCAGGTTCCTGGCCATGGCTGTCACTCCGTACGGTGGTCTCGAGCAGCGACTTGAGCCGCCCGAGGTCCTGGTTCAAGCGCGTGCGCGGATCGCCGCCGAAGAAATCGGCGACCGCGCGGCCCGCCCTGCCCGTGGGCGGGCTGTAGCAGAAGCGGACGTCGATCCGGGTCCCCGATCCTTCGGGGCTGAACCGGATGGCGCCGGCATTGTTGAGAATCGATCCCGGCTCGCTGCGCCAGGCCAGCAGCGCGTTCTCCTCGCGGCCGGTCACGACGGCGTTCCACTGCAGCGCCCGTCTGCCCGGCCCGCTCACCACCCAGCGGGACCGTCCGCCGCCGAGGTCCTGGACCTGGCGCACGTTGGTCATGAAGAGCGGGAAGTTGTCGTAGGTGGTCCAGAAGGCATACACCCGGTCGATGGGCGCCTCGACGTGCACCGACTTCTGAATGTCGACGGTCCGGCGCCGCTCGCCGAGCATGGGCGACGGCGCCGATCGCCGAGGGGCGCTGGCGGCGATCCCGAGCCCCAGGGTGCGGAGCCATGCGCCCTCCGGCCCCTCCGCAGCGGTCCGTAGGCGGCCAGGGCGGCACCCGCGAGCCCGCGCGAGACCGCCTACGTCCGCCGTGCGCTGCGGCTGCGGCCCAGGTTGGCGGCCTCCAGCCCTTCGATGTCCCCGAGGCGGGCGCCGTACCGGGCGGCGGGCCTTCGAGCCTCCCGAATCGAGGACGTAGACCAGCCCCGCGCCCACCGCCGCTCCGCCCAGGAAATGCTTCGCGCTCATCCGGCCCTCCGCGAGACCGGTGACCTGCAGCGCTCAAAGGACGCTCCGATGGAGGGTTCGCGGCTGTGATTCCGCTCACACCTCGCGAGCCCGCCCGTGTCTCCCGGACGCATCGACGGTCCTCGCTCTCCGTCTTACCTTTCAGCCGCGTGCCCCTGGTCCGCCCTCAAGGAGCATCCATGAGCGTCTCGCCCAATCTGTGGATCTACCTGTGCATCGGTCTCGCCGCGGGAGTGCTGTCGGGAATGTTCGGTATCGGCGGCGGCATCGTCATCGTGCCGGCGCTCGTGCTCCTGGCGAACTTCTCCACCAAGACGGCCCTGGGGACGTCGCTGGGGGCGCTCCTGTTGCCCGTCGGACTGCTGGGCGCCTATACCTATTGGGAGAACGGCCACCTCGACGTCCGGGTCTCGTTGCTCATCGCCGTCGGGCTCACGCTCGGCGTGGCCGCGGGCGCGCGGCTGGCCCAGGTGCTGCCCGCGCCGCTGCTCCAGCGGCTCTTCGCCGTGTTCATCATGGTGTTGGCCGTCCGCCTCTGGCTCGAGGCCGCGATCCGCATGAAGCTCGCCAGCAGCGCCTTCCGCGAAGGCCAGCCGATTCCCGCCATTCACAGCTGCGACGGCGAGGATCGCTCGCCCCCGCTCTCGTGGACCGAGGTCCCGGTCGAGACCCGGAGCTTCGCGCTGATCGTGGACGACCCCGACGCGCCGCGCGGGACCTGGATCCACTGGGTCATGTTCAACCTGCCCGCCGACGCCGTCGAGCTCGCGCCGGGCGTGCCGCGCTCGCCGGAGCTCAAGTCGGGAGCGCGGCAGGGCGTCAACGACTCGGGCGACGTGGGCTACGGCGGCCCGTGTCCGCCGCGCGGCGGCCCGCACCGATACTTCTTTCGGCTGTACGCGCTCGACTGCACGCTCAATCTCCCGCCGGGCGTCAATCGCTCCGACGTGGACCACGCCATGTCCGGCCACGTGCTGGCCGAGAGCACACTGATGGGGACCTACCAGCGATGATGACACCGCATACCATGGGCGTTGACGGGCCTGCTGGCCGCCCTCGTCCCCGGCCACCGCCTGCTCCCACGGGGGCACCGGCGGCCCCAATCCCAAGCCTTTCGCCTCGGGCACCTTCCGGAACGCCGCCGGCGACCGCGTGGGTCTCGCCACGCTCACCGACAGCGCCGGTACCGTGCGGCTCGGGGTGAGCGCATCGCAGTTCAGCCCGGGACCGCACGGCCTGCACTTCCACGCGCAGGGGACCTGTACTCCGCCCGACTTCGCGTCCGCGGGCCCGCACTTCAACCCGGACAGCCGGCAGCATGGCCGCCTCAATCCCCGAGGGCCCGCACCTGGGCGACCTGCCCAATCTGATCGCCGGGTCCGACGGCTCAGCGGATACCAGCTTCACGGTGGCGCACGATCTCGCGGAGCCCGGCGCACGCTCCCTGCTGCAGCCTGGCGGCACGGCGCTCGTCATCCACGCCAAGGCGGACGACGAGCGCACCGATCCCAGCGGTAACTCGGGCGACCGGGTGGCATGCGCCGTCATCGAGCCCGGCTGATGGCGACGCGCGCGTACAGACGGCCGACGAGGTCCGCGCGCTGCTCGCGCGGGGCAGCGGCGCCAACTTCGCGGCCACGAGTCCCGGCCGCGACCGACGTCCGCCTTCGGCCCCGCGTCCTTCCGCTTCCGCCCGCGGCCGCCGATGACCGGGTGGCGGGAGCCATCGCGGCGATCCGCGGCTGGCGCGTCGTGGGCCGGGGAGACGGCGTCATCCAGGCCACCCGGACCACGCGGATCTTCCGGTTCGTGGACGACATCTCGATCCTGCTCGAGCCCGCCGCCGGCGGCACCGCCGTCTCGGCGCGGAGCGCGTCGCGGATCGGCCGCGGCGACCTCGGCCAGAACCGGCGCAACCTCGGGGAGCTCTGGCAGGCGCTCGGCCTCGGGGGATGACCCTGCTCCGCGTGACCGATCGCGGTCTCTATTGCGAGGCGGGCGATTTTTTCGTGGACCCCTGGGCCGCCGTGGACCGGGCGGTCGTCACCCACGCCCATGGCGATCACGTCGCCTGGGGCTGCCGCGCCTACCTCACGGCCGAGCCCGGCGTGCCGGTCCTGCGCCAGCGGCTGGACCCGGCGGCCCGGATCCGCGGCACGGCGTACGGCGCCGCGCTCGACATCGGCGGCGTCCGGGTCTCACTGCACCCCGCCGGCCACATTCTCGGCTCCGCGCAGGTCCGCATCGAGCACGCAGGCGAGGTCTGGGTGGTCTCGGGCGACTACAAGACCGAGCCCGATCCCACCTGCGCGCCGTGGGAGCCGGTGCGCTGCCACACGTTCGTGACCGAGTGCACCTTCGGGCTGCCCGATCTACCGCTGGCCGGCGCCGGCGGTCGGTGTTCGACGAGATCCACGCGTGGTGGCGCGCCAACCAGGCGGCCGGCAAGGCCTCGCTGTTGTTCGGCTACGCGCTCGGCAAGGCGCAGCGGCTCATCGCCGGGCTCGATCCGGCGCTCGGGCCGATCCTCACGCACGGCGCCGTGGAAGGACTGACGCGCGTCTACCGCGAGGCCGGCGTGCCGCTCCCGCCGACGACGCATGTCGGCGGTGTCGGACCGGACGATCGTGGCCGCGCGCCATCGTGATCGCGCCGCCGACGGCGGACGGCTCGGTCTGGGCCCGGCGATTCGGGCCGCAGTCCACCGGCGTTCGCCTCGGGCTGGATGGCGGTGCGCGGCGCGCGGCGGCGGCAGGCGGTCGACCGCGGCTTCACGATCTCCGACCACGTGGACTGGCCCAGCCTGCTTGCCGCCATCGACGCCACCGGCGCCGGAGCGGGTCTGGGCGACGCACGGGTACACCGGCGTGCTGGCGCGCTGGCTGCGTGAGCGAGGCCTGGACGCGCAGGCGCTCGAGACGCGCTACGAGGGTGAGCGCGACGACGCGACGGACGAGGCGAGCGTGACGAGGCGGACGCGGCGAGCGCGATGCCGCCGGCAGCGAGACGGAGGAGGCCTCCGCGATGAAGGCGTTTGCCGACCTGTACACCGCGCTGGACGAGACCACCGCCACGAGCGAGAAGATCGCCGCGCTGGTCGCGTACTTCCGGACGGCGCCGCCGCGCGATGCGGCGTGGGCGGTGCACTTCCTGAGCGGCCGCCGCCCGAAGCGTCTCGTCGGCCCGCGCGAAGCTGCGGGCATGGGCAGCGGCGGAGGCCGGGGTGCCGGACTGGCTCTTCGAGGAGAGCTACCACGCCGTCGGCGACCTGGCGGAGACCATCACGCTCCTCCTGCCCGACTCCGCGCGGCGTCGAGCGATCGTCCGCTCGCCGAATGGGTCGAGTCCCGGCTGCTCGAGCTCCGCGGGCAGGACGACGCCGTGCAGCGCCAGGAGCTGGTGCGGGCCTGGCGCGAGCTCGGCCGCCGCGAGCGCTACGTCTGGAACAAGCTCCTGACCGGCAGCTTCCGGGTCGGTGCGTCGGCGCGACTGGTGGTGCAGGCCCTGGCCGAGGTGAGCGGCGTGGACGAGGGGACCATCGCGCACCGGCTCATGGGGGCCTGGGAGCCGACTGCCTGAGTTCTTCGAGCGGCTGATCGCACCCGACACCCGCGACGCCGACGTGAGCCGCCCCTACCCCTTCTACCTCGCTTACCCGCTGGAGCAGGAGCCGGCGGCGCTAGGCGAGGCGAGCGACTGGATGGTCGAGTGGAAGTGGGACGGCATCCGGGCACAGCTCATCCGACGTGCCGGCCGCACGTTCTTATGGTCCCGCGGGGAGGAATTGCTGAACGGCCGGTTTCCCGAGGTCGAGGAGGCGGCGGCCCTGCTGCCGGAGGGCACGGTGCTCGATGGCGAGCTGCTGCCGTGGGCGGCCGGCGCGCCGCTGCCGTTCGCCCAGATGCAGCGGCGAATCGGTCGTAAGACGCTCGGCCGGAAGATCCTGAGCGAGGTACCCGTCGTGCTGGTGGCGTACGACCTGCTCGAGGAGCACGGGGAGGACCTGCGGGCACGGCCATTCGCGGAGCGGCGCCAGCGTCTGGCGGCGCTACTCGCCACGGCGCCGTCCGGCGGCCGGCTGGTGCTCTCGCCGGCCGTGGAGGCCACGGCGTGGCCGGAGGTCGAGCACGCGCGGGCCCGGGCCCGCGAGGCCGGCGCCGAGGGGCTCATGCTCAAGCGCCGGACCAGCGCCTACGGCGTCGGCCGGCGCCGGGGCGACTGGTGGAAATGGAAGGTGGACCCGCACTCGGTGGATGCCGTCCTCATCTATGCCCAGCCCGGCAGCGGCCGCCGGGCCGGACTGTACACCGACTATACCTTTGGCATCTGGGACGGCGACCAGCTGGTCCCGTTCGCCAAGGCCTATTCGGGATTGACCGACGAGGAGATCCGCAGAGTCGATGCCTTCGTTCGGCGCCACACACTGGAGAAGTTCGGGCCGGTGCGCACCGTAAAGCCGGAGCTCGTCTTCGAGCTGGCGTTCGAGGGTATTCAGCGTTCGACCCGGCACAAGTCCGGGATGGCGGTGCGGCTTTCCCCGGATGGCGCGATGGCGGACGGACAAGCGGCCGGAGGAGGCGGATACACTGCAGACGGTGCGGGGATTGATAGACGGGGAGGAGCGGTGACCCCATGCCCGCCTTCCTGTGCGTCACCTGCGGCACGCAGTACCCCGATGCCCCACTCCCGCCGGAGCAGTGCCTGATCTGCACGGAGGAGCGCCAGTACATCGACTGGAGTGGCCAGCGGTGGACTACCCTCGATGAGCTCCGCCTGGACCACCACAACCGCCTGGCCCCCGAAGGCCCCGGCCTGCTCGGCATCGGTACCGAGCCGAAGTTCGCGATCGGCCAGCGGGCGCTGTACGTGAGGACCGGCATGGGCGGCTTCCTCTGGGACTGCATCAGCCTCGTGGACGACGCGACCGTCTCGGCGCTCCAGGCACTCGGCGGCGTCGCGGGCATCGCCATCTCCCATCCGCATTTCTATTCGTCCATGGTGGAGTGGAGCCGCGCCCTTGGCGGGGTGCCGGTCTATCTCCATGCCGACGACAGTCAGTGGGTCGTGCGGCACGACCGGGCGATCGTCTTCTGGGACGGCGACATTCGCGAGGTGGCGCCGGGTCTCACCCTGATCCACTGCGGCGGGCACTTCGCCGGCAGTACCGTGCTTCATTGGGCCGACGGCGCCGACGGCGGCGGCGCGCTTCTTACCGGTGACACCATCATGGTCGGCGAGGACCGCCGGAGCGTGGGATTCATGTACAGCTACCCGAACTGCATCCCGCTCAACGCGCGCGCGGTGGAGCGGATCGGGGCGAACGTGGAGCCGTTCGAGTTCGATCACATCTACGGCGCCTGGTTCGGCCGCAACATTCTGTCGGCCGGCAACCAGGCCGTCCGCTACTCGGTCCGCCGCTACCTCTACGCCATCTCCGATCGTGGACAGTCCTGACGACGAGCGCCCCCGGCGTGGCGGCGGCAGCGCGCTCGCGGTGGATCTGCGCCGCGCCCGCGCCGCACAACGCCGGGCTGATCGCGCCGCGCAACGCGCCGCCGCCCCGGCCGCGCCGAGGTCCCGATCACGCGGATACCGCGTCGCATGCGGAGGCCGCGAGCCGCTCGATTGCGTGCGCGAGTGGTTCCGACTTCATGACTGGAGCGCGTTTCCGTTCCAGGAAGAGGCCTGGCGCGCTCATCTGTCCGGTGAGAGCGGCCTGATCCACGCGGCCACCGGCACCGGCAAGACCTACGCGGCGTGGATCGGGCCGGTGCTCGAATGGCTGAGAGACTATCCGGGACGCGCCGCCCCGCGAGCGGGTCCGCCGCCGCTTCGCGTCCTCTGGATTACTCCCCTCCGCGCGCTCGCGGCCGACACGGAGGCGGCCCTTCGGGCGCCCGTCGAGGACCTCGGCCTCCCGTGGACGGTCGAGTCCCGCACCGGCGATACCCCGGCCCGCATCCGCGCCCGCCAGCGGGACCGGCTCCCGACCGCGCTCGTCACGACCCCCGAGAGCCTGTCGCTCCTGCTCACGCGCGACGACGCGCCCGAGCTGTTCGACCATCTCGAGCTGGTCGTCGTCGACGAGTGGCACGAGCTGCTGGGATCGAAGCGCGGCGTGCAGACCGAGCTCGCCCTGGCGCGCCTCCGGCGCTTCCGGCCGGGGCTCCGGATGCTCGGGCTCTCCGCCACGCTCGGGAATCTCGAAGTCGCGCGCGACGCGCTGCTGGGCCTGGACGCTGCCGGCATGCCGCGGCCCGGCCACGTCATGCGGGGCCTCGTTCCCAAGGCGCTGCAGGTCGACGCGCTCATTCCCGAGACCATGGAGCGCTTCCCGTGGTCCGGGCAGATCGGCCTGCGGCTTCTGCCCGAGGTCGTCGCCGCCATCGAGGAGGGCGAAAGCGCGCTCGTCTTCACGAACACCCGCGCCACGGCCGAGATCTGGTATCAGGCCCTGCTCGCGGCCCGGCCTGACTGGGCGGGAATCATGGCGCTGCACCACGGCTCGCTCGACCGGAAGACCCGCGAATGGGTCGAGGATGGACTCCGTGACGGCAAGCTCCGATGCGTGGTCTGCACGTCGACTCTCGACCTCGGGGTGGACTTCACGCCCGTGGACCGGGTGCTCCAGGTCGGGAGCCCCAAGGCGGTGGGTCGCCTGATTCAGCGTGCAGGCCGGAGCGGCCACCAGCCCGGCGCCGTGAGCCGGCTGACCTGCGTCCCGACGAACGCGCTAGAGCTGGTGGACGTGGCCGCCGCGCGTGACGCGCTCGACGCCGGCCGGATCGAGGCCCGCCGGCCGGTGGAGCGGCCGCTGGATCTGCTGGCGCAGCACGCGGTCACCGTGGCCCTGGGCGGCGGTTTTCTGCCCGACGAGTTGTTCGACGAGGTGCGCACCACCCGCGCCTTCCGCGATCTCACGCGGGCCGAGTGGGCGTGGGTGCTCGATTTCATCACCCACGGAGGCGACGCGCTGCGCGCGTACCCCGAATACAGCAAGGTCCTGGTGGAGGATGGACGCTACGTAGTCAGGGGCCGCCTGGCCGCCATGCGCCATCGGCTGTCCATCGGCACCATCGTGAGCGAGAGCTCGATGAAGGTCCAGTTCCTCCGCGGCCGCACGCTCGGCTCGGTCGAGGAGAACTTCATCGCCCGACTCAGGCCGGGCGATCACTTCACGTTCGCCGGCCGCACGCTGGAGTTCGTGCGCGCGCGGGGGCTCGTGGCTTACGTGCGGAAGTCCACCCGGAAGACGTCCATCGTGCCGCATTGGTCCGGCGCGCGGCAGCCGATCTCGCCGGAGCTGGCGGCCGGCATCCGGGCCAAGCTCGACGAGGCACGGCAGGGGCTCTACGCCGGACCCGAGATGACCGCCGTGCGTCCCATCCTCGAGCTGCAGGGTCGCTGGTCCCGGCTTCCCGCCACCGACGAGCTGCTGGTCGAGCGGGTGGAGACCCGCGAGGGCCATCACCTGTTCTTCTATCCGGTCGAGGGGCGCCTGGTGCACGAAGGGATGGCCGCGCTTTTTGCCTATCGGATCGCGCAGCTCGGCCCGATCTCGTTCACCCTCGCCGCCAACGATTATGGACTCGAGCTACTGTCGGCCGATGCCGCGCCGATCGAGGACGCGATCGAGGCCGGCCTCTTCTCGCCCGAGCATCTGCTGCACGACATCCCCGCGAGCCTCAACGCCGCCGAGCTGGCCCGGCGGCAGTTCCGCGAGATCGCGCGGGTGGCGGGGCTCATCTTCCAGGGATATCCGGGTGTGAACAAGTCGGCGCGGCAGGTGCAGGCATCGAGCGAGCTGCTCTACGACGTCTTCGCCCGTTACGACCCGGACAACCTGCTGCTGTTCCAGGCCCATCGCGAAGTGCTCGAGCGCCAACTGGAGCGGAGCCGGCTCGGCCGGGCGCTCGAGCGCATCGCCGGCGGACGGGTGACGGTCGTCGAGGTCGAGCGCCCGACGCCGCTCGCGTTTCCGCTCCTGGTTGACCGCGCGCGCGAGCAGGTGAGCTCGGAGAAGCTGGGCGACCGGATCCGTCGCATGGTGGCGCCACTCGAGAAGGCCGCCGACGGGCCCCGCGAGGGCCGGGGATCGGGCCGCGGCTTCCGGAGCGGCGCGTGACCGACGCCCGGGTTCGGCTGGCGGGCGAGGAAGTCGTGCTGCTGCCCGAGCGGGCCCTGTTCTGGCCGCGCGCCGCCACGCTGGTCGCGACCGATTTCCACTGGGGGAAGGGCGCCACCTTCCGTGCCGCCGGCATCCCGATTCCTGTCGGCGCCACCGGCGACGACCTCTCGCGGCTCGACGCCGCCCTGCTCCGGACCTGTGCCCGCCGTCTCGTCGTGCTCGGCGATCTGTTCCATGCGCGAGCCGGACGGATCGCCAGCGGCACCCTGGCGGAGCTCCGCCGCTGGCGAGCGCTCCGCCCGGAGCTCGAGATCCTGTTGGTCCGCGGCAACCACGACCGGCACGCCGGGGACCCGCCGGAGGACCTGCGCATCAACTGCCTGAATGCGCCGGCGTTCGTGCCGCCGTTCGTGCTCCGGCACGAGCCAGCCGACTCCGTTGACGGGTACACCCTGGCCGGTCACCTGCATCCGGGCCTGGTGCTGAGCGGTCCTGGCCGGTGGGAGCGCCTTCCCTGCTTCTGGCTCACGTCGCGCACGGCCGTGCTTCCCGCGTTCGGCAGCTTCACCGGCCTGGCGCCGGTCTCACCGGAGCCGAGCGACCGGATCTTCGTCATCGCAGGTGACGAAGTGCTGTCGGCAGGCTAGGGGAGGTCGATGGTCCCCAGCACGGTCTCGTGTCCGGCCGTCACCACCACCTCCGGCACGAGCGCTCGTTCCGCGGCGAGACCGGACGGCGGGTCCACCACCACGATGTAGGTGCTGTTGGCCTGTGCGGGCAACTCCGCCCAGTACGCGCTTCGGGTCACAAAGGAGAACTCGAAGCCTCCGGCGGCGTCGCTATGGGCCGTCGCCAACACCGACCAGGTATTCTCCGGATCGGACGGACTGCCGAGATAGAGCCGGAGCGATGCATCCGCCACCGGGCTCCCTCCGGACCGAACGACTCCGGCGATGGATCCCGTCTTAGTCCCGTCCGCCGCACGGAGGACCGGGGAAAAGATGAAGCCCTCGTCCGTGCTCGCGGAGTCGACCTCCTGCGGAGTGATGAACGCCTTCCCGACATCGAAATCGATGACGATCGTGCCGCCGGTGTCCGGCACATCGATCTGTTCGTGGATGAGGGCGTTCAGGACGGGCCGGCCCGCGCTGGACTGCCAGGCGATGCCCGGCGTCGAACTGCCGGTGAGGACGGTCCCGTCCTTCAGGGTGATGCTGGAGAGATCCGTGTCGATCGTAAGCCGCACCGCCGTGATGACGCCTTCGGGCAGCTCCAGCGCGCCGAGCTCATCGGTGACGCCGTGCTGGAGAGTCAGAAGGTCGATCGTGCGGTTGGGCGTGGCCATCGTGACGAAGCTGCCGACGGCCGAGGTGTCGGGCGTGAGGGATCCCGACACGCTCACGACGTACAGGTCCACCCGCTCGACGCGATCGAAGGGAAAGGGAGCGTCCGTGAGGAGGACGCGGGTCGCGTTCTCGTCGGTCGGGCCTGGGCCGCTCCGGTCGCTGCAGGCGACGAGGAGCACGAGCAGGGAGATCGCTCGCCTGACGGACACGTGCGCCGGCATGAATGCCTCGCTGTCGATGATGGGAGACGAGCCCCTACCAGGCCCCTACGAGCCATGCGGTCAGGAGTTCTGACTCCATCAAAATGCTGCTTCCCGTACCCCAAGCGTGACTTGGGTGGCAGATGTGAATAGTTTCACAAAGCGAGATCTCCTACGAGGTCTGGCGCGGGTGGCGGTGGGAGTGCAGGTATCGCTAATTGTCTGGGGTTGGGCCGTGTCGCAATACCCCTATCTGGTCCCGCCCGACCTGTCGACCCGCGGCGCGGCTGCCACGGTCCGCCTGGTGCTGATCCCCCTCGGGCTCGGGGGCGTGGTGCTCTACCGTCGCTCGTCTGCTTGTTCCGCGTGTTCAAGGCCGCGCCGAGCCGTTCGGTGCGCGGGCCGGAAGGAGGGCACCGATGGAAGACCTTCGCGTGAGCACCGAGCGCCTCGAGCTGGCGCCGCTGACGCTGCACGAGATCGAGGCGCTGATCGCGGGGGACGGTGCCCGTCTCCGCGAGCTGACCGGCGTGCTCTTCCCCCGCCCCGCCGCGCCGCCTCCCTACATGGCCGACCCGCTGCCGACGGTCCGCGATCGCCTGCGCGCGCACACGGACGAAGCTCGGTGGTGGAACTGGCTCATTTTCGAGCGGGAGACGAAGCGCGCGGTCGGGTCGGTGTCCTTCGGCGGCCCGCCCGATGAATCGGGCGCGGTGCTGATCGGCTACGCGATGTACGAGCAGTTCGAAGGCCATGGCTACGCCACCGAGGTGGTGCGGGCCATGATTGCCTGGGCCTTCCAGCAGCCGGGTGTGAAGCAGGTCCGGACACTCGCGCCGGTATGGAACACGCCGGCGCTCAGGGTGGCGGAAAACGTGGGGATGCGGCCGGTGGCCGCCGACGAGGACGACGACGTCGGCGAAGTGCTGGTCTACGCGCTCATCGCTCCAGCATCCGTCGGATCGGCCTGACCAGCAGTGCGAGAATGACGGCCGCCGCCAGCGCGGTGGCCGTGACCAGCCCGAAGAGCGTCGGCAGCGGGACCGTCTCGTAGACGCTCGACGCCATGCCCGCCAGATAGTTGCCCACCGAGATCGACAGGTACCACACGCCCATGATGAGCCCCGCGATGCGCACCGGCGCCAGCTTGCTCATGGCGCTCATGCCGACCGGGCTGAGGCACAGCTCGCCCGTGGTCTGCAGCAGGTAGGAGAGCACCAGCCACATGGGGCTCACTCGTGCCCCGCCGATTGCGGCCGAGGCAGCGCCGACCATCACGGCGAAGCCGAGGCCCAGCATCACGAGTGCGATGGTGAACTTGACCGGGCTCGAGGGGTCGCGGCGCCCCAGGCGCACCCACAGCGCCGCAAATACCGGCGCCAGCGTGATGATGAAGAACGGCGTCAGCGCCTGGTACCAGCTGGCCGGGAAGGCGTGGCCGAAGATCCGGTTGTCGGCGCTCCGCTCGGCGAACAGGTTGAGGGTGGAGCCCGCCTGCTCGTAGGCCATCCAGAAGATCGAGGAGGCGACGAACAGGATCGCCACCAGCACCAGCCGCTTCCGCTCCTCGCGCGTCCATTCGGCCACCAGGAACATCCAGGCGAAGAACGCCGCGGTGACGCCGAGCAGTGCCCACTTGAAGTTGCGCGACACCGCTTCGGCGTCGAGGGTGACCAGGCCCGTGGCGACGAGGGCCACACCCACGATGATGAGGGCCACGAGCGTGATCCCCACCCGCCGCACCTCGCGATCACCGCGCGCCGCGGCCACGGGATCGCTCGACCGGACCGGCCGCAGTCCTTCCGGCGACAGGTGCCGGCTGCCGAGAGTGTACTGCACCAGGCCGAGGAACATGCCGACGGCGGCGGCCGCGAACCCCCAAT
Organism: uncultured Gemmatimonadales bacterium; assembly: GCA_963728705.1. Taxonomy (GTDB): domain Bacteria; phylum Gemmatimonadota; class Gemmatimonadetes; order Gemmatimonadales; family GWC2-71-9; genus CAVVWJ01. The sequence goes on from CAVSLY010000019.1 coordinate 88,452, forward strand.
GCCAGGAGGTCTCGGGATTGAAACCCATCGACGCCAGAAGGCCGCGGAAGGTGTCGCTCTGCGCCAGCCAGCCGGTGACCAGCGGCGCGATGAACGCGCCGGTGTTGATGCCGACGTAGTAGATCGAGAACCCGGCGTCCCGCCGGACGTCCTCCGGCGGGTAGAGCTGGCCCACCAGCGCGGCGGCATTGCCCTTGAGCAGACCGGTCCCGAGCGCGATCAGCACCAGCCCGAGGTAGAACGTCGTCAGCGAGGAGATCGCCAGGCAGATGTGGCCGCTCATGATGATGACGCCGCCCACGAACACGGCCCGGCGGAGGCCCAACACTCGATCGGCGACCCAGCCGCCGGGCAACGACAGCAGGTAGACCGAGCTCACGTACAGCGCGTAGATCGGCCCGGCCTTGGCGGTATCGAATCCGAGGCCGCCAGCGGCCGCCGGCGCCGTCATGAACAGGATGAGGAGTGCCCGCATCCCGTAGTAGCTGAAGCGCTCCCACATCTCCGTGAAGAACAGCGTGGAGAGCCCGCGCGGATGCCCGAAGAAGCGGGTATCGAGCGAGGCGGTCTCGGCGGCGGGGCGAGGCGGGGTGGCGGTGGCCAAGGGATATGCCTTTGCTGTGTCGCTAATTGGGTCGTGAAGCGATGGAAGCGAACACCCTCGGAGTCATGGCTCGAGCGTCACTCGCATGCGTTGAGCGATCCTTCGCTCCGCTCAGGATGACACGAATCACGTCTTCCTCTTCCTCAGGATATCCTCCAGCACCACCCGATCGATCTTCCCATCCATCCGAACCCGGACGTCGTAGTTCTCCCAATACATGAAGTTCTTCAACGCCTCCAGAAAGACCGGCGTGGCCGACCCCTGCGCCTTGCTCAGCCACTTCTCGGGCTGCTTCACCGGCTCGGCCAGCAGGATGGGCTCGAGCTGCGCCACGATCGCGGGCGTGATCGGCATCAGATCGCGCGGCTCGCTGGGGAAGAAGTGCAGCTTGTGCAGCGCCAGCAGCCGTTCCAGCTCGGCGATCGGATCGACCGCGTCGTACACCCGGATGTCGACGAAGCGGTCGTTCGCGCCAAGGTAGCCGCCGTTCTTGCGGACCACGAGAAGCGCCGCGCTCTGCATGCCGCGCTTGTCACCTCCGCCGGCCTGCCCGGCCTTGAGCGCCGTCATCAGCCGGTCCGCGAGGGTGCCCCGGCTCCGCTCGAAGGCCTCGGCCAGGTTCTTCACGGTCTGGTCCGACACCATGATGTTCGCCTGGGCCGCGTAGCCGCGTCCCACGATCACCTGGCCCTTCCCGCCGGGGACGTTGCCGGCGCCCGAAGGCGCACCGACTCGTCCGCCGGCCCAGTCGAACGTGGTCCTCCCGGTGAAGCTCGCCGCATTTCCGCGCGCGTCGACGATTCCAACCTGCCGATCCTGCAGCATCGTGTCGGTCCGCATGACAATCCGGAGCGCCTCTTCCGCCGTGGCGCCCTGGGCCACGAGATCGAGCCCTCGCTCGCCGTAGGCGGTGTTACCCAGGCTCTGCGTCGCCACGGCGCCCACCCCAGCGCGGCCCCACGGCACGATTCCGCCTACATTCGGGAACTTCGACTGGACCGCGACACCCAAATCGCCCGTGACTGAATCGTAGGCCACGATGCTGTAGGTGTGGGCGAGCTTCTCGAGATGGACGGGGGCGACGACGGGCTGCTGGGCGGGAAGCGCGGTGGTACGGGAGGCGGTGATGCATGCGGCTTGGAGCACGACGACACTCGCGAGACGGTACGCCCCGGTACAGCCGGTCCATCGCCGCATGCGCGTCTCTCCGCTCATGGTTTTCCGAGCTTCTTCTTGAGGTAGGCGAGCTGCGCCTCGATCGCACTCTCGCGTCGCTGCCGCTCGGCATCGGCCTGCGTGCGAGCGTCCTCGTCGGGGCGCACGGCGCCGGCCGATTCCAGGTTCCGCCACGCTGCCGAGATCGACTCCGAAGGCTTGCCCGCCGTCGCCCGCTGAGCCTCCACGCTCATCTCGGCGAGCTCGCGCTCGGCCAACACGAGCTCGTCCCGCTGTACCAGGATCTTTCGCTCGAGCACGGCGACCCGCTCGCGATGGCGGGCCGCGTATCGCTCGGCGACAGCCACCGTCTCGGGATCGGGGACCGCCGCGGCCAGCCGGCCCCGCCGCTCCGCATCCTCGAGCTGCTTTCGCTCCGCCACGAGTTCGTGCTCGGTCGCCGCGAGCGCCTCGCGCATGGTGCCAACCCCGACCTTCCCCTCGAGCAGCGCCTCACGCAGGCCGGCGACGTAGGCTCGCGGGTCGCTCTTCGCGCCGTCGCGCAGGAGCTGCTCCAGTCGCGCTTTCAGACCGTCGAGCACGGCCGCACTCGTCCCGGCATCGATGACTCCTCGGGGAATGGCCCGGCCACGAAGGGGCGCGAGCCGGCCGCCGGAGGGCGGCCGAAGCAGTTGGGAAATCGAATGGTAGGACCGCCGCCGAAGACCGTCAAGCGAGCGGGGCTTCCGGCCCTGCGGGTACCGGGCTAGCCTACCACCAAAGGCCCACGAGGAGAGGCGTTCCATGTCGTCCGAGAGCTGCAGCGTCTGCGCGGAGGTGGCTGGCCGGATCACCGCCCCCGGTGGCGTGGTCTACCGGAACGAGTGGTGGGAAGTGGCCCATCACACCGGCCCGCGCACCGATCCGGGTGAGTTGATCGTGAAGCTCCGTCGCCATGCCGAGTCGCTGGCCGAGCTCACGCCGGCCGAGTCGGCCGCGCTGGGGCCGGTGCTCCGGTCCGCCGTGGCCGCGGTCGAGCGGGTCGTCCGGCCCGAGCGCGTGTACGTCGCCTCGTATGGCGAGCGCGTACGGCACCTGCATTTCTTCCTCCTGCCCCGCACGACCAGCCTCCCAGCCGGCCACGTGACCTCGGACCTGTACCGCCGGGGACGCACCCTGCTCCGCCAGCTGGGCGTGCTCCGCAACCCATCCGCCGCGGCCCGCGCCGATGCCGCGGCCCGCCTGCGCGACGACGACGCGTGGAAGACGTTGAGCACCTGATCCTCGGCGCGGGCCCGGCGGGGCTCCGCGCGGCGCAGGTCCTCGCCCAGGCCGGGCGCGAGGTCCTGGTGCTCGAGAAGCATGCCGAGATCGGGCCGAAGACCTGCGCCGGCGGCCTCACGGGCAAGACGATGCGCGAGCTGAGGCCGCTCGGGCTGCCACCGGACGCGACACTCGCCAACATTGGCCATGTGGCCTTTGCTGGTGGCCGGCACGTCGTCCTCGATGCCGAACTGACCCTGGTGCACACCATCGCGCGGCGGGACCTCGGCCGCCATCAGCTCCAGTGGGCTCGGTCCGCGGGGGCGACGGTGCGGGCGGGGGTGCCCGCGAGCGACATCGATCTCCGCGAGCGCACCGTGCGGGCCGGCGGCCGCCGGATCCGATGGCGCCACCTGATCGGCGCCGACGGCGCCGACTCGGCTGTCCGCCGCGCCCTTGGCCTTCCGTCTCCGCGGACCTACTTCGCCGCCGAGTACAACGTGCCGGGGCTGCGGCTCCAGCCGCTCAGGATCGAATGCGATCCGGGCGCGATCGCCAACGGCTACTTCTGGGTCTTCCCTCACCAGGCCTACACATCGCTCGGTGCCGTCGCGCCCAAGCGCGTCGTCCCGCCCGCCACGCTCCGGCGCTATCTCGACGGCCGCTGTGAGGGGCTCGGCGTCACCCGCGAAGATCTGCCGTTCGAGGGAGCGACGCTCGAGGTGGCCTATCACGGATGCCACTTCCCCGGCGGCGTGCATCTGGCCGGGGATGCGGCCGGCGTCATCTCCTCTCTCACCGCTGAGGGCATCTACGCCGCGCTCGTCACCGGCGAAGAGGTCGCGCGCTGCATCCTCGAGCCGCGCGCTCCGGCTCCCAAGACCACGAGCTGGCTCCGGACCAAGCGATGGCACGACCGGCTCTCCCACTGGCTGGCCCGGCCTGCGACCCGGGATGGGACCTTCGGCCTGTTTGCTAGCGTGGCCGAAATGCGTTGGCTCCGGCGGCCGCTCGCCTCCTGGCTGCTCAACGAGTGAAGGACCTCTCCCGACGGTTCGGCGAGCTCCTCCGCCGACTCGGCGCATCCGCCGATCCTGGGCCGCTCGCTGACGCCGTCCTCACGGCGTGGGCCGAGCCGGCCCGCCGATACCACAATCTCGATCATCTGCGCGACTGCCTGGCGGAACTCGATGGCGCCCCCGCGGACGGCGCCGACCGCGACCGTGTGGAGGCGGCCCTCTGGTTTCACGACGCGATCTACGATCCGCGAGCCGGCGACAACGAGGCGCTGAGCGCCGATTGGGCCCGCCGCGCGCTGGCCGAGCGCGGGGTTCCGTCCGCGGTGGCGGACGATGTCGCCCGCCTTGTCGAACTCACCCGCCACACCGATCCCGCACCCGATCCCTCCGGTCGGCTGCTCTGCGACATCGACCTGGCGATTTTGGGTCGCGACCCGGAAACCTTCGACACTTACGACCGCCATATCCGGGAGGAGTACGCCTGGGTTCCCGAGTCCGACCTCCGCGCCGCGCGAGCCGATGTGCTGGGGGGGCTGCTCGCCCGAGCCCGACTGTATCAGACTGAACACTTCCGGCGCCGTTACGAGACTGTTGCCCGAACCAACCTGGCCCGCGCCCTGGAGGTGCTGCGCCACGGCGCGACGTGACGGGCGTCACGTCCGGCATCCTATGTCGAGCTTACCTTCGCGGCTTGGACTTAGAGGGGTGGAGGGGGGGACAATTTCACTTCAACGGTGGTGCCGCGCGGTGCCGCCCATGGGAGACGGACCATGAAGCGCTCATCGACATTCCTGTTGGCCGCCATGACGGCCTTGGGGCTCGCGGCGTGTAATCCGCCGAAGAGCGACACGAACACCACCGGTGGCACCGGTTCGGAATCCGGCGCCATGCCGGCCGATACGTCGGCCATGAGCCCCGGCGCGCCGGCGCCCACCGCCACGGATACGGGCATGGCCCACACCGATACGGCCATGACGATGGATTCGACCAAGAAGTAAAGCTACGCCCGCCACGAACTCGACGGGGGCCTGCCACTTGGCAGGCCCCCGTCGATTATCTTTTCCCCATGATCCGGTCCATCCTCCCATTGCTCATGCTCGCCGCGGCCTGCGGCAAGACCGCGGAGCGTGGCAACCCCGCCTGTGGGCTGGCCGCGCTGGCGGGGCCCACCGCCCTGCTCACGCAGTTCAGTGTGCCTCGTCAAACCCTGAGCAAGCCACCGGCGAAGCTGCCCGAGCACCTGGTGGCGCGGGTCGTAGCCGGGCCGGCGCTGCCCGCCATCGTGGGGCGGTCCGACTCGTTACTGGTGATCGGTGTCGAGGGCACGGTGCCGGCCAGCATCAAGCCCGGATACGGCGTGCTCGTGCTCGATACCGCCGAGCAGCCGCGCGGCGTCATGCTGTTCGAGGGTCGCGCGGTCGAAGGGGCGCCGACGATCGGCACCGTGAGCCTGGGCTCGGAGACGCTGCCCTTGATCGGCATCGCGCTGGACCCCGCCCGCATCGAGGACCCGCGCTGCCCGTTCTTCCCCGACTCCGTGCTGCCGTGAGCGCGCCGCGGATCGCGGTTGGCGGCGTGGTGCGGACCTGGGACGCCGCCGAGCGGACGGGAGTGAACGGGGCCTACGTGCGCTCGGTGCTCGCGGCGGGCGGCGTGCCGATCATCCTGTCGCCTATTCTGGGACCGTCCTTCGCCGCACGGGCGCTCGACGGCGCGGACGGGCTCCTGCTCACCGGGGGCGAGGACATCCATCCCGCCTGGTACGGCGCGGAGCCGTCGCCCCATCTCTATCCGCCGGATCGGGAGCGCGACCTGTTCGAGCTCGCGCTGTTCGCCACCGCGCGCCAGCGCGAGCTCCCGATCCTGGGCATCTGCCGGGGCATCCAGCTGGTCAACGTCGCCCTCGGCGGCACCCTGTTTCAGGATATTCCCTCGGAACGCCCCGGCCCGGTGGCCCACGATCCCGGCGGCGCCCGGGACACGCGCTCGCACGAAGTCCGGCTGCTGGAAGGTAGCCGCGCCGCCCGCGCCCTCGGGCGCATGGCGTTCAGCGTGAATTCGTTTCATCACCAGGCGGTGGATCGGCTGGGCGGGAGCCTGATCGCGTCGGGCTGGAGCGCGGACGGGTTGATCGAGGCCATGGAGTCGCCGGCGGAGGCGCCGTGGCTGCTGGCGGTGCAGTGGCACCCGGAGGAAATGCACGCGGAAGGGACGGCGCCGGAGCGCGGGCTGTTCCGCGCGCTGGTGGAGGCGGCCGGGAGCCGGGAAGCCTCCTATACCTAGTGCGCCCCGAGCTGTCGGAGAATCCGGTCCGGCGTGCACGCGCTGGGGAACAGCAGCCGGTCGCTCAGGCCGTTGAGCGCGCTCCGCACCGAGGGAAACCGCTCGGCCGCGGTCCGAAGCACTTCACCCAGCCCGTACTCGCTCGCGAGCGCGTGGTCCGAGGCCATGCCGAACCCTCGTCTGCCGAGCGTGTCGTAGTAGGTGACGTCGGGACCGGCTTTGCGCAGGTAGCGGGCCGCGATATAATCGGGAAAGAGACCGGCGAGCCAGAGAGCATAGTTGCCCAGGTGCAGCATGACTCGGAAGCGGCGGTCGCCGGCACTCGTCTCCAGGTCCGCCAGGATGTCCACGAGGTATCGGTGCTGCTGGTCGTCGTGCCAGTCGACGCGCCAGGCGCGGTCGCGCTGACCGAAGTCGAGGAGCAGGGCCGAGAGGTAGTCGGCCAGCTCGCGGTCGTCGACGCCGGCCTTCCGGAGCGCATGCCGGACCACGACGTAGAAGAACAACGCTTCCGACGGGACGAGCATCGATCGCACCGTCAGCAGCCGTTCGAGCAGCTCGGGCGTATCCAGCAGCGGATCCGGCCCTTCCGTCGCCAGCCGCCGCTCGTGAGAGGCCCGCCGATGCGCGGAGCCGCGGCTCAGTAGCAGGATCACCAGCTGCAGGTCTGCCGCGGTCAGGCGGCCTCGCGTATTCGGCCGGATCATGGTCAATCCTCCTTCCGCCAATCTCGCCGTATCCGCCACGACGGACGACCTGGCACTCCTGCGCCGGGTCACCGCATTCGGTCAGGAGTTGGCCGGAACCCTCCGGCGCGCCTCCGTCATCGACCTGCTGCTGCGGCACATCAGGGAAAGTCTCTCGCCCACGGAGATCGCCCTCACCCTCTTCCACCGTGACGCCGACGCGCACGACTTCGTGCACGCCTGGCCCACCGGCCGGCCCGACCGCCGTCCGCTGCTGCAACTCATCGAGCGGCGGGGAGCGCTCATCCTGCCCGACGGCCTCGATCAACTGGTCGCCGACGGCGACCTTCCGGTCCAGGACGATGTGGCGGGCTCATGGCTGCTCGCGCCATTCGTCGCGCGCGGTCGTGTCACCGGGGCGGTGGCTATCCGAGGCGAGCCTGGGCGCTTCGGCTCCACGTCGCTCTGGCTGCTCGAGGGCCTCGTCTCTCAGGCCAGTATCGCGCTCGAGAGTGCTCGGCTCGTGGACCTCCACGACGACGGACGCCGCTCCTGGCAGGAGGTGGTCGACGCCATCTCTCCCGCCCTCTGCATCGTGGACCGTGGCGGACGGATCCGCCGGGCCAACCGTGCCTTTGCCGATCTGGTGAATGCGCCGCCAGCGAGCCTGATCGGACGCCCCTGGCAAGCCTTCGTGCCGCCCGAGTGGGCCGCCGAGCTGCAGCGGGCCCTGGAACAGCAAGGAGCGGGCCGCGAGGTGGACCTGCGTACGGGCGACCAGACCTATGCGGTTACCGCCGTGCCGATTACCAGTACCGACCGCTCGGCCCTCGTGCTCCTGTTCGATGATCAGACGGAGCGGCGGCGATTGCAAGACCAGCTCATCCAGTCGGAAAAAATGTCCGCCATCGGCCAGCTCATCGCCGGCATCGCGCACGACCTCAACAACCCGCTTGCGTCGGTCGTCGGCTTCGCGGATTTCCTAGGCGAAGTACCCAACGTGCCGCCCTCGCTGCGCGAGCCCCTCACGGTCATCCGCGAGGAGGCCGAGCGCGCATCGAACATCGTCAAGAACCTGCTGAGCTTCGCGCGGAAGCAGGAGCATCAACGCCGCCCGACCGCTCTCCGGCCACTACTGGACGCCACGTTCGTCCTGCTCCGGAACCAACTCATGGCCCACCGCGTCGAGGCACAGATCGAGATCGAGCCCGATCTGCCGATGCCGGATATCGACCCCAACCAGATTCAGCAGGTCTTCGTCAACCTGCTCAACAACGCGTCCCAGGCCGTCGCCAGCACCGGCCGGCCGGGCCGCGTGCTCGTCCGAGCGCGGCGCTGGCTCGACGGTGTGGCCATCGAGGTGATCGACGACGGGCCAGGGATGTCCGAGGCGCTTTCCGCGCAGGTGTTCGAGCCCTTCTTCACCACCAAGCCGGAGGGGGAGGGCACCGGGCTCGGCCTCTCGATCAGCCAGGGCATCGTGCGCGAGCACGGCGGCCGCATCATGCTCTCCACGGAGGAGGGCCGCGGCTCGACCTTCACCGTGCAGTTGCCGCTCTCCACCCGTCCCCCCGCACCGACCCCGGACGCCGGCGTCGGTACCTCAACTAAACGCCTTCGGGTCCTCGTCGTCGACGACGAGCCTCACATTCTGCACTACATGCACGCCACACTCGAGGCGTGGGGCCACGTACCCGTGGTGGCGCGGAACGGGCGGGAGGCGCTGGAACTGGCCGATCGCGAGCGGTTCGATCTCGTCATCTCCGACCTCCGAATGCCCGAGCTCGGCGGCCGTGAGCTCTACGAGGAACTGGTGCGCCGCCACCCTGCCCTCGCCGCCCGCCTGGTCTTCAGCACCGGCGACACGGTCCGCGGGGACACGCTCGCCTTCCTCGAGAGCCTGGACCGCCCGTACCTCCACAAGCCCTTCAGCCTCGCGGAGCTCAGGACCCTGCTCGCGGCGGTGGCCCGGGAGGCGTGACGCTCCGCATCGTCCACGTCGCGTCGGCGCGCGAGTGGCGAGGCGGCCAGCGTCAGGTCTGGCTCCTCGCGCGCGAGCTGGCGCGGCTGGGCGATGTCGAACAGATCGTGGTGACGGGCGGCGGGACCGAGCTCGCCGCCCGACTCGCGCGCGACGGCGTGCCGGTGCATCCGGTGGCGTGGCGGGTGGGACTCGACCCGCGCGTACTGCCGGGCGTCGTCGCCGAGCTCCGGCGGTCGCCGGGCCTGGTGCACGCGCACGACGCGCACGCGGTCACGCTGGGCGGCCTCGGTGCCAAGCTCACAGGCCGGCCGCTCGTCGCCACGCGACGGGTCGACTTCCCGCTCCGCCGGCGCGGCTTCTGGAGCGGCGCGGCCCGCATCGTCGCGATTTCCCGCGCCGTCGCGGACGTGCTCGTGGCCGACGGTATCCCACGCGAGCGCATCACGGTCGTCCACTCCGGGATCGACCTCACCGAGCTCCGCCAAACCACCCGCCTCGGCATCCGCGGCCGGCTCGGCCTCCCGCCGGAGGCGATCGTCGCGGCCAATGTCGCCGCACTGGTGCCGCACAAGGATCACGCGACGCTGCTCCGTTCGGCCGCGGCGCTCGCCGGCCGACTCCCGGGGCTCCATTGGGTAGTGGCGGGAGAAGGGTCCGAGCGGGCGCCACTCGAGCGTCTCCGGCTGGAGCTGGGGCTCACCCAATGCGTCCACCTGATAGGCCACCTCGAGGAACCCGCGCGCCTCGTCGCCGACGCCGATTGCTTCGTCATGAGCTCGCGCGAGGAAGGACTTGGCACGTCCGTGCTGGACGCCATGGCTCTTGGCACCCCGGTTGCGTCCACCACAGCCGGTGGGCTCCCCGAGATGCTGCAGGACGGTGCAGGAGTGCTCGCTCCGCCGAGCGACCCCCAGGCGCTGGCGGCCGCCGTCGCCCGCCTCCTGACCGAGCCCGGGCTCGCAATCGACGTAGCACGCCGCGCCACGGCCGCAGTGGAGCGATTCACGGCGCGGCGCATGGCAGAGGCGATGCGATCGGTGTATCGTTCCTGCGTCTCATTCCCTTGACGGATCATGATTTACGTTTGCATTCCCAGCTACGATGAGGCCCCCACGGTGGGGCTGCTCCTGTGGAAGATCCGGCAGGTGTTTGCCGCGTTCCCGCGCGAGTACCAGCTCCTCGTCCTCGACGACGGCTCTGACGACACCACCACGGAGGTCCTCGAGCCCTACACCCGCGTGCTGCCGCTGACGGTCATTCGCCATCCGGAGCGGCGCGGCTACGCCGCGTCGGTGGAGGCACTCCTTCGGAAGGCGGTCGATCTCACCGACCGTCCGAAGCGCGACGCGGCGATCCTCATGCACGCCGACTTCACCCACAACACGCAGACCATTCCCGATCTCGTCCGGCGCATCGAGAGCGGCGCCGATCTCGTCGTGGCCGAAGGGCGGCTCGAGGGCGAGACCTCTCGCGCCCGTGCGCTGGTGCGCCGCCATGCATCGGCCGTGCTGCGCGGCATCGTCACGGTACCCGGCGTGCGGGACCTGGTCTCCGGCTTCGCGGCGATGCGCCTGGTGGCGCTCCGGAACGCGATCCGGAGCCAGCCGGAGCGGCTACTCGTAACCGATGGCTGGGCGGCGAATGCCGAGCTCTACTGGCGAGCGGGGCGGTACTCGCGGCGCATCGAGGTGGTGACCTCGCTCGAGCGGCACGACCTCCGGAGCCGGCCGTCGCGCACCGAGGCGTGGTCCACGATCGCGGCGCTGTGGGCCGCGCGCCGGGCCCTCCGCGCCTCGCCGGTCCCGCCGGGAGCGCTCGAGCCCGCGCCCCGGCGTGAGGCCGAGGCCGAGGCAGTCTCGTCTTGAGCACACTTCTGCTGACGATCGCGCTGCTGCAGGCCGCGCCCCCGACCTCGCCGCAAGCCGCGGCCCAGGGCTCACCGCCTCGGCCCGCGGTGCCGGCCTATCCCTGGGCCGTCGGCGAGACGCTGACCTACTCCGCCAAGCTCGGAATGCTCTCGCTCGGCAGTGGCACGCTCGAGGTGGCAGGGATCGACACCGTCCGGGGAACGGAGTCGTTCCGGTTCCGATTCCGGCTGGTGGGGAAGACCATCATCTACTCGCTCGACGACATCCTCGAGTCCTACGTCGGCACGCACGATCTCATCTCGCGCCGGTTCGTGCAGGACTTTACCGAGAACAACAAGCCGAAGCACCGGCGGTACGAGATCTTTCCCGATTCCGGCTACTTCCTCGAAGAGGGACACCCCGAGCGGAAGCCCACGCCGGCCCAGCCGCTCGACGATGCGGCCTTCTTCTATTTCGTGCGCGTGACGCCGCTCGAGGTCGGCAAGAAGTACGTCTATCAGCGGTACTTCCGAAAAGAGAAGAACCCCGTCACCATCGAGGTGACCAAGCGCGAGAAGCTGGAGCTGCCGGACGGCAGCTCGGTCGACTGCCTCGTGCTTCATCCGGTGATCGACACCAAGGGCATGTTCTCCAAGCGGTCGGAGACGCGGATCTGGCTCACCGATGACGCGCGCCGGCTGCCGGTGCAGATCCGGAGCAAGTTCCCCTTCGGCACCATCACGCTCCGTCTGAGGCAGATGGTCCTGCCACCCGCGACGACCGCCTCGGGCCGATAGGAGTGCCCTACCGCGAGGCTGACCTGAGCCGCGTCACCACGGTCCCCGTCGCGGGCCGTCGCAACAAGGTGGACCCCTCGCTCCTCGCGGCGCCGCCTGCCGCCGATCGCTCGTTCGCCGCCTTCCTCGCCGCCCTTCCCGATGTGCTCGCCGCGCGAGACCTGCGCGCCGTCATCGCCGGCGTGGCCGCCGCCGCTCGCGGAGGCCACGGCGTCGTCCTGCTCATCGGGGGGCACGTGGTGAAGGTCGGGCTCGGCCCGCTCGTGCGCACGCTGATCGCGCGCGGCGTCGTCACCCACGTCGCGTTCAATGGCGCGGCGGCAATCCACGACTTCGAGCTCGCCGCGTATGGCGGCACCAGCGAGGACGTGGAAAGCGGGCTGGCCGACGGCAGCTTCGGCATGGCCGAGGAGACCGGGGCGGAAATGAATGCCGCCATCGCCGCCGCCGCACGGGGCGACCAGGGCATGGGCGAAGGGCTCGCGCAGGCGCTGGCCGCGCGGACCCCGCTGCCAGGCCGCGAGGCCTCGATCCTGCTCGCGGCCCATGAGCGGGGCGTGCCGGTGACGGTGCATGCGGCCATCGGCGCTGAAATCATCCACCAGCATCCCGCCGCCGACGGCGCCGCCCTCGGCGCCACCAGCCACCGCGACTTTCGCCGGCTGGCGGGCTCGCTGCCGACGCTCGACCGGGGCGGCGCGGTGCTCAACCTGGGGAGCGCCGTCGTGCTGCCGGAGGTCTTCCTCAAGGCGCTCACCATCGCGCGCAACCTCGGTGACGGCCGTCCCACCCACTTCCTCGCCGCGGACTTCGACATGCAGCGGCACTACCGGCCGCGCCTGAACGTGGTGCAGCGGCCCACCCGCGCGGGCGGCGAGGGCTACTTGCTCACCGGGCACCACGAGCTGCTGCTGCCGCTGCTGATATGGGGGGTGTTGGAGGAGTTGGGGGAGGGGTGACGGTCAGGCGGATGGCCTAAGTGCGCAGGCCCACCGTCATCCCGAGCACAGCGAGGGACCTTGCCCAAGAATGGCTCGAGCCATCCCCACGCAAGATCCCTCGCTGCGCTCGGGATGACGGCGGCCCGCTCGCCTTAAACCGCCGGCCGACCCGCGATCATCTCCCGAAGCCGAGCCGCCGTGTCCGGCGCGATGAGCTTCAGGATCAGGTAGATCACGAAGCCGATGAAGGCGAACCAGGCGATCGTCAGCAACAGCCCGATCAGCAGTCCGAACAGGCCCAGGAAGACCTTGAACAGGAAGATCGCGATAACGGCGAAGATCGCGAACCCAAGCAGGTTCCGGAACATGATAGTTTCCCTCGGGGAAGCGGGTCAGGGCGTCCTACGCGCCGACGTTTCAATTAGTTTCATAGGAATATAAGTGAGTGCGAGCTGCGATGTTATCGTCGTGGGGGGCGGGCCGGTCGGCGCGGCCTGTGCCCGGGAGCTGGCGCTCGCGGGCCGGCGGGTGCTGGTGCTCGAGCCCGGCGGCGACATAGGCCAGGGCTGGCGCGCGGCGGCCGGTATGCTGGCGCCTCAGATCGAGGCCAACGACGAGGATCCCCTCCTCGAACTCGGCCTCGCTGGACGCGAGTTGTACTCCTCGCTCGCCCCCGCGCTGCGGGAGACGACGGGCATCGACCTCGGCCTGTGGCGAGAGGGCATCGCGTCGGTGGCGGCCAACGAAGCGGAGGCCGCGGAGCTGCGGTCCCGCTGCGCGTGGCAGCGTCAGCATGGGCACCTCGCCGACTGGCTCGACGCCGAGGAGGTGCAGGCCCGCTGGCCCTGGCTCGGGCCCACGGCGGGCGCGCTCTGGGCCGCGCGCGAAGGCGCCCTCGAGCCGGAAAAGCTGGTCGACGCGTTGCTCGCCGATGCCCTGCGGCTCGGCACGGTCATCGTGCAGGACTCGGTGACAGCGCTCGACCAGCGGGGCGACCGGATCGTCGGCGTGATCGGCCGGAGCGGACGCTATGCCACAGGCGAAGTCGTGATCGCGGCCGGCGCCTGGTCCAGCACCATAGAGGGCCTGCCGCGGCCGGTGGCCGTGGCCCCCGTGCGCGGTCAGATGGCCGCCCTGCCTTGGCCTGAGCGGGCCCACCGCGCGATCGTGTACGGTCACGGCTGCTACGTCGTGGCGCGGGGCGATGAGGCGATCGTCGGCTCGACGATGGAGTACGCCGGCTTCCGGCCCGAGGTGACCTCGGCCGGACTCGGGCGCGTCTTCAGCGGGATCACGGCGCTCTGTCCCACGTTCACCACCGCGTCCGTCAAGCGGACCTGGGCCGGTCTCCGCCCCGTCACGCCCGACGGATTGCCGATCATCGGCGCCGAGCCGCGCCTCCCCGGCCTCTGGTACGCGACGGGTCATGGTCGGAACGGCATTCTGCTCGCCGGCATCACCGGCCTCATCCTGCGTCAGCTCGTGACGGGCGAGCCCACGGTCGAAGCCCTCGAGGCCTTCGCGCCGACCCGGTTCTGGTCGTGGTGAAGCGACGCCGGAGTCGCCGACTACCGCACGGCAGAGGTCAGTAGAGCAGTAGAACGAACCTGCACCCCCTGTCGCCCGATAGCCGGCGAATAAGACCCGCCAATCCCCATCCTCTTTCCCGCTTTCCCGCTTTCCCTCGTCTCCGTCTTCCGTCCTCCGTCCTTCCGTCCTTCCGTCCTTCCGCTACGCCGCCCGCGCCCACGCCGGATTCATACCCCGCGGCACCAATCCATTCGGCCCCGCCCGCCGTACCAGGGCTGTACCGTGGTCCGTCCCTCAACGCACAAACGCACAGGAGAAGGAACGCCATGATCATCAGACCGGTCCACCGGCGGCAGTGGGTCGCCGCAGGCGCCGCGCTCGCGCTCTGCGGCACCGCCGCGATCGCGGTCGCGCGTGCCTCCGACCACCAGGACACCCCCTTCGTGGAGCTCAATCCGAAGACCGACTTGACCGACGTCTACGCTTTCGCGGGCGAATCGGGCCGCATCGTCCTGGCGATGGACACCCGCGCCTTCCTCACACCGGCGCAGGTCAGCGACCCGGCGGAGGCGTCGTTCGACTCCGACCTGCTCTACCAGTTCAAGATCGATACCAACGGCGACGCGGTCGAAGACAAGGTCATCCAGGTCTCCTTCACCGGCGAGGGCGCGAGCCAGCAGGTGGAGGTCCGCGGGCCGATCGCTCCACCAGTCGTGGGCGCGATGGAAAACACGGTGGCCGACGTGACCCCCGCGGTGACCGGCGGCATCAACACCGTGCTCGGCACCAGCGACGGCATGCAGGTGTTCGTCGGGCCGCGCGACGATCCGTTCTTCATCGACCTCGAGGCGGCGTTCTGCATCCTGCCCGATCGGCGACCGGTCCAGGGCGCGCTGTCGAGCTCCTGCGCGCTCTCGCCGAGCCAGCCGGGCACGCCGTTCTTCTTCCGTGACCCCGGCGTCAATTACGTCAACGGCTTCAATGTCAACTCGATCGTGATCGAGCTGCCGACGTCGCAGATCGAGGGCACCGCGCCCGGCAAGGTCGGCATCTGGGGCACCGTCAGCCAGTGATCATCCACGCGACTCGAATCCACAAGGAGTACACGATGCAGCGAAGCACTTTCGCCTTCGCGACGCGCCGGCTGGCGCTCGCGGCGGCCGTCGCGGCGGCGGGCCTGACGGCCACGGCGTGCAGCGATGACGACAACGGCGGCACCGGGCCGGCGATCCCCCGGATGTACAACCAGGTGCAGCGCCTCGGCAATCCGCTCGTGAGCGAGGTCCTGCTGTCGAAGCGCAGCCACCCGACGCACGGGTCGATCGGCCCCAATCAGGACGCGGCGCTGGTAGCGCCCGAAGTCGTCGACTTCCTGACCACCGTGGCGGGCCGGGATCCGGCGTACATCCAGGCGATCGCACCGGCGCTCATCCCCGACGTCTTGGTCGTAGACACCAGCAAGGACCCTGCAGGACCGTCGGGCTGGCTCACCTGGCTACCCCAGCTCGGCGCCGGCTACGGCGGCCGCAAGCTGACCGACGACGTCGTGGACCTGGCGCTCACCGCGGTGTTCGGCGATGCCCTGGGCGACGCCGAGCACGCCACGCCGCAGCTCACGACCGACTTCGTCGGCGACGACTCGCCCAACATCACCAGCACGTTCCCCTACCTCGCGCCGCCGAACTGACGGCGCGAGGGCGCCCGGCCGCTCCGGCGGCCGGACGCTCCGGTGATCGAAAGGACTGAAGGATGCCCCGCAGAATGTGGTACGCCGCCGCGGCAGGGTTGGCGCTCGCCGGCGCCGTCGGGATCGCGGCCGCCGCCGGCCCGACCAGCCGGACACCGGTGCTGGCTCCAGCGGCTCCGTCCGGGTCGCGGATCCGCGACCTCGACATCGAGTTCTACCGCGCCCGCGTGACGCGCGACCCGCGGAGCGCGCGGGACTTCACCCAGCTCGCGGGACTCTACCTCCAGCGCGCCCGTGAGACGGCCGACAACGAAGACCTCGTCCGGGCGGAGGAGACCGCGCGACATTCGCTCTCGCTCCGCCGGGGGCGGAACGAGGAAGCTTCCGGCGTGCTGGCCTCGAGTCTCCTGGGGCAGCACCGCTTCACGGACGCGCTCGAGGTCGCACGGGACCTGCTTGCGGCGGACTCGACCTCGATCGCGGCGCGCGGCCTCGTGGCCGAGACCGAGCTGGAGCTCGGACGCTACGAGGAGGCCGGTCGGCAGTTCGGGATGCTGGCCAGTTACCAGGGCGACCTGGGCGTCGCGCCCCGGCTGGCCCGATGGGCCGAGCTCCGCGGGCGGCCCGAGGAGGGGCGGCGGCTCCTGCGCCAGGCGCGCGATGCCGCCCGCCGGCGCCACGGCATGCCGCGCGAACAGGTCGCGTGGTTTCATCTCCGGCTCGGGGACCTGGCACTCCGGGCCGGACAGCTCGACGAGGCCGAGCGCGAGCTCGAGGCCGGCCTCGCGATCCTTCCCGGCGATTACCGGCTGCTCGGCACCCTGGCGCGCCTGCACGCCGTCCGGCACGACTGGCGCCACGCGGCCGACGTGGGCGAGCTCGCCGTCTCCCGGGCGCTCGACCCCGCCACGCTGGGGCTGCTGTACGACACCTGGGTCGCGCTCGGCGACACGGCCAAAGCCGAGCAGTACTACCGCGCGATGGCGGTCGCGGTGCTGCGTCAGCCGGGCCCGTACCACCGCGCGTGGAGCCTCTTCCTGCTCGATCACGACCGCGAGGTGCCGCGCGTCCTCCGGAACGTCGAGTCGGAGCTCCGCACGCGGCGTGATATCTACGGCAACGATATCCTCGCCTGGGCACTGCACAAGTCGGGGAGGAATGCCGAGGCCCGCGTGACGATGGCGCGCGCGCTGTCGCTCGGCACGCGCGACGCGATGCTGTACTTCCACGCCGGCATGATCGACCGCTCGCTCGGCGACACCGCGTCCGCCCGCGCCCGGCTCGAGACCGCGCTCGCCATCAATCCCTCGTGGCACCCGTCACAGCCTGCGGAAGCGCGCGCGGTGCTGGACTCCCTCAGCCGCTAGGAGCGCATCGTGTCCGAGCTCATCGCCTTCGTGCACCTCGGGTTCCGCCACATTACGGACCTGGCAGCGTTCGACCACATGCTCTTTCTGCTCGCGCTCGCCGCCATTTACCGCGGGCGCGACTGGCGGGACATGCTGTGGGTGGTCACCGCCTTCACCGCCGGGCACTCGGTCACGCTCGCGCTCGCCGTGACCGGCGCGCTTCGGCTGCCGACGCCGCTGATCGAATTCCTGATCCCGGTCACGATCCTGGTGACGGGGCTCGAAAACATCCTCGTGCGCCGGCGAGATCGCGCGCCGCTCGGCGGCGGCTACCGGCCGGTGTTCGCCGGCGTCTTCGGGCTGGTGCACGGCGCCGGATTCGCCAACTACCTGCAGAGCCTCTTCGTCGGGTCGATCGTCGTGCCGCTGCTTGGCTTCAACGTCGGGATCGAGCTGGGGCAGCTCGTGGTGCTGGGGCTGGCCGCCGTTGCTCTCGCCGGACTGGACCGGGTGCTTGCCCGGCTCCGCACGCCCGAGGCGGCGCCCTCGGTGCTCCGTCTGCGCGTGGTGGCGGTCTCCGCCGTGGTGGTGGTCGTCGCGGCGGAAATGGCCGCCAACCGGGCGCCCTGGTAGGATGGCTTCCCCCTGGATGGCACTCCTTGCCCTGGCGCTCGTCGGCGGGCGGGCCCACCCGATGCACACCACGGTCACCGAGGTGCTACAGGAGGACGCGCGTGGCCATGTGTCGATCCAGGTGCGGGTGTACGTCGACGACCTGCGCTCCGCGGTGTCCGCACGAGACGGCACGGCAGGCGCGGACTCCGCCATGGCCCGCTATCTCCGGGGCACCTTCGCGCTGGCCGACCGCACGGGCCGCCCGGTCCGGCTGACCTGGACCGGTGCCGAGCCGGTTGGCGATGTGATCCTGCTCCGACTGCGGGGCGAGGTGCCGGGCGGGCTTGCCGGCGCGCGGGTGGCGAGCCTGGTGCTGTGCGAGCGCTTCGAAGACCAGGTCAACGTGGTGCGCGCGGAGTACGCTGGCCGGACCACGACGTTGCTCTTCACTCGGGGCGAGACGGCCAAGGCTCTGCCGTGAGCGCGGCTGCTTGTGGACGCTCCACGATGGCGTGTAGACTCTCACCTGTTCCGAGGGTCCGCGCCCCATTCTTCGGGAGCGACTTCGAGTCATGCCGCATGCCTGATCCTGCCCTGGCGCCGTCCGTGGACGGCGAGCTCGTCGCGCGCGCCGCGGGCGGCGACGAGCGGGCGATCGGGCAGCTCTACGATCGCTACGGCGGCGTGCTCTACGCGGTGGCGTACCGCATCGTGGGCCAGCGCGCCGATGCCGAGGAGGTCGTGCTCGATGCCTTCGCGCAGGCCTGGCGCGAGGCGCCCCGGTTCGAGGCCGGCCGCGGGTCGGTGGCGGGCTGGCTCACGATGATCGCCCGGAGCCGGGCGCTCGATCTCGTGCGGGCCCGGAGCCGGCGGGACCGGATGACCGCCTCTGCCGCCGCCGAGCAGCCGAACACGTCGCCGGCGATGAGCGAGTTCCGGCCTGATCCGGCGACGACGCTCGATCACGACGAGCGGCGGCGCCAGGTGGCCCAGGCGCTTCAAACCCTGAGCCCGCCGCAGCGCCAGGCAATCGAGCTGGCATATTTCGAGGGGTTGTCGCAGTCGGAGATCGCCGAACGGCTCCAGGAGCCCCTCGGCACGGTGAAGACGCGGGTGCGGCTTGGCATGCAGAAGCTGCGCGAGTGCCTGCGGCCCTTCTACTTCGAGCGTGGCACATGACCGGCCCGACCTACGACGCGCCGCTCGACCTTGCCGCCGCCTACGCGCTGGGTGCGCTCTCGCCCGACGAGGCGCAGCGGTTCGAGGCGTTCCTCGCGACGTCCCCCGAGGCGCAGCGCGAAGTGGCGGAGTACCGCGAGGTGGCGGCTCTGCTGGCGCTGGGTGGCGAGGAAGCGGCGCCCGGTGACGCGCTGCGCGAGCGGGTCCTGGCGCGGATCGGCGAAGGCAAGACGCGGGCGCTGCCGCGGGCCGGCGGCGCTGGCGGACGGGGGGCGCCGTGGCTCGCGCTGGCGGCCAGCTTGCTCGTCGCCGTCGGCCTCGGCGCGGGGCTGGTCTCGGCGCGGGGCCGGCTCGCCGCCATCGAGACCGAGCTCGCCGCGCGGGACCAGACGCTGGCCCAGACGCGCCAGAAGCTCACCGAGCGCGAGGCCACCCTCAACTCGATCCTCGAGCCGAGCGTCCAGCTCTTCCAGCTCACCGCCACCGGCGATCCCGAGCCCGGCATCCAGCTCTTCTGGAATCGCGCGCAGGATCGTGCCATCGTGCACGGATACCGGCTCAAGGCGGTGCCGTCGGGCCAGGCGTACCAGCTCTGGTTCATCAAGGATGGGAAGCCGGTGCCTTCCGTCACCTTCAAGCCCGAGCCGGATGGCCACGCCAAGGTGGAGCAGATCCTCGTCCCGTCGGACGGCACGGTCAGCGCCGCGGCGATCACCGTCGAGCCCGAAGCCGGCTCTCCTCAGCCGACCTCGCCCATCGTGATGGTGGGAGCGCTGCAGAAGTCTTGAGCCCCGACGTGCACCAACGAGCGGCGATGGCGGCGGCGCGGCGCGCGGCGGCCCTGGTGATCCTGGGGGCCGCCGGCGCATCCGCCCTTGCCGCGCAGGGAACCCCCGCGGCCCGGGATGTCGCCGCCGAGCGCGCCGCGTACGTGGCGTGGCTCACGACCGCCCCTACCTCACCGCTCGCCGCGATCGCCCAGCAGCCGATCGGCACCGGGCTCCGCCTCGGACCTCCGAGCGCCGACGTGCCGCTCGACGGGGTCGCCCAGCAGCGTGTGACCCAACAAGGCGGCGCGGTCACCCTGGCCGGGGAGGGTGGGAGTCGCCCGGTTGGGCGCGGGGTCCCCATCCGTCTAGGCGCCTACACGCTGACCGCCGATGGCCCGCCCGGACGCGCGGTGCTCACCGTGTTCGGACCGGAGCACCGTGGCAAGCCTCCCCTCCACTATGAGGAGCAACCCTCGCTCGTCTTCATCGGCGAGCTTCTGCCGCCGGAGACCCGGGGCAGCGTGCGGGTGCTCGGCGTCGATGGCGTGGAGGTCGACGCGGCGGAGGCGGGCAGCGTGGTCGTGCCGATCGGCGGCGAGAGGGTGCGACTCCGGGTCCGCCGTCTGCCCACGGCGGGAGGGGAGGAATCGGAGCTCGAGATCTTCTTCCGTGACGGCACCAACGGACGGGGCACGTATCCGGCTGGGCGCTTCGTGCCGCTCGCGCCCCAACGCGGCGAACAGTATCGACTCGACTTCAACCGAGCCCGGAATCCGTTCTGCGCCTACAGCTCGGCGTATCCCTGCCCTGCGCCCTGGCGGGGGAACACGATCACGGCGCCGGTCGAGGCGGGCGAGCGCTATGCCGGGAGCGGGCTCACGTCGCCGAGCCCGGGGCCGGAGGCGCGGTGAGATTGCTCGCCTGGGGCCTTGGCGTCTGGCTCGCGACGTTGGCGGTCTCGCCGGCAGGACCTTGGCGCGCCACGCTGGAGCTCACCGGCGGTGGGCTGCCGTTCACGCTGGAGCTCGCCAGCGGCGGAGGCCACTGGCGCGGTACGCTATGCAACGGCCGCGTGTGCCAGCCGCTCTCGGCCGTCAGCGTCCGGGGCGACAGCGTGCGGCTCGAGATCGCCGACTACGACGCGACGATTCAGGCACGCCTGACGGGCGACTCGTTGGTTGGCGAGTATCGCAATATGGGTAACCGCGGGCCGCGGGTCATCCCGTTCCGGGCGACTCGCGGGCGCTGGCCGGTCACGCATGCGCCCGCCTGGCTCGCCGGTCGGTGGGACGCGACGTTCCTCTCGGATTTTGGCTCGAGCCCACGCGTCTTCGAGCTGCGGGACGGGCCGCAGGGACTCGAGGGGACGATGATCTCGAACACGGGCGATTACGGACATTTCTCCGGACGAGTCGAGGGCGACAGTCTCACCCTCGGGCACTTCGACGGCGCCTTCGTCTACATGCTCACCGGCGCCCGGCACGGGGACACCCTTCGCGGCGTGTTCCATGCCGGACTCCGGACCCAGACACCGTGGATCGCCGTACGGAGCACGGGCGCCCCCCACCTCAAGACCCCCACCGAGATAACCAGCGCCGACACCAGCGCGCCGTTCCGGTTCGCCTTCCCGGATCTCGACGGGCGAACGGTGACCGAGCGCGACCCGCGTTTCCGGGGCAAGGTTGTGCTGGTGGACATCTTCGGGAGCTGGTGCCCGACCTGTCACGACGCGGCGCCGGAGCTGGTGCGACTCCACCGCAAGTACCACGATCGCGGGCTCGAGATCGTCGGGCTGGCCTACGAGGTCACGGGCGATACGGCGATCGACGCCCGGCAGGTGCGGCGCTACCGCCGAAAGTTCGGCATATCGTTTCCACTGCTGCTCGCGGGGATCAACGACACCGAAGCGGCGGCGGCGACGCTGCCGCAGCTCCACGGGTTCACGTCCTTCCCCACGACCGTGTTCCTCGGCCGGGACGGCCGCGTGCGCCGGGTGCACGCCGGGTTCTACGGCCCGGCGATGGGAGCGCAGCACGAGCGGATGATCCGGGAGTTCGAGCAGGAGGTGGAGCGGTTGCTGGCGGAGCGGGGGAATTGAGGCGCGAGGTCATCCTGAGCCTACTGCTGTGAGTCGGACTATTTCGTCTTGACGCTCGCGGTCTTCGCCTCCGGATCCACCCTGAGCCCGAGATATTCCCCCGCGATCGCGTGGCCCGGCACACCGCACAGCAGCCAGTACCACCCCGCCTCCTCGGCCGTGAACGTCGTCCGGTCGCCCTGGCCCACCGCGAGCCCCGCAGTGACTGCGCGAGTCATCGCGTTGGTGAACGCCTCGCGACCACCCTCGAGTGGCAGCTTTTCTCGCTCAGCCATGACCACGAGGCTGTGCGGTGCGGTCGAGTCGGCGTTCCGCCAATCCCACTGCACCGTCCAGCCGAGGGGCACGACGATCTGGAACGACCCATTGTGGCGCCCGTTGATGAGCGCCGGACCGCCGGCGCTCCCCGGGGTAACCTGGAGGGCGATCGTGACGGTCCGACCCGCGGTGTCGGCCACCAGCCAGACTGGCGACTGTGACCCCGAGTCCGACGTGGCTTCCTGTCCGGAGGCCGTGGCGGGAGCCGGTGCCGGTGCCGGCGCGGGAGTGGTCTGAGCCGAGCCACAGGCCGAGACCGCAACGAGTGCCAGGAGAACGCCGGCACCGGGCCGGCAGCAGCGTGGGATTGCGCGCACCATGAGTCGGTCTGGCCCCCTCTTCGGGTCGTCGGTACCTTGAGTGGCTTCCGCAGCACAACTTAATCGAGGAGAATCGCGATGGCGGGACTACTCTCGAGAGAGCGGATCGTCGCCGGACCGGGCTTCAACCGCTGGCTCGTGCCGCCCGCGGCCCTGGCGATCCATCTCTCGATCGGGATGGCCTACGGCTTCAGCGTGTTCTGGCTGCCGCTCAGCAAGGCCGTCGGCCTCACGCAGTCCATCCCCTGCCCCGACACGATGAGCTTCCTCCAGCACATCTTCGCCACGAGCTGCGACTGGAAGATCAGCATGCTGGGCTGGATGTACACGCTGTTCTTCGTCTTCCTCGGCTCGTCCGCGGCGGTGTGGGGACGCTGGCTCGAGCACGCGGGACCCCGGAAGGCCGGCGTGGTCGCCGCGTTTTGCTGGGGCGGCGGGTTCCTCCTCTCGGCCCTCGGAGTGCATCTCCATCAGATCTGGCTCCTCTGGCTCGGCTCCGGCGTGATCGGCGGCTGCGGACTCGGCCTGGGCTACATCTCGCCGGTCTCGACGCTCATCAAGTGGTTTCCCGACCGCCGCGGCATGGCCACCGGCATGGCGATCATGGGGTTCGGTGGCGGCGCGATGATCGGGGCGCCGCTAGCCGATCTCCTGATGAAGCACTTCGCCACGGCCACCTCGGTCGGCGTGCAGGAGACCTTCGTCACCATGGGTGTGATCTACTTCATCGCCATGCTGGCGGGCGCCTTCGGCTATCGGGTGCCGTCCACCGACTGGAAGCCGGCGGGCTGGGTATCGCCGGTGCGGCAGAGCGGCGGCATGATCACCACCCGGCACGTGCACGTCGACCGGGCATGGAAGACGCCGCAGTTCTGGATGCTCTGGGCCGTGCTCTGCCTCAACGTGAGCGCCGGGATCGGCGTGATCGGGATGGCCTCGCCCATGATTCAGGAGGTGTTCGGTGGCCGGCTGATCGACCTGCCGGGAGTGGCCATGGGACAGCTGTCGGAGGCCCAGAAAGCCTTGCTGGCCACCGTCGGGGCGGGCTTCGCGGCGCTGCTCAGCCTGTTCAACATCGGAGGCCGGATCGTCTGGGCCTCGCTGTCCGACTACATCGGACGGAAACGCACGTACCTCATCTTCTTCGCGCTAGGTGCGGTGCTGTACGCCGCCGTCCCCTTTGCGGGCCGGAGCGGGCTGGTGCCGCTCTTCGTGGCGATCTTCTGCCTCATCCTCACCATGTACGGCGGCGGGTTCGCAACCATTCCGGCCTACCTGGCCGACATCTTCGGCACCCAGCACGTCGGGGCCATCCACGGCCGCCTGCTGACCGCCTGGTCGGCAGCCGGGATCCTGGGGCCGGTGCTGGTCAACTACATCCGTGAGTATCAGATCGACCGCGGGATCCCGGCCGCCCAGGCGTACAACGTCACCATGTACGTCTTGGCCGGCCTGCTGGTGGCGGGCTTCTTCGCCAACCTGGCGGTCCGCCCGGTCGACGATCGGTACTACATGTCCGAGGACGAGCTGACCCAGGAGCGGGCGGTGGTGGTGCACGGGGGCGGCGGGTGACCGATTGCATAAAGTCCCTCGGCTCTGAATATTGTTACGGCCACGGCCGATTTCGGGGTGGGCCGATTACCGGAGGAAGCGTCGCGTGAACCAGGACGAGCGGTCGTTGGAGGAGCGTGGAGGCCAATGGGGCCTGGTGGTCTTTGCGTGGGTCCTGGTTGGAGTTCCGTTGCTTTGGGGGGTCTGGAACACGCTGCTGAAGGCGGCAGCGCTTTTCCGATAGAGGGACCGGCCCAAAATCTGACACCACCGCACGAACGCAAAGCTTTGCATTGAATAGAGTTGACCAGCCCGCGCCGGGCCCGAGGGTCATACTGTCGGGATTCTGGGGTCTTGACTGGTGAACCGGGCATCGCAGATTGTAACCGGTTCAACACTTAGCGCCCCCGGATCGACGACGCCTTCAAAGGGCGACCACCCACGGCACCTGACTCCGCTGTTGCCCGCCATCGGCACGCCCGATCGTGGCAACTGTCGGTATGCAGTCCGACGCCGTGATCAGTTCGATGGGGCCTCCACTCCCGGCACCGCCTCGCCGGGAGGTAGCGGATACCGGATCCCGGGGACCTCTCCCCTGGATCCATCGCGGACCGTCACGGTCCGTTCCCGCACAGCAGGTCCTGCTGAAAGGAAGAGTGTCCATGAGCATGAGGACGCGTTGGTGGGTAGCCCCGGTGCTCCTCGCCGCGACGAGTCAGGCTGCGGCCCAAAGTGGCGACTGGACGACGTACGGCGGCAACGACTGGAATCAGCGGTACTCCACCCTCAAGACGATCACCACCTCGAACGTGTCGCAGCTCGTGCCCCGGATGATGTTCCAGACCGGGATCACCAAGCTGGGCTCGTTCGAGAATACGCCGATCGTCTCCAACGGCATGATGTTCGTGACGACGCCCTACAACACGCTCATCGCCTACGATCTGAAGACCAAGAAGCAGATCTGGCGGTACGAGCACAAGCTGGGCAGCACCATCACCTGTTGCGGCCCGAATAATCGCGGGGTGGGTATCCATGGCGGCGCCCACGTCTATATGGGAACACTGGATGCCCACCTGATCGCCTTCGACGCCAAGGACGGCAAGGTCCTGTGGGACAAGGAAGTCGCCGATCCCGCCTTCGGGTACAGCATCACCCACGCTCCCCTCATCATCGGTGACAACGTCATCGTCGGCGTGTCCGGCGGCGAGTATGGCATCCGCGGCCACGTGACCGCGTACAACGCCATGACCGGCGACCAGGTGTGGCGCTGGTACTCGATCCCGGCCCCCAAGGGCGACTCCACCTTCGACGACAAGGCCCCGAACGGCTGGTTCGGCACCTGGGCACCCAAGGCCGAGGACGCCGATCTCCACCGGGACCTGGCCAAGGAGAAGGCCGACAGCGCCAAGTACGCGGACGCCTGGAAGACGGGCGGCGGCGGCGTGTGGATGACGCCGGCGTACGACAAGGAGAGCAACAGCATCTTCCTGGCCGTGGGCAATCCGTCGCCCGATCTCGACGGCAGCATCCGTCCGGGCGACAACCTCTACACCGACTGCGTCGTGGCCATCGACGCCACCTCGGGCAAGACCAAGTGGTACTACCAGACGGTGCCGCACGACGTCTGGGACCTCGATGCCGTGTCTCCCCCGGTCGTCGCAACCGTCGGTGGCAAGAAGGTGGTCGTGCACGCGGGCAAGACGGGCTGGGTGTACGTGCTGGACGCGGCCGACGGCAAGCTGGTCCGTAAGAGCGACGCCTTCGTGCCGCAGGAGAACATGTTCGCCCTGCCGACCGAGAAGGGCACGCGCATGCTACCGGGCGCCAACGGCGGCGCGGAGTGGTCGCCGATCGCCATCGATCCCACGTTGGGCTACGCCTTCGTGGCGGCGCTGCACCAGCCGATGAACTACATCGTCCACACGGCGCCGTACGAGAAGGGCCGCCTCTGGCTCGGCTCCGCGTTCGTGGCGATCCCGGGCGAGACACAGTACGGCCTCTACTCGGCGGTGGACCTCAAGACCGGCAAGATCGCCTGGCAGAACAAGGTGGACCAGCCGATGATGGGTGGCGCCCTGGCCACCGCCGGCGGGCTCACCTTCACCGGCGAAGGCAACGGCAACTTCAACGCCTACAATTCCAAGACCGGCAAACTGTTGTGGCAGTTCAATGCCGGCGCGGGCTGCAACTCGGCCCCGATGTCCTTCACGTTCGGCGGTGAGCAGTTCGTCGCCGTGGCGTGCGGCGGCAACTTCCAGATCAGCTATCCGCTGGGCGATGCGCTGATGGTCTTCGGCCTCCCGGCCAAGGCCGGCGCGATGAAGAAGTAGCAGCCAGGCTCGGCCGGCAGGGCGCCCGTGGTCGGGTGCCTTGCCGGCCGATTCCTTTGGATTACCAGCGTCCCAACTCGTACACTTTCTGGGAGGTGCACACATCGCTCACTCGTCCGACGAATGAACCCGCGCGCCAGGCGCCTCGCGCCCGCTGCGGTCCCACTTGTGTGGTGCATGCACGTCCCGAAGGTTGGCTGTCGTTGGCGGTCAATACTTACTCCGAGGGAGAAGCACCTATGAAGAAAGTCGCACTGTTGTGCTTGGGTCTGGCGATGGGCGCGGCCAATGCCGCGGAAGCCCAGCTCACGATGCAGATGAGCAACGGCTGGAGCTTTACGTTCGCCGGCAACGTGAACGCGTTCGCGATCTACGAGTCTCAGAATGCCGACGGTGCGACGGTCACCACCGGCGGACTTGTCGGTGCGGGAGAGGCGAAGGGCTTCAACATCCGTACGGGACTGCTGCCCGCGTTCGCGGTATTCGACGCGAAAGGCAAGGAGGGCGAGACCGACCTTGGGGTGCACTTCGGCTTCGCTCCCCAGATCCAGTGCGGCACGGGCGGCGGCGGCGGGAGCGCGCACGACTGCTTCGGCGCCCAGATCGACATGCGTCAAGTCTTCCTGACCGTCGGTGGCTCGTGGGGCCAGATCCTTGCCGGTCGCGAAATCGGTCTCTTCAACCGGCAGAACATCCTCACGGATCAGACGCTGTTCGGCATCGGCGCCACCGGCGGCATCAACGGCGGCGGGACCACCCTGGGTCGTATCGGCTTCGGCTACATCTATCCGAACTTCGTGGCGCAGATGACGTACTCGACGCCGGCCGGGCCGTCCGACGCAGCTCTCGATCGGCGTCTTTCAGCCCGCCTCGCTCGCGGGCGACGGTGGTGAGGTGTACACCCAGACCCAGGTTCCGCGCGTCGAAGCCGAGCTGGTGTACAGCAGCGGCAACGTCAAGGGCTGGGTCAACGGGACGGCGCAGAACGCCAAGGACGCGGCCTTCGATGAGTCCAAGACGGCGGTCGGTGCCGGCGGCGGCCTACGGTTCGGCAACGCCATGTTCTCCCTGACCGGCAGCGGCTACTGGGGCAAGGGCATCGGCACGACGCTCCAATTCAACGGTGTAAACCCGGCCGGAGGCTCGGCGATCGGTGGCCTTGGCGTCGGCGACGACGGCGAGCTCCGGACGTCGTACGGCTTCATCGGCCAGATCACCGTCACCCCGGCCAACAGCAAGGTGACGCTCGCGGGCAGCTTCGGGTCGAGCTACCTCAAGGCCACCGATGGCGAGACCGCGTTCAAGACCGAGAACACCCTCATCTCCGGCGGCATCTACTACCAGGCCACCAAGTCCCTCAAGGTCGTGGGCGAGGGCAACTACGCCTGGACCAAGGACAAGGAGTCGACCGCGGACAAGAACAAGACCTTCGCGCCGACCATCGGCCTGATGCTGTTCTTCTAAGCCTGTCGCAGTTCAACAACGCACCACGCGGCGGCCTCCCCCCTTGGTGGGAGGCCGTCGTCGTTTGGCGCCGGTCGGTGTACATTTCGCCTCTCCCATTCCTCACGTTGGAGCATTCGATGGTCTCTCGTCGGTTTCTGGTGGGCTTCGTCGCTGCTGGCGGGATGCGCCCATGCGTACACATCTCCAACCACGGTCAGGACCAGCACCGCACCCGGAGTCGTGTTCGACTGCGTCAAGCAGCAGATCGGGGTGCTCGGCTACAAGACGAGCTCGATCGACACCGACGCCCTTCGCGTCAATGCCAGCAAGATCGACCTGAAGACCCGCCGGAGCGACACCCAGTTCCGGCGTATCCTCCAGAAGCTGGAGGTGGAGGTCGCAGCCCGGGGCCGATGGGCAGACGAGCCTCGAGGTGGTACCGCACACCTTCGGCGAGTACACGACGCAGCGGGGCCCGACCGAGGTGGAGGAGAAGCCGATGGAGGCGGTCACCAACGACGCGCGGACTCTCCTGGAGGCGTGTAAGGCCTGAGCCTGGTTGGGGAGGGCGCCGATGCCGATGCGGGGCGTCCCAGGCGGGGCGCCCCGCCGCGTGTCAGTTCCATCCGTTCCCGGCTGCTGCTAGCTTCCACGGCGAACACCGGCCACACTGATCAAGCAGAGGAGAGCGGCAGTGGCGGTACCGCTGGTCCAACTCACGCGCTCGGCCCCGACGGCCGGGCCGCTCCCCCCAGCCACCCCGGCGAGGAAGCCCGGGTGGCTCAAGGTGAAGGCCCCGGGCGGGCCGAACTACGTGCATTTGAAGAGCCTGATGCGCGAGCTCGGGCTCCACACCGTGTGCGAGGAAGCCCGCTGCCCCAACATCGGCGAATGCTGGGAGCACAAGGCGGCCACGTTCATGATCCTGGGCGACGTGTGCACCCGGAACTGCACCTACTGCGCCGTCTCCCACGGCACGCCGACGGCCTTCGATCCGCTCGAGCCCGTGCGCCTGGCCGAGGCGGTCGAGCGGATGGGCCTGGCCCACGTGGTGATCACGTCGGTGGATCGCGACGACCTGCCGAACGGCGGCGCCGAGGCGTTCGCCGGCTGCATCACCGAGATCAAGCGCCGGCTGCCCGAGACCTCGGTCGAGGTGCTGATCCCCGACTTCAAGGGCTCCGAGCAGGCGCTCCGCATCGTGATGGACGCGAGACCCGACATCCTCAACCACAACCTCGAGACCGCCGAACGGCTCTACCGGCTGGCCCGACCGGGGGGCCGGTACGACCGGGCCCTCGCGCTGCTGGCCAACGCGCGGCGCATGGATGCCGGGCGGCCTGACCAAGAGCGGCATCATCCTCGGCATGGGTGAGGAGTGGGACGAAGTGCTGGTGTGCATGCGCGACCTTCGGCGGAGCGATGTGAACATCCTGACCCTCGGCCAGTACCTGCGTCCGTCCGACAGCCACCTGCCGGTGGCCCGCTACTACACGCCGGAGGAGTTCGGCGAGCTGCGCGACCTCGGGCTCGCGATGGGATTCTCGCACGTGCAGTCGAGTCCGCTCACCCGGTCGTCGTACCACGCGTGGGAGCAGGCGGCGGCCGCCGGCCGCCGTCCCGAGCGAAGCGAGGGATCTCTCGCCGGAGCGCCGGCTGATGGCCGGCACCGCCGTCCCCAAGGCCAGCACGCGCCGGCGCGGCCTCGATCCCGCGCGGGCGGAGGAGTACCGGGGCTGGCTCCGGCAGATGATGCTCATCCGCCACTTCGAGGAGAAGGCCGGCGAGGCCTACAGCCTCGGCAAGATCGGCGGGTTCTGCCACCTCTACATCGGGCAGGAAGCGGTCGCCGTCGGCAGCCTCGCGGCCCTGCGCCCGGACGACTACATCACCTGCTCCTACCGCGAGCATGGCCACGCGCTGGCGCGCGGGATCAGCGCGCGCGCGGTCATGGCGGAGCTGTTCGGCAAGGCCGCGGGCGCCAGCGGCGGCAAGGGCGGCTCGATGCACATCTTCGACGCCTCGCTCGGGTTCCTCGGCGGGCACGGCATCGTCGGCGGCCACATCCCGCTCACGACCGGCATGGCGTTCGCCGCCAAGTACCGCAACACCGACCAGGTGGCCATCTGCTACTTCGGCGAGGCCGCGGTCAACAACGGCGCCTTCCACGAAGCGCTCAACATGGCCGCGCTCTGGAAGCTGCCGGCCATCTACATCTGCGAGAACAACCGTTACGGCATGGGCACAGCGCTCGAGCGCGCCAGCGCCATCTACGACATCTCCGAGCGGGCGTGCTCGTACGACATGGCCAACGAGGTCGTCGACGGGCAGGACGTGCTGGTGATGCACGCCGCCATGGAGCGGGCGGTCGAGCGCGCCCGGAAGGACAAGCACCCGACCCTGCTCGAGGTCCGCACCTACCGCTTCATGGGCCACTCGATGTCGGACCCGATCCATGGCCACTACCGCACCCGCGAAGAGGTCGAAGACCAGCGGAAGCGCGATCCGATCGCGGTCTGGTCGCAGCGGCTCGTCGAGGAAGGGCTGCTGGACCAGGCCGCGGTGAAGGCGATGAACAAAGAGGTGCTGGACGAGGTGGATGACGCGTACAAGTTCGCGGACGAGGCGCCTGATCCCGAGGCGGGGGAGCTGTATACGGATGTGTATGCGGAGTGACGTGATGGCAAACATTCCGGCCGTCCTCCTGAGCGGAGCAAAGGAGCCATGCCCCAACGCATGGCCCCTTCGCTCCGCTCAGGGTGACTTCCCTGTGC
The DNA here is from genome assembly GCA_963728705.1 of uncultured Gemmatimonadales bacterium. Taxonomy (GTDB): domain Bacteria; phylum Gemmatimonadota; class Gemmatimonadetes; order Gemmatimonadales; family GWC2-71-9; genus CAVVWJ01. The sequence goes on from CAVSLY010000019.1 coordinate 118,998, forward strand.
GCGGCTGACGCCATGGCCACCCTCACCTACCGTGACGCCTTGAACGCCGGCCCTCCGCGAGGAGATGCAGCGCGATCCCGACGTCTTCCTGATGGGCGAGGAAGTCGGGACGTACCAGGGCGCCTACAAGGTGAGCCGCGGCCTGCTGGACGAATTCGGGCCCGATGCGGATCGTCGACACGCCGATCACCGAGCTCGGCTTCGCCGGGGTCGGGGTGGGCGCGGCCATGGTCGGCCTCCGGCCAGTCATCGAGTTCATGACCTGGAACTTCGCGCTGCTGGCCATCGACCAGCTCATCAACTCCGCGGCCAAGATGCGCTACATGTCGGGCGGCCATGTCGGCGTGCCGGCGGTGTTTCGCGGGCCTGGCGGGTCCGCCCTCCAGCTCGGCGCGCAGCACTCGCAAGCGTTCGAGAGCTTCTACGCGCACATCCCGGGCCTCAAGGTGGTCATGCCGGCAACACCGGCCGACGCCAAAGGCCTCCTCAAGAGCGCCATCCGGGACGACAATCCGGTCGTGTTCATCGAGGGCGAGATGCTCTACAACCTCAAGGGCGAGGTCCCCGAGGGCGAGCACATCGTCCCGCTCGGCAAGGCCGACGTGAAGCGCGCCGGGAGCGACGTCACGATCATCTGCCACTCGAAGACAGTGGCGGTGGCGCTCAAGGCCGCCGAGCAGCTCGCGGCCGAGGAGATCGACGCCGAGGTGGTGGACCTCCGCACGATCCGCCCGCTGGACACCGAGGCGGTCCTGTCGTCGGTGGCCCGGACCCACCGGTGCGTGGTGGCCGAGGAGGGATGGCCGTTCGCGGGGGTCGGCGCGCAGGTGGTCGACACCATTCAGCGGGAGGCGTTCGACGAGCTCGACGCACCCATCCTCCGCGTCACCAGCGCGGACGTGCCCATGCCCTACAACAAGCACCTCGAGAAAGCCGCGAAGGTCGACCCCGCCCGGGTCGTCGCCGCGGTGCACTCGGTGCTGTACCGCGACTGAACGATGGCAACCAAGGTGGTCATGGAGGCGCTCTCGCCGACGATGGAGGAAGGGCGCCTGGTCGAGTGGAAGAAGGGCGAGGGGGACCCGGTCGCCGTGGGCGACGTCCTGGCCGAGGTCGAGACGGACAAGGCGGTGATGGAGCTGGTGGCCCGGGCGGGCGGCACGCTGCTCAAGCAGGTGGTGCCCGCGGGCGCGACGGTGCCGGTCTCGGAGCTGGTGGCGCTTGATCGGCGAGCCGGGCGAAGCCGTAGAGAACGGCAAGCCGGCGCCGGCCCCGGAGCAGCAGGCGACCCAGCCGACCCCGGGCGCGAGTCGGCCCGAGTCGATGCCGCCGGCGCCGCCGGCGTCGAAAGCGACCGAGAGTGCGCCGAGCGGTGCGAAGGCCCCCGCCAGGTCGGCGAGTCCGGCCGCCCCGACAGCACCGGTGAGCCCGCCGGCGGGCCGGGTGAAGGCGTCGCCGCTTGCGCGGCGGATCGCCGCCGAGCGCGGCATCGATCTCGGCGGCATTGCCGGAACCGGCCCCGAGGGCCGGGTCGTGTTGCGCGACCTCGAGGGAGCGCCGGCCACCCCGCGCGGAGCCGCCGCTCCTGGCGACGGCGCGCCGGCCCCCGCCCCGGCCGCGCCCCGCCCCGTCGTCGCCCGCCCCACCGACGGCGCGCCCTTCACCGACGTGCCGCTGTCCCAGATCCGGAAGACCATCGCCCGTCGCCTGGCGCAGTCGATCGGCCCGATCCCGACGTTCTACCTCACCACCGAGGTGGACATGGAGCGGGCCTGGGACGCGCGCGAGGGGCTCAAGGCGCTCGGCGACGGCCCGAAGGTGTCGTTCAACGACATCATCATCAAGGCCGTCGCGATCGCGCTGCGGCAGCATCCGGCGTGCAACGCCTGGTGGCAGGACGACCGGATCCGCTACTGGCACGAGGTGCACATCAGCATGGCCGTGGCCATCGAGGAAGGGCTCATCACCCCGGTGATCCGGCATGCCGACCTCAAGTCGCTGCGCGAGATCGCGGCCGAGTCGGTCGATCTGGCGGCCCGCGCGCGCCAGCGCCGCCTCACGCCCGAGGAATACACCGGCGGCACCTTCTCGGTCTCGAATCTGGGCATGCTCGACATCGACGACTTCACGGCCGTGATCAATCCGCCCGAGGCCGGGATCCTGGCGGTCGGTCGGATTGTTGAGAAGGCGGTGGTGCACGAGGGCCAGCTCGCCGCGCGGCGGCGGCTCCGGCTCACGATGTCGTGCGACCATCGGGTGATCGACGGCGCCACCGGGGCGCAGTTCCTAAAGACGCTGAAGGCGATGCTGGAGAATCCGCTGGCGCTGGTGTGGTAGTGGCGCTCGCCCCCGAGGAAGATGGCGTAGGCACAGTATTGCGACCTTTACTTGAGGACATCCGTGGCAACCCAGTTCGACGTCATCATCATCGGCGGCGGTCCGGCCGGTTACGTCTGCGCGATCCGCGCCGCCCAGCTCGGGCTGGCGACGGCGGTCGTGGAGCGGGACAAGCTCGGCGGGGTGTGCGTCAACATCGGCTGCATCCCGACCAAGGCGCTGCTGCACAGCGCCTACGTGGCCAACCTGGTGGCGCACGACGCGAAGGATCTCGGCATCGAGGTCGACTGGGGTCAAGGCGGACTACGGCGTGGCCATGCGGCGCTCGCGCAAGGTCTCCGAGCAGAACTCCAAGGGCGTCGAGTTCCTGATGAAGAAGCACAAGATCACGGTCATCAAGGGCACCGGCATCCTGGGCAAGAACCGCACGGTGAAGGTGGGGACCGACGACTACCAGGCCGCGGAAGGCGGTCGTCATCGCCACCGGCTCGCGGGTGAAGGGGATTCCGCAGATCGGCCTCGAGATCAACAAGACGACGGTCATCAGCTCGGACGAGGCGCTGTTCCTCACCGAGGTGCCGAAGACCCTCGCCGTGATCGGCGCCGGCGCGGTGGGCTGCGAGTTCGCCGACATCTTCAATGCCTTCGGCACCAAGGTCACTCTGATCGAGGCGCTGCCGCGCATCCTCCCGCTCGAGGACGCCGAGGCGTCGGACGCGCTGGCCAAGAGCTACAAGAAGCGCGGGATCGCGGTGCACGCGGGCGTCAAGGTGACGAAGGCGACCGTGGCCGGCGGACAAGGTGACGCTCGAGATCGAGACCGGCGGGCAAGAAGGAATCGATCGAGGTCGAGAAGGTCCTGATGGCGGCGGGCCGGGCGGTCAACACCGAGTCGATGGGATTCCAGGAGGCGGGCGTTCAGCTCACCGACCGCGGCTTCGTGAAGGTGAACCTCGCCACGCTCGAGACCACGTCGCCTGGAGTGTACTGCATCGGCGACGTGGCAGGACCGCCGATGCTGGCGCACAAGGGGAGCCGCGAGGGGGTGCACGTGGCGGAGCTGATCGCCGGCGGCCACCCGCATCCGATCAAGTACGACAACGTCCCCAGCGTCACGTACTGCCATCCCGAGGTGGCCAGCATCGGGCTCACCGAGGACCAGGCGAAGGAGCGGAAGCTCGACTACCAGGTCGGCCGCTTCCCGTTCAGCGCCAATGGCCGGGCCCGGAGCACCAACGAGACCGAAGGCTTCGTCAAGATCATCCGGGACAAGAAGTACGGCGAGATTCTGGGGGCCCACATCGTCGGCAGCCACGCCTCGGAGACTGATCCACGAGCTCACGGTGGCCCGCGAGAACGAGTACACGGTCGAAGAAGTCGATCTCGCCATCCACGCCCACCCGACCCTCTCCGAGGCGATCGCCGAGGCGGCGCTCGACTCGATGGGGCGGGTCATCCACATCTGACCGTGGGCCCCATCCGCCTGGTGGTGCTGGCGATGGGGTCCGCGGTGGCGTTCGGCCTGGCCATCGTGAGCGCCACCGTGCTCGGCGTGGACCTCCTCCGGTCGGAGTCGCCGCCTCCCACGCCGGAACTCGGCGCCCCGCTTTACCTCCTCTTCTTCGGGACCATGGCCGGCGTCGTGCTGGCCGGCGTCGTGGCGTGGCGGGTCCTCGACCCCATCCTCTCCATCTACCGGCGCGGCGGGCTCAGCGTGGTGAGCGGCCTCGCCACCGTGCTCGCCATGCTGCTCTGTATCCCCGTGCACCAGCTCGCCGGACGTGCCGGGCTCGGAGCGCTCGGAGTGGGCGCACTGCTGCTGTCGCTCCTCCTTGCCCGCCTCGTGCGGACGGCGGAGGCCGTATGAGCGCTCGGCTGAGCGTCGTCGATCTGGGGCGCCGACCCTACGCCGAGGTGCTCGAGCTGCAGCGAGCCCTCTGCCGGGAGCGGATGGCGGGGGAGCGGCACGAGGATCTCCTGCTGCTGGTGGAGCACGAGCCGGTGGTGACACTGGGGCGCGGCACCCGCGCGAGCAGCCTGCCGCTCGCCCCGGCCGAGCTCGAACGGCGCGGGCTCGACGTCGCGGAGGTCGAGCGCGGCGGCGACGTGACGTACCACGGGCCGGGCCAGCTCGTGGGATATCCGGTCCTCGACCTGCGCGAGCACCGGGAAGATCTCCACTGGTACCTGCGACAGCTCGAGGCCGGGCTCATCGCCGCGCTGGCCGCCCTGGGCGTGCCGGCGGAGCGCTCGCCGGGTCTCACGGGGGTGTGGACGCGCGGACGCAAGGTCGCGAGCCTCGGGATCCATGTGAAGCAGTGGGTGACGTTTCACGGCTTCGCGCTCAACGTCAGCACGGATCTGAGCGCGTTCGAGCTGATCGTCCCGTGCGGGATCGATGGGGTGGTCATGACGAGCGTGGCGGTGGAGCTCGGCCGCGGGGACGCGGCGGCGCTCTGGGACGAGACCCGTGAGGCGGTGGTGATGGCGTTCGGAGCGACGTTCGGGTACGAGGGGGTGGGACGCGCGGCGGATCTCGAGCCTCACATGCATGCCCGGAGCGATCCTTCGCTCCGCTCAGGATGACAAACGGCCTCGACAACGCAAGCACCGGCCAAGGAGCGCCTCGCCCGATGCCAGACCGCATCGACGCCCGGGACGCCGGCCGCGAGCGCCTGCCGCCCGGCCAGATCATCACCCAGAAGTGGCCGGTGCTGCACTACGGCACCGTGCCCGACGTCGACCTGGCCGCCTGGCGGTTCGAGGTGAGCGGGGCCGTGGATCGAGCGGTCTCGCTGAGCTGGGACGAGCTGCTGGCGCTTCCGCGCCGGGAGACCGCGTGCGACATCCACTGCGTCACCCGGTGGAGTCGCTACGACAACGTGTTCGAGGGCGTGCCGGTGCAGGCGGTGCTCACGCGTGCGGGCGTCAAGCCCGGGGCGGCGTACGTGCTGGTGCACGCCGAGCAGAACTACACGACCAACCTGCCGCTGTCGGACCTCGACCGGCCGGCCAACCTTCTGGCGCTCTCGCACAACGGAGAGCCCCTGACGCCGGAGCACGGCGGACCGGTGCGTCTCCTGATCCCTCACCTGTATCTCTGGAAGAGCGCGAAATGGGTGCGGGGCTTCCAGCTCCTCGAGGAGGATTACCCGGGGTTCTGGGAGCAGAACGGCTACCACATGCGGGGCGATCCGTGGCGGGAGGAGCGCTATGGGCGGCCGGACCCGGTGCGGATGCGGCGCGGACCGCGGTAGGGGTCCGCTCGGAACAGTTATGGCCCCTTCGCCCGTTGGGCTCAGGGCGGGTTGGGCGCGGGAGAATTCAATTCGTTTGAGTCTTGTTTTTGGCGCCCAACCCGGTTTTCCTGTCTAGCATGGCAGAATCGCCCCGACGTCCGACGCCAGAGGCGCAGGCGGACCAACGGATCACCGACATCCTGCGCGCGGCGGACAGCTGGTCGCGGGAGGCTCCACGGGCCCTCACGCCGGCCATCCGCGCCGTCTGCATCCGGCTCGCCGAGATGGTCGCCGACCAGCGCCACTACCTGGCGCCGCTGCCCGAGCCGCAGGAAAGCGAGCGCAGCACCGTGTTGAGCATGGTGGCTGATCGCCTTCGGTCCAGCTCCGTGACCCAGGGGCTGGAGCAGCATCTGAAGGGGCTCGAGGAGCTGGAGCTCCGCTCGACCGGATCCTGGTCGACGGTCGCGTCTGCGCAAACCGAATGGATCACCACCGCCATCCGGTACCTGGAAGGCTGCGCCGGCGCGCTGCCCGCGGGGGAACGGCCCGACCCGTACTGGGCCGACGACGTCGTGGCGGGGATCATCGCCTCGGTGCGGGCACTCATCGGGATCGACGAGCTGCATGCCCGTACCGAGGCGCGTTACTCCGGCCCGGTCAAGCGGATGGCACCAGAGGAGGAGAGCTAGCCGCGGCACTGCCCGCGACCGCGCCCTTCTCGGCGAACAGCTCGAAGAACCGCCCGAAGATCTCGATCCCGCTCCAGAGCTGAGCGAGGTCGAGTTTTTCGTTGGGGGAGTGGAGCCCGTCGTCCGGCAGGCCGATTCCGGTGAGCAGCACCGGCGCGCCCGAGAGCCCGAGGTCGGGGATGATGGGGATCGACCCGCCGGACCGCACCCGCACGGCAGGCCGTCCGGTCACCGCCGCGAACGCCTCGTCCAGCACCGCGAACGCGGGATGGTCGACATCGACCCGCACCGGATCGCCGCCATGGAGGAGTGTGACCTTCACCTCCGCCCAGCGAGGCGCGAGCTCCGCCACCGCGCGCTCGAGCTGCCTGGTCACCTTGACGTAACTCTGCCCCGGCACCAGTCGCAGGCTCACCTTGGCCGTTGCCCGCGCGGGAATCACCGTCTTCGCACCCTCGCCCACGAAACCACCCTTGATGCCGTGGATCTCGAAGGTGGGAAGCGCCCAGACGCGCTCCAGGATCGAGTACTCCTTGAGCCCAGTGAGCACCTGCGCGGTCACTTCATCCCGCAGATAGGTCGCCTTGTCGAACGGGAGCTGCTTCCAAGTCTTGAGCTCCTGCTTGGTCGGGGGCTCGACGGCCTTGTAGAGCTTGGGGATCTGGATCTCGCCATCGGCGTCCTTCAGCTTCGCGAGAATCCGGACGAGCGTCTCGAGCGCGTTCGGCGCGACGCCGCCGTAGGAGCCGGAGTGCAGGTCGCGCTCGAGCGTCCGGACCGATATCTCGGCGTAGCAGAGGCCCCGGAGCGCGGTGTACACGGCGGGCCATCCGGGCGCATAGTACGACGTGTCGCACACCAGGGCGGCGTCGGCGCGGGTGCGCTCCGGCTCCGCGCGCAGCAGGTTGGCGATGACCTCCCCGCCGGACTCTTCCTCGCCTTCGAAGATGAAGTGGACGTTGAGCGGCGGGCGTCGCTCCGCGTCGAGCGTCGCCTCGTATGCCTTGAGGAGGCAGAAGACCTGCCCCTTGTCGTCGGCGGCGCCGCGCGCGTACAGGGCGCCGCCCCGCACGGTGGGCTCGAACGGCGGCGTGATCCACTCCTCCACTGGATCGGGCGGCTGGACGTCGTAATGCCCGTAGATCAGCAGGGTGGGCCGGCCCGGCACCTGCGGACTCTCCGCCCAGACCACCGGATGGCCCTGCCCCTCGAGAATGTCCACCGTGGGACAGCCGAGGCTCACGAGCTCCTGGCGGAGCCATTCGGCGGCGCGGCGACAGTCCGCCGCGTGCGCGGGCAGAGCGCTCACACTCGGGATAGAGAGGAACCCGGAGAGCTCGCCCAGCATACGGGTCTGCTCGCGGGCGACGAAGCTGGTATCCATGGAAGACAGTCCCGGATGAAGGTGGGGCACCATGATCGCCGGGAAAGCTACACGCCAGGAGGAACTGCGCGAGAGGGCGAGTGACCTGCCTCACCGCTCCGGTCGCCCCGGCCGCGATAGGATCGAGGTCCTTGGATCCGGGGCGCCGGACGGCCGCGACGGCGACCCGCCCGTTCCCCACAGTGGCAGGAGGCAGGATGTCGAGATCTCACTTCACGGCACTCGCCGCGGCGCTCGCCCTCGGGGCGTTCGCGCCGCGTCTCATGGCCCAGGACACGTCCTCCACGACGCCGACGCGGCCGGATACTTCGGGATACACCACCGGCGCCGGCAGTGTCGATACGAGCGCACGTCCCGGCCGGATCGGGGCCACGGACACGACCGGTGGTGGCGTGATCGACACGTCGTCGAGCCAGATCAAGGCCGGGGACAGCTCCACGTTCACCCCTCGGCCGGGTACCGTCACCGACAGCCTGAGCCCGGGCGCCAGCGACACCAGCGATATGCAGGGGCGGCCCTCCGCTGATGGCACCAGGCCGGGCTCCACGTCGAGCCCCGGAAGGGACTAGGCGGGAGGCGGTCGATCCCGGACGCCCTCTCGCCTTTCTACGACGTCACCCTGAGCGCAGCGAAAGGGGGCATGCCTCAACGCATGCCCCCTTCGCTGCGCTCAGGGTGACTCATGGCCCGGCCCGCCTCCCCTCTACCTGGGCGACCCCACGCTGTCCCCCACCGCCGTCTCCAGCCGCACATACGCGCTGTCTCCTTCCACGCCCTTCATGAGGGTGCCCATCGCGGCGACACTGGCCTTGACATCCCGGCCGTGCTCCTCGAACCAGCGGTCGAACAGGTCGAGCCGGGTACGATAGATCCGCGCCCCGATCAGCCGGGCATTGTTGACCGGCCGCTCCGGCAGCCGGCCGATCGTGAACGTTCGAAGCCGTGCCGCGACCGGTCCCTGGAGCTCCGAGCGCGCCCAACCGGCGGCGTCCGCGCGGCCGCGCTCGAGGGCCGCGGAGTCGGGATGGGTATCGTAGAGGGTCTGCAGGTGCTGCACGAGCCCGGCGTAGAACTCGCCCAGGACGATCTCGTCGTGCCACCGGTCGGCCGCGCGCTGCGCCAGCGCGCTGTCGCCCCGCTCGCGGAAGAACGCCTGGGCCGAGTGATAGCCTACGAACTGCGCGTAGCTCTCGTTGAACGGGGTGGCGCTCTTCACGTACAGCGTGTTGTGCGCGATCTCGTGGAACACCGTGGCCGCCAGCTCTACCGAATCGCCGCTGAGCGCGGTCGAGAGCAGCGGATCGTTGAACCAGCCCAGCGTCGAGAATGCCCCCGAGGGGCGGAGATGGATGTCGTATCCGCGCGCCGCCAGCCGGCCGGCCTCGCGCTGGGCGGCCTTGGTGTCGAAGAAGCCCTTGTAGGGGATCCGCCCGACGATGGGGTACTTCCAGGTGTAGGGGCAGATGCAGTCGCGCGGCGCCGCCTGCAGGACCAGGAGCAGCGTGTCGCGGCCGACGTCGGCGTAGGTGGTGTAGGTCTCCTTGGCCTCGAGGCCCAGGCCGGCGGCGTAGTTGCGGCTCGCAACCACGAGGCCGAGCGCGTCGCGGAGCGCGGGCGCGGTGCGCGGGTCGGCGGCGAGCGTCGCGATCGGCTGGCGGGCCTGGAGGATCCGGGTTTCCTCGATGCCGGCACGTGTCAGGTAGCGGACGTCGTCGCTGGCCAGGTAAGCGGTGCCGTACCCGGCGAAGAGCGCAGCGACGACGACCAGGAAGATCACCCGCTTCACCGCACCCGCACGATGGCGATCCGGGGCGCGGCAGTGCTCGCCAGCGGAATCGATCCGGCGCCGTCGGTGAGGATGAACGCGACCTCGCCCGATCCGACGGGCTGGATGATGCGCACGTGGCGCCCCGACCCACCGCGCAGCACGCCGGTCCGCTCGTAGATGCCGTTCCTGGTGCTGTCGGGCGTCAATGGATACGGCTTGTCGAAGTTGGTTGGAAAGTTGGCTCCATATAGTCCCCGGAGATCGAAGCCGGTGTAGCGCAGCCGGTTGTTCGAAGGCGTGAAGCCGGGGAGGTTCGTCACGTAGTTCGCCAACTGCCATTGCGCGACCAGCGTCGGGAAGTCCACGCCGGTGACGTTCTCGACGTTCGCGGCGCCGGTGAGGTTGGTCTGCAGCAGCTCCCGTGTCAGCTCGGGCGCGAGCGGCTGGGTGGCCGCGAAATGATCGCCCAGCCAGCGCACGAACAGCCAGGCGGCCCCGCGTTCGTTGAGCGTCCCACCGGAGCCGGACGGAACCACGAGGAAGGTCGACTCGGGGTCGTTCAGGTAGCCGTAGCCGTTGAAAATATTGTCGTTGAGGAACTGCACCTCGCACTGACCGGTGGCCGGACAAAAGTTGTCCGGCACCTCCCGGGCGCCCAGCTCCTCGGCATAGTGGGACAGCCCCTCGTTGAGCCAGGTCTCCTCGACATCTCCATTGCGCACCAGCACGTGCTGGTTGAAGCTGATCATGTGCTGGAACTCGTGGATGAAGACGCCGGGCAGCGACTGGGTGACGACGCCCTTCGTGTACGCGTCGCAGTTCGGCATGTCCTGTCGCGGGACGGCGGCATAGAAGACCTCGCCGTCGTTCGAGTGGACCGGGTCCTGGATCGGGAACAAATCCAGGCCGAAGAAAAAGCCGAGCACGATGCTGTGTGTCGTGTTGCAGTCCGGCGAGAGATCGTTCACGTGCTGGGTCAACAGGACGATGACCACGGCGTTGTCGTCGAGATCGGACTCACTGCCGAAGGCGGTCGTGTCGATGCCGTGGAGGTGCGCATCGAAGAGTGCGCCGACCTCGTCCATGTCGCTTTGCGTGAAGCCGGCCGGCGCATCGTCGTCGAGATAGATCGCCACGCGCTCGCCGACGACCTTGGCGGTGGCCGTGCTCTGGACGAAGCTGTCGCACGTCGTTGTGGCGCAGACGTCGAACGTGCGCACCGAGTTGACCTCCGGACGGACCGGCACCACGGACGACGCGGAGGCGCGCGCCCGGGCGGCGGCGGCCGCGGGCGGATGCTGCCGCGTCATGGTCCGCTCCCGCTCGCGCAGCATGTCGTGGAAGGCGGCGGCGGGGGACGGAGCCCTGTGCAGCGACGCCTGGCCCAGGCGCGCCACCGAGGCTGATGGGCTCCCGCCGCCCTGGAGCTGGTACGCCGGGGAGGTTCCGTTCTCGCTCACGGTACCGTCGCCCGACAGGGCCACGTAGAGATATTCCGCTTCCTGGGACGCTGCCCCAGGAATCCGCACACAGCCCTGCTCCGAGGCGTCGAGGATCACGAACTGGCCCGCGGTGAGGATCGTAGGGTCCGCCGAGGAACAATCGACGGTGCCGGGAGGGTTCGGATCGTCGCTGCCACATGCGGCGGTCGCGAGCACGCCGACCAGCAGGGTCCAGCGGGCAAAGGCTCGGGTCACGTGGGGAAGCTCCGGGGCGGCTGATGTGGGGGTGAAATCCCCAGCAAGATAAGGAACCGCAATGGTTTTTGACAATCGCTCGGGGCTCCGGTACCTTCTCTCGGTGTCTGAGACCAACTGGCTGGCGGAGGTCAGGTTCGGAGCCGACGGACTGGTGCCCGTGGTGGCCCAGGAGAGCCGATCCGGCGACGTGCTGATGCTGGCGTACGCGAACCGGGAGGCGCTCGAGCGGACCGCCGCCACGGGCCGGGCGCACTACTACAGCAGGTCCCGCGCCGCGCTCTGGCGCAAAGGCGAGACCTCCGGCCACGAGCAGACCGTCCGACAGATCCGGGTCGATTGCGACGGCGACGCGATCCTCTACCGGGTCGAGCAGGCCGGGCCCGCCTGCCACACCGGCACCCGGACCTGCTTCTCGGCGGCCGTGGCGCCGGACGGCCATACGACGTCGGGTGAGGATCCCGGTGCACACCTGCTGACCCGTCTGGCCGCCAAGATCGCGCGCCGGGCGGTGCAGCGTCCCGAAGGGTCCTACACCGCGCAGTTGCTGGACCGTGGCGTGCCCGCCATCTCCCAGAAGGTGGGCGAGGAGGCGGTCGAGGTCGTCGTCGCGGCGAATGCGGAGGAGCCCGAGCGTCTCGCGTCCGAGGCGGCCGATCTTCTCTATCATCTCTTGGTGCTGCTGCAAGCTCGCGGTGTCCCGCTGGACGCCGTCTGGAAGGAGCTGGCGCACCGCAGTCGGTAGGCATGGCCTTCGTCCATCTCCACACCCACAGCGAATATTCGAGCCGCGGCAGGTCACGGAGAACGTTGATCTGTTCATGAACAGCCTCTACGAGGCGATCATCCTGGTGGTGATCGTCTCACTCATCGGCTTCTGGGACTGGCGTTCGGCGCTGCTGATGGGGTTGGCGATCCCGATCACGCTCTTCATCACCTTCGGGATGTCGCACATGCTGGGGATCGATCTGCAGCAGGTCTCCATCGCCACGCTGATCATCGCCCTCGGGTTGCTCGTGGACGTGCCGGTGGTCTCCGGCGACGCGATTAAGAACCAGCTGGGGGCGGGTCTGACGCCGCTCATCGCCGCGTGGCTCGGGCCGACAAAGCTCATCAAGGCGATCATCTTCGCCACCATCACCAACATCGTCGCCTACCTGCCGTTCCTGACTCTGCCGGGGGGCACGGGCGAATTCTTATACAGCCTGCCCATCGTGCTGACCTGCTCTTTGGTGGCGGCGTTGATCGTGGCGATGACGTTCATCCCCTTCCTCGGCTACTTTTTGTTGAAGCCGAAACCGGAACCGCCGATTGAGGAACGGCGCAAAAAAGGGTTCCCGGCCTTTTATTACAGGGTCGGCGAATGGGCGATCAATCACCGCTGGAAGGTGCTGCTCGGCTCGCTCGTCCTCCTGGCGGCTAGCGGACTGGTCGCCAGCCGGCTCAAAACAGACTTTTTCCCGAAAGACCTTTCTTACCTTTCATACCTTGACGTGTGGCTGCCGGAAGACGCGCCGCTGTCGGCCACCAACGAAGCCGCGCGGCGGGCGGAGGAAGTGGTGCGCGAGGTGGCCGAGGAATACGGGAAGGAGCACGCCTGAAGATGGCAAGCCGCGTGAAGTCCTGAAATCCCTGACCACCTTCGTCGGGGGCGGCGGCCCGCGGTTCTGGTTCTCGGTCTCGCCCGAGCTACAGCAGCTCAACTACGCGCAGGTCATCATCGAGGTCAACGACAAGCATGACACCAACCACCTGATCGGCCCCTTGCAGAGGGCGCTGGACGAGCGGGTGCCGGGCGCGCGGGTAGATGTGCGGCAGCTCGACACGGGCAAGCCCATCACGATGCCGGTCGAAATCCGCATCTCCGGCGGCGACATGGCCGCGCTGCGACAGGAGGCGGAGAAGGTGAAAAACATCCTGCGCGCCACCCCGTACGCCCAGCGCGTCCGCGACGACTGGGGGGAGGACATCTTCACCGTCAAGCTCGAAACCGACTCCGACCGCGCGAACGCGGCGGGAATCACCAACCTCGACGTGGCCGCTTCCTCGGCGACGGGGATCAACGGCAGTCAGGTGACGGTGCTGCGCGAAGGCGATGAGCAGATCCCGATCGTGGCGCGACTGCGGATGGAAGAGCGCGCGCAACTGGCCGACGTGCAGAACCTGTACGTCTATTCCATGCAAGGGGCGCAGAAGACGCCGCTCAGGCAGGTCTCGTCGGTCGGGTACGGGATGCAGACCGAGAAGGTCCGCCGGCGCAATCAATTCCGCACGATCACCGTCTCCTGCATGGCCGAGCCCGGCCACCTGCCGTCCGAGATCATGAACGCCGCCCGCCCGCAGTTGACGGCTTTTGCCGAACAGCTCCCGCCCGGCTACCGCATGGGGATCGGCGGGTCGGAAGAGGAGCAGGTCGATGGTTTCGCAGATCTGGTGGTCGTGCTGCTGATCTCGCTGGTCGCGATCTACCTGAGCCTCGTCTATCAGTTCAAGAACGCCATCAAGCCCTTCGTCGTCTTCGCGGCGGTGCCTTACGGGATTGCGGGCGGACTGGTGGCGCTCTGGATTATGGACACGCCCTTCGGGTTTATGGCCTTCCTGGGGATCATCAGCCTGATCGGACTGATCGTCAGCCACATCATCGTCCTCTTCGACTTCATCGAGGAGAAGCACGCGGAAGGCGAGCCGCTGAAGGAGGCGGTGCTGGACGCCGGCATCATGCGCCTCAGGCCCGTGATGATCACGGTGCTGGCGCTGGTGATCGCGCTCGTCCCGCTGGCGATGCACGGCGGGCCGCTGTGGGAGCCGATGTGTTACGCGCAGATGGGCGGGATGATGGTCGCGACCTTCGTCACGCTGCTGCTTGTGCCGGTGATCTATTCGATCTTCGTGCTCGACCTGAAGCTGATCAAGTGGGACAAGCACGAGGAGAAGGCAGCGGAAGAGAGCAGCGAGCTGCAGCCCGCCGAGGCCGGTTAAGCCGCATTGTTCTAAATGCCCGAATGAAGGTGGCGAAATGATGACCAACAGCATTGCGCACTACAAGATTCTGGAGAAGCTGGGCGCGGGCGGCATGGGCGAGGTCTACCTGGCCGAAGACACCCGGCTCGGGCGCAAGGTCGCGCTCAAGCTGTTGCCGGCTTCGTATCAGTACGACCCGGAGCGGCGCGAGCGGTTTGTCAGGGAGGCTCGCGCCGCCTCGGCGCTGCGCTCGCCGAACGTGGCGGCGATTTACGACTTTGGCGAAAGCGACAACGCCATGTTCATCGCCATGGAGTATGTCGAAGGGGAGTTGCTGTCAAAGCGACTTGAAGGCGGCCCGCTAGATATTTACCAGGCCGTTGACATCGCCGCGCAAGTCTGCGAGGCGCTCGACGAAGCCCATTCGCTCGGCATCATTCATCGAGATATTAAAAGCTCGAACGTCATCGTTACCACTGGCGGTCTGGTTAAAGTTCTCGACTTCGGTCTCGCCAAAATCGTCCCGGCTCAGAACCAGGCTGATCATGACACCACGATGCGGCTGGGCCTGGAGACCGCCCCAGGGGTGATCCTGGGCACCCTCGCGTTCATGTCACCCGAGCAAGCTCGCGGACTTGAAGTAGACGGCCGCAGCGACCTGTTCAGCCTGGGCGTGCTGCTCTACGAGATGCTCACCGGCAAACTGCCGTTTGACGGCGCCACGACGGGCGATCTGCTGGCAGCGATCTTGAGTAAAGAGCCTGAGCCGCTCGCGCGGACCTCGCCGGCGATACCGGCTGAGATGCAATGGATCGTCTCGAAGGCGCTGCGCAAGGATCGGACGCTTCGATACCAGACGGCGCGTGACTTCATCGCCGATCTGCGGGCCGTAGCGCAGAGCTTGAATACGAGATTCCTATCGCTGGTCAGGCGGCTTCGACTATACCGCCGGTCAATAGTGGACACCCGTCGGTGGGCGAACCGATCGCGCGGGACTTCGGGGCGCGCCGGCGGGCGCGAAAGCAGATCGATTCGATCGCCGTGTTGCCGCTGATCAATTCGACCGACGATCCTGACCTTGACTATTTGAGCGACGGCATCACCGAAAGTTTGATCAACGCCCTCTCGCGCGTCCCGAAGTTGCGCGTCATGGCGCGCTCGACCGTCTTCCGCTACAAAGGCCGCGAGGTTGACCCTCAGCGCGTCGGCCATGACCTTAATGTCCGAGCGGTGATGATCGGACGAATGCAACGGATACGAGATTACTTCACCATCAGCGCCGAGCTTGTCGACGTCCTGGACGGCTCGCTACTCTGGGGCGAGCAATACGCGCGAAAACCGTCCGATATACTCTCTTTGCAGGATGAGATTTCAAGCAACATCGCAAAGCAGTTAAAACTCAAGCTGACGAGCAGCGATAGACGCCGGCTGGCCAGACCGCATACCAGGAACGCAGAAGCCTACGAGCTATATCTGAAGGGCCGCTATCACTGGGGCAAGTGGACGGAGTCAGGATTCCGCGAGGCGAAAGCGTGTTATGAAAAGGCGCTCGGCAGCGATCCCGGCTTCGCGCTCGCCTATTCGGGGCTGGGCGAAGTTTACTGTGCTCAATCCTACTTTAGCTCGGACCCGGCTCAGGCGCGGGCGGCGATCTTGAAGTCGCGGGCGTGCGCGCAACGGGCGCTGGAGATCGATGACGCGCTGCCGGAGGCGCATCTCCTGCTGGCCAGCCTCGCACACCTTTACGACTGGCAGTGGGCCGCCGCCGAGCAGGAATTCAAAGTCGCGCTCGAATTGAACCCGAACCTGGCCGGCGCACATCTGTCCTACGGCCTCTTTCTGATGGACGAGTGTCGCTTTGAAGAGGCGGCTGCGGAGATGGAGATGGCATTGCAGCTCGACCCGTTGTCACTGCTGGCCAACACCAGCAAAGGGATCCTCTTATTCAACACCGGGCGGTATGGCGAGGCGATCAGCCAGCTCAGGAAGTCGCTGGCGTTAGATCCCGGTCTTTCCGCTCTCAGAACTCGATCCCACGTTTCAGCTCTCGCACGAGATACTCGGCGCGGCGCTGGAGCGGGCCGGGAAGCTTGATGAGGCCGTGACGGAATACTTACTGATGCTCCCTGAGTGGAGAGGAAGGGAGGAGATGTCTGCGGCGCTGCGGGCGGCCTATCGCAAAATCAGGGATGAATGGGTTCTGGCGGCGCTTTGCTGATTTTGCCGGCGAGTTGCCTGAGCGCGAGGGTGGTGACGCCTGTGTTCGTGGCGACTATTTATGCGGCATTGGGAGAGCAGGATGCCGCGTTTGAATGGATCGAAAGAGCGTTCAACGAACGAACCCCCGCGCTGACGCACATCAAAGCCGACCCCCGCTTCCAGCCCCTGCACGCCGACGCGCGGTTCTCGGTGTGGCTGCAGCGCATGGGATTGATGAATAACTCGGGATCAACAGACGGCGGCCCGGTCCCTGGTCAAGGTGTGCCGTTGTCAGGCCGACTTCGATCTGCCCTGATCGGGCGGGAGTCGAATCGGCGTTGAAAGGGGGAGACGATGATGTCTAATCAAGCTCTTAATTTGATGGAATGCCAGTGAACCAGCCTGGAGGTATGAAGACAGCTAACACAGGGTGGTTGGTAGCACTTCAGCTCGCCGCCTGTGCCGGGGCGGTGGGAAGGAGGGAATAGAGGGACTATGAAAAACTCGATCAAGCGCAGCGTCGTGATTGGCGGTGACATCGGCGATCGCTGTACGGCGGCGGCAAACAAACCTGTAATCATCATATTCATAATTGCCCCAATTCTAGCTATTAGCGCGTTTGGCAAGAATCCTGGTCGTGACCAGGACCGGCTCGCTAACCAGGTGGCAAAGGCAACCGCCGATCTGGTTAGCGCCACCAGTCAGTACAAAGCGAGCGTTGAAGCATTGCTGCCGATTTACGAGCGCGCACTCAAGGCCGCGACCGAGTCGTTCGAGAAGCATAAAGAGCTTTACGCGCAGGGCATCGTAACCAAGCGCGACCTGGAAACGAGCGAGCAGGCGTTTAAGGAGGCACAAGTCCGGTTAGATGAAGCGCGGCAACGGATCACTGAAGCAGACCAGTTAATTGCAGAGGCAAGTGCCGAACATGAGATGACTAAGCTCAAGCCCGATTCGCCGCCACGACTGACCGCGACGTCACGCCACCGCGTGATTTCTGCCGTCATGCGCTACAGCGGCTCAGGCGCTTGGTCGCTGGCCCAAGCCGCGCAGGTACAAAGCTTCTTCGCGTCGAAGTTTGGTAGGCAGCTCCCCATCAGCGCTTATGGCCAGAGCGCGACGCATACCCGCATGGGATTCGATCATCGCGACTCAATGGATGTCGCCGTCCATCCCGATAGCGAGGAGGGTAAAGCGCTGCTGGCTTACCTGCGCAGCCACGGCGTGCCCTTCATCGCCTTCCGCGGGGCGGTGCCGGGCTCGGCTACAGGCGTGCATGTTCATGTCGGATACCCCTCGCGCAGGCTGTGACCGGCTTGAGCCGCGCGAGGCCTGGCAAAGGGTATCAGCAGGCTTGGTCCTGAGTGAATTGAATCGAATATCCCCTGGAGTACCTATTGCACCAGGGCTTTTATAGGAGGAAAAACAAATGAACACATCAACTTTTTCGAAGAAAGGATTGCTGCTCATCGCTCTCATTGCTGCTCTCGCGGCATCTCCGATGGGCGCGTTCACACAAACGGCTCAAAAGAGTGACGGCCAGCAGAAAGCAGAAGCGGGGCAAACCTCAGAGAAAGTGAAGAGTGGCCAGCCTGTCTTGTGGCAGGAGCCAACCGACATCGAGAGCCGCGACCTGTTATACGGCATCGGCGGGCGAGACGGCGCGCCCGACCCGGCAGGCAAGTTCACCTTCCTGGCTGATCATGGATCGCCCAAAGATTCCAATCCGAAGATCGACGTGAAGGACGAGCAGGGTCGCAAGTGGACCGTCAAGTTCGGGCCTGAAGTGAAGGCGGAAACTGCCGCCACACGCATCGTCTGGGCCGTAGGCTACCACGTCGATCAGGATTACTTCGTGGAGCGCGCGACCATTGACGGGTACAACCGGGAAGAGACGCGCAACATGCGATTCGAACGCGATGACGACGACTGGAAGAAGGTTGGTCGCTGGGACTGGCACAACAACCCGTTTGTAGGCACGCGCGAGCTCGACGGGCTCAAGACCCTCATGGCGCTGCTTCAGAACGTCGATCTCACAGAGGGGAACAACAAGATCGTGCGACTCAAAAAGAAGGCCGGCGGCTCAGAGAAAGAGGTCTACTACGTGAATGACCTGGGGGCGGCGCTCGGCTCGACAGGGGCCTGGTTCACCAGTTTACCGTGGTTGACAAAGGCCCGAAGCGAGACCAAAGGCGTTCCGAAGGATTACGTCAAGAACGGGTTCATTGCGAGCGTCAAGAAGGGCGAGGTTAACTTCCGCATCGTCCGCAGAGAAGCCAGCCAGGCGCTCGATGGCGTAAAGGTTGAGCATGCCCGGTGGATAGGGAAACCTGCTGGGCCGTCTGTCTGACAAGCAGCTCACCGACGCCTTCCGGGGCAGCGGGTTCACCGAGGCTGAAGTGGCCATGTATGTGAAGGAGATTCGCGAGCGGATCAGGCAACTCCAAAACCTGGAGTCAGGGGCCGTAGCATCTCGCTGATGGCTTGAAGACTGAGAGGACGCGACAAATTGAAGAGAGATTCTATGGACCATAAGAAACGTAACCTATTCACGCGCCGCCAGGCTATTAAGTCTCTGGCGGCCATCACAGCGGGAACCCTGATCAAGCCATCATCGGTATTCGGCGTCGAGTCAGTTAAAAGCGTAACCAGGTTTGCCGTCATAGGCGACTGGGGCACAGGCGGCGAAGACCAGTTCGGTTTGGGTAAGCAGATGTATGAGACTCACAGCCGAGCCGCGTTTGATTTTATACTCACCGCGGGCGATAACATTTACCCCAATGGCAGCGGCCGTTACCTCGAAAAGAGATTCGAACAGCCATTTGCGGCCCTGTTGAAAGACCGGGTTCCGTTTTATGCGTCTCTGGGGAATCATGACGTCGAGGAAGGCCGCTATCATCAGAGGGAGTACCCGCTATTCAATATGGGCGGCCGGGACTATTACACGGTGAGGAAAGGCAATGGCCTGGCCGAGTTCTTTATGCTCGACACAACCAACTTTGATTCGACACAGGCCACTTGGCTTGAGAACAGCCTTCGCGGGTCAAACGCGAAGTGGAAGATAGCCGTTTTTCATCACCCGCTTTACTCCTCGGGTAAAAAGCACGGGTCGGACCTCAAGCTGAGGAAACAGCTCGAACCCCTATTTGTCCGCTATAACCTTCACGTGGTTTTTTCCGGCCACGACCATATTTACGAGCGCACCACGCCTCAGCAGGGCATTCAATACTTTGTCACCGGCGCAGGCGGGAAGACTAGCCGCGGTGGCGTTGATTTAAAGAGCGAATTTCGTAAGGTGAGTTTTGACCGGGACAACCACTTCATGCTGATCGAGATCGATGATGACGAGTTGAGCTTTAAGGCTATCAGTGAAACCGGGGAAGTGGTTGATGAGGGATTGATCAAACAGGCTTGACGCCGCGTCAAGCCTGTCCCTTAGCGGATTGTCTGGTGCGGGATGCGTCCGATGGGTGGTCAGCCCGCCCTCGCGCCGGGAGAGCGATTATGAAGCTCTCTCGATAGCGGCCCCCGCCGACCAGCCGGAGCAGAAGAAGGCGAAGGTAACTCCCGTTGAGCTTCAGCGGGAAGCACTCGAAGCACTCGACCGAGGCAACCTCTCCGAGCTTGAGCAGGTTGTTATGAAGCTTATGGAGAAACCTGCCGAACAGGATGTCACGCAGGAATCTGCCGAAGAGAAGTTTGCTCGGACGGCGGAAGTGGGTAATGACCTGCTCTATTCATTCTCGGAAGAGACGCTTGCCGGGGCCGGTCGGCTCGGCCTTGCGCCCGACAAGCGCGGCACCTACATCGGCTTAATCGAGAAGATCCCGTATCTTCAGGGTCTCGGCGTCACGGCCGTCGAGCTGATGCCCGTCTTTCAATTCGACGAGCAGGACGCCCCGCCGGGTTTGAAGAACTACCGGGGATACGCGCCGGTCTCCTTCTTCGCGCCGCACTCCTGCTACAGCCTGCGCAAAGACCCGCTCGGCCCAGTGGACGAGTTCCGCCAGATGGTCAAGGCCCTTGCAGCTCGAACACTTCTTGCGAGACCAGCAGAGTCTGCCACTGCCAACAGCTTCGTACCTTTGCCCCGCTTGGTCTTTCCCACTTTGAGCCCCCTTTTTTGGCGACAATGAACGTGCCGTCAATGAAGCATTCGGATAAGTCTATCTCGCCTCTTATGCGGAGGTCTTCGGCTAAGGTCTCTAAGACCCGTTCGAGCCGTCCATCTTTGACCCACTGCTGGAATCGGCGGTGGCAAGTCTGGTACGGCGGAAATCTGTCGGGTAGATCGCACCAGCGAGCGCCGGAGCGGAGAATCCACAGCACTCCGTTGAAGACTTCGCGGTCCGGGCGGCGCGGTCTGCCACGAGTCTGCAAAGAAGCCGGTTTGTCAAATAACGGTTCGATCAAAGCCCATTGTTCGTCGGTTAATTCTTCGCGTCGTGCCATGATGCAAATTTAGCACGACTATTTTTGAGATAGCTTCTAATACTACGGTTGTAGATGCGCCATTTGCGCCGCCCGCCGCTTGTAGTGATAGCGCTTTGCAGTCGCTTGGTGTCTCCTCCGCCACTTTGAGCAATCCAAGACTTCCTGCTCACTCGGCAGCCTCCCCCATACCGGCCATCACAGCAACCGCCTCACTTCCGGCACCGTCAGCGGTATTAACTCTTCACGCTTGGCTTCGCAGCCTTCGCTTTTTTGTGCCCCGGTCTCTTCATCTGTTGCCCTGGCCCGCATCACAGTCAGGTAGGCGTGTGCCAGCATCGCTAAGGTGATATGCCGATACCAGCCCACCCAACTCCTCACTTCGTAGTGCTCCAGCCCGACCTCGCCTTTAGCCGTTTCGAAACTTTCTTCAACGGCCCAACGCGCCCCAGCCACTTGAACAAAGATGAAGAGTCTGAGGAGGGTGTGAACATACCGCTGATTATGCGCTCGCATCCGTTCCTGCACCATATCCCTTTGTGCTCTGGCACTAGCCCTTTCTATTCAGATCGGATTCTATCCCTCGCCATAATACCGATGGTAGACCTGAGGAACTGCCGGGTTCTCTCTTTTGTGAAGACGGGCCGCTTCTTTTCCGCATTGAGCAATCAGGTCGGCACAAAATACAAAATTTGCGAAGAGCCGTAGATTATCATTGAATTTAATCTCGTGATGTAGTATTAACTACCCGCACTTTGTTCCGTAGCTGGGTGTACACAGGCGCTTGTGAGCAAGAATTGCGGGCCTCCCAGAATTTTAATGGATCTTCAAATCGAACATAGGCACACTGCTGGAGATTACCATCTATCTCTACGGCCCGGACGGAATGTGCCCCGCTAGCGAAACAACCAACATTTATGTACATTGGGTCAGGGTGTAACGCAGATTGCGTCTTCTAGCCTCAAGTATTTACCTGTAGAACATTGGCTTAGATCCCCTTTTACGACCCCTTAAGGAGGAAGGAATGAGAGTCAAAACTTGAAGCTAGCTGCAATGACTATCCTGCTGACGTGCGCGCTTTATGTGCTTCTACTGAGCGGCAGAACGTCTTCGGATTTCACCTCAGAACTCTCCGGCACAGGACTCGGAACGGTCGAGAACCTGGAAGCAAACTATAAAGACTGGGAGACACGGTATGTCAAAGAAGGCGGCGACCGTAACGTCGTCTCAGCGATGGGCTGGTTCAAAGGTCTATCAACGGAACATACCTACGCCAACGGGCTGATCAAGCTCAACATGATCAACGGCATAGTCTCTGTCGAAGCCAACGGTCTTTCCAAAGACCAGACATATGATTTCTGGCTGGTTGACAGCAGCGCCGGAAACAGCATCCTGCCTGAGTCGGACGACGACTTTCTGCTCGTCGGCAGCCTCAAGCACGAAGGCAAGGTCGCAA
>CAVSLY010000020.1:0-15598 GCA_963728705.1 uncultured Gemmatimonadales bacterium
CAACTACCAGCTCGACGTCACCGGCGGCACGCCGGGCACCGGCACCGTGCAGGTGAGTTACGGACACGACGAGGAAGCCGACGAGCACACCTTCGATCCCGTCGCGGCGACCGTGGTGGCAGCGCCCTGAACCAGGCTTGCGGGGTTCCGGCCGGGGGGTAGCTTCTCCCCGGCCACCTCTGGCCCGGAGGGACCCGTGCTCGAACGCTCCCCAGTCGGGATCATCCTCGTCGTCGACGATCAGGAGAGCGTGCGCGTCATGGTCCGCCGGCAGCTCACCGACCGAGGGCACACGGTGCTCGAGGCCAGCGACGGCGCCGAGGGGCTCCATCTCGTCCGCCGCCGGAACGGCGCGGTGGATCTCATCCTCTGCGATGTCGTCATGCCGCAGATGAACGGCACCGAGCTCGCCACGCGCATCGGCGTCGAATTCCCCGACATACCCGTCATGCTCATGTCGGCCTTCGCCGCCGGTGGCGTGGCCCGCCTGGGCCACGGGGACACCGTCGTGCCCGTGCTACAGAAGCCGTTCGACGCCGCCGAGCTCGCCCAGCTCGTCGATCTCGCCCTCCGGCATCCCCTTCCGCCACCGGCCGGCGCGCGGACTCCATCGCGCTAGATCACCGCACCACGTTGCGGCGCCCCACGGGCATCGGTATATCTCTTCGGCAGACCTGCACTGGAGGGATACCGGTGAGTGAAGCCCGAGGGCGAGAGGCTCGCCTGCGTCGGCAACTGACTCCTCTACCGGACATCAAGCCGGAAAGCTGGCAGCCGGTCGAGGTCCTGATCAACCGGGTCGTCACCATGCTCTACGGCGATCGCTCCCAATCCGGCGTGATCACCGGGGAGCGCCTGCTGCGGGACGACCACTTCGAGTTCCGCGGGGCCTCGCCTCGCCCGACGGGCTTGCCGCCCGACCTCAGCCGGCTGAGCGACGCGGGCCTCGAGCCCGGGCGCGCGAAGAAGGACGTCGAGGCCCGCCGGAAGCACCGGGAGTCGTGAGCGCCTTCCCGTGCCCCGCTTCTTCCTTCTCCTCCTCGTCTGTCTGGTGGGGCGGCCCGCTCCGGTCCTGGCGCAGCTCGAGCTCCAGGCCTTCCTCGGCACATCGGTCAGCGCGCCCTCGCCGCTGTGGATCACGCAGCGGGGCCAGCCCGGCCTGGACTTCACCGCGCACTGGGCGACGCGCCCATGGCTCGACACGTGGTACTATGCCGGGCGCGTCGGGCTCTGGTCGGGGGATCGCGGCTGGCTCTTCGATTTCACGCACCACAAGATCTATCTGACCAATCCGCCCGCTGAGGTTCAGAGGTTCCAGATCACGCAACGGGATGAACATGTTCACGCTGAGTCGCGGGTTCCGGCGTGGCCTGTTCTCGTACGCGCTGGGCGCGGGGCCGGTGGTCACTTATCCGATCAACCGGGTGCGCGGTCAGAAGCTCCAGGGCGGCCGCGGATTCTTCGGCGGGTACTTCCTGTCGGGTGGCAATCTGATGGCGAGCGCGACCCGCCGGTTTCCGCTTGCCGCCGGCTTCTTCCTGAGCCTCGACGGCCGGGTGTCGGCCTCGTATGTCCGGGTGCCGGTCGTCAATGGCCACGCGTCGGTGCCCAACCTCGCCCTGCACTTTCACGCGGGCCTGGGATTTCAGTCCCCGCCACACGCCGCGCACCCGAAGCTAGCGGCTCCATGAGTCACCGGACACCGCAGGTCACCCGCCGCCGGTCACGCCCGAACCCGACCGATCGTGAAGTGGAAGGTGGCGCCCTGGCCCACCATGCCCTCGGCCCAGACCCGGCCGCCGTGGCGGTGGATGATCCGCTGCACGGTGGCGAGCCCGATCCCGCTGCCGGGGAACTCGCTCGCGAGGTGCAGCCGCTGGAACGGGCCGAACAGCCGGTCGGCGTAGGCCATGTCGAAGCCCGCCCCGTTGTCCCGAACGAAGTACGCCGGCTCCCCGCCGATGCTGGTCATGCCGAACTCGATCCGCGCGGCCGGCTCCCGGGCGGTGAACTTCCAGGCGTTCTCGAGCAGGTTCTCCAGGGCGATGCGGAGCAGCTGGCCGTCGGCCGTCACGGTGAGGCCGGGGCGGATCTTGACCTCCACCCGCCGCTCCGGCTCCGCCTCCCGCATCCGGTCCAGCAGGAGCGCCACGAGCCCGCTCAGGTCCACTTCCTGCTCGCCGCATCTCGGCACGGGTGACCCGGGCCAGATAGAGCACGTCGTCGATCAGCTCCGACATCTGCCGGCTGGCCTCGCGCACGCGGTCGAGATAGCGGCGGCCGTCGGCGTCCAGACGCTCGCCCTGGCTCTCCTGCACCGCGCGGCTGAAGCTCTCGATCCGGCGGAGCGGCGCCCGGAGGTCGTGGGACACCGCGTAGCTGAAGCTCTCGAGCTCCCGGTTCTTGTGCTCCAGGTCCCGCACCAGCTCGGCGCGGGTCTCGGCCAGATCGCGCGCGTCCTGCTCGCTCGCCTGGAGCAGCTCGGCCTGGCGCTGGAGCAGCTCGGACTTCCTGGCGAGCTCGACGAAGACGGCCACCTTCGAGCGGACGAACTCCGGGACGACCGGCTTCACCAGGTAGTCCACCGCGCCGACCGCGTACCCCCGGACGGCCTGCTCCTGGGTCTGGTCCGCGGCGGTGAGGAAGATGATCGGCGTGTGGCGCGAGCGGTCGCGCTGCCGGATGAGCGCGGCCGTCTCGAACCCGTCCATGTCCGGCATCTTCACGTCCAGCAGGACGACCGCGAACTCGTGCGTGAGGAGCCACTTGAGCGCCTCCCGCCCGGAGTCCGCCGTGACGAGGTTCTGCCCCAGACCCTGAAGCATCGCCTCCAGGGCGACCAGGTTGGCGGGCTGGTCGTCGACCAGGAGGATGTTGACAC
The DNA here is from genome assembly GCA_963728705.1 of uncultured Gemmatimonadales bacterium. GTDB lineage: Bacteria > Gemmatimonadota > Gemmatimonadetes > Gemmatimonadales > GWC2-71-9 > CAVVWJ01. The sequence continues at coordinate 2,882 of CAVSLY010000020.1, forward strand.
GGTCGGTCGGGCGGTCGGGCGGTCGGGCGGTCGGGCGGTCGGTGGACAGCGTCCCAGCGCCTCCGTCCGACCGCCTGGTGACCGTCCGACGCCGTCCGGCCACCGCCCGCCCGTCACCGGTACAGCCATACTCTCAACAGCGACAGGAGCTGATCCATGTCTACCGGCTTCGCGATGTAGTCGGACGCGCCGGCCTCGATGCACTTCTCGCGGTCGCCCTTCATCGCCTTGGCGGTCACGGCGATGATCGGCAGGTGCCGGAAGCGCGCCATCTCGCCGGATCTCCCGCATGGTCTCGTAGCCGTCCATCTCAGGCATCATCACATCCATCAGCACGGCGTCGACCTCCGGCGTCTCCTGCAGCCGGGCGATGCCTTCCCGTCCGCTCTCGGCGTACACCACCTTCATCTCGCTTCGCTCGAGAAACGTCGTCAGCGCGAAGATGTTGCGGACGTCGTCGTCCACGATCAGCACGGTCCGGCCCGTGAGCGTCGGATCGGTCCGGTGCAGATTCTCGAGCATCCGCCGCTTGCCCTCGGGCAGGTTGGCCGTGACCCGGTGCAGGAACAGCGCCGTCTCGTCCAGCAGCCGCTCGGGCGAGCGCGCGTCCTTGATGACCACCGACTCGGCCAGGCGGCCGAGCTCCGCCTCCTCGCGCTTGGTGAGCTGCTTGCCGGTGTAGACGATGGTCGGAAGCTTCCGCAGCCCGATCTCGCTCTTCACCCGCGTGATGAGCTGGAACCCGGTCATGTCCGGCAGGCCAAGGTCGAGCACCATGCAGTCGTACCGCCCGGTTTGGAGCGCCTCGAGCGCTGCTGCGCCGGTTCCGACGGTGGTGGTCTGCACGTCGCCGCCGCCGATCAGCTCCGCGATGCTCCGCTGGGCGCTCTCGTCGTCCTCGACGACCAGCAGCCGCTTCACCGGCCGGTCGATGAACTCGTGCAGCGCCGTGAGTGCCTCGCTCAGCGACTCCTTCGTCGCGGGCTTGGTCAGGAAGTCGATGGCCCCGAGGCGGAGTCCGCGCTGCCAGTTCTCGTCCACCGAGATGATGTGGACGGGAATATGGCGGGTGGCCGGATCGTGCTTGAGTCGGTCGAGGATGGTCCAGCCGTCCGCGTCAGGCAGCCGCAGATCGAGCGTCACCGCCGTCGGCTGGTACTCCCGGGCGAGCGCCAGGGCGCGGTCGGCGCGCTGGGCGACGATGCCCTTGAAGCCCCGATCTCGCGCGAGATCGAGCAGGATCTGCGCGAAGGCCGGGTCGTCCTCGGCGATGAGCAAGATCCGGTCCCCCTCCTCGATGGCGCCCCGGTCGTCGCCGATGGCGCGCTCGACTACCGGCGCGAGCATCACGCGCGAGCTGGCGGTCGTGGCCGGCTTGGCGAGCTCCGTGGACGCGTCGGCCGAGTCCGCGGGCTCGGCGATGACTGGGGCCGCCTGCATGGGGTAGATCAGCGGCAGGTAGAGCGTGAAGGTGCTGCCCTCACCGGGCGCGCTCTCGATCCGGATCTCGCCGCCGAGCAAACGCGTGATCTGCCGGCTGATCGAGAGTCCCAGGCCGGTGCCACCGTATTTCCGGCTGGTGCCGGTGTCACCCTGCTGGAACGCCTCGAAGATGACCCCGTGCTTCTCCTTGGGGATGCCGATGCCGGTGTCGGTGACCCGGAAGGCGACCACCGCGTTCGCGCCGTTGAGCAGCTCCTGCTCCTGGTTCCAACCGCCAGTCGCAAGCTCGGCCTTGAGCTTGACGCTCCCTCGCTCGGTGAACTTGAAGGCGTTGGAGAGCAGATTCTTGAGCACTTGCTGCAGACGCTTGGTATCGGTCTGGAGCGCGGGCGGCAGGAACGGATCCACCTCGACGTCGAAATGAAGACCCTTGAGATCGGCCATCTGGCGGAAGGTACTCTCGACGAATTTCCGCACCTCGCCGAACGGGACCGCCGTGATGTCCACCGCCATCGTGCCGGACTCGATCTTCGACAGGTCGAGGATATCGTTGATCAGGTCGAGCAGATCGGATCCCGAGCTGTGAATGGTCTGGGCGAAGCCGACCTGCTTGGTCGTCAGGTTGCCGTCGACATTTTCGCTCAGGATCTGCGACAGGATCAACAGGCTGTTGAGCGGCGTCCGGAGCTCGTGCGACATGTTGGCCAGGAATTCCGACTTGTATTTGGAGATTAGTGCCAGCTGCTCGGCCTTCTCCTCCAGCGCCACCTTGGCCTGCTCGACCTCCTTGTTCTTCTGCTCCACCTCCGCCTTCTGGCCGGCCAAAAGTTGCGCCTTGACCTCGAGCTCGGCGTTGGTGGACTGCAGCTCGTCCTGCTGCTTACGAAGGAGTTCTTCGGATTTCTGCAGCGAGCGGGTCTGCTGCTCCAGCCGCTTGTTGGTCTCGGTGAGCGCCTCCTGCTGTGACTGCAGGCCCTCGGTGAGCGCCTGGCTCTGCTTGAGCAGCTCCTCGGTCCGCATGTTCGCGGCGATCGTGTTGAGCACGATGCCGATGCTCTCGGCCAGCTGCTCGAGGAAGGTGAGGCGGATCTCGTCGAACTCGTCGAAGGTGGCGAGCTCGAGCACCGCCTTGGTCTCGCCCTCGAACAGCACCGGCAGCACCACCAGGCTCCGCGGCGGCGCCTCGCCCAGCCCGGAGCTCACCTGGATGTAGTCGTTTGGCACCTGGCCCACGGTGAGCATCCGGCGGTCCTTGGCCACCTGCCCCACCAGTCCCTCACCCATCCGGAACTCGGCGGCCACCTGCTTGCGGTCCTTGTAGGCGTAGCTCGCCAGCAGTTTGAGGGTGGGCGTCTCGCCGGCGCTGTCCACCACGTAGAAGACACCGTGGTGCGCGGTGACGAGCGGCGCCAGGTCGGACAGGATGAGCTGCGACACCGCCGCGAGATCGCGCTGGCCCTGCAGCATGCGGCTGAACTTGGCGAGGTTGGTCTTGAGCCAGTCCTGCTCCATGTTCTTGCGGGTCGAGTCGCGCAGGTTGCGGATCATCTCGTTGATGTTGTCCTTGAGCTCCGCCACCTCACCCAGCGCTTCCACGGCGATCGACCGCGTCAGGTCGCCCTTCGTCACCGCCGTGGCCACGTCCGCAATGGCGCGCACCTGGGTCGTCAGGTTGGCGGCCAGCTGGTTGACGTTGTTCGTGAGGTCGCGCCACACGCCGGCGGCGCCCGGGCACGCGGGCTTGCCCGCCGAGCTTGCCCTCGACCCCAACCTCGCGGGCGACGTTGGTCACCTGGTCGGCGAAGGTGGCGAGCGTGCTGGTCATGGCGTTGATGGTATCGGCCAGGGTGGCGATCTCGCCCTTCACTTCCACCCGGAGCTCCTGCTTGAGGTCGCCGTTGGCGACCGCCGTCACGACCTTGGCGATGCCGCGTACCTGACTGGTCAGGTTGCTAGCCATCCAGTTCACGTTGTCGGTCAGGTCTTTCCACACCCCGGCGACACCGACCACTTGGGCCTGGCCGCCGAGCTTGCCCTCGGTACCCACGTCGCGGGCCACGCGCGTCACTTCGGAAGCGAAGCTGTTGAGCTGGTCGACCATCGTGTTCACCGTGTTCTTGAGCTCCAGGATCTCGCCCTGGACGTCCACGGTGACCTTCTTGTTGAGCTCGCCGCGCGCGACGGCGGTGGTCACGTCGGCGATGTTGCGGACCTGGGCCGTGAGGTTGCCGGCCATCGAGTTCACGTTGTCGGTCAGGTCCTTCCAGGTGCCCGCCACGCCCTTCACGTAGGCCTGGCCGCCCAGCTTGCCCTCGGTGCCCACCTCGCGCGCGACGCGGGTCACCTCCGAAGCAAAGCTGTTGAGCTGGTCCACCATGGTATTGATGGTGTCCTTGAGCTCGAGGATCTCGCCTCGGACGTCCACGGTGATCTTCTTCGACAGGTCGCCGTTGGCCACCGCGGTCGTCACCTGGGCGATGTTGCGGACCTGGGCCGTGAGGTTGCCGGCCATCGAGTTCACGTTGTCGGTCAGGTCCTTCCACACGCCGGCGACGCCGGTCACCTGGGCCTGCCCGCCCAGCTTGCCCTCGGTGCCGACCTCGCGGGCCACGCGGGTCACTTCCGAGGCGAAGCTGTTGAGCTGGTCGACCATCGTGTTAATGGTGTTCTTGAGCTCGAGGATCTCGCCCTTCACGTCCACCGTGATCTTCTTGTTGAGCTCGCCCCTGGCCACCGCGGTCGTCACTTCCGCGATGTTCCGGACCTGCGAGGTCAGGTTGCCGGCCATCGAGTTCACATTGTCGGTCAGGTCCTTCCACGTGCCACCGACGCCGCGAACCTGGGCCTGCCCGCCGAGCTTGCCCTCGGTGCCGACCTCGCGCGCAACGCGGGTCACTTCCGAGGCGAAGCTGTTGAGCTGGTCGACCATCGTGTTGATCGTGTTCTTGAGCTCGAGGATCTCGCCCTTCACGTCCACGGTGATCTTCTTCGACAGGTCGCCGTTGGCCACCGCGGTCGTCACCTCGGCGATATTGCGGACCTGGCCGGTCAGGTTGCCGGCCATCGAGTTGACGCTGTCCGTCAGGTCCTTCCACGTGCCGCCCACGCCGACCACCTGGGCTTGACCGCCCAGCTTGCCCTCGGTGCCGACCTCGCGGGCGACGCGCGTCACCTCGGAGGCGAACGAGCTCAGCTGGTCAACCATCGTGTTGATGGTGTTCTTGAGCTCGAGAATCTCCCCCTGCACGTCGACGGTGATCTTCTTGTTGAGCTCGCCCCGGGCCACCGCGGTCGTCACCTCGGCGATGTTGCGCACCTGGCCGGTCAGGTTTCCCGCCATCGAGTTGACGTTGTCGGTCAGGTCTTTCCACGTGCCGCCGACGCCCGCCACACGCGCCTGACCGCCGAGCTTGCCTTCGGTGCCCACCTCGCGGGCCACGCGCGTCACCTCGGAGGCGAACGAGCTGAGCTGGTCAACCATCGTGTTGATCGTGTTCTTGAGCTCGAGGATCTCGCCCTGCACGTCCACCGTGATCTTCTTGGACAGGTCGCCGTTGGCCACCGCCGTCGTGACGTCCGCGATATTGCGGACCTGGGCCGTCAGGTTGCTGGCCATCCAGTTCACATTGTCGGTCAGGTCTTTCCACGTGCCGCCGACACCGGCCACGCGCGCCTGGCCGCCCAGCTTCCCTTCCGTGCCAACCTCGCGGGCCACACGGGTCACCTCCGAGGCAAACGAGCTCAGCTGGTCCACCATCGTGTTGATGGTATCCTTGAGCTCCAGGATTTCCCCCCGTACGTCGACCGTGATCTTCTTCGAGAGGTCGCCGTTCGCCACGGCGGTGGTGACTTCGGCGATGTTGCGGACCTGCGCGGTGAGGTTGCTGGCCATCGAGTTCACGTTGTCAGTCAGGTCCTTCCAGGTTCCGCCGACGCCCTTCACCTGCGCCTGGCCACCCAGCTTACCCTCGGTACCGACCTCGCGGGCCACGCGGGTCACTTCCGAGGCGAAGCTGTTGAGCTGGTCGACCATCGTGTTGATCGTGTTCTTGAGCTCGAGGATCTCCCCTTTCACGTCCACGGTGATCTTCTTCGACAGGTCGCCGTTGGCCACCGCGGTCGTCACCTCGGCGATGTTGCGGACCTGGCCGGTCAGGTTGCCGGCCATCGAGTTGACGCTGTCCGTCAGGTCCTTCCACGTGCCGCCCACGCCCTTCACCTGCGCCTGGCCGCCGAGCTTGCCCTCGGTGCCGACCTCGCGGGCCACGCGGGTCACTTCTGAGGCGAAGCTGTTGAGCTGATCGACCATCGTGTTGATGGTGTTCTTGAGCTCGAGAATCTCGCCCTTCACGTCGACGGTGATCTTCTTGTTGAGCTCGCCCCGGGCCACCGCGGTCGTCACTTCCGCGATGTTCCGGACCTGGGCCGTGAGGTTGCCGGCCATCGAGTTCACATTGTCGGTCAGATCCTTCCACGTCCCAGCGACACCTTTCACCCGTGCCTGACCGCCCAGCTTGCCCTCGGTGCCGACCTCGCGCGCCACGCGCGTCACCTCCGAGGCAAACGAGCTGAGCTGGTCGACCATCGAGTTCACCGTCTTGCCGATCCGGAGAAACTCGCCCAGGAGGGGCCGGCCCTCGATGTCGAGCGCCATCGTCTGGCTCAGGTCGCCCTTGGCCACCGCGCCGATCACGCGGGCCACCTCGCTCGTCGGCTGCACCAGATCGCCGATGAGGGTATTGACCGAGTTCACCGACGCGGCCCAGGAGCCGGCGGCTCCTGTCAGGGCAGCCCGCTGCGCAATGCGGCCTTCCTTGCCGACGGCCAGGCTCACCCGCTCGAACTCCTGCGCCATGTCCTCGTTCAATCCGGCGATCTCGTTGAGCGTGTCGGCAATCTTCCCCGCCAGACCCGTCTTCGACATCGGCATCCGCACCGAGAAGTCACCCTTGCGGATGCCGGTGAGCACGGTAAGAAGTTGTTCGAGGTCGAGTGTCTCGGGTGTGACCGGGGCGCGGGCGGACGATCGGCGCTTCGCAGGTCGACCGTTGCCGGTCGTCGAGGCGTTCGGCATGGTGGCTCCAGCAGGAGTGCACTGAATGCAGTTGGGGTTGTCTGAACCTATGGACCGCGGTGAGGCGCTACTGTGAGCGCCATCACAGCCGTAATCTGCTTGTATTAACCACTTTGGGGCACCCTTCGTACAGTGCGCCGTGTGGATGCGCTCCCGACCCATGGGTGCGTCGGAAGATCTTCCAGCCAGAGTGTCCCATGGCCTCGGCTCCGCTCCGGATCCTGATCCTCGAGGACGTCCCCATGGACGCGGAGCTCGTCGAGTACGAGCTCCGGCGGACACACATTCCGTTCGACGCCCGCTGCGTAGACACCCGTGACGGCTTCGAGCGCGAGCTCGACGATTTCCGTCCCGACCTAATCCTTTCCGACTACACCCTCCCGCATTTCGATGGCATGTCCGCGCTATCCCTGGCCCGGGAGCGAGCGCCCACGACGCCGTTTCTCATCGTCACCGGCTCGGTCAATGAGGAAACTGCAGTCGGTTGCATGAAGGCCGGCGCCACCGATTACCTGCTCAAGAGCAACCTGGCCCGCATCGGGCCGGCCATCGAGGCCGCGCTGGCCCGGGTCGAGTCCCGGGCGGAGAAGGCGCGAGCCGAGGCGGCGCTCCGCCGCTCCGAGGCCAACCTGCGGGCGATCTTCAACACCAGCCTCCAGGCCTTTGTCCTGGTGGCCCGCGACGGCACCATCCAGGCGCTCAACCCCACCGCCCGGGACTGGGCCCTGCGCATCCTCGGCCGCGTGGCGAGCGAAGGCGACCGGATCCACGACTTCATCCCCGAAGGCGCCGCCAGCTTCCAGGCGGCCCTCGCCGGCGAGGCCCGGAGCCTCGAGCGCTGTCTCCGGGGCACCGACGGCGTCGAGCGCTGGTACGAGACGACCCACGCGCCCGTCGTGGACGAGCACGGCACCGTCATCGGGGTCTGCCTCAACGCGCGCGACGTGAGCGTGCGGAAGCAGGCCGAGCAGGCGCTGCGCGAGAGCGAGGCCCGCTACCGGGACTTGTTCGACAACGCGAGCGACCTGGTCTGCACCACCACGCTCGACGGCACGTTCCTCTACGTCAACCGGGCCTGGCACGAGGCCATGGCTTTCTCGGACGAGCAGTTGGCCGGGCGGCGCTTCCCGGACCTGGTCCATCCCGATAGCCGGGAGCGGTATCTCGACGTCGTGGCGCGTGCCGAGGCGGGCGAGCCGATCGGGCAGGTCGATCTCATCCTGGTGACCGCCGACGGCATGCCGCTCACCCTCGAGGGGAACATCAGCTGCACCGGCGCTCCGGCCCGGCTCCGCGGCATCTACCGGGACGTGACCGAGCGGAAGCGGGTCGAGGAGCAGCTCCGCCGGGCGGAGCGGATGCAGGCCGCCGGGCGCCTCGCCGGTGGCGTGGCCCACGAGGTCAACAACATGATGACCGGGGTCATCGGCTTCAGCGAGTTCCTGCTCCGGAGCCTCGAGGCCCAGGATCCGCGGCGGGCCGAGGTGGCGGAGATCATCAAGGCCGGCACGCGCGCCGCCGACGTCACCCGCCAGCTGCTCGCCTTCACCCGCCAGCAGTTCCTGCGCCCGGAGGTGTTGCCGGTGAACGGCGTGGTGCAGGACCTCGAGAAGATGCTGCGCCGTGTGCTGGGGGAGGACCACGTCCTGGAGCTGGCCCTGGCCGCCGACGCGGGCGAGATCCGCGCCGACCGCGGACAGCTCGCGCAGGTGCTGGTGAATCTCATGCTCAACGCGCGCGATGCGATGCCCGGACGCGGCCGGGTGACCATCACGACCCGGGCGACGGTGCTCGACGACCGCTACGGTGCCAGCCACGACGGCGTCGGTATTCCCCGCGGCGAATACGTCCAGCTCGCCGTGAGCGACACCGGCATTGGCATGGACCGCGAGACCCAGGCGCGGATCTTCGAGCCCTTCTTCACGACCAAGCCCATCGGCCAGGGCACCGGCCTCGGGCTCTCGACGGTCTACGGCATCGTCAAGCAGAGCGACGGCTTCGTTTGGGTGTATAGCGAGCCCGACCTTGGGACGACCTTTAAGGTCTATCTCCCCCGGGTCGGCGCCGGCGCAGCCATGCCGACGCGAGGTGAAACCGGCTCGGCGGCACGCGGCGGCTCCGAGACGATCTTGATCGTGGAGGATGAGGAGCTGGTCCGGTCGCTTGCCAGCCGCAGCCTCCGCGAGCACGGCTACATCGTGATCGAGGCGCAGCACGGCGTCGATGCGCTCCGCCAATTGGAAATCCGCGCCGACGTTGATCTGGTGATCTCCGATGTCGTGATGCCGGAGATGGGCGGCCGCGAGCTGGGCCGGCGACTGGGGACGCTCCGGCCGTCGTTGCCGGTGTTGTACATCTCGGGCTATACGGGAGAAGACGTCACCCAACGGGGATTGCTGGAACCGGGGGCGCCGTTCCAGCAGAAGCCGTTCGCGCCGGAGGAGCTGGCGCGAAAGGTCCGGGAGATGCTCGACACGGCGCGCCTCCGCACCGCCGTCAGCTAGGCGGTCGACCCGGCACCGGCGTGCGGGCTCTCCTTCGGGACCGGCCGGAACTCGAGGTGCTCCGCGCGCAGGATGAGGAACCCGCGCGGGGTCGAGAGCCGGGTGAGCCGCTCGCCGGCCATGTTGACCATGCGTTGCGTCACGCCCGGGAAGATCGGCGCGACGTCGTACCAGACCGACGCGCTGATGTCCGGATACTTCCGCTGGTGCTCGGACCGAACACGTGCCTGGACGCCAGCCACCTGCGCTCCTTGGTCGGGATGTAGGCCGAAATCTATATGCCGAGGAGGAGCGATGGCACCGCCCCGATGGACTTTCCGGACCCAACTTGGTAGTCTGGTAGCGAATGGATGTTCGTGGCATCCATCTCCCACCGCGGACTGATCAGCATCCATGCCGGAACTACCCAGCACGCCGCCCATCATGGCCGGCGCCGCTAACTGCCTGATCGTCGATGACGAGCCGAGCGTGCGGCGCTCGCTCGTCCGCATGCTCCAGGCACAGGGATTCACCTGCTTCGAGGCCGGCACCGGCCGCGAGGCGCTCGGCGTGCTCGAGCGCATCGGGGAGGCCCCGCTCGTCATCTCCGACATGCGGATGCCCGAGCTGGACGGGATCGGCCTGCTCGGGGCGCTGCGCGAGCGGTACCCGGACACCTCGGTCATCATGCTCACCGGCATGAGCGAGACGACCACGGCCGTCGACTGCCTCCACATGGGCGCGGCCGACTTCCTGCTCAAGCCCATCTCCGTCGGCGAGCTGCAGGCCCGGGTCGCGCGCGTGCTCGAGAAGCGTGCGCTGGTGCTGCAGAACCGGTTCTACCAGGAGCACCTCGAGCGCCAGGTGCACGAGCAGGCGGTGCGGATCCAGGAGCTGTTCCTGCAAGGCGTCCAGATGCTGGCCCGGGCGCTCGAGGCCAAGGACGCCTACACCCGCGGGCACTCGATCCGGGTGAGCCAGTATGCGGTGGGAACGGCCCAGCGCCTCGGCTTCGACGGCGCCAGCCTGGACGGCATCCGTCTGGGCGGCGAGCTGCACGACATCGGCAAGATCGGCACGCGCGAGGCGGTGCTCCACAAGCCCGGGCACGCTCACCGACGAGGAGTTCCGCCAGATCACCGAGCACCCCGTACTGGGCGAGCGCATGCTGCTGCCGCTGGCGCGCGAGTCCCCCGACGTGCTCCGGATCGTCCGCTCGCATCACGAGCGGCTCGACGGCCGCGGCTTCCCCGACGGTCTCCGGGGCGAGATGATCCCCATCGAGGCACGCATCGTCGCGGTGGCCGATTCGTTCGACGCGATGACCACCGAACGGCCTTACCGCGACGCCCGCCAGCCCGACGCCGCCGTCGACGAGCTCCGCCGCGTCGCCGGCACCCAGCTCGATCCCGCGGCGGTGGAGGCGTTCGTCGACGCCTTCCCCGACCCGGCGGACCTGCCGCTCTCGGCCTAGTCGCCCGCCGGGCGCGTCCCGCCCTTGGAGGCGCGGTCCGGCTCTTCGCGAAGGGCAGACCCTCCGATTCGCGCATCTGGCTCCGCGCCGCCTCGGCCAGCTGCCTGTAATGCGCCTGGAACGCCTTCAGCTCCTCCTCCGTCAGGTCCTCCAGATCGGCCATCGCCGTCTGCGCGCCTTTCGCGGCGCGGAGCAGCTCGTCCAGCTTGATGTGCATGGCGACGCTGTCGCGGTTTTGCGTGTTCTGGATCAGGAAGACCATCAGGAAGGTGACGATGGTCGTGCCCGTGTTGATGATAAGCTGCCAGGTGTCGCTGAAGCCGAAGATCGGTCCGGTCACGGCCCAGGCGACGATCACCAGGAGGGCGAGGCCGAAGGTCGTGGGCTGGCCGGCGGCCCGAGCCGTCGCCTTCGCGAACCGTGGAATGACTCGGCGATGTTCATTCCCCTCTATCTACCGCTTCGGCCGCGTCCCGCTGTGGCCTGACTCACCCGCACTCAGAGGAGCCCACGCCGCTTGAGCTGGTGGTAGCGGGTGACGACCGCTTCCCCGGCGCCGATGGCGGGACGTCCAGCACCATGATGCCGCGGCCGCGCATCTCGGCCAGGGCCGCGTCGCGCGCACCGAGCAGCTCCTCGGCCGCCGCCCGCTCGAAGGCGCCGGCCGCGGTGGCCGGCCGCGCGGCGGCCAGGGCCTCCAGCGCCGGATCGCGCAGCGTGACCGCCAGTGGAAGATGGCGCGGCCGGAGCGTCGCGACGTGGGCGACCAGCGCCTCGCTCGCGGTACGGTCAATCACGTCGGTGAACAGCACCGTCGAGCGCGCGTTTGCGATTGCTCGCCGCGAGCTGGCGGAAGGCGGCGGGGTAGTCCGGGCTCCACCACCCGCCCCTGGGCCGGCCAGCCCGTCCAGCACCGCCCGGAGCGCGCGCCGGCCGCGGCCCGGCGGGACGAAGGTCTGCACCTCGTCGGCGAACACCATGAGGCCGATGTTGTCGTCGTGCTCGACGACGCGTGGGCCAGCTGCAGCGCGGCATTGATCACCGCCTCGAGCCGGGAGACGCCTTCGCCCTCGGCGGTCATCTGCCGGCCGGCATCGATCACCAGCAGGACCTGCTGCCGCCGCTCGTCCTCATATTGCCGCGCGATCAGCTTGCCCCGCCGGGCGGTGGCCTTCCAGTCGATCATGCGGGTGTCGTCGCCCGGAACCCACTCCCTGAGTGCCTCGAACAGCCGGCCCTCGCCCAGCCGGCGGATCGTGCGGAAACCGGCCTCCCGCCGGCGGGCGGCCTGGAGCGGCAGCGCCCGGAGCGAGGCGCCGATCAGGCTCGGGTACACCGTCGCGTCCCAGGGCAGCGTCCCCGTCACCTGACGCCAGACCAGGCCCAGCGGGCCGATCTCCAGGATAGCGATCGCGCCGCCGGTGCCCTGCCCTCGGCGAACGGGGGTGAGCTGGGCCAGCTCGTCGAGCCCTTCGCCCGGCAGCGGCGCCAGCTTTTCGCGTGGGCGTCACCGCCCCGCCGAGCGGGTCGGGCGACCGCTCGCGAGCCTCGAGCGCGAGCCGCCCCGCGTCCCCGGTGGCGCCAGCGATAGCGGACCACGGCGGCCCGTCCGACGAGAAACGCGAGCGGCGCCTCGCGGCGCGATCGCCAGCGTGCGCGGCGCGGGGGAGCGGCGCCGCGTCGAGCAGGAACGCCGCGAGCCACGCCAGGTCGAGGGCGGGGAGCAGCCCGGCGGCCGCCGGCCACACGAGCGCGAGCGGGGCCACGGCCGCCAGCGCGGCCGCCCCCACCAGCCAGGTGCCAGACGGGACCACGATCACCAGGGGGGCCTCGATCTTCTCGATGATCCCCCGGAGCGCCGTGTCCGCGGGTGATGGCCCTCGAGCTCGAGGCTGCCGGCGCCACGGCGATGCAGTTGCGGGGCACCGCCGTCGCGAGCTCCTTCACATCGTCGGGCACGACGTACGGCCGCCCGTCGAGCAGCGCACCGCCTGCGCCATCTTGAACGGGCCGCGCTCCCGCGGGGCGAGGCGCCGAGCGTCGAGCGGCGGCGCAGTGGCCGGTGGCGCGCCGATCGAGGTGATGTACACCACCAGGCTCGGCTCGACCCGCACCCGACGCACGGCGTCGCGCAGGGAGCGCGAGGGCCCGCGCCGTGCGGGGTCGCGCGGCGATGCGTAGCTAAGGGGGCGGTCCGCCTCGAAGCCGCCGAGCACCCGCTCGAGGATGCCCTGCTCCACTCG
>CAVSLY010000021.1:0-177073 GCA_963728705.1 uncultured Gemmatimonadales bacterium
ACATTGGGCTCGCCGGCCGTGGATGTTGCCGTCCACGCGATCCCGATCAGGATCGCACCGAGGATAACGCAGATGCCGCTGCGCCGGCCGCTGACGGCAAACATGAGAAACAGCAAAGCGTAGCACCAGAGCTCGTATGGCAATGTCCAGAGCGGCTCGTTGACCGCTGCCCGCACGGTGTCGGTGAAGATACCGGGAATGGTGAGCGTCACGCCGTTCACGAACATCGCAAGGTTACTGATGACGTAGTGGATGTGCGGCCAGAGATTGCCGTAATTGCCGTACCAGACGAGCGTCGCCGCCGATGTCGCGACGAGAACGAAGGCGAGGTTTGGAAATATGCGAAGCACGCGCGCGGCGATGAAGTGCGCCCAGTCCGGATTTCTTTGCAGCGACCGGAAAATCAGGAATCCGCTGAGACAAAAGAAAATCTCGACGCCGAGCTCGCCGAAATCCTCGCCAAGGCCCGGCACTTGCGGTTCCGGCCGTCCGGCGAGGTCGAAATGATGGCTGAATAAAACAAAAGAAGCGGCGCAAAAGCGGACGAAATCATAGCTGTTTTCGCTGCGCAATTCCGCCCGTCCGGCGGCCGCGGCGATGCCGTTCGGCGCAGTGATTTTCGATGGAGCGTGCAATGGCGTCTGTCCCGCAACGACCGATCTTGAAACGGATTGTCGCTTGCCGGTCAATCCGCGGTTCCGGGCCGAAAACGCACTATTTTGCCTTTCACGGAGGGAGCGCCCGCAGCCAATCGGTCGAAAACACGGCGATTTGCAACCTTTCGCACTGCGAAGCCGAGCATCGTTAAGATTTCGTATCTTAACCGCACATTGATGGAACGCTGCTAACGCTTCCGGTCGGTTGCCGGAGTGTGGGATGCGTGCGCCTCTGCGTCAGGTCTGGGATGAGTTGCGGCGTATTGCGTCCAATGTGGCGGATGTGTCGTCTCCCGCGCCACAACATGCGAATTCGATCCTCGAAGAGGTCGTGGCCAATCTGCCGCACGGCGTTGTCGTTTTCGACAAGGACCGCCGGATCGTTTTCTGCAACGCGGCGTATCGCAACATCTATGGCCTGACGCCCGAGCAGACGCCGCCCGGCACGCCGGTCAGCGCCATGATCCGGCACCGGCTCGCGCTCGGCCTGATCACGCCGGGCAATCCGGAAGATTACGTCCGCGAGCGCCTCGCGCGGCCGATCACGCCGACGGAATCGGTTTATGAGTTTTCCGACGGCCGCGCCGTCGCTTATGTCATCCGGCGGATTTCGAATGGCGGCGGCATCTCGGTCCACGAAGATATCTCGGAACGGCGGATCCTGCAGCGGCGTCTGGAAGAGCAACATGCGCTCTCCCGCAAGCAGGAGGAAGAACTTCGCGTCCGCAATCTGCAATTCGATCTTGCGATCAACAACATGTCGCAAGGCCTGTGCTTCTTCGACGGCTCGCAACGGCTGATCGTCTGCAATCAGCGTTACATGGAAATTTACGATCTCGACCCGGCGCGCGTACGCCCAGGCACAACTTTGCAGGAGATCGTGGACCTTCGTCACGAGGCTGGCTCTTTTCCTGACATGACGCCTGACGAGTATCTGGTGTGGCGCAGCAATATCGCGGTGTCCGCGCAGGTGTCCGACACCGTCGTCAGATTGAAGAACGGCCGCATCATCAAGATCCACCATCAGCCGATGCCGGACCGCGGTTGGGTGGCGACCCATGACGACATCTCGGAACACGTCCGCATCGAGGAAAATCTCGAAGAGCAGAATCATCTCTTCCATGCCGCGCTCAACAACATGCCGCACGGGCTCAGCATGTTCGATTCGCATGAGCGTCTGATCGTCTGCAACCGGCGCTATCAGGACATGTACCGGCTTCCGGCCGAATTGACCGCGGCCGGCACCACATTGCAATCGCTCATGGACTATCGTGCCGAGACCGGGCAGGCGCCCCTCGATACGAACCACCACAGCAAGGAGCGGAAGGACCGGATGGAGGCGGGAGCGGCCCGTTCCTACAAGATGGCGTTGCGCGACGGGCGGACATTGCAGATCGACTATGAGCCGATGGCGAATGGCGGCTGGGTGACGACACATCAGGACATCACCGAGGCAACGCGCACCGAAGCCCGCATCTCCTATCTCGCGCGGCACGACTGGCTGACGGAATTGCCTAACCGCCTGCAATTCCGCGACGTGCTCGACGACGCTCTGATCAGCGTCAATTGCAGCAGCAACAAAATCGCCCTGATGTCGATCGACCTCGATCAATTCAAGGCTGTCAACGATACGTTGGGTCATCCGGCCGGCGACGAATTGCTCAAGGCGGTGTCCGGGCGCCTGCGCCACTGCGTACGCAAGACCGACATTGTTGCGCGTCTTGGCGGAGACGAGTTCGCCATCATCCGTTCTGAGGCAGCCGACCGGCAAGGCTTGGCCGTACTCGCGTCGCGGCTGATCGACGAGCCTCTCCGAGCCGTTCCGCATCGGCGACGACGAGGTCACGATCGGCACCTCTGTCGGCATCGCCATTGCGCCCGATCACGGAAAGGACTTCGATACGCTGTTGAAGAGCGCCGACATGGCGCTTTATCGCGCGAAATCCGACGGCCGCGGCGTGCACCGTTTCTTCGAGGAAGCGATGGACGCGAAGATCCGCGATCAGCGCGCGCTGGAAACGGAACTCACCAAGGCGCTGGCGAACGACGAATTCGAGGTCGTTTATCAGCCGCTGGTGAGTATCGCAGCGCGCGAAGTGGTCGGCTTCGAAGCGCTGTTGCGCTGGCACAGCGCCACGCGCGGCCTCGTTCTTCCCGGCGTTTTCATTCCGGTGCTGGAGGAGATCGGCCTGATCAACGAAGTCGGCGCCTGGGTGCTGAAAAAGGCATGCACCGACGCCATGCAATGGCCGACCGATGCAAAAATCGCCGTCAACCTCTCGCCGGTCCAGTTCAAAACCAATCGCCTCGGCCTTGACGTCTGCGCCGCCTTGGCGTCGTCCGGTCTGCCCGCGCAGCGCCTGGAGCTCGAAATCACCGAGACCGCGATGCTGCAGGACGCGACCACGACGCTGACCATGCTGCGCGAATTGAAGGCGCTCGGCCTCGCCATATCGCTCGACGATTTCGGCACCGGCTATTCATCGCTCAGCTATCTGCAGAAATTCCCGTTCGACAAGATCAAGATCGACCAGAGCTTCGTGCGTGAATTGCCGACCAAGGAAGAAAGCCTTGCGATCGTGCGCGCCATCATCCGCCTCGCCGACAGTCTCGGCATGACCACGCTCGCCGAAGGCGACGCCGGTCAACATGGCATCGAACCGGCCCATGGCGCGCGCGGAGTCGTGCACCCGCACGCCGCTGCCGGGCACGAGCGGGTAGTAGCCGAGCCGGAGCGAGTCGCCGGGAGCGATCGAGCACCCGCAGTCCGACGTATCCGTCCACTCACGGAACGTCACGAGAGCCGCGGGCCCGGTGGCGTTGACCAGCAGCGGCGAAAACCGCCGGCGGCCGCCGATGCCCGCCCCGACGACCTCTCGCATCTCGCCCCGCGCTCGTCGCGGACGATGGTCCCCTCGACCTCGCCGCCGAGCATGCGTCCGCCGGGCCCGAGCGGCCGGACCATCGCCCAGTGGGCCTCGAGCGGCGCCCGGGCCCGGAGCGCGGCGACGCGCTGACTGTCGCCCGCGGCGACTAACCGGTGTCCTCCAGCGTCGACCGCGATCGGCTCGGTGAGCCGGTTGTGCACGACGAGCGCGCGTGCGGCCGCACCGAGGCCCACAGCGCCGTCGCCGCCGCCACCAGCCGAGGGCCACCAGCGTGCGGCGGCGCCCGGCCGGGCGACGAGTCCGGGCGCGGCATCGCCACGGTGGGCGTCTCGTCTCCGAGCGGGCCGGCGATCCGGGGCCGCACCGCCGGCCGGTTCTCGTCCGGGAGCGCGCCTCCCGAGGCCCGGCCCTCGCGCAGCGCGTCGAGCACCGCGCGCGCGCTGGGGAAGCGGTCGTCGGGACGCTTCGCGAGGCAGCGCACGATCACCGCCGGGAGCCAGGCGGCACGTCGTCGCGGGAGACGTGGCCACGGGCACCGGCTCGTGCAGATGGCGGCCGACGATCTCCTGGGAGTCGTCTCCCTCGAACGGCGGGGCGCCGGTGAGCATCTGGAAGAGCACGGCGCCCATGCCGTAGAGGTCGGCGCGGGCGTCCACGTCGGGCCGGCCGAGGGCCTGCTCCGGGCTCATGTAGAGCGGCGTGCCCACGATGAAGCCGGTCTCGGTGATGTGGCCCGCGCCGTCGAGCGACTCGCACGATCCCGAAGTCGACCAGCAGCGGCCGGCCGGTGTCGGCCTCGATGAGGATGTTGTCCGGCTTCACGTCCCGGTGGACCAGGCCGTGCTCGTGCGCGTGCTGGAGCGCTCGAGGATCGGCTCGGCGAGCGCCAGCGCCGCGGCGACCGTGAGCGGCCCGTCGGCCCGCAGCATGTCGGCGAGCGTGCGTCCCTCGAGGAACGGCATGGCGTAGAAGACCAGCCCTTCGCCCTCGCCGACGAAATGGATCGGAAGGGTGTTCGGATGGTTCAGCCGCGCGATGGCCCGGGCCTCCTGCTTGAACCGCGCGAGGGTACGCGGGGCCCCAGGGCAGATCGGCACGCAGCACCTTGACCGCCAGCCGGCGCTGGAGTCGGTCGTCGCGGACCTCGTACACCTCGGCGAACCCGCCGCGGCCGAGGAGGCGCACGACCCGATACTGGCGGCCGAGCGCGCGGGCAAGCGCGTGGCTCCGGTCCGGCCGGCGGCGCGGGCGCGAGGGGCGCGGAGGTCTCGCCGCCGAGGAGGGCCAGACTGCCCGGGCCGCAGCGGGGACAGTGGGTGGCTGCCCTCGGGGAGCGGGGCACGGCACGACGAGCAGACGAGCAGGGTCACGGAGCTCCAGGCGGTCTACGGTCTTCAGCGTCAGCTCGGACGTAAAGGCTAACCCCGGCGGCGGCGAAGTTGCCACCGTGAGCTGCCGGTGCCGCGGAGCTGGTCGGCCACATGTGGCGCCGTGATCTCCAGCACTGTCATGATCATACGCATGTGCCAATTTCGCACGAATCGCTTGACACATGTGTGCACATTAGGTAATATTTTTTCAGTACTCGCTCTGCCACATTTTTGCCGATTACTGCACGACCTGCGCCTGCACACCATGAGTACCGCGTCCGCTGCACTCCCGCTCGACCGCGGCGTCCAGCGAGCGATGCCCCGCCATGCCCCTGCGTCGATCCACCGGCTCACTGACCGCGCGAGAGACCGCCATGGCCACGACCGCACGACCACCGCCCCCGGCCGGGTCGCCCAGACCAGCGAGGTCGGCAAGCTGCTGGACCTGATCAAGCAGCGAGACATTCAGGTCGTGGACGTGAAGTTCTGCGACCTGCCGGGCACCTGGCAGCACTTCTCGATCCCGGCGGGCACGCTCGACGAGGACATGTTCCGCGAGGGGCTGGGCTTCGACGGCTCGTCGATCCGCGGCTTCCAGGCGATCAACGAGAGCGACATGCTGCTGCTGCCGGACGTGTCCACGGCGTTCGTGGACCCGGTGCTCGAGGTGCCGACGCTCTCGCTCACCTGCGACATCTACGACCCGGTCACGCTCGAGCCGTACTCGCGCGATCCGCGGTTCATCGCGTTCAAGGCGGAGGAGTACCTGCAAGACGACCGGCATCGCCACCACGTCGTACTGGGGGCCGGAGGCGGAGTTCTTCATCTTCAACTCGGTCCGGTTCGACCAGAACGCCCACGAGGCGTACTACCACATCGACTCCGAGGAAGGCGAGCTGGAACTCGGGCCGGAACGGCGACGCCCAACCTGGGCCACCGGCCCCGGCACAAGGAGGGCTACTTCCCGGTCCCGCCGGTCGACCGGCTGCAGGACGTGCGCTCGAAGATCATGCTCGCGCTGATCGAGGCGGGCATGCCGGTCGAGGTGCAGCACCACGAGGTGGCCACGGCGGGCCAGGCGGAGATCGACTTCCGGTTCGGCACGCTGGTCCAGACCGCCGACCGGCTGATGGTCTACAAGTACATCGTGAAGAACGTCTGCCACAACCTCGGGCTCACGGCCACGTTCATGCCGAAGCCGCTGTTCGGCGACAACGGCTCGGGCATGCACGTGCACCAGTCGCTCTGGAAGGGCGACAAGCCGCTGTTCTACGACGAGAGCGGCTACGCGCTGCTCTCGGAGACTCGCGCGCCACTACATCGGCGGGCTCATCGCGCACGCGCCGGCGCTGCTGGCGCTCTGCGCGCCGACGACGAACAGCTACCGCCGCCTGGTGCCCGGCTTCGAGGCGCCGGTCAACCTGATGTACTCCGCGCGGAACCGGTCGGCCATCTGCCGGATCCCGATGCTACTCGAGCAGCCCGAAGGCGCGGCGGGTCGAGTTCCGCGCGCCGGATCCCGACGGCCAACCCCTATCTCGCCTTCGCGGCGATGCTGATGGCCGGCCTCGACGGGATCAAGCGCAAGCTCGAGCCGCCGGCGCCGATCGACGAGGACCTCTACGAGCTGCACGACGAGCGGAAGAAGAGCATCAAGACGGTGCCCGGCTCGCTGGCGGAGGCGCTGGACGCGCTGGAGGCGGACCACGACTTCCTGCTCGAGGGCGACGTGTTCACCCCCGACGTGCATCGAGACCTGGATCACGCATGAAGCGGCTCGAAGGACATCGCGCCGATCGACCTGCGGCCGCATCCGTACGAGTTCTTCCTGTACTACGACGCCTGAGGACGGCGGCGCGCGCTGGCGCGCCGGCATGCGGCTGCGCGCCCGCTTCCGGGCGCAACGAGGGACTTGCGCCCCGGTTCGACCCGCGCGCGCAGGTCCCTCGCTGCGCTCGCGTCGGCTCCGCCGACGAGGCGCCGTCCGTCTCCGTGCCTCCATTACATCCCCCATGCCCAACCCCCTCCGCAGCGATGCCATCACCGCCGGCGTCCAGCGCGCCCCCAACCGCGCGATGCTGCGCGCCGTCGGCTTCGGCGACGACGACTTCGGCAAGCCGATCGTCGGGATCGCCAACGGCTACAGCACGATCACGCCCTGCAACGCGGGGCTCGACGTGCTCGCGACCGGCGCGCGGAGGCCGCGGTGCGCGCGGCCGGCGCCATGCCCCAGCTCTTCGGCACCATCACGGTGAGCGACGGCATCTCGATGGGCACCGAGGGAATGAAGTACTCGCTCGTCTCCCGCGAGGTCATCGCCGACTCGATCGAGACCGCCTGCGGCGCGGAGAGCATGGACGGCGTGGTCGCCGTCGGCGGCTGCGACAAGAACATGCCGGGCGCGATGATCGCCATCGCCCGGATGAACATCCCCGCGATCTTCGTCTACGGCGGGCACCATCAAGCCCGGCCACCTGCACGGCCGCGACCTGACCGTCGTCAGCGCCTTCGAGGCCGTCGGCCAGTTCAGCGCCGGCCGCATCGACGAGCGCGAGCTGCTCGAGGTCGAGCGCCACGCCTGCCCCGGCAAGGGCTCCTGCGGCGGGATGTTCACCGCCAACACGATGTCGTCGGTGTTCGAGGCCATGGGCATGAGCCTGCCGTGCTCCTCGACCATGGCGGCCGAGGACGCGGAGAAGGCCGACAGCGCGGCGCGGTCGGGCGAGGTGCTGGTGACGCCGTGCGCCGGCAATCTGCTGCCCCGCGCAGATCCTCACCCGCCAGGCGTTCGAGAACGGCGATCGCCGTGGCCATGGCGCTCGGCGGCTCCACCAACGCGGTGCTCCACCTGCTGGCCATCGCGCACGCGGCCGGCGTGCCGCTCGCGCTCGACGATTTCGAGGCCATCCGCGCCCGCGTGCCGGTGCTGTGCGACCTCAAGCCGTCGGGCCGCTACGTGGCCACCGACCTGCACGCCGCCGGCGGCGTGCCCCAGGTGATGAAGATGCTGCTGGCGCACGGGCTGCTGCACGGCGACGCGCTGACGATCACCGGCCAGACCATCGCCGAGACCCTGGCGCGACCTGCCGGCCGAGCCGCGCGCCGACCAGGACGTGATCCGGCCCTGGGGGCAGCCGCTCTACGCCCAGGGGCACCTGGCGGTGCTGCGGGGCAACCTGGCGCCCGAGGGAGCGGTCGCGAAGATCACCGGCGTCAAGCAGCCGCGGATCACCGGCCCGGCCCGGATCTTCGAGTCGGAAGAGGCGTGCCTGGAGGCGATTCTGGCCGGGCGGATCCGGCCGGGCGACGTGGTGGTCATCCGCTACGAGGGCCCGCGCGGCGGCCCCGGGATGCGGGAGATGCTCGCCCCGACGTCGGCCATCATCGGCGCCGGGCTCGGCGACTCGGTCGGCGCTGATCACCGACGGACGCTTCTCCGGCGGGACGTACGGGCTGGTGGTAGGCCACGTGGCGCCCGAGGCGGCGGTCGGCGGCCCGATCGCGCTGGTCGAGGAAGGCGATCCGATCACCATCGACGCGGAGCGAGCGGCTGCTCGCCGTCGGCGTGGGCGAGGACGAGCTGGCCCGGCGGCGCGGCGCCTGGCGGCCGCCCGCGCCGCGCTACACCGCGGGGGTGCTGCACAAGTACGCGCGCCAGGTGTCGAGCGCCAGCCTGGGTGCGGTGACCGATCTCTAGCGCCACGGTGCGCGGGGCCCCCGAGGCCGCGGCGGCATCGACCGGCCGCGCTCGGCGGCACGCGCGCACGCTGGCGGCCGTGCTCGCACTCGTGTGCTTCGTCCTGTTCGCCGTACTCGCGGTGGCCGTCCTGATGGGGTGGAGCCAGGCGCTGGACGTCCGGCTGATGCTGGCGCTGGCCCCGCATCGGCCGACCTGGTCTACCCGCATCATGCGCGCCGCGAGCTTCTTGGGCTCGGGGCACGTCGAGATTCCGCTGGCGTTGCTGTTGAGCTGCCGGCTCGCGACGATCCGGCGGCGCCCCGAAGCGGCCGGCTATGCCAGCGCGACGCTGAGCGGCTGGGCGCTCTACGGCCTGCTCAAGTTCCTCTTCCGGCGGGCCCGGCCCCATGTCATCCCGCGCCTCATGAGCGGCGGGGGGCTGGTACGCCTTTCCGTCGGGGCACGCGACGCTGGCGCCGCTGGTGTTCGGTCTCGGGGCACTCATCTGGTCCGCGCCCTGGCCGCGCACCCGGCGGCTGGCACTGGTGGCGGCCGCGGCGCTGCTCTCGCTCCTGATCGCCTTCTCGAGGGTGTACATCGGGCTGCACTGGCCCTCCGACGCGTCGGCGGACTGCTGGTGGGCACCGGGTGGGCGGCGCTGTGGGTGTGGTGGTGGGAACGAGCGGCGCGCAGCGTGACCGACCGGCGTTTTGCAAGGCCGGGGGACGGTGGTGGGGTCGCCGGATCGGCCAGAGCCGGCACCAGGCTGGCGCGGGACCTGCACTCGGCGCGCGGGACATCGACTGCGGATTTCGCAGTCCTCACACCACCGCGCTCCCGGAGGTCCCGTGTTCGATCGCAAGGCGTTTCTGGTGAAAGAGCGGGTCGGCTTTCTCAAGCTCAGCGACACCTACGACATCTTCGACCCGTCGACCGGCGCCCAGATCGGCATCGCGCGCGAGCAGGTCGGGCCCCTGCTCCACGTCCTGCGTCTCCTCATCAACAAGCGCCTGTTGCCCACCGTCATCGAGGTCCGCGAGAGCGAGACCGGGCCCGTGCTGCTCACCATCCGGCGGAGCGCGATGTCGCGGGTCACGGTCCAAAGCCCGGACGGGCGGTGAGCTGGGCCGCTTCAAATCCAAGCTGTTCGCCCTGCGCGCGGGATTCCGTGTGTTCGACACGTCGGAGCGTCAGGTAGCCGAGATCAAGGGCGACTGGAAGGGCTGGAACTTCCGGTTCCTGAATGTCGATGGGACCGAGATCGGCAAGGTCACCAAGCAATGGGCCGGCCTCGGGAAGGAGCTGTTCGACGTCGGCGGACAACTACGTGATCGCGCTCGACGAGCGTCTCCCGATGGCGCCGGACGCGGCGGCCCTGCTGCTCGCCGCCGGCCTGGCGATCGAACCGTCTACAGCGAGAACTAGGCGGGGACGGCCGGCTCGCCAGGCACGAGGCGGGCGACCCGCTCGCCCATCTCCCGGGTGCTGACCGTCGCCTCGCCCGGGCGGGCGATGTCGGGCGTCCTCGCCCCGGCCGACAGGACCTCGGCAACCGCCTGGTCGACCCGGTCGGCGGCCTCCCGCTGGCCGAGCCCGTAGCGGAGCAGCATGGCCACCGAGGCGATCGCGCCCAGCGGGTTGGCGATGCCCCGGCCCGCGATGTCCGGCGCCGAGCCGTGCACCGGCTCGAACAGGCCCGGCCCGTCGCCGATCGAGGCCGAGGGGAGGAGGCCAAGCGAGCCGGTGAGCACCGCTGCCTCGTCGCTCAGGATGTCGCCGAAGAGGTTTTCGGTCAGGAGCACGTCGATCGCGGCGGGGTGGGACACCAGGCGCATGGCGGCGTAGTCGACGTACAGGTGCTCGAGCCGCACATCCGGGATACTCGCAGCGCCACCCGGGTCACCGTCTCCCGCCAGAGCTGGGAGACCTCCAGGACGTTGGCCTTGTCCACCGAGGTGACCAGCCGCCGCCGGCCCCGTGCCGCCTCGAACGCCACCCGTGCCACCCGCTCGATCTCGGCCACCGAGTACCGCATGGTGTTGACGGCGGTGTCGCGCTCGAGCGCCCGCGGCTCCCCGTAGTACAGGCCGCCCAGGCAGCTCCCGCACGATCAGGAGGTCCACGCCTTCCAGCCGCTCGGGCCGGAGCGGGGAGGCATGGCGCAGGGCCGGATGCACGGTGACGGGCCGCAGGTTGGCGTAGGCGCCAAGGAGCTTCCGGAGGGCCAGCAGCCCTGCCTCGGGGCGCCGGCGGCCCTCGGCCGCGGCGAGCGAGGGATGCCCGACCGCCCCGAGCAGCACCGCGTCGGCCTGGACCACGGCATCCGCGGTCCGTGGCGGCAGCGAATCGCCCGCCTCGGCCACGCCCGCCGCGCCGACGGGGTACTCCGCGGCGTCCAGGCCGAAGCCGAAGAGCTCGCGGCCGCCTGCAGCACCCGGAGCGCCTCGGCCGTCACCTCGGGGCCGATGCCGTCGCCCGGAAGGACCGCGATCGTATAGCGGGTCATGCCGGCACCCCGCCGGTCGAGGCAGCGCGCCGGCGCTCGAACGCCGCGATGGCCGCCTCGTTCCGGAGCGTCTTGCCGATCTCGTCCAACCCCTGCAGCAGCATCTCCCGCCGATAGTCGTCCATGGCGAACCCGGCCTGGAACCCCTGGCCGTCGCTCACGCTCCGCTCCACCAGGTCGATGGTAAGGTCATAGCCGCCGCGTGCCGCCGCCGTCCGCCGGAACAGCTCCTGGATCTGCGACTCTTGCAAGACCACCGGCAGTAAGCCATTTTGACAGCAGTTGCCGAAGAAGATATCGGCGAAGGATGGCGCGACAATGGCGCGGAATCCGTACTCGCCCAGCGCCCACGGCGCGTGCTCGCGCGAGCTGCCGCAGCCGAAATTGGTTCCGGCGATCAGGATCGTGGCGCCCTCCGCGCCGGGCCGGTTGAGCTCGAAATC
Source organism: uncultured Gemmatimonadales bacterium (assembly GCA_963728705.1). Lineage (GTDB taxonomy): Bacteria > Gemmatimonadota > Gemmatimonadetes > Gemmatimonadales > GWC2-71-9 > CAVVWJ01. Next base: position 11,543 of record CAVSLY010000021.1, read on the forward strand.
CGGATTGGGTGAGCCGTCCGCCAGGTAGCGCCAGTCGAAGAACAGCGACGGTCCGAAGCCGGTCCGCTCGATCCGCTTCAGGAACTGCTTCGGAATGATCTGATCGGTGTCGACGTTGGCTCTGGGCAGCGAAACAGCGCGTCCGGAGTGCTTTTTGAAGGGCTGCATACGATCCTGGATAAATATTCTGGCATTCGAGTATGATGAAGTGCAACACAACTTGATGATAACGCTCTAAACAATATTGCTAAACGCAGTATTACAGAGCACAATTAAAGTACTTTATCATTATGCATACCATCGCTATGCATATGCATATCTCGGATTTTACCCCCGCATATAGCTCCGAACGTCCACCAGGCACCCTTCGACCGCCGCCGCGACCGCCATGACCGGGCTGACGAGGTGCGTTCGCCCTCCCCTGCCCTGCCGTCCTTCGAAATTCCGGTTCGACGTCGACGCGCAGCGCTCGCCCGGACCGAGGATGTCTTCGTTCATGCCGAGGCACATCGAGCAGCCCGGATTGCGCCACTCGAATCCGGCGTCGGTGAAGATCCGATCGAGTCCTTCGCGCTCGGCCTGCGCCTTGACCAGCTGTGAGCCCGGCACCACCATCGCGCGGACGCTGTCGGCGACTTTTCGGCCTAGTGCCATTTTGGCAGCTTCGCGAAGGTCTTCGATTCGGGCGTTGGTGCACGAGCCGAGGAACACGCGATCGACCTTGAGACCTTCGAGCGGGGTCCCCGGCTCGAGTCCCATGTACTCGAGCGCGCGAGCGAACGATTGCCGGTCGGCGTCGGACGACTGGTCGGCCGGATCGGGCACGCGCTCGGTGATGTCGGCGGTCATTCCCGGACTGGTTCCCCAGGTCACCTGGGGACCCAAGTGCGGCGGCGTCGATCTCGATCGTGGCGTCGAAGCGGGCGGCCGGATCGGTGTGGAGCGACTCCCAGGCGGCGCGGAGACGGTCCCAGTTCGCCCCGCTTGGGGCCCGGGGCCGGCCCTCGCAGGTAGGCCACGGTGGTGGCGTCCGGGGCCACCATCCCGGCCCGGGCGCCGGCCTCGATCGACATGTTGCAGACCGTCATCCGGCCCTCCATGGAGAGGGCCCGGATGGCCTCGCCGGTGTACTCGATGACGTGCCCGGTGGCGCCGGCGGTCCCGATCCGGCGGATCAGCGGCCAGGACCAGGTCCTTGGCCGTCACCCCGGCCTCCGGAAGGCCCGCGAAGCGGACCTCCATGGTCCGGGGCCGGGACTGGACGATGCACTGCGTGGCCAGCACGTGCTCGACCTCGCTCGTGCCGATGCCGAAGGCCAGGGCCCCGAACGCGCCGTGGGTGGAGGTGTGGGAGTCGCCGCAGACGATGATCATCCCGGGCTGGGTGAGGCCCAGCTCGGGCCCGATCACGTGCACGATGCCCTGCTCCGGGCTGTCGAGGTCGAAGAGCTCGACGCCGAACTCCCGGGCGTTCCGGACCAGCGCGGCCACCTGGCGGGCCGAGATCTGGTCGGCGATGGGGAGCCGCCGGTCGCCGGTGGGGACGTTGTGGTCGACCGTGGCCACCGTGAGGTCGGGCCGCCGGACCCGCCGGCCCGCCAGCCGGAGACCCTCGAACGCCTGGGGCGAGGTGACCTCGTGGACCAGGTGCAGGTCCACGTACAGCAGGGCCGGGCCGCCGGGCGGCCGCCCGGATCGTCGACGACGTGGGCGTCCCAGACCTTGTCGAACAGGGTGCGGGGTGCTGTCACGAGACTGTCGCCGCCTTCCGCGCGGCCGGCTCCCTGGGCTCACCAGCGGCCCGCTGGACGCCCTTTCCCTCCTCGGACCAGGGCATCATGGCCCGCAGCTCGGCCCCGACGCGCTCGATCTGGTGGTCGCGGTCGGCCTGGCGCATCCGGTCGAAGTTGGGGCGGCCGGCCCGGTTCTCGGCCAGCCATTCCCTGGCGAACGAGCCGTTCTGGATCTCGTCGAGGATCCGCTTCATCTCGGCGCGCGTCTCCTCGGTGATGACCCGGGGCCCGCGGGTGTAGTCGCCGTACTCGGCGGTGTCGCTGATCGAGTAGCGCATGAACTGCATCCCGCCCCGGTACATCAGGTCCACGATCAGCTTGAGCTCGTGGAGGCACTCGAAGTAGGCCATCTCCGGGCGGTAGCCGGCGGCGGTCAGGGTCTCGAAGCCCGCCTTCACCAGGGCCGTGACGCCGCCGCAGAGCACCGCCTGCTCGCCGAACAGGTCGGTCTCGGTCTCCTCGCGGAAGGTCGTCTCGATGACGCCCGCGCGGGTACAGCCGATGCCCGAGGCGTAGGCCAGGGCATTGGCGAGGGCCTGGCCGCTCGCGTCCTGGTGCACCGCTACGAGCCCTGGCACGCCCCGGCCGCCTTCGAACTCGCTCCGCACCAGGTGTCCGGGCGACTTGGGAGCCACCATGGAGACGTCTACACCCGCGGGCGGCGCGATCTCGCCGTAGTGGATGTTGAACCCGTGGGCGAACATCAGCGTCTTGCCCGGCTTGAGCCCCTGGGCCACGCCGCCCTCGTAGATGGCCCGGCCGTCCTGGTCCGGGGTGAGCATCATGATGACGTCGGCCGCGGCCGCGGCCTCGGCGACCGTCCGGACGTCGAGGCCGGCGGCCTTGGCCTTGTCCCACGAGCCGCCGCCCTTCCGGAGGCCGACGATGACCTTGGCGCCGCTGTCACGGAGGTTGAGGGCGTGGGCGTGCCCCTGGCTGCCGTAGCCGATGATGGCAAAGGTGCGGCCGGCAAGGCGGCCGCGGTCGGCGTCGGCGTCGTAGTACACGCGCACGGGATCGTTCGTCATGACTCCGTCTCTCGTTAGATGTTGGCCGGCACCCGGGTGCCGGCATCGGTCAGTCCCAGCTCGAGCGCCACGGCGCCGCTCCGCGCCACCTCCAGCACCTCGAACCGCTCGAGCGCGCGGATGCAGGAGAGCACGAAGGCCTCCGACCCGGTCAGCTCGACGATGATGGCCTCGGGGCTGTCGTCCACGACCGAGGCGTGGTAGAGCTGCACCACGTCGAGCAGCTCGCCGTAGCGCTCGCCGGTGGCGCGGACCTTCACCAGCGCCAACTCGCGGCTCACGCCGTCACGGGCGGGAAAAGCGGCCGCCCCACGGACGCCCACCACCTTCTGCAACTGTTGCACGGCGCGGTCGGCCGTGGCTTCGTCGGACTGGATCATGATCGTGAGCCTCGAGACACCCGGCGTCACCGTCGGTCCGACGGCGAGGCTGCGCACGGGCAGGTTTCGCCGCCGGAGCAGGCCGACGGCACGGGTGAACGTGATGAGACGGTCCTCCAGCAACACGGTGACGGCCCGCGTGAGCATCATGCGGTGACCGCCTCCGACTCGATCGGCTCGCTGAGCGACGCGCCCGGCGGGATCATCGGGAACACGTTCGCCTCCTGTTCGATGAGGAACTCGATCAGCGCCGGCCCCTCGTGGTCGAGCGCGCCACGCAGGGCGGCGTCCACCTGGTCGCCGCGCTCGACCCGCCACCCGGGGATGCCGTACGCCTCAGCGAGCCGCACGTAGTCGGGGCTCCAGATCGGCGTCGAAGAGTAGCGGCGGCCGTGGAAGAACTGCTGCCACTGCCGCACCATGCCCAGGTACCCGTTATTGAAGATCGCCATCTTCACCGGGATCTGTTCCTGCACCATCGTGGCGATCTCCTGCATGTTCATCTGGAAGCCGCCGTCGCCCGAGATGGCCCAGACCGGCTCGCCGGGCCGGGCCATCACCACCCCCATGGCGGCCGGCACGGCGAAGCCCATGGTGCCGAGCCCACCGGAGGTGATGTGGGTGTTGGGCCGCTGGTAGCGGAACAGCTTGGCCACCCACATCTGGTGCTGACCCACGTCGGAGACGACCGTGCAGCGGCCCTGGCTCGCGTCTTCGAGCGCGGCGAGGATCCCCTCGGCGGAGAGCCCGCCCTTGAAGCTCTCGAACCGGGGGCGGACAAAGCTCTCGATCTCGGCCCGCCACCCGTCGCAGTGGCGCGGCTCGAGCGCCTCGAGCAGCTCGCGCAGGATGGCGCGCGCGTCGCCCACCAGGCCGACGGCCACGGGGACGTTCTTCCCGATCTCCGACGCATCGAGCTCGATGTGAATCACCTTGGCGCCACGTGCGAACGCCGCGAGGTTGCCGGTCACCCGGTCGTCGAACCGGAGCCCGACACCGATGATGAGGTCGGCCTGCTGGATGGCGCGGTTCACGTGCACCTCGCCGTGCATTCCCGGCATGCCGAGATGGAGCGGGTGGCATTCCGGAAACGCGCTGATCCCGAGCAGCGTCGTGATGACCGGGACGCCGGTGCGCTCGGCCAGCGTGCGGAGCTCGTCGTAGGCATCGCTCAGAATGACGCCGTGGCCGGCCATGATGAGCGGGCGCTCGGCCCGGGCAATCAGTCGCGCGGCCTCGACCAGTGCCGTCGGCGTCGGCTGGCCCATCAGCCCCTCCCGCCGTCCCGTCGCCCCCGGCGCGCTGCCGTTCGCCCCGCCGTCGTACTCGAGCTTCTGGTTCTGCACGTCCTTCGGCACGTCGAGCAGGACCGGGCCGGGCCGGCCTTCCCGCGCCACGGCGAACACCTCGTGCACCGCCTCCGCCAGCTCCTCCACGTCTTGCACCAGCCGGTTGTGCTTGGTGATCGGCTGGGTGATGCCGATGATGTCCGTCTCCTGGAAGGCGTCGCGACCGATCATGGCGCGCGACACCTGCCCGGTGATCGCCACCAGTGGCGTGCTGTCCATGTGCGCGGTGGCGATCCCGGTCACCAGGTTGGTGGCGCCGGGCCCGGACGTCGCAACGCAGACGCCCGGCCGCCCGCTGGCCCGCGCGTAGCCGTCGGCCGCGTGGGCCGCGGCCTGTTCGTGGCGCACCAGCACATGGCGGAGCTCGGGATACTCGGGCAGCGCGTGGTAGAATGGCATGATCGCGCCGCCGGGATACCCGAACAGCACGTCGACCCCTTCCTCGAGCAGAGCCCGACAGAGGATCTGCGAGCCGGTGAGCTGCTCTCCCATTACACGCCCCAGAGGTAGATGGAGTTGAGCGAGCTGGCCTCGAGCCGATCGGCGTGGTGGGCCTTGTTGAGCGCGTGGATCAGCGCCCGCGCGCTGGCCTCGACGATGTCCGTCGAGGCCCCGTTGCCCGAGAGTGACTTGCCGTCGACTTTGGCCTGGAGAAACACCTGGCCCACGCTGTCGCGACCCGGCGTGAGCGAGCGGAGCGAGAGGCTCAGCACCTCGATGGGCCGACCCAGGATCTCGCTGATGGCCGTGAACGCCGCGGAGATGGGGCCGTCCCCGGTCCCGCGTGCCGAGCGCTCGCCCGCCCAGGGTCCCGTCATCCGCACTTCGGCGGTGGGCGTGATGCTGCCGCAGACGACGCGCAGGTGGCTCAGCAGGTATTCCTCCGGCGCGTCGTGGAAGCTCTCGTGCACCAGCGCCAGCAGGTCTTCGTCGAGGATTTCGCGCTTGCGGTCGGCGAGGGCGCTGAACTGGCGGTAGACCTCGGCGAGCTGGAGCTCGGTCAGGTCGTACCCCAGCTCGCGGTAGCGGCGCTCGAGCGCGTGGCGGCCGGAGTGCTTGCCCAGCACGAGGGTCGAGCGCGGGATGCCGACCATCTCGGGCCGGATGATCTCGTATGTCAGCCCGTTCTGCATCATGCCGTGCTGGTGGATCCCCGCCTCGTGCGCGAAGGCGTTCCGGCCGACGATCGCCTTGTTGGGCTGGGGAAAGCTGCCAGTGAGATAGGACAGCAGCTGGCTCGTGCGGTAGATCTCGCGGGTCTCGACGTTGCAGCGGAAGCCCAGCAGGGGCCCCCGCACGTGGCTGGCCATGACCAGCTCCTCCATCGCCGCGTTCCCGGCGCGCTCGCCGATCCCGTTGACCGTGCACTCCACCTGCCGTGCACCGGCCGCGACAGCGGCGAGCGAGTTGGCGGTCGCCAGGCCGAGGTCATCGTGGCAGTGGGCGCTCAGCACTACGCCGTCGGCGCCCGGCACCCGGGCCAGCACGGTGCGGAACATCTCGCCGTACTCGGTCGGCATGGCGTAGCCGACCGTGTCGGGCAGGTTCACCGTCCCGGCCCCCTCCTCGATGGCCGCCTGCACCACCTGGCAAAGAAAGTCGGGATCGGTGCGGCTCGCGTCCTCGGCCGAGAACTCGACGTCGTCGGTGTACTGACGCGCCTGCCGGATCGCCGCGCGCGCCCGGGCAAGTACGTCTGCGCGGGTGGTCTTGAGTTTTTCCTTGATATGGAGGTCCGACGTCGAGATGAAGACGTGGATCCGCCCCCGTGCCGCGGGGCGCAGCGCCTCGCCGGCCAGCTCGATGTCGCGCTCGTTGCACCGCGCGAGCGCGGCGATGACCGGCCGGCGGATCTCACTAGCGATCTGGTTGACGCTCCGAAAATCGCCGTCCGAGGCGGCGGGAAAGCCCGCCTCCATGACGTCCACCCCAAGCGCATCGAGTTGCCGGGCAAGTCGCAGCTTCTCCTCGGGCGAGAGACTGTTGCCGGGAGCCTGCTCGCCGTCGCGCAGGGTCGTGTCGAAGATCAGAACGTCGGAGGGTACCATACAGTTGCCGAGCTCGTCGATGAGGGTGAAAATGAAAAGCGCCGCGGACCTTTCAGTCCGCGGCGCCGGTGCATTCTGTCGAGACGCTGCTACTGTCTCACGTTGCTCGTATCGGCACGCCGCGGACCCCTTGCTCACCAATAACGATGGTAAGCAGGAGGCTAAGCAGGACGACGAGGAGCGCGAAACTGTTGCGCATGGGGCCCCGAACAGATGGAAACAGTGGCCGGATGCCAGCTTGGCCGGTTATCGATACAGGCTAACCCGCCATTCGGTGACATGTCAAGGGGGTCGAAGGCCTTGACTCATTCATGCGCGTGCATAATAATACGTGCATGAACGCCGCACAGCTTGCCCCGGTCATCGTCCGTCTTAATATCGCCGGCTCCTCGGGAGCGACCGGGTAAGCGAGCAGCATGGCGCACGATCCCCGGCCCGCTCCCACGAGGAGCGGGCTTTTTTGTTGCCCCGCATCGGTCTCTCCGGCCGCCAGGGGCGCCACCAGCAGGAGGTACCATGGCCGCCCCTGGGCAGCGGATCCACCCGGCCGGTTCCCGTCACGCCGACCCTCGACACGCCGCGACGCCACCGTCGGAAGCACTGGACGCCACCCGTGAGCACGACGCCTGCGGCGTCGGCTTCGTGGCCCACGCCTCGGGTGTGCGCTCCCACGAGGTCGTGTCGATGGCGCTCGAAGCGGTGGCTCGTGTGGCGCATCGCGGGGCCGCCTCGACCGACAACTCGGGCGACGGCGCCGGCCTGCTGACGCAGATCCCGCATCGCCTCTTCTATCGGGACGCGTATCGGCTCGGACTCCACCTCCAGCCGGGACTGCCGTTCGGCGTCGGCGCATTCTTCTTCCCGCGTGAGCCTCAAGCGCTCGGGCAGGCCGTGGCACTCGTCGAGGCCGTGCTGGCCGAGGACGGCATTCCCTTCCTCGGCTGGCGCGACGTTCCCACCAATACCGCCGCCCTCGGGCCCACAGCGCTGGCGTCGTGCCCGGTGATCCGTCAGGTGCTGGTGGGGCGACCCGCGATGGCGCGGGACGAGGAGGCGTGGGAGCAGGCGCTGTACCTGGCGCGACGGGAGATGGAGCGACGAGTGGAGGAGCGACATCTGCCCGGCTTCTACGCCTGCTCGCTCTCCTGCCGCACCATCGTCTACAAGGCTCTGCTCACCGGGACTCAGCTTCCCGCCTTCTTCACCGACTTCCGCTATCCCGAGTACGAGAGCGCGATCGCGATCTTCCACCAGCGCTACTCGACCAACACACTTCCGAGCTGGCCGCTCGCCCAGCCGTTCCGGCTGCTGGCCCACAACGGCGAGATCAACACCCTGTGGGGCAACCGGAACGCCATGACGATGCGCCAGCCGATGCTCGCCTCGCCGGTCTGGGGCAAGAAGATCGAGCGCCTCCGGGACGTCATCTGGCGCGAGGGCAGCGACTCCGCCAGCCTCGACAACGCCATGGAGCTCCTCACGCGCTCGGGCCGCGACGTGGTGCACACCGCCATGATGACGGTGCCGCAGGCCTGGGAGAAGTACGCCGACCTCGACCCCGGCGTGAAGGCGTTCTACGAGTACCACCAGTGCGTGCTCGAGCCGTGGGATGGGCCGGCGGCCATCGCGTTCACCGATGGCGTGCTCTGCGGCGCATCGGTGGACCGGAACGGCCTCCGCCCCTGTCGCTACAAGGTCCGGCGCGATGGCCTGGTGGTCTCGGGCTCGGAGGTCGGGCTGGTGGACCTCGACCCGCGCGAGGTGGTCGAGTGCGGCAAGGTGGGCCCCGGCGAGGTCCTGGTCGTGGATACGAGACGGGGTGAGGTGATCCGGAACTTCGACGCCAAGCGCGAGGTCGCTTCGCGGCGGCCCTACGCGCGCTGGGTTGCGCGCTACATGGCGACGCTCGTGCCCGATCCGGCGCGCGTGCCTCCGGTGCATCGGGGCGAGGCGCTCATCCGGACACAGCGGAGCTTCGGTTACGGATTCGAGGACCTGCGACTGGTCCTCGAGCCCATGGGCGGCACCGGCGCCGACCCGGTGTGGAGCATGGGCGACGACACCCCCATCCCTCCGCTCTCGGCGGTGGCGCAGAGCCTCTACGCCTATTTCCGGCAGCGCTTCGCGCAGGTGACGAACCCGCCGATCGATTCGCTCCGCGAGGCGATGGTGATGTCGCTCCGCATGCACCTCGGGCGCCGCGGCTCCCCGCTGCTCGAGCGGCCGAGCTATGCCCGGATGCTCCGTCTGGAGCACCCGGTGCTGCTGCCCGAGGAGATGGCCGCGCTCCGGAACGTCGCGGGCTTCTCGACCGTGACGCTGGACGCGGTGTGGGACACCACCCGCGGCACCGACGGGCTCCGGCCGGCGCTCACCGCGCTCCGCCGGGCCGCCGAGCGCGCGGCGCGCCGTGGCGCTCACATTCTCATTATCAGCGATCGGGCCGCGGACGGGACCCACGCACCGATCCCCATGCTGCTCGCGATCGGCGCCGTGCGGCAGCACCTGGTGCACACCGGCCTCCGCGCGCGCGTCGGCCTCGTCGCCGAAGCGGGCGACGCGTTCGATATCCACCACTTCGCCACGCTCATCGGCTACGGCGCGGAGGCGGTGCACCCCTGGCTGGCGCTCGAGACCATCGATGGGCTCTTCGCCGAGGACCGGGAACTGTCCCGGCGTGAGCGGGAGGCCGAGACGGCGCCTCGTCCGACCCCCGCCGAGGCGCGCGCGCAGTTCCGCTCGGCCGCGGAGAAGGGCCTGCTCAAGATCCTGTCGAAGATGGGCATCTCCACGTTGAGCTCATACTGCGGCGCGCAGATCTTCGAGGTACTCGGCCTGGGCCACGAGGTGATCAGCACCTGCTTCGCGGGGACCGCCTCCCCGCTCGGTGGCATCGGGTTCGAGGAGATCGCGGAGGACGTGCTGGAGCGCCATCGCGCCGCATATCCGGAGGAAGCCGACGTCCCATCGTCGTCGTCGCTCCCCGACCACGGCCGCGTGCGCTTCCGGAAGGAAGGCGAGGACCACGGTTGGTCGCCGCCGATCGTCGTGGCGCTCCAGCAGGCGGTCAAGACCAACGGCTCCGACGCCTACGGCGGGTTCCTGGTGAAGAACGGCAGCCGCCGGCCCGCCGGCCCGCGCGACCTGCTGGCCGTGCGCGATGGCGTGCCAGTTCCGGTCGAAGAGGTCGAGCCGGCCGAGTCGATCCGGACTCGCTTCATCTCCTCGGCGATGTCGCTCGGGGCGCTCTCGCCGGAGGCGCACGCCACGCTCTCCATCGCGATGAACCGCATGGGCGCCCGCTCCAACTCGGGGGAAGGCGGGGAGGACCCGCACAACTACCACGGCTTCGCCAATGGCGACCGGGCCGACAACCGCATCAAGCAGGTCGCGAGCGCCCGCTTCGGTGTGACCACCGAGTACCTGACGCGGGCCGAGGAACTGGAGATCAAGATCGTCCAGGGCGCCAAGCCCGGTGAGGGCGGCCAACTCCCCGCGCACAAGGTGACCACCCTGATCGCCCGGCTCCGGCACTCGGTGCCAGGCGTCTCGCTCATCTCGCCGCCACCGCACCACGACATCTACTCCATCGAGGACCTGGCGCAGCTCATCCATGACCTCAAGACCGTGAACCCGCGCGCACGGGTGGGCGTGAAGCTGGTATCCGAGACCGGTGTCGGCACGGTGGCGGCGGGCGTGGCCAAGGCGTACGCCGACTACGTGCTCATCGCCGGTCACAACGGCGGCACCGGCGCCTCTCCGCTCAGCTCCATCAAGCATGCCGGTTCTCCGTGGGAGCTGGGGCTCGCCGAAGCGCAGGCGACGCTGGTCCGGAACGGACTCCGGCATCGGATCGAGGTCCGCACCGACGGCGGACTCAAGACCGGACGCGACGTGGTCATCGCCGCGCTCCTGGGCGCCGAGACCTATGGCTTCGGCACGGCGCCGCTGGTCGCGATGGGCTGCGCCATGGCCCGGCAGTGCCACATCAACACCTGCCCCACGGGCATCGCGACTCAGCGCGAGGACCTGCGGGCCAAGTTCAAGGGCACGGCGGAGCAGGTCATCACCTACTTCACGATGCTGGCGGAGGAAGTTCGTCAGACCCTGGCACGGATGGGCTTCCGGAGCCTCGACGAAGTCATCGGGCGAAACGACCTGCTGCAGCGGATCGAGCGGCCGGATGTGCCACGGGCCCAGATGCTCGATCTCTCGATGTTGCTGGCTACTCCCTCGGTGGAAGTGCCCATCAGGGGTGGTACGCCGGTGCTTCGTCGCACCGTCGCTCGGAATGACCGCCCCGGGGTTGTGTCGCTCGACGCGGAGATCCTCACCGACCTCGAGCCGTACCTCGAGAGCGGGCTGCCGTTCTCGGGCAACTACCCGATCTACAACCACCACCTGGCGGTGGGCGCGCGGGTGGCGGGTGCCATCGCCGAGCGGCACGGCGACGCAGGATTGCCTCCCGGCTCGGTGCGGCTCCGCTTCACCGGGAGCGCGGGCCAGAGCTTCGGCGCCTTCACCTGTCGTGGTATGCATCTCGAGCTCGAGGGCGAGGCCAACGACTACGTCGCGAAGGGGCTGAGCGGAGGTGAGCTGATCATCCGGCCGTTCCGTCGCGCCGCGTACGCGGACGCTTCGCACCTGCACCTGATCATCGGGAACACCGTTCTGTATGGCGCAACGGCCGGCAAGCTCTTCGCCGCCGGCCAGGCGGGCGACCGGTTCGCCGTCCGGAACTCGGGCGCCGTGGCGGTGATCGAGGGGGCAGGCAACCACTGCTGCGAGTACATGACCAGCGGGATCGTCGTGGTCCTGGGCCGCGCCGGGCGGAACTTCGGCGCCGGGATGTCGAACGGCGTGGCCTACGTGGTGGACGAGGCCGGGACGTTCGAGAGCCGGGTGAACAAGGACATGGTCGAGATCTCGGCACTCGACGACGCCGACCTCGCACTGCTGCATCGGCTGATTCGCGAGCACGAGGAGAAGACCGCCAGCCCGCGTGCCCGTCGGATCCTGGTGCAGTGGGACCAGTTCGTCCCGTTGTTCCGGAAGGTGGCGCCGAAGGACTCTGCCGGGCTGGTGGCCGCGACCCGCGAAGCCTATCTGCAGTCGGCGAACACGGAGCCCGAGCTGGTCCCGGCGCGCCGGAGCGCGTAGGCTCGACGGAGGCGGGCGCAGCTCCGGCTAGATTGCGCCGATGACCACCTTCGCCGACCTGGGCCTGAGTCCGCCGCTGATCGAATCGCTCACCGCGCTGGGTTACGAGGAGCCGACACCCATTCAGCGGGAAGCCATCCCGCCGCTCCTCGAGGGGCGGGACCTGCTCGGCCAAGCCGCCACCGGCACCGGAAAGACCGCCGCGTTCGCGGTTCCCCTGCTCCAGCGATTCGCCGACCGCGCGGTCCAGCCGTCCCGGCCCGCGATCCTCGTCCTGGTCCCCACTCGCGAGCTGGCGATGCAGGTGGCCGAGGCGTTCCACCGCTATGGGCGGCCGCTCGGAACCAACGTCCTGCCGATCTACGGCGGGGCACCTTTCGACCAGCAGATCCGCGGCCTTCGACGCGGGGCGCACGTCGTCGTCGCTACCCCGGGCCGCGCGCTCGACCATCTGCGTCGGGGAACGCTGGTCCTGGCGGAGCTCCAGGCGATGGTGCTGGACGAGGCCGACGAGATGCTCGACATGGGCTTCGCGGACGAAATCGACCTCATCCTCGACGCGACTCCGGCGGGGCGCCAGACCGCGCTGTTCTCCGCGACCATGCCTCCCCGCATCGCCAAGATCGCCGAACGGCAGCTTCGAGACCCAGTGCGGGTGTCGATCGGCCGGGAGAAGGGGCGCGCGGGCACGCTGCCCAAGGTGCGGCAGACCGCCTACCTCGTGCCCCGTGCGCAGAAGCTGATCGCGCTCGGCCGGGTGCTCGATCTCGAAACGCCGACGCTCGCCCTGCTCTTCTGCCGCACGCGGACCGAAGTGGACACTCTGACGGAAACCCTGGCGGGCCGCGGCTACCGCGCCGAGGCGCTGCATGGGGGCATGAGTCAGGAACAGCGCGACCGGGTAATGAAGCGCACCCGGGCCGGCGCCGTGGACTTGCTGGTGGCCACCGATGTCGCCGCGCGGGGACTCGACATCGACCAGCTCTCGCACGTCGTGAACTACGACGTGCCGGCGTCGCCCGGCGCGTACGTCCACCGCATCGGGCGGACGGGCCGGGCCGGACGCGAGGGCGTCGCCATTACTTTCGCGGAGCCCCGCGAGCACCGGTTGCTCCGCAACATCGAGCTGGCCACGAAGCAACGAATCGAGATCGCGACCGTGCCCACCGTGGTCGACGTACGGGCTCGCCGCCTCGACCTCACGCGGGCCGCTCTCGCCGACCTGATCGCCGCCGGCGACCTCGAAGGCTATCGCGTCGTAGTGGAGGCCCTGTCGGACGAGTTCGACCTGATGGACATCGCCACGGCAGCCGTCAAGCTGGCGCACACCGCGACCGGCGGCGACGAGAAGGAGGACGCCGACCTTCCGATCCTCCCGGCGCCGCCGGCTTCACCCAAACGCCCCACAACAAAGGGCGACAGAGCCGGCGCAGGGGCGGCGCGGCCCGTCGCGGGCATGGTGCGGATCTACGTGGGCGCCGGCCGGAAGGCGAATATGCGTCCGGCCGACCTGGTGGGTGCGATCACCAACGAGGCGAAGATCGAAGGACGGCAGATCGGGGCGATCGAGATCGCGGATCGGTTCAGTCTTGTGGAGCTGCCCGAGGACCTGGTCGATCCGGTGATCGCCGCGCTCCGGGCTACTACGGTGAAGGGCAAGCGGTTAACGGTTCGGCGGGACAAGGCCGGGGGCCGCCCGGCACGGGCCTAGGTTCAGTGCTGGCCATACCGCTCCCTGGGTCGGTCCCCTTGCGGGCTGGCGATCGATTCCATAACTTGCTGGACAGCAAGCAAGCCACAAGTCCTCCGGAGCCCCACGCATGGCCCAGCGCCTGGAGAAGGAAAAGGAACGGAACGCAGACCGCTCCCGGGCAGCTATCCTCGACGCCGCCGAGCGCCTCTTCGCCGAGCGGGGGTACGACGCCACCAGCTTGACCGAGGTGGGAGCTGCCGCCGGAGTCTCCCGGGGAACGCCGGGCTACTTCTTCGGGAGCAAGGCCGAGCTCTACCGCGCGGTGCTCGAGCGGGCGTTCACCGAGGTCCGCGAAGCCGTGCGGGCCGGCCGGGCCCGGGCGCTGGCCAGCAGCCAGGCGCCGGAGGCCATCCTCGCCGGCGCCGTGTCCGACTACTTCGACTTCCTCGCCGCCCGTCCGAACTTCATCCGGCTGATCGAGCGCGAAGCGCTGAGCGGCGCCATGCAGCTCGAGGGTGCCGGGCACCTGTCGGCCGGCCAGGAAGCGCTCGCGGCCATCAGCGCCGAGCTCGGGCTCGACGACGCGGAGTCGGGCGATGCGGCGCAACTGCTCCTCAGCATCATCGCGCTCTGCTGGTTCCCGCTCATTCACGCACGCACGGTAGCCCCGGCGGTGGGCGTCGAGCTCCAGACCCTCGAGGACCTCGAGCGTCGCAAGCGCCACATCGTAGACCTCGTGCTGCACGGGCTTCGCGGGCTCACCACCCATGGGGCCACCACCCTCACCGAGACCTCGAGCCATGACTGACGTCCTCACGCCTCCTGTCAAGCCGCCGCGCACCGAGCTCGCGACCGAGCAGGAAGCGCGCGAGGTCGCCGAGGGCGCCCGGGAAAAGGAATGGCAGGCACCGAGCTTCGTCCGGGAGCTGTTCGAGGGCTCGTTCCGGCTGGAGCTGGTCCACCCGTTTCCCACCATGGATCCGGCGGACGTGGAGCGTGCCCGGCCCTTCATGGAGCGGCTGGAGCGGTTCCTCGTCGAGCGCGTGGACAGCGCCCGCATCGACCGGGAGGGGAAGATCCCGGCGGACGTCATTCAAGGGCTCCGGGACATCGGCGCCTTCGGCATCAAGATTCCGCAGGAATACGGCGGTCTCGGCCTGAGCCAGACGGGGTATACGCACGCGATCGGCATGGTCACGAGCGTCGACGGCAACCTCACCGCCCTGCTGTCGGCGGCGCAGTCGATCGGCCTGCCGCAGCCGCTCAAGCTGTTCGGCACGCCCGAGCAGAAACAGCGCTACCTGCCGCGCCTGGCGAAGGGCGCCATCAGCGCCTTCGCGCTCACCGAGTCGAACGTCGGCAGCGATCCCGCCGGGGTGAGCACGAGCGCCGTTCTTTCGGAGGACGGCACCCACTACATCCTGAACGGCGAGAAGCTCTGGTGCACCAACGGCACGATCGCCGAGCTCATGGTGGTCATGGCGCGCACCGGGCCCAAGAAGATCACGGCGTTCATCGTCGAGAACGACTGGCCGGGCGTGGAGGTCGTCCAGCGGCTCCACTTCATGGGGCTCAAGGCGATCGAGAACGGGATCATCCGCTTCACCAACGTGAAGGTGCCCGCGAACAACGTGCTCTGGGGCGAGGGCAAGGGCCTCAAGCTCGCGCTCGTCACCCTCAATACCGGCCGTCTGACGCTGCCGGCCTCGGCGGTGGCGGGCGCCAAGCGGGCGCTCGAGATCGCGCGCCGGTGGGCGGCGGAGCGCGTGCAGTGGGGCCAGCCGATCGGCAAGCACGACGCGATCGCCCAGAAGCTCGGCCGGATGACGGCCGAGATCTTCGCGATGGAGGCCGTGGCCGATCTCGCGTCGCTCATGGCGGATCGCGGCACCACCGACATCCGCCTCGAGGCGGCGATGGCCAAGATGTGGAATACGGAGGTCGGCTGGCGGATCATCGACGACACACTGCAGATCAAGGGCGGCCGCGGCTACGAGACCGCCGACAGCCTCCGGAGCCGGGGCGAGCGGCCGGATCCCGTCGAGCGGATGATGCGCGACTTCCGGATCAATCTGATCTTCGAGGGCTCGAGCGAGATCATGCGGCTGTTCATCGCCCGCGAAGCCGTGGACACACACCTCAGGGTGGCCGGCGCGCTCATCGACCCGAAGACGAGCACCTCTCAGAAGCTGTCGGCCCTGGCCCGCTCCGGGCTGTTCTACGCGACGTGGTACCCGCGACTCTGGTTCGGCATTCGCGGGCGCGTCGGCTACGGGGAGTTCGGCCCGCTCGCCCCGCATCTGCGGTTCGTGGATCGCGCCGGCCGGAAGCTGGCCCGCACGCTGTTCCACTGCATGGTGCGGTTCGGCCCCAAGCTCGAGAAGCGGCAGGCCGTGCTCGGCAGGCTGGTGGAGATCGGCGCGGAGCTGCTGGCGATCACCGCGGCGTGCAGCCGGGCCCAGGCGATGGTCACCAAGGACCCGGCAAACCGGGGGCCCGTCGAGTTGGCCGACCTGTTCAGCCGCCAGGCCCGGCGGCGCGTCGAGGAGCGCTTCGCCGCGGTGTTCGACAACGACGACCTCGCCGCCTACACCGTGGCGCAGCAGGTGATCCGGAACGAGCACACCTGGCTCGAGCAGGGGATGGCCCGGCTGGCGGACGAGCGGTAGGCCCCGCCATCTTTCGGGCGAACCTCAAACGAGGGCGGCGGATGCCGATTGCCGAGGGCAGGACGATTCCCTTCACCGGACCGGAAGCGGTCGACGTGGCCGTGCTCGAGACCTTCGAGTACGCCGGCCCCGATCAGGAGATCGTGACCGAGACGCGTGAGTTCAGCCCGGTCTGCCCCTACAGCGGGCTGCCGGACTTCGCGACGCTTCGGATCGTCTACGTGCCGGGTGACCGGTGCATCGAGCTCAAGAGCCTCAAGTACTACGTGACGAGCTATCGGAGCGTGGGGATCTTTCAGGAGCATGCGACGGCCAAGATCGCCGAGGACCTCTTCGGCGTGCTGCGGCCGCAGCGACTGACGGTGACGACGGTGTACAACACGCGAGGTGGGTTCGACACGACCTGCAGTGTGACACTGCCCGTATCGTCGACGCGATAGCGCAGTCACCCTGAGCGCAGTGACGGAGCATGCCTCAAGGCATGCTCTTTTGCGTTCTGGCGTGCAGCTCCGCGAGGCGGGGGACTGGTCGGCGCCACAAAAGAACGCAGTGGCACCGCCCAGTCCCCCGCCTCGCTTCGCCCGAACATCCCATCCCCGTCTTCCACCGTCGTTCCGTCATTCCGTCTTCCGTCCCTCCGTCGTCAGTGCGTCGTCACCACCCCCGCCGACGGCTTGCTAGGCACCTCCTCCGGCGCGCGCTTCGGGCCACGCGGGAGCAGGTCAGGCAGGTTCGCCAGCTCGTAGGCGGTAACCGCCATGACGGCGGCCGCTTGCTTCAGATCGCCCGGAACAGCCTTGTCGTACGTGTCGCTCTGTGAGTGGTGGGTATGGGAGTAGCCACGCGGGAGCTGATCGAAGTTGAAGCCTGGGACCCCATACGGGAGGAAACTGAGGTGGTCGGTGCCGGACTTGCTCGCGTCGCGGACGCTGTCGGCGCCGAGGGTGGCCACCGGCGCGAGCAACGCATGCCACAGTCCGGCGAGCTCCGATCGCCCCTGGAGCGCCTGCCCTCGAATGGCTCCCGTCCCGTTGTCGAGCACCAGGACCGCCTGGATGCTGTCGGCGTCGGCGGCATGCGCCGCGGCGTAGGCGCGCGAGCCCAGCAACCCCTCCTCCTCGCCGCTGAACAGGATGAAGCGGATGGTGCGCTTCGGCGAGAGCCCCGATTGCGCGATGCGCGCGCGCCGCCTCGAGGACCACCATTGAGCCGGTGCCGTTATCCGTCGTGCCGGTGCCCAGGTCCCAGCTATCCAGGTGCGCACCGAGGATCACCACCTGACCCGGCCGCTCGCTGCCACGAATCTCCGCCACGGTGTTCCACTGCTGCACCGGCACCCGCCCGATCGTGTTCTCCACCCGACCCTCGACCCGTGGGCTCGCACCGGCGATGACCTGGCGCTCGAGCATCGCGTAATCCTCGTGGGCGATCACGAGGTTCGGGAGCGGCGACACCCGGTTGGGGGAGCCGCTCATCGTCATCAGCGCGTGCTCCTTCGACCCGTCCACAAGCGTACCTAGTGCCCCGGCGGCCTTGAGGATGTACGGGAGATCGATCCCGAACTGGCGCCGGGCGCGCACCGCGGCCGCCGACGTGTCCGACGTGGGGAGGCCCCGAATGCGCAGGGTCTCGGCCAGCGCAGCCGAGTCGGCCGCGGTCATGGCGGGCCCGTCCGGGTTCCACACGGGATACGAGCTCCGCGGAAGCACCCACGCGCCGCGGACCTTGCCCTTGTAGGCGGCGACGCTGTCCGGCGTGGACAGATCGGCCAGCACGACGGGGCCGGTGAGCGCCTTGCCGCCGGTGCCTACGGTCCAGGCCCAGCTCTGGGCGGTGATCTGGCGGGTGAACGGCGCCACCAGCCGCAGCAGCACGGTACCCCGCTCCCAAGTGATGCCGAAGGTGTAGGCCTCGAGGGCCGCGCTCAGGCCATACGCTCGGAACCGCTCGGCGGTCCAGTCGTTGGCCCGGCGCATCGCGGCCGATCCGGAGAGCCGCGGCCCGATGACGTCGGACAGCTGGCGGAGGTTGGCCATGACCTCGGAGTGGTCCATGGCCTGGGCGATGAGGGCGCCGGCGCCCGCCGTGTCGACGGCGGTCTGCGCGCGAAGCGCGGCCGGGGAGACGGACAGCAGGGCAAGAGCGAGGAGGCGTCGGGACATGAGCGCAGCTTCCGTTTCCAGGGTCGTGTTGGTTGGCGGCGATCGGATCACGCGCGGTGTGCACGTCATCCTGAGCGGACCGAAAGATCGGATCGGTCGACCCGCACGAGCCGTACGGCAAGGGCCCCCAAGATGTTCCGGTCGTCCAGGACGGTCCAGTCCTCGGGGATGGCCCGAACGCCGTCCCGGGCGCCGAGGAGCGCGCCGGCCAGGCCGGCACGTCCGGCCGCGACCGCTCCCGGGGCAGCAACGGCGCGGAGCCCGCGCTCCAACAGCGGCTCGTGGTACGCGAGCCGCAGCGCCGCCTCCGCATCGGCCAGGGCGATGCCCGGCCGGGACTCTCCCTCGGGGGGCACGTCGCGAGGGGGAAGCGGCACCCGTCGCACGGCCGCGAGCAGCTCTTCGGGCACCGCGTTGTTCCTGAGCGCCTCGATCACGTCCGGCACGAAGTCGCGCTTGCCCTGGAGGAAGCGAGCGAGGGCCACGTTCACGGCGACGGCCGCCCAGGCGACTATCGGGTCGGGGTGGGTGAGCGCGGCGATGTGGTAACTGGCGCTGACCAGGGTGCGGGGCGCATCATACGCCGCGAGGGCCACGGGCAACACCCGCACCAGCGGATCACTCCCCTGCCCGGCGGCCTGGGACGGCGGAGCGTCGTGGCGTGCCATGTGGGCGAGCGCGGCACTGGTCTCGGGATCGATGTCGTGTGAATCGGACTGGTGACGCGCCACCCACCGGTGCGCGAGCGCCTGCAGATCGCGTCGGCCCGCGCCGAGTTCCTCGGCCAGGATGCGCGTCAGCGCGAGGCCGCCGTCGGGCCGGCCGGCGAGCGCGAGGGAACGGCCAGCCGCGAGCCCGACGAGGGCGCCGGCGGCGCGAAAGGCGAGACTGGGCAGAGGTTTGGACAGACGCGATCTCCATCGGAAATTCGGGTGGCGGAGCGGACCCGGCTCAAGTTATACTCGGAATCCTGTTCCAGGCCCACCCTTCAGTCGCGCGACCCACGGAGGCGCAGGCTCGTGGCCAAAGAGACGCTGACGATCACGGATAACCGCACCGGCCGCACCTTCGAGGTGCCCATCGAGGACGAGACGATCCGGGCCACCGATCTCCGCCAGATCAAGGTCAAGGATGACGACTTCGGCCTGATGACCTACGACCCCGCGTTCATGAACACGGCGGCGTGCCGGAGCGCGATCACCTACATCGACGGCGACAAGGGGATCCTCCGGTATCGCGGCTACCCGATCGAGCAGCTGGCCGAGCGGGCCACTTTTCTGGAAGTCGCCTACCTGTTGAGCGAGGGCGAGCTGCCGAACGCGGCCCAGCTCAAGCGCTGGTCGGAGACGATCACCTACCACACGTACGTCCACACGAACATCATCAAGTTTCTCGAGGGGTTCCGCTACGACGCCCACCCCATGGGCATGCTGCTCGGCGTGGTCGGCGCGCTGTCGACCTTCTATCCGGACGCCAAGCACATCCACGACCCGGCCAATCGCTCCTTGCAGAAGGTGCGGCTGCTGGCCAAGGCGCCGACGATCGCCGCGTTCGCGTTCCGCCACTCGCGCGGGCTGCCGTTCGTCTTCCCCGACAACGATCTCGACTATATCGGCAACTTCGTCAACATGACCTTCAGCATCGGCGGGCGGCACAAGCCCAACAAGGTGCTGCAGCGCGCGCTCGAGATCCTGCTGATCCTGCATGCCGACCACGAGCAGAACTGCTCCACCAGCGCGGTCCGCGCTGTGGGCTCGTCCCACGTCGATCCGTTCTCCGCGATCAGCGCCGGCATCGCCGCGCTGTACGGGCCGCTCCACGGTGGCGCCAATGAGGCCGTGCTGCAGATGCTGGACGAGATCGGTGACAAGAAGAGCATCCCCAAGTTCATCGAAGAGGTGAAGGCGGGCCGCGGCCGGCTGATGGGCTTCGGGCACCGGGTCTACAAATCGTACGACCCGCGCGCCAAGCTCATCAAGAAGGTGGCCGACGAGGTGTTCGAGCAGACCGGGCTCAACCCGAAGCTGGAGATCGCGCTTGAGCTGGAGCGTATCGCGCTCGAGGACGAATACTTCATCAAGCGGAAGCTCTACCCCAACGTGGATTTCTACTCGGGGCTCATCTACCAGGCCATGGGCTACCCGACCGAGTATTTCACCGTCCTCTTCGCGCTGGGGCGGATGCCGGGGTGGCTGGCGCAGTGGGAGGAGATGCTGCTCGACAAGGACCAGAAGATCGCCCGACCGCGGCAGATCTTCACCGGCCGCGCCGAGCGGCCCTTCGTCCCGATCGACAAGCGCTGAGGTGCCATGAGCGACCAGATCGACACGCTGCTCTCGGAGAAGCGACGCTTCGCGACCACCGCCGAGTTCGCGGTGCGCGCCGCCAGCACGGCCGCCCTCTACGCCGCGGGTCACAACTGGGAGCGATTCTGGGAAGACCAGGCCCGTGCACTCGACTGGATGTCGCTGTGGACCAAGGTACTCGACTGGAAGCCGCCTCATGCCAGGTGGTTCGTCGGCGGTAAGCTCAACGCCACGGTGAACTGCGTGGACCGCCACCTCCGCGGTCCGCGGCGCAACAAGGCGGCCATCATCTGGGAGGGTGAGCCGGGCGACCGCCGCGTCATGACCTACTGGGATCTCGCGCGGGATGTCGGGCGCTGCGCCAACGCGCTCAAGCGGCTCGGCGTCAACAAGGGAGATCGGGTCGCGATCTACCTTCCCATGGTGCCCGAGGCGGCGGTCGCGATGCTCGCGTGCGCCCGGATCGGGGCGGTCCACTCGGTCGTCTTCGGGGGATTCTCCGCGGAAGCCTTGCGCGACCGGATCAACGACGCCGGGGCCGTCGTCCTAATCACCGCCGACGGCGGCTATCGCCGGGGCCAGGTCCAGCCGCTCAAGCGCATGGCCGACGACGCCATGGCCGAGACGCCTTCGATCCGGCACTGCATCGTTGTCCGGCGGCGACCCGGCGGGGAAGGCGACGAGACCTTCGCCCCGATGAGGGAGGGTCGCGATCAGTGGTGGCACCGGCTGCTGGAGGCGGAGCGGGCGCTCTGCCCCCCAGCGCAGATGGATGCCGAGGACCTGCTGTTCATCCTCTACACCTCCGGCACCACCGGGAAGCCCAAGGGCATCGTTCACACGACCGGCGGCTATCTCACGCACGTGACATCCACCGCCAAACACGTGTTCGACCTGCACGACCAGGACGTGTTCTGGTGCACCGCCGACGTCGGCTGGGTCACCGGGCATTCCTACGTCGTCTACGGCCCGCTGGCGAACGGGGCCACCGTGCTCATGTACGAGGGCGCACCCGACTGGCCCGAGCGGGATCGTTTCTGGAGCATCGTCGAACGGTATGGCGTGACCATCCTCTACACGGCGCCGACCGCGATCCGGGCGTTCATGAAGTGGGGGGTCGAGCATCCCAAGCGCCACGACCTGTCCACCTTGCGGCTGCTGGGCACCGTGGGAGAGCCCATCAATCCCGAAGCGTGGATGTGGTATCACGAGCACATCGGCCAGGAGCGCTGCCCCATCGTGGACACCTGGTGGCAGACCGAGACGGGCGGCATCATGATCACCCCGCTCCCGGCCGTGGTCACGACCAAGCCCGGCTCCGCCACGATACCCTACCCCGGGATCGTACCTGAGCTGGTGGACACCAAGGGCAAGAAGCTCGATGCCGGCGGGGGATTCCTCACCATCGCCCAGCCCTGGCCCGGGATGCTGCGCACCATCTACGGCGACGATGCGCGGTACCGCGAGGCCTACTGGAGCCGCTTCCCCGGCCGCTACTTCACTGGGGACGGCGCGAAGCTCGATGAGGACGGCTACTGGTGGATCCTCGGCCGGGTGGACGATGTGCTCAACGTCGCCGGGCACCGCATCGGCACGATGGAAGTGGAGAGTGCCCTGGTTGACCATCCGGCGGTGGCTGAGGCGGCGGTGGTCGGCCGAGTCCACGAGCTCAAGGGGCATGCGGTGGCCGCCTTCGTCACCCTCAAGGACGGGCACAAGCCGTCGCCCCAACTCAAGGACGACCTGAAGGCGCACGTGACCAAGAAGATCGGGGCCATCGCGCGGCCCGATGAGATCTTCTTCTCGGCCGATCTCCCCAAGACCCGCAGCGGGAAGATCATGCGGCGGCTGCTCAAGGACATCGCGGAGGGGCGGGCGCTGGGCGACACGACGACGCTGGCGGATCCGGCGGTGATGGGCAGGCTGAAGGACCAGTACGAGGCGGAGGAGAGCTAGACCGCAGTCGCAGCGCGAGTCACCCCGAGCTGACTCGCGCCTGCTTATCCGACCGGCACATCCCCCTCCAGGTACGTATAGCCCTCCAGCCCCGCCACGTAATCCGCGATGAAGCTGTTCGCCTCCTGGCGGGAGAGATCCTTCGCGCCGTTCACCTTCCGCCGGAACGTGGCCAGCAGATCGGACGCGTGGAACTGGACGTAGTTGAGCACCTCCGTGACCGTGTCCCCGTGCACAAGGTCGGTGATCTCGTAGCCCTGGTCGTTCAGGCGGACATGCACGGCGTTGGTGTCGCCGAAGAGGTTGTGCAGGTCGCCCAGGATCTCCTGGTAGGCGCCGGTGAGAAAGATGCCGAGGATGTAGGGCTCACCATCCCGCACCGGATGCAGCTCGAGCGACGGCTTGCCCTTGCGGCCCCCGGCGAAGCGGTCGATCACGCCATCCGAGTCGCAGGTCACGTCCTGCAGAGTGCCGCGTCGGGTGGGCTGTTCGAGCAGCCGGTGAATCGGCATGATCGGGAACAGCTGGTCGATGGCCCAGTTGTCGGGCAAGGACTGGAACACCGAGAAGTTGCAGAAGTACCGGTCGACCAGCTCGGCGTCGATGTGGGCGGCAATCTCGGGGAACTGGAGCCGGTCCTCGCCCAGCACCTGCTGCAGCGAGTTGAGCGTCACGAGATAGAGCAGGTCGGCGTTGGCCTTCTCCCTGAGCGAGAAGACGCCGCTCGCGAAGTACTCCTGCGCCCGCTCCTTGGCGAATACGGCGTCGTGGAACACCTCATCGACCCGGTCGGCGCTCAGGCCGTCCAGGCTCTCCGCCATCTCCACCAGCAGCGGGTGGGTGTCCTTCTCCGGCGGCGGGGCCACCGGCTCGATCTGGGATTCGACGTCGATCACGTTGATGAGCAACAGGGAATGGTGCGCGGTGATCGCGCGGCCCGACTCCGAAATCAGGTGGGGCATCGGCAGCCCCTCGGTGCGACACACTCCGCCGACGGTATAGACGACGTCGTTGGCATACTCGCGCATCGAGTAGTTCATGCTCGCGGGCCGGGTGGAGCGCGAGCCGTCGTAGTCGACGCCCAGCCCGCCGCCCACGTCCACGTGCGTCAGGTCGAAGCCCATGCCGCGCAGCTCGGCGTAGTACCGGGCGATCTCCTCGAGCCCCGCCTTGACGTAGCGGATGTCGGTGATCTGACTGCCGAGATGGAAGTGCACCAGCTTGAGAATGTCCTTCCGGCCGAGCCGATCGAGCTGATCGAGCAGGCGCATCAACTCCACGGCGCCGAGCCCGAACTTGGAGCGCTCGCCACCGCTCTTGGCCCATCGGCCCGACCCCTCGGTGGCGAGCTTGACCCGGACGCCCGCCGTCGGCTGTACGCCCATCTCGTCGGCCACCTTGAGCAGGACCTCGAGCTCGGTCAGCTGCTCGAGCACGATCATCACGGTGTGGCCGAGCTTCTGCCCCATGAGGGCCAACCGCATGAACTCCTCGTCCTTGTAGCCATTGCAGACGATGAGATGGTTGGTGCTCTCGTTGAGGCCGAGGATGGCCTGGAGCTCCG
The DNA here is from genome assembly GCA_963728705.1 of uncultured Gemmatimonadales bacterium. Lineage (GTDB taxonomy): Bacteria > Gemmatimonadota > Gemmatimonadetes > Gemmatimonadales > GWC2-71-9 > CAVVWJ01. Next base: position 35,651 of record CAVSLY010000021.1, read on the forward strand.
GCTTGCTGCCGCACTCGAGGCCCACGCCGTGCGGGGCGCCGAACTCCACGATCTCCTGCACCACGTGGCGCTGCTGATTGACCTTCACCGGATAGACGGTGGTGTAGGTGCCATCGTAGCCGAATTCCTTGATCGCGTTCTGGAATTCCGAGGCGAGCGCGTGAATCCGGGAACGGAGGATGTCGGAGAAGCGGAGCAGCAAGGGGAGCCCGACGCCCTGGGCGTTCAGGTCCATCGCGAGCTGGTACAGGTCGAGTCCGCGCTTCCGGTTGGTGTCGGGATGCACGGTGACGTGGCCCTCGGGGCTGACCCGGAAATACCCCAGGCCCCAGCCGCTCATGTTGTAGAGCTTCTCGGCGTCCTTGATGGTCCAGCTCGGGGGCGCGACGGTGGTGGCGATGATGCGGCTCCTGCAGTAAGGGCGAGCGGCAAATGTAATGCGGTCCTTTGCATAATTCCTGTTTGTGCAGCCCCTGCCGGGCCAGGCTCCTCCCCCGCTGCCGCTCCGGGGCAGTAGCGCGGGCGCCACACCGGGCGACCAGCCCTCGATCTGCAGGCCCTCGCACTGCCACTAACACGTTTTCCGGCATCAGCTTACAGCGTTGCATCGAGGGCACACCAGGGCGTGCCATGGGCACGATCCTCGCGCATTCGGGGTGCGCACCGCCCAGACATCTGACGTTCGGAAAGTGCACTACCACTAGCGTGGAAGGGGGGCAATATGGCCACGTCCAGTCTGATCGCGTCTCGCCGATTTCCGCAGCCGCTGCGTCTCCGCCTTCAGGTGCTGTTCGCCAAGGCGTTCGAGTCGCTCGCCGATACCTATCGCCTGCAGGCTACGGAATTCGTCTGCCGGCTTCGGGGCCGCATGAGCGTGGAGGACGCGCTGGACCGCTATTTCCGCGAGGTCGGCGTCCCGCACTCGATGGAACAGACGGTTCGGGCCCGGGCGCTGATCGCCCTCGCGCCCACCGTCCGGGATTTCCCGGAACCGGAGACCAGCGCGCTCGGCAGCTGGGCGCAGCTGCGCCCCGACCAGTTGGTCGACGCCCTGCGCCGCCGCTCGCACAACCAGGACGAGCTGAGCCTCGATTGCCGGATGGCGGCCTCGGTCTCCGACGAGGGGGTCGCGGCGACCCATGTGGCCATGGCGCTCGAAACCGTCGCGCTGCTGGCGGAAGAGATGGGCGCGGACGACGCCATCATGCACTACGTCCGCTATTTCAGCCTCCCCTCGGTCGAGGCGCAGATCATCTTTCGTCGCACGCTCGCCGCCTGGGCCGAGCGGCATCCGGTGCGCGAGCCGCTGGGCACGAGCGACAGCGTCTGCGCGGCGGCCCCTGCCGTGCCGTTCACGCACCGCGTGCCGCTGACGCTCCGTATCGCGGGCTGACGCGCGAGGGCGGCCGCCCCCTCCGCCGAGTATATCTTTCGGCACGCTCCGCGCGTCGCGGAGTAGAGGAAGGGGGCGCCGCCATGCGGTGGTCGTATACGATCGGCCGGTTCGCGGGCACCGAGGTGAAGATCCATGTGACCTTCATCCTGTTGCTCGCGTGGATCGCGTACACGGCCTATCAGGACGCCGGGACGGCCGCGGCGGTCAGCGACACCCTGTTCTTCGTCTGCTTCTTCCTCTGCATCCTGCTCCACGAGTTCGGCCACATCCGGATGGCGCGGCGCTTCGGCGTCCGAACGCCGGACGTGATCCTGCTGCCGATCGGCGGGGTGGCCCGGCTCGAGCGCATCCCCGAAGAGCCCAGGCAGGAGCTTCTGATCGCCCTGGCGGGGCCGGCGGTGACCCTGGCGATCATCATCGCGCTGGCGGCCGTAGTGCTGGGCTCAGGCGAGGCGATGGTGCTCCGAGATCCGCTGTCGGGCGAGGTACCGTTCGTCGCGCGGCTGCTGGTGTCCAATCTGCTGGTCCTCGGCTTCAACCTGATCCCGGCCTTTCCGCTCGACGGCGGCCGTGTGCTGCGCGCGCTGCTGGCGCGCAAGCTCGGCCTCGTCCGGGCGACGCGGATCGCCGGCATGGTCGGACAGCTTTTCGCGGTGGGATTGGGAATTGTCGGCGTGATCGTGCACGCCCCGCTCACCATGCTGGTGGCGTTCTTCATCTTCCTCGGCGCCGGCTCGGAGGCCAGTGCCGTGGCCGCCAGGGTCGCGGGCCGGGGTCTGCAGGTCTCCCAGATGATGGTGACCAACTTCCGGACGATCCCGATCCACGCCACCCTGGCCCAGGCCGTGGACCTGCTGCTCACGGGCGAGCAGCGCGAGTTTCCCGTAGTCGACAATCTCGGCCGCACCGAAGGGATTCTGACGCGCGACAACCTGATCCGCGGCCTCAGCCGGGGCGGGCCGGCCTCGACGGTCGCCGAGGCGATGACGCCCTCGGCTCCGACGGTGTCTCCGACGCTCGGATTTCAGGAGGCGCTCGACCGGCTCCGGGCGAGCGGGCTGCCGGCCTTGCCGGTGGTCGATGCCGGTGGGGCGCTGGTGGGGCTGCTGACGCTGGACAACATCACCGACCTGCTGCTGGTGCGGCAGGCGCAGGGGTGACGGGCGGGAGGGGCGGGAGGGGCGGGAGGGGCGGGAGGGGCGGGAGGGGCGGCGCGAAGGTAGCGAGAGCGAGTCACCCTGAGCGGAGCGAAGGGGGCATGATTCGGGTCATGCCCCCTTCGCTCCGCTCAGGGTGACTCGCCGTAGAGATGCGCGCTCGACGGCCAGCTGCTAGCGGCGAAGCGCATTGTTCTTCCGATCGACATCCGGCAGCACTCCCCTCGGATCCACCACCACCCCCGTCACCTGCCGGCCGCCGCGCACCCGATATGCGAACCGCGGCCCGAGATTCCACATCTCGACCGGGAGCCGCACGCGCTCCGTAGTCCCGTCCCCGTGGATCAAGTCCATCTCGAGCGGCAGCGTCATCGTGCCGCGGTTCGAGACGAATACTTTCAGGGCGCCGTCGGCCGTGCCCACCGAATCCACCGCCTGGTCCAGCCGCGCGGTGGTATAGATCCAGTCGCGCCAGAAGAAGTCCAGGTCCATCCCCGAGGCGTCACGCATGAGGCGGAAGAAATCCGCCGGCGTCGGGTGCTTGTAGGCCCAGGCGCGGAGGTACTGGCGGAAGGCGTAGTCGAACCGCTCCTTGCCGAGGACCTCGTAGCGCAGCGTCTGCATCATGAGCGCGGGCTTCTGGTAGCCGGTCCAGAAAAGGTCGTGGCCCTCGACAGGACGGCTGATCAGCGGCTGCTCCCGGTCCGCGATGGCGTGGTCGGGATAGAGGTGCAGCGGATGGACTTCGATGCTGTCGCCATACGGAGTGCCTTTGAAATACCGGGCCGCGTTGCCGAGGTCGATAAAGGTGTTGAAGCCTTCGTCCATCCACGGATAGAGCCGCTCGTTCGAGCCGACGATCATCGGCATCCACTGGTGGCCCAGCTCGTGGGCCAGTACCCACTGGCGCTCCTCGCGGCTCGGCGCCCGCGGATCGAAGGTGATCATCGGGTATTCCATGCCCTCGATGGGCCCCTCGATGCTCGTGATGTGCGGGTAAGGGTACGGATACCACTGCTCGCTGTAGTACTCGACCGCGTCGCGCACCATCCGGTTCGCCTCCTCCCACTCCGGCGCCGACGGTCGGTAGAGCGTATGCACCAGCGTCTTGCGATAGGCGCTCGCATCCCAGCGGAAGTCGGGAGCCGCGCCGAAGGCGAAATCGCGAACGCTGTCGGCACTGAAGCGCCAGGTGCGTGTGCCACCCGGCTGCCCGCCGGCCCGCCGGCCCGCCTGTCCGGCCTCCTCCGCCGTGATGATGGCCACCGGCGCCGACGAGCTTCGCGCGCGAGCGAGCCTGGCGCGCTGCGTCGCCGTCAGCACCTCGGCCGGATTGAGCAGCACGCCGGTGGCGCCGACGATGTAGTCCGCCGGTACGGTCAGCGCCACGTCGAACCGGCCGTACTCGAGATAGAACTCCCCACCCCCGATGTACGGCTCGTGGTTCCACCCGCGCACGTCGTCGTAGACCACCATGCGCGGATACCACTGGCCGAGCTCGTAGAGAGTGCCGTCGCGGCCCATGCGGCCCGCCCCGTAGTCGGGCACCGTGAAGCGCCAGCCGATGTCGAGGTCGAGAAACTGGCCCGGCGCGAGGGGGCGCGGGAGGTCGATCCGCATCGTCGTGCCCGTCACGGTGGTCGCCAGGTTTCGGAGCCCGAGCCGCACGTGGTCGAGCGTCAGGCCTCCCGCGAAGCCCTTGCACGAGAAATCGAAGGTCGAGCCGAGGAACACGAGTGGCGGCTGGTCCAGCTGGTTGGTCACGCTTCCGGGCGCGCAGATATTCTGCTCGACGAAGAGCCAGAGGTACGGGAGCGGATCCGGGCTGCGATTGACGTAGTGAATGGTCTCACGTCCGCGCAGCTGGTGGGTGGCTGGATCCAGCGTGGCATCGATGCGGTAGTCCACGCGCTGCTGCCAGTATCCCTTGCCCGGGCGGCCCGAGCCGGTCCGGACGTCGTTGGCCGTGGGCAGGTCGAGCGGGCGGAAGGGCGAGGCGGCCGCGGAATCCGTTGTCTGAGCGGGCAGGCTGCCGGCCAAGGCGAGGACGAGGGCGAGCAGGGCCACACCGGTGACACGAGAAGGCACGCGGGCGCTCCACGATGAGGGATGCGAGAACATATCCGGCACCTCGTTTTGCGTCCACCACTCGCGCTGGACATACTTCAGGCTGGACCCGCCGCCGCACACGATGTTCGCAAGCCAGGAAGGCCTTCAGGATGCCCTCAGCCCTGCCTATGGTCCTCGAGCGCGCCAGCCGGCTCCCGTGCTCGGCAGACGCGGCGTTCGCCTGGCACGAGCAGCCCGGGGCGTTCGAACGCCTCACGCCGCCATGGGAGCATGCCGAGGTCGTGGAGCGCAGCGGGGGCATCAAGGACGGCGGACGCGTGGTCGTTCGCGTCGGCGCGCCGATCGCCTTTCGCTGGGTAGCGCGCCACCGCGACTACCAGGCGGGCCGCCAGTTCGTCGATGAACAGGTCGAGGGGCCCTTCTCGCGGTGGGTGCACCTGCACCGGTTCGACCCCGACGGCCCGTCGGCCTGCGTCGTCACCGACCGGATCGACTACAGCCTGCCGCTGGGAGCCGCGGGCGCGGCCGGCGAGCCATTCCTGGTCCGTCCCCGCCTGCAGCGGATGCTCGGCTACCGGCACGAGCTGCTGCACGGTGACCTGGAGACCCACGCGCAGTACGCCGACCGACCACGGCAGCGGGTCGCCATTACGGGCGCGTCGGGCCTGATTGGACGCGCACTGTCCCCGTTCCTGACCACCGGCGGCCACGATGTGGTGCGACTCGTCCGGCGGCCGGCGGGTCCGGGCGAGGTCTCGTGGAACTACGACCATGCGCGCGCGGACACCGCCGGCCTCGAAGGGCTCGACACGGTGGTGCACCTCGCGGGCGAGAACATCGGGATGCGTTGGACCGAGAATCGCCGCCGCCGGATCATCGAGAGCCGCGTGATCGGGACGCGGTTCCTGAGCGAGACGCTGGCGCGGCTCTCGCGCCCACCGCGGGTCCTGATCGCGGCGTCGGCCGTCGGTGTCTACGGCGACCGCGGCGAGGAGATCCTCACCGAAGCGAGCTCGACGGTCGAGGCGCCGCGCGACTTTCTGACCGAGCTGGGGCGCGAGTGGGAGGCGGCCACCGCGCCCGCGCGAGCGGCGGGCATCCGGGTCGTCCTGCTGCGCTTCGGCCTCGTCCTCTCGCCCGCCGGCGGGACGCTCGGGCGGATGCTCCCGGCCTTCCGCGTGGGCCTGGGCGGGCCGCTCGGGAGCGGGCGCCAGTACATGAGCTGGGTGGCCATCGACGACCTACTCGGCGCCATTCACTACGCCATGATGACCGAGACCCTCGCCGGCCCGGTGAACGTCACGGCCCCGCACCCCGTCACTAATCGCACCTTCGCTGCCCTGCTGGGTCAGGTGCTCGATCGGCCCGCATTGCTTCCGGTCCCCGCGATGGCGCTCCGGCTGGCGTTCGGCGAGATGGCCGATGTCGCGGTGCTCTCCAGTGCCCGGGTGCTGCCGGCGCGGCTCCAGGAGTCCGGCTACCGCTTCCGGTACCCCGATCTCGAAGGCGCCTTTCGCTATCTGCTCGGCCGGCCCGCGCGCCCGTGAGATGACAGCCTTCCACGCACCCCCTACCTTACCCGGATGACGCTTCCCAAGGCCGTTCTCCTGCTGAGCGGCGGGGTGGATTCGACCACCACCGCGGCGATCGCGCTGCACGAGGGGTTCGACGTGCACGCCCTCAGCGTGCGCTACGGCCAGCGGCACGCGGTCGAGCTCGAGGCGGCCCGGCGGGTGGCCGAGCGGCTCCGCATCCGGCGGCATGTGATCGTGGACCTGGACCTGCGGGCCTTCGGCGGCTCCGCCCTCACCGCCGACGTGGCGGTCCCGAAGGACACGCCGCTCGCCGAGATCGGCGCACGCATCCCGGCGACGTACGTCCCCGCCCGGAACACCATCTTTCTTTCCCTCGCGCTGGCCTGGGCCGAAACCCTGGGCGCGCGCGACATATTCTTCGGTGCCAACGCGCTCGACTACAGCGGCTACCCCGATTGCCGCCCCGAGTACCTCGAGGCGTACGCTCGGATGGCGGACCTGGCCACCCGCGCCGGTGTCGAGGAGGGGGTCCGGCTCCGGATCCACGCGCCCCTGCTGCGCCTGACCAAGGCCGAGATCGTGGCCCGCGGGACGGCGCTCGGCCTCGACTACGGCATGACCAGCAGCTGCTACGACCCGGCTGCTGACGGCGCCGCCTGCGGCCGCTGCGAGTCCTGCATCCTCCGCCTCAAGGGATTCGCGGAGGCCGGTCTGCCCGACCCCGCGAGGTACCAGGCCGCCCTCGCATGACCTACGCGGTCAAGGAGATCTTCTACACCCTCCAGGGCGAAGGCGCCAACGCGGGCCGCCCGGCCGTGTTCTGCCGGTTCGCCGGCTGCAACCTGTGGACGGGCCGGGAGGAGGATCGGGCCGAGGCGGTGTGCCGGTTCTGCGACACCGAATTCGTCGGCACCGACGGTCCCGGCGGCGGCAAATTCTCGTCTCCCGATGCGCTGGCCGCCGCGGTCGCCGCCGCGTGGCCCGCCGGGGATCCGGCTGCGCGGCCGCTCGTGGTCTGCACCGGTGGCGAGCCGCTCCTTCAGCTCGACGTGCCGCTGATCCGGGCGCTTCACGCGGCAGGGTTCGACGTGGCGGTCGAGACCAACGGCACGGTCGATCCGCCCCCTGAGCTCGACTGGGTATGCGTGAGCCCGAAGGCCGAGGCGCCGCTCCGGGTGCGCTCGGGCGATGAGCTCAAACTGGTCTACCCTCAGGAGGGCGCCGAGCCCGAGCGGTACGCCGCGCTCGACTTCCGGCATTTTTTCCTTCAGCCGATGGACGGGTCCGCGCGCGAGGCCAACACTCGCGCGGCGCTCGCGTACTGCCTGGCGCATCCGCGCTGGCGACTCAGCCTGCAGACGCATAAGCTTCTCGGCATTCCTTAACGCATCGGTCATGCACGGATACTCCGACCGCATCAACCACGCGTTCGCGTTCGCGGCCAAGTATTACAACGCCCTTGCGCCGGTGGGCGCCGGGATGGATTTCCTGGCGCACCCCGCCAACGTCTCCATCATCCTCGCGCGCTACGGCTGCGAGCAGCTGACCATCGTGGCCGGCATCCTCCACCACGTTCTGGAGGAGAGTCCGCCCAGTCGCTGGCCGGTGCTCGAGCACAAGATTTCGGACAAGTTCGGGCCGGTCGCGCTGGCGGTGGCCAAGGACGCGCTCGAGCCCAAGTTCGGCCGCCGGGGCGAGGAACGAGCGTGGCAGCCGTGCAAGCAGGAGTACCTGACGCAGCTCGCGACGGCCGAGCCACGGGCGCTGGACATCATCGTGGCCGACGAGCTCCATTCCTGCGGATCGACGATGACCGCGCTCCGGCGCCTCGGCATGGAGTACCTGCGCACGGTCTCCCGCGCGAGCTCGGAGCAGACAATCTGGTGGTACCGCTCGCTGCTCGAGATCCTGGCGGCGCGGTCGGACTGGCCGCGCCGCGAGATGCTTTCGGAGCTCCGGCTGATGAGCGCGGACATGGTGCGGAGCCTTCGGCAGAGTGAGGAGGGGCTGTGAGGACCAAGATGGGACTGCGGTGGCTGCTTGGCGGTGTCGCCCTGCTCTGGACCGGGGCGTGCGCAGGCGGGGCCGGCAAGCCGATCCCGCTCAATCCGGTGCGCTTTCTCCTGGTGAACGACGTGTACGTCGCCGACACCATGGCCGACGGCAACGGCGGGCTCGCGCGGGTGGCCACGGTGCGCCGCCGCCTGGCCGACCAGGGCCCGGTGCTGTTCGTGCTCGCGGGCGACGTGCTGAGCCCCAGCCTCCTCAGCAAGTACTACTCCGGCCGGCAGATGGTGGAGGCGTTCAACGCCGCCCACCTGGACTATGCCACCTTCGGCAACCACGAGTTCGAGCTGCCGCTCGACACGCTGGAAGCGCGGATCGCCGAATCCGATTTCAAGTGGCTCTCCAGCAACTGCGGCAAGGCCGACGGTACCCCGTTCGCCAAGGTCCTGCCCTGGGACACGCTCCGGGTGTCGGGGCAGAAGGTGGGGATCTTCGGGCTGACCCTTCAGGGCGCGTACCGGAAGGCGTACCGGTGCAGCAGCCCGGACAGCGCGGCGGCTACCGCCATCGACACGCTCATCGCACAGGGCGCTGAACTGGTGGTCGGGCTGACCCACCAGACGATCGAGGCCGATCGCGACCTGCTCTCGCGCGAGCCCCGGCTGGACCTGATCCTGGGTGGGCACGAGCACGAGGCCCACGACTCGATCGTCTCCGCGCGGCATGTCCTCAAGGCCGACGCCAACTCTCGCAGCGCACAGTTCGTCACCCTGTGGGGCGGCAAGGGGAAGTGGCGGCAGGCAGTCGGGCTGGTCCGCATGGACAACCGTTTGCCCGATGACACCTTGGTCGCGGCGGTGGTGGCGCGATGGGACGACAGCCTCCGCGCACGGCTGGGGCCCGAACGCGTGGTCGGACGAGCCACGCTGCCCATCGACGCGCGCGATGCGATCGGCCGGCGGCAGGAGTCGCTCCTGGGCGATCTGGTGACCGATGCGATGCGCGCGGGCACCGGTGCCGACGTCGCGGTGCTCAACGCGGGCACCCTCCGGCTCGACGACGTCATCCGCCCCGGACCGCTCAGCAATTACCAGCTCGAATCGATCTTTCTCTTCGCCGACGAGACCCGGGTCTTGAGCGTGCCCATGACCGGGGCCCGGCTCCGGACCGATCCTGGAGCACGGCGTGGCCGACAGCTCGCTCGGGAAGGGCGGATTCCTGCAGGTCTCGGGGGTCTCGTTCACCTACAATCCGGCTGCCCCGTCAGGCAGCCGAATCCAGGGCGAGGTCCGTCGCGCGGCTGGTGGGGTCCTCGGGGCGGGCGATACGGTCCGGGTGGCCGTTCCGGTCTATCCGGCCTGCGAGGGAGGGGACGGCTACCAGATTCCCGAGGCGGCTCCGGCCTGCGAGCGCGCGGGCAGCGGCGCCCCGGGCTGCCGATCTCCTGGTGCGGTTCATCAGCGACTCGCTGAAGGGCCAGGTCACCGCTCCGCCGGCCGGCCGGATCGTCCAGGCTGGAAACACAAATCCCGGCTGAGCAGTGCTCGCCGGGACCGGTGGCCTTAGCAGTTTTGATCACCCAGGCCGCAAAGCCGAAATCCCTGGGGCCCCGAAGGGCTATGCCGCTCTTGTCTGACGGGTAGTGTAACGGGCCCCGGGTCCGATTGCAAGTCGTTGTTACGCAACGTTACAGACGCCTCGTTCTCGGACCCGATCCAGTCTCGGCGAGCGCCCTTGCCGACTTGAGGCGGGATCGTGGAACACTGCGGCTCCCTTCCATCGTCGTGCTCGGGTATACTTGGACATGGCTGCCACGCCTCCGACGGCTCTCGCCACCCTCCCCAGTGCCTTCGCCGCCGCTTGCCGCCTCTCTCGAACCGAGGGGGAGCTTTTCGAGCGTTGCCGAGTGGCACTGGTACGGCGATTTCAGAGCGAACACATCTGGCTGACCCTCGTTTCGCCGTCGGATCAGGTCCCGCGGGTGGGGCCGGCCCGAGGCTTCGAGGATGCCCAGGAAGTCGCCCGGCTCGGGAGCGGGGAGACGGAGGTCGTCATCCACGCCGACGCGACGGTGGCCGGCGAGATGCGGGCCGTGGCGATGCCCCTCGCGCTCGGGCTCAGCGTCGTCCTCGAGCTCCGGAGCATCCTGCTCGAGCGCCAGGCCGCGCTGGACGATGCCGTCTTTCAGCTTCGGGCGCTGCGGCAGGTCGCCCGCCTGCTCTCCTCGGTGCACTCGATCGAGGACACAGAGCAGCTCATCCTCGACTTCATGGCGGAGGTGTTCTTCGCCTGGTGGGCCTGTCTTTACCGGCCCGAGGGCGAGGCGTACGCCCCCAAGGTGTTCCGCTCCCTCAACGACCGGTTGCGTCCCGCTCCAATCGACAAGGCCGCGCTCGACAAGGCCCTGCCGCCGGGGAGTGCCGCCACCGGCGCCGATGACGTGGGGGTCGCGGCGCTGATCGGCCCCGGGGCGGAGCTGGTGGTGCCGCTGGACGCCGGAGCCGAGCGCATGGCGGTCCTGGTGCTCGGCTCGCGTATCAGCGACAAGCTGTACGGCCGGGCCGAGCTCGAGCTGGCGGGCACGCTCTCGTTCGCGGCGGCCATCGCGCTCAAGAACTCCGAGCTGGTCGAGCAACTGCATAGTGCCGCTACCACCGACGAGCTCACGGGCCTGTACAACCGCCGGGCGCTCGAGGAGCGGCTCGCGGCCGAGATCTCGCGCAGCCTCCGGCACCAGCTTCATACCAGCGTGCTGCTGATCGACCTCGACCGGTTCAAGATGATCAACGACACCATGGGTCACGCCGCAGGAGACCGGCTGCTGATCCAGGTGGCGAAGGTCCTCCGCCAGCAGTGTCGCGCGCTCGACGTCGTCGGGCGCCTGGGCGGCGACGAGTTCCTCGTGATCCTGCCGATGACGAAGCCGAGCGAGGCGCAGGTGTTCGTCGGCCGGGTCCAGGCGAGCTTGCGCGACATGGAGCGGACCAGCCCGGAGTTCGGCGCGTGCACGCTCAGCATGGGCGTGGCCGAGTCGCCTCGTCACGGCACGACGGTCAGCAGCCTGCTCGCCGCGGCCGATACGGCGCTCTACAAGGCGAAGCGGGCCGGGCGCAACACCGTCGAGGTCGCGGACAACTAGCCGGCCATGGCTCTCGAAGAGTTCATCCTCCTCGGCGACGCTCTCTGGCTGGACTTCGTCAACAGCGCCCGCGGACGCATCGCTGCCTCACCCGACCGCCTCCCCGATCCCGACGCCTGGGCCCGCTGGTCTCTCCTCCAGCACCTCGACGGCGCCGGTGACCTCGTGCCGTTTCCCCGGATTCTCGAGTTTCGCGCCCGGCTCACGGAGCTGGCCGAGGCCATGCACGACTGCCGGGTCGCGCCGGCGGGCGTCATCACGGTGCTCAATGAGCACCTGGGCCGAACCGCCGGCCGCCAGCAGCTCACACGGGTGGGCGGCGCAGTGGCGGGTCCGGTTCGCGCCGCTGCGCCCGCCTGCGCCGCTCGAGGCGATCGCCCGCTCCGCCGCGGCCACGCTTGCGGACGGGCGGCTGGCCGTCCGCCGCTGCTCGGGCGAGGGCTGCTCGCTCCTTTTCACCGACGATTCGGCCCACGGCAGCCGACGCTGGTGCGACGCCGGCGGAGTGCGGGCGGGATGCCCGCGTCGAGCGGCGCCGAGGGGTCCGGCGATGACCGGCCCCGAGCCGGTCGTCGCCTTCGAGCGCACGACGGCGGCGCTCGGGCCGCGATACCGGCTCGAGCGCATCGTCGCGTCGAACGCGGACCGCGTGCTGTTCGAGGCGCACGACGCGACGCTTAAGCGGCGGGTCGGCGTCCGCATCAATTTTTACCGCGACGAGTCTTCCCGGGCCTGGTTCCTCCGCGAGTCGGAGGCATTGGGGCAGCTCGACCATCCGGCGATCGCGCACGTGTACGACGCGGGGGTCATCCGCGACGTGGCGTACCGCATCGGCAGCTGGATCGACGGCGAGGGGCTGGAGGACGCGGTCGCCCGGGGGCCTCGCAGCATTCCGGCGGTGCTCTCGCTGGCCCGCGACCTTCTGGGCGCGCTCGACCATGCGCACCTGCAGGGCATGATGGTCCGGCGAATCGTGCCCGCCTCGGTCCTGATCGGATCGAGCGGCCGCGGGACGATCACCGATCTTCGATTCAGCAGCTATACTCTGCCCGCGGTCCCCTCCGGCACTACGCCCAGCATGCCGATGTTCATCGCGCCCGAGATCCGGGACGGCGCGGTCGGGAACCCTGCCTGCGACGTCTATACCGCCGGCGCCCTGCTCTACTTCGCCGTCACCGGCGAGCTGCCGCCGCTCGACCCGCGGCAGGTACGGCGGCCGACCGAGATTCGGCCGACCTGCCCGCGGGCCATCGAGCGGATCGTGCTCCGGGCGCTCCAGCTCGCCCCGGGCGACCGCTACCTCACCGCGTCGGAGATGCTCGAAGACCTTGCCGTCGACGCCGGCACCTTCGAGACCCGAGCCGTTGCCGTGTCCAAGGGCCCGCTCGAGGCCGTCGAGGATAGCGGTCGATGGGAATCCTGGCTCCGCCGCGCCCTCGGCGACGACTACGAGCTCCTCGCGCTGCTCGGCAAGGGCGGATTTGGCCGTGTCTACCGCGTGCGGGATCTGCACCTGGAACGCGAGGTGGCGCTCAAGGTGCTGCACCCCGCACTGACGCAGGATCCGGAGGTCGTCGAGCGCTTCCGGCGCGAGGCGCAGCTCGCGGCCCGGCTCAGCCACCCGAACATCGTGAACATCTACGACATCGCGGGGCGGTTCGGGCTCATCTGGTATACGATGGAGCTGATCGACGGACCGAGCCTGGCGCAGTTGGTCGACCGGAACGGCCCGCTGCCGATGGCGCAGGTGCTCCGCCTGCTTCGGGAATCACTCTCGGCCCTGGCCCATGCGCACGGCTTCGGCCTGGTCCACCGCGACATCAAGCCCGAGAACATCCTGATCGATCCGACGGGAAGCGTGCAGATCACCGACTTCGGTCTGGCCCTGGCGCTGCGCGGGAAGTACGGCGGGGCGACGAGCCAGAGCGGGACGCCGCAGTTTGCGAGCCCCGAGCAGCTGCTGGGCGAGCGGGTGGATCAGCGCTCGGACCTCTACAGCCTGGCTGCCGTGGTGTACTACGCTCTCCTCGGCACCCCGCCCTTCCCGGGTGCCACGACCGAGCAGGTGCTGGCGCAGCAGACCACCAACCGGCTGCCGGAGGCGCGCACCATTCGCGAGGACGTGAGCGAGGCGTTCGAACGTGCCCTCGGCCGCGCGCTCAGCGCCGACGTCGAGAGCCGCTATCCCTCGGCCGCCGAATTCCTCCAGGCGGTCAACCGGGCGGCCGACGAAAATCCCCGGGAACCGGTGGTGGACTGGGCCCGGGCGGCGGCACGGTGGCTCCGGGGCTCACCTCTTGACTAAATGCAGACGCGCGACAGATTAGTGCCCGCGCCCAGTCCTGGCCGCCGGGCGCGCCACCGTACAAACTGCGACCCTGGTGTCACTTGCCGGGGTCTTGCCTCGTTCAAAAATCAAACGGAGTAGTGCCGGGAAAGGCCCGGCGAACGATTTTTATGACGCGGGATAGGCCCGCGCTCATAAAAAACTCGGTGACCGGCACGGCCGGCCCCCGACGGAGTCAAACAAACGCGGAGTAGGAGCAATGGCTCGCACCCTAGGCACGGTGAAGTGGTTCAACGACGCGAAGGGCTTTGGTTTCATCACTCCGGAGAACGGGGACAAGGATTGCTTTGTCCACCACACCGCCATCAAGGCGGAGGGATTCCGTTCGCTCGCCGAGGGTGACCGGGTGGAGTTCGACATCGTGCAGGGGGCGAAGGGTCCCGCCGCCGAAAACGTCACCAAAGTGAAGTAGTCCCGGCGTACGGACATGGACCGCGGGCCGCCCTCACAGGCGGCCCGTCGTCTTATTTGTGGCGGTAGATGACCCGACCGCGGGTGAGATCGTAGGGAGAGAGGACGACGCTGACGCGGTCGCCTTCCAGCACGCGGATCTTGAACTTGCTCATCTTCCCGGCAGCATAGGCCAGGATCTCGTGGCCGTTCTCGAGCATGACCCGGTAGTTCCGGTCGGGCAGTACCTCGGTCACGACTCCCTCCATCTCGATCCCTTCTTCCTTGGCCATCCAGTCTCTCCACATGGGGGAACGGGCTTGGCGCCGCAGCGCCGGGGGTCTCGGGCAGGGAATCTTGCTGGCCGGAGGCCGGGAAGCAACTCGGGGGTGGCTGGTTGGGGCGTGCTGCGGCGGCGTTTCGAGGGGATGCGTACCGGCAGCCGCCGAGGGCACGGCGGGCCACCGCGCCCCCGGCGGCTACCTGGGTCCCGGGGCCTGAAACGGCAGCGCATCCCAACGTCGGGATGTCGGGCTCAGCCGCTAGTTACACCCGCTGGGAAGCTGGACGCGGATCTTGTCGATCTGATCTTCTACGAGCTGGACCAATTCCCCGATGAGCCCGGCGTCGAAGCTGAGCCGGGCGCCCGCCGCCCGGTACATGTCGGGCAGGGTCCGGACCGCCCCGAGTGCCAGGGCTTCGCGATATCGGGCGACCGCGCCGGAGTGGTCGGCGAGACTGTTGCGCCAGATCTGCAATGCTCCGATCTGGGCGATTCCATACTCGATGTAGTAAAACGGATACATGAAGATGTGGAGCTGGCGGTACCAGCGGGCCACCCGCTCGCGCTCCAGTCCGCTCCAGTCGACGCCGCGCTCAAACCGGCTCCGGATTCGCAGCCACGCCTCGTCGCGTGCGACGGCGTCGGCCCCGTCGGCACTGGTGTAGATCCAGGTCTGGAAAGCGTCCACCGACGCGATGTGCACCAGGCTGAGCAGCACATCCTCCAAGTGCTCGAGCCAGGCGCGGCGGTGATCCTCGGGACTGAAGTAGCCGGTAGGCTTGGCCAGGTGAGGCGAGGCGAGCAGCTCCATCGACATGGAGGCCAGCTCCGCCGCCTCCGACCCCGGATGGCGCTGCCAGATGAGCGGCTGGCGATGCGAGGCGAAGGCGTGAAACGCGTGCCCCGCCTCGTGCAGGAGCGTCATCACGTCGTCGACCAGCCCGACGGCGTTCATGAAGATGAACGGCCGCCCGCGGAAGTGCAGCGTCTCGCAGTACCCGCCTGGGGCTTTGCCTTTCCGGCTGTCCAGATCGAGGAGCCGCTCGTCGATCATGGTCTGGAACTGGCCGCCCAGTACCGGGTCGACCCGATCGAAGACCCGCCGCGCCGCACCCACGAACTGATCCACCGTCTCGAACGGGCGAAGCGGGGCCGCGCGGTACGGATCCACTGCCAGGTCCCAGGGACGGAGGGCATCGAGGCCGAGCCGCTGGCGTCGGTGCTCCATGATCCGCGCCACGGCCGGCGCCGCGGTGCGCTCGACTGCCTCGTGAAAGAGCTCACAGTCGGCCGGGGTGTAGTCGAACCGGTACTTGGCCGGGAAGATGTAGTCGCGGAAGTTGGCGAAGCCCGCGTTCCGGGCTGCACGCTGGCGCAGCTCGAACATTCGGTCAAACAACCCGGCCAGGGCGCCGTGCTCCTCCATATAGGGCTGTGTGGCCGCTCGGAAGGCCCGCTCCCGAATTGCCCGGTCCGGACTCTTGAGGAACGGCTGCAGCTGCGGGAGCGGGCGCTCTTCGCCGTCCCACGTGACGGTCATCGAGCCCGTGATGCGCTGATAGCGGGCGCTCAGCTCCTCGAGCTCGGAGAACAGCGGGACGTTCGCCTCACGGAAGATCTCGATCGAGGTCCGGAACCGGGCCAGGGTAGTCGCAAGCTCCGGGGTGCTGTGGCCCAGTGCAACGAATTTCCTGGCCAGCTCGACGCTCCGCTCCTCCATCTTGGGCAGGATCTCGGTCGAGAAACGGAGATGGTCCTTCTCCTTCTCCGAGTCGGAGGTGTCGATGGTGTAGGCGATCATCGCCTGGGCCGCAGCCTCGGTGACCAGCTCTTCCAGCCGGGACCACGCGGACAGCCATTCTTCCACCGTGGAAGCGTCGAGCGGACGCTCCAGCAGGTCGTCGAAGTAGGGGACGACCTCCTCCCAAGTGGCCTTGGCGAACGCGGTGGGGGAGTTGGGCAGCACCGAAGCGGTCACGAACACTCCTCTGGCAGGGAGACCCGAAATGGACAGTCGAGATATAACTGAGGTCGCGCGTGGGTCACAATCCCGGCGGCCGCTGCCGGTGAAATTTCGTGCGCGCCTGATAGTACATGCCGATTTCCAGCAGCGTCGCCTCTGACAGGGCCCGTCCCGTGAGCTGGAGACCCGTTGGGAGGCCCGCCTCGCCCGTGCCGTTCATGAGGAACAGTGCTGGCACACCGCACAGGTTGGCAGCCCCAGCCACGCTGGTGCCGCCAGGGAACTCCGGGTATGCCTGGTCCAGCGCGAGGTCGACCTGCCACGCGACGGTTGGAAGCGTGGGCGCGGCCAGGGCGTCGACACCGGACAGCAGGCGGTCCAGCGCGGCCGCCGCCGGACGCCGGACCCGGAGAGCGCGCAGGTAGTCGCGCGCCAGGACGACCTGGCCCGCGTACCCGCCGACCCGGTCCTCGGGCGAGGTGAGCCGCGTGACCCGGCCGCTCAGGACCAGCGGCTCGAACGCGCTTGCCGCCTCGGCATCGAGCACCAGTCCGGCGAGGGCGTCCCAGGGATAGTCGGGAAGCTCGAGGCCCTCTTCGACGTCGGCGATCTCCCGCAGCACCTCGACCGAGGCTTCGAAGTTCCGGCGCACCTCCGGTTGCGTCCGGTCGAGGGTGCCGCGCAGGATGCCGATCCGGTATCGGCGTGCGGCGCGCGCGGGCGGCACGAAACGCCTGCCGGTAGCGGTCGGATCCTTGGGATCGGACCCCGCGATCGCGGCCAGCACGAGTCCGCAGTCCTCGGCGGAGCGTGCGAAGGGCCCGAGCTTGTCCATTGTCGGGCTGAGCGCCATGGCGCCATGGCGGCTCACCCGCCCGAATGTCGGGCGCAGCCCGGCCACGCCGCAGAAGGCGGCCGGATACTGCATGGACCCCCACGTCTCCGAGGCGATCGCGAACGGGACTAGCCCTCCCGCCACCGCAGCGCCCGGCCCGCTCGACGAGCCGCCGGACCATCGGCTGGGATCCCATGGAGTCCGGCCTGGCCCGGAGAAAGCCGCGAACGCCTGCCGGTAGCCCATGCCGCCCGCGAGCTCGACCATCGCCAGCTTCGCGCACAGGACGGCGCCAGCGCGCCGGAGTCGGCGGACCACCGTGGCGTCACCCTGGTGCAGCTGGTTCCTGTATCCTGAGGCTCCCCATGTGGTCGGGGCGCCATCGACGGCCAGCAGGTCCTTCACGCCGTAAGGAATCCCGTGCAGTGGCCCCCGGTCCTTGCCTCGGGCGAGCTCCGCATCTCGCTCGCGCGCTTCGGCCAGGGCGGTGTCGCGCAGCACGCGCACCACGGCGTTGAAGGCCGGACCCAGGCGCTCCAGCCGGTCGAGGCTGCGCTCGGCCAGCTCGACGCACGAGATCCGGCGCGCCCGCAGCAGCCGCCCGAGAGCGGGTACGGTGAGGAAATCGACCTTCGCCACGGCTAGACCGCGTAACTCCGGTCGGCCTGCCGGATGAGATCAGCCCGGTCGAGCCCGGCCTGAATCTGCTCGGCCACACCGGCCAACTCGCCGGCAGTGAGGCGGCTGCCGTATTCGAGGCGGATGATCTCGACCAGCGCCAGCACCAGGGACGCCGCGCTCCCACCCTCCAGCGCGGCTGCCGAATCGGATGAGTCGGCCGGAAGGCTCGCGGCGTCGAGACGGCCGAAGTCGAGTCGCAGCGCCTCCGCCGGCACGCCCAGCGCCGGGGCGAGCGCCGCCAGCGCCAGCAACTCGGCGAAGGATCGGCGGTTCACGTCTGCGCGCTCCGACCCTGACGGTAGTTCCGATCGTGACGGTAGTACAGATAGGCCAGGGACAACGCCACGAGAGCGAGGAGGAAGACCGACCCGACGCGGTAGAGCGCGTCCAGCGACGACAGATCGAAGAAGATCACCTTGGCGACGGCCAAGCCGGCCACGGCCAGGCCGGCGACGCGCGCTGGCTGCAGGGACAGCCGGAAACCGAGCGTCACGAGCCCGGCGGCGAAGAGCAGCCACCAGGCGCTCACCGCCAGCCCCGAGGCGAGGTCCGCCGTCTCGGCGCTGATGCTCTGGAGCTCGAAGTATCGCCGGAGCTCGCCGGTGACACCGAACAGTGCCATCGCTCCGGCGACGACCCAGAGTCCCGAGCGGATGAGCCGGGTGTCCTCCCGGCCGCCCTCCACTCGCCAGAGGCCCGCGGCGTACGCGGCGGTGACGCCGATGCTGCCCCACAGGGCGAGCGCCCATGGGCCGACGAATGCGCCATCGGCCGCGTTCCGCGCCCCTGCCCCGCCGTCGAAGAGCTGCTGCAGCGCCGTGGCCAGGGTGAGGAGTCCGTACCAGCGCCCGTCGGTGCGGCCGAGACGGAGGTCGAGCGAAGCCCAGACGACGGCGAGTCCCAGCAGTGCCCAGACCTGGGGCACCCCGCTCCAGCGCTCCATCGCGGCCACGCCCAACGCCGCCGCCGCAACCGCCGCGAAGGCCGGCCGGGGCCGCAGGTAGCCGGCGAGCAGATACGGCACCGCCACGATCAGCGGCGCGAGCCACGGCCGGGCGTCGAACCGAACGACGTCGAGGTTGTGGATCGCATACCCGAGGAGCACCGGGGTCACGAAGAAGTAGAGCGCCTCGCCCGCCGACCAGCCCGTCCCATCAGCCTGGGGCCCCAGGTGGACCGGGAACACCTCCGGCCGCCGAAGCCCATGCCACCAGACTGGCGCCGACAGCACCAGCCCAGCAGCGAGCACGGCCCAGTGCTCGCGGAATCCGCTCGCCGGCGGCAAACAGCAGGGTCCACCCGCCGGAGAACGTGAGAAGGCGCGTCTCCCACCAGCGCTCCTTGAGGCCGAGGTAGAGTCCGGCTGTCCCGCCGATCAGGCCGAAGAGCAGCACCCCCCAGGGGTAGGCGTGCTCCGCCGCGCCGACCGTGCCGACGCCGAAGTAGCTGGCCGCGATCACCAGGGTCGCGACGCGCCAGCGCTGCCGGGCGGCGACGAGGCCCAGGCCGGTGGCCATGCTGGCGAGGTAGAGCAGGAGCAGATCGGCGTTGGTCTGATTCTGGCCGAGCAGGACTGGCGCCAGGAACGCACCCAGCGCAGCGGTGATGCCAAGCGCCTCCACGTCGATGGCGTACGCGATCATCGCCAGCCCGACGGATACCAGGGCCAGGCCGACGATGCCGGACGTCGGCGGCAGGACGCCGTAGAGCCGGGAGGCCGCCCAGAGGCTCAGGTAAATGATCCCGGCGCCGGCGCCGACGAGCGCGGCGCCGTACGTGCGATACCTCGATTCGAGCCGCCAGCCGAGCGCCCCGACACCGAGGCCGGCGAGCACGCCGCCGGCGCAACGCATCACCGGCGAGATCCAGCCCCGCTCGAACGAGAGCTTGAGCAGATACCCGGCGGCCATGAGCAGTGCCACGACGCCGATGCCGAGGAACACGCGCTGGCCGATCCACTGCTCCGAGTCGAGGGCCGGCGAGTCCACCCCCATCCGGTCGGGCCGGGGAGCTGCAGGGCGAGACGGCGGCGGGGCGGCCGATGCTGCGTGACCGAGGAGGGGTCGGCAGGGGAACGTCAGCAGACCGGCCGACGCGCCGCCGACCGGCTCGGGCGGGGCTCGTAGCCCCGCTCATCGGGTGGCGGTTCCACGACCTGGGGTGCCGGAGGCGCCGCCGCGGCCTGCCCCGGGCGGGCGGCGGCGCCACAGGTTGGCGCGCGACCCCACCGACGACCGCGAGCTGCCGCACCAGCGTCTCCAGCACCGCCAGCCGCTGCTCCAGGCGGTCGAGCCGATCGTCGGTGCTCACACGCGGAGTGCTCATGGTCGCTCCGTCTCCTGTGCCGTGTGCGGACCATTTGGGCTCGCTGGGGATCCGAAGCGTGAGCATGCCGGCAAGAGCCACGACCCCACCCGCGACGTAGAACGGCCAGTCGTGCCCGAGCCGCTGGAAGATCATCGTCGCCACCACCGGTGCGACGACGCGAGCGAGTCCCGCGAAAGTCTGCGCCACGCCCATGGTCGTCCCCAGCTCGCGCACGTCTGAATAGCGCGACATCAGCGACGTCGTCGCCGGGAACAGGAGCGCGGTGCCGATCGGCACAAGGGGGATGACGGCCGCGAGGGCCCAGAGGTTCTGGGGAATAGGATACAGCAGAAGTCCCGCGGCGAGAAGCAGGGCGCCTGCCCGCATGGTCCAGCGCTCGCCCAGGCGGTCCACGATGGGGCCAAGGAGGACGCTCCGCATCACCAGGGAAAGCACCCCGACGTAGGCGAAGATGGGTCCGATGGTCCTCTCGGTCAGGCCGAACGCCGCCTGCAGGTACAGCGACAGCACCGACGTCATGGCCGAGAAGGCGATCATCCCGATGCCATAGATCCAGATCAGCCGGGAGACCAGGCCGGTCGGGTGCCGCAGGACCAGCCAGGCGGGATGCCAGAGGGCTTCCGAGGGCTGGCGCCGTCGTGCCGCTGCCCGGCCCGCGATTCGGGCAGCCACTTCCACGCGAACGCCACGTTCACCAGGCAGAGCCCGGCGGCCGCCAGCCCGGGTGCGGCGGGTCCGAGGGTGAACGCGAAGGAGGCGATGGCCGGGCCGAAGATGACGCCCGCCGCCGTGGCCGAGGACAGCCAGCCCAGGGCCCGCGCCCGGTCTTTGGGCTCGACGGTGTCGGCCACGTAGGCCTGGGCTACGCCGGTCGTGCCCCCGCCCGCGCCCTGCACGATGCGCGAGGCGAAGAGCAGCCACACCGCGTCGGCGATGCCGAACACCGCGTACGCCATCGCCGAGGCGCTCAACCCGATGAGCAGCGCGGGCCGCCGCCCGTAGCGGTCCGACACCCGTCCCCAGACCGGCGCCGACAAGAGCTGCGCGATGGAGAACGACGCGATGAGTCGGCCAACGGTCTCGGGGCTGGCGCTGAGCCGCGTGGCGTAGAACGGCAGCAGCGGCAGGATGATCATGAACCCGATGGCATCGACGAAGCAGACGAAGATCAAAACCGCGAGCCGGCGCAGCCGCACGCGGTTGCCGTTCGGCGGTGCCGTCATCCGCCCCCGCTTCGGTCGGCTCCGACGACGAAGACGGCGGCGCTCACCAGCATGAGCACGACGCCGTAGGCCGCCGCCACCCCGACGTCCGCTTGGCGCAAGCTCGAGAGGATCTCGAGCGAGACCGGCCGCGTGTCGTAGGTGTAGAGCATGATCGAGGTCACGAAATCTCCGAACGCGGTGACGAAGGCGAGGCTGGCCCCCGCCAGGAGCGCCGGCCGGAGGAGCGGCAGCGTGATCCGGCGCAGGGTGCGCCCTCGGTGGGCCCCGAGCGTGGCGGCGGCTTCGTCGAGCGAGGGGTCCAGGGCGCGGACGCCGGCCAGGATGGCGCGGCTGGTGATCGGCAGATTCCGTACAAGATACGCGAGCGGAAGGATCCAGATGGTGCCGACGAGCACCATGCGGCCGGCCCACGGCGCCCGTACGCTGAACGCCGTGGCGAGGGCGATCGCGAAGACCGTCCCCGGCACCGCCCACGGAAGCGCGAGCAGGGTCTCGATGAGCCGCCCGCCGCGGACGCGGCGTCGGCCCGCCACGAGGGCGCCCGCCAGCGCGATGGCCACGGCGGCGATGGTCGCGACGGTCGCGAGCCAGAGACTGTTCGCCAGCGGCCGGGCACGCACCGGATCCTGCAGCAGCGTGAGGTAGTTCCGGAGCGTGTACGCCGGGGGCACCGGCTCGATGGTCCAGCTTCCCACCGGTACGAACGAGACCAGCAGCAGCGTCAGGTGCGGCAGCAGGAGCAGCGCCACCAGGCCCCATCCCGCCGCGGTCAGGAGCAGCCGAAGCGGCCGGCTCCGCACCACCCGGCGCGCGGGAGAGGCGCCCTTCCGTCCGCCGCCAGCCCCGCCGTCGATCGGACCGGCGCCGCGAAAGAGCCAGAGCGCGGCTAGCGCCAGCACGGTGAGCGCGATCGTCTCCACCATCGCCAGGCGGTCGTCGCCATTGAGGCGGGTCGCGACGATCTGGGTCGGCATGACGCGGAACCCGCCCCCGAAGATGTAGGGCGCGCTGAACGAGGCGAGCGCCGTCATGAACGTCAGCAGGGCGGCACCACCGAGGGCAGGAGCGAGTTGCGGCAGCACGACATGCCGGAGGGTGCGCCACCGGCCCGCGCCCAGGCTGGCCGCCGCCTCGTACTGCGACCCGTCGAGCGACTGCAGCGCGGCCCGGACGAACAGGTAGAAGTAGACGTACATCGAGTAGGCGTGCACGAGCAGGATGGCGCCCGCACCCTGCAGCCGCCACGGCGGGTCGGTGAGGCCGAAGATCCGCTGCACCAGCAGCGAGACGAAGCCGGTCTCGCCGTAGAGAAACAGGAACGCCAGCACGCCCACCAGCGGCGGCAGCACCGCCGGCAGCGCCACCAGGCCCGCGAGCACGCGCCCGCCCGGCAGCTCGTAGCGAGCGAAGAGGAAGGCCAGCGGAATCCCAATCGCGGCCGCCAGCACCACGCTGGCGACCGAGATCCAGAGGCTGCCCCAGAGCGCCTGCCATTCGGTCGGGCGCTCGAGGAAGAGCCGCACATACCGGAGGGTCCACCCGGCCGGATCGCGCACGCCCTCCAGCAGCACGAGCACCAGAGGGTAGGCCACGAGCCAGAGCAGCCCGGCCAGCAGCACCACGACGAGCAGTCGGGGCCTGGACGCCGGCGTCACCCGCCCTCCGGCGGGAAGAGGTGGATTCCGCCCCCCACGCGCCGGCTTGGCATCAGCCCCACCCGGGCGCCCGTGGGCACCGCCTGAGGCGGGGCGACGACCTCGAGCACCGCGCCGCCGTCGGTTCGGGTGGTGAAAATGGCCGACGGTCCCACGAACCGGCGCGAAGTGATCGTCACCGGGAGCGCTCCGGGATCGAGCGGGGTGATCCTCAGCGCCTCGGGACGGATCAGCATCATCGCTGGGCCTGGAGGCGGCGCCGGGCGGCCCGGCACGGTCTCGATGTCCCACTCGGCGCCGTCGACGGCGATCCGGACGCCCCGCTCCGACGGACCCACGACGACGACCGCCGCGGTGCTC
Source organism: uncultured Gemmatimonadales bacterium (assembly GCA_963728705.1). Classification (GTDB taxonomy): domain Bacteria; phylum Gemmatimonadota; class Gemmatimonadetes; order Gemmatimonadales; family GWC2-71-9; genus CAVVWJ01. Next base: position 59,023 of record CAVSLY010000021.1, read on the forward strand.
GAGCGCCCCACGAACCCCGCGACAAACGCGTTGGCCGGCGCCCCATAGAGCTCGTCGGGCGTGCCGACCTGCTCCAGCCGGCCGCCGCGCATGACGGCCACGCGGTCGCCGAGCTCGAAGGCCTCATCCTGTTCGTGGGTCACGAGCACCGTGGTGATTCCGACCCGGTGGATCACGTCGCGGATCTCGCGGCGGGTGCGCTCGCGCAATGTGGGATCGAGGTTGGAGAGCGGCTCGTCCAGCAAGAGCACGCGCGGCTCCGGCGCCAGGGCACGGGCCAGCGCCACGCGCTGCTGCTGTCCCCCCGAGAGCTGGCCGATGCGGCGCGCGCCGAAGTCGGCCAGATCCACCAGCGCCAGGGCACGATCCACGCGACGTTCCAGGTCCGCGCCACGGATCCCGTTCGATTCCAGACCGAAGGCCACGTTGCCCCGCACGTCCAGATGCGGGAACAGGGCGTAGTGCTGGAACACCATGCCGAAGCGGCGGGAGACCGGCGCCACCGCGGTGACGTCTTCCTGCTCGACGAGCACGTGGCCTTCGTCCGGGGTCTCGAACCCCGCGAGCAGCCGGAGCGTCGTGGTCTTGCCGCTGCCGCTCGGCCCCAGGAGCGCGAGCAACTCACCCCGCTCGAGGCCGAGCGAGACGCGATCGACCGCGACCGTGCCGTCGAACCGCTTGACCAGGCCCTCGACCCGGAGGAAGGCGCTCATGGCCACGCCTTCCGGCCGGTGCCCCGCACGTGGCGGTCCCAATAGCCCATCCAGGCGGCACCCTCCCGGGCCAGAAGCGACCAGTCCACGTCGGCCACCACCATCTCGCGCTCGACCTCCGCGACCCAGGCGGGGATGCGGCTCATGGGCAGATCGTTGCGGGCCGGCAGCCGGAAGACCTTCTCAGCGGCCAGGAGCTGCCCCTCCGTGCTTCCGACGAAGTCGATGAAGGCACGAGCGGAATCTGCATGCCGGCTGCCTCGGACCAGGGCGATCGCATCGTCGATGACCACGGTGCCGCTCCGGGGAAAGACGTAGTCGAACGGCATGCCTTTCGACCGGCTGATGAGGATGTCCGGCAGGTCCCACAGGGTCACGACCCCCTCGGCGCGCGCGAGGCGGGCATCGAGGATGGCCGGGTTGAGCGCGTAGGCCTTCGTTTGCCGATCCAGCCGTCGGAGCCACGCCATGCCGGCCGCGGTGTCGCCGGTAGCCCGAAGGCTCCGCTCGATCACGAGCCCCCAGATCGCCCGCATCGTGCCGCTGGCCATCGGATCGCGGATCAGCACCTTGTCGAACCAGCGCGGCGCGAGCACGTCATCCCAGTCGTGCGGCGCGTCTGCCCGCGCCACGACCCGGCTGTTGAACGCGATCACCGCGGGTGTCCGATAGACGGGATAGTACAGGTCCCGCGGCCCCACGCCGCCGGGGCCGACGTGCGCCGCCCAGCGGGGACGATGCGGCGCGAGCAGCGAGTCGGCCACGCCGCGGTCGAAGATCGTCGTCGGGCCGCCGAACCAGACGTCGGCCTGCGGGTTGACTCGCTCGAATCGCACGCGGTCGAGGATCTCCTGTGACCCCATGTCGAGCCAGCGGACGTCGATGTCCGGATGCTCGCTCTCGAAGGCGTGCTCGAGCAGCGAGAGCTGGTCGCGCCCGTGCGGGGAGTAGACGACCACAGGGATGCGCCCGTCATTGCACGCCAGGAGTGCGAGCCCGCCGAGGAGCACGAGAGCAGTGCGAGCCGCGCGGGCCGGCGAGCGCCAGCCTCCAGGCAGAGTCACCCTGAGTGCCTACCGCGCCAGCGCCAGCAGGTTCGCGAACAGCCGGAACGCCCCAGGCACCCCCGCGGGCAACTGCCGGAAGAAGCTCAGTCCGGTGTAGACGTATGTCCCCCGCCCCAGCTTCGCCACCAGGAGCCCGCCCTCGAGCGGCGGGTCGCCCGGATCGTGGGTCTCGAGCAGCGGCCGGTAGGCGGGATGCCAGCTCCGCGCGAAATAGAGACCGCGCTCCTGCACCCAGCCCTGCCAGTCGGCGCGGCCCAAGCGATTGGGAAGCACCACCACGGGATCGGCCGGGGCCAGCAGCCGGACCGGCGCCGTCTCCTCGGTCACCCGGTCGTGAGCCACGGGTGCCGCGCCTGGCGTAGACGACGGCCCCCCCACTGTGAGGGGGTACGGGGCGTACCCGCCGTCGAAAAAGAGTTGCTGCTGATACTGCACCAGCAGCAGGCCACCGCGGCGGGTGTAGGCCAGCAGGCGGTCATTGTACTCGAGGAGCGCAGGCTCGGTCTCATAGGCGCGCGGCCCGATGACGATCGCGCTGAACCGCCCGAGGTCGCCGCGCTCGAGCGCGGCGGCATCGAGCAGAGTGACCCGGACGCCTACGCCAGCGAGCGCCTCCGGCACGCGGTCGGACGCGCCCCGGACGTAGCCCACGCCCGCGATCGAGGGCAGCGCCAGCGGCGCCACCCGGATCGTGGCCTCGGCCGGGACCGGGTACGACCGGGGCCGGATGTGCGGGTAGTCCACGGTCACCACCCCGTCGGCGTAGCCCCGTCCGGCGCGGTCCCGCGCAAGCACCCGCAGGTGCACCACCCCCTCCGCCGGCGCGGCCGGGAGACGGACCTCGAACGTCACCGCCACGCGCTGATCCTCGCGCGTCAGCTCGAACGGCCGCGCCGGCACGGCGGGCCAGCCCGCCGGGAGCTCCAGTCGCACCGTGCCCGCGGTCGTGTCGCGGGCACCATGAGTCAGGGTCACTGTGAACCGGCGGGGCACGCGGTTACTGGCGGGCCAGACTTCGGTGGCGGGATCGACGGCGAGCGCCACCCGTGGCACGACCATGACCGGACGCCGCACCTCGCCGCGCGCCTGATCATTGATCCGAAGGGTCACTTCCCGTTCGGACCGTGCCGCGCCGTCGATCTGGAAGGTGCCGGTCAGCTCCGGCGCGTCGGACGGCTCGCCACGCACCGCAAGTGGCGCGGCGCTCCAGTCGTACAGCGCCGGGTTGGACGCGCTCAGGTGGAAATAGGGCGCGGTGGGGGGCGCATCGGCCGCAACGGTCGCCGTGACCTGTCGCCGCACCAGCGCGCCCGGCTCGAGCCGAAGGGTGCTCGCAGCGCTGTCGGGGCGAATCGCTCGCCTGCCCCGTAGCTCGGCGGTGACCGTGTGGGGCTCGGTTCCGGTGTTCCAGCACTCGAGCGCCACGGTAATCCGCTGCCCGGGTACGACGCGGTCGTCGTCGCTCCGGGCATCACACACGACCCCCGAGGCGACGACTATGGCGCGGTCCAGGTGCGCCAGGCGGTCGGCCGAGGCCCCCGAGGTCGTCCACCGTGCCCGAAGCGCCAGCAGCCCGGTGAGATCGGCCCCGGGGGCCGACGCAGATCCCGGCGGCGAGCCTGGCGTTGAGCCTGTGGCGACCGTCGTATCGATACCGGAGAAGAGGGTCCCGGCATCCCGCCCGGTGCGATCCTCGACCAGCGCGAGCCGCACCCTCGACGGCCCCAACCCCTGAATCCGACCCATGTCCTGCGAACGGTGCAGGCTTCGGCCGGCCATCGCGATCTGGTGATAGGAGAGTCCCGCTGCCCGGTCGAGCCCGCCGCCCTCGAGCACGAGCGTGGTCGCGGTCGTGTCGTACCAGGTGCTCCGGTAGAGCTTCTGCGCCGTCCACGGGGCGAGGCCCTCATCGCGGGCCAGCTCCGGGAAGCGCGTCGCGTCGCCCGCGGCCTGGAACGCCTCCCGGGCCGCCCATCCAGCCGCCTGGTGCTGTCCGTGGCCATCGCGCGGCGTCCCGCTGAAAACCGAGACGATGACCTGCGGCCGGAACCGCCGGACGATGCGCACGACGTCCTTGAGCACGGTGTCCCGGGGCCAGTGCCGCCAGGTCTCGTCCTGGGACTTGGAGTAGCCGAAATCGTAGGCGCGCGTGAAGTACTGGCGGGCGCCGTCCAGCCGACGCGCGGCGAGCAGCTCCTCGGTGCGGATGAGCCCCAGCGCCGGCCCGAGCTCTGGGCCGATCAGGTTCTGCCCGCCTTCGCCCCGATTGAGCGACAGGTAGGCCGCCTCCGCCCCGAGACCCCGGACCAGCAGGGTCAGGAGCTCGGTGTCCTCGTCGTCAGGATGCGCGCCGATCATGAGGACCCGCTTCTCTCCACCGAGCATGCGGAGCTCGCGATCGAGCCCGACCAGGCCGCCGGTGGATGGAGGCTCGAGCTGGGCCCGGAGTGGCGCCACGACGGTGATGAGCAGGAGGACGACGAACACGACGGAGAGCGGGCGAAGACGCACAGACCCCGGCCGATGATGGTGAGCGAGGAAGCTATACCTGTAGGGATGGAAAGGTGAAACCGGTCGGGCACGGACGGCGACGCACGGGAGGACCGGAGCCTCCCGCCGTCGCGGTGGTTCGGCTCAGTTCATCGGCGCGGCGCCGAGCGGCGTGTCGTGAATGGAGTCCCGGAACGCCGGGTGCCGGCGCCACAGGTAGGCGCCCATGCAGATCGCGGCCAGCGTGTTGGCGGCGATCACGGCCCAGAACGGGAACATCTCGTTGGTCCGCTCCGAGAGGATGGCGAGGAAGCCGTAAAACAGGATCTCGAATACCAGGAAGACCGGGAGCAGGGCGTACCGGACGACCGGATTGCCGGTGCCCCAGTGCACCAGCGCCACCAGTCCCATGCCGACGAAGGCGAAGACGATGAAGTGGAAGGCGGTGTAGACCAGGATGGCGCCGAAGGCGAGCTGCCTCGGATCCGGTGTGCGGTCGCCGAAGATGACCATCTGCCCGAGCAGGCTGGGCGTCTGGAACGGATGCCCGGCGAGGGTATCGAGCATCAGGAACCAGGCGGCCACGACCAGCCCGCCGATGAGACCGACGTCAGTGCCTTCGCCGACGACCGAGTGGCGATTCTCCGGCATGCAAACCTCCGGCCGAAACAGGGGTAGGCGCCTGCGGCACGACGTCTCCGCGGCGTCCCTTTACTGTGGGACCGCGGACCGCCGCGCGCAAGACGTTCCAGCCGGACCTAGGCGGCCCCTGGCCCGCCGGGCGGGTGGGCCGGCGGCGGCACCTCGTCCCCGAGAGCTGCCTGGCGGAAGGACCGGCCGAGTCGGGGATGCCGCCGCCAGAGGTATCCGCCCATGCCCAGAACGCCGAATAGGCTGCCGCTCACGACCGCCCAGGGCGAGAGCCGATCGCCGGTGGCGATCCCCACCATGTAGGTCAGTCCAGCGAAGAGCCCGAAAGCCACCACCAGGCCAATCCAGACCCCCATTCTGAGCGCGATGTTCCGAGAGGCCATGTGAACCAGCAGAGTCAGCCCCATCCCCATCACCAGGAAGGCCATGAAGTGGATGACCGTATAGCCAAGCACTACGTTCGGCATGATCTGGTGGACGTTCGGCGGGAGGCTCGCGCGGAAGAGAAACTTGCCGAGGACATTGGGCGTGTGAAACGGCTGGCCCCCGGCCGTGTCTACGATGAAGTACCACGCCGCGACGATCAGCGCGCCGATCGCGCCCGTTACGGTGCCTTCGCGAAGCGTGGAATGGTCACGCACATGCATGGATGGGGCCCCCGCAATCCGGTGATGATCTGCCCGCGAGCGGTTCCAGAGTGGGCCCTACCGGCGCTTTGGGGATGTGTCCGGGGTCACGATCCGCGGCAGCGCTCGCAGGGGCAGGTGGCGAGCAGCCGCTCGAAAGTGTAGATGCCCGTGCCATGGCCGTCGCTCCACTGCACGCGGAGCCCGTAGGTACCGACCAGCGCCACCGAGCGGGGAAGGATGTCGTCCGGCACCCGGGCGGGATCGAGGATGGGACGCCCGCTCATCTCCTCCACACAGGCGGCGCAGCCGCAGGCCAGCCGGAGGGCCCGGGCGGGGTACAACGCACGGTGCCCCTCCTGGTCCCACTCGATGAGCAGGCCGTCGTCCTGGCGGGTGATGGCGTAGGGTACCGGCGTGGGCATCGTGACTCCGGGCAAAGGGCCGTGAATGGATAGTATATTGACCGAGACTTCAACCTTGACGACCCATGCCGATTGACGCCACCAACCCGTTCGGCGCCCGCGCTTCCCTTCCCCTCGGTAGCGAAACCGCGGTCGTCTACCGCCTCTCCGAGCTGGCCCGCCAGGGGCTCGCCGACCTCGACCGACTCCCGTTCTCCATTCGCGTCCTGCTCGAAAACGCGCTGCGACACGCCGGCCGGGGCTTCGTGACGGACGCGCACGTGCGGAATCTCGCCGCCTGGAGCCCGCGGACCGCCAGCCGGGGCGAAGTGCCGTTCATGCCGGCCCGCGTCGTCCTGCAGGACTTCACCGGCGTGCCCTGCGTCGTGGACCTGGCCGCCATGCGGGACGCGATGGGACGGATGAAGGGAGACCCGGACCGGATCAACCCGGTGGTGCCCTGCGATCTGGTCATCGACCACTCGGTGCAGGTCGATTCGTACGGCTCGGAGCGCTCCCTCAAGCTCAACGTCGCCCTCGAGTTCGAACGGAACCTGGAGCGCTACCAACTCCTCAAGTTCGCCCAGCGGGCCTTCGATAGCTTCCGCGTGGTCCCGCCCGGCACCGGCATCGTGCACCAGGTGAACCTCGAATACCTGGCACCTGTGGTCCAGCTCCGGCCGCAGTTCGGCGAGATCACCGCCTACCCCGACACCCTGGTCGGCACCGATTCGCATACCACCATGATCAACGGCCTCGGTGTCGTGGGCTGGGGCGTCGGCGGCATCGAGGCGGAGGCGGTCATGCTGGGACAGCCCTACTTCATGCTCATTCCGGAGGTCATCGGGATGAAGCTGGTGGGGCAGCTCCCCCTCGGCACGACGGCCACGGACCTGGTGCTCACCGTGACGCAGATGCTCCGGAAGAAGGGCGTGGTCGACAAGTTCGTGGAGTTTTACGGACCCGGGCTCAGCGCGCTGTCGCTGGCCGACCGCGCCACGATCGCCAACATGGCGCCCGAGTACGGCGCCACCATGGGCTTCTTCCCCGTCGATGCCGAGACGGTGCGCTATCTGGAGCGGACCGGCCGCGGGACGGCGGTATGCGAGCGGGTCGAGCGCTACACCAAGGAGCAAGGGCTCTTCCGCACCGACGCCACGCCCGATCCCGAGTTCACCGCGACGCTCGAGCTCGACCTGAACACGGTCAACCCCAGCCTGGCGGGCCCCAAGCGGCCGCAGGACCTGGTCCCGCTCACGGAACTCAAGCGGAATTTCATCGTCAACCTGCCGGGTCTGATGAGCGCCACCGTGCCGACGGCCCGGAAGGAGCTGGCCGAGAGCGCCTACTCCCGCTGGATGGGCGAGGGCGGCGCCAACGTCGACCATCGACGGTCACGGCGCGGCCGAGCACATGTCCGCCGTCGCCGCCGCCGATCCCGACGCGCCGCCGGTCGTGAGCGGACAGCTCGACGGCGCAGACATCACGCTGCACGACGGCGCGGTGGTGATCGCCGCCATCACCAGCTGCACCAACACGTCGAACCCATCGGTCATGATCGGCGCCGGCCTGGTGGCCAAGAAGGCCGTGGAGCGCGGGCTCATGACCCGGCCCTGGGTCAAGACGAGCCTGGCCCCCGGCTCCCGGGTCGTGACCGACTATCTCGAGGGCTCGGGCCTGATGCCGTTCCTGGAGCGGCTCCGCTTCCACACGGTGGGCTACGGCTGCACGACCTGCATCGGCAACAGCGGTCCGCTGCCGGACGTGATCGGGGCGCTCATCGACGAGCACTCGCTGGTGACGGCGGCGGTCCTGAGCGGCAACCGGAACTTCGAGGCCCGGGTGCACCCCCAGGTGCGCGCCAACTATCTCGCCTCGCCGATGCTGGTGGTGGCGTTCGCGCTCGCCGGCCGGGTGGACATCGACCTGAGCCGGGAGCCGCTCGGGACCGGCACGGACGGCCGGCCGGTGTACCTCAAGGACATCTGGCCCTCGCCCGCGGAGGTGCGCGACGCCATGGCGAGCTCGCTCAAGCCGGAGCTGTTCGAGCAGCGCTACGGCTCGGTGTTCGAGGGCGACGAGACCTGGCAGGCGCTCAAGATCCCCGAGGGGAGCCGCTACGCCTGGGATCTGGCGTCCACCTACGTGCAGGAGCCGCCGTTCTTCACCGACCTGCCGGCCGAGCCCGCTCCCGCTGCGCGACATCACGGATGCGCGGGTGCTCGCCGTCCTCGGCGACTCGGTCACGACCGACCACATCTCGCCGGCGGGCGCGATCCCGAAGAACGGCCCCGCCGCGAGGTACCTGCGGGAGCACGGCGTCGAGCAGGCCGACTGGAACACCTTCGGCTCGCGCCGCGGCAACCACGAGGTGATGATGCGCGGCACGTTCGGCAACGTGCGAATCGCCAACGCGCTCGTGCCGGGCAAGGAGGGGAACTGGACCCTCCACTTCCCCACCGGCGAGGTGGTCTCGATCTACGACGCCGCGATGCGCTACCAGGAGGCGGGCACGCCGCTGGTCATCCTGACGGGCAAGGAGTACGGTACCGGCTCGAGCCGCGACTGGGCCGCCAAGGGGCCCGCGCTCCTGGGCGTGAAGGCGATCATCGCCGAGAGCTACGAGCGGATCCACCGGAGCAACCTGGTGGGCATGGGGGTGCTGCCACTGGCCTACCAGGCCGGCACCGACCGGACGTCGCTCGGCCTGACCGGTACCGAGACCATCAGCATCACAGGAATCGCCGCGGGGCCTGGCGCCGGGCGGCACCGTCGCCGTGACGGCGCGGGACGACGCCGGCAAGGAGACGGTCTTCCAGGCGGTCGTCCGGCTCAACTCGGAGGTGGAGCTGGACTACTACCGGCACGGGGGCATCCTGCAGCGGGTGCTGCGGCAGTTTCTGCGGCAGTAGGGCGGGCGTGGGTCCTGCAGGCTGCTGGCTCTTCACCACGAAGGCACGAAGGGCACGAAGGACCACGAAGCCACCCCTCCCCACGGTAGCCGTTTGGGGGGCGGTTGGGCTCGTGGTCCTTCGTGTCCTTCGTGCCTTCGTGGTGAATAGCCATCGGAACCAACCGATCACCGATAGCCAAAACGCCCCCCGAACGCTGATTCGGGGGGCGTTTCGATTTCACTGGAACCGCTGAGCTCAGGCCACGAGATCCCGCAGCCGGTCGCCGGTCTCGCCTTCGCGGAGGCGGAGGAGCGCCCGGTCCCGGAGCTGGCGGATCCGCTCGCGGGTGACGCCCATCATCCGGCCGATCTCCTCGAGCGTGCGGCTGTTGCCGTCGTCGAGGCCGAAATAGAGCCGGAGCACCTTGGCGTCCCGCGGCGGCAGCGCGGCGAGCGCGGCCTCGATGTCGCGGGTCTGGCTGTTGGCCATGGTGCTCATGTCGGTGCTTTCCTGCTCACCGCTCGTGAACCGCTCGATGCGCTCGTTGCCCTCGCCGTCCCGGGTCGGGTGGTCGAGACGCACCGCCTCGGAGTTGAGCGCGCTGAGCGAGCGCACGGCTTCGACCGTGAGCCCCGTGGCGCGGGCCAGCTCCTCGGTGGTCGGCATGCGGCCCAGCTTGTCCTTCAGCAGCGTCGTGGTGCGGCCGAGGCGGCTCAGATCGGCGGTCCGGTTGAGCGGCACCCGGACCGGCCGGCCATGGCGCGCGATGGCCGCCTGCACCGCCTGGCGGATCCACCAGACGGCGTACGAGATGAACTTGACGCCTCGATCGGGATCGAACTTCCGGGCGGCCGTCATGAGCCCGAGGTTCCCCTCGCCGATCAGGTCGACGAGCGGCACCCCGCGGTTCTGGAACTTCTTGGCCACGGAGACGACGAAGCGGACGTTGTGGCGCGCCAGCTTTTCCTGGGCGGTCACATTGCCCTTGAACGCCTTGCGCGCGAGCTCCATTTCCTCTTCGCGGTTGAGGAGGGGGACCCGGCTGATCTCGTCGAGATAGAGGTCCAGGCTCTCACGGCCTTCATCGATTGCACGAGCGATCTGCGCCGGTCGCACCGGGCGACGCTTGCTACGTGCCTTAACTGTCACGCTGTTCGCCTCCTCACAGGAGTCCCCGTCCCCCGCACAGTATACCAGCCTAGGAATCTGAGGCCGACTTGAATTGAGACGGGGCAATATATCGCCTAAGATGCCTAAAATCAACACCTTAGCTAAAACCTGACAGGATGGATAGTTGCGTCGGCGCAACGAGGGGGTTCCTGATGGGCAACACAATGCGGCGGGGGCTGCGTATTTGGCAGTCCGGTATGCCAAGACGAGGGCTTCTTCCCTTGGCGGGTGCCCGGCCAGCCTTGATAGACAAGCCGCGGGCGATAGTAGTTTGCCTTGCTACTTCGATTGCCCCGGCCCAGTCATCTCCTGTGGTGTTTCGGTGATCTCGCTCTTGGCGCCATCCCCTGTCGCGGCCAGCACGAGCTCGTGCGTCTTGCCGACCGACTTGAGCATGGAAAACGGAACCTTGGGACTGACCCACATGTCGGTCTCGTACTTCGCACTGTGGAAGTGCTTCGCGCTGTACGAGCCGGCCGGAACGGTCACCTTTTCCTGGCCAACCATCTCGACCTCGGTGCAAGCATCCTTGAAGGCCATGCTCTGCCCCAGCTGTTTGCGCATCATCCCGAGCATCATCCCGCTCATCTTCATGGCGGGCCGGTCCCCCATCTTCATGACAACCTCTTCGATCCCGTCCATCTCGAGGGGACCCCCACCCGGGACCAGCATCTGGTAGATCATGTCCGTGTTCTTCTTCGCGTCATGCATCTTGAACTCGATTCGCTTGTATTCGGCGCCAGTCCGGTCTTCCGTGCCCACGACGGCATAGCGGGTCGTCACCGGCGTCTTCTTGTTGTACGTGCCCTGGTACTCCGCCCAGGCGCCCACCTTCGGCCACTTGAAGTTTTCGGCACACGCGTCCTGGGCCTGCACGGCCGGCGCGACGCTCAGCAGAGCGGCGGCGGCCCACGAAAGACTCGATCGCATACGGAGCTCCAGCAAGGGAAACAGGCAGCGGCGAACGGGCGCGACCTCAGTGCATGCCGCTGCCCCCGGAGAGCTGCTTCACCAGCTCGCCGATGACGTTCTTGGCATCGCCGAACAGCATCCAGGTCTTGTCCGAAAAGTACAACTCGTTATCGATCCCGGCGAATCCCGGGTTCTTGCTGCGCTTGATGGCGAACACGGTACGCGCCCGATCGGCGTCGATGATCGGCATCCCGTAGATCGGGCTGGTCTTCTCCGTCCGTGCCGCCGGATTCACCACGTCGTTGGCGCCCACCACGAGGGCCACGTCCACCTGGGGCATGTCGGGGTTGATCTCATCCATCTCCACCAGGTCGGTGTACGGGATGTCGGCCTCGGCGAGCAGCACGTTCATGTGGCCCGGCATGCGGCCCGCCACCGGGTGGATGGCGAACTTGACCGTGATGCCCCGCTTCTTGAGCTGATCGTACAGCTCGCGCACCTTGTGCTGCGCCTGGGCCACGGCCATGCCGTAGCCGGGGACGATGACGACCAGATTGGCCTGCTCGAGCACCTGCGCCGCCCCCTCGATGCTCTCCGCCTTGTACTCCTTGCCCTCTTCCAGCGCCTTGGTCTGCTGCACCTGCCCGAATGCCCCGAAGAGCACGTTGGCGAACGACCGGTTCATCGCCTTGCACATGATGACGGCCAGGATGAGACCGCTCGAGCCATCGAGGGCGCCAGCCGTGATCAGCAGCTTGTTGTCCAGCACGAACCCCATCGCGACCGCGGATAGGCCGGCGTAGGCGTTGAGGATCGCGATGACGGTCGGCATGTCGGCCCCGCCGATCGGAAGGATCAGCAGCACGCCGAAGAGGAGCGACAGCCCGATGATGACCGGAAACACGGCCGGCGCCCACGCCGCCGTCGGGTGCAGCACGAGCGCCACCCCGGCCACCGCGGCAACCCCGAAGAGGGCCAGGTTGGTGACGTTCTGCAGCGGGTAGGTCACGGGCCGCTGCGGGATCCACTTGACCTCCTGCAGCTTGCCGGCGGCCAGGAGGCTGCCGGTGAAGGTCAGAAATCCCAGGATGATCTCGACGATGATGGCGATCATGCGGAACGCCGTCAGGTTCTCGGGGCCCTCGCCCAGCCAGAGATAGTACTTGGCGGTGCCGACCAGTCCGGCCGCGAGGCCACCGAACGCGTGGGAAAGCGCCGTCCGCTGCGGCACCGCCGTGAGCGGCACCCGGGACAGCGGGACGCCGACCGCCACGCCCGCGATCAGCGCGAGCACGATCCAGCCGTGGTGAATCACCTCCGGCTCCGCCCAGGTCGCGGCGATCGCGAGCGCCATGCCCGCGACACCCGCGTACACGCCATTCCGAGCGGTCGCCGGCGCGTTCATCCAGTGCAGCGCGAAGACGAAGAGCCCCGTCGCGATGATGTAGGCGAGCTGGACCAGGCCGTGGCTCATGGGCGGCCGCCCTCACCCGGCTTGGTGTCGGTCTTGAACATCTTCAGCATCCGGTCGGTGATCAGGAAGCCGCTGACGATGTTGGTCATCGACGCGAAGAGCGCGATCCCGCCGAGCAGCCGGATCTCGGGTGGATAGTCGGCTCCGGTCACGATGATGGAGCCGACGACCGCGATGGCCGAGATGGCATTCGTGATCGACATGAGCGGCGTGTGCAGCAGCCGGGACACCCGGCGGATCACGCCCAGCCCGATGAACGTGGCGAGCACGAAGACGAAAAGCTGGCCCCAGAAATCGGCGGCCGGCGCCGCCGCGGCGGCCTCGGTCGGCGTCATGCTCCCTCCTTGGCGAGTGCCTCGCGGGTCCGCGCGTGCCGAACCTCGCCCGCGTGGGTGATGAGCGCGCCCTGCTGGATGTCGTCGTTCAGGTCGAGCTGGAAGGCGCCATCCTTGGTGAACGCCTGCAGGAAGGCGGTGAGGTTCCGCGAGAAGAGCAGGCTGGCGTGGAGCGGCATCGAGGCCGGCAGGTTGACTGGGGCCATGATCGTGACGCCGCCGCTCACGACGGTCTCGCCCGGCCGGGAGAGCTCGCAGTTGCCGCCGCCGTCGGCGCCGAGGTCCACGATGATTGCGCCGGGCCTCATCGACCGCACCATGTCGGCGGTGACGAGCCTCGGCGCGAAGACCCCGCCGATGAGCGCCGTCGTGACCACGACGTCCGACTGGGCCACTTGGGCGGCGAGGATCTCGCGCTGCCGCGCCTTGTCCGCGTCGGACAGCTCCTTGGCATAGCCGCCGCCCGCGGCGGCGCTCTCGGTGAGCTCGATCCCGACGTACTTGCCGCCGACGCTCTCGATCTGCTCCTTCACCTCGGGCCGGACGTCGGTGGCGGTGACATGGGCGCCGAGGCGCTTGGCGGTCGCGATGGCCTGGAGGCCTGCGACGCCCGCACCGATCACGAAGACCTTGGCCGGCGGGACCATCCCCGCGGCCGTCATGAACATGGGGAAGTACTTGTTGAGCTCTGCGGCGGCTAGCAGGACGCCCTTGTACCCGGCGATGTTCGCCATGGACGAGAGCGTGTCCATGCTCTGGGCGCGGGTGGTGCGTGGAATGGCGTCGGTGGCGAAGGCGGTCACGCCGCGCCCCGCCAGCGCGCGCACCGTCCCGAAGTGCCGGAGCGGCATGAGCGAGCCGACGTACACCGCGCCGCTTCGCATCCAAGCTACCTCGTCGCGGCTTCCATCCACCGACGGCGGCCCCACCTTGAGCACGACGTCCGCGGTACCGAGCAACGCGGTGGGATCGGACTCGATGGCCATCCCGACGTCGCGGTAGACTTCGTCCGGGTAGCCGGCCGCCGAACCTGCCCCCTGTTCGACGCTGATGTCGTATCCGGCCTGCTTCAGCTTCTTTCCGGATTCGGGCACCAGCGCCACGCGCCGCTCGCCAGGGGCGGTTTCCTTGGGGACTCCAATGCGCATCGGGACTCCGGGGCAGGCAGGATGGCTAATCTTATGCGCGCCTCGACTCCACGACCAGAGGACTGCGGAGCGGCGGGAGCCGCGGTCGCTATTCCCCTCGGAGCGCCTCGACCGGACTGACCCGAGTGGCGCGCAGTGCGGGCACCAGCGCCGCCGCGGCCGCCATGCCTAGCACGAGCGCGGCACCGGCGCCGAAGGTCACGGGGTCGAGCGGGGCGGTGGCGAACAACAGGCCGCGGAGCACACCCGTGAGCGCGGCGGCGCCCAGGAAGCCGATGGTAACCCCCGCAAGCGCGAGCGTCATACCCTGCCGCAGCATGAGAGCGAGGACGTCGGCCGCCCCGGCACCAAAGGCCATGCGGACGCCCATCTCGTGCGCGCGCTCGCCAGCGGCCTGGCTCATGACTCCGTAGACGCCGACTGCCGAGAGCACCAGCGCCGTGAAGGCAAAGCACGCGAGCAATGCGAGGTTGAACCGTCGCGCGCGGAGCGACGCGCCGAGCAGGTCCTCCATCGTCGCCGAGCCGTAGATCGGCAGCGACCGGTCGAGCGCCCAGATCTGTCGCTGGACCGCTGCCAGCATGGCGGCCGCGTCTCCTTCTGTCCGGACCGTGAACGTCAGCGCACCGGTCGGCGACTGTGCATGCGGCACGTACAGGGTGGGGTGTGGATCGCGGTCGAGTCCCTCGTGCCGCACGTCTCCTACCACACCGACGACCTCACGGATTTCAGGCGGCCCGGCGAAGGTGACGACGAGGCGGCGCCCGAGCGCGTCCATTCCCGGGAAGAGGCGATGCGCCATGCTCTCGCTGATCACGGCGACGGGCACGGCGCGCGCGTCATCCGCCGACGAGAAGAGCCGGCCCCGGCGGAGCGGGATGCGCAGCGTCTCGAAGTACCCGCCCGTCGCGACGGCCGCCCGTACCGTGGTGCCCTGCCCCTCGCCCGGCGCCACGGCACCTTCGACGGCAACACGTGCATCCTCCGGACCGATCCGCTCCGAGAGAGGCAGGGAGGAGGAGACTCCAACGGAGCGCACGCCGGGCAATGCGCCGATCCGGTCGGCCGCCTGACGGACGAACTCGGCCCGCCGGGCACCCGTCTCGTAGTGGCCCCACACGAAGATGTTGATGGCGAGGACGTGGTCCGGTCGATAGCCACGCTCGACGCGGAGCAGCGAGACGAAACTGCGCGCCAGCAGGCCGGCGCCCACGAGGAGCATGAGCGAGAGTGCGACCTGGGCCACCACCAGCGCACCGCGCAGGCGGTGACTCGCCCGGCCCGGGCTCGCGCCTCGTCCGCCAGCGCGCAACCCTTCACGGAGGTCGCCGCGCGCGCTCCGCAGCGCCGGCAGGAGACCGGAGACGCTGACGGTAAGCAGAGCAGCCCCCACCGCGTAAGCAAGCACGCGAGCGTCGAGGACCATCTGCTCGGCGCGAGGAAGGTCGGCCGGGCTCATCGCGCGCACGGCGGCAATGCCCCAATGCGCAAGCAGGACACCTGCGGCGCACCCGAAGGTCGTCAGCACGATACTTTCCGCGAGCAGTTGCCGCACGATGCGACCGCGGGCCGCGCCGAGCGCCACGCGCACCGCCAACTCGTGCTCCCGCCGGATCGCCCGAGCGAGCGAGAGGCTCGCGACGTTGATGCAGGCCCCGAGAAGCACGAGTCCAACGGCGCCCAGCAGCACGAGCAGCGCGCGGCGCACGCTGCCAAAGAGCTGATCGAAGAGCGGCAGCAGGGTGATCCCCACGTCCGCGTTCGCGCTCGGGTGCTCGTGGGCAAGCTGCGTGGCAACCGCAGCCAGCTCGGCGCGCGCCATCTCGCGGCTGATCCCGGGCTTCAAGCGTGCGATCACGGTCAGGTACGTCGCGGCCCTGAGTTGCTCCTGCCGGTCGCCTTCCTCGAAGACCCTCGGTGTCCACAGCTCCTTGCCTGAGGGGAACTGGAATTCGGGTGGCATGACGCCGACCACCGTGTAGGGCACGCCGTCGAACGACAGTTTGCGGCCGACGACGCTCGAGTCCCCCCCGAACCGTCGCCGCCACGCGCCGTGGGCAAGGACGACGACCCGTTCACGCCCGGCGGTGTACTCGTCCTGGTGGAAGGTGCGCCCGACGAGCGCGGGCGTGCCCAGCACGTCGAAGAACCCCTGAGACACACGCCAGACCTTGAGGGTCACGGGCCCATCGGCCGTCGGGTAGTCGAGTCCGAACGGCTCGGCGGCCGCCATGCCCGCGAACGCGGTCGTGCGGTCACGCAAATCAAGGAAGTTGGGAGGCGAAACGTCGTCGCGCTCGTTGCCGGCTTTGCGGTCGTGCTGCCAGAGCACCACGAGATCCTGCGGGTGCGCGTATGGCAGGGGCTTGAGGAGAACACCGTCCACCACGCCGAATACGGTGGCGCTCAAACCGATTCCGAGGCCGAGCGTCGCCACCGAGACGATCGCGAAACCGCGGCTCCTCCGGAGCGACCGGAGCCCGAACCACACGTCCTGCCGGAGGTCGTCGAGGAGCCGGAGGCTGCGCGCGTCCCGGCACTCCTCCTTGTAACGCTCGACCCCGCCAAAGGCACGCAGAGCCTCGAGGCGCGCCCGCTCAGGCGCCAGGCCCTGCCGGACAAGGCTCTCGGTCTCATGCTCGAGGTGGAAGCGGAGCTCCTCGTCGAGCTCCGCCTCGACCGCCGAGCGGCGAACGAAGGTCCGAAGACCAAGTCGGAGCCGTAACAGCCAGCGCGTGCTCATGTCGCGTGAAGAACGTGGTGGACCGCGGTGGCGAAGCGCTCCCACGTCGCCGTCTCCTCTGCCAGACGGCCCCGGCCGGCGGCCGTGAGACAATAGTACTTGGCGCGGCGGTTGTTCTCGGACACGCCCCACTCGGCGACCACGATCCCGGCGTGCTCCAGGCGGTGCAGGGCAGGATAAAGCGATCCCTGGTGCACCTGCAGCACGTCCCTGGAGAGCTGGCGGACGCGCTGCGAAATGCCCCAGCCGTGCATGGGCTGGAGTGAGAGCGCCTTCAGGATCAGCAGGTCCAGCGTGCCCTGAAGGACATCGGCGGTGGGCTCGATCACGAGGGTCCTTCCTTTCCTCTCGACCTTCGACAGATAGTGCAGGCGTTCTTGTCGAAGGTCAAGGGGAAGCCTGCCCCCGGCTCTACAGCTTGATCTTCGGCAACTTGATCCCCGGTGCCAGCCCCGCTGTCAGCCGCTTGAGCTCCGCCTGCAGGTCGGCCTCCACCGTGTCGAGCCGTGCTTGCTCGTCCGCCACCCGCTTGGTGGCCTCGGCCTGCACGGCGGCGACGCGCTGCTTCACCGGCTCGATCTTGTCCGTGACGAGGCTGTCCACCTTGGCTCGGGCCATGGCTTCGGCCTTGGCCACCTCCTCGCCGACGACCGCCTTGAGCCGCTGTGCGATGGCGTCATCCAGATTGCTCCGCACCGACAGCTTCGGCGCCTTGATCGTGCCGCTCACCTGGGCCTTCACGTCGAGCTGCTTGAGCCCCGACACCACCCGCCAGACGAGCTGCTCCAGATCGCTCCGCGGCCCCCCGGCGCTGTCGAGCGCCCAGGTCACCTGATTGCTGCCGATGGACCAGCGGCCCAGCAGCCGGTCACCGCGGAGGGCGAAGTCGAGATTGGCCGCGCCGGTGCCAGGGACAATCCGGAACGGCAGCTTCGGGATGGCGAACGATGGGAGCTTCACCCCCCGGAGCCTGGCCGACACCGAATCGCGCACGCCGGCGGTCCGGTGGTCCACCACCGCGCCGATGTCGAGCCCGGCGATGGCCGAGCCCGGGGCGTTCCGCTTGGCGGTCACGGTCATGGGCCGACCGTAGAGCGCGGGCGCCGACGTGACACCCTGCACGGTGGCCGCGTAGGCGCCCTTGAGCAGCCCGTCGCCGATCGTGAAGTCCACCTGGCCGAGCTCGACCAGGAAACTCGGCCACTCGTGCTCCTTCGGAAACCGGACGGTGGCTCCCGACGCGCGGAGACGCTGGGGACCGACGTCCTCGCGCGGCAGGAGCCCGGGCGGCATGTAGTGGCGCGCCAGCTCGGCCCAGTACAGCGCCTGCTGGAACCGGTCGATGCTGACCTTGCCGAAGAACGCGCTGCCGATATCCGGGGCCGAGAAGCTCGGCAGCTTGAGGAGGGACCTGGCGAAGGCGTAATCGCGCTTCCGTGCCTCGTCGAGGTTGCTCACTCCGGTGCCCAGCAGCTTCACGCCTTGGGTCACGTTTCGCTGGAGGCCGTCAATCTGCTTCCTGGAAGCATCGAGCTGCTTGAGGCCTTGCTGCACCGACTGGATGGCCTGGCGGGTGCCGTCGAGGCCGAGCTTTCGCGCATCGGTCTTCGATAGCCGGTCGGCGAGTGCCCTGGCGGAGTCCACCGTGGCGCGGACGTCCGCGGCCTTGAATCCCTGCTCCAGCGCCTGGCGGGTCGAGTCGGTCCGCGCGAGCAGCCCCTGCGCCGCCTGCACCGTCCCGAGCTGCGACGGGTTGAGCACGAGCTGCTTGATGGTGTCGATCGGGGTGAGCTGGAGGATCGGCACGTCGAACTGCTGGCCCCACGCCCGGACGGCACGGAGTGCCTGGGGTGCGAAGCCATCGCCGGACACCGGTCGCGCCGGCGTCTTCCGGATCGTGCCGAAGCGCATTCCCTGCAGTGCGAAGCGCTCCACCACGAGCTTCTTCTCCGCCAGCGCCTCCGGGTTGAGCTTGAGCACGATCCGGTCGGCCTCGACGAGATTCCGGCGCGGCTCGAACGGATCGGCCACCTGCAGTGCGCCGAGATCGACGGACGCCTGGCGGGGCAGGAGATCGAGCCGGCCCACGTCCACCTGCGTGCCCAGGAGCTCGGTGCTCACCTCCTCGGTGGTATCGCGCGCCACCGGCTCGGCGAAGAGGACCACGAGGACGCCGATTACGAGCAACAGCAGGAGCAGCGGTCCGATCGCCTTCCAACGGAAGATCTTGATGCGCACGATCAGCTCGGCCGGAAGAGTTTGTACCAGTTGTACACCTGGGAGGCGGTGACCGCCTTGTACAGCTTGGATTGGCGGACCCGCTCGCCGATCGTGGCGCGGTAGCGCGTCACGCCGACCTTCGCGCCGAAGTAGATCGGGATCGCGAGCACCAGCCAGGCAACCACGCTCCCCAGGACGACGGTGTTGTTGAAGTTGGTGTACGGCACGAGCGGCGTGTTGTACCACGCGGTCCAGAGTCCCCGGAGCGAGGGCGCCATGAGCAGGCTCTCGCCGATCCGGTGGAAGACGGGATCGAGCAGGAAGCCGAGCGGCACGAACAGCGCCCAGCCAAGCATCCCGCCGCCGAACGAGACGTTGAGCAGCACGATGAGCGAGAACACGACCAGGTTGTGCACGTTCATCAGTGGCGTGAGGCCGAGCACCGCGCCGAGGGCGATGCCGGCGGCCACCTGCCCCGGCGTGCCGTCGGAGTGCAGCGTCTTGATGATCGACTGTATCAGCTTGAGCAGGGCGAACATACTAGGTATCCTCTACGGCTTATGCCACGGACCCGCCGAGCGCCTCAGGTGCACAAATTCGGCGGTGCGTCGCTGGCCGACTCCGCCGCTGTCCGCCACGCCGTCGACATCATCCGCCGCCACGCCCAAGAGCCCACCGTCGTGGTCGTCTCTGCGATGGCGGGGACGACCGACGCGCTCCTTGGCGTGGCCCAGCAGGCCGGCGCCGGCGAGTCGCGCACCGTCGCGTCCCTCATCGCGCAGCTCCGGAGCCGCCACGCCGAGGTGGCACGGGCGCTTCTGCCAGCCGGCCGTGGCCGGGCGGACGCGCTCGCCTACGTCAGTGACGTCTTCGAGGAGCTCGAAGCCCTGGCGCAAGGGCTCCAGCTCCTGCGCGAGCTGACCCCGCGCACCACCGACTACCTCGCGTCACGCGGCGAGCGGCTGAGCGCGCGCCTGGTGGCGGCGGCACTCGAGGCGGCCGGGACGAAGGCAAAGTACGTCGATGCCATCGACCTCGTCCACACCGACGGTGCGTTCGGCCAGGCGGCACCGGATTTCGCGCGCACCGATCGGAGCGTCCAGCGCACGCTGCTGCCGCTGCTCGCGCGCGGCATCATGCCGATCGTGCCCGGCTTCATCGGCGCCACGCCCGATGGGGAGGTGGCCACGCTCGGCCGCGGCGGCTCGGACCTCACCGCCACGCTGCTCGCGCGCGGGCTCGGCGCCTCGCGGGTCTCGCTCTGGAAGGACGTGCCGGGGCTCCTCACCGCCGACCCGCGCGTGGTGCCCGACGCGCGCGTCATCCCGCAACTGCACGCGCGCGAGGCGGCCGAGCTCGCGTATTACGGGGCCAAGGTGCTGCATCCGCGGGCGCTGATTCCGGTCGCGGGCCGGCGCATCCCGGTCTACGTGCGTCCGTTCGGCGACCCCGACTCGGCCGGCACCGAAGTCTCCGAGCGGGTGGCACCGGGGCGGTTTCCGGTGAAGGCGCTCACCGCCGCCGGCGGCCAGGCGCTCGTGACCGTGACCGGCAACGGCATGCTGGGCGTGCCCGGCATCGCGGCGCGGACGTTCCACGCGCTCCATGTCCGGCAGATCTCGGTGTCGCTCATCTCGCAGGCCTCCTCGGAGCATTCGATCTGCTTCAGCGTGCCCGAGGGACTGGCCACGGAGGCGCGGGAGAGCCTGGAGCGGGAATTCGCCGGCGAGATCGGCCGCGGCGAGATCGACGGCGTCGAGCTCAGCCTCGACATGGCCACGGTGGCGGTCGTGGGCCTCGGCATGCACGGCACGCCGGGAGTGGCGGCGGCCGTGTTCACCGCGCTGGCCGCCGCCAAGATCAACGTCGTGGCCATCGCCCAGGGAAGCTCGGAGCTCAACATCTCGGTCGTCGTCGAGGCCCGGCAGGCCGCCGAGGCGCAGCGGCGGATCCACGCGGCCTTTCAGCTCTCCCGGATCGCCGGCGGCGGCGTGATCCAGCCCGAGCGCATGGAGGTCATCCTGCTCGGCTTCGGGCAGATCGGGCGCAGCCTCGCTACGATGGTGGGTCAGGTGCGCCGGCCGGCGCTGGACCTGAAGGTCGCCGGGATCATCGACCGCTCGGGGTTCGTGTTCGATCCGCAGGGACTCGCCCCCCGCCGGCTCGCCGCGCTCGTTGCGGAGAAGAAGAAGGGCGTTCGGCTGGCCGACACTCCGCGCGGGCACGCCGCCACCGCCGAGGAGGCGATCCAGCACATCGCGAGCTACGCGCTTACCCGGCCGGTGCTGGTGGACCTCACGGCCACCGACACCGGCCCCGCACTCGAGCTGGGGCTCATGCACGGCATGGACCTGGTCCTGGCCAACAAGCGGCCGCTGGCCGGCCGGCGCGGCGTGAGCGAGTCGCTCTGGCAGACCGCCCGCGCGCGCGGCCGCCGCGTGCTGCACGAGGCCACCGTCGGCGCCGGGCTGCCGATCATCGACACCTATCACAAGTTGACCGAGAGCGGCGACCGGGTGGAGCGGATCGAGGGGCTGCTGTCGGGCACGCTGGGGTATGTGCTCAGCGAGGTGTCCACAGGAACGCCGTTCTCGCGCGCGGTGCGCACGGCGATGCGCCTGGGCTACACCGAACCCGATCCGCGGGAGGACCTCTCGGGAATGGACGTCGGCCGCAAGGCGCTCATCCTGGCGCGGCTGCTCGGCTACCCGGGCGAGCTCTCCCGCGCGGCGGTGGAGTCGCTCGTTCCCAAATGGGCGCGCACCCTGCCCCTGGCCGACTTCATTCGGCGGCTGCCCGAGCTCGACCGCGGGTGGCGCCGGCGGGTGGACGTGGCCGGGGCCGACGATATGGTGCTGCGTTACGTGGCGACGGTCACTCGCTCCAAGATCGCGGTCGGTCTCCGGGCGGTGCCACGGTCGAGCCCGCTTGCCGCCATCCAGGGTTCGGACAACCAGCTGGTCTTCACCACAGCGCGGTACAAGGCCAATCCGCTGGTCATCACCGGCCCTGGCGCGGGCGCGGAGGTGACGGCCGCCGGGGTCCTGAACGACATTCTTCGCCTGGCGGGAGCGTGACGCGGGCAGGCCCCGTCACCGCCTTCGCGCCCGGCGGTGTCGGGAACGTCGGCCCCGGGCTCGACATCCTGGGGCTCGCGGTGGCCGGCGCGGGCGACGCGGTTCGTGCCGAATGGACCCGCGAAAGCGGCATCGTGATCCGCGACCCCGGCCATTCGAGGCTGCCGCGGGACCCGGCGCGGCACACCTCCGCCCTGGCCGCGCGCGCGGTGCTCGCCGCCGCGGGGGAGCGGCTGGCGGGCGGGAGAGGAATCGCGCTCTCGGTCACGAAGGGTCTGCCGCTCTCGGGCGGCCAGGGCGGCAGTGGCGCCTCGGCGGTGGCGGGCGCGGTCGCGGTCAATGCGTTGCTCGGAGCGCCACTCGACGAGCATGCCGTGCTCGACGCCTGCCTGCACGCCGAGGAGACGGTGGCCGGGCGTCACCTCGACAACATCGCCCCCTCGCTGCTCGGCGGCATCGTGCTGATCCGATGCATGCAGCCGATGGACATCGTGCGCCTTCCCGTTCCCGCCGAGCTGGTGGTGGTGCTCGTGCGCCCCGAGCAGCAGATGCGCACGAAAGAGGGTCGCGCGGTGCTCCCGCTCACCCTGCCGCTGGAAACGGCGCTGCACCAGGCGGCTCAGGTGGGAGCGCTGGTCGCGGCGCTCGCGCTCGGCGACTATGAGCTCTTGGGCCGCGCCATCGACGACCGAATCGCCGAGCCCGCTCGCACGGGACTTCTGCCGGGCTTCGCCGAGGCCAAGGCGGCGGCGCTCGCCGCGGGGGCGCTCGGGAGCTCGATCTCGGGGAGCGGCCCGACGGCATTCGCGCTCACCCGCGGGCGCGACGCGGGCGACCGGGTGGCGGCGGCCATGACCGCGGCATACGCCGCGGCCGGGCAACAGAGCGACGCGCGGGTGGCTCCGGTGGACCTGGTGGGCGCACGGCTGATCGAGTCGACAGGAGGATCGGGATGAAATTCCAGACGCAGCGGCCGGGGAGCTGGCAGGTCTGCCTCGCCTGTGGCCACGAGATGACCGAGCTCGATCCGCACCCGCGCTGTATTACCTGCGGCGGCTTGCTCGAGATCCGCCACCGACCGCCCCAACTCCACCGGGCCGACCTGATCGACCGCTTCACCGAGCGCCGAGGGCAGCGGCCGGGCGCGTCGGCGTCCGGCGTCTGGCGATTCCGCGAGATCGTGCTGCCCTCGGCCGACGAGGTGGTCTCCCACCCCGAAGGGAACACCCCGCTGCTCCACCGCCCCGCGCTCGATCGCTGGACCGGCACCGACCGCCTGCTGCTCAAGCACGAGGGCCACAACCCGACCGGCTCGTTCAAGGACCGCGGGATGACCGTGGGAGTGACCCAGGCGCGCCGCATCGGCGCGACGGCCGTGGCCTGCGCGTCGACGGGCAACACCTCGGCATCGCTGGCGGCATACGCGGCGCAGGCGGGAATCCCCGCGCTCGTGCTGGTGCCCCAGGACCAGGTGGCGCAGGGCAAGCTGGCGCAGACGCTGGCGTATGGCGCCAGGACCCTGCTCGTGCGCGGCGATTTCGACGCCTGCCTCAAGCTGGTGGAGGAGGCGAGCCAGCGACTCGGCGTCTACCTGCTCAACTCGATCAATCCGTTCCGGATCGAGGGGCAGAAGACGATCGTGCTCGAGATGCTCCAGCAGCTCGGCTGGGAACCGCCCGACTGGATCGTGCTGCCGGCCGGCAACCTGGGGAATACCGCGGCGTTCGGAAAGGCGCTGCGTGGAGGCGCACCGCTGGGGATTGATCTCACGGATGCCGCGCCTCGCCGCGGTGCAGGCCGCGGGCGCGGCGCCATTCGCGCGGAGCTTCGCGGAGGACTTCGAGAACCGGTATGCGGTGCGCGCCGAGACCGTCGCCACGGCGATCCGGATCGGCGACCCGGCATCGTTCGAGCGCGCGGTCCATGCCATCCGGGAGACGGAGGGCGTCGTGCTCGCCGTGACCGACGAGGAGATCCTCGAGGCCAAGGCCGCGGTAGACGGTTGCGGCATCGGCTGCGAGCCGGCGAGTGCCGCGAGCGTCGCGGGGGTGCGCGATCTGGTGCGGCGGGGACTGATGGCAGCCAGACCAGCACGCGGTCGCGGTGCTCACGGGGCACATCCTCAAGGATCCCGGGATCCTCCTCAAGTACCACCGCGAGATGGATCCCGCGCCGCCTGGGGCCAACCGGCCGATTGAGATCGACGCGACGCTGGCGGAGATCGAGCGAGTGCTGGCGCGGGTCTAGCTTCCCCGCGCCGCACGATCAGCGCTTCACGATTCGCCAGATCGTGCCGGCAGCGTCATCCGACAGGAACAGCGCCCCACCCTTCCCGACCGCCAGCCCCACTGGCCGGAGACTGGCCTCCGGTACGCGTGGCGAAGGTCTGATACGTGCCCACGGGCTTCCCATCCGCCAACGGCGCGAACACCACGCGGTATCCCTCCTGCGGCAACGGCGCGCGGTTCCAGCTCCCGTGGAAGGTGATGAACAGCCCGCCTGCGTACGCCGCGCCGAGCTCAGTGCCGGGATAGAACTGCAGCGCCATCGGCGCCCAGTGGCCGGGGAAGGCTATCGCTGGCGCCTTGGCCGTCGCGCACCGGCCGACGGACTTGCCGTCGCCGCCGTACTCGGGCGCGAGCACCTTCCGCTTCGCATCGTTGCTGTAGTAACAATACGGCCAGCCGATGTCGTCGCCTTCCGAGACCTGCACCAGCTCCTCCGCGGGATTGTTCGCATTGGCCTCGTCGGTGAAGCCCCAGTTCTGCCCCAGCTGATCGCGTCCATGAATCGCGGCCCACACCGCGTGCGTCCCCGGCTGCACCCCCAGCGCCTCGGCATTCCGAAGTCCCGTCGCCCAGCGGCGGCCATCGCCGAACGACTGCCCCCTCCGGCCGGCCGCGAACCGCCAGATGCCGGCGCGGCGCTCGAGCTCGGTGCACGGGTCGCGGCCGGGGGACTCCGCGGCACGGTTCGATTGCTGGCAGCTGTTGGTCGCCGAGCCGATCTTCACGAGCAGCACGTCGCCACCGGGGAAGGCCATCGTCTTGGCGTCGTGGTCGCCTCCCGCCGGAAGCCCGGTGATGATCGTCTCGGGATCGCCGGCAGGCTCGAGCTTACCCGAGGTGAGACGCCACCGGACGACGCTCCGCTCGAGCGCGAGGTAGAGATACCCGTCGTGCACGGCGACATCATTGCCGCCGCGGGGACCGAACGACGTCCGCTCTTCCATGGTCCCGTCGCCGTCGCGGTCGCGGAACGCCGCCACCCCGCCGCGTAGCAGGCTGCCGCCCGTCGCGGCGTAGAGCTCGCCGCCGGGCCCGACCGCCAGGTGGCGCACGTCATCGACGTCGCTCGCCACCACGCTGGCGCAGAATCCATCGGGCAGACCGAGCCCTCCGTTGTCCGGCGCACACGGCGGCATGGCGCGTCCCGCGGCGAGGGCGGCCAGGGCGACGATCGGGATCACGGCGAGCGCGGCGCGGTGGCCGGCAGTGCGGACGAGAGGCATGAGACGACACCCTTCCTGAGGCCAGCGAGCGGGGAGCCGAGGGCTCCGGGAACACGATGTCAAGATAGCAACGGCCCCGAAGCGGACGCTGCACCGACTCGGGAAGAGTCGTGTGCGCGGGCATTTTCCGAGGGGCGGAGGACCCGTTTCCGAGGGAAAATGGGGCCGAAATCGGGGTTTCCGAGGGAAAAACAGGCCGAAAATCCGGTTTTCCGAGGGAAAACAGCCATTTCCCTATTGCAAATTTGCGGAGGTCGTGTACTGTTTGTCACGGTAGTTTCGCTGGACCCGAGGCACGCAGTTCTCACATTCACTGGGAGACACGCGATGGCCGCCAAGAAAAAGACGAAGAAGTCCGCCAAGAAGTCCGCGAAGAAGTCCGCCAAGAAGTCCGCGAAGAAGGCCGCCAAGAAGGCCGCCAAGAAGTCCGGCAAGAAGCGCACACCGAGCGCCGCGTTCATGAAGCCGGTGCAGCCCGAGAGCGCCGCTGGGCGCCGTCGTCGGCAACACGCCGCTGCCCCGCACCGAGGTCACCAAGAAGCTCTGGCCGTACATCAAGCGGAACGGCCTGCAGGACTCCAAGAACCGCCGCACGATCAACGCCGACGACAAGCTCCGTCCGGTGTTCGGTGGCAGGAGCCAGGTCACGATGTTCGACATGACCAAGCTGGTGAACAAGCACCTGAGCTAGATCGCCGGCTCCGGCCGGTGCAGCAATCGAGGGCGCCCCCGCTGGGGCGCCCTTTCTGCTTCCGGGCGTGTTATTTTCCCGCCCTATGGCCGGCGAATACATCTTCACGATGCGCGACCTCCGGAAGGTCGTGCCCCCCACGCGAGAGATCCTCAAGGGGATCTATCTCTCCTTCTTCCCCGGCGCCAAGATCGGCGTGCTCGGCGCCAACGGCGCCGGCAAGTCGTCCCTGCTCCGGATCATGGCCGGGCGTGGACAAGGATTTCCTCGGCGAGGCGCGCCCGCTCCCGGGCACCCGGATCGGCTTCCTCCCGCAGGAGCCCCAGCTCGACCCGACCAAGGACGTCCGCGGGAACGTCGAGGAGGGCGTCGCCGAGCAGCGCGCGCATGCTCGACCGAGTTCGACGACGATCAGCGCCAGGTTCGCCGAGCCGATGGACGACGACGAGATGACCCGGCTGCTGGAGAAGCAGGGCAACCTCCAGGAGCGGATCGACGCGCTCGGCCTCTGGGAGCTCGACCACAAGATCGACATCGCGATGGACGCGCTCCGGCTCCCGCCGGGCGACGCCGACGTCACCAAGATCTCGGGCGGCGAGCGCCGCCGGGTGGCGCTCTGCCGGCTGCTGCTCGAGCAGCCCGACATGCTGCTGCTCGACGAGCCGACCAACCACCTCGACGCCGAGAGCGTCTGGTGGCTGGAGCGGTACCTCGCCGAGTTCCCGGGCACCGTCGTCGCCGTCACCCACGACCGCTACTTCCTCGACAACGTCGCCGGGTGGATCCTCGAGCTCGACCAGGGCGCCGGGATTCCCTGGGAGGGGAACTACTCCTCCTGGCTGGAGCAGAAGGAGCAGCGGCTCGCCATCGAGGAGAAGCAGGCCTCGGCCCGGCAGAAGACGCTGGAGCGCGAGCTCGAGTGGGTCCGCATGGCGCCCGCGCGCCCGGCAGGCCAAGAGCAAGGCGCGCATCACGCGCGTACGAGGAGCTGCGCGAGGAAGCGCGAGCGGCAGACCGAGGGCACGCGCCGAGATCCTGATCCCGGTGCCCGCCGCGCCTGGGCGACGAGGTCGTCGTGGCCGACGACGTCTCAGCAAGGGCTTCGGCGACCGGCTCCTGTTCGAGAACCTGAGCTTCTCGCTGCCGCGCGGCGGCATCGTCGGCGTCATCGGCCCCAACGGCGCCGGCAAGACGACGCTCTTCCGCATGATCACTGGGCCAGGAGCAGCCCGACGGCGGCACGCTCACGGTCGGCCACACGGTGCAGATCGCCTACGTCGACCAGAGCCGCGACGCGCTCGACGCCGGAGCAAGACGGTGTACGAGGAGATCTCCGGCGGGCAGGACCAGCTCCAGTTCGGCAAGCGCACGGTGAACGCGCGCGCCTACTCCGCCGGCTTCAACTTCCGCGGCGCCGACCAGCAGAAGAAGGTCGGCGAACCTCTCCGGCGGCGAGCGCAACCGGCTCCACCTCGCCAAGCTGCTCAAGAGCGGCGGCAACCTGCTGCTGCTCGACGAGCCGACCAACGACCTCGACGTCGACACCCTGCGCGCGCTGGAGGAGGCGCTGCTCGGCTTCGCCGGCTGCGCCGTGGTCATCAGCCACGACCGCTGGTTCCTCGACCGCATCGCCACCCACATCCTGGCCTTCGAGGGCAACAGCGAGGTCGTCTGGTTCGAGGGCAACTACCAGGACTACGCCGCCGACTACAAGCGCCGGAAGGGCGTCGACGCGAACCAGCCGCACCGGATCCGGTACAAGAAGCTGGTGCACTAGCGACGATGCCATGCATCCACTGCACGAGCCAAGATTCCCTACCTCCCGCCCCGCATCGAGGGGCTCGCGGCGCTCGCGATGAACCTCTGGTGGAGCTGGAGCCGCGAGGCGCGCGCCCTGTTCCGCTCCATCGACCCGCCGCTCTGGCACCTGACCCGCCACAACCCGCTCGAGCTGCTCTGCCGGGTCGATCCGGCGCCGCATCGCGGCGCTGCGCCAGCGACACCGACTTCCTCCGGCGCTACGACGACGTCATGGCCCGGATGGCGCACGAGACGACGAGCGCGCGACACCTGGTTCGCCCGCAGCTATCCCGAGCTCGACGGCCGGCCGGTCGCCTACTTCTGCGCCGAGTTCGGGCTGCACAACTCGGTGCCGATCTACTCCGGCGGCCTCGGCGTCCTCGCCGGCGACCACTGCAAGGCGGCCAGCGACCTCGGCGTGCCGCTGGTCGGCGTCGGGCTCTTCTACATGAAGGGCTACTTCGACCAGCGGCTCCGGCTCGACGGCTGGCAGGAGGACAGCGACGAGGAGTTCGACGTCCGCCTCACGCCGCTCGAGCCGGTCGACCGGCGCCGCAGCAGCGAGCCGTAGCTCACCACGGTCGAGACGTCCGGCCGGCCGGTGCACGTGCGCGCCTGGCGGATGATGGTCGGCCGGGTGCCGATCTACCTGCTCGACACCAACCTCGAGGTCGAACCACCCCGACGACCGCGCGCTGATGAACAAGCTCTACGCCGGCGGCCCCGAGCTGCGGCTCCGGCAGGAGTGGATCCTCGGCGTCGGCGGCGTGCGGGTGCTGCGGGCGATCGGGCATCGACCCGGCGGTCTGGCACGCGAACGAGGGCCATGCCGCGTTCATGATGGTCGAGCGGCTGCGCGAGCTGACTCGCGCAGGGCGTGCCGTTCGACGAGGCGGTCCGCCAGGTGCGGGCGCACAGCGTCTTCACCACCCACACGCCGGTGCCGGCGGGCCACGACGCCTTCTCGCGTCGAGCAGCTCGAGGCCGTGCACCGGGCCGATCTGGGACGAGATGGGCGTCACCCGCGAGCAGCTTCTTCGCGCCTCGGCGCGCATCCCGACGCTGCCGGGCCAGTTCCACATGACCGTGGCCGCGATGCGGCTCTCCGCGCGGCGTGAACGGCGTCTCGCGCCGGCACGGCCAGGTCTCCCGCAACCTCTGGCGCGACCTCTGGCCCGGCCGGCCCTGGGAGACGGTCCCGATCGGCCACGTCACCAACGGCGTGCACCTGGCCACCTGGATGGCGAGCCCGCGTCATGGCGCTGCTCGACGAGCACCTCGGGCCCGACTGGGGCAGCCGGCTCGACGAGCCCGGCTTCTGGGACCAGGTGCTCACGCTCGACCACGCCGAAGTTCTGGGACGTGCACATCCGGCTCAAGCACGATCCTCGGCGACCTTCATCCGCGAGGACGCCCGGCGCCGCTTCGCCGACGCAGTTGAAGGAGGCGGCCCAGGTCGTCGGCGCCGGGCACGCTGCTCGACCCGACGGCGCTCACCATCGGCTTCGCGCGCCGGTTCGCGACCTACAAGCGCGCCAACCTGATCTTCCGCGACCTCGAGCGGCTGCGCCGGCTGCTGGTCGACCCGTGGCGGCCGGTGCAGATCATCTTCGCCGGCAAGGCGCACCCGGCCGACAACCCCGGCAAGGAGGTCCTCCAGAGCGTCTACCAGTTCACCCGCGACCCCGAGTTCGAGGGCCGGGTGGCGTTCCTCGAGGACTACGACATGCACCTCGCCCACCTGCTGGTGCAGGGCGTGGACCTCTGGCTCAACCTCCCGCGGGTGCCGCTCGAGGCGTCGGGCACGAGCGGCATGAAGGCCGGCGCTCAACGGCGTGCCGCAGCTCAGCACGCTCGACGGCTGGTGGCAGGAGGGCTACGACGGGCTGAGCGGCTGGGCGATCTCGCCCGGCCGGCGAGACGCGAGGACGCCGACGCCGCCGACGCCGAGCGGCTCTACCGCCTGCTCGAGGAGCAGGTCATTCCGCTCTACTACACGCGCAACGCCGACGGCGTCCCGCTCGGCTGGGTCGAGAAGATGCGCCACGCGCTCCGGCTGGCGGGCAGCCGGTTCACCGCGCGGCGGATGCTGCAGGACTACGTGCAGGAATACTACGCCCCCGCGATCCGGGGCGAGGCGTCCGGCGACGATCCGCCCACGGCATGAGGCAGGCAGGATGGCGACCGTTCACGAGCCGGTCCCGCACGGCCGGCGGAGCGTCCGTCCGCCGCTGACCGCGGCGGGCGGCGAGCCCGTCTCGGTCGTCCACCTGACGGCGGAGTACTTTCCCTACGCCCGCACCGGCGGCCTGGCCGAGGCGGTGAGCGGCCTCGCCGCGTTCCAGCGGGCGGCCGGGCTCGACGTGGCCGCGATCCTGCCGCTCTACCGCACGCGTCCGCGACGAGCGAGCCCGACCTCGAGCCGGTCGGCCCGCCGTTCCTGGTGCCGATCGGCGGCCGCACCGAGGAGGCGCGGCTCTTCCGGGCGGCGGCGGCCGGCACGCGGCCCGCAGGTCTACTTCCTCGAGCACCTCGAGTACTTCAACCGGCCGGGCATCTACGGCGAGAACGCGCGTCGACTATCCCGACAACGCCCGCCGCTTCGCCTTCTTCGCGCTGGCCGCGCTCACCGCGCTGCCCCGGATCGTGCCGGGCCCGGTGCTGCTGCACGCGCACGACTGGCACACGGCGCTCGCGCCGGTCTATCTCCGCACCGTGCTCGCCGGCGAGCGCGTTCGCGGCCGACGGTCACGCACCGTGCTCTCGGTGCACAACCCGGGCTACCAGGGCCACTTCCCGCCCGAGGTCGATGCCCGACGATCGGGCTGCCCTGGGAGCTCTTCAACTGGCAGCAGCTCGAGTGGTACGGGAAGGCGAACTTCCTCAAGGGCGGGCTGGTCTTCGCCGACTTCGTCGACCACGGTGAGCCCGACCCAGGCCGCGCGAGCTCACGCACGCCGGGCGGCGGCTTCGGCCTGCACGACGTCTTCATCGAGCTCGGCGACCGGCTCGTCGGCGTGCTCAACGGCATCGACCAGCGGGACTGGGACCCGGCCACCGACACCCAGATCACCGCGCAGTACTCGGCCGAGAAGCTCGACGGCAAGCGCCGCTGCAAGGCGGCGCTGCAGCGCTCGTTCGGGCTGCCGCAGCGCCGGAAGGTGCCGCTCTTCGGGATGACCGGCCGGCTGGTCACGCAGAAGGGGCTCGACCTCATCCTCGGCGCCGACGAGCTCCTCGCGCTCGACGCGCAGTTCGTCTTTCTCGGCAGCGGCGAGCAGCGCTACGAGCAGGCGCTGGTCGAGCTGGCGCAGTCGGCGCCCAACCGGATCGGCGTCCAGCTCGACTTCACCGACCGGCTCGAGCACCGGCTCATGGCCGGCGCCGACATCTTCCTCATGCCGTCGCTGTACGAGCCGTGCGGCCTCACCCAGATGCGGGCCCAGCGCTACGGCGCGCCGCCGATCGTCCGGCGCGTCGGCGGGCTGGCGGACACGGTCGAGGACGGCGTCACCGGCTTCTCTTCGAGCCTACACGCCGGAGGCGTTCCAGAGGCCGCGCTTCCGCGCGCTCGATGCCTACGCCGACACCACGCGGTGGCAGGCGATGATGCGGCGCGGCATGGCGCGCGACTTCAGCTGGGAGCGGTCGGTCGCCACCTACCTCGACGTCTACCGCCGCGCGCTCGCGTCGCGGCGCGTCGGTGACCGGAGCCAGCCGATGGACTTCGTCCTCACGCTGCACAGCCACCTGCCGTACGTGCTGAACCACGGGCGCTGGCCCCACGGCAGCGACTGGATCTGCGAGGCGGCGCTCGACACCTACCTGCCGCTGCTCGAACGCTCCTGCGGCTCGCGGCGGAAGACACGCCGGCGCCGGTGACGATCGGCTTCACGCCGGTGCTCGCCAACCAGCTCGCGAGCCCGGCCTTCGTGCCGCGAGATGGAGGCGTTCTTCGACGCAGCGGCTCGCGGCCTGCGACGAGGCGCCGGCGTCGCTCGCCGCGACCGGCGAGCAGCACCTGCTGCCCCTGGTCGAGTACTGGCGGGAGCGGCTGCTCCGGCTCCGCCGGCTGTTCCACGAGGTCGACGGCGACTCGTCGCCGCCTTCCGCGCGCTCGAGGCGGCGGGCCGGCTCGAGATCATCGGCTCGCGCCGCCACGCACGGCTTCCTCCCGCTGCTCGCGCGCGACGAGAGCATCCGGCTCCAGCTCGCGGTCGGCCGGCCGAGCACCGGCGGCTGTTCGGCCGCGCGCCCGCGGGCTGCTGGCTGCCCGAGTGCGCCTACCGGCCGCGCGGCCCGTGGGCGCCCTGGCCCACCGCGCCCAGAAGCGCGGCTGCGGCGCGGCATCGAGGAGCACCTGGCCGACGCCGGGTTCCGCTACTTCTTCGTCGACGCGCACCTCGCCGAGCGCCGGCCGGCCGCTCGGCCTCTACGGCGATCCGGCCGCGCTCGACCCCGAGGTGCACCATCCGACCGCGCGGACGACTGCCGACGCGGCGCCAGCGCTCGCCGTACCAGGCCTACCGGGTCGCGCAGCACCGCGGCGCCGGCGACGTCGTCGGCCTACGTGCGCGACCCGCGCGCGTCGATGCAGGTCTGGAGCCGGTTCGAGGGCTACCCGGGCGACGAGTGGTACCTCGAGTTCCACAAGATGCGCTGGCCCGGCGGCCTCAAGCTCTGGCGGGTGAGCGCGCCCGGCGTGCGACCTCGGCGCCAAGCAGCCGTACGACCCGGGCCAGGCGCTCGACCGGGCGCGCGGCCACGCCGACCACTTCGCCGGGCTGCTCGGCGGCATCGCCGCGGCGGAGGCCGGGCGCCGCGACGGCGTGATCGTCGCGCCGTTCGACACCGAGCTCTTCGGCCACTGGTGGTTCGAGGGCCCCGACTTCCTCGGCGACGTCTACCGCGGCTCTGCGCGGGCGGCCGGAGGTCCGCCCGATCACGGGCTCCGGACACCTGCCCGGCACCCGCCGCGCGCGGCCATCCGGCTGCCGTCGGGCTCCTGGGGCGCCAACGGCGACTTCAGATGTGGCTCAGCGAGCACACGGCGTGGACCTGGGAGCGGCTCTGGCCGCTGGAGGAGCGTTCTGGGACGCGGCCCCGGCCGCGCTCGGCTCGGCCGCAGACCCGCTTCATCCTGGCGCAGGCGGCGCGCGAGCTGCTGCTGGCGCAGTCGTCCGACTGGCAGTTCATCATCTCGACCGGCGCCGCGGCGGACTACGCCGAGCGGCGGTTCCGGGAGCACTGCAGCGACGCCGAGGAGCTGGTGGCCGCGCTGGTCGACGGCCACCCGAGGCGCTCGAGCGCGGGAGCCGGCGCGCGGCCGAGAGCTCGGCGAGCGCGACGATCTTCCCCGACGTGCTGCCGGCGATCGCCGCCGCCCTCGGCGGCTCGCGGTCCCTCGCGCTCGGCTGAGCCATGGCGCCGATCCGCTTCGCCTTCGGCCTCCATCTCCATCAACCGGTCGGCAACTTCGATCACGTCTTCGACCAGCACGTCGACGACGTCTACCGTCCGCTGCTCGAGCCCTCGCCGCCGGCGAGTTCTTCCCGGTCGTGCTGCACCTGCGGGCCGCTCCTCGAGTGGCTGGAGACGCCACGAGCCGGCGTATCTCGACCAACTCGGCCGCCTCGTCGCCGACGGCCGCATCGAGCTCCTCCTGGCCGGCTTCTACGAGCCGGTGCTCGCCTCGCTCCCCCGCGCCGACCGGGTCGAGCAGATCCACTGGATGCACGAGGCGGTCCGCCGCCGCTTCGGCGTCGACGCCCGCGGCCTCTGGCTCACCGAGCGGGTCTGGGAGCCGGAGCTCGCCGCCGACCTGGCCGACGCCGGCGTCCGCTACGCCCTGGTCGACGACCGGCACTTCCTCGTGACCGGCTTCACCGCCGAGCAGCTGCACGCGCCCTTCTGGACCGAGAGCGACGGCAAGCGGGTCGCGCTCTTCCCGATCGACGAGCGGCTCCGCTATCTGATTCCATTCCGTCCGCCGGAGGAGACGGCGGCTTATCTGCGTGAGCTCCGCGCCGCCGGCCACGGGCTGGCGGTCCTGGCCGACGACGGCGAGAAGTTCGGCGGCTGGCCCGGCACCAAGGAGTGGGTCTACGGCGAGAAGTGGCTGGAGCTCTTCATCGCGCACGATCGGCGGGCTGGTCGAGAGCGGCGAGGTCGTGCTCAGCCGGCTCGACGACGCGCTGGTGACCGTGCCGAGCGGCGGGATCGCCTATCTGCCGACCGCGTCGTACCGCGAGATGGAGAGCTGGTCGCTGCCGCCCGACGCGGCGCTCCGGCTCACCGGCTGGAGCGCGATCTCGGCGAGGCGCGCGTCGGCCGGCGCCGACGGCGCGCTCCTCCGCGGCGCCCACTGGCGCAACTTCCTGGTCAAGTATTCCGAATCGAACCGGATGCACAAGAAGATGATGGCGCTGACCGCGCTGGCGCGCCGGCACGGCGACCCGCCCGCGGTGCGCCGCGCCATCGGCCGGGCGCAGTGCAACGACGCCTACTGGCACGGCGTGTTCGGCGGCCTCTACCTGCCGCATCTCGGGACGCGATCTGGCGCAACTGGCGGTGGCGGAAGCGGCGTTGCGGCAGGGGGAGGGACTCGCGTACGACGTGCTCGACTTCGACGGCGACGGCGCACGACGAGGTCTGGGTCCACTCGCCGCTCTTCTCGGCCCTCGTGAGCCCGGCGCGCGGCGGCGCGGTCGAGGAGTACACGGTGTTCGCGACGGCATCAACTACGCCAACACCCTGACCCGCCGCCGCGAGGCCTACCACGACCTGGCACTCGAGCGCGAACGGCCGAGCATCCCGGATCCAGACCGAGGACGGTCCAGCCGAGCGCTGCGATCACGCGACGACCGCGCGATGTTCGTGGACCGGCTGCTGCCCGGTGGCGTGTCGCTCGAGGCCTACGCCGCGGGGCGACTACTGGGCGCTGCTACTCGTGGGCCCGGCAGCGCTGCGCGCACGCCGTCGAGCGGCGGAAGGGCGGCGTGGAGGTGGTCGTGCACGGTGGCCGACGGGCGCGCTCGCCTGGAGAAACGCATCCGCTTCGACGCGGACGGGCGGATCGACGTGCCGGTGGACCTGGGACCCCGCGGCCGCGGAGCCCGACGATCGCTTTGCCACCGAGCTGTCGCTGGCCGGCCCGGTTCGCCTCGCGCCACTCCCGACGCCGAGGAGTGGCGCTTCGACATCGAGACGGTCGCCAAGTCCGAGCGCGGCTTCGACCGCACCCGCCAAGGCGAAGTCACGCTGCGGCTGGCCGGTTGCGCCTCGGCATAGCGGCGCGTGGACGCTGTATGCCGCCAGCCTTCGTACTCGGCAGCCGGGCCCCTTCCTGCCACGACGCACTCCAGCCTGGTCGAGCGCTGCGTTCACCGCATGTCCCTACCCTGCCGTTCACGGCCGGCCGTCCCGGCCCGATCTTCCCCTCGCTCCGGCCCTTCACGTACGCGTAGATGGCATTGATCTTGTCCATCTCCAGCCCGAGCGCGCACCACGCGGGCATGCCCTTCTCCGGCCGCCCCGCGCACACGACGTCTGCACGAAGGCTTCCTTGGTGTTGATCGGGCCGTCGGGCTTGAGCGAGACGATGCAGGTGCGGCGCGATCGTCGTGCCGAGCACATCCTCGCCGTGACAGCGGGCGCAGTTCAGGTTGTACTGCTTCCAGCCGTCGTAGACCGCCTGAGACACGGTGTCCCGGGGCGCCTGGTGGTACGCGTCGCGGAGCGGCGCGTCGGCCGTTCTGCGGCCGCGTGCCGGCTGATCGCTGGGCGCTCGACGGCGTATCCGGCGCTGCGGCCGTCGGCCGGCGGCCTGGGCGGCGTCAGTGTCCGCCGCCGGTGCCGCCGGCTTCGGCGCGGCGCGGCGGTCGTGCTTCGCGGCGGTGTCGGCGGCTTGGCCGGCGGCGCCGGCTGGCCGCGGCGGGACCGGCTTCGCGGCGCCGGCGTGCCGTCGGGCCGACGCGGGTCCGGCCGCGCGGTGTCGTGGCGGCGCTGTCGTCGCGGCGTGCCGCCGCGGCGGTGCCGATTGGCGCCGGCGGCGGCGGCCGCGTCGGTGCCGGCGGCGACGACCGACGTGCGCGCCTTCGGTGCGGTCGTCCACCGCATGCGGCGGCGAGCAGAACGCGCGGAGCGGCGGCCTTGCCGCCCATCGGCGGCGGGGTACCGGATCGCGTCGTCATGCTGTAGCAGGCCATGGACCTTCCTTTCCTTTGGGACACGCAGCGTATGCACCTGGATCAGCGCATACTTCACTGATCCCTGAGATCGGCCGCGCCGGCATCTCCGGTGACGACCGTCACCCGGTGCCCGGGGTCACCGCCGGTTATCTTCCCGCCATGACGCACACCCTCGCAACCGTGACCCTCGGCCTGGTCCAGATGCGCTGCGCCTCGGATCCCGACGAGAACATGCGCAAGGCCGTGCAGGGCGTCCGCGAGGCCGCCGGCGCGCGGCGCGCAGATCGTCTGCCTGCAGGAGCTCTTCCGCAGCCAGTACTTCTGCCAGACGCGAAGACCACCGCTACTTCGACCTCGGCCGAGCCGATCCCCGGGCCCGACCACCGAGGCGCTCTGCGCCGCTCGCCGGCGGAGCTCGGCGTCGTGATCGTCGCGCTCGCTCTTCGAGAAGCGCGCCGAGGGGCTCTATCACAACACCGCCGCGATCATCGACGCCGACGGCCGCTACCTCGGCAAGTACCGGAAGATGCACATCCCCGACGACCCGCAGTACTACGAGAAGTTCTACTTCACGCCCGGCGACCTCGGCTTCCGCAGCTTGGGACACGCGGTTCGGCCGGATCGGCGTGCTGGTCTGCTGGGACCAGTGGTATCCCGAGGCCGCGCGGCTGACCGCGCTGAGCGGCGCCCAGATCCTGTTCTACCCCACCGCCATCGGCTGGCTCCCGCGCGAAAAGGCCGAGTACGGCGCCCAGCAGCAGGCGGCCTGGGAGACGATCCAGCGCAGCCACGCGATCGCCAACGGCGTGTACGTCTGCGCGGTGAACCGCGTCGGCCACGAGGGCCGATCCGAGCGGCGGCATCGAGTTCTGGGGCGGCAGCTTCGTCGCCGACCCCGGCGGCCGCGTCCTGGTCAAGGGCGGCACCGGCGAGGAGGTCCTGATCGTCGACCGTGCGACCTCGGCAAGGTCGACGTCAGCCGCACCCACTGGCCCTTCCTCCGCGACCGGCGGATCGACGCGTACGAGGACATCACCAAGCGGTATCTCGACTGACCGTGACAGCGATCGGGACATGCGCGTCCGATCGGACCTCGTGACGTCGCGCTCGCGTCCGAACCCGCCACGCTCCCTGACCGTACCCTGCCGCTCGGCTACCGGATGCCGGCCGAGTGGGAGCCGCATCGCGGCACCTGGCTGAGCTGGCCGCACAAGGAGGCCTCCTGGCCGGGCAAGTTCGATCCGGTCCCGCGCGATCTTCGCGCAGCATGGTGCGCGCACCTCGCCGACCGCGAGGAGGTGCACATCAACGTCGCCGGGGCCGGCGATGGAAGCGGCGGTGCGCGCGCTGCTCGCCGACGCCGGCGCCGACACCGGCAACGTCTACTTCCACCACAACCCGACCAACGACGCCTGGTGCCGCGACCACGGGCCGATCTTCCTGCAGCGCACCGCGCGGCCGCCGCGAGCAGGCGATCGTCGACTGGGGCTACAACGCCTGGGGCGGCAAGTACCCGCCCTACGATCTCGACGACGTGGTGCCCGACCCGCATCGCCGCCGAGCTCGGCCTGCCGGTGTTCGCAGCCCGGGCATCGTCATGGAGGGCGGCTCGATCGACGTGAACGGGCGCGGCACGCTGCTCACGACCGAGGCGTGCCTGCTCAACCCCAACCGCAATCCCGCAGCTCGACCGCGCGCGAGATCGAGCAGTACCTCCGCGACTACCTCGGCGTCGCCAACATCCTCTGGCTGGGCGACGGCATCGTGGGCGACGACACCGACGGCCACATCGACGACCTCACCCGCTTCGTCGACCGAGCGCACCGTCGTCACCGTGGTCGAGGACGACCCGGCCGACGAGAACTACGAGCCGCTCCAGGAGAACCTGGAGCGGCTGCGCGAGATGACCGACCAGGACGGCCGGCCGCTCCGGGTCGTCACGCTGCCGATGCCGCGCGCCGCTCTACCACGACGGCGCAGCGCCTGCCGGCGAGCTACGCCAATTTCTACATCGCCAACGGCATCGTGCTGCTCCCGACCTACGACCCGCCGCGCGACGAGCGAAGCCGCTCGCCACTCTGCGGACGCTCTTCCCGGACCGGGACGTCGTCGGGATCGACTGCACCGACCTGGTCTGGGGACTGGGCGCCTTCCACTGCGTCACGCAGCAGTGGCCCGCCTAGACTCAGGACTTCTTCCAGGTCCCCACCAGCGCCGCGCGCCGGCCGCCGCAGTTGTCCATGCCCAGGCCCGCGATGTGGAGCTCGTCCTCGGTCCGGCTGATGACGTAGCGCGCATCGGCCGTCTGGCACGGGCTGCCGGCCGTGTCGGCCTTGAACAGCAGCGTGTCGCCCATGAAGTCGGCCCGGCCCTTCATGTCCACGGCGTCCGGCCACCGGGGTGACGGGAGCATCAACTCCATCGTTCCCGTTGGTGGCCAGGTTCATCTTCACTTCGCCCTCACCGTACAGGTCCCGCGACCAGTTGCCCGAGTACTTCGAGGCTTCGCCTCCACAGCCCGCGAGCGCCAGCACCGAGCCAATCAGTGCCAGATGGCGCACGGATGGAATCATCGGAACGCAGTGAGACATGTGCACTCCTCCATGGAGGTGAGAGGAACGGCGTTACAGGTAACTCAGCCATGCATCGCGGCGGCGGGCCTTGAGGCCGGCGTACCAGCGGCATACCGGGTACAGCGCAAGCACGACGGCCACCCAGATGGCGTAGACCGCCGGCAACCCGTAGCCCCAGTTCGGCGGCGGATTGAGGAAGAAAGGCTCGAGGAAGGTGGAGGGCGGGAACCCTGCCAGCACCCCCAGCGCAAGCGCCACCGCGTGGATCACGAAGACGTGCAGCACGTAGTAGAACAGCGGCACCCGCCCGAACACGATCAAGAACCGCGCGACCGGCCCCGACAGCCGCTCGAGCCAGGCCAGCGAGGCAATCGCGGGGCCCAGCGTCATGAGCAGGAAGGCGAGCGACGGCGGGTACTTGGTCGTGTTGAGGAACGACAACACGGTCAGCACGCCGGTGCGCTGAGGCGACCAGGGAAACGGGTCGCCGTAGGCGTTGACGGCACGCAGGACCACGAACGCGCCAGTCAGCGCCAGCCCGAGGCGAAGCAACGAACGGCGCCGCTCCTCCGTCGGACGGAGGAGCAGGCTGCCGAAGGCGTACCCGGCGGCCACGACGCCGATCCAGGGGATGAGCGGATAGGCCACGAAGAGCGTGCCGTCTCCCGGCAGCGCGATCGGCCCCTGCGCGTGAAGCAGTATCCAGAGCGGGCCCCACCCAC
This sequence comes from uncultured Gemmatimonadales bacterium, assembly GCA_963728705.1. Classification (GTDB taxonomy): domain Bacteria; phylum Gemmatimonadota; class Gemmatimonadetes; order Gemmatimonadales; family GWC2-71-9; genus CAVVWJ01. The sequence continues at coordinate 98,433 of CAVSLY010000021.1, forward strand.
CGAGCGACTGCGGCGTGACGCCGTCGAACAGGTTGTGGGTCGCGATGATCAGGAGACCGAAGCCCGCAATCGCCGGAAGCGGCAGATAGACGAGTCCCGCCAGCACGACCATCGAGACCCCGATCACCCAGATCACCTGGACCCAGAGCAGGCTCGCGTAGCTCAGGTCGAAAGACCACCCCAGGCGGATGACCGTGAACTCGAGCACCACCAGCCAGAGACCGCGGGTCACGAGAAAGCCCGCCAGCTCGTTCCGGCTCCTGCCGCGAGATCCGTAGAGGAATGCTCCCGTGCCCGCGAGGAACACGAACGTCGGCGCGCAGAAGTGGGTGACCCATCGTGTGAAGAAGAGCACCGCGTTGGTCTGCGAGAGGTCCGCGGGGTTGAACCGGAGCTCGGTGAAGAAATCGCGGACGTGGTCCAGCGCCATGATCACCATGACCAGGCCCCGGAGCAGATCCACAGAGTCGAGCCGGGGCCTGGTTTGCGCGACCGGTGCCGGCGGCTCGACGCTGAGCTGATCGCCGAAGGCGGTGCTGGACATACCCCTCCGGGGTACGAGCCGGCGGGCATCGCCGGGCCGTCGTGCAGAATCTCCAAAATGTGGAGCGAGCCTCCCCTTCGCCAGAGGAGGCCCGCTCCCCGTCAATCGGAGCCACGCCGAGCTACTGTCGCGCCTGCACCTCCGCCGTTGGGATCGGCAGGGTCGGGAAGATGACGTCGGGTGGCGGCCCGGCCCGATCGGCTCGTGGCGAGGTCAGCTGTAGCCGCCCGTACCGACGGTAGTCGATCCAGCTATGCCCGCCCTCGTACATCAGCGAGTACGCTGGTTGTACAGCAACTCGGTGATCGCAGCGTCTGATCGGCGAATGCCGCGCAGCGGGGCGAGACCGCCGGATGTCGTGCGCACGATGATTGATGTCCGTCGCGCCGGTGCCCAGATCGCCAGGCCGATGCTCGCCTCGGCGTGAAGCAGGATCAGCTCCTCGTTCTTGATCAGCGGGATCGGCGAGTTGGGGCTGGGATACCTGGATCCAGCCCAGGTCGGAACTGACTGCTGTACCGGATCCGTGCGGTCGTGCCGCCCGACGCGGGGCGCGCGTATCACCAGCTTCGTGGTGAACCGCAGGTCCGGATCGCCGTCCGGGCTGCAGCTGCGCCTGCGCTTCGAAGCGAGGGGTGGCCGAAGTTTTCGCCGGTTCTGCGGGTCGGTCGCGAGTGGGTTGGCGAGGTCGCCCGGGCCCGGCGCTGAAATCCATGTACACGCCCAGGTCGAGCGGCGCCGCAGGATCGTAGAACGATTGGCGCCAGGAAGCGTGAGCGCACCGGCGAAGTCGCCCCGGTAGACCGCCACCCGGGCCCGAAGCGCGCGGTTGAACTGGATGAACGTGGCCGGGGTATTGAACCCGGCGAATCCCGCCGGCAGGGGGAACGGGAATGCGGCTCGCCCGCCCGCCGTCAGATCGGTGACCGCCTGGTCCAGCAATGCTCTCGACGTGCTCGTAGGCGTCGGCGTTGGACTCGCGAACGGTGCCGGCGGGGCGGTGATGTCCGTGCCCACGTCGATCGGGATCGAGTCCTGGGCGTGTGAGTGTCGAGGACGATGCAGGAAAGTTGTAGGCCTGCAGCGTGCTGAGCGAATCCGCTGACCGCGCTCTGCTCTTCGGCGGTGAGAGCGGCTGCGGTGCCGATAACCGCCAGCAGATCGTTCGCGCTCCGGATGGCCGCGTACTCCTCCCCCCAGTGGTTGCCGCCGAAGGCCCGGCTGCCGGGGTCCAGCGGGCCCTGCATCATCTCCCTGGGCGAACCGGGGGTCGGACGGTCGAATCCGGTACGCCTCGCGGCCGAAGATGGCCCATCTCGAGCGCCCAGATCCGCCACGTCCGCCCGGGTGGCGATCAGGATGCCATTCGCCGCGGCGCGCCGACCTCGGAGCGGTTGGGGTTCTCCCCGATGATGTCCGGGGTGTTGGGATTTGCGATATCGAAGTTGCAGGCTCCCGCTGCCAGATGACGCCGCCAGGACGCGAGCCAGATGCGACAGCTTGGTGATGGTCGTCATGGTCAGAACCCCAGGTCGATCGAGAAGAAGAAGCTGCGACTCGGCGGGAACGGGGCCACGTCGATGTTCCGCACGATCGCCTGGTTGCCGAAGTTGCTGACCTCGGGATCCAGCCCCCGGTACGGGGTGAACCGCAGCAGATTGCGCCCGGTGAGCGAGAGTCGGGCGAGCCGGACATGTGCGCCCGAAGAGGCCCGAGGTGATCCGCTCCGGCAGATTGTAGAGAGGTTCACCTCCCGCAGCTTGAGGTACGTCCCGTACTGCACATAGGCGTCGGTGAACCCTGCGCCGAAGCGGGCGATCCGGCGCGCCTCCCCCGGCTCGATGAAGTCCTTGCTGTTCTGCCCCACGTCGTACAGGAACTCGGTCAGGTTGATGATGTCGCCGCCCTGCTTCCAGTCGAACAGGAAGCCCAGGGTGAAGCGGTGGAAGTCGATGTCGTTGGAGAACGACATCTGGAAATCGGGCTTGGCGTCGCCGACCTTGCCCGCGATCGCGTTGCCGCTGGCGTCCGTCCCGATAGCCGAAGATCTGCGTCGGCGAGCTGCCCTCCTCGATCTGGAAGGTCCCGAGCGAGAGGCCGAAGCCGCCGGTCTGGAAGGTGGGGACCGTCGAGCTCGGTGATCTTGCTGCGATTGGCGAAGAACGTCGTGCGGAAGATCCAGTTGACGTCCCGGGTCTGGATCGGCTGCAGTGTGAGCGAGGCCTCGATCCCCCGGTTGCGCAGCCGGCTGCCTGAGCTGAAGACCCGGGTCTCCTGCCCCGCCGACGGCGCCAGCGTCTGCTCCAGCAGCAGATCGCGTGATGTTCCGCTGGTAGACCGTGAAGGTCAGCTGAGCCCGGCCGTTGGCCAGCGTCGCGTCGAAGCCGCCCTCGAACTCCTCCTGCCGCTCCGGCTGAATGTTGGGGTCACCCGCCCGGGTCCCGATGAAGGTGCCCGAAGTTGCCGCCGATCGTGCCGATGGTATCGGTGAGAACATGCGCGCCGAACAGGGCCCGGTTGCCGGTCTGCCCGTAGGCGCCCCGCAGCTTGAACTCGTCCACCCCCCGAACGGGCGCACGAACCGGTAGGAGGCCGCGAGCTTGGGATAGAAGAAGTACTTGTCGGGACTCCCGTTGGCGCTGCTCCGGTCGGCGCGGAGGCCGGCGGTGAGCAGCAGCCGGCGGTTGGCCAGCAGCACTTCTTCCTGGCCGAAGATGCCGAGGTCGCGCACCGGCTCGAGCCGGGAGGGCACCGTCTGGCTGGCCGCCTGCTGCGGGCTCTTCTGCCCGGTGAGCAGCGTGCGGCCCAGGATCTGGGTGGCGAACAGCCGCCGCTCCTCGTACTGGATCCCAGCCGAGGTGGTCCACTGAGTGCCGTCGCTCCGAGTCGCCCGGCAGGATGACGTGTGGGTCGCGTTCAGCGCCAGATTGAGGTTGCGGTTCGACGACTTGCTGAGCACCACCGTGCCCGGCTGCCCGTCGTCGGCTCGAACTGCAGCTCCGGCGGCGAGACGAGGTTGTTGTCCTGCTGGAAGTAGTCCACACCGCCGATGCCGATGAACTGCAGGTTGCTCCGGGCCGACCGGAAGGCCGACCAGCGCAGCGTGGTGGTGCCCAGAACCCGCCACACGTCCTCGTCATTCTTGAGGAACTGAGTAGGTCTGGAGCGGATTGCTGCGCCGAAAGGGTTGGCCGGGAAATCCGAGGGCCAGGTGTCGGCTCACTTGCCGGCTGGGCAGCAGATCGACGAAAGTTCGGCGTGATGGGGAAGACCAGGAAGGGGCTGGTGCCGCGAGTTGTCGTTGTTGGAGAGCCCGCGCTTCGAGAGGCTGTGGGTCCCGTTCAGGTTGACCTGCAGCTGGAAGCCGCCGCCCAGCTCCTGGTCGAGATTGGACCGCAGCGACTGCTTCTCGTAGCCGGTGTTGGTGGCGATGCCGCCGTCGTCCTTGACCAGCGCCGAGACGTAGTACCTGCGTGTTCTCGGTTCCGCCGCTCACGCTGGCGTTGGTCTCGTACGAGAACGGCTTGTGCGCCGAAGAGCTCCTTCTCGAAGTCGAACGTCCGGCCCGGCTGGAACAGCGGCCGTCACAGCGGCGGTGTCGCTGAAGACGCGCGAGGGCCTCGTCCAGCGTCGCGAAGGTCCGGCGAGCCCAGCTCGTTGGCCCGCTCGGTGACGCCGAACCGCTGGGTGATGTTGAACTGCGGCTTGCCCGACCTGGCCCCGCTTGGTGGTGATGATGATCGACGCCGTTGGTGGCCTTGGAGCCGTAGATCGCCGCGGCGCTCCGCCCTTCAGCACCTCGATCCGCTCGATGTCGTCGGGATTGAGGTCGGCGATGCGGTTGACCGGGTTGTCCTGGTTCCGCGGGTTGCCGCCGGCACTGGGCGCAGGTCACCGCGTTGGCGCCGTTGGGGATGGCGACGTTGCTGACCGCGATGCCGTCGACCACGTAGAGCGGCTCGAGCTCGCCGATGATGGTGGACACGCCCCGCAGGTTGACCTGGAGGCCGCCGCCGGGGGCGCCGGAGTTGGCCTGGATCGTAGCGCCCGGGAATCTTCCCCTGCAGCGCGCTCTCGAGCGTCGGCGTCGGCGCCCGCGTCAACTCGCTCGCGCACCACGGTCGCCACCGCGTTCGGAAGGTTCTGCTGCTCGACGCCGGTGGCCTGGCCGGTGATCACGATCTCTTCCAGCTTGAACACGTCGGGCTCGAGCGCCACGTCGACGGTCGCCTGGCCGGGCGGGCACCGCTCACCTGCTGCCGCTTGAACCCGATGCCGCGGACCATGAGGTTCGTCGGCCTGTCGGGCGCGTTCAGCGTGAACCGGCCATCGTTGTCCGGCCTGCGCGACGATCTGGGTCCCGAGGACCGCGATCGTGGCTTCGGGCAGTCCCTGCTCCGTCTGCGCGTTCGTGACGCGGCCGGTGATCTGGCGCACCTGTGCCTCCGCTGCGCTGAGCGCCCAGCAGGAGGAGAACGAGACGAGACGATGCCGTACACGCGATGGGCCATGGCGCCTCCGAGAAGTGATGATGCGTAAGTCTTCGTGCAATCGAATTGCACTACAGTGCAGCGGATCTGTCGCTGATCGGCAAGACGCCGCACCGGAACACCTGGGGCGGCCAGGCGAGCAGCGGTGAGCCCGTCGAGCAGCCCAGGCGGTCGCCCCGCGCACGACCGTCGCGACGGCAGGCGTTCGGTCGTAGGTGATACAGCCAGTGATTCACATCGGGCGCATCGATGACGGCAAAGTCGGCCGACCTTGCCCGGCTCGAGCGACCCGACCTGCGCCTCCAGTCCGACCGCCCGCGCCGCGATCACGGTTGCCCCCTTGAGCGCTTCCGCGGGCGTCATCCGCTGGAGCGTGCAGGCCAGCGTCAGCGCGAACGGGCAGATGATAGCTCGGGGCCGAGCCGGGATTGAAGTCGGTGGCCACCGCGACCGCGACACCGGCCTCGATCCAGCGCCGCGCCGGCACCGGTGCCTGCCCCAAATAAAGTGACGCCAGTGGTAGGCTGACAGCCACAACCCCCGCTCGCGCCATGGCCGCGATCCCCGACTCCGACGCGCACTCCAGGTGATCCGCCGAGACGGCACCCACCTCGGCCGCGAGCTCCGCACCGCCGCCCTGGCTCAACTGATCGGCGTGGAGCTTGGCGCCGAGGCCCGCGACCCGGGCGGCCAGCAGCAGCCGTCGGGCCTCCTCTACGGTGAATGCCGACCGCTCCACGAAGACATCGCAGAACGCGGCGAGCCTCTCCCGCGCGATCTGCGGGAGGAGATCGTCGATCAGCAGCGCGAGGTAGCCGGCGCGATCATGGTGGAATTCAGGCGGCACGACGTGCGCGCCGAGAAACGTCGGCACGAGGCGGACCGGCTGGGTGCCGGCGAGGGTGCGGTAGACCTGAAGCAGGGCAAGCTCGTGCTCGCGGTCGAGCCCGTAGCCGCTCTTGCACTCGACCGTGGTGACACCGAGGGAGACCATCTCGCGGAGGAACCCGGCCGAGCGCTCGCACCAGCGACGCGTCGGGACGCCTCGCGGGTGAGCCGCATGGTCCGCGCAATCCCGCCGCCGCCCGCCGCGATGTCCAGGTAGCTCCGGCCGAGAATCCGCTGCTCGAACTCATCGGCGCGCCATCCGCCGAAGGCGAGGTGGGTATGGCAGTCGACCAGCCCCGGGATCACCAGCCGTCCACCGGCGTCGAGCCGATCCGCGCCGGCGTACTCGGGCGGCAGCTCCCTCCGAGGTCCCGCCCACCGGATCGTATCACCCTCCCAGGCCAGCGCCCCGTCCTGGATGGCGTGGATGTCCGCCTGCCCGCCGTCGGCGCGACAGGTTGCGAGCTGGCTGATGCCTTCGAGGATGAACATGGCGGGCGCCGGCGGCTAGAGGTGCGGCGAAGGTGTGGCATGATCTTCACCGGCGAAGGGTCACCGGTTGACCATCGGCAGGTCGACGCCTCGCTCCCGTGCCGTGTCGATCGCAAGGTCGTACCCCGCGTCAGCGTGCCGCATGACGCCGGTTCCAGGATCGGCGCGTGAGCACCCGCTCGAGCCGGCGATCCGCCATGGCGGTGCCGTCGGCGACGGCCACCATGCCAGCGTGGATCGAGTAGCCGATGCCGACAGCCCCGCCGTGGTGGAGCGAGACCCAGCTCGCACCGCAGGCCGTGTTGAGCAGGGCATTGAGCAGCGGCCAGTCGGCGATCGCGTCGCGAGCCGTCCTTCATCCCCTCGGTCTCCCGGTTGGGCGAAGCCACCGAGCCGGTGTCGAGGTGGTCCCGGCCGATCACGATCGGCGCCCGCACCTTGCCGTGCTTCACCAGCCAGTTGAACCGAAGACCCATCTCGGCCCGCTCTCCGTATTCGAGCCAGCAGATCCGGGCCGGGAGTCCCTGGAATTGGACCCGCTCCTGCGCCTGCCGGATCCAGCGCGCCAGCGCGTCCTTCTTCGGGAAGGTTTCGAGCACCGCCTGGTCGGTGACGGCGATGTCGGCCGGGTCGCCCGAGAGAGCGGCCCAGCGAAACGGGCCGGCTCCCCGGCAGAAAAGCGGTCGGATGAAGGCCGGAACGAAGCCGGGGATGTCGAACGCCTCGGGCATGCCTCGGCGGTCGGCCACCTGGCCCCGCAGGTTGTTGCCGTAGTCGAAGGTGACGGCACCCTTGGCCATGAGCTCCCGCATGGCCCGGACGTGCACCACCATCGAATCGAGCACCCGGTTCTCGTATCCCGCCGGATCGCTCTCGCGGAGCACGGCCGCCTCGTCGAGCGAGAGCCGGCTCGGGATGTACCCGACGCGCAGATCGTGCGCCGAGGTCTGGTCGGTCAGCACGTCGGGCACGACACCCCGCCGGACCAGCTCCGGGCAGCACCTCGGCGATGTTGCCCACCAGACCCACGGCCAGCGGCCGCCGCCGCGCGCGCGCCTCCTCGACCAGCCGAAGCGCCGTGTCCAGGTCGTGCTCGAGCCGGTCGCAGTAGCGGGTCTCGACCCGGCGGCGGATGCGCGACTCGTCCACGTCCACGCCGAGGAAGGCGGCCCCGTTCATCGTGGCGGCGAGCGGCTGGGCGCCGCCCATCCCGCCCAGGCCGCCGGTCACGACCAGCCGCCCTTCGAGCGACCCGCCGAAGTGCTGACGGGCGCACTCGGCGAAGGTCTCGTAGGTCCCCTGGAGGATGCCCTGCGTGCCGATGTAGATCCACGAGCCCGCCGTCATCTGGCCGTACATCGTGAGGCCGAGGGCGTCGAGCCGGCGGAACTCGTCCCAGGTAGCCCAGCGCGGCACCAGGTGCGCGTTCGCGATCAGCACCCGCGGCGCCTCCTCGTGCGTCCGGAACACGCCCACCGGCTTGCCGCTCTGCACCAGCAGGGTCTCGTCGTTCCCGAGCCGGCGGAGCGTGGCCACGATCTTCTCGTAGCATTCCCAGTTCCGCGCAGCCTTCCCACCGCCGCCGTAGACGATCAGCTCCTCCGGCCGTTCGGCGACGGCCGGGTCGAGATTGTTCATCAGCATGCGGAGCGCCGCCTCCTGGTGCCACCCCTTGCAGGAGAGGGTGGTCCCGGTGGGCGCGGTGATCGGCGCGTGGGCAAGGGTGGTCATGGCGAGGAATCTACGCGCGCGCTTCGGCTTCACCAATCCGGCCGGACGCGGCGGGCGTACATCAATCGGCTGAATACACTGACCCGCGGAGAACGCAATGCAGGCAATCCCGGTGGTGCTGGCCGTGGTGGCCGGAGTTCTGACGACAGCAGGCCCGGCGACCGTGGAGATCCGCACCTTCCAGTTCACCAGCGCGGTGCTCGAGGTCTCCGTCGGTATCGAGGTCGTATTGGTCAACCAGGACGCGATCGAGCACACCGTCACCAGCGGCGTGCCCGACAGCGCGGATGACGGGTTTGCCGGACGTCTGCCTGCCAGCGGCGCCACGTTCAGCCACACCTTCGACCGGGCCGGCATCTATCGCTACTTCTGCCACCGGCACCGCGCCATGCGAGGCGAGATCCGCGTCGCACCCCCTACCCACGGAGAGTCCTGATCATGTCCCTGCTGTCCAGGCTGTGCCCCGGCGCCGCGACCACCGTGGTCGCCCTCATGCTCGCCGCCGCCCCGGCCGCGGCGCAGTCGTCCGCGTCCGATCTCCGGACCGCGCTCAACACCACCCTGGCCGAGCACGTGTGGCTCGCCGCCGCCGCGACCGAGGCCGCGCTGGGCGGCCGAGGCGGTGAGTTCAAGGACGCTGCCGGCGCGCTCGACGCCAACAGCGTCGCGCTCAGCCAGCCCATCGGCTCGGTCTATGGCGATGGCGCCGAGTCCGCCTTCCTCGCGCTCTGGCGGACCCACATTGGCTACGTCGTGGACTACACCACAGGCGTGGCCAAGAAGGACCGGGCGATGCAGGAGAAGGCCGTGAAGGACCTGGTCGGCTACGCCGACGATTTCGGCGCCTTCCTGGCGTCGGCCAACCCCAATCTCCCGAAGGAGGTCGTGGCCGGGTTGGTGCGTGATCACGTCGTGGGTCTCAAGGCCGTCGTCGACGCCCAGGCCAAGGGCGACTGGGTGACCAGTTTCCGGACAAGTTCGCGATGAGGTAGGGGGGAGGACGGACGGAAGGACGGAAGCGGAAGGACGGAAAGACGGAAGGACGGTCGGTCGGACGGCGGTCGGCTCCTATTCTCTTTCCGTCTTTCCGTCTTTCCGTCTTTCCGTCCTTCCGTCCGTCCTTCCGTCTTCCGCCCCTTCCTGCAACCTTTTGAGCCGCCAGTCGATCCAACCCCCCGCGATGACCCCACCAGGGACTGGAGCAGCGACGCTGGAGCACCAGGCACTCGGCAGGACCGACCCGGACGCGGTAGACGCGACGCTGGCCGCCAGCGGGGACGCGCACGCCTTCGAGCGGCTCTACCGCGGCCACGTGGCCCGGATCTCGAGCCTTGCCCGCCGGATGCTGGGCGACGAGGACGCGGACGATGTCATCCAGGACGTCTTCGTCCGTGCCTGGCAGAAGCTAGGGACGTTTCGGGGAGAAGCGGCGTTCGGCACCTGGCTCCACCGGCTGGCCGTGAACGTCATCCTCGGCCGGCGGGAGACCCTGGGCATCCGTCGCCAGCGGCACCTGGATGGGGACGCGGCGCTGGAGATGATCCCGGGACGCCGCACGACGCCGGAGATCGCCATGGACTTCGAGAGGGCGATCGAGCGGCTCCCGGAAGGAGCGCGGCAGGTGTTCGTCCTGCACGACATGGAAGGCTATCGGCACGAGGAGATCGCCCAGAAGCTGGGCCTCGCGACCGGCACCTCGAAGTCCCAGCTGCACCGGGCCCGCATGGCCCTCCGGCAGCATCTCGAGCGGTGAGGAGCACGACATGACCGACCACTGGACCGACCGGCTCTCCGAGTACCTCGACGACGAACTCACGCCCGATGAGCAGGCGGCGGTTGAGGGGCACCTCAGGCACTGCGTGGCCTGTGGCGCGGCGCTCGCCGACCTCAAGCGGATCGTCGTCCGGGCGCAGAGTCTCGAGGATCGGCCGCCGGCGCGGGACCTCTGGCCCGCCATCGCGGCGCGCATCGGCGCCTCCCCGGCTACGGCCGAGCGTGCCGACGTCGTGGCTATCGGGGCCGCGCGGCGGCGCTGGTCCTTCTCGCTGCCGCAGCTCGCGGCCGCCGGTATCGCGCTCATGGCGCTCTCGGGCGGGGCGGCGTGGCTGCTCCACCCGGTCACCTCGACGGTCGTGGTCGCCCGAGGTCCCGCGGCAGAGCCGAGCGTGACGCCGGGGCTCACGCCGGCGCTGGCGCCGAGCGGCTCGTTTCGGATTGGGCTCAGCCCGTCGCGCCGCGCGGCCGGGCTCAGCTACGATGCCGCCGTCGCCGACCTCGAGGGCGTGCTGACCGCCGGTCGCGGCCGGCTCGATTCGACCACGGTGCGGGTCATCGAACGAAACCTCGCGACCATCGACAGCGCCATCGCCCAGGCGCAGGGAGCCGTGGCCGCCGACTCGGCGAATGCGTACCTCAATTCGCACCTGGCCGAAACCATGCGGCGCAAGCTCGAGCTGTTGCGTCAGGCGGCTGCGCTCGTCACCTCGGTAAGCTGAAAGGACTGACCGTGCTCTTCTCACTGGCCACTAGCGCCCTCACGGCGCTCGCGCTCGTCCAGCAGATCGACACGACCGTGCCGGCCCAGCAGGGCCAGCGGCTGGTGGTCGACGGGTACGCCGGCGAGATCGACATCAAGACCTGGGGACGGAATGCGGTCCGGGTCGAGGCTGATCCCTCGTCGCGCTCATCGGTCGAGGTCGTGAGCTCGGGCGTCTCCGTCACCGTGCGCACGGAAGGGCGGCGCGGACCGCCGGCCTCAGTGGACCTCACCATCACCGTGCCAGCCTGGATGGGCCTCGACCTGTCCGGCGTGTACACCGATGTGACAGTCGTCGGCGTCCGCGCGCCCATCTCGGTGGAGACGGTCCAGGGCGAGGTCGACGTAACCGGCGGCGAGGGGCTCGTGAGCCTGCGCTCGGTCCAGGGCCACGTCCACCTGAAGGGCGCCAAGGGACGGATCGACGTGCACTCGGTCAACGAGGACGTTTGGGTGAGCGATGCGAGCGGCGAGATCGTCGCCGAGACGGTGAACGGAGAGATTGTCCTGCAGCGGGTGGATGCGACCAGCCTGGACGCGGGCACGGTCAACGGCGATGTGGGTTACGACGGACCGGTCCGGAGCGGGGGCCGTTACGCGCTCTCCAGCCACAACGGCGACGTGACGCTCGCCATGGCCGAGAGCGCCAGCGCGACGGTCTCGGTCAGCACGTACAACGGCGAGTTCGAGTCGGCATTCCCGGTGACCCTCCGGGAAACCCGGAAGGGCAAGCGGTTCAGCTTCGTGGTCGGGGCCGGCAGCGCGCAGGTCTCTCTCGAATCGTTCCAGGGAACGGTGTCGCTGGTGCGGCCAGGTCAGCTCCAGCGATCGAGCGAGGACGACCACGATCGAGACCACGACAAAGATCGTGCCCACGATGGGGCCGATGATCCGGATCGCTGAGGTCGCGGGTGCCGTCGCAATATGACCGGAGTGCGCCCACACGCGTCACGGCGGCTCGTGGGTGAAGCAGAAATAGACAGCCAAAACCGCCGTGCTGCCGGAACTTCTTTCCGCCGCGACAATACCCTGCCCACATGAGCTTTACCTCGCCGTCTCCTGCTCGCTGTATCAGACCTGGCCGTCAATAATCCTCACGCTGTGGCAAAAAATGCCACGGCTGGCACAGGTCTTGTAAACCCGCCCCACTCAGTCGCATAGCGACCCCCCTGTAGGATCGGCGTCTTGACCCATCCACCCTTTGCTCTGGAGTGCCTCGATGCAGCGCCCCCTGAACCGCGCCTTGGCCGGCGCCGCGGCTCTTGCCCTGGCCCTGGCCAGTACCGCCGAGGCGCAGGTCGGCCTCACGTCCAACACCGCGACCGTCACGCTCAACGCGACCAAGCTGTCGACCCTGACCGTCGCCCCGAGCACCGGGACGGCGTCGCTTGCCAGCATCACCGACAACTCGAACGCGAACGTCTTCTCCGCCGTCAGCATTCAGACGGACTGGAACCTGACCGCGGGCACCTCGGTGCGCCTGATGGGCTGGTTCGCAACCCCCGCGTCCGCGCTTGCCAACGGCGCCGCGGTCATTCCGTCGTCGAAGGTCGAAGGCGGCATCAACGGCGGCGGCTGGACGCCGTTCACCGGCGCTGCGGTCGGCGGTGTCGGCGTGGCGGGCGGAAGCCTGCAGCTCTTCAGCCAGGCGGTCGCAGCGGCCAATTACTTCGGCACCCGGACGGACAACCTGGACCTGCGCCTGAACCTGGCCGGCTTCCCGGCGACCACCGCCGGTGTCTACACCGGTACGCTCAACGTCCAGGCCGTGGTCCAGTAGCCTGAATGCGCGCTCGAACCGGCAAGCGGGTTCGTCTCTGTCTCGGCCTCCTCGTACCGGGCGCCGCAGTGGCGTTCGGTGCGGGGGAGGCAGGGGCGCAGGCCGGCACCGGGTCGCCAGCGCGGATCATCGCACTCGCGGCGACGAAGACGTCGCAGCTCAGCGTGGTCGTCGGGTCGGGGGCAGTGCAGACCATCGCGGCCCTGACCGACAACGCCGTGAACAATTTCCCCGCCCCGGTGGTCATTACGACCTCGTGGGACGTGAATCCGGGGCAGACCAACACGGTGAACCTGATGGCGTACTTCACGACGCCGGCCCAGGCGCTGGTCGGGCCGGCGACCCAGATCCCGGCCAGCCGAGTGCTGGGCCGGGTGACCACGGGCCTGCCGGTAGCGTTCACGGCGATCACTCAGAACGCCGTGGGCGGCGTGGGCACGGCGGGCGGGAGCCTCCGGCTCTTCGCCCAGAACATCACGGGCGTCAATAAGGTGGCGAACCGGACGGACAACCTCAACCTGCAGATCAACTTGACCGGCTTTCCCACGCTGGCGCCGGGGCTCTACAGCGGGACGCTCAACCTAAAGGCCGTGACCCAGTAGTCCGATAGTTTACCCCAGACCGAGGTGACATCCCGACCCGACCGATAGCCTGAGGAACCTGGCACGTGGCAGCCCGTGATGGCGACCGCCCGATTCTGGCCGTAAGTTCGGGCATGTTCACTCGATGCGCTGCCCTGGCCGCGCTGGCCCTCTGGCCGGCACCGCTCGGAGCCCAGATCGGGCTCGCGTCCGCCACCGCGGCGATTGCTTTGTCGGCCACCAAGGTCGCGTCGGTGAGCGTCTCGCTTCCCGGCGGCAACTCCGCCTCCCTCCCAGGCGCCCTCGTCACCGGGCCGAACGATTTCACCCCCCTTGCCGTCGCTACGTCGTGGGATGTCGATCCGGCCCGCACTGCGGCAGTGTCCCTGGTGGCGTACTTCGACCAGCCCGCGCGGGCGCTCGTCGGCCCGCAAGCGGCAATCCCTTCGGCGTCGGTGTTCGGACGAGTCCCGACTGGCGGCCCCAAGAGCTTCGCGCCGTTCACGGGCGCGGCGGTCATGGCAGGCCCTGCGATGGCCGGCACGGCCGGCGGTACGCTGGTGCTCTTTACGCAGACGATCTCCGACGCCAACGCCCTGGGCGGCCGGAGCGACGACTTGCAGGTGAGGATCGACCTGACCGGCGCGCCCGAACTGCCGGCCGGGAGTTACACGGGGACTCTCAACCTGCTGGTGATCACGCAATGAGGCCCTATGCGCGCGTCCCAGATCGACAACATTCATCTCCGGCGGTCGGTCCGCCGCGCTAGCCTCGCAGTCGGCGCCTTCGCCTGCCTTGCCGCCCCGCGCGCGCTGTCCGCTCAGACCGTCAGTCCCCCCATCGCCGAATATCAGGAACGCGCCCGCTCGAGCTTCCAGCTCATCAACTCGACCATCTTCCCGCTGAGCGTCGTCCTCGAAGTGCACGGATTCAACGTCACCGAGCAGGGCGAAGTGCAGGAAGTCCCGCTCGACAGCGCCAAGGTGCGCGTGAAGCTGTCGGCCATGAGCTTTCGCATCCCGCCGCGCCAGACCTACACCGTGTTCTACGAAGCGACGGCCGACAGCGTCCCCGCATGGTTCAACATCGTGAGCGCCATGACCGGCGCCAAGACCGAGAGCGGCCTCAACGTCCGGATCCTGCTGCCGCACGTGGTGTACCTCAACCAGAAGGAGTCGCTCAAGAAGGAGCAGGTGGCCCTGCGCGCGTTCGAGATGGATACGGCAACCGGGAAGCTTCGCCTCCAGCTCGAGAACCTTGGTCCCAACCTCGGCCGGGTGCAGCAGGTGTCCGTCACGGCGGGGAAGACCACCAGTGTGCCAGGCGCGGGATTCCCCCTGTTCCCCCACATGCTCCGCTGGACCGAGGTGGATTGGCCGAAGGGCCTCACGCCCGAGCGGCTGACGGTCCGTTTCGCGCGCTTCAGCATGGACACGGTGCTGGCCGCGCCGCCGTCGCCCTAGGCCATGGCCGCCCGCCGGACGCGCACGACCATCGCCTGCGCCGCCGCGATCTTCGCAGCGGCGCTCGGCGCGTCCGGGACCGCGGTGGCGCAGACGGTGGTCGAGGTGCAGGGCGGCGGGTCGTCGCTCGTGAACGGCTACGGCGCCACCGCGAACTTCTGGCGCAACGGGACGGACGGGTGGGTGGGCCTCGGCTATCTCGACGGGCTCCGCATCGGCGCGTTTCTCCGGACCGCTGTCGGCAAGGACACGGTGCGGCTCGGCAACGATGCGCTGGTGATACGCTTCCCGACCGACCTGTTCAGCGGCGGCTACAACCTCCTCGTGCAAGGCGTGAGCGTCGGCGGCGGTTCATCCGACCGGTCGTATCTCGCTTTCGCCGGCGCCAGCTCGAGCAGCCTGGCCGCTCCCTCGTTCCAGGCTACCCGCATCGACAAGCCGCTGGGCGCGCTGTTCGTGCAGCGCCGGATCTCGCCTACGGTGCGGCTCACCGGCAACGTGCTCGTCGCGCGGCGCCAGACGGTGATGCCCGGCGTGCAATGGCAGGCGACGCCTGATCTGACAACGGCCCTCGTGGCCGGCACCGGCGCGGGCAGCTTGTACGCGGCCGGGGCGGCGACTCTTCGGCGAGGGCCTCTGGGCATCCAGGCCATGTACGCCTGGAACCCCGACCGGTTCCGCCGGGCCGATGTCCCTGGCCCGACGCAGACGGAAGCGGAGCGGGAAAACGTCTCGGTGACCTACGACATCGGCTCGGCGTTCCAGATCGGCGCCGCCCGGCAGCACTTCCTGCAGGACTCAGCCGACGGGACGGCGCCCGTGCGGGCCACAGGCAACTCGGCCTTCGCCAGCGGTCGCGTGCACGACTTGCGCATCACAGGAGGGTTGTACGACTCGCGCTCCGAGGGCATCAGCAACTTGAGCTCCTACCTAGCCGTCGGGCGCGAAGTGACGCGGTGGTTGGACGCGGAGCTGTTCCTCCTGCAAAGCCGGCCGTCCGGTCGCGCGTCGAGCACGACGCCGATCGTGAACCTGCGGTGGCGGGTCTCGCCCCGCGTGCGGCTGATGCAGCAGATCTCGGTGCACGACCACCGGCCGACCATCCTGTTCGGCGCCAACCTGATCACCGCGCTCGGCGAGTTCGGCGCCGACTATCAGATCGTCCATCAGCCGTTCCAGCCATTCAAACCGTTCCGAAGCACGCTCAATCTCACCGCGCGACTGCAGCTCGGCCGCTACTCGACGAACCTGGGCACCTATGTGCGGCCGGATGGCTCGGTCGACTACTCGGCCTCGGGCAGCACGTTTCTCTACATGGGCGCGTTCGGCGGCGTGCAGCCCCAGCAGCTCGGTCAGAGCCTTGGCCGCTACGTGGTGCGTGGGGTCGTGCGCGACGAGGAAGGGCAGCCGGTCGAGGGCGCGGCCGTGGAGCTGAGCGGCGAGATGGCTTTCACCAACTCGCGTGGCGAATTCTTCGTTCGGGTGCGGCGGCCACAGCGGTACGCCCTCACGATCCCGCTCGATGACTTCTTGCTGCCCGGCCACTGGGAGATCGTCACCGCACCCTCCGAGACGATCGCGGAGTCGGAGGATCGTGCGCAGGCAGTCGAGATCATCCTGCGGCGGGTGCGGCCGGCGCCGCCGACGATTCCACCGCCCGCGGCGCCCGCCGCGCCTGCGATGCCTGCGGATACCGGGGTGTGGCACAGCGCGGACACCCTCCATCGGGTGAGCACTGCGGCGCCTCCGGCGGAGTTGCCGAGGCTGGTTGTGCGGTTCCAGACGGGGCGGCCGGCGGTCGAGTGTGCCTCACGGAGGTTGTTGCTGCAGGCGTCGGACGATTCCCTTCGCGGCGACAACCGGCTGGATGCCCACCTTGGCTGGCATGCTCGCCCTGCCCGGCCCGTCACCCTGAGCGCAGCGAAGGGGACATGCCTCAAGGCATGCCCCCTTCCCTGCGCTCAGGGTGACTCAGAAAGCGACTGACGCTCGGCCGTTACGGCATCGCCACCTGATCGGTCGCGATCGCCGCATGGTCGATCACCAGCGCCACGCGCCGGTTCTCGATGCCCTCGTCGCCGGGGCCCTTGGCTCCAGCCACAACCTGCCGCTTCTTCACCTCGCCGTAACTCACGGCTTTGAGCGTCTCGCTGGTGAACCCACCGGCGGTCGCCAGGTATTCCTTGACCGCATCGGCGCGTCGCTGGCCGAGCCGCTGGTTGTAGGCCGCGCTGCCCGCGGGATCGGTGAAACCCTCCACCGTGACGAGGGCGCCCGGGTAGTACTCTCTCACCACCGAGGCGAACCGGTCGAGCACCGGCCGATCGGCCTCACGCAGCTCGCTGCTGGCGAACTCGAAGTGAACCGGCATGTCGAACTTGAGCATGCCCTTCATCTTCTCCATGCTCACGTTGTACTCGCTTCGAAAGGCCTGCAGTTCCTGCTCGAGCCCATCGAGCCTGCGTGCGTGATCGGCGACGGCCTGATTGGTCGAGTCGATCCGGGTCCCCGCCTGTCGGTCGCCGGCTTGCATCTCTTCGCGAAGCTTCGCGACCTCCGCCGTGTACTCGTCCCGCCGGACCTTGGCGGCACACCCGCTCAATCCGAGCAGCAGGCCGACCGCTCCGAGCGCGGTAGCTGCCTGCACGCCGCGATGTCGCGTAACCATCGGGACCTCCGCTGGAATGATGGACATTGTAGATGGCGACGCCCGAGGCGAGCGCCCATCCTCAACGTCTAGGCCCGGACCGGCCAGCGGCGGTGATCCGCATCACACGGCGGCGGAGGAGGCCTACTGGACGCCGAGGACCTCGACGTCGAAAACCAGCGTGGCGCCGGGCGGAATGTCAGGCGGGGCGCCGGCGTCGCCGTAGGCCATCGAGGGCGGCAGCACCAGCTTCCGGCGGCCGCCCACCTTCATGCCCTTGACCCCTTCATCCCACCCCGTAATCACCTGCCCCGCCCCGAGCGTGAAGGCGAAGGGCTCACCCCGGTCGCGGCTGCTGTCGAACTTCTTCCCGTTGGGCAACCAGCCGGTGTAGTGCACTCGGACGGTGCGGCCGGGCTCCGCTTCGGCGCCCTGGCCGGCGGCCACGTCGGTGTACCAGAGCCCCGACGGGGCCTTGGTCATCGTGGTGGTATCCACGCCCAGATCGGCGCTGAAGCCGACGCCTTTCGCGTCGCCGCTCGAGCCACATGCGGCGGCCAGCGCGAGCCAAGGGAGGAGAGCGAGACGATGCATGCGGGCTCCGCGAGAAAGAGGAGAAGAGGCCATCAACAACGAGGCCGACCCGAAGGTCGGCCTCGCACGAATCGGGACGGCGGGATTTGAACCCGCGACCCCTGCAACCCCATTGCAGTGCGCTACCGGACTGCGCTACGTCCCGTTTGTGCGAGGCGGAAGTCTAGCCGTCGGCCATCGTCGGCGGAAGGGGCGCAGGTGGACCGATTGGGCCACGGCGTTCCACGGGCAGCTGCTGCGATTGGAGCAGCCTCCTGGACCGCCTCCTGGTCGGCCTCGCTCGGCCTGGGCCCCACCCGTGACCCGCCCCACCTCAGCTGTCCCCGCATCATTCCGATACTTAGGAGGCCCCCGGACCAGGCACCACCAGGTTGGGCCCGGCATTTGCGAATGGTATCCCTGCTCGCAGGCCACCCACGCTGGAACGAAGGAGACCGAGATGAGCCTCGATGATGGGCGGCCCTGGGAGGGCAGCGGTGAGGACCTCCCGTGGGATTCGCCGGACGAGTCATGGGAGCCCGCCGACACCGAGGCGTGGCGTGGAGAGCTCCACCTTGGGGAATGGCCGGAAAGCTTGGCCGGCCCAGAATACTGGCTGTACAAGAAGGAGCAGGGTGATGACTAGCACCCTCAGTTGTGGGGCATCCTGAGCGGGGCCGGAACACCTTCCGGCCCCGTTCATTTTACCCCCTGAACGAATCCCGAAGACACCCCGGCGTAAGCCATTGTCCGGTGGGAACATAGGCCCTGTTGACACAGCCTAAGTTATTGCTATATTAGATGTTACGTTGAGTCCATGGAAAAGTCCCGCTGTCGCTTGCCAGGCACCACCGCCTCAGGGAAGCCGCGCTACCATCCTCGATTCAGCGAAGCGAACGATCCCGCCCTGCGGGATCACCCAGACCCGGAGGGGCCGCCCGTCGGCGGTCCCATGCACAGGAGAGTGGAAGGATGTCCGAAACGACGCAGCACCCCGACGAAGTGGTGGTCCCCGCGCCGCAACCTTGGGATCCGTTTCAGTTGATGGACCGGTTGGACGAAGAGGCGCTCCGAAAGGAACTCGAAGGGGTCGCCGGCACTGACCTCGTCTACGTGGTGAAGGAGGGTGGCCAGGAGGTGGTGGGCCTCTCTAAGACCGGAGTGGACGAATGCTGCCTGGCGCTGGTGGCGCAGGGCCAGGTCATTCGCGAGGAGGACCTGCAGTACGAGGTTGTCGGTGATGGTGAGGACCGGGAGGCGCTCTTCAAGGTGAAGGCTGCGCGTTTCGCCGTCTCGCCCGCCGGGCAGGAGGTCCGCCTGGACCAGGTCATCGGCGTCAAGCGCCAAGCTCTCTACTACGAGCCGGCGCGACTCGACCTCGATGCCCGGGTACCGAGCAAGAAGTACAAGGGCCGCACGTATCGCGAGTTGCTCGCGTCCGATGAGGGGCGGGATTACCTCGGCTGGATGGCGGAGAATTTCGCCGAGCCGGCCATCCGCGACTTCGTCCGCCGGATCCTGGCGGGCGAGGAGATCAGCGGCCAACGCGAGCGCCAGCTCAACCCGCACTGGTACGAGGCCGGCGCCATGAAGGCGGCGCGCAACGCGCGGTTCCGTCTCATTCCCGGCAGCGTGCGCGCGCAGATCATCGCGACCGCGCGGCAGGGTGGCCAGGCGCGCGTCGTCGAGGCACAGGCCGGGGCGCTCCGTGGCGTCTCGAAAGCCGCCCTCACCCAACCCGCGGCACCAATTGCCGCGCCATCCCCGACCCCTGCCTCACCGGCTCAGGAGCCGCTCGCGGAGGTGGTGGCGCGCGCAGGCGCCTATGCACCTACGGAGAAGCAGGTAGCGTTCTACCAGCGGTTGGCCGAGTCGCCGGTCTTCACCGAGGACGAGCGCCGACGCGCGCTCGAGTGGCTCGCCACCAGGGCCACCCGGCAGACGATCAAGGACCAGATCGACTGGCTCAAGCGCCAGGTGGAAACTCGCCGGGCAAGTCGAGGTCAGTCGGCGGCCTGACGTTTCCGGGACTTCGGCCCGGTCTCGCGAGGCGGGGGATTGGTGGCGCCACTGCGTTGTCCTGTGGCGCTGCCGATCCCCCGTGTCGCTGCACCCTGTCCCTTCTTTCCCTCGTTCCCTCATTCCCTCATTCCGCCTTTCCGTCCTTCCGTCCTTCCGTCCCTCGTCCCGCCCCCTACCGAATCTCCCTCAGCCGTCGCAGCTCCGGCACCCGCACGGCCGTCACCGCGACGACCGCGAGCGTGGCGAGCCCGCCGAGGACGACAGACGAGACCGTGCCGAGCAGGCGGGCAGCGACCCCCGATTCGAACGCGCCAATTTCGTTGGAGCTGCCGATGAAAATGGCGTTGACAGAGGACACTCGGCCGAGGAGATGCTCCGGGGTGAGGACCTGCAGGAGCGTACTGCGGACGACCACGCTCACGGTGTCGACCATCCCGCTCACCGCGAGGACGATGAGCGAGAGTGGAAAGCTGCGTGACAGGCCGAACGCGATCATCGCCACCCCGAAGAGGGCGACGTTGACCAGGAGCGTCCGACCGGCCCGCCGGAGGGGCGGGCGATGGGCCAGCACGAGTGACATCACGACGGCACCGGCCGCGGGCGCGGCTCGCAACATACCGAGGCCTTGCGGCCCGACGTGGAGAATCTGGTCCGCGAACACCGGCAGGAGCGCCGTAGCACCGCCGAAGAGCACCGAGAACAGATCGAGCGCCAGCGCGCCGAGCACCACGGGCTGTCCGCGGACGAACCGGATCCCGCTTCCTAGGCTCTCCAGAAATGACTCCTCGGAAGCCACGCGGGCCTTCGGGAAGTGATCGATGCGCGCGATCGCGAGCAGTGCGGCCAGCATCAGTGTCACGTCGACGATATACGCCGCGGTGGCGGTGCCGAAGCCGTAGATCAAGCCCCCGAGCGCGGGACCCAGCACGGCCGCGAGTTGCCAGGTCGAGCTCCGCCAAGTCACGGCATTGGGGTAGAGCGCCCTGGGCACGAGCTCCGCGCTCAAAGCGGTGCGGGCCGGTTGGAGAAAGCTCCGGGCGATGCCGCTGAGGAAGATGACGGTGTAGATCGGCCAGACGCGCCCGGGGTGCAGCAGGCCTGGCTGGACCGTGAACCAGAGCAGGGCGGCCGAGCACCCGAGGAGGGCGGCGAGGGCAACCCGGCTAATGCGGAGCCGCCGGGCGCGATCGGCCAGGTGCCCCGCGGGCAGCGCGAAGCCGATGAATGGCAGCGCCTCCGCGAGGCCGATGAGCCCCAGTGACAGGGGGTCGTGCGTCAGCGCGTAGACCTGCCACGAGACGACGACCGCCTGAAGCTGGGTCGCCACGTTCATCGTCAACAGGCTGAGGATGAATCGGCGGAAATTGGAGATCCGCAGCGAGGCGTAGGGGTCGTGGCGGGTCGGGTCGGCGTCCATTGGCGCCGGAAGATAATCGGCCCTGGAATTCGGCTTTGACTCATGCGCCCATGCCATTTTCGGGCGGGCGATTGAATTCAGTATGACGCTCGGCGTCAATGCGCCAGCCAAAGCTCCGGCGACCGACCGGCGACGCGTTTTGCGATCAGCCCGAGATTTTTGCGCTCCTGCGGCTCGAGCCTGACCTCTGAAGACCCCCTAACATCAAGTCCCGCAAGGCATTAATTGGCCGTTGCATACGGCCCGATTCGTGCATACTTCGCACGCGTATCCCCCGGCGCCTCAACGCTTTCCCCCATGACGATCACGCCAGCCATGACGCGACTGCTTCTGCTTTGCCCGCTGATCGGACTGGCCGCCTGCGCGGGCCAGCTTCCGCCCGCGCCCCCCGCGGTGCCGGTGTCCGCCGCGATTCACGATTCGCTGATACCAGTCGTCGATCTCGACGCGCTGGTTCAGGAGAGCGCGGCGGAGGATGCCGTCGTCCTCAACGACCTGGCTGCCACCGCGCCCGATGAATCGGTAGTCCCGGCGTTCGACGCGAGCGGCGTCCGCTGGGACATCGACGTCCGCACCTACGCCAACCATCCGCGGGTCCGCTACTACCTCGCCTACTTCCAGGGTCCGGCACGCGGTGGGATGGAGACCTTCCTCCGCCGGGGCGCGCGCTTCGAGCCGATGATCCGCGCCCGCTTCCGCGCCGAGGGCCTCCCCGGCGACCTGGGCTACCTCGCGCTGATCGAGAGCGGGTACTCGAGCGAGGCCGTGAGCCGAGCCTACGCCGTGGGGATGTGGCAGTTCATGCGCGGCACCGGCAAGGGCTACGGCCTCCGGGTCGACTCCTGGATCGACGAGCGCCGAGATCCCGTGAAAGCCACCGACGCCGCCGCCCGCCACCTGCGGGATCTGCGCGAGCGCTTCGGATCGCTCTACCTAGCCGCCGCCGCGTACAACGCCGGCGCGGGCAAGGTGTCGCGCAGCTTGGGCAAGCTCGAGTGGGACACGCCGGCCGATCCCGTCGCGGAGGCCGCCGACTCGACGCTGGCCGACTCGGTCGATGCCGACCTGGCCGACGAGGCGTCGGATTCCCTCGACGAGTCCGCCACCCCAACGACGCTGGCCGAAGCGGAAGACGCCGAGAGCGAGGAGATAGACGCCGCGCCGGACGCGCGCGGCATCACCAGCGACGCCGCGTTCTTCCGTCTGGCCTCGAACGATCTCCTGGCCGCCGAGACCCGCGACTACGTGCCGAAGCTCATCGCGGCCGCGCTGATCGCGAAGGCGCCCGGGCACTACGGCTTCGCCGTGCCCGCGCCGGCGTCCTTCGCCTACGACTCGCTGATGGTGGACGACGCGACCGGCCTCGACGTGGTAGCTCGTCTGGCCGGCACGAGCGTGGCGGACCTCCGCGACCTCAACCCGCAGTATCTCCGGCTCGTGACACCGCCCCGCTCAGCCATGGTGATCCGTCTCCCGGCCGGCACCGGTCCCGCGGTGGCCGAGGGCTACGCCAAGCTGAGCCCCAAGGCGCGGGTGCACTACATGACGCACGTGGTCGGGCGGCGCGAGAAGCTGAGCACGATCGCCACGCGGTACCACCTCCCGATGCGCGAGATCCAGGTCGCCAACCCGAAGCTCAAGGGAACGCAACCGGCGAAGGGCACGCGCCTCGTCATTCCCACGGTCGTGATCCCGTCTGCGCTCGCGATGAAGGCGACCGGGACCGTCGGCGGTCGTCGCCGCTCCGCAGCCTCGGCACCCTGCACCGCGTGCGCCGCGGTGAAACGCTGACCGGGATTGCCCGGAAGTATCGGGTGACGGTCCGCTCGCTCCGCCGCGTGAACGCGATCCACAGCGATCACGCACTCCGTGCCGGCATGCGCATCCGTATCCCCGGCTGACCTCCACCCTTCACCGTCCACACCGACGAGACGCCCGTGTCCTTCGACAGCAGCGCCACCGTGCCCCTCTCTACCGCTCCGGCTGCCACCGCCACACCGGCCGCGCCGTTGTCCGAGGGCGCTGCCGCCGCGGTGCTGGGCTCCATGCTCTTCCTGATCATCGCCCTGACCTTGCTGCTGGCGCATAGCACGCTGGTCGAGCCGGCGAGCGCCGCCGATGCCCCACCCGCTGCCGACACCCCGTTCGCCATCGATACGTCCTTCGCCGCCGACGGCGGGAGCCTGGCGCACCGGTGAGCCTGCGGGCGGCACTGCGGCTCGTCGGGCTGCGCCGCGCTCCTGCTCGCCGCGGGTGCGGCGACGCATGTCGCGGCCTCCGCCGGAGTCGGCGTGTCGGCCGTGGGATACGCCTCGAGGCTGGCCCCCGGACGCCCGGCCATCACGGCCCCGGACGACACGCTGCGCGCGCGACTGGTGGACGTGAAGCGCGGGACGCGGCGCGGCAGGACGATGACCGGGGCGCTCGTCGTGGGGTATTTCTCGGCGCGCGGATTGCCGCCGATGCAGGGCGCGCTCGCGGTGACCGACACCGGGCTCGTCTTTCGTTCCGCCGATGGACGGTTCACGACCACGCTGCCTGTCGTCGGGCCCGTGCGGGAGGCGCCGGGAGGCCGCTGGCGCGCCGCGGCGGTCTCGCTGGCGTACGTCGACCAGGTACTCGGCCGCGATTCGTATCTCTTCCGGGTCGATGGCGGTGTGTTCGAGACCGACGCCCCCGGCGCGCTGATGGACGTGGCCGCCCACCCCTCCTGGCTCGACAGCCTGGGCTCGCGCGAGTGGACCGCGAGCCGCGCGCTGGTGAACGGGGCGGATCAAGCGGCGGTGCGCCGCCTGTTGGCCACGCTCACGCTCAGTCCCTACGCCGATTCGCTCTACGCGATCTTCGGCCGGCCGGTCCGGGCGGCGGGCGTCGTGGGCGAGCGCGGGCGCGCGGCCGGCCGCCTGGGCGAGTACATCGCCTCGCGCGACTCGCTCGCGCTCGATCCCGGGCGCATGACCAGCGACGCCCAGCTCCGGCACACGCTGGCGCACGAGCTGGCCCATCGCTGGCAGGCGCGCTCGGCTGCCCAGCTCGCGGCCCTGTGGCGGGACATTCCAGGAATCCGCGATCCCAAGCGCTACGGCTTCGGCAACGTCGCCGAGCATCAGGCCGAAGCGGCGGCGTTCGCCATCCACTTCCTGCTTGGCACCGCGACCGCGCGCGATCCGGGCGGCGAGCTGGCCACCCTCGACCACTATGAGCTGCTCGTGCCCGGCACCCGCACCATGGCGCGCTACTTCGCGATGCAGCCGGGCTTCGTCCGACACCCCCTGCGGGCAGTGCTGACGACGGGGCGAGTCCGATAGGGACGACCCGCGGGAGCATCCTGGTGCAATCGAAGGGGGCATGCCCAAGGGCATGCCCCCTTTCGCATTGCCGAACGTGAGGTGTGGCACACCAGGCGGCGTGGCGCGGCGCACAGCGGCTGGAGTGGCCTTGGGGATACTCTTGGTCGGCGCCAACAGGAGCGGCCGATGACGATCACCTTGCACTGCCTGGACTGCGGCTTTGGCTTTTCGCTCACGCTGGCGACGAACGCCCTACCGGACGACGTCGCAGAATCGCTCTCGTGCGGCCAGTGTCGATGCCGGCGCTGGGCAGCCGCCTGACTGGCCACCCTCGCGACCCCTAGGGCGCCGGCGATGCGACGCGATCCGCCGCATCGAGCAGCGCGCGCACAGCTTCGGCCAGCACCACGGGGGCAAACGGTTTCGCGATGAACTCGTGGCCACGGTGCAGGCCGCGGCGGGTAATCTCATCCACCGGATGGCCGCTCATGTACAGCACGGGAAGGCCGGGCCTGATTTCGGCGAGCCGGCGGCCAAGCTCGAGCCCATCGACCCCCGCCATCGCCACGTCGGTGAGCACCAGGCGGACCTGTTCGCTCTGCTCCTCGAACAGCCGCAACGCGGCCTCGCCGCTCTCCACAGCCAGCACGGTGTAGCCGGCCTGCTCGAGCGCCCGGACCGCCATCGCGCGGACCATCGACTCATCCTCCGCCACCAGCACCGTCTCGGTCCCTCTGGCCGCGCGCCGCTCGGCGGGGATGTCCCGCGACGGGAGCGCCTGCTGGGTGAACGGCAGATAGATGCGGAAGGTCGTGCCCCGGCCCGGCTCGGACTCGACCCAGACATATCCATCCGACTGCTTCACGATTCCGTACACCGTGGATAGCCCGAGGCCCGTCCCCTTGCCGACCTCCTTGGTCGTGAAGAACGGCTCGAACACATGGCTTGCCGTTTCACGGTCCATGCCGTGCCCGTTGTCGCTGACGGCGAGCAACGCGAACGGCCCGGCACGGTGCCCCACCTCGTGGTACAGCGGGGCCTCGCCCTCGCCGAGCTCGACGGACGACGTTTCGACCACGACCCGTCCACCGCGTGGCATGGCGTCGCGCGCGTTGAGGATGAGGTTGAGCAGCACCTGCTGGAGGCGTCCGCGATCGGCGAGCATGGCGCCCAGCGGCGCGAGGCGCAGATCCAGCACGATGGCGTCACCGAGCGTGCGGCGCAGGACGGGCTCGAGGTCACGGATGACCGTGTTGAGATCCAGGGGTACGGGCTGGAGTACCTGCCGTCGGCTGAAGGCCAGGAGCTGGGCCGTGATCGCCGCCGAGCGCTCCGCCGCCTCGCGCATGAGCTCGACATCCGTCCGCACGTCGGACGGCAGATCGCCACGCGTCAGCACGAACTCCGAGCAGCCCAGGACGACCGACATCATGTTGTTCACCTCGTGCGCGATCCCGCCGGCTAGCTTGCCGACCGATTCCATCCGCTGTGCCTGCTGGAGGCGCTCGAGCGTGAGGCGCCGCTCGGTGACGTCACGCTGCGACCCCCAGGCGCGCACCAGCCGCCCGTCCTGCACGATCCCGAACAGGTTATTGACGAAATAGCGGGGACGGCCATCGCGACCGACCTCGTTGGTCTCGGCTTCGGTGAGACGGTAGCCGCCGGCGACGAAGGCGCGGAGATACTCGAGGTTGGCGGGATCGCTCTGCGGCAGCAGGTCGCCAAGGCGCGCGCCGACCAGCTCGGCGGCGGCGCCGTAGCCATACATGTGCGCCATGGCGTCATTGCACTCGGCCAGGTAGGTCTGCCGGTAGAACAGCTCGATCTGCTCGTCGACCGGCAGCGAGATGGCCACCGGCTCCTCCATCTCGATCCGCCAGACGGCATCGGAGGTGAGCTCGATGAACGCGCGGTAGCGCTCCTCGCTGGCCCGCAGCGCCGCCTGCGCCTCGCGGCGCACCCGGTTCAGCGTGAGGATCCCTTCGACCCGAGCGATCAGCTCGCGTGCCGCGAACGGCTTGGCCAGGTAATCGTCGGCGCCGGCCTCGAGGGCCTGCAGGCGGTCTTCCTCGCCCGCGCGGGCGCTCAACAGGATCACCGGCACCGAGCGGGTGCCCGCCTCCGCGCGCAACGCCGCGAGCAATGAAATCCCGTCGCTTCCGCACAGCATGACGTCCGCGAGCACCAGGTCCGGCATCGCGCGACGGACCGCGGCGAGCGCCTGCGGGCCGTCGCTGACGGCCTCGATGCGCCAGCCCTCGCCGAACAGCCGGACGACGTAGTCCCGCGTCTCGATGTTCGCGTCCGCGACGACGATGTGCGCGCCGTGGTTGCCGGCCGCAACCGGACCGACCGCGCTCTCGCGCGCGGGCCCGGTGACGAAGGCCGCGGGACCGTCACCTGGAGGGGGGAGATCGCTCACCGGCGAACGCTGAGGACGAGGGAAGACGGGCGGGGAGCCCGCCATGCGAAGGGTGCAGAGAGCCACAGGTCGGATTTGAACCGACGACCGCTCGATTACGAATCGAGTGCTCTACCCCTGAGCTACTGTGGCGGATACGGCTGACCGGCTGTGGCTGATACATCGCGGGGGCGCACGCCGGTGCGCCCCCGTTTTCAAATGCCCTGGCGCGGATTCGAACCGCGACGCCTTGCGGCACTACCCCCTCAAGATAGCGTGTCTACCAGTTTCACCACCAGGGCGTGCGGCGGCAAGATAGCCGCCGGGCGAAAGAGGGTCAACCGAGGGGCGCCCGCTCAGAAAAGCGTGACCCTGACCCGGAACGGGCTGTCCTTGATCTCGGTCCCGTTCAAAGTGATGGACACGCGGTAGTCGTTGTCCGTCGACTGGGGCGTCCACGTGGCGGTGTAGGTGCCGTCACCCGCATCGGTGACCGCCGGTACCGCGACGACGTCTTGGCCGCGCCGCACGGTGATCGTCACCTGGCTCCCGCCGTGCCCTACCGGATTGCCGGACGCATCGGCGGTGCTGACGGTAATGTGGACGGGATTCTCGTTCGGATTGAACAGCCCGACCTCCCTGGGCACGTTCGCGGTCGTGTGGTTCGCATCCGCGGGGCCCGCGGCCACTATGCTCGTGAACGGCGAACCGGCCACGACCTGTCCCCCAACGGTCACGCTCACCAGATCGGTGCCGGCCTTCGCGGGGGTGTACGCTGCGCGATAGCTGCCACCGCCGAGATCGTCGACCCCCACGTTGCCGATGCTGTTGGCGCCCGACACGCTCACGGCGATCTGCCCCTTCGCGTCGGACAGTGCGTTGCCGAACTCGTCCTGGAGCGCAATCGAGATCTCGGTCGCGGTGCTCACGGCGCCGTTCGGGACCGTCACCGACGTCCGCGCCCCGGACGGCGGGCCAGGGGTGACCGTGACGGTCGCGGACCCGAGCGTGACGCCGCCGGTCGTCGCCGTGACCACGTGAGGCCCCGTGGCCGTCGCGCTCAGCGTCCCTGTGGTCTGCCCGGCGGCATTGGTCGCCCCTGGCTGCGTCAGCGTCACGCCGCCGCCGGTTGCCGCCAGAGAGACCGACTGGCCGGCGAGCGGATTGTTGCGGCTGTCCCGGACGACGACCGTGATGGTTGCCGTCGTGCCGCCCGCTGACGCCGCGATGGTGCCGGGCGCCGCGGAGACCGAGCTCTTGTCCGCGCTCGCAGGTCCGGCCGTGGCCGTGGCGCTGAACGTCACCGGATTGCCGGAGACACCAGCCGCGTCCACCGTTGCCTGCAGGGTGTTCGGGCCGGCGCTGCTCCCGAGGGTCCAGCTGCCCACCGTGGCGATGCCGTCCGTGCCGGTCGCCGCGGTCGCCGCGGTGACACTGCCGCCGCCGCCCGTCACGGCGAACGTCACCGCGACGCTGGCCACGGGCGTGCCGCCGGCATCGCGCACGATGACCGCCGGCCGCACCGGCACCGCGGTGCCGGCCGGCACAGTCTGACCCGTTCCCGCGGCCGCGGCCACCGCCGCCGGCGCTCCGACGCCGATCGAGATGGGCGTGCTCGTGGCCGAGGCATAGCCAGACGCGGCGAAAATGAGCGTCCGGGCGCCGGGGGCCCCGGCGATCGCCAGGTCGGTGAACGCCACGTTGCCGCTGGCGTCAGTGGCTTGAGTGGTGGTGCCGGTAAGGCTTCCGGGTCCCGAGGCGATCTGAACGCTCACCGTGACGCCTTCCCGGGCGAGCGGTGTGCCGCTGGGATCCTGGAGCTGGAGCACGGGCTGTGGATCGAGGAGCACCCCGGACGAGGCCGTGCTGGGCGGCTCGGTCGTCAGCGCCAGCTTGGCAGCCACCGCGGTTGTCGTGAACGTCACCGCGTCTTCCGGCAGCGCCGCGGCCACCGCGGTCGTCGCGTAGCTGCCGGGCTCGGCTCCAAGGATGCGTTGCGTGGCGGCCATGCCGTTGACCCCGGTGACTGACGTGGTCGGCCGCACCTCGCCCCCGTCCCCGGCCGACCACGATATCTCGATACCGGGCACTGGGTTACCGAACCGGTCCGTGACCTTCACCACCAGCGAATCCGCCAGCGGCTCCAGGATCGTCCCCGTCTGCGAGTTGCCCGAGATGCCCTCGACCTGAGCCGGCTGGCCCTCGTTGGGCAGCACGAGGTCGCCCCCGCCACAGGCCCCGAGGACCAACAGCGCGATGGATACGACCACCGAACGGCGGAACAGGTGCATGAGAGCACCGGAGCTGGAAGTATGGACGATGAGTCTGACCGGGATCTAGAGGTTAGCGCAGGGTCGCCGAGTGCGAAAGGACCGGGATCACACGTGACCCGGCGCCCGGGCCGGCGGACCAGCGGACGGACCGCGAAATCGGCATGGAGGTGTGCCGCAACGCCATATTTCTGAACTGCTTAGCTCGGATTCTCCGGCTGAATCAACGTCGGGGCTCGAGGCCTACCGTAGCTCGATCGAAACCGAGGTCACTGGGGTGAAGCCGTCGGCGCTGAACCGGATGGTGTAGTCGCCCTTGGGACCGTCGATGGCGAGGTCGTGGAACTTCGCCCGACCCTTGTCGTCCGTCGCTATCGCGACCGGCCCCGTGAGCGAGCCCGAACCCGTGAGGAGCGAAGCGGTCACGGTGACGCCCGAGTGCTCGAGCGGTTTCCCGTCCGCCTTCAGCAACTGCACCTCGGGCTGGTGCCCAAAGGGATCGCCGGAGTGCGCAGTCGAGGACGGCTGCCTCCGAAGCGACAGCGACGGGACAGCGACGGCGTGAGGCTCGGTATCCAAGCTGCCGGCGAAGCCTTCCGACCCGGCGTAGACCGCAGTCAGGGTCTGACTCCCCTCGGTCAGCGGGGTCAGATCGCAGGCTCCCTGGGCCACAGTCGCGGTGCACGAGCCCCCGCCGCTGGCCGTCACCGTCACCGTGCCAGCCGGAACGCCGGTCGCCGCGGTGACGTCGAAGCGAACGGTCACCGCTTGGCCGACCGCGGACGGGTCGGGATCATCGGCGGTGATCGACGTGGTCGTCGCCGTCTGCGGTGGCGCGTTCACCACGTGACCCGTGCTGGCGCTGCTGGGCTCGAACTCCGTGGCTCCCGAATACGCCGCCGTCAGTGTCCGGGTTCCCACGCCCGTCGGCGCCAGAGTGCACGCGCCGTCGGCCACACTCGCCTCGCAGGTGGTGCCGTCATCGGCGCTCACGCGCACCGTGCCGGTCGGCGTCCCGCCGGGCGAGCGGACCTCGAAGCGCACGCGGACCGGCACCCCCGGCGCCGACGGGTCCGGATCGTCGGCGAGGATGACGACGGTTGTTCCGGCCCTGGAGAGCTGGATCGAGCCCGAGCTCACTCCGGTGTACCCCGTCGCCGTGAAGGCGAGGACGTATGCGCCGGGAGGCCCTTCGATCGCGAGGTCGTCGAACTCGACACGGCCGTCGCTGCCGGTGGACCTGGTGGTGGTGCCTCGCAGAGTGCCCCCGCCAGCCAGCGACACGTTGACAGCCACGCCGGCCACCCGACGCGCGCCGCCGCCAGGATCGCGGAGCTGGATCGTCGGCCGACGGCCGAACGGGACGCCGCGCTTTGCCGTCTCGGGCGGCTCGGTCACCAGCGAGAGCGTGGGCGGTACCCCCGGATTCCCGGTGGCGGTGAAGCCGACCGTGCCGACGCCGGATACGACTGCCGTGGCGGTGTTGGCCCCGGGCGTGGCGCCGAGGGTCCAGCGGGTCGAGGCCCGGCCCTGCGCATCCGTCCGGCCGGTCTCTGGCGCCAGGCTCCCGCCTCCATTGCCGATCACCCAGGTGACGGCGAGATCAGCGACCGGATTGCCGGACCCGTCCTTCGCCCGCACCACCAGGGGCTCGCGCACGGACGTACCGGCCAGGGCCGACTGCCCGTCGCCGGAGACGCGCTCCAGCACCGTGGCGGATCCGGACGTCGCGTTGTGTGTGAACGTCACGGGCGAGCCGGCCAGATCGGCCGCGCTGGCGGTGGCGTGCTGCACCCCCGCGGCGGCACCCAGGGTCCGTTCAGCGGAGACGAGACCATCAGCCCCGGTTACCGTGGCCGACGGTGTGACGCTACCGGCGTCCGCAGCCCAGGCGATCTCCACGCCGGAGATCGGATTGCCGAAGGCATCGGTCACCTGGACCACCAGCGGGCTGGGAAGCGCACCGCCGGCCGGCGCCGACTGGTTGTCGCCGGCGACCGCCGACCAACTGGTTGGCGTCAGACGATACGGCGTCGAACCGGAGTGGCGCGAACAGCACTCGCTCGCCGTCGGCGATCGCCACCCGCACCTCGGCCGCTGCCCCTCCAACGTGGGTGCCGAGCACGATCCGAAACGCGACCTGACCTTCGCCATCGGTCTCGGCGGTGTCGGGCGCGACCGTGGCGCCGCTCGGGTCGCCGGTGAATGCGAAGGCGACGCGCACGCCGCTGACGGGCCGGCCCTGGGAGTCGGTCACCCGGGCGACCACCGGCTGAGCCAGCACCAGGCCGACACGCCCGCTCTGCTCGTCACCCTGGACGATTTCGATGGCCGCGGGCTCGCCGTCGCCAGGCAGCACAAGGTCGGCGCCGCCGCAGCCCACGAGCAGGAACGCGACCTGAACAAGGCGGAGAGCGTGCCTGACTGTGAACACAGGGCTCGGCGATGGAAGTGCGAACGCGAGGTGCGAGGATCGGCCAAGAAAATACGGACGGCGCCAGCGCGCCGTCCGTGAAGTGGGTCACCAGCCGAGGCTCAGTTGATCGTGATGGTGAACGTCTGCTCCTCGCTGGCGTCGACGCCACCGTTCGACGTCCCGCCGTTGTCCTCGACATGGACGGTCACGGTCGCAGGACGCCGGCAAGATGCTCGGGGTGAAGCTCAGGGTGCCGTCAGGGGAGATGCTGGGCGGCGAGATGAAGTGCAGCGAGGTCCAGGAGACCTACACTTGCGGAGTAGGTCAGCGCCTGGGCGCTTTCATTTGCGGGGCCGGCGCTGCCCGGTCGCCCACGCCTGGCTGTACGCACCGCTGCCAGCGTTCACCGAGACGTCTCCGCCGGAGACGAAGCTGGGCGCGTCGTTGACCGCGTCGACCGTGATCGTCACCGTGACGGTGCCCGAGCTGAGCGTCCCGTCGGTGGCGTGGTAGGTGAAGCTGTCCTCGCCGTTGAAGTCGGGCTCCGGCACGTAGGTGAACGAGCCGTCGCCATTCAGATCGAACGTCTGCGCGTGGGACGGGCCAGTCCCGAGGACCGCCGTCAGCGCGTCGTTGTCCGGATCGTCGTCGTTCGCCAGCACGCCGGTGCCGGCGGCCGGCGTGAGCGAGCCATCCTCTCCGACATTGTAGCCGTCGGCCACGGCCGTCGGCGCGCTGTTGCCCCCCTCGACCACCTGCGTGATGGCCGCCGAGGTGCTCGTCTTGAAGGTCGTCGAGCCCTGATAGGTGGCGGTGATGGAGTGACTGCCCACAGTCAGGTTGTCCACTTGGATCGAGGCGTTTCCCGATCCGCCCACGTTGTCCTGCCCGATTTGGGTGGCCCCATCGAAGAAGCGCACCTGGCCGCTGGGATTTCCGGTGCCCGAGGTCGCCGTGACATGCGCCGTGAAGGTGACGTTGTCGCCGGACGTGGAGGGGCTGCCGGAGGAGGACACCGTCGTGCTGGTCTCGCCCTGCACCGTGTGCCGCTCGTTGTCGTTCGAGGCGTTGAAGTTGGCGTCGCCCGGGTAGCTCGCCGCGATGGTCGGCGTGCCGTTGGCGGTGAATACCAGGTCGCAGCTACCGGTGCCGAAGGTCGCGGGCGCCGTGCAGCCGGCCGAGCCGCTCGCGGTCACGGTTACGGTCCCGGTCGGCGTGCCGCCGCCGGCTCCGGTGGCCGCCAGGGTCCACTGCACCGTGACGGTCTCGCCGATGACGGACGGCTCGGGCTGATCGCTCGACACGATGAGCGAGGTGTTCGCCTTGTTCACCGTGTGCGACGTGGATCCGGAGATCGACGACTCGAAGTTGACGTCACCGGAGTACGTCGCGGTGACGTTCCGGGTGCCGGGCGAGGAGAACGGGATGGAGCAACTGCCGATGCCGGAGCCCGAGTTGATCGCCCCGACGCAGCTTTCCGTCCCGTCCGTGACCGTGACGGTGCCGGTCAGCGTACCCGCCCCCGGCGCCACGATGTTGACGTCGTAGTTGAACACCACCGACTGCCCGACCACCGAGCTGCCCGACGGCGACTTCGAGGTGATCGTGGTCGTCGTGCTCGCCTTGGCCACGTCGAACGCCACGCTCGTCTGGCTGCTTATTCCCGACGACAGGGCGGTGAGGGTGTAGTTCCCTGCCTTGTTGATGGCAAGATTCGAGAACGTGGCCGTACCGAAGAATGGTGTTACCGTCGCCGTGCCGGAGAGGGTGCCGGTGACGGATGACGTCAGCGTGATCGGACTGAAGGCCGTCAGCACCGGATTGCCACCCGCGTCCTGCACCTGCACCTGGAGGGACGGCGAGAACTTCTCGCCGACCACGCGGTCCGTCGGCTCCGTGAGGAACACGAGGTGGTTGGCCGAACCGGCCAGGATGTCGAAGGCAGGGCTGGTGGCGTCGGTCAAGCCGGTGGAGACCGCGGTCAGGGTGTACCCGCTCCCGGCCTTGTCAATCGAGAGAGTCGAGAAGACGGCCACACCGTTGACGGCGCTCACCGTCGTGGTGCCCGAAAGCGTGCCGGCCCCCGGGTTCGCCCCGATGGCGAGGGTGACCTGGCCGGTGGCCGAGGTGACGGTGTTGCCGCTCGCATCCTGGATGGCCACACGCACGGTGGGCATCTGGCTGCCCGCGCTGGTGGTCACCGGCGCCTGCGTGAAGGCCAGCTTCGTGGCCGCCCCCGCCTCGGCCGTCGCGGTGAACGGCACCGACGGCACGCCCGAGAACACCGCATTGATCAGGTTGGAACCGGCGTTCGGCCCCAGGGTCCATCGCGTCCAGGCGAAGCCCGTTGGGATTGGTGGTGGTGGTGGCCGGGCTCGGCGAGCCGCCGCCCGTGCCGACCACCCAGCTGATCGCCTTGCCGCCGACGCCGTTGCCGTTGTCGTCCACCAGGCGGACGACCAGGGAGTCGGCGAGCTGTGCGCCCACGGCGCCGGTCTGCGTGTTGCCCGACACCAGGACGAGCGAGGTCGGATTCGCCGGCTCGGCCGTCTGCGTGAAGGTGACCGAGGCGAGCCCGACCGAAGAGGCCTGCGCCGTTTGCGGCCCCGAGGCAT
Organism: uncultured Gemmatimonadales bacterium; assembly: GCA_963728705.1. Classification (GTDB taxonomy): domain Bacteria; phylum Gemmatimonadota; class Gemmatimonadetes; order Gemmatimonadales; family GWC2-71-9; genus CAVVWJ01. Next base: position 132,589 of record CAVSLY010000021.1, read on the forward strand.
TGCCGAGCACGCGCTCCGCCGCGGCCGTGCCGTCGGCGCCGCTCGATACGCTGGCCGGGCTGATGGACCCGCCGCCGACCACCGCCCACTGTACCTCGACCCCCGCGACCGGATTGCCCAGATCGTCCGTCACCCGGACCACGAGCGAGTCGGCGAGGGCCGAGCCGACGGCCGCGACCTGGTTGTTGCCGCTCACCAGCTCGAGCAGCGCACCGACACCCGAGACCGCGGAGGCACTGAAGTTCACGAGCAGGTCGTCGCCGCTCACCTGGGCTTTGACCCGCTGCTGGCCGGCCGTGGTGCCAAGCGTCCAGGTCGCGGACGCCGTACCGTCATCTCCGGTCTGGACGCTGGCCGGCGACACCTGGCCGCCGCCCGCATCGATCGCAAAGACGACCGCCTGCCCCGCGACCGGGCGATCGAGCCCATCGGTCACCTTGACCACGATCGGCTTGGCGAGCGTCGCGCCAGCGGGTGCCGACTGCTCATCGCCGTCCACGATGGCGATCTTCGCGGGCCGCGATTCGTTGGGCAGGACGATGCCATCCCCGCCGCAGGCGGCGAGCATGGTGGACAGACCGAACGCGATCAGGGACGCGTAACGTCGCCGTGTCGAGGTCAATGTGTGCCGAGTCGTTGGTTGAGGAGTGTCCGCGCCGTCATCCTGATTGAGAGCAGGATACGTGCCTGGGGGGGAGGGGGGCCAGGGGAGGCAACCCCATGACACGCCCACAGATCACTTGTTGGTCGCCGACTGGGTGTGGCGTAGTCGCAACAACAGCTTGGATCAGAACAGGACCGTGGCCGTGAAGGTCACAGGGGAACCGTCCGCATGCTCGACTTTGGCCGTGGCCCGCTGCACGCCGACCCGGTTTCCCAACGTCCAGGTGACGCTGGTCGTGCCGTCGGATCCCGTAAGGGTGGCTTCGGCGCTCACGTCGCCGCTGCCGGACGCCGTTTCCCACCGTACCTCGGCTCCGGCCACGGGGTTGCCGAACCGATCCACGGCCATGACGACCAGGGGCTCCGGCAGCGGCTCGCGCCGGTTCCCGGGCTGGATGGCCTGGCTGACAGCGCGGACGGTGTCGGGGGCGCCGGGATCTGCTGTGGCCTGCAGGGGGGCAATCGGGAGCGCGGACTCGCCGTCGGGCACCAGGCGTGCCTCGGCCGTATAGACGCCGACGGCCGTGCCAAGCACCCAGCGGGCCTCCGCCTGCCCTTGGGCGTTGGTCATGGCGGTATCGGGATCGAAGCCGGCACCGGCGCCTTGGGCCACCACAAAGGCCACTTTCCGGCCAGGCAAGAGCCTGACCAGCATCGGTCTTGACCTCGACGACGACCGGGGCAGGCAACTCTTCCCCGACGGTCCCCACCTGGCCGTCGCCATTCACCACCGCCATCGCGAGCCGCGGGGCGTAGTCGATCCGGGCAGGGTGAGGTCCCCACTGCAGCCCAATAGGACCAGCAAGACAGCGGGCCCGGGTACCTGCCACAACGCTGCAATTCTTTTCATAGCATCACCTTCGGGGACTGGGTCCAGTCCCATCTAGGATACGTCCTCAGCGTCCGGACTGGAAGAGGACGCCGATGCCGAAGTTCACGATCCGCTCCCGATACCGGTCGCCGCCCCGGCCGGTGTAACGGTGCTGGATGAGGTCGATCGCCGGGTTCAGGTACAGCCGGCGACCGACCCGGACCTCCCAGCCCGCGCCCACCAGGCCCGCAAAGCCGGTATCGCCAAGGCCGAAGCCGTCGTCGAAATCGACCTCGCTCCTGCCGAGTCCGAGGCCGCCCTTGAGATACAGTCCGGTGAGAGGAGCGGGATAAAATTGCCCGATGAAGAGGAGGCTGGTGAGTGACTCGGTGCGGTCGCCCTGATCGTCGATCCAGCCCTGGATCTCGCCGCCGAGGCGAAGGTAGCGGCTCGGCGTCCCGCCGAGGCGGACGGAGATGGTTGGCCGGTAGAGGTCGCCGCTGTATCCGGCGCCATCACGCAGGTCGAACGCTTCGCCGCCGGCACCCACACCGAGCGCGCCCCAGAAGCCGTGCCGACCGCGGTCGCTGACCTCCACCAGGCCGCGCGGCGCATCCTGCGCGGCGGCCGCGCCACCGAGGACCAGGATCGCGGCGGCAGCCATGACGCCAGGCCAAATGGTCCGCATGTTCCACCTCGCCGTCGTTAAGTTGCGGTCGTCCAGGAATGTGGTTCTGCCGCGGGGCAAGAGACGGACCGCAGCGGCGCCCTCCGACATCCGATTGCTCCGGCAGCGCTTAGCGGACCGGCTCAGGGCTCCGGCCGGCCCGCCCCGTCCTCGTCCCCAGACAGCGATGTCACCGACCACTCGCCGCCTCGTGATGGCCCTGCTGCTTGTGACCGCGGCCGGCTTCGCCTGGCTCGGCCTTTGGCAGCTCAGCCGGTTGCGCGAGCGCCGCGAGGCGAACCTGCACATCGCGGCGGCGCGGGCAGCGCCACCGGCCACGATGCCGCCCGTGCCGGCGGACGCGGACGGGCTGGCCGAGCGCCGCATCGTGGCGCGCGGTCGGTACGACCATGCCCACGAGATCGTCATCCGGGGCGACGTATTCCAGGGCGTGCCAGGCGTCCGGATCGTCACTCCGCTGCTGCTGGGCGACGGCGGGCCGGCGGTGCTGGTGGACCGGGGCTTTCTCCCGGCGCCGGACGCGGTCACCGTGGACACGCGTGGGTCGGAGGAGCCGGGCGAACGGACGGTGCGCGGTGTCGGGCTACCGGTGCCGGCCGGCCCGGGCGAGCCGATCGAGCACGACGGACGCAGCGACATGGCGGCGGCTCGACCTGAGCGCGCTGCGCGCGCGGCTGCCCTATGCGGTGCTGCCGGTGTACATCAAGCAGAGGCCCGGACAGTACGCTGCCCGCGTTTCCCCGGCGAGCGGACCTGCCGCCGATGGATGATGGGCCGCATCTGAGCTACGCGGTGCAGTGGTTCTTGTTCGCGGGAATGGCGGTGGCGTTCGCGTTTCTGGTGGTCGGGAGGCGTGGCGGCTCAGGATGACGTCACGAAACCTCAGGTCGCCGGGCGCGGGCCGTCGAGCTCCTCGATCGTGCGCGTGGACGGCTCGCGCTCACGCTGCAGCCGCGCAGCGGTCCGCTCGGCCTGACGCAGTGCCCGCAAGCAGGTTCTGTCCGGCGAGCTTCTTCAGGTCCGGCGTCGCTCCAGCCCCGGCGGATGAGCTCGGCGAAAAGATCCGGAAACTTCGACACGTCCTCGAGGCCTACGGGCACGTAGTCGATGCCGTCGAAGTCGCTGCCGATGCCGACGTGATCCACGCCCGCCACCTGGCGCACGTGGTCGATGTGATCGGCCACCTGCGCCAGCGTCGCGCTGGGCGACGGGTGGGCCTTCTCCCATGCGTCCATCTGCCGGTTCCGCTCGGCGCTATCGGGCACGGCCGTCCGGAGCGCCTTGCCGTTCCGACGTCGGCCGAATCCTCCCAGACCTTGAACTCGGCCGAGACGAACTGCGGCACGAACGTCACCATGACGACCCCGCCGTTCTTCGGCAGGCGGGCGAGGATGGAGTCGGGGACGTTGCGCGGATGATCCACGAGCGCGCGGGACGCCGAGTGCGAGAAGATGACCGGGGCCTCGCTCACGTCGAGCGCCTGGCTCATGACGGCCGGCGAGACGTGCGAGAGGTCGACCAGCATCCCGAGCCGGTTCATCTCGCGGACGACCTCGCGGCCGAACTGGGTGAGCCCCCGGTGTCGGGCGCTGTCGAGCGCCGCGTCGGCCCAGTCGAGGGTCACGTTGTGGGTGAGCGTCATGTAGCGGGCGCCGAGCGCGTAGTAGGACCGGAGCACGCCGAGCGAGTTCTCGATGGCGTGCCCGCCCTCCATGCCGAGCAGCGAGGCGAGCCGGCCGCGCTTCACGCTGCGCTCGATGTCGTCCGCCGTGAGCGCCAGCGCGAGCTTGTCCGGGTAGCGGGCGATCATCCGGCGGGCGATGTCGAACTGCTCGAGCTGCACCCGCGCGTAGCCGCTGTCCTTCATCTCGCCGTCGATGTAGATCGACCAGAACTGCGCCGCCACCTGTCCCTCCTCGAGCCGCGCGAGATCGGTGTGCTTGGGCGACGGCTGCGCGGAGGTCATAGGCGGCCACGTCGCGTGGGTGGCCCTCGGCGCGGCGGATCTCCCACGGCAGGTCGTTGTGGCCGTCGATGAGCGGCGTCGACCGCAGCAGCGCGCGGGCATGGGCGAGCGCGGCGTCGGGGGCCTGCGCGGCGGCGGGTGCGGTCATCGCCAGTGGAGTGAAGAGGAGTGAGAGGAGGAAGACGGGTCGGGATGGCGCTCACGTGTCACCGTTCAGTGAATAACTGGACCTGCGAGGGCAGGCCGAGCTGCACCAGCTCGGGCCGAACGAGGAACTCGGGACAGATGGTGCGGTCGTACTCGTAGGGGCCGCCGGTCTCCGCGTCGGTCCACGGGAAAGCCGCGGCAGACGGCGGGATAGTACGGCTCCGCGTGAATCGTGCAGACGTTGTCCTTGAGGAACACGCAACGCCGGCTCCGCACGCGCGTGCGCCATTCGCCCCATCGCGTCCGGTACACGACCGACGCCGCCATGGACGCGCGCGATGGCGGCGGCCTCGTCGTCACTCAGGGTGACGCCGTAGGCGCAGCAGGACGATAGATGGGGACAGGGATAGCACGGGAGCGATGGATATTCGTGCATGCGGCAACTTAGCGGCTCAGGACCGCCCGGGACAGGCTCGTCCAGCGCGCTGCGGACGCGGCGCACCTCCGTCTTCAGGACCGGCAGCAGCGCGATCGATTCCATCCCTCGACATGGGGCCTTACGGCGGGCCGTCGACCAGTACCGTCACGATCGCCCGGGGGCCGGCGCGGAACGGGATCGAGCGGCCACCGTCGGCCAATGATGAGCGCCCGGGTGCCCCGCTCGTCGGCGCGAACCAGCTCGGCGCGCGCCGCCGCACGGCCGAGCCGCCAGCGCCCCATCCACGGGCTCCGTCCCCGCGTTGTAGCAGCGCAGCACCAGCCCGCCGGAGCGCGACCGCGGCTTGACCGCCGAGAGGACGAGGCCGCTGCCCTCGAGCCGAACGTCCAGGCCGGGGCGACCGGAGGGTCGTCGCCTGGCGGAGCCAGAGCGCTCGGGGCGGCAGGAACACGTCCTCCCACAACTCCGGCAGCGCGCTCCCTGCCTGGAGATCGGCATCGCCAACAGGCACCAGGGCGAGCTGGAAGCGGTCTCCACCGGGACACTGGGCATCGGGCGTCGCGCATGGGCCATCCCGCGTGGCCAGGGCGGGTGGACAAGATCGCCGCGGGACAGCTGGCCCACGCAGCGGAGGAGGGTCATCCGGAGGTCGCCGTCCTCCGCGAGCTCGTACTCGAAGAACCCGGGCGCCAGCAGCGCCAGCCCCCGGGGGCCCGAGGCCACGGCGACATAGCGCTGCGCCGGGGCGGTCGTCACGGGAGTCTCGCGCGGATAGCGGGCGCCATCCGCGACGGCCGCCTGGCGCGTCACCGGCCCGAACGGCCCGCCGGCCACCGCGGGCATGGCCGGAACCCCGCTCGGGACGCGCAGGCGGAGCCGATGGTTGGTGGCGCGGTTGTCGAGCTCGGCCGTGCAGCGGAGTGCCGCGCTGTGGGCGTGCAGAGTCAGGAGCAATCGCGCGGCCACCTGGCCGGACCCGCATGCCAGGGTGCTCCGAACCTCCAGTGTGGCCACCAGCGGCCCGCGCGCCAGCACGCGAACGGACGCCGGGCCACGCACGCGGCGGACGCGGTCACGCGGCGGCGGTGCATACGTGTAGGTGTCACCGATGTCGCCGGAGGACTCGAGGCCGAGGAGCGCCGGATACAACAGGCCGGTGCGGCGGTCGGCCAGGGTGACGGTACCGTCGCGGCCCACGGTGAGCGCGACGAGCCCGTTGTCGAGGCTGCGGGCCCCGGCCCGCACTCCCGGCTCCTGCGGAGCCCGACTCCGATCCACCGGCTCGAGGACCGCGAAGCCGAGCCCACCCAGTGCCGGAGCGCGAAAGGCGATGCGGGTGACGTCGATCTCGTCCTGATCGGGATAATGGCGCGGGGCGTCGAGGCGCTCGTGCGCCCGCGCACTGCCGAGCGGTTGGACGCCGAGTGGCCCGTCGGCCCCGGCGAGGGCGACCTCGCGGGCGCCGCCGCCCTCGCGCGGCGCCCGCGGACCGGGGGGGCCGACGAACACGTCGCGGCGAAACCAGGTCAGGTCCGCCACGACCACGCTCCCCGCCCGCGGGCGCGCCACCGGATTCCAAAGGACGAGGCGCGACGCGGTCTGCCTGGGATGGTCTCGCGCGTCGTCGGGATCGTTGCCGATCAGGGCGTCGAGACTCGCGCGGGCGATCTCGCCGGCCGCCAGCATCACGTCGTCGAGCCGGCCCGCCACCCGCCGCGCGACCGCGTCCGAGGTGCAGCCGCCGATGGAGTCGTGAAACTGGGACCGCACCAGCGCGCGCCACGTATCGTCGAGCAGCGGTCGGCGATCGCCGAGTCCCAGGGCTCCGGCGAGCGCGGCGAGCGGCTCGGCCACGCGCTCGAGCCGCAGCTCGGCCTCCGCGTGCCGGCGCTTCAGCGGTGCGCGGGTGGCGTGCACGCCCTGCAACGTCCAGGTGTAGCCGTAGGACCAGCGGAGCTCGCCGTGCAGCGGGGGAGCGCCATCGGCCTCGGCGGCCGCCGCGCGGAGAAACTCGTCCAGGCGCGAGACCCGTACGTCGGCCTCCGGCTCGAGCGCCGCGAGCAGCTCGCGCACGCGCCCGATCGCCACCGGCGCAGCGTGATGGTCCGCTCCAATCGTCACTGCGAGGTGCGGCGTCGCCGCGCGGCTCGCAAGCACCGGGCGGAGCCGCGCCCATTCATCGGCGAGCCGCGCCGGCTCGGCGACCAGCGCGGATCCGGCCTCATAGCCGTCGGGAGGCAGGTGGTGCAGCAGGATCGCGCGGCCGTCGGGAGCGTACCAGCGATAACTGTCGCCCTCCTGGCCCGGTTCGCCCCCGAGCCCCCGCCAGAGCACGCCACCTGCCATGGCGAATTCGGCGGCGAGCGCAGGCCAGATAGCGGGATGCCCGAACGCATCCGGAGAGTAGAAGCCGTCCGACCGCCCTCCCAGACGCTCGGCGTCGGTGCGCCCGAGGAGCAGGTTCCGCACGAGGCTCTCGCCCGAGGGAACGAGCTCGTCGGCCAGAACGTACCAAGGGCCGATCTCCAGCCGGCCGGCGCGGACCAGGTTGGCGACGCGGACACGCTGGTCGGGGCGGACGCGCAGATAGTCCTCGAGCAGCACGGTCTGGCCATCGAGGAAGAAGCTGCGGAAGTCGGCGTCGGTCTCGAGGCGGGTGAGGAGGTCGTCCAGGGCGGGAACGAGGCGGGCGACGAAGGTGGCGCGGGGCAGGTACCACTCCCGATCCCAGTGGGTATGTGGGATGAGGTGGATGACCAGGCGGGCCACGGCCCGCCCTCAGTATTCCGAGGAGCGGAAGGCCCAGAAGGCGATCCGAAGCGCCACCAGCGCGAACAGCCCGTAGCCGAGCGCGTGCCAGTTCAGGTTCGACGCCCAGGCTCCGAACGCTCCGGCGAAGCCTCCGACCGACGTGCTGGCGAGGAGGAGCGCGTATTCGACCATGTGCCCCTAATGTAACCGCCGAGTCGCGCGGCGGAACAGCGCCTCGTCCAGGCGGTGGGCGATGGCGCTGGCCGGCACCTCCATCGTGCCGTCGGGCGCCATCCGGAGCTCGATGACGTCCACTCCCGGGCCGAACCACCGGGTGCTCGGCTCGAGGTCGGAGGGATGGACGAAGCCGGGCAATGCGGCGGCCGCGAGCGCCGCCTGTGAGCCGAGGCCGGACTCGGGCATCGTACCAGCCCAGAGGCGGGCGCCACCCTCACGCCCCAGGCGGACGACCCGGCAGACCTCGGTGAGCCCACCCATGCGGTGCACCTTCACGTTCCAGACCCGCGGACCGTCGAGCTCCAGCAGCTGTCGCCCGGCGCGGGCGCCGGCCAGCGTCTCGTCCACGCAGACGGGCGTCCGAAGCGTCTGCGACAGGCGGACGTGGCCGAGCAGCTCGTCAGGTGCGAGCGGCTGTTCGATATAGAGCAATCCCGCCTCGTCGAGTGCGCGGAGGCTCGCCTCGTGCTCGGGCCACTCGTAGCCGCCATTGGCGTCGACGGTGAGCGGCACGCCCGTGCCCTCGAGCGCGCGGCGGACGGTGCGCACGGGCTCCGCGTCCCAGCCGGGGGCCACTTTGATCTTCACCCGGCGGTAGCCGTGGGGCAGTGCCTCGTCCACCCAGCGCTCGAGCGTGCCGAGTGAGCGGTCGGGCGGAATGCCGAGTGCAACGCCACAGGGAATCGAAGCCGAAGGCGTGAGCCCCAACCGCTCGCCGAGCAGCGCGGCAAGGCCGGTGCCCCGGCGGTGGGCCTCAAGGTCCCAGGCGGCGGTCTCGAGCGCCGCCCGTGCGAAGGGGTTGCCGCGAACGCCGTGCTGGAGGAGGGCATCGACCTCCTCGGGGCCGCTCACTTCACGATCGACGAGGCGCGGGATGAGGACGCGCTCGAGCAGGTGGCGCGCGGAGCCGAGGGTTTCCTCGGAGTAGAAGGGCAGCTCGAACGGGGCGATTCGCCGTACCCGACGTGGCCGGCCTCGTCGTGGATCACGACGACCAGCGAGCGGCGGACGGTCATCGTGCCACCGGAGATGATGAACGGCTCGCTCAGGGGGAGGGCGAGCTCATGGAGCTCGACGCGGGTCAGGCGCATCATCACTCCCTCGCGCACAGATCGAGAAATCGCAGCTCTCCGCCCCGCCGGTGCAGCACGCCCGCCCGCTCCAGCTCCAGCATCCCGGCCACGAGGCCGTCGACGGGATGGAAGAGCAGTGCGTGGAGCGCGCGCTCGGTGCGGGAACCGGCGGTGGCGGGATACTCGCGGAGCGGCAGCTGGAAGTACGTGTGCAAAGCGACGCTTTCGCAGCCGGCACGGGCGTAGTCGAGAATCAGGCGTCCGGAGCACACGTTCCCGGTTCCGACGAGCGCGGGGCCGACGCGCGCCCGGCGCGCCGGCCGCCGCGCGCAGCACGCGCAGGTTCCGCTCGCTCAGGTCCCAGCCGCCGTACGCCACCCGCGCAGCGTCGTCCCACATCCGATTGAAGCACACCAGCGCATCCGCGCTGCGGCGGCGGCGGCCATCATCTCGAGCTGAAAGGCATCGTCGAAGCGCGCATTCATGATCTTGAGGGCGAGCCGGATCGGGGCTCGAGCTGGCGGCGCTCCGGATCCGGCCGGGCACTTCGCGCAGCCAGCGGAGGATGCGGACGCGCTCGTCGGCGAGCGCGTCGCCGGCGAGCGTCGGTGAGAAGTCCTTCTCGATCGGCAGGACACCCGTGCCCCACGCCTCCGCCAGCCGCCCCGTAGTAAACCGGTACTCCGCGTCGCGGAAGGGCTCGTCAAGCCGAGGAAGGTGGTACTTGACCGAAGGGACCGCGAGCAGCTCTCCCGCACGGGTGAGATCGCCCGCGAGCCGGACCAGGGCGAGGTAGTCGTCGAACGACCGGTCCCATCCCCTGCCCTTCCAGGTGACCGTCCATCCCTCGCGCCCGTCACCAGCCTGCCGCCGCTCGACCCGCATCTTCGTCTCGTGCACGGCCCAGGCACCCATCGTGCGCTCGCCGGCCGGGTCCTCGGCGATCACCGTCTTGAGGATCACGAAGGCCAGGCCGGCCGCGCGGTCGGCCTCGAGCTGATCCGCGTTCAGCGACAGCTGGCCGGACCCTTTCCCGATGGGATGCGGGATCGGGATGCCGAGGTACCGCGCCGTCAGGTCGATGCCGATACGTCTCGCGGATGTGCGCGGCCGCCTCACGCGGGAAGCCGCTCCCGAACCGCTCGAAGTCACGCGTGAGCCGGTCGGGCATCGTGCTCTCGGACCTGGCGCACCACGCGCTCGACGGCGGCGCGCTCGTCCGCGGGAAGCGACGGCCCCCAGGGGTCATCGCACGCGTCCGCCGGCAGCGCCCCGTCGGCGGCGGCGGCCCAGAGCATCCGGCGCACGTAGCCCTCCATTGGAGGCGTGAACGTGACCATCGCCAGCCGGTCGCAGAGCGCCGAGCGTGCGTGAAAGGCGGGCCAGTCGCCCTCGGCGCACGCACGCAGGAGGCCGGCTTGCAAATCGGGAAGTGCCGCGCCCATTCCGACCAGCGCGCCGCGGGCGCCGAGCATCAGCGAGTAGCCGAGGAAGCGGTCCTCGCCCGTGATGAGGAGCTTGTCGGGGTGGCTATCCATGACGGCGGCCAGCCGCTGGAAGGTCATGACCGAGTCGAGCGTGGCCACCTTGATCCCGAGCACGCCGGGAAGGTCCAGGATCGCATGCAGCGTGGCGTCGTCGTAGGCCACTCCACCCGCCGCCTCGTACAGCCAGAAGGCGATCACGGGCAGCTCGCGGCTGAGCCGCGCGTGGTGCGCGACCGGATCGGTGGAGGTGGGAAAGGCGAGCAGGGCGTCCGCGTGGCCACGGCGGGCCTCAATGGCCATGGTGATGTCGCGCGCGCCCGCCACGATCACCCGCTCCGGCAGTGCTTCGCGCCAGGTCTCGAGAACAGCCCGGCGCTGCTCGGCGGATAGATGCGGCCCTCGCCCCGTATGCGCCCAGACGGCCACGCCGGCGACCGGCTGGGCGGCCATCCACCGCGCGTATTCCCGCTGCGCCGCGGCATCGAGCTCGGTACCCCGGAACGGGACCGGCACGGCGGGGACGAGCCCCCACGCGAGCCGCTCGATGAGGCCGGCCGTCATCTGGCGGCCAGGGCCCCCGCGTTGCCTCCCTCGATTGCCGCGCGGTCCTCCGTGGAGCAGTCGAGCAGGTCGAGCTTCGCGCCGGCGTTTTCGGGAATCCGGAGCGGCTGCCCCGTGCCGACCACGAAGCGGGCGGCACCGATGGTCCCGAGCAACGCCTGCAGGTGGTCTTCGGGCGGACCCCAGATCCAGCAGATGTCCCACCAGACGCGGGCGGCTTCGTCAGGCGTCGAGCCGAAGTGGACCTCTTCGATGAAGGGCCGATCGGCGTGGGTCACGAGCAGGCGGACGCGCGGGTCGCTGCGGATGAGCGCGCGGACCGCGGCCGCAGGCAGCTCGGGTGCGTGATCGTTCGGATGCCGTTGACGCCCGTCCTCAAACCGGACCGCCAGACTGAGTGGCACCCCCGCCTCGCCACAGGCTGCCGTGAGCGCGCGCATGGGAGCACCCGCCGGATCGATGCCGTAGAACGTGGGATCGGCGCGGACCGCCGGTGCTCCCGCGTCAGCCGCGCGTCGGAGCGTCGCCGCCCAGCCGGCGAGGCCGGGATGCACGGCCGGCACCGGACGAAGCCGTGGGGAGCGGCCCGCGAGCTCCAGCAGCCAGGCGTTGCCTTCGGTGGGATCGCGCCAGAAGACGCCGGGGAGATGGGTCACCCACGCCTCGTCGAGACCGGTCCGGTCCATCGCGGCGAGCAGCGCCTCCGGCGAGGTGCCCGGCACGCGGCGGAAGGGATAGGCGCCCACGAACGCGTTGACGTCGACGCGCATCAGTCGGTGGGAAAGGCGCCGGGGGGGAAAATGCCGGCGGCGTTTCGCCAGCGGACCCGCTCAAGCTCGGCGGACGGGAGCAGGTGCTCGAGATAGCGAAGCTTGGCCCAACCGGTCTCGATCGTCAGGTCGCAGCCCCACAAGAGCCGCTCGACGCCCACGGCGTCGAGGCAGGCCTCGAGCATGCCGCCATCCACGCCGCTGCCCGAGAGATCGACGAACACGTTCGGCAGGCCGCGGAGGTCGGGCAGTGAGTGCAGCCAGTCGCCGCCGCCGCCGATGTGGGCCAGGAGGAAGCGCACGTCCGGGTGGCGGGCGGCCAGCCGGCCGAGCTCACGGGCATCGGAGGCTTCCTGCCCGGCGTAGTCCCGGCGGCGGTGCTGCCAGACGTGGTGCAGGATCGGCACGCCGCGCTCGGCTGCCAGACGGCAGACGGGGTCGAGCAGCGGATCATCGGCGCGACGGCTGGCGGCCAGCTTGATGCCGATCATGCCGGCGTCGAGGCAGCGCCGGATCTCGGCGAGGGCCTCATCGGCATAGTTCGGATTGACGGTGACGTACCCACGGACCCGCGCCTGGTGCTGGCGCTGGAGGGCGAGCAGGAAGTCATTGGCGTAACGCAGATCGGGAAGGGACGGAAAATACGTGGGCGAGGTCAGCCCCCAGCTCCCGAGGATGGAGGCGACGTGGAAGGTGATGCCCACGCGCTCCCCCGCCCGAAGCCGGCTGGCGTTCCGGGCCTGCCAGTCGGCGCGCGGCGTGCGGTCGTGCAGGAAGTGCGCGTGCACGTCGATCAGCACGCGCGGCTACCTCTCCTCCCGATCATTCGCTTTCTCATCCTGGTCCGGCACGCACGTGCCGCCCAGCGCGACTTCATCGGCGCGGCGGCGATGGAGCTTCAGATCGGTCTCGCGCCGGGATCCCTCCTCGACGGTGCCATCTTCATCGTCGACGTCGTCCTGCTGGTCGACGGTCTGTTTTCTTGGGGACATGGGACCTCCGTGGTGCTCGGTGCGTGGGTCGGCCTGTGGAGGGCCGGGCCTTCTCGGGAATGTAACGAAGGTCGTCTCCGCAGATCACCGTCACCCTCGGGGCGCGACAGCGGCCGGCCTACGCGGCACCGACCTCGTCGAACGCCTCTCCAAGTATGACGAGCGCCCGGTCGATCGCCGCGTCGTCATGCGCCAGGGAGACGAAGTTGTACGCCGACCGCTTGAAGAGGAGCCCGCGCCGCGCCGCGGCGACTGCGAGTGCGGCGCCGGCCGCCTCGTCGTGGAACTGAAGACAGCACATCTCCGGCAGGCCCGCCACTCCGCGCACGATACGCGGATGGCGCTCCGCGAGTTCGCGAAACCCGGCCAGCAGCCTCGCCCCGACCCGTGCGAGGTGCGCCGGAACGTTTTCGGCCGCCATGACGCCCAGCGTCGCGCGCGCCGCCGCCAGCGACACCGACTCGGTGGCGAGGGTCGAGCTGATCCAGGTCCGACCCACCGCCCGCATCACCTCCGCCCGACCACCGACGGCGGCGAGCGGGAAGCCGTTGGCGATCGCCTTCGCCAGCACCACGAGATCGGGCCGGATGCCGAAACGCTCGCAGCCGCCCCCCGGTGCCAGCCGTCCGACGGTCTTGATCTCGTCCGCGATCAGCAGCGCCCCCGCCCGCGTGGTCTCCTCGCGCAGCACGGCGAGCCATTCGGGGTCCGGCGGGGCGAGGATGACCGGCTCGAACACCACCGCGGCCAGTGTGTCACCCGCGCGGCGGATGTGCTCGCGGGTGCCTTCTGCGTCGTTGAACGGCAGCTCGCCGTAGAGCGCGCGGGTGCCGGCGGGCACGCCCACGATCGTGCGGCCCTGGCACCAGTCGAGCCAGCCGTGATAGCCGCAGCCGAGCACGGCCTCCCGCCCGGTGACGGCGCGCGCCAAGCGCACCGCCGCGGCCATCGCCTCGGCCCCGGTCTTGAGGAAGCGCGTCTGCTCGATCCAGGGGATCCGGCGGGCGAGCTCCGCGGCCACTTCCTCCTCCAGGACCGGCGGCAGTGGGCCAACGACACCGTCCCGCACCGCGCGCACCGCGGCCTCCGTTACCGCCGGATGTCCGTAACCGAGGGCGACGGCACCGAGCGCCATGACGAGATCGAGGTACTCGCGGCCGTCCGCGTCCCACACGCGGCAGCCGGCGGAACGGACCATCGCGCTGGGCACACCGTCGGCCGTGTCGCCGAAGAGCGCCTCCGGGCGCTTGCTGGCGGTCGAGGTGAATCCCGCGACCGACTCTCTCACGCGAGCTCCAGCCTGCCGAAGGCGTCGGCCGGCTGCCGGTCACCGCGCAGGTAGACCCAGCCGCCGCCGCCGCTCCAGACGAGCTGGCCCGCGCGCCGAAGCCGGCCGGGGTGTGCCTCGTTGACGAGCAAGTCGAAGCCGAGGACGTCGCCGCCGCGCGGATGCCACTCCGGCAGCGTCACCCGGAGCGAAAGCGAATAGCCGGTGCCGGTGGGTTGCCAGGAACCGGTGACCATGGCCGGCTTGGCCGCACTGCCCGAGGTGGGGCTGACACGGATGCCGCCGCGCTCGTCGGCGAGGGCCACCAGGAAACCATAGACCGGACCGTCCGGCTCCGGGACCAGGTACAGCTGCACGCCGTCGGCGTGGATGTCGTCAGGCTCGTTGTCGAGGCGGAGCGGCGGAGCGCCATCCGGTCGCACGATGGTCTCGGCCTTGACGATATCGAGCCCGAAGTAGAGTCCGGCGTCATCCCAGTTGGCGAGGAGGGTCGCGGAGAACTCCTCGGGGCCCGCGTACGGCTCCTCGCTCCGGCGATACTGGTCCTCGTAGTCCAGTGTCAGCGCAGCGGAGGCGTCGAAACCGTCGAGCGACCCATCCAGCACCGGCGGCATTTCGACGTGGAGGGCCATACCCTCAGCGCGCAGCGGCTTATCCGGATTGATGAGCGGCTTCACGACGGCCGCGACGCGGCGGAACCCGACCAGCCGCACCGTTAGACCAGCCGCTTCGACCTCCCATCCCTCCGGCGTGGCCGCGTGGCGCTCGGCTCCCTCCGGTGTTTCCACTTCGAACATCTCGCCGACGACCGACACACCGCGGACGCGGGGCGCGCCGCGAGTGCTCTCGATGACGGCGACCACGCGGGCTGCGCGTCCCTTCGTGCGCACCACGTAGAAGGGTGCGCGCTCGGCGGTGCCGGGCCGTCCGAGTCCCGAGGCGCGGAGCAGCTCCCCGTCGCACCGGAGGTGGAGGCTCAGCACCGCGCCGTCGCCGGCCTGCACCCGGAGGAGCACGCCGCTCGCCGTGCTACCGGTGAAGCGCTCCGCCTGCTCCACGAACGGGCCGTCGAGCCGATCGGGCACCCATCCGCCGGGCGTCACCACCTCGACGTGGCCGTCGGGATGCCACGGCAGCTCCAGCATGTGCTCCTCCATGCCATTCAGCTCGACCACGTCGAGCAGGTAGGCCCCGGCCACGAGCGTGCGGGTGAGGTCGCCGAAGCGCCCCCGGGCCCAGCTCCACCCTTCGCGCACGTCGAACGCTTCGCAGCACGCGTCGCCGGGGTGCTGGGAGCGGCCGTCGAGGCGGGGTGCGTCGTGAGCCAGGGTCGAGCGATACCATGCGAGATCCGGCGTCACATACGAGCCAGCCCCCGGATCGGCGAGCCAGTGGTGACCGTCGGCGTGGAGAGTGAGGTTGAGCCGGTCGGGATGGCCATGGCCGCCGCCGAGCCTGCCGCACTCGAGGCTCGCGTAGCGCGGCCCGTCGCGCAGGATCGCCAGGCCCTGCTCCTCGAGCAGCAGGGACCCCGGTGTCCACGGCTCGGGCGACTCGGGCAGCGACGGGAGCATCTCGAGCAGTGCCCACCAGGACAGGTCGGTGCGGGTGCGCGGCCCGGACGGCGCCGGCCGGCCGGCCTCGTGGAGATAGGAATCGAAGCTACCGGCCACGGGCGCGGGCACCGCGTAGAGCTCGCGGAGCCAGCTCCAGAGCGGGTCACTCTCATCGCCCAGCCAGGCGAGCCCCACCTCCCACAGCTCCAGGTACATCGGCTGCGCGAGGGAGGTCCCGAAGCGCGAATCCTTCCGCGCCGGGAAGGTGTGATCGGGCAGCGCGGAGAGCGCGGGCGCCCGGAGCGCGGCGGCCAGCCGTACTGCGAGGCGCTCGTCCTCGAGCAGATCCACACCCGCCTGGCGGGCCCAGCCCATCGCCGTGAGCTGGCCGCGGAGCGCGAACAGGTGGTAGTTCTCGCCCTCGTACCACATGCCATCGTCGCCGAAGCCCCGGACGAGGTGGGCAAGCATACCGGTCGGCGCCTGCACCGCGCGCGTCAGCAGCTCCTCGTCCTCGAACCAGATCGCGATGGCGGCGAGGGCGGCGTTATGCCACGTCTGCCGGTTCGAGAAGCCTTCGTCGAATTCGCCGATGATGTTCGCGGCCTCCTCGGCGACGACGCCCACGC
Source organism: uncultured Gemmatimonadales bacterium (assembly GCA_963728705.1). Classification (GTDB taxonomy): domain Bacteria; phylum Gemmatimonadota; class Gemmatimonadetes; order Gemmatimonadales; family GWC2-71-9; genus CAVVWJ01. The sequence goes on from CAVSLY010000021.1 coordinate 148,647, forward strand.
CTTCGGCGATCGCATCCGTGAGCGCGCCGCTCTCGCGCAGCAGGCTGGCGGCCGCCAGGTAGTTCGTCACCCAGATGGATTCGAGATAGGTGGAGAAGAAGAGCCGGCTCGGACCGAGCACGTTGTCGCGGTTGGGAAAGCCGAAGTAGGACGAGGCGTACGCCGAGAGGATCTCTCCCGCCCGGGCCGCTGCCGCGGCGTGGCCCGTGAGCGCGGCCATTGCGGCCAGAGTCGCCGTCCGCTCGGCGAGCCAGAGATGCTGAAAGCGAGCCCAGGCGCGGTCGTGCCGCTCGCCGACGGAGGTCCGGCCGCAGCGCGGACAGCGATGGGCGCCGGGGGACCATGGATCGAAGGCCAGGGCGGAGCCGTCGTCCGGACAGAACCCTCCGTCGGCCGAGAGCAGCGCCTTGACCGTCGGGACGACCGGAGCATGGGCCACGAGAGGCGCCGCGCCCTCCGCCAATTCCCGTGCGAGCGCGGCGAGGTCGGCCGACCCGCCGAGCAGGTCGCGCCTGGCGACGATCTCGTCGGCGGTCAGCACGGCCGCACTCCGTCGGCGGCCCACTGCACCGGCAGGAGGATTCCCCCAGGGCGCGCGCGGCCTCAGCGGCGACGGCGGGGGCGTCGGGGCCGAGGAAGAACATCGAGCCGCCCGCGCCCGAACCCGCCGCCTTGCCGCCGAGCGCGCCGGCCTCGCGCATCGCGTGCCCGATCCGAGCCATCAGCGGCGTGCACATGCCTGGATCGAGGACTTGCTGGTGCTGCCAGTTGAGGTCGAGCAGCGCGCCGATGCGCGCGAGGTCGCCGGCCCTGAGCGCCTCGACGATCCGCTCGGCGACGTCTCGCAGGCCGTGCAGCGCGGCCGTCACGGCGCGATCACCGCCCTCATAGGCCGCCATGACGCGGCCGATGGTCGCACCTGAAAAGTGGGATGCGCCGGTATAGACCAGCAGCATACGACGCGCGAGCTCGTCGAGCAGCGACGGAATCGAGCGCCAGGGGCTCGACGATGACATCGGGGTCTCGGAACTCCATGCGCAGTACGCCGCCAAAGGCGGCCGTGAACTGGTCCTGGCTCCCGCCGGGAATGCCAGCCTCCATCCGTTCGAGCCGGCAGGCAAGCTGGGCGACCTCGCGCGCATCGCGGCTCTCGCCCCGCGCGGCCGACAGCGCGGCCACGATGGCGACGTCCAGCGCGCCAGAGCTGCCGAGACCGGAGCCGGGTGGCGCGTCCGACCGGGTGGTGAGCGAACAGGCGCCGAGAGGCAGGAGTCGCAGTCCCGCCTGGAGCAGCCCGAGTCGGCTCGGGCGCGCGAGCGCCGCCTCGTCGGGCAGGTCGAGGCTCGCCCCCAGGTCCTCGGCAACCAGGTGCAGCCCCTCGCCGCCGGGGCGGACCTCGGCGTGCGCATACAGGCCGATGGCCGCCGAGACGACCACCCCACCCTCGCGGGCGGAGAACGGGGGGACGTCGGTCCATCCGCCGGCGAAATCGAGCCGCACCGGCGCCGCCGCGCGATACAGGTCACTCACGGCGCCACCCGTGTTGCATGTCGCTCACGGCGCCACCCACCAGTCGTGCACCGTCGGCAATTCGCCCCTGAGATCCATCGTCACCCCGCGCACCCGCCGGTTCATTCCCTGGAGCCCCCGCGCGTGATAGAGCACGGCCACCGGCACCGAGTCGGCGAAGAGCCGCTGGGCGGCGGCCGGATCCGGTGGCGCCGTGAGACCCGCGATCGCGGCAAGCGGGCCGAGATACGCCAGGCCCGCGTCGCCCGTAACACCGAGCACTGCCGCGTCGAAATCGTGCGTCGGGCCGTACACCCGCGCCAGGAACGCGCCGAGCTCGAGCTGCCGGATCGTCGCCGCGAGGCCGGCCGATCGGAGGCGCGCCTGCACCATCTGCTCCAGCGGCGCCTCACCGCTCCCGACCGTGAGCAGCTCGAAACGAAGCGGCGGACCCGCGGCCACGGCACTGCTCTGGTCGGGCGACACAGGAACATAGCCGGGGACGTCGGGGGGGACCGGCGTCCGTGCCGGGGTGCCGTAGCCGTACAGATACCCGTCGACGATCTCGCGACGGTCGATCGCCGCGTCGACCCGGCGACGGGCGCTCAGCGCGTCGAACGGGGTCCGGCGGGTGTTGAACGCGATTGCGTAGGTCAGCAGCATCGGAAAGCTCAGGACCGTGAGCGCCGGATCGCGGGCCACGTAACTCGCATGGGCCGGCTGGATTCCCGCGAAGTCGAGCTCGCCCGCGGTGAGCGCGGCGAGCTTGGTGGCCGGCTCGTCGACCACCACGATGATGAGACGCTCGAGCCGAGGCGGCCCGCCCAGGGCGCGGGGGAACGCCGGGTTGGCCGCGAAGACCCAGCGGCGGTTGGGCTCATGCGCCACGAAGCGGAACGGACCGTTGCCGACCGGCGCCTCGTTCCAGGCCGCCCGGCGGAGGCCGTCGCGCGGCACCGTGTCCAACAGGTGCGCCGGGAGAATGGCGAGATCGGTAAGGACGTCGGGGAAGCGCGGCGGCGGCGCGGCGAAGCGCAGGACTACCGTGGAGTCGTCCGGTGCGTCGATTCGCTCGAATGCGGCGAGCTCGGCCGCCCGTGGGTAGCCGACCGCCGGGTCACGCGCCGCGTCGAGCGTCCAGCGCACGTCGCGCGAGGTCGTCGGGACGCCGTCGTGCCAGGGCACACCGGACTGCAGATGAAACGTCAGTGACAGCCGGTCCGGCGACCACTCCCAGGCCCGTGCCAGGTAGGGCTCGGGCGCGAGCGCCGAGTCGTAGCGCGCTAGGGTCGTCAGCAGCACGTAGCGCTGCACCTGCCGCGCGAGCGGATGCAGGGTGACCAGCGGATTCATGCTCTGGAGATCGGCGCCGGAGGCGAACAGCACGGTGGCCCCGCGGCGCGCCGCTGCGGGCTGGCAGCCGGCGAGCGCGACGAGCACGAGGAGCGGCACGCGGAGGCGATGAGGCACGGCGAAAGGTATCGGCCCCCCTTCGTCCGCGGCCAGAGCCGCTGGCGCCGGACTCCACACCGGCGGAGATTGCACCCATGCTCTCGTTGGCTCGCCGCGCGCTCAGCGGCCTCGGCGTCGTGCTCGGGGTCGTGACGTTGATGTTCGCCCTGCTTCGCCTCGCGCCCGGCGATCCGGCCCTGATGCTCGTGGGCCCGGCGGCCTCGGCCGAGCAGGTGGCGGCCCAGCGGCGGTCGCTCGGACTCGATCGCCCCGTCACCGAGCAGTACGTCTCGTGGCTCGGCCAGTTCGTCCGGGGCGACTGGGGCACCAGCATCGCGACCGGACGGCCGGTGAGGACGATGCTGGCGCAGGCGTGGCCAGCCACGGTCCGGCTGGTGGGCATTTCGCTGGTGCTGAGCTACCTGATCGGCATCGCCGTGGGCGTCGTGCAGGCGGCGCGCGGGGGGCGGCTCGACACGGTGCTCTCGGTGGTGACGGTGACCTTGTTCGCGCTGCCGGGATACTGGCTCGGGCTGATGCTGGTCATGATCTTCACGTACCGGCTCCGCCTGCTCCCCGCGTTCGGCGCGGCCGGCTTCGACGCCGATTTCCTTCCGCCCGCCGCACGCCTGGCCGACCGCCTCCGACATCTCGTGTTGCCGCTCGCCACCCTCACGCTCGTAGGCATCGGCGGCACGGCACGGTTCGTCCGGGGCGCGATGCTCGACGTGGCGGGCTCGCCGTGGGTGACGGTGGCGCGGGCCAAGGGCCTGTCGGAGACCCGCGTGACGCTGCACCACGTGCTTCGGAACGCGCTGGTTCCGGTCGTGACGCTGCTGGGCCTCTCGCTCCCCACGCTCTTCTCCGGTGCGGTCTTCATCGAGGCGATCTTCGCGTGGCCCGGCGTCGGCCGCGTGCTGGTCGAGGCGGTCCAGGCGCGCGACTACCCGGTCGTCATGGCGGCGACGGCGGTCAGCGCGCTGCTCGTCGTGCTCGGCAACCTGCTCGCCGAGGCGCTGGTGCGCTGGTCGATCCGAGGGCGCGGTGAGAGGCGACGCGCGCCGGCTCTTCGCCGACCGGCGGGCCGTTGCCGGGCCTCGCGATCCTGGCGCTGGCCGCGCTCGCGGCGCTGCTGGCGCCGCTTCTGGCCGGCGACCCGATCGCCCAGCGCGAGATCGTGGCGACCCGCTTTCTGCCGCCGTTCGCCACCGACCCGCTGGGCGCCTTCCACCTGCTCGGGCACCGACCGGCTGGGACGGGACGTGTGGGCACGCCTGGTCTATGGCGCGCGTGTCTCCCTCGGCGTCGGCACGCTGGCGGTGCTCCTGTCGGTGCTCATCGGAGTGGCCGTCGGGGCGGCGGCGGGGTTCTGGCGAGGCTGGCTCGGGACTGCGCTGCTCGGGCTCACCGACTTCGCGCTCGCGCTGCCGCGAGTGGTGCTGCTCCTGCTCCTGGCCTCGCTCTGGCGGCCGAGCGCGGGGCTGGTGATCCTGGTGCTGGGCGTGACGGGATGGATGCCGATCTCGCGGCTGGTCTACGCCGAGGTGCGCGCCCTCGCGGGGCGGCCCTTCGTGGAGAGCGCGGTGGGACTGGGCGTGCCGGGGCCGCGGATCCTGGTGCGGCACATCCTGCCCAATGCCCTCACGCCGGTGATCGTGGCCGCAGCCCTCGGCCTCGGCAACGCGATCCTGCTCGAGGCGGGCCTTTCCTTCCTGGGGCTCGGCGTGCAGCCACCGACGCCGTCGTGGGGCAATCTGATCGCCTCGGGGCGCGACACGCTGGTCAACGCGCCGTGGGTGGCGGCGGCTCCGGGAGTGGCGCTGGTGATCGTGGTGGTGGCGGCGACGCTGCTGGGGGATGCCGTGCGGGACCGGCTGGATCCGGCGGCTAACGCCTGATCCACCTCGCCACGCCGGCCACGGAGTCGATGCGGCCCTTCGAGCGCCGTCAGCGCCTTGGGCGCCTCCATGCAGCCGTGGTCGTGCTCGATCCGCTTGCTCCGGCCGCCGGCCCGCACTTCGGTGATCACCGAGGGCAGGTCGGTCGCGTACCGCTCGCAGCCGGGCTCGCCGGCGGCGTAGCGGTCGGCGAAGTCGAAGTACCCCCCGGCGGTGAGATCCGCCACCAGGCTGTCGATTCGCGCCCGCGGGCACGCTGCCGGTCGAGATTCCCGTGTCCGCCACGAAGCGCCGGCCCTCGAACAGCACCGCGCCCGAGCCGTCCAGCGTGACCGAGTACACGGGACAGGTCCCGAAGCAGGGGCGCCGCTCGAGCGTGATGCGCACCGCCGAGTCCGCCGCGCGCCTGCCCGGCAGCGCCCGAAGGTCCAGCCGCGGACGGCCCAGGCGACGCAGGCCGGGCGCAGGCCGCTGCGAGCGCGACCGAAGCCGCCACGACGAGCGCCCGGGTCGACATGCGCGGACGCATCATCGCGCGTGGCAGCGCGAGGCGCATGGAGCGGCCGCGGACGCCGGTCGAGAGCTGAAGGTCGAGCTCGCCCCGATCGGTGACGACCTCGCTCCGCCCGCCCCGGGCGAACGACAGCACCTCGCCGGTGACCGGATCCCGCACCATGAGCATCGGATGGGCCGACGCGTCCCAGCGGAGCCCCACTCGGCCGCCGCCCAGGCGGCTGGCCTCCACGCGCGCCGCGGCTGCCGCAGCACCAGCCGACGCCCGGACGCTCGCGATCCGACGACCGCGCTCCACGAGATGCATGGCCACGAGCCGTTCAGCCCGGTCGGGCTGCAGCGGCACCGCGAAAGCGAACTGGGCGCCGGCAGCGGGATCATCGGCGACCGGGTCGGGCGCGAAGCTGACGCGGAAGACCGACGAGCCATCCGCCGCCCTGCCCTCGACGGTGTACGGACCCGGCGCCGCCGGCAGCGAGGGACGGGTGACCACCTGGAAGGCGGGCTCGAGCACCGGCTGGCCGTCCACGATGCGTCCCCACACGAGCAGACACGGCTGCATCGCCTGGGCGAAGGCGCTCTCGACGTCGGCGTGTGTGCCGCGGTAGTTGAGCACGCCGAGATAGGTGTAGTCGCTGATCCACTCGTTGTTGCAGTAGCCCATGAGATCCGAGTACGTGGGTGGCTTGATGCTCTGCGCCGCTACGTCGAAGCCGTAGACGCCGATGATGCCATTGGCATAGGGATAGTTCAGGTCAGGGTTGCCGGCATCGCCGCAGGGCGCGTGCTGCCGGCCCCAGTTGTGCCCCCACTCGTGGGCGGCCACCTGGTCCGCGCCGGACTTGTCCCAGCCGATGGCCACTGGCAGCCCCACGTATCCGATGCCGGCAATGCCGCTCGAGTAGCCGGGCTTGACGACGCCGTAATAGTATCGGGCATCGCCGTCGCTCGTGCGCGCCGCCCGGAGCTCGTTGAGGATCTGGGTCCACGCCGTGCTGCTGTTGGACTGAACGGCGGGGGCGTCGGTCATGAGCTTGGTCGCGCCGTAGCGCAGCGGCATATGAGGCGAGCGGATGCATCCGCATCGTAGCGGAAAGGTAGCCGGCCATGCTGGCGTCGGTGACGTCGCCCTCGAGGCCGTTGGCGTTCTGCCGGACCGGACGAAGCGAACGGCGAACGCCGAGGTGGGGCGCACGTCCAGCGCGAGCGGTGTGCCCGCCGACGGGAAGGCGTTGTCCGACTCATTGGTTTCCGCCACGGCGTTGGCCGGATCGACTTCGGCCAGGATCGTCAGGTTTGGCTGAATGAGCGTTCCGGGCACCGGCATGTTCCACGACGCGCCGAGGCTGCCCTCGTTCGGCGACAGAGGCACCGACAGACCGTTGGCGTCCGAGAATAGTGTCCTTGGTCGGAACGCCGGAGACGGCGAAACGCACTCGGACCGAAGGCGCCGCCAGGTTCGACTGGGTGGCGGTCACGAACACGCGCAAGAACCCGCCCCGATCCTTCACCAGCGGCACGGCGCCGGTGTAGGTCTGGACGCTCTGCGTCAGGTACATCCCGTCGATTCGAAGGTTGATTCCGGCGGACGCCGCCTGGGTGTAGCCGACGCTGGCCGACGGCCGCTGCCCCGCTGGTGACGTTCACGCTCTGGGTGCCGGGACTCGGGTCGTATTCGGTTCCTGCCGACGACACGCTCTGGGCCGCCACCGTGTATACGCCCGCCTCGAGGCCCGAAAGCGTGGTCGTGGCGGTGACCGGGCGAGTCGTACCCGTTCGGCCCCGTCACTCTGACGGATGCGGCGATGCCGGGCGGAAGACCCGAGATGGTGAGCGTGAAACCGGCCCCCGCTACGATAGCACCGTACGTGATCTGCGCGGTGGCGGCCGTTGCGCCCTCCGCCACCGTGACGGACTGAAAGCTCTGGGCCGGTTGATAGTTCTGGCCGTTGCCGCTCACAGGCTCGGCCGCGAGGGAATAGGCGCCCGGCGTGAGCCCGGACAGCGTCTCCGACCCCTCCGAGAGATGCGAATACCCGCCGGGGCCGGTCACGGTCACCGCGGCGGACGTCCCCGGAGGCAGCCCCACGACGGCGAGCGCCAGGGAGCCGGTGCTCGGCCCGCTCGGTTCACTGCCGCCGCAGGCGGCGAGCAAGACAAGAAGGGAGGGGATCAGGCGGCGAGCGGCGAGCATGCATGTCCGTCCTGAGGAGGAGACCCACGGATAGCCACGGAACGTCAACGGTCCGGCGATCCGCACCGGCACCGCGAAGCGCGGGACCAGGAGAATTGGTCCCGGGCGGCGGCGTCATCATGAACTCGTTACGACTGATCGGCTTAGCAAAGTCGTGAAGGGCCGGCCCAGGAGACGATCGGCAACAGCCGCGCCACACCGAAGGCAGGCCACTGATAGATAATGAAAGGATCGGGACCGGTGCAGAACTCGGCGCGAGCCCGGGAGCCCGCGCCGTGGGTGTCAGGCGAGGGAGGGCTGTAAACGGAATCTGGCAGCGCGGATGTGCGCCAGCAGGTGGATCCCGTCGGAGCGGAAACAGGGCAGCAGATTGAGGTAGCCCGCGATGTTCGAGGCCATGCCGACGAGCATGAGGTCGCCCGAAGTCGTTCCCAACGCGGGCTGGCCGAGGATATCCCACCAGAGGGCCAACAGCACGACGCCCACGAGATTGCTCAGTCCGCCGGCCGCCGAGATGATCGGCGCACGCCACGCTTCGGGGCCCCACTCGAAGCGCCAGCGGCCGGCGAAGATGTCGCGATAGCCGATGGCGTTGGCGTCCGCATCCAGCAGCTGCACGGCACCGAGAAACGGAAAGACCGCGAGATTGACACGGCAGCGGCCGATACGCCCGTGCCAGATGGTCGGCCCGATCCCCAGGCGAATGCCCCAGATCCGGACGCCTACCAGCGCGGCCGCCAGCGCGTGTCCCAATTCGTGGAAAAGCAGTGCTATCCAGGCAGCTCCCAGCGCGATCACGAGGGCGTGGGTCAGGTCACCAAGAAAGGCATGGTGGGTCACCAGGGCGCCGGGGAGAACGGTCGGAAGCATCGCATCGGTCCTTGTTGCTGAAACATTTGTTGCATCAATGATCGGTGGCGCGGCGCGCGTCCTCAACCGGGATCTCCGGGTCCGATCGTAGTCTTCTGTCATGTTAGGGAACGACGGATGACGACGCTGGGTTCCAACTCACAGGCGGAGGCATCTTCGCTCCGGGCATTCCTTCCCGGGCCGCACGCTCGCCGCAGGGCGTGACCGCCGTCACCCCGTGTTGACTCGATCACCGGTATGTAGGAGATTCGTACGGGAGACCCCATGGAAGAACTCGAAACGCAAACCTACTGCCAGCGCGCCGCGCTGGAGCTGGTCGCGCTCCTTACGCACCAGCGGCGGCCGCGCGGACGCCAGCGGCGCGACTCGGCGCTGCTGCGCCGGTTCGTCACCGAAGTGCTGTCATCGGGCGGCCCCTCGCCCGATCGGCTTCAGGACGGTCCCTGGCGAGTGGCCACCCGTCCGCTGAAGAAGCGCGGGCGGGGCGGGCTGGATTTCATCCCGCTGGTGGAGCGCGGAAAGACAACGGTCATGGTGTCCACACCGAAGGAGGCGGAAGAACTGGTCGCCTTCCTCAACTACTGCGGCATGGACGAGTTCACTCCCCGCTGACGCCGCCCCGCTTGACCCCCGCAGTGAATATTCATACGTTCGTCGTTCCCGCCCCATTGTGAAACGCATAACCGGCGAAAGCCGGTGACGCAAAGCTACGGGTCCTCGAGCACGGCTGGAGGCCTCCCTCCGCCCCGCCTCACGACCGCCGAGCCACCACACGTTCCGCCCGCGTCGGTGCGCACGGGCAGGCCGGGGCGGTGGCCCTTCGCCCGCATTCCACCACCATCATCACGAAAGGGCGATACGTATGGGAACCTTCCTCACCAGGAGCCGGCGCACGGCCACGGCAATGCTGTGTGGCCTGTTGCTGGGCGTGGCAGCGTGCAGCGACGACGACAACGGGGACAATGGTGGGACCGTCGGGCCGGACGGGAGCCCAAGTCTGCCGACCTTCGAGCGGTTGCAGTTCGTGCTCGATTCGGTGCAGAGCCTGCCAAACCTCTCTGTCCCCGTAGGCGTCAACCCGGATGCCAACGGCGGGTTCGGCCTGGACATGTGGGCCACCGTGGTGGACCGGAGCGGGGTCGTACGGGTGATCGCGTTCTCGGGCGCGAAGGAAGGCGACCAGTGGCCCGCCTCCCGCGTCATCTCAGCGCAGAAGGCAAACACCGCCAACAGCCTGAGCCTGGACGGGCTGGCACTGTCGACCGCGAACCTCTACAGCGCGGTCCAACCCGGCGGCAGCCTGTTCGGCCTGCAGGAGAGCAACCCGGTGAACACCGACGCAGCATACGGCGGCAACGCGGACGACTACGGCACGACCAGCGACTTCATGCTCGGCAAGAGGATCGGCGGAGTGAACGTGTTCGGCGGCGGCCTGGCGCTGTATGACGCAACCGGAGCCGTGATCGGCGCCATCGGCCTCAGCGGCGACTCGTCGTGCGCGGATCACGTGATCGCCTGGCGCGTGCGTCACGCCTTGGTACTGGACTTCATCCCGGGCGGCGTCGATCCTGCGAGCGGCACGGACAACATCGTGTTCGATACCGAAAGCGCCACCCCGAGCGGCTGGGGCCACCCCTCCTGTCCGCCTGATGCGGCGCAAGTAGTCACCATCGGCGAAGCGCTTCCGACCTCGGATCCCGTGCGCGAGCTACCCGCGTCTTGACCCTGAAACGCCGGCGGGCCGGATGATTCCCGGCCCGCCGGCGCGCATTCCCGGCCACCCAGTCGCCTTCACTACCTCACGGTTAGAGCCGCTGCTCCAGCCGGTCGATCAACTCCGCCTGCGCCGGATTGATCCTGTTCCGGGCCAAGTCCGGCTCGAACCACGCGCACCGGTCCACCTCGGGATACGTGATCCATCGGCCCGAGCCCGGCGGCCACTCGATGCGCGCGCTGTTGCTGGTCACCTCGGCCGGCTCAGCGTCGCCCTCCCAGGCCCAGGCGTGAACGATCTTGCCGGCCTTCTGCCGGATGCTGCCCAGCGGCATGAACGGCTCCCGCGGATGGATGCCGGTCTCCTCCTCGAACTCCCGGCACGCGGCCGCCAGCAACTCCTCGCCCTCGTTCACGATCCCCTTGGGAATGGTCCAGGCCCCGGCTTCCCGGTCGCGCCAGAACGGGCCGCCCGGATGTGCCAGGAACACCTGGAGGCCGAGCTCCCCGCGACGGAAGAGCAGCAGCCCCGCGCTCAGGTTGGGTCGCCGGGACCGGCTGGGAGTGGGCGCGCTCAATGGGCGTCGACCGCCGCGCCGGCGCGGGCGCGCGTCTTCCCGAGAAGGAAGATGGCCGGCGCGACGACCAGGAAGCTCAGGAGCAGCAGCATCCAGGCGTCGTTATAGCTCAGCATGAGGCCTCCCGCATCACCTGCTGATCGAGCAGCGCGATCGCGCCACGGTGGGCGGCGTCGGGGCCGTAGCCGTGCCGGATCAGGTTGGCCGTCAACGCCTGCACTCGCTCGTCCACCAGCCGCTGGCCCGGATACACGTTGGCGATCAGGTCGACCCGGTGGATCTGGGTATGCACGGTGATGTAGGTCGCCAGGATGGCGATGCCGAACGAGCCCCCGAGCTGGCGGGCGAGGTTGATGAGCCGGCCGCCTGTTGCGCCTCGTGCGGCTCGAGGCTCGCATACGCCACGTTGTTGATCGGCGTGAAGAGGAAGCCGAGCCCCGCGCCGCGGATGATGAGCGCAAGCCGGACGTCGGGCTCGCCGGCGGCGGTGGTGAGATGACCGAATCCCCATCGCCGCCACGAAGACCGCCACGCCGATCGCGATCAGCACCCGCGGTTCCACCAATGGGCGGGCACCGGTCAGCAGCCGCCCGCAGATGAGCGCCGTCGTCGCAGTGGCCAGTCCGCCCGGCAGGAGCGCCAGCCCCGTCTCGGTCGGAGTGAAGTGGAGCAGGCTCTGGGTGAAGAGCGGAAAGATGAAGACCCCGCCATAGAGGCCGAAGCCAGCGCCACGAACAGGAAGATGGAGGCCGCAAGCTGCGATTCTGAGGATCCGGAAGTTGACCACCGGGTGGCGGTTCCTCGGCGTGAGCTCCCACCAGAGCATGGCGATGAGGCAGAGCCGGCCACGATCGACAGGCGCAGGATCCAGGGGTCGTTGAACCAATCGTCTGCGTTCCCTTCCTCGAGCACATACTGCAGCGCGCCCAGCCCGGCGGTGAGGAGGGGGATGCCGATCCAGTCCACGCTGCCGGTCCGGCGCTGTTGGCCGGGCGGATCCTTGAGGAAGGTCGTGACGAGAAACGTGGACAGCACTGCGATCGGGACGTTGATGAAGAAGCACCAGTTCCAGCTGTAGTTGTCGGTGATCCATCCGCCGAGCGTGGGGCCGAGCGTCGGGGCGACGATGATGCCCAGGAGAAAGATCGACTGAGCTGATCTCCTGCTGGGTCGCGCCCAGGTTGCCGGCCATCTGCGGCAGGGCCACGTTGACGATCGTGGTGTCGAGCACCTCCATGATCGCCGCCGTAATGAGGCCGAGCAGGATGATCCACCGCTCGGCCCCGATCCGTTCCGTTTCGAGTGCGGCTGTCGTCACGTCGCTCCGCTCCGCCGTTGTCGATCCGGCGAAAGCTAGCACGGCCCCGTGCGCGAGGCCCCGTCAGGACCGCGGCCGCATGGCGCGATCGATGGCCGCGTACACCAGACCGAGCCAGGAAGCCGGCAAACAGCAAAACGATGTTCCCGAGCACGCGCCGGTAGCCCAGCGCGGCGACATCGGTGAACGGTACGGATAGACGCGGATGGCGCGCCACGGACGAGGCTCGTCCCCGTGTAGACGGCCGGAAAGGGAGCCAAGGCCAGACGTGCCGCCACCCCAGCCGGCCCTTCGGCACGAGCGCCAGCCAATGGTCACGTAGTGGCGCATGACGTCGTGTAGAAGGATCGGCCACGAGCTGGGCGCCCGTCGGGTGCCAGGCTGCCGGAGACGACGCTGTAGACGACGCCGACCACAGTGATGTACCCCGCGAGCGCCGTCGCACCGGTGGCTCGAAGAGCCGGCGGAGGGCGCGCAGGCGGCCGCCGGGGACCGACGCGGCCAGCCCACGGCCACGATCAGGCGGGTGAGAAGGTGAAGGAAGGGGAGAAGGCTCCCAGCGCGCCGAGCAGGCTCGTGGCGGCAGTCGCCCCCCCCAAGCGTGGTGCCGAGCCGGTGCACGAGCGGAACCAGCCATCGCCGCGGCAAGGCCGCGACCGCCCGCCGAAACCGGGTTGGCTCAGCATCGCTCATCGCCCCAAAACCTCCCGGGTCATCGCGCTGTCCACCCGCCCCGCCGGCCCCCGCACTCACCTCACCCACCCGCCGGTTCGACCCAGGCATCCAGCTTCGGCTGCGCGCGCCCGACCACCAGGCGCGGCACGGGAGCCCGAACCCGCCAGGCATACGGGACCCAGGCCCCGCTCCGGAGCCGCCGGAGGCGCACTTCGCCACCGGCGCGCTCGCGCGGGACCCAGCCCGGCAGGTTGACATAGACGAACTCGATGCGCCGGAGCTCGAGCGATGCCCGGTCCATCACCACCATGCCCGCCACGTCGGCACGCCCTCTGCGCCGAGACGGGTCGAACCGGACGCGCAGCTCCCCGCCCTCCTCTTCTTCGACGCGAAAGCAATGCGAGGCGAGGAACCGTCGCTGAACAGCGCTCGCGCGTCGAGCCCGTAGTAGACCGGGCCCCGCGCGCACCCGATGTCGGTTCAGTCCTGACCGGGGCCGTCGGTGCGGATGAAGCCCCAGCGCTGCAGCGTATCCGGCAGCGCGCTCTGGATCGGCCAGCGCGCGAGCCGCACGACGCCGCGCTGGCGCTGTCGAGCAGCTCGAGCGTCGGCGTGTACCGCGCGAGGTACCACTCGCTGGAGAAGCTGATGGTGCCGTCGTCGGCCGTGGCCTGCGCGAGCGAGAGTGCGGTCTGCGCCACCTCGAGCAAACGGCTCACCAGCTCGTCGTCGCCCAGCCGGATGCCGCAACGCGGCCGGCGCGCTTCGACCACGATGGTCGGCAGCGTGAACGGCTCGGTCTCGACCCGGAGCACCAGCGAACGGGTCGCCCCCGCGGTCAGCTCGAAGGCCGGCGAGATCCAGGCCTGCCACCGATCTGACGCACGGCGATCCGATACTGCCCCGTGCTCCGGGCGCGGTGAGCACATACCCGCCCGAGGCGCTGGTGGCCCCCCGCGCCAGATCCCGCCCCGCGCCGTCCAGCAGCACCACGAGCGCACCCGGCACCGGCGTCTCGGCGGGTAGCTGGAGCACGCGGCCCTGCACTGTCTGTGCGAGACACGGAGTCGCCAGCGCGAAGAGCAGAAACGCCGTCGAAGGGGGTCGAACGGAATGGACAAGCCGGGTCGGGAGGGAACTAGGCCCACCTGCTAGGAAGAGAGGGTGGCGTACGGAAGGACCGGGCGGCGGTCGGCGGGCCATTCAATGAACCGGGCGGTCCGGTTCAGGCGCAAGCCCGTCGGCGACCTGACAGGTCACACCGAACTGCTCTCGTCGCGGGCACTCGGTCGGGACCTTGCGTTTCGGCGTTTGTTCGGGTAGTGTGGACCCGGCTGACAATCGCAGGAGGCGACCTCATGCTGCACGTGCCCGACCTCGAGCGGAAGCTCGACACCCTGATCGGCCTCGCGGTCGACGACCGGGACGGCCCCCGCCCCGGCTCCGTCACGCCCGGGACGTCGGCGCGCTCGGCCCGGTCAACATCCGGGAGCTCCGGGCCCGGGGCGGCGGGCGCAACCGGCTGCTCCGCATTCTGATGACCAACGCCTGCAGCTACAACTGTGACTACTGCCCCATGCGGCGGATCGGGAGCTCCCCCGCACGCTGCTCAAGCCCGAGGAGCTGGTCCGGATCTTCCTCGGCGCCCTCCGCCGCGGCTGGGTGGATGGTCTGTTCGTCACCACCGGCATCCCGAGCAATCCGGTCCGGGTCATGGACCAGCTGATCACGGCGCTGGAGCTGCTGCGCGAGCGGCACGGCTTCGCCGGATACATCCACGTGAAGCTGGTGGCGGGCGCGGAGGCGGCCCAAATCGAGCGGCTCACCGCGCTCGCCACCCGCGTGTCGCTCAACTTTGAAACGCCGTGCGGCCAGACCCTCACCCCGATCGCGCCGGAAAAGAGCCTCCGGTGACCCCGTAGAACTTCGGGCGGGTGCGCGCCTGGTACTCCGGGAGCGAGAGGCGCGGGCCCAGGCCGGCCTCCCGTTCCGCTCCATCCCGGCGGCGTGGCGGGCATTACCATGCAGTTCGTCGTCGGCGCAACCCCCGACAGGACCGCACCCTCCTCGATACCGTGGCGCGCCTCCTGACAGGTGGCGGCGTCCACCACCCCCAGTTCAGCGCCTTCCGCCCGATCGTCGAACCCCGCTGGAACATATGCCGGCCGCGCCGGCGCTCCGGGAGCACCGGCTGTATCAGGCCGACTACCTGTTGCACGACTATGGATTTACCGCCGACGAAGTGGTGTACGAGCATAGCGGCAACCTTCCCCTCAGGCTGGACCCCAAGGCGGCCTGGGCCATTTCCAACCGGGGCGGTTTCCCCTCGAACTGACACGGGCCGCCCACGAAGCGCTCGTTCGGGTTCCCGGCATCGGCCTCTGCTCCGCCCGCCGGCTGGTGGGAGCGCTCCGACCGAGGGTCCGCGGCCTGGTGGACCTGCGCGGCTCGGTGTGGTGACGGAGCGCGCCGCCGGGCTTCTCTCCCTCCGAGGCCGGCGGCTGCAGAATACCCGCTGGACCGAGCAGCTCGGCTTCTGGGCGCCGGAAACCGAAACCGGGAGTATCATGTCACCTATCAGGTGAGTCCCGGCACGTTTCGATGAGTCCGGCCGCCGGCCGCGCGCCCGGCGGCCGGTGCGCCAGGGCCGGCAGGACATCGTGCCTTGACAGCGATCCCACTAGTTCGATGATCATTGAACTGTGAGCACACGGCACGCGCACCGGATCACCGGTCGACAGTTCGAACTCATCGCCAAGGCGCTGGCCGATCCCCGGCGAATGGCGCTGCTGGAGACGATTGCCTCGGAAGAGGGCGTGCCCGTGCCAGCGATTGCGGGACCAGTTTCCGGTGTCGAAGGCCACGATCTCGCACCACATCAAAGAGCTGGTGCGCGCGGGCCTGGTCGACGCGCGCAAGGCGGGACAGTTCCTCCACTGCGAGGTCCGGCGCGACGTGCTAGGCGCCTATACCGCGGAGCTGCTGCGGCGGACGGGGCGGAGCGGATGAGGCGTCGGGGCTAAGTAGCCGGAACCGTTAGACAGTTGTGAAACTATCGTAACACTGCGCGGCCCCAGCCCGGGGCCGCGTGCACTCAGGGGAGGATGGCAATGCCGTCCCGCTCGCTCGTGGTGATCGGTGCTCTGTGGTTCAGTAGCGCCCTGCTGGGCTGCTCCGTCCAGCTGCCGGAGGCCCCACCGCCGCCCGCGGTGTCCGTGGCGCCGGTGCTCCAGCGCGAGATCTCGGAGTGGGACGAGTTCAGCGGCCGGCTCGAGGCGGTCAACCAGGTCGAGATCCGTCCCCGGGTCGGGGGCTACATCAAGCGGGTGACGTTTACCGAGGGCCGCGAGGTCCGGAAGGGCGAGGTGCTCTTCGAGATCGACCCCCGGCAGGTACCAGGCCACTCTGGAGCGCGCCCAGGCGCAGCTGCAGCAGGCCCTCACCGCGGCCGACCTGGCCCGGCGGGAGGTGGCCCGCGCCGAGAAACTGGTGAACGTCCAGGCCATCTCGCGCGAGGAATTCGACAGCCGGACCAGCGCCCTGGCCAACAATGTGGCGGCCGTCCGGGCCGCGGAGGCCGCCGTCGAGACTGCCCTGGTCAATCTCGGCTGGACCGCGGTGCGGGCGCCGATCGCCTGCCGCGCGAGCCGCGCGGAGGTGACCGAAGGCAACCTGGTGCAGTCCGGGCCGCCCGATGCCACCCTGCTCACGACGGTCGTCGCGCTCGACTCGATGTATCTCTACTTCGACAGCGACGAGCAGACGTACCTGCGCTACTCCGACCGGGCCGCCGCCGCGGGCAACCGGGGATGGCGCGACGCGCCTCTCCCGGTCTACCTCGGGCTGGCCAACGAGACCGGGTTCCCTCATGAGGGGCGGCTGGACTTCGTGGACAACCGGATCGATCCGGCCAGCGGGACGATCCGGACGCGGGCCATCTCCTTGAACCGCGGCCGCGAATTCACGCCCGGCCTGTTCGCCCGGGTGAAGCTGGTGGGCAGCCAGCGCGCTCCCGCCCTGCTGGTGCGCGATGCGGCCATCGGAACCGACCAGGACCGCAAGTTCGTCCTGGTGGTCGGCCCGGGCGACACCCTCGCGTACCGGCCGGTCGAACTCGGTCGCCTCACCGAGGGCCTGCGCATCGTCCGCTCCGGCATCAAGCCCGGCGAGCGCGTCGTGGTGAACGGGCTCATGCGGGTGCGCCCCGGCATCAAGGTGACCCCGACGGCCGTCGCCATGGTGCCCGACTCCTCCACCGGCAGCGGCGTCGCGCAGGACTCGGCCGGCGCCACCGTCGCGGAGCACTAAGCCATGCGACTATCCCGCTTCTTCATCGACCGGCCGATCTTCGCGGCCGCGCTCTCGATCGTGATCTTCATCGCCGGCCTGATCGCGATGGTGTCCCTCCCGGTGAGCGAATATCCCGAGGTCGTGCCGCCCTCGATCGTGGTCCGGGCGGTCTACCCCGGGGCCAACCCGCGGGTCCTGTCCGAGGCGGTCGCGACGCCGCTGGAGGAGCAGATCAACGGCGTCGAGAACATGCTCTACGGTCGTCCCAGGCCACTCGGACGGTGTGCTCACGATGACGGTGACCTTCCGGGTCGGCACCGACGTCGACCTGGCGCAGGTGCAGGTGCAGAACCGGGTGAGCCAGGCGCTGCCCCGCCTGCCGGACGAGGTGCGCCAGCTCGGCGTCACGACGGTCAAGAGCTCCCCCAACTTCATCATGGTGGTGCACCTCGTCTCCCCGGACAAGCGGTACAACGACGTCTACCTCCGGAACTACGGCCTGCTGCAGATCAAGGACGTCATCGCCCGCATCCCCGGCATCGGTCAGGTTCAGGTCTTCGGTGGGGGCGACTACGCCATGCGGATCTGGCTGGATCCCGGCAAGGTGGCGGCCCGCGGCCTGACCGCCAGCGACGTCGTCAACGCGATCCGGGAGCAGAATGTCCAGTGGCGGCCGGCGTGGTGGGCGCGCCGCCGATGCCCGTGCCGGTGGACTATCAGCTCGCTCGGCGCCGCGGTCGTCATCGTCGGTGACCTCAACCCCGAGCGGCTGGCGCAGGCGCGCAGCTTCGGCTGTGAGACCGTCAACGTGGCCGAGGGCGACCCGCTGGATCAGATCATGCACATCCTCGGCCGGAGCGCGCCGGCCATCGGCCAGCCACTGGTCGACGCGGCTGTCGACGCGGTGGGCTTCGAGGCGCGGGGCCACGGCGACAAGTCCCAGACCGAGATGCCGGCGACAGTGCTGAATTCACTGATGGATCTCACCCGGGCTGGTGGCGCGATCGGGATCCCGGGACTCTACGTGACCGGCGACCCGGGCGGCGTCGACGAGGCGGCGAAGGTGGGCTCGCTGTCCATTCGGCTTGGCCTGGGCTGGGCGAAGTCGCACTCGTTCGTCACCGGCCAGTGCCCGGTGATGAAGTACAACCGGGAACTCATGATGGCGATCCTGTACGATCGAGTACAGATAGCGAAGAATGTCAATGCGACGCCGATCCCGATCGACCAGGCGCCCAAGGGCTACCAGGAGTTCGACAAGGGCGCGGCGCGCAAGTACGTCCTCGATCCGCACGGCATCCTGCGGGGTCGCGCGAACTGACTGAGCCGTCAATCCCCCTGTGCCGCGTCGGTATATCCGGCGCGGCACTGCGCTTGCCGGGACCGGACCGAGATCAGATGAACTGCTGCCGGCGATGGACCGTACTAGGCGGTAGGTTAGCCGGGGCGTTGATATCTGTGAATGGGAGGCGGCTGCGTGAAGACGGTCGCACCTGCCGCGGACCTGACGAGGGCGAAGCGGGCCTACGTGGCCGCCGGCCGCTTCCTGAAGGGGCGTGGCGCCAGGCTGCTGGCATTCGGCCTGGTCCCGCTGCTGGCGGCCGCGCTGGCGGTCCTGCTTCTGCCCCTGCCGTTCCTGGACGGCTATCTTGCCGGGCTGGTCGCGGAGCGGGTGTCCAGCGAGGTCGCCTGTCCCGGCAGCCTCGCGAAGCCGCCGCGGGTCACGGTCGAGGGTCGGCGCCTCGTGCCGCAGTTGCTGCGCGGGCGGATGTCCGAGCTGCGGCTGTCGGTGCCGGACGCGACCATCGGCGATATCCGCCACGCCGCCGTCGACGCCACCCTCCGCGATGTCAGCCAGCCCGAGCCGGGCACCACCCGCGTCGGCAGCATGGACGCGTCCACCATCGTCGGGTTCGCCAACATGCCGGCCGCGCCCGGCCAGCCGCCGACCACGTACGGGCGGGCCCCGGACGGCTCGCTGATCGTCAAGACGGTGTCGCCGGCGCAGGACGCCAAGAACGTCACCGCCAAGCTGTTCCTGAAGATGGAGTTGCGCGGTGATTCGGTCGTCACGGTGCCGCAGCGGCTGCGGTTGTTCGGGCGTACGCTGCCGGCCGAGCGGGTCGCCAACCTGGCCGGCGGTGAGCGTTCGCAGAAACTGCCCGACCTGCCCGACGGGCTGACGTACAGGTCCATCACGCCGCGGAAGGACGGGTTGCACATCGAGCTTGGCGGAGTCGCCATCGAACCGCTCGGCAGCCTGCCCAAGGAGATGGACGGCCGGGCCGTTTCCTACCAGGCCAGGAACGGGCTGTTGGGCATCTCCACGGCGCTCAGCGTGAAACCGATCATCAACGTCCCGCTGACCATCCACGCCGCGCCCCGCCTCAACGGGGCAACGCTGACCCTGGTGCCGCAGTCGGTCGAGATCCTCGGCGCCAACCGCCGGCCCGATGACTTCCTCGCCAAGCTCGTGCTCGGACAGGTGAAGCAGGAGTCGCTCAGTCGCCAGCTGCCGGCGCTGCCGCCGGGGGTGCGTTACCGGTCCGTGAGCGTCGACAGCGCCGGCATCAAGGTGGCCGTGGGCGGCGTCACCGTCAGACCGCTCTCCGAACTGTCCACGGGCGACGGCCGGCCCACCACCTTCGGCGCCGAGAACGGGCTGCTGACCGCGACCACCAAGGGCGGTAATCCGGACGGCTCGCCGACTCCGATCGTCCTCTACGCCAAACCCGGGATCAGCGGCACGAAGCTCGTCATCGCGCCCCAGCAGATCGAGATGTTCGGCTTCCTCTTCCCCGCCGGCAGCGTTCTGGCTCAGGTCCGCGCACGGGACACCTCGTACCCGCTGCAGGTCCTACCGACCAACCTCGAGTACCGCAGCGTCGAGGTCCTCCCGCAAGGGCTGCGGATCACCATGAGCGGCAAGAACGTGGTCCTCCAGAAGGGACAGCTGACCGGCGGCAAGTGCTAACTCGCGGTACGTTCTGTACGGCGGTGAATCCCGCCGCGCATGGGTCGCGTTGAGGAGGTCGTGAACCGATGGCCGAGCAGATCCCACCTCCGGCGGAGTCGTGTCGCCTCATCGACTTCGAACGGGCCGACGCCGTTTCCCTCCGGATCTACCCGCCGCCGCCACCTACGCTGGTCGTCGCCGGGCAGAAGCCGTTCGCCAACATGCGGGTCTCGCTCAATCCGCTGCGCTACGTGAGCCAGCCGGAGTACTGGGGCATCGAGGTCGTCGGCTGCGTGCCGCCGATCGGCCAGCCGGCGATCATCCCGTACGTCGTGGAACTCGACCTGACCGGTATCGCCGGAACACGGGGCATCGAGGTCATCGGAGCAGACCGGACCGAGAAGATAGACCTCCCATCCACGGCCGAGACTGGGCAGGCGGTGGACCCCGGGGAGGACGACGCACCAGCGTGATCGCCTCCCGTCACTCCTATGCCCCGAAGGTCCGGGAGTCCTCGTCCGGCGGG
The DNA here is from genome assembly GCA_963728705.1 of uncultured Gemmatimonadales bacterium. Classification (GTDB taxonomy): domain Bacteria; phylum Gemmatimonadota; class Gemmatimonadetes; order Gemmatimonadales; family GWC2-71-9; genus CAVVWJ01. The sequence continues at coordinate 169,139 of CAVSLY010000021.1, forward strand.
CGCGGGGCCGTCGGTGGGGGAAGCGTCGTGGGAAGCTTCGCGGCGGCCACCAACCCACCGATGCCGATCACCGCCAAGGTGATCATCGCGAGCGCGTACGAGCGTTCCGGAGACGACGTGAGCCCGGCCACGAGAACGGTGCCGGCGATCGCGGCGCCCAGGGACGAGCCGAGGTTCGACACGCTCCGCGACAGGCCGGAGATCTCGCCCTGCTGCTCCTCGCCGAAGCTCGACTGCACGACGTTCACCGACGGGGTCAGCATGCCACCAACCCCGAGTCCGATCAGGAAGAGTCCGGGCACGAACGCCCAGACGCTCTGCGAGACGGCGATCAGGGCGAGGAAGGCGAGGATGCCGGCGATCGTGACGACGAAGCCCGCCAGGACGAGGGTCCGCTGCGCGCGCCGCTTCGCGAGGCGCTCGGCCGCCAGCGACGACACCAGCAGGCCGACCGTCGCCGCCGTGAAGATCACGCCGGTTTCGAGCGCGCTGTAGCCGCGGACTACCTGCAGGTAGGCCGAAACGACGAATGACACTCCCATGAGCATGAGCCATTGGATGTTCTGCGTGATGAGGCCGAGGTTGGAGGTGCGGTTGCGGAACAGCGCCGTCGCCAGCAGCGGCTCCCGGCCCGCCCGTTCCCTGGCGCGCACGTGGCGGAAGAACCATGTCAGGACGAGGACGCCGGCAAGGATCAGTCCGACCGTCAGCCAGCCGTTGTCGTCCGCCGCCAGGATGCCCATGACGAGCAGAATCAGCCCTACGGCGGACAGGACCGCTCCGCCGGTGTCGAAGGAACGCGCCGGATCCGGCGGAAGCGGGTCGCGGACGTACCGCCGGCTCAGCACGACGATCACCACGATGACCAGGGCCTGGAAGACGAAGGCCGCCCGCCAGCTGATCGCCGACGTGATGAGCCCGCCGATCAGCGGCCCCGCAGCCGCGCCGATGCCGGCCGCCCCGTTGATCGCGCCGAAGGCGCGGGCGCGCGAGCCGACATCCGTGAAGAGCAGCGTCGTGAGGATGTAGACGGGCGGGATCAGCAGCGCCGTGCCGATTCCCTCGAGGATCGAGTTGCCGATGATGAGGACGGGCAGGCCAGGAGCGACCGCGCTCAGCAGGGCGCCGACGCCGTACACCACGAGGCCGACCGTGAGGCAGCGCTTGCGGCCGTAGCGATCGGTCAGCTTGCCGCCGGGGATCATCAGCGCCGCCATGACCAGCAGGAAGAGCGTGATCGCTAGCTGCACGCCTTGCACGGTCGTGTCCAGGTCCGCGCTGATGTCATTGATCATCACGTTCATGTTCGAGCCGGCGAAGCTACAGATGAACTGGGCGAGGGCGAGGGGAACGAGCGCCCGTCTCAGGGAACTCGATCGACCGGGTCCGGCGCTCAACATGCGCTCAGCGTCCCGCCGTTTCCGGCGGACGACCTCACCCGATGCGCATGATGCGCCCTGCCCGGCACAGGTCGTCAGCTGCCGACTGCTATCACGATGCGACACCACTTGTCGCGTTGTCGCTGCTCGTCCACGAGGAGGTCGATCCGCTGGTCGAGCATTCGTGACCGCGATCTCCCAGGCATCGCAGGTGGCAGCACTCGTGCGCTGTCGGGGATGATGGACCGCCAGGCCAGGGCGTCTCGGCGACGTCCGAGAGCTGACTCCCGCCGATGAGCGGTCCGAGTCTCGCTGAGAGAGGTTGGGCAGGGTGACCGGTCAGGTGCTCATTGTCGGGGGCGGTATCGCGGGGCTTTCGTTGGCCTGTGCATTGCGGCAACGGGACATCGCGTTCGTGGTTGTCGACCGGCACGATGCATCGCGGGATGCCGGCTTGGGCCTGAACCTGCCTGGCAACGCGATTCAGGCGTTGCGCAGGCTCGATCCGGGCGGCAACCTGAATCGCCGGGGCATGCCGATTCACCGCCGCGAATACCGCAACGCCAAGGGCCGGCTACTTTTCGCGGTCGACGAGGCCGCCTTCTGGGGAAGCGCGGTCACATCCAGGTGTGTGCGCCGTGGTGATCTGCTGGACCTGCTGCGCGCTGGTGTGGCACCGGAATCGATCCGCTGGAACACGACTGTCGCCAACGTGGAGCCACACCCGGGGCACGCTGAGGTCCGATTCGACGACGATCACACAGAGACCTATGGCCTCGTGGTCGGTGCCGATGGCGTGCGTTCGGCCGTGCGGCAAGCCGTGCCTGGCCGCCGCGATCTCCGTCCGGCAACGCTGACAACGGCGAGCTGGCGGTTTGTCGTACCGTCCACGGCGGTGCGCTGCTGGAGCGTGTGGCTGGGCTCAGACGCCACGTTGCTGACCATCCCGGTCGACACTCACCATGTGTACGGATTCGCATCGGCGACGCGTGGCGGCCCGGTCGGCTCGGATCCTCGATGGCTCGCGTCGACCTTCGCCGGCTACGCGGACCCGGTACCGCACATCGTGGCAGCGGCGCTCGCCGAGCCGTCGTCGCTCTACCACTCACCGATGGAGGAGGTGCGTGCGGAGCGATGGAGCTATCCGAGGACGGTCCTGATTGGCGACGCTGCGCACGCGACCGCCCCGGTATGGGCGCAGGGTGCCGCGCTGGCCATCGAGGACGCGCTCGTGCTCGCCGATCTACTCGCCACGGATGGGGACTGGGCCGCCGTCGGCGTGGAATACGAGCGGCGGCGGCGCCCTCGGGTAAGCCACGTGCAGACCATGACGGACCGGGCCTCCCGCATCGCTGGCCTACCGGGATGGCTGCGCGACATGGTCGCACCAGTGGTCGGACCACGTTCCTACCGCGAAGCGTATGGTCCCCTTCGCCAACCGGTCGTCTGACGACCTGGTGGAGTGACCGGTCGATCAGAGAGGATAGGTCCCCGCTACGACGGTCGAGTCGAGCTCTGCTGACCTGTCCACCCGTGTGTCCAGACCGGCTTCGCGCATCGCCTGTGCGGTGAGCGGCGCCTGTGGCTCGCTGCTCTCGATCAGGAGGTGCCCGCCGGGTCGTAGCCACCGGGCCGCGTGGCTCGCCACCCGACGGTGGAACGCGATGCCGTCCGGCCCGCCGTCGAGTGCCCACCGGGGCTCGTGGTCGCGAGCCTCCGGCGGCATCATCGCGATCTCGTCCGTGGGAACGTAGGGCGCGTTCACGAGCAGGAGGTCGACCTGTCCACATAGGTCGGCGGGCAGCGGTGAGTAGAGATCACCGCAGTACGGGTGGCCGCCCACCCTCGCGATGTTACGGCGGGCGCAGCGTACGGCTGCCGGGTCGATGTCAGCCGCGTGCAGGACGGCGCCGGGCACAGCGCAGGCCACCGCCACCCCGATGGCTCCGGTGCCACAGCACAGGTCGACCACCACCGGTGCCGGCCCGGCCAGGGCGACGGCCCGGTGGACAAGGAACTCCGTGCGCCGCCGTGGGACGAACACACCGGCGTCCACCTCGATGCGCAGGTCGCAGAACATCGCCCAGCCAAGGATCACCTCAAGCGGGGCGCCCGCCACACGTCGGGCCACGAGGTCGGCCAGTTGCTGGGCCCGGTTGCCTCGGTGACAAGCAGCTCGGCCTCTTCCTCGGCGAATACGCAGCCCGCCGCGCGAAGACGGTTCACCGTGGTGGACAGGACGTCCGCCGAGTACGGAAAGGACAAGGCCACCTGACCGAGGATACGTGCGCTCCCCGCGGTTACCAGCATCCCCCGCAGACCGGGATCGGCTCGTTGCCCAGCTCGGATCCGCGGGCGAACAGCGGATGCGTCGTCGGCAGGTGGCAGCCGATCCTCGCCGGCCGCTGTAGTCGTTTGTCGCGTGCGGTCCAGCGGACCGCGACGCAGTCCAGGCGGGTAGACGACGCGGCGGTACGCCCCTCGCGGCTACTCAGGCAGGCGCCCCGCAGGCCGGGTTCGGTCAGCCCCACCTCGACCCGGAACCGGCCGGAACGGTCGACATCCGCAAAGGCTCTGGTGTGATACTGGCCCTTGCGCTGGGCCGGGTCGAGGAACCGTCACGATCGCGAAGACGTCCGAACGGCCTGGCTTGACGCACCGGTCGATGGTTCCCTCGAACTTGAGCCACCACAGCCCTTCGTAATACAGGCTCACCCGCGTGACCTGGCCCTTGCCGGGCGGCTTGCCGTTGGGGCAGGTCAGCCACCGCTCCGACCGGCCGGCGTCCCCGCCTTTCGTGATTTTGCCGGCGTTGGCCGTCCCAGCAGTCACGCCGACCGTCGCCACGATCGTGGCAACGACGGCCGCCAGTACGGCCGCGGTCCTGCTGCGCCTCATCTGTTGTCCTCCTCGACTTCGTCGTCGGACGGTCCGGATTCGCTGTCGTTGGTGGGTGGGATCGGTGGGGGCACTTCTGCCTGGGCGTACGCGCCGATGAGAAGGCCGAGCTGGAACCGGTTCTGGGCACCGTGGCGGTCCATCAGGCTCCGCAGCGTGTACGCGATCGTGCGTACGCTCAGGCCCAAGAGCTTCGACGCGCTCGCGTCGGTGTGGCCTTCGGCCAGCAGACGGACGACCGCCCTTTCCCGCGGGGTGAGTTTCATCGTCAGGATGGCTCCTGGTTGTGGCGGGCGCGCGTCGCCCCAACGTCGAAGGAAGAACAGGACGAACCCGGTGAGGGCCGATCGGGCGGTTACCTCCAGCGCTCCCTTGGCGGGATCGGCGGGGTCGGCCGGCAGCAGGACGGTTGTCCGGTCGAAGATCAGCAACTTCATGGGCAGGACCGGAAGCTCGCGGTAGCGCACGCCGAGGGCCAGCATGTCCCGCCCGTGCGCCGTGCTGGCGTCATCGGCGGCGGCCGGTACGCCCAGCGCGTCCAGTGCCACCCCGCGCGCCACCAGGGCCCGGTCCGCTGGCGCCGCCGCACCGACCGTCGCCGCGTCGAACGCGGGCTCGGGATGCATCGAAAGCATCTCGTGCCGCGTCCGCGCCATGAGTTCGCCGACCCGGGCGCGCACCCTGGATACGCCGTGCAGGGCCCGGACGGCGTCGAGTCGGGACAGGTCGGCGGTGCCTACGAGGTCGCCCACTTCGGACAGGGCGATGAGGTGCCGGCTGAGCTGGAAGCGCGCCCGGGCGGCCGCCATATGGCGTGACCGCAGCCGCGGCAGCGTCGTGGCGGGTGGCGAGGCGACCCAGGACCGTGCGTCGCTGGCGCGGATCGGGGGGTGTGCCGCGCCTGTCGCGGCGAGCTCGTCGAGCGCGTCCCGGATTCGGGGCGCCGCGAGCCCGAGTGAACGGCTCAACTCGCTGACCATGCGCGGCCCGAACTCGACCAGCGTCCGGTAGACCAGATCCGCCTCGGCCGAGACGCCCCAGCGGGTGAGCGGTGGCACGAACGTGTTCGGTATCCGTACCCCGGACAGCGCCCGCACCGCGACCTCCCCGTGTCGGCCGCACCAGCATAGGCGCGGTCGATGGGCACCGGCGACCCACCGGACCGTCCCGCTAGACGATGGTGCCGTCGCGGTGGGCCTCGTGCAAGCGCGTGACCGGCCCGGCAGTCGAGCGGGCCGTGGATGCCGAATCGCATGGTGCCTCCGCACTGCTACCCGTGCGCACCCGCGTCGGCCGCCCCGTGACGGCCGTTCGCGGTCGTGCGCAAGCAGTACAGCGCGGGCCGGGAACGGTGTCAGGGACCTGTCCGGTTTGCCCGACCCGTGGTTGCAGTTTTCTGCATCGGTCAGGGGGTGGCTACCTCGATCACTCGGCGCAAACGCGGTCGGCTGGTGCGTGCGGCCGTACCAGGTAGTTGTCTATCGCGGCACGGGCGCACGGCGAGGTGTGGTACGAGGTGTCGGCACCCCGCGCACGTCGAGCAGGCGGGGCGGATTCCGACCGGGACCGGCCAGCCGATGAACGGTTGACCTGCCAGGTTTCGGATGCGCCCTGAAGGTGCGGCGCGAGTTGCCGGGCCATCTGGATGCGTTGACGCATCTCGCCGTAGGTGTCGATCTGTGGGACGTACTCCATGCACCCGATGCTCAGCAGGGTGAACAGCCCGTCCTGCGGCACGCCCAAGGGTGGCAACGCGAACGCGGCGGCGTCTCCGTCGAGCGCTCGCGCGAGCGCCCTGGACAGACCCGCCCAGGACAGGTCGGGCCCGTAGATGGACGGTTCCTTTAACCGCAGCAGGCCCACTGTGCCCATGCGGATGTCTTCACCGGTGACGGGACGCATCGCCCCGCCAACCGGGATCGGCTGCTGGTCGGCGCGGGCCACCAGGTCGTCCGACAACCCCAGCCAGCTGACCTGACGTACGCCCAGAGCGATCCGCAGGGCCTCGTGGTCACGGGCGACACTGACGGTGTCCGTGTGCCCCAGCAGCGCACCCGTCTCCCGGATATGACTGATGACAGGAATCTGCCGCAATCCACGCACTGAGCCTGCGGGTAGCACCGTCCAGCGGCCCTACACCCCGCCCTGATCCGCCTCCCTCTCAAGAGCCGCGAGGTCGCTCTCAGCCACGGTCGCCTGTTCGGGGCTCGGAGCCTGTCGCAGCCACTGATCCAATTCCGCAGACGCCCCACCGAGATGCCCTGGTTTCGTCGCAGGTTTTCAAGCACGCGCCCCGATGCGGCTGGGTGCGGTGTGGCTGCCGGGTCGTCGGCCTGCTTCAGCCGGTCGTCCAGCTCATCCAGATAGGCGTGCTCGTCGGGATCGGGTTGCTGCCCCCGGCGATAGTTCACGATGGCGGCCACCCCTGCGGCCGCGAGGGCGGCGACGGCAACGCCTGCCAACACCTTCGTGGTCGTCCTCGTCACAGTCGATCCTCTCCCGCGGGGGATCGCGTACCCGAGACCGGGCCTGCGGCGACCGGCCAGCCGGGATGCCTCATCCTGACCGATCCATGGCGTCGATCAGCGAGGTGAGCGCAACGCGGGCGAATCCGATCCGGGCGTCGCTCGCTCCGTACGGCAGCCACAGGGCGCCCGCGTGCAGCAGGCCGCCGCAGGAGTACACGACGTTGGGCACGTAGCCCTCGCGCTCGGTGTCGCCGGGGGTGAGGAGCGTGCCGGGCAGCTCGGCGACGACGCGGTCCGGCTCGTGCAGGTCGAGCAGCAGCGCGCCGATGGCGTAGCGGCGCATCGGGCCGACGCCGTGGGTGAGGACGAGCCAGCCGGCCTCGGTCTCCAGGGGGGATCCGCAGTTGCCGACCTGGATCAGCTCCCAGCCGCTGCGGGGGGCGTGCAGCGGCACCGGGGTCTGCCACCTGTTGTCCTCGCCGAGGGAGGTCAGCCCGATGGTCTCGCCGTCGGAGCGGCACAGCGCCAGCCGGCGCCCGCCCACCGGGCGCGGGAACAGCGCCATCCCCTTGTTGCGGGCGGCGGGCCCGCGCAGCGGGGGTGACCTCGAAGTCGGCGAGGTCGTCGCTGGCGAGCATGCGCGAGCGGATGTGCCGCCCGTCGTAGGCGGTGTAGGTGGCCCGGTAGGAGGGCGTGCCGTCCTCGCCGACGAACCTCACGAAACGGGCGTCCTCCATCCCGTTGCTCTCGGCCGCGGTGGCGGGCCAGAGCACCCGCCGGTCGAGCGGGACGTCGGCGGGGAAGGTCACGGCGTAGTCGGAGGCGGTCGCGCGGCGCAGCTCCTCCAGGGTGCCGTGCGTGGTGGTCCGGGTGAGCAGGTCGGCGGGGAGCCGGGCGACCGCCTGCTCGAAGTCGTCGTCGTCGAAGAGCTCGGGCAGGGAGCCCAGCACGGTGGCGGAGACCTCGTTGTCCCAGCCCTCGTCGGCGAGCGCGGCGGCGAGCAGGTCGCGCCGGTGGCGGGCGCCGTGCCGGGGGCCGGCGGCCAGCGGTCCCGAGCGGTCGGCGACGGCGAGGCCGGTGCCGGGTCCGAGCACCGCCGTGGCGAAGCCGATGGACGACAGGTGGCCCTCGCCGATCTGCCGCATGCTGATCACCACGCGCAGCTGCCCCGGGTCCAGGGCGGACTGGTC
>CAVSLY010000022.1:0-45679 GCA_963728705.1 uncultured Gemmatimonadales bacterium
TGAAGCCGGCGGGCACGGGCGCCTCGACCGGCTGGGGGAGACGGCGGAGGAACGCGCCTACCGCCTCGACGTCGAGCAGGCCACCACGCTCGTACGTCACGCCAGCGAGCGGGCTCAGGCCGCCGGCTCCACCGGCGCTCGCCTCGTCGGTCGCGAGCGTGTATTCGGCGTTGGCGCGGACCTTTCGGCCGCCGGTGAGCACCACACCGCGCACCCGCTTGCCCGCGGGAGCACGCGGATCGTAGCGCACCTGCGCACCGGACAGGTGGATGGTCGGTTCGCCCGACTCGGCGAGCGCCTGCTCGAGCAATGCCATGAGCTGAGTGCCGGTGACGGTGAGGCGGACGAGGTCGCTCCCGGACGGCTCGACGGCGGAGAGCCGCGCATATGTCACGGGCCCTGACGGCAGATCCGCGCGGATCGACTCGGTGCGGACGAGGCCCAGGTCGGTCCGGAGCGCGTTCCGCCGCGCGTCCGCGATCAGAGCGCCGAGCGGGAACTGGGCGCCGGCGCGGACGAGCGGCCGCTTGAGCTCGGCCAGCGGGCGGGACAGCACGGAGTCGCTCCGCCGCTCGTAGCGGTCGAGCTCGGCCCGGAAGCGCGCGTCCCCGCCGCTCCGCGTGGAGTCGACCGGCACCACGCCTGTGCGGATGTCGAAACCTCCCGCCGGCGTCTTCACCAGATCCGCAACGCCGATCATCCGCCCCCTGCTTCCGGTCTCGAGGATCGGAATCCCCGCGACGCTCGTGGTCATTACCCGATTCGTGTGCCCCGCGACGATCAGCCGGACGCCGGTGCCGCGGAGCTCGTCCGCCAGCCGCACGATCTCGCCAGAACAGGCGACCGCATCGCAGCTCCCTCCCGCGTGCGCCAGCAGGATCGTGAGCGCCGGCTGGCGCGCCGCTACCTCACGTAGCACGCCGTGCAGCGCCAGCTCGCCCTCGCCGAAGAGGAGCCCGCGGGTCCGTGCCGCGGGCAGCAGGCCCTTGGTCTCGGGCGTAATGTAGCCGATCACCGCGACCGTCAACCCGGCGACGTCCAGCAGCCGGTACGGCGTGATCCAGTCCGGCCGCCGGCCGGTGACGCTATCGAGCACGTTCGCCGCGAGCCACGGGTAGGGCGACTCCGCCATGCGCTGCCGCAACACGTCGACCGACCAGTCGAAGTCGTGGTCGCCGAGCGCCGCCGCGGCGTAGCCCAGCCGGCCGAGCAGCGCGATGCCGGCGCGGCCCCGGCTCTCGTTCTGCACCGCCGTGCCCTGCATCGCGTCGCCCGCGTCGAGCCGCAACTGGGCGCAGTCGCAGTCGTCGCCCAGGCTGTCGAGCGCGGCGGCGAGTGCGCCCGCGCCCGGCAGCAGCGCGCCGTGGAGATCGCCGGTGGCGAGGATGCGCAGGATCACCGTGTCCCGCGCGGCCCGCGGCAGCGGGCGCGTCGGGATGCCGAAGAGGCCGTGGACGGCGCGGTCGGCGACCTCCGGCACGATGCGCCAGCCACCGACCGCGTACTGCGCGGGATCGAGCGGGCTCCGAGTCCGCACCGCGTCGAGCAGCAGGTCGGGAATCCGCTCCCCCTTGTCGTAGACCACCGGCGCGTGGCGGAGCATGGTATAGCCACCGCCGCCGGTCTGCCGGTAGCTGTTGACGGCGAGGGTGAAGCTGTCGGTGGGCTGCACCAGCCGCCCGCGCACGGCGAGGCCCTGGATCCGCTCGCCGACCGGTCGTCGCAGGTCGATCGCGTACGTCGCGCCAGCGATGACATCGTAGTCGTAGCCCGGCACCGAGTCGTTGACCGCGATCCGGCCGACCGGATCGACCAGGAAGTAGCGCGCGCTCCATTCGAGATATGCCTTGAGCTCCGCGCCGCTGACCCGCACCGCGCGAAGGGTGTTCTCGTATGGGTAGAGCGCCAGAACGTTCGCCACCCGGATCGTGTCGGCATCGAAGCCGGCCTTCAGGTCGAAGGCCGCCGCCGCCGAGAGCTCCGCGCCCGAACGACGGCGCTGCACGTCCTGCACGAACTCGATGATGGGGGCCGGCCCCACCCTGGCGGCCCCGGCCCGCATGGGAGCCACCGCGAGCCCGATGGCCATGCGGGCCCACTCGCGTACCGCCTTCCGTGCCGTCCCCAGCCGCTGCACGAGCAGGGGCGACGGCGCGACGGCGCGGGTGGAAACCAGATCCGAGCGGATCCGAAGCACCCGCCAGACCTCCTCCTCGCGCGCCAGATCCAGGTGCACCACCGAGACGCTGGCGCCGTACGGTGCCGGTTGGACGAAGTGGACGCCCTCGAGCACCGTGTCACGGATCTCCCGGTGCGAGTGGCCCACCACCACGACGTCGGGGCGGGCCGGGAAGCTCGCGAGCGCGGCCGCCGCGTTCTCGTCCCCCACACCCACCGTGTCATACGAGGCACGGCCGCCGAGCCCCGAATGGGCCAGGGCGACGACGACGTCGGCATCCCGCCGCATGGCCGCGAACACCGGGGCCAGCGCCGGCCCGATCGGCGCCACCCGGACGCGCCGGCCGAGCTGGTCGCGGTCCCAGATCATCGTGCCCGGAGTCGTGACACCGGTGATCGCGATGCGGACCTGTTGCCGCTGGACGACGCGATAGGGCGGGTAGAGCAGGGAGTCGCCGGAAGCGGCGTAGATGTTGGCACTCACGTACGGAAAGCGTGCGTCGGTCACGGCCCGGCGGAGCAAAGGCAGCCCCCAGTCGAAATCGTGGTTGCCCGGCGTCGCCGCGTCGTAGCCCGCCAGGTTCATCGCCTCCACGATCGGATGCGGCTCGGCCGGTGCCACGCGCGCGAAGTAGGTGGCGAATGCGTCGCCCTGCAGCAGGTCGCCCGCGTCCACCAGCACCACCTGCCCCGGGAAGCGCGCGCGGAGCGAGTCGACCACCGTCGCGACGCGGGCGAGGCCGTCGGCAGACGGGCGATCCGCCACGTAGTCCCAGTCGGTGACGTGGCCGTGAAGGTCGGTGGTGGCGACGAGCACGACATGCGCCGTATCCTGAAGCGGAGCGGCGGCGAACACGAGCGTGGTGAGGAGGGAGAGCATCGGGGTGGAATATGGGCCGGAAGGGGGCCGGCTGTCATCCTGAGCGGAGCGAAGGATCGGCCGATGCATGCGAGTGACGCTCGGGCTCACTCGCACCACCGAGCCGATCCTTCCCTCCGCTCAGGATGACGCCCTTGCCCATATGTGGCTTGCGATATATACGTTCACCCGAATATGAACTCTACCACTTCCGCGACCTCCGCCACCGACCTCCTCCTGACCGTCGCCGAGCCCACGCGGCTCCGGATCCTCAACTGCCTCGCGGCGGCACCACTCTTCGTCTCCGACCTGCAGGCAGTGCTGGACCTGCCCCAGCCTACGGTTTCCCGCCATCTCCAGGTGCTGCGTCGCGTCGACGTCGTGCGGGACACGCCGATCGCCCAGTTCGTTCTCTACCGACTCCGCCGGGACCTTGGCGCGCACGGCCGCCTGCTCACGGCGATTCTCGACGCCGTCGTGCGCGACGATCCAGTGATGCGTGCCGAACGCGACCGCGCGGCGGAGCGGAGCCGGTCGCACACGAATCTGCGCGTGGAAGAGCCCCCCAGCGACAAGCCGATGACCCGCGCGAAGAGGCCCGAATGACGCACCGCATTCTCGTCGTCGACGACGAACCCGACATCACCGCCCTGGTCGCCTACCACCTCGCCAAGGCGGGCTTCCGGGTCTCGACCGCCGGCACGGGGCCCGACGCGCTCAAGGCCGCGCGCGAGGAGCGGCCGGACATCGTCATCCTCGACCTCATGCTCCCGGGCGTCTCCGGCTACGACGTGCTGGCCGAGCTCCGCCAGCGGGACGAGACCCGGGACGTCGGTGTCATCCTGCTTACGGCGCGCCGTGAGGAGACCGACCGCATCCGCGGCCTCTCGCTCGGGGCCGACGACTACCTCACCAAGCCGTTCTCGCCGCAGGAGCTCTCGCTCCGGGTGCGCGGCCTGCTCCGGCGCCTGGGCTCTCCGCCGGTGACGGCAGGCTCGACCCTCAGCGCGGGCCCGATCTCCATCGACCGCTCGGCACACCGCGCGAGCGTCGGCGGCGAGGAGCTGAGCCTCACGGCGACCGAGTACAAGCTCCTGCTCACGCTGGTCGAGCGCCGTGGCCGGGTGCAGACCCGCCCCCAGCTCCTGGAGACCGTCTGGGAGGCGCAGCCCGACATTCAGACCCGCACGGTCGACATGCACGTGCAGCGGCTTCGCACGAAGCTCGGCGACGCGGGTCGGATGATCGAGACCGTCCGCGGCTTCGGCTACCGGTTCCGCGGCACCGAGCGAGGAGCGCGCGCGAGGTGAGCCTGGCCCGGCGGCTGGTGCTCGGCACAGTCGTCATCCTCATCCTGACGGTCTTGATCCTCCTCTGGGGCGCGGAGCGGTCTCTCAGGCGGGATCTGGAGACTGACTTCGCCGCCGGGCTCGAGCGCGAGGCTCGGCTCATCCACGAGGCCCTTCCGGCCGATTCGCTCGGCTGGGACAGCGCGGTGCACCGGCTCTCCACGGCCAACGGCCATCGCCTCACCCTCGTCGACCCGACCGGCCGCGTGCGGGCGGACAGCGACTTCCCCCCCGGCCCGCTCCCCGCGATCGAGAACCATGCGGGCCGGCCCGAGGTCCGCCTCGCGCTCGGGGGCCGGACCGGCGTGGCCACCCGCCGGAGCGAGACGGTGGGCCGCCAGCTGATGTACGTCGCCGTGCCGGGCGGACCCGGCGTCATCCGGGTGGCGGCGGACCTGGCGCAGGTGAACGGGCTCGTCCGCCGCGCGCAGGGCGAGGTAGCGGGGGCGGCGCTCCTCGCGCTGCTGGCCGGCACCGTGCTTGCGCTCGTGGCCGCGCGGGCGATCGCGCAGCCGCTCAGTGACATCTCCGCGGCGGCGCGGGCGATCGCCGCCGGCACGCCACCCCGATTCCCGCGCTCCGGCATCCCCGAGATCGACGTGCTGGTGCAGTCGCTCCGGCAGATGCACCAGCAACTTGGCGACCGATTCACCGAGCTCCGCCGCGAGCAGGCCGAGTCGGCGGCGCTGGTCGAATCCATGGTGGAGGGAGTGATCGCCGCGGACGGGCGGGGGCACATCGTGACCGCCAACCCGGCCGCTCGCCGGCTGCTGGGGTACGCCCCCACGGGGTCGCTGCCCGACCTTCCGGAGCTCTTCCGGGTCAAGGCCGCGCGCGAAGTGGTGGACGTCGTCCTCCAGGGCCGCCCGGTGCAGGATCGTCAGCTCGACATGGACGGCCGCGTGTTCCTCGTGAACGCGCGCCCTCTCCCCGCCGGCGGCGCCGTGCTCGTGCTGCACGATCTCACCGAGGTCCGCCGGCTCGAGGCGGTCCGCCGGGATTTCGTCGCCAACGTGTCGCATGAGCTCAAGACGCCGCTCACGTCGATCTCGGGATACGCCGAGACGCTGCTTGGCGACCCGCCCGATTCCGAGACCACGCGGCGGTTTCTCACGACGATCCTGAGCAACGCGCACCGGATGCAGCGCCTGGTCGACGATCTGCTCGACCTGTCGCGCATCGAGTCGGGGCGCTGGCAACCGAGTTACACGGACGTGGACGTCGGCGCCGTGGCCCGGGAGTCGTGGACCGGGCTCGCGGTCCGGGCGGAGACGCACCAGGTGGAGCTGGCGCTCGACCTCGGCCCCGGCGCCGACATTGTCCACGCGGATCTCGACGCCGTGCGGCAGATCCTCACCAATCTGATGGACAACTCGCTCCGGTACACGCCGCCCGGCGGCCGCATCACCTGCCTGAGCCGACGAATCAGCGGCGCCGTCGCGGTCGGCATCCGGGATAACGGGATAGGGATCACTCGAGATCATCTGCCACGCATCTTCGAACGGTTCTGGCGGGCCGACTCGTCGCGCTCGCGCGAGGAGGGCGGAACCGGCCTAGGCCTCGCGATCGTGAAGCACCTGGTCGAGGCGCACGGCGGCCGGGTGTACGCCGAGAGCGAGCGCGGCAGCGGCACCACGGTCACCTGCGTCTTCCCCGACGCCATGGGCTGAGTCCGGCGCCACGACGCCGGCGCACACCTCGCGATAGCTCGCGTCCAGCCGGTCCAGCTCCCGCTCCCAGCTCAACGCCTCCGCCGTGCGCCGCGCGTTCTGCGCCAGCCGCCCGGTGAACTCCCATTCGTTCACCAGCAGCACCATGGCGCGAGCCATCGCGGCGGCGTCCCCCGCCTCGTAGGTCACCCCGTTGAGGCCATCGCGCAGGTGGTCTCGAACGCCGCCCTCCGGCGCGGCGATCACCGGCAGCCCGCTCGCCATCGCCTCCAGCACGACCAGACCGAGGGTCTCGGTCACGGACGCGAACACGAACGCGTCGCAGTTGGCGTAGAGATCGGGTAGCTGCGTGTGACGGTCGAGGGGCTCCGGCGATGGAACCGCGTCAGGTAGCCCGTGATGGTCCGGCGCAGCCAGGGTATCCCGTACGCCTCGGCGTAGCGCCCGAAGTCGGTGTGGTACGAGGAGACCACCGGCACGCCGGCCGCCGCCGCCGCGTGCTGGCCCATGTGCCCGATCGAGAATTCCGTCTCGCAGTGGACCAGGTCGGGCCGGAACTGGGCCATGAGCTGCCGCACCGTCTTCCGGCCCGATACGGCAAGCCGGACGTCGGCGTACCGCGGCATCGCCACGCTCGGGAGGCTCGTGACCGGTGCGCCGGCGCCGGCCTAGGGATCCGTCCGCCACTCGGCGTGGACGCCCGCCGGATAGCGGGGAGCCACCACGGCGCAGTCCCAGCCCCGCCGGCTCAAGCCGGCGACGCTCAGTTCGGTGACGATCGAAACCCCGTTGATCTGCGGCGGATAGGTGTCGGTGCAATACAGCACGCGCATCGAAGCTCTCTGTGCGGACTTCGAAAGCTGGTTCGAAGGGGTCACGGAGCGGTGACGGCGGCGTTTCGATTGGCCCGCGATCGGGGTGCCGGATGTTACCAGGTCGTGGCCCCGGCACGACCGCAGTGTGGGTGGCGATGCGGAGATTCGGGGGCGATGACCGGCCACCTCCTGGTTCGCCTCGACGCCCGCGATCGCGCGCTGATGCTCCGCTGCGCCATCACGCCGACCGCCTCGCGCCGCTCGCGCCTGGCGTGGACGGCCATCACGCACCTCGGCGACACCGGGCCGACGGTGGCGGCCGCCATGGTGCCATGGTTTCAATGCTGCGACCTGCACACCGCCTCGCGGCTGGCCCTGACGACCCTGATGGCGTCCCACCTCGCGGTGCAGCTGGTCAAGCGCACCGTCGTACGTGCCCGGCCCGGTGAGTCCGGCCTGAACGCCCCCATCGTGGCCGAGCCGGACCGGTTCTCGTTTCCCTCGGGCCACGCCGCCGCTTCGATGTCGGTCGCGCTGGGCTACGGCGTGACCTTCCCCGTGCTGGCGCTGCCGCTCCTCGTGCTCGCTCTGCTGGTCGGCTTCTCGCGGGTTCGCCTGGGCGTGCACTTCCCTGGTGATGTCCTCGCCGGACAGGTCCTGGCGTTTCTTACCACGGGCGTCGTCCTGGCCCTGATCTGACTCGCCGCTTTACGGCCTCGTTACAATCGCAGGGACCTTTCGTGACTTGCCACCGGCTTCTTTTCCGCGTCCGCCGTTTGGCAGGCTCCTTCGCACACGAAAGGCGTCGCATGCGATCGCTGGCTCGGAGATTTCTGGGAGGGACGACGTTGGCGCTCGTGACGGGGGTGAGCGTCGCTCAGGCGCAAACGACCTATCCAAACGTCAAGGTCACCGGCCGCCTGCAGGAGCAATTCTACTACTTCGGCAACGAAGACTACGCGGCGACCGTCGGTCCGCAGAGCAACGTCTTCACTCGCCGGGCCCGCATCGAGGCCCGCGGCAACATCTCGGAAAATGTGGTCGTCTACATCCAGCCCTCGTTCGAGGGCGGGCGGAACCTCTCGGGCGTCACGACCACCTGTACCTCCTCGGCCGTGCCGGCCGGCGGCGGCACGCCGACGATCACCTGCCGCACCACCGGCCGGAGCGGGCTCCGGCTGCGTGACGCCTGGATCGACGTGCGGTTCACCAAGGAGGGGAGCCCAGGTGCGTTCTACCTCCGCGGCGGCCAGGAGAAGCGGCCCTACAGCCGCTACGAGCTGACCTCGTCGAACAACCTGCCGTCGATCGAGCGCGGCGGCGGCCAGGGCCTTCTGCCCCGAGCCTCGAACGATCTCTTCGCGGGCGCGGGCTTTCTCTCGCACGACGTGGGCGCGAGCCTCCGGTACGAGTACAAGCTCAACGATCTCCAGCTCATCACCGTGAAGTTCGGCGCCTACAATGGCCAGGGCGAGAGCCTCAACGACGTCAACAACAAGAAGAGCTTCGGCGCGCGAGCCACGGCCTCGGTGACGCCCAAGATCGACATCGGCGCTTCCTGGTTCTCCCACGACGGCATCACCACGGTCGGTACCGTAGTCCGACTCGGGCTTCACGAACACCGCCTGGGGCGTCGACGCCCAGTGGGGCAAGCCGGGCGACGAGGGGCTCTTCGTGCTGGGCGAGTACCTCCGCGGAGATGACCCCACAGCGGCCAAGAACACGATGCAGGGCATTCAGGGGCTGGCGGCCTACAACTACCGCTTGACGAGCCCGACCTCCTGGCTCTACGCGGTCGAGCCGCTCTTCCGAATCGACCTCGCCGACCCGAACACCGACCTGGACGGCGACCGCGCCACCCTCATCACCGCCGGCCTCGGCTTCTACATGTCGAGCAAGGCGCAGTTCCGGGTCGCCTACGAGCGCCAGAGCTTCCAGGGCGGCCTGCCGAGCATCAGCGGCGTGCGCAGCGCCCTGACGGTGAACTTCTAAATCCAACGGGCGAGGAATATCGACATGCGAAGACAGCTCATCACGATCGCCCTCGCCGCCCTCACGGGGGCGGCGCCGGCGGCCGGCCAGACGCTCACCGGGGCCGGGGCCACGTTCCCGAACCCGATCTACACCAAGTGGTTCGATGCGTACAGCAAGAAGACCGGCGTCCAGATCAACTACCAGTCGATCGGCTCGGGCGGCGGCATCCGTCAATTCACCGAGGGCACGGTCGACTTCGGCGCCACCGACGGGCCCATGAACGAGTCGCAGATCGCGGCCGTCAACGCGAACGTGCTCCACGTGCCCACGGTGCTGGGCGCGGTCGTGGTGACGTACAACCTGCCCGAGCTCGGCGACACCAAGCTCAAGTTCGACGGCACGACGCTGGTGGACATCTTCATGGGCCGGATCACCAAGTGGAACGACAAGCGCATCGCCGCGCTCAATCCGGGCGTGAAGCTCCCCGACATCGATCTTATCGTCGTCCATCGGTCCGACGGCTCCGGCACGACGTACGTCTTCACCGACTACCTGAACAAGTTCTCGCGCGAATGGAAGGACAAGGTCGGTTTCGCGACGTCGGTCAACTGGCCGGTCGGGCTCGGCGGCAAGGGCAACGAGGGCGTCACCCAGCAGGTCAAGCAGGTCGAGGGGGCCCTCGGGTACGTCGAGCTGATCTACGCTATTTCGAACAAGCTGCCGTACGCGTCGGTCAAGAACGCCTCGGGCGCCTTCGTCGAGCCCTCGCTCGAGTCGGTGACGGCCTCGGCCGCCAGCGCCAAGCTCCCGAAGGACACCGATTTCCGGGTGTCGATCACGAACGCCCCCGGCGCCGGCTCGTACCCCATCGCGTCGTTCACCTGGCTTCTGGTGCCGAAGGATTCGAAGGATCCGGCCAAGGCCAAGCTGTTGAAGGATTTCCTGACCTGGATGATCACGCCCGATGCCCAGGGCATGGCGAACGAGCTGCACTACGCCTCGCTGCCACCCGAAGTCGCCAAGCTCATCGAGGCGCGGCTGCCCACCTTGAAAACCGGCGGCAAGGCCATCGCGAGCAACTGATTCCCTGCCGACGACGACGGCCGGCATCGATGCGATGCCGGCCGTCTCGCGTTGGCCACGGGTCGATCCTAGGTTTCGTACCGTCTCCTCACGCCGGAGAGGCGCCATGCCCAACCACCCGCTCCATTCCGCCTGCTTGCTCGGTCTCACCCTCGCGGCCTGCGGGGGTGCGGATCGCAGGCCCGCGTCGTCCGCCGACAGCTCGGGGGCCGCGACCCGCCCCGCGGGCGTCGCCCTCACCGGAGCCGGCGCCACCTTTCCCAACCCGATCTACTCGAAGTGGTTCGACGCGTACGCGCGGGAGACGGGTGTGCGCATCAACTACCAGTCGATCGGCTCGGGCGGCGGCATCCGCCAGTTCACCGAGGGGACGGTCGACTTCGGCGCCACCGACGGGCCGATGACGGACCAGCAGATCGCCGCCGTGCAAGGCAAGGTGCTGCACGTCCCCACGGTGCTCGGCGCGGTGGTCGCGACGTACAACCTGCCCGCCCTCGGCCGGACGGCCCTCCGCTTCGACGGGGCGACGCTGGCCGACATCTTCCTTGGCCGGATCACCCGGTGGAACGACCGGCGGATCGCCCAACTCAACCCCGGGGTGAAGCTGCCTGCCGAGGACATCCTCGTGGTGCACCGCTCGGATGGCTCCGGCACCACCTACATCTTCACGGACTTCCTGGCAAAGGTGTCGCCCGAGTGGAAACAGCAAGTCGGGCGGGCCACCTCCGTCGAGTGGCCCGTGGGCCTGGGCGGGAAAGGCAACGAGGGCGTCACCCAGCAGGTCAAGCAGTCGGAGGGGGCCATCGGGTACGTCGAATACATCTACGCGCAGTCCAACAATCTCCCCGCGGCCGACATCCGGAACTCGGCCGGCGCGTTCATCGCTCCGACGCTCAAGGCCGTGAGTGCTGCCGCCGAGAGCGCGGACTTCGCGCCGGACACCGACTTCCGGGTCTCCATCACCAATGCGGCGGGCGCGGACGCGTATCCGATCGCCTCCTTTACCTGGCTGCTCATCCACACCGGGGATCGGCGCACACCTAAGGATGAGGCCATTCGCGCCTTCCTCGCCTGGATGCTGGAGCCCGGCCCACAGCGAATGGCAGCCGATCTTCACTACGGCCCGCTGCCGGTCAAGCTGATCGAGCTGGTCCGGAAGCGCCTCGGTGCCTCGTGACCGATCCGTTACACGTACGTGACGAGCCACCCGGGGGCGCGGGCTAGACTCCCCGCCATGACCGCCCTTAGCGAGCGTGACGTCGCGCCAGAGGCACCGGCCCCCGACCAGCCGTCACTCGAGCGCAGCAGTTACAGCGATCAGGCCTTCAAGGGCCTGCTGACGCTGGCTGCCCTCGTCATTCCCGTCCTCCTCTGCTTCCTGGTCTTTGAGCTGTGGGGTGGTGCCCGTTTGGCGATCGCCAAGTTCGGGTTCGATTTCGTCACCACGAGCGTCTGGGATCCGGTCGCCGAGCAGTTCGGCGCCTTTCCGCTCATCTTCGGGACCCTGGTCTCCTCGCTGATCGCGCTGGTGATCGCCGTGCCACTCTCGCTCGGCGTCGCGATCTATCTCACCGAGTTCGCGCCCAAAGTCATCCGGCAGCCGGTCGCCTTCCTCATCAGCCTTCTCGCGGCGATCCCGAGCGTCGTCTACGGTCTCTGGGGGATCTTCGTTCTGATCCCGATCCTCCGGAAGAGTGTCTTCCCGCTCCTCCGGGACGGCTTCGGGTTCCTGCCGCTTTTCCAGGGGCCGATCTACGGTCCGTCGATGCTCGCAGCCGGCATCATCCTCGCGATCATGATCATGCCCTTCGTCATGTCGGTGTCCCGCGAGGTGCTGACGGCTGTGCCCAACACCCAGCGCGAGGCGTCGCTCGCGCTCGGAGCCACGCGCTGGGAGGCGGTCATCACCACCGTGGTGCCGTACGCCCGGTCGGGCATATTGGGCGCCATCATCCTCGGGCTGGGACGGGCGCTCGGCGAGACGATGGCCGTCACGATGCTGATCGGCAATCGGCACGAGATCGCGGCGTCGCTCTTCGCGCCGGGCTACACGATGGCCGCGGCGATCGCCAACGAGTTCACCGAAGCGGTGGGCGACATGCACCTCTCGGCGCTCGCCTACGTTGCCTTCCTGCTCTTCGTGGTCACGGTGCTCGTCAACGCTGGCGCGCGGCTCCTCATCTGGCGCGTGGCGCGCGGGTCGGGCGTCGGGAGCAAGGCGCTGTGAACCGGCGCGTCCTTCGCCGGGGGTTCAGCAACCTGATGGTCGGGCTGATGATCGGCGCGGTGATCGTGGCACTGCTGCCGCTGATCTTCATCCTGGCCACGCTGGTCCTCAAAGGCGCCGGGAGCCTGTCGCCCGCCTTCTTTACCCAGACCCCGGCTCCTGCGGGTGAGACCGGCGGCGGCGTAGTCCACGCCATCGTCGGGACTCTGATCATCGTCGGGATAGCGAGCCTCATCGGCCTGCCCATCGGCATCGGCGCGGGAATCTACTGCGCCGAGTATCCGACGAGCCGCCTCACATGGGTCACGCGCTTCGTGGCAGACGTGCTGAACGGCACGCCCTCGATCGTGGTCGGCGTCTTCGCGTGGGCCTGGATCGTCGCGACCCAGAAACACTTCTCCGCCCTTGCCGGAAGTGCGGCGTTGGCCATGCTCATGGTCCCGATGGTGCTCCGCACCACCGAGGAGATGATCAAGCTGGTGCCCAACTCGCTGCGCGAGGCGGCGCTGGCACTGGGGTACCCGCGGTGGCGCACCAGCCTCGCCATCGTCGTACGGACCACGCTGCCCGGCATCGTCACCGGGAGCCTGCTGGCCGTCGCGCGCATCGCGGGCGAGACGGCGCCGCTCCTCTTCACCGCGCTGGGCAGCCAGTATCTGAGCTACAACCTGAACCAGCCGATGGCGGCGCTCCCGCTCACGGTCTTCACCTACGCCACCGGCCCGTATGAGGAATGGCATCAGTACGCCTGGGCTTCGGCGCTGGTTCTCATCCTCGTCGTGTTCGTCCTCAGCCTCGGCGCGCGGCTCGCGATCGGACGGAGGTTCGACCTCAATGGCTGAGCCCGCCTTGCGAACCGCCGTGCCACCCAGCCGCCCACCCGCCCCGTCGGCGGGCGCCCCGCCCCAGGTGCGCGTCGAGACCGACAAGCTCACGGCGATGTACGGCAAGTTCACGGCGGTGAAGGGCGTCTCGCTCGGCTTCCCGGCCAACCGGGTCCACGCGCTGATCGGCCCGTCGGGCTGCGGCAAGTCGACCTTCCTCCGCACCCTCAACCGCATGCACGAGCTGTCCGAGCACGGCTGGATCACGGGCCGGGTGCTGCTCGACGGCGCGGACATTTACGGGCCGCGGGTCAACGCGATGCAGCTCCGGCGGCGGATCGGTATGGTCTTCCAGCGCCCCACCCCCTTCCCGACGATGTCGATCTACGACAACGTGGCGGCGGGACTTCGGGTGCACGGCCGGCTGCCTCGGCGCGAGCTCGACGGCACCGTCGAGCGGTCGCTCCGGCAGGCGGCCCTGTGGGACGAGGTGAAGGACCGGCTGGGCGCGAGCGCCATGGCGCTTTCCGGCGGGCAGCAGCAGCGGCTCTGCATCGCCCGGACCATCGCCCCGTCGCCGGACGTGGTCCTGCTCGACGAGCCCACCGCCTCGCTCGATCCGCAGGGCACCCAGCGGATCGAGGAACTGCTCTTCGACCTCAAGCAGCACTTTACGATCATCATCGTGACCCACAACATGCAGCAGGCCGCCCGGGTGTCGGACACCACGACATTCTTCTACCTGGGTACCATGGTCGAGTCGGGCGCCACCCGGCAGATCTTCACCGCACCGCGGAACGAGCAGACCGAGGCCTACATTACCGGGAGGTTCGGATGACAAGCACCGCCACGCAGCGCACGCCGCCGGGCTTCATTCCGACGCCCCGTGCTACGCTCTCGCCGCGGCCACCCGAGCCCAAGCCCGGCCAGCGCGGCGCACCCGCCGTGGACGTGCGCGACTTCGGCTTCGCATACGGCCCCCGCCAGGTCCTCCGGAACCTGACCTTCGGCATCGAGCGCAAGGCGGTGACCGCCATCATCGGCCCGTCGGGATGCGGCAAGTCCACGTTTCTGCGGTCGATCAACCGGCTGAACGACCTGATCCCGGGCGTCCGGCACCAGGGCGATATCTTGGTCGAGGGCATGTCGGTCTTCTCCGCGGGCACCGACCTGGTGGCCTTGCGGCAGCGCGTGGGCATGGTCTTCCAGCGGCCCAATCCGTTCCCCAAGTCGATCTTCGACAACGTCGCCTACGGCCCCGCGCTCAACCGGCTGGTGACCGCGCGGGACCTGCCCGATCTGGTGGAGCGCTGCCTCCGGCAGGCGGCCCTGTGGGACGAGGTGAAGGACCGGCTGGAGGAGTCGGGGGCAGGCCTGTCGGGCGGGCAGCAGCAGCGGCTCTGCATCGCACGGGCGCTCGGGAACCGGCCCGAGGTGCTGCTGATGGACGAGCCGTGCTCCGCGCTCGACCCGATCGCGACGCAGCGGGTGGAGGAGCTCATCTTCGAGCTCAAGAAGGAGTACACGATCGTCATCGTCACCCATAACATGCAGCAGGCGGCGCGCGTGTCGGACTTCACCGGCTTCTTCGATCGGGGCGAGCTCATCGAGTTCGACGAGACCGAGCGGATCTTCACTACGCCCAAACACGAGCGCACGGAAGCTTACATTACAGGGAGATTCGGATGAGCTTCGACGCGCATCGCCATTTTCACGACGAGCTGAGCCACGTCAAGGTCCGCCTGCTCACCATGTCGGGCGAGGCGGAGGCCGCCCTCGGCCTGGCGGTCGAGGCGCTGCTCGAGCGTGACGGGGAAAAGGCCCGCCGCGTGATCGCCGGCGACCGGGTTATCGACAGCATGGAGGTCGAGATCGAGGAGCAGTGCATCAACCTGCTCGCCCTCCAGCAGCCGATGGCGCGCGATCTCCGGATGCTCACCTCGGCGCTCAAGATCGCCAACGATCTCGAGCGGGTCGGCGACCATGCGGTCAACATCGCCCAGAGCACCGAGCGGCTGACCCAGGCGCGGCCGATCACGCCCGAGCCCGAGATCGTCGAGATGGCCCGGCTGGCACGCGACATGCTGTCCGACGCCCTCGAGGCGTTCATCCGCGGCGACGCGTCGGCCGGTCGCGAGGTCTGCCTCCGCGACGACAAGGTGGACGCCCTCCACCGTTCCGTCTTCCGCATCCTCCTCACGCACATGATGGAGGACCCTCACATGATTGGCGCCGGCATGGAGCTCTTCCTCGTGAGTCGCAACCTCGAGCGCGTCGCCGACCTGGCCACCAACATCGGCGAGGACGTCGTCTTCCTCGTCGAAGGCAAGTCGATCAAGCATCACGCCGAGGACCGTGGCGATGCGCCCGCCTCGGGCGTCTACCAGGCCGCCTCGGGGTCGTGAGCGCGCGACCGGTATCCCGGCCCGGCCCCCAGCCGGTCACCCGCGATCGCATCGCCGCCATCGACGTCGGCTCCAATTCGGTCCGCCTGCTGGTCGCGGAGTACGATCCTGGCTCCGGCCTCGAGATCATCGACGAGCTCAAGGACCAGCCCCGCCTCGCGGCCGGACTGGCCAAGACCGGCTGCTTGTCCGAGGTCTCCATCGAGCGCGCCATGCAGACCCTGTCCCGCATGCGCGAGGTCTGCCAGCGGCGCGGGGTCAAACGCATCGCCGCCGTCGCCACCGCGGCCGTCCGTGAGGCCGAGAACGGCGCCGCGTTCGTGCGGCGGGTGCGCCAGGAGCTGGATATCCCCCTTCGGATCATCGACGCCGAGACCGAGGCGGCGCTCTCCTACCGCTCGGTGGCCCACCATTTCCGCCTCGCGGGAGAGCGGACGCTGGTCGCCGACATCGGCGGCGGCAGCCTCGAGCTCATCGGGGCCGTAGACGGGCTGGTCGAGCTGACCGTGTCCCTCCCGCTCGGCGCGGTGCGTCTCACCGAGCTCCACCTCCCCGGCGAGCGGGGCGCGCACAAGGAGATCGAGCGGCTCCGGGAATACGTGCGCAAACAGGTCAAGCGGGGGATCTCGGCGCGGGCGTGGTCGGCGGCCATGGTGATCGGATCCGGCGGGACCTTCACCAGCCTGGGGCGCATGGTCCAGGCGCGGCGGGGCCAGCCGGTGGGCGACAGCGTGCAGGGCGTGAGCGTCACGACGGCCGAGGTGGAGCAGCTCATCGACTGGCTCGCCGAGCCGGACGCCGGAGCAGCGCCGCCAGGTGCCCGGTCTGAGCCCCGAGCGCGCCGACATCATCCTGGCCGGACTCGCGGTCACGGCGGAGCTGCTGGATTGGATCCGGTCGCGGTCGCTGACGGTGAGCGCGTTCGGCCTGCGTGAGGGGCTGCTGCTGGAGATGGCGGGGGCCAAGGAGGTCGCCGCGCCGGATCCGCTCCGGCTGTTCCGCGAGTTCGTGGAGCGCTGCCAGTGCGACCGCCGGCACGTCGAGCAGGTCCGGACCCTCGCCCTCCAGCTCTTCGACCAGCTGGGCGATGAGCTCGGCTGTGAGCCCGAGGAGCGCCTGCTGCTCGAGGCAGCGGGCCTGCTGCACGACGTCGGCCAGCTGGTGAGCTACCGGAAGCACCACAAGCACAGCTTCCAGCTGATCAACCACGCCGAGCGGCTGGGGCTGCCGCCGCGGGAGCGCGGGCTGGTGGCGCTCATCAGCCGCTATCACCGGCGCACCGGCCCGCGGAAGAAGCACGCGGAATTCGCCGCGCTGCCGGCCGCCGATCAGGCGATCGTGCGCCGCCTGAGCGGCCTGCTCCGAGTGGCCGACGGCCTCGACCGCGGCCACACCGCGGCCGTGAACACCCTCGTGACCGATCTCACGCGCGACACCCTCATCGTCCGGATCGCGCCGCGGCTCAAGGGCGCCGACCTCGGACTCGAAGTCTGGGGTGCCACGCGGAAGGCGGACGTACTGGCCAAGCTGTTGAAGCGGGAGGTGAGGATCGTGGCGAAGCCCGCCAGGGCCTAGCGCCGACTCATTCCGGCGGGCTCACTCCCCGTACGGCACCCAGATGTTCTTCACCTGGGTCGCCTGCTCCAGGAACTCCTCGCCCTCCCCGCGCCGCGGGTCGCCCCAGTCGCGTCCCAGGCCGTAGTCCACCCAGGTCCGCTTCATGTTGCCCGCGGCGAGCCGCTCGATCTCCGCCGACCCCTCGCGCGTGCCCCAGTACCAGAGGCCATCCACGTCGTCGTGGGCGGCTAGCACCGGGGCAAGCTCGTCGCGCAGGCCGGTGACGATGTTCACCACGCCGCCTGGGACGTCCGAGGTGTCGAGGACCTGGTAGAGGTCGGTGGCCGCGAGCGGCAACGCGTCCGGACGGGACCGCGACGACGGTGTTGCCCATGGCGACGAGCGGCAGCACGGTCGAGAGGAAACCGAGCAGCGGCCAGCCGTCGGGACAGACCACGCCGACCGCACCGATCGCCTCGGGCATGGCGAGCGTGACGTTCCGGAACGGCGTGTGGTGCACCAGCCCGTCGTACTTGTCCGCCCACGCCGCGTAGGTGAAGGTCCGCCTGACGGCGAGCTCCACCTCCCGCTCGGCACCGTCGGGGTCGCCGGACAGCTGCGCCAGCCGGAGGCGCGAATGCCTCCGCCCGCGCGGCGAGATTCTCGGCCAGGTAGTAGAGCACCTGCGCCCGGTTGTGTGCCGTCGTCCGACACCACCCGGCGGCCTTGTGGGCCGCCTCGACGGCGTTCCGGATGTCCTTCCGGTTGCCGCGCCCCACCTCGCCGATCCGACCGCCCGCCGCGTCGAGCACCGGGAGACTGTAGTTCGAATCCGGCCGCGCCTGCTTGCCGCCGATGTAGAGCTTGGGGGTGCGGTCGACGGCTGGAAGGACGGTCAGGTCGGACGGTCGGGCGGTCGGACGGTCGGTTGGCCGTTTCGTGCCACGCGCCGACGATGAGCCGACTGCCTTCCGCGCGGCCCGGGCCGTCCGACCGTCTGACCGTCCGTCCGCCCATCGCACATACTCCCGGAGCCCCTCCCGCCCGCCCTCGCGGCCGAATCCGCTCTCGCGGTATCCGCCGAACCCGCTCGCCGCGTCGAACACATTGGTGCAGTTGATCCACACCGTGCCGGCCTGGAGCTGGGGCGCGATGTCGAGTGCCAGGTTGATGCTCTCGGTCCAGAGGCTCGCGGCCAGTCCGTAGCGGGTATTGTTGGCCAGCTCTACCGCTTCGGCAGGTGTCCGGAAGCTCATCAGCACCACGACGGGACCGAAGATCTCGACCTGCGCGATCGTGGCGGCCGGCGCGACTTCGGTGAACAGCGTCGGCGGATAGAACCAGCCGTCCGTGGGGCAGCTCCACGAGGGCTGCCAGCGGGTGGCGCCCTCCTCCTCCCCGCGGCGGACCAGCTCCTCGATCTTCTCGAGCTGGACCGGGGCGATGATGGCGCCCATGTCCACCGCCTTGTCGAGCGGCTCGCCCACTCGGAGGGTCTCCATCCGCGCCTTCAGCTTGGCGACCAGCCGGTCCGCGACGCCCTCCTGCACCAGGATCCGCGAGCCCGCGCAGCACACCTGGCCCTGGTTGAACCAGATCGCGTCCACCACGCCCTCGACCACGCTGTCGAGATCGGCGTCGGGGAAGACGATGAATGGCGACTTCCCGCCGAGCTCCAGCGAGAGCTTCTTGCCGCTGCCGGCGGTGGCCGCCCGGATGAGCCGGCCGACATCGGTGGATCCGGTGAACGCGATCTTGTCCACGTCCGGGTGGGCCACAAGCGCCTCGCCGGCGCGGCCGTCCCCGGTGATGATGTTGACGACGCCGGGCGGCAGCCCGAGCTCCTCGCAGAGCTCCGCGAACCGGAGCGCGGTGAGCGAGGTGAACTCCGCCGGCTTGAGCACGACCGTGTTCCCCATGGCGATCGCGGGCGCGATCTTCCACGCCAGCATCAGCAGCGGGAAGTTCCACGGGATGATCTGGCCGATCACGCCGACGGGCACCCGCCCCGGCAGCTCCCTGTCCATGAGCTGGGCCCAGCCGGCGTGGTGGAGGAAATGCCGCGCCACCAGCGGCACATCGATGTCGCGCGACTCCCGGATCGGCTTGCCGTTGTCGAGCGACTCGAGCACGGCGAACATCCGGCCGTGCTTCTGCACTTGCCGCGCGATCGCGTAGAGATAGCGGGCCCGCCCGTGCCCGCCGAGCGCCCACCACGTCGGGCTGGGCCGCCCGCGCGGCGGCCACCGCCCGGTCCACGTCGGCGGCGCTCGCCTGGGTCAGCCGGGCATCGGCTTCCCGGTGGCCGGGTTCAGCGTCTCGAAGGCGTCCGGCCCCGGGCTCCGACCACCGCCCGCCGATGAAGAGCCCGAAGCGCCGGCCGTGGCCGTCCAGCCAGGCCTGCGCTGGGCCAGCCGCCTCCGGGGCGGGGCCGTAGGCCATCGTGCCGAAGATCTCGGGAATGGATGCCATGGATGGCTACCTCAACCCGCCGGATGCCGGTACGCCGCCGAATAGCGGCCGGTCACGAAGTGCTCGAGCTGCCGCTCGATGTCGGTGAGCAGGCTGCTCGCCCCGAAGCGGAAGAGGTCGGGTCTGAGCCAGCGGTCGCCCAGCTCTTCCTTGATGAGCACCAGCCAGTCCAGCGCATCCTTCGCCGTGCGGATCCCGCCGGCCGGCTTGAGCCCCACCATGTGCCCGGTGCGCTCACGGAAGTCGCGAATGGCACGCGCCATCACCAGGCCCACGGGAAGCGTGGCGTTGACGGTCTCCTTGCCGGTCGAGGTCTTGATGAAGTCGGCCCCGGCCATCATGCACACGACGCTGGCGCGCGCCACGTTGCGCAGCGTGCCCAGCTCGCCGGTGGCCAGGATGGTCTTGATGTGGGCGTCGCCGCAGGTCTCCCGCATGGCGCGCACTTCGTCGTAGAGGGCGCGCCAGTCCTCGGTGAGCACGTGGGACCGGCGTGATGACGATGTCGATCTCCTCGGCACCGGCGGCCACCGATGCGCGGATCTCGTCGAGGCGCTGTTCGAGCGGGGAGAGTCCGGCCGGGAAGCCGGTCGACACCGCCGCGACCGGGATGCCGGAGCCCTCCAGCGCCTCGACCGCGGTCGCCACGAACCGGTGGTAGACGCAGACGGCGCCGACCCGGATCGGCAGCTGGCTCGCGCCCATCGCCTCCAGCAGGTCCGCCCGGACCGGCCGGCGCGCCTTGGCGCAGAGCCGCCGGACCCGGCCGGCGGTGTCGTCGCCCGAAAGCGTGGTGAGATCCATCAGGGTGACGGCGCGGAGCAGCCAGGCGGCTTGCCATTCCTTCTTGACCGTGCGCCGGCCGCGGAGGGTGGCGGTCCGGCGCTCCACCGCGCTGCGGTTCACCCGGACCTCCTCGACCCAGGTCGAGCTCGAGAGGCATCCCGGGGTTCCGCGGCGCCACCGGCACCTCGAAGGGCGCGGCGGATGGCGGAGGCTGGGTGCGCGTGGCGAGGCGGTGTCGGCCATGGGCCAAACATACGTCTGCGAACGACCCGCACCGCCATGCGCGGAGGCCGGGATCCGTCAGTACCGCTCGCGGTACCCGAGCCCCTGTCCACCGTCCGGGCCTGCGCCCGGTGCCTGCGGACCAGCTCCGGATCCTTGAAGAGCGAGACGAGCACCGCCCCGGCCAGGAATCCCCCGACGTGCGCCCAGAAGGCGACGCCGCCCTCCCCACTCGGCCGCGCTGCCGCCCAGCAGCTGGAGCAGGAACCAGTAGCCCAGCATGAGGTAGGCGGGAACGACGATCCGGGTGATGAAGATGAAGAGGAACACGAGCATGTGGACCCGCACGCGCGGGTAGAGGATGACGTACGCCCCCATCACCCCGCCGATCGCGCCCGAGGCGCCGACCATCGGCACGATGCTCGACGGATTCATGAACGTCTGGGTCGCGGCGGCCGCGAGGCCGCAGAGCAGGTAGAAGGCCAGGTACCGGACGCGCCCCATCGAGTCCTCGACGTTGTTCCCGAACAGCCAGAGGAACCACATGTTGCCGATGAGGTGGAGCCAGCCGCCGTGGAGAAACATGGAGGTGAGCGGCGGATACCAGTGCCGCTCGACGCCGAGCACGCAGGTCGCGGTCGGGCTGAGCGGCAGCTCCGTGCCCGGGCACGACCCGTCCCAGGAACTCGCCGGGAATCAACCCCAGCTCGCACACCGATCGCGTGAGCGCCGGGTCGTTCCCCATCCCCTGGACCAGGATCCAGACGGCCGCGTTCACGCCGATCAGGAGGATGGTGACGACCGGCGTGGCGAGGGTGGGGTTGTCGTCCTTGTAGGGGAACATGGGGCAAATATAGGGGGGCCGGGGCCCGGGAACGCTGCGCTCCCGAGCCCCGGCCCCCCTATGGACGCGGCGCCGCAGCCTACAGCGCTCGCCGCCCCTGCAAGCAGCTGCATGATGGCCAGCACCACCGCCACGACCAGCAGGACGTGAATGAACCCGCCCAGCGTGTAGGACGTGACCACCCCCAGCAGCCAGAGTACCAGCAGGATCACGAAGATCGTCCACAGCATTGTCGCCTCCTCGGGTTGGAGCCCTGGTTCCGCTCTCGCCTCCACCCTGTCTCGTCCTCGTGGGACTCCCGTCCAGACGGATCGATGATAGCGAACTGCCCGATCCGCCGTCGTGACCCGCTGTCACGGGGGTCCACGTCAGCCATTTTGGCAGCTTTGGCGGGTATGCCAATTGCACCTCGCGGCCGGCCAACCGCTGTGGTCCGGCAGATCGGCAGGCCGGCCATGGCTTTTTCGCACTCAACCGGAGTCGACATGGCTTCCAAGATCATCGGCATTGACCTCGGGACGACCAACTCGGTCGTGTCCGTCATGGAAGGCGGCGATCCCGTCGTCATCCCCAACGCCGAGGGCGGGCGGACCACCCCCTCGGTCGTCGCGTTCACCAAGGACGGTGAGCGCCTCGTCGGCCAGGTGGCCAAGCGCCAGGCCGTCACCAACCCCAAGCAGACCATCTTCTCGATCAAGCGGTTCATGGGCCGCCGCGCAGAACGAGATCGTCGAAGAGATGAAGCGCGTCCCCTACAAGGTGGTCCAGGGCCCCAACGGCCTCGCCGCCGTCGAAGATCGACGGCAAGACGTACACCCCGCCCGAGATCTCGGCGATGATCCTGCAGAAGATGAAGCAGACCGCCGAGGACTACCTCGGCCACACGGTGGACAAGGCGGTCATCACCGTCCCCGCCTACTTCAACGACGCCCAGCGGCAGGCCACCAAGGACGCCGGCAAGATCGCCGGCCTCGACGTGCAGCGCATCATCAACGAGCCCACGGCCGCGGCGCTGGCGTACGGCCTCGACAAGAAGAAGGAAGAGAAGGTCGCCGTCTTCGACCTCGGCGGCGGCACCTACGACATCTCCGTGCTCGAGCTCGCCGAGGGCGTCTTCGAGGTGAAGAGCACCAACGGCGACACCCACCTGGGCGGCGACGACTTCGACCAGCGCCTGATCGACTGGCTGGTCACCGAGTTCAAGAAGGACCAGGGCATCGACCTCTCCAAGGACGCCGATGGCGCTCCAGCGCCTGAAGGAGGCCGCGGAGAAGGCCAAGATGGAGCTGTCGAGCACCACCCAGACCGACATCAACCTGCCGTTCATCACGGCGGACCAGAGCGGCCCGAAGCACCTGAACATCAGCCTCACGCGGGCCAAGTTCGAGCAGCTGGTGGACGACCTCATCCAGCGCACGATCCCGCCGATGCAGCAGGCGCTCAAGGACGCGGGGCTCGACCCCAAGGCGATCGACGAGGTCATCCTGGTCGGCGGCTCGACCCGCATCCCGAAGATCCAGCAGATCGTGAAGGACTTCTTCGGCAAGGAGCCCAACAAGTCGGTCAACCCGGACGAGGTCGTGGCGATCGGCGCGGCCATCCAGGGCGGCGTGCTCGGCGGCGAGGTCAAGGACGTGCTGCTGCTCGACGTCACCCCGCTCTCGCTCGGCATCGAGACGCTGGGCGGCGTCACCACCGTGCTGATCCCGCGGAACACCACGATCCCGACCAAGAAGTCGGAGGTGTTCTCGACCGCCGAGGACAACCAGACCACGGTCGAGATCCACGTGCTCCAGGGCGAGCGCCAGATGGCCGAGGACAACCGGACCATCGGCAAGTTCCAGCTCACGGGCATCCCGCCCGCCCCGCGCGGCATGCCGCAGGTCGAGGTCGGCTTCGACATCGACGCCAACGGCATCCTGCACGTGTCGGCCAAGGACAAGGCCACCGGCAAGGAGCAGAAGATCCGGATCGAGGCGTCGAGCGGCCTGAGCGACACCGAGATCGACCGGATGGTCAAGGCGGCCGAGCAGCACGCCGCAGGAGGACAAGGCGCGCCGCGAGCAGATCGAGCAGCGGAACCAGCTCGACAGCCTGGTCTACCGGGTGGAGAAGGACAGCAAGGAGTGGGTGGACCGGCTGCCCGCGGACGCCAAGATCCGGCTCGACACGGCGCTCGAGGCGGCCAAGCAGGCCCTCCGCACCGGCGAGGCCGACGGCATCCGGACCGCGCTGGACGAGCTCAACGCGGCGTACTCGGCCGCGGGCGCCACGCTCTACCAGAGCGCCCAGAGCGCAGGCCCCGAGGGGCAGCCCGGCGGCCGGGTCCCGCCGGCGAGCCGGCGGCCTCTGCGCCGAAGGACGACGTGGTCGAGGCCGACTACGAGATCGTGGACGAGAAGAAGTAGCGGGTGGAGGCGGCGAGCGGCCCGCAGGGCCTGCTCGTCACCCTGAGCGGAGCGAAGGGGGCATGATCCGGTCATGCCCCCTTCGCCCCGCTCAGGAGGACTCGCCATGGGGCTGTACCGGGCCTCCCGCGACGAAACAACCCCCGGTACATCTAGGTACTATTAGGCAGGTTCCAGCTGTACGCCCATTACGCCTTGCGAAGGATCGCTCGATGTCCGCACGATCGTTGAACTGGCTCAAGTTCGGTGGCCTGGTGGCCCTGGCGTTCGCGCTGGGACTGCTGTTCGCCGGCCTGCTGGACCTGCCGAGCCGCTCTTCGGCCCAGGAGCAGGGGCGCCAGGCCTCGGCCATCGCTCCCGTGCCGGCGCCGTCGATCCCGGCGGCCCGGCCGCTCCAGGAGCTGAGCGAGGCCTTCGCCGCCGTGGCCGAGCACGTCAAGCCGAGCGTCGTCTACATCCGCTCCCAGCGGACCGAGCACGCCAGCCAGCAGCAGCGCAGCGTTCCTCCGGGCATGGAGCGGTTCTTCTCGCCCGGTTCCGCCAGCAGCCCGAGATCGAGCAGGGCAGCGGGTCCGGCTTCATCATCTCGGCCGACGGCTACATCCTGACCAACAACCACGTCGTCGAAGGCGCCGAGCAGGTCACGGTGCGCCTGCTCGACCGGCGGGAGTTCAAGGCCAAGGTCATCGGCACCGATCCCAACACCGACGTGGCCGTCCTCAAGATCGACGCCAAGTCGCTGCCGCCGGTCGCGCTCGGCAACAGCGACGATGCCCGGGTCGGCGAGTGGGTGCTGGCGATCGGCAATCCGCTCGGCGAAGGCCTCACCTTCACGGTCACCAGCGGCATCGTGAGCGCCAAGGGGCGCGCGCTCAGCGGGCTTCCGGGCCGGGGCCAGGGCAGCATCCAGGACTTCATCCAGACCGACGCGGCCATCAATCCCGGCAACTCCGGCGGCCCGCTGGTGAGCGTGCGCGGCGAGGTGATCGGCATCAACTCCGCCATCGCGAGCGAGACCGGCTTCTACTCCGGCTACGGCTTCGCCATCCCGATCAACCTGGCCCGCACCTCGGCGGCCGCTGGTGAGCGTGCGTGGCGAAGTCATCGGCATCAACTCCGCCATTGCCAGCGAGACCGGGTTCTACTCCGGGTACGGCTTCGCCATCCCGATCAACCTGGCCCGAACGGTGATGAACCAGCTCATCACCGACGGCAAGGTGCACCGCGCCGCGCTCGGCGTCTCGATCGCCGACGTCACCCTCAACGACGCGCCTACGTGGGCCTGCCCGAGATCCGCGGGCGTCGTGGTGAAGGACATTCCCAGCGACGACTCGCCGGCCAAGGCCGCCGGCATCGAGCCGGGCGACATCATCGTGGCGGTGGACGGGAAGCCGGTCGAGTACGTCGGCCAGCTCCAGCAGATCATCGGGTTCCGCCGCCCGGGCGACATGGTCAAGGTCGAGGTGGCCCGCAAGGGCGGCGTGCGCAAGTCCTTCAACGTCAAGCTCCAGCCGCTGGATGACGCACCGGAGGTCGCGGCGGCCGACGAGGAGGGCGACAGCGACAACGCCAACTCTCCGACCGGCGCCGCGATGGGCCGTCTCGGCATCAGCGTCGAGCCGGTGACGGCGGACGTGGCCCAGCAGCTCCAGCTTCCGGCCGACGCGCGCGGGCTCATCGTGACCGACGTGACCCCGGGAGGTCCGGCGTGGGACGTCCTGTTCGACGACCCGCAGCGCGGCGGCCCCGACATCATTCTCTCGGTCGAAGGGCAAGCCGGTCCGCACCGAGGCCGAGCTTCGGAAGGCGCTCCAGGGCGAGAAAGTGGGGAGCATCGTGACCCTGCGGGTCTACAATCCCCGCGCGCAGGCGCGCCGGGTGGAGCGGATCCGGCTGGGCGACGCGAAGTAGCCCGCAGCAGCAGTGCAAGCGCGGAGGGGGCATGCCTGGAGGGCATGCCCCTTCGCGTGAGGGGCTCTCCACACGCCCGCCCGACCGCGGTATGTTGGGGCATCCCTTCCCGGAGCTCTCTCTCGATGACCACCAGTGAAGAAACCGATTGGATGAACCACCCGGTGATCCGACGCCTCGTCGACCAGGCCGCGACACTGGCCCTGGAAGAGCGGATCACCCTGGTGAAGGGTCTCATTCCGGGGATCGCCGATGCGCTGACCGAGGAGGAGTACGAGCAGTTCGTCACCTTCATCCGGCTCAAGGGTGAGCGGTTCCTCGAGGCCAAGGCCCACCCGGGGGAAGGGCGCGCCGAGCGGCACATTCCGGGCGACCGTGACCTGGAAGGCCGGTGACTGTACTTTCATCGCGAGGTCGAGCATGGGCGAGCTGTGCGCCACATGAACGGGAGCACCGGATGTCCCCCTGGACGCGTTGGGCCATGATGGCCGCCTTGGGAGCAAGCCTGCTTGGCTGCCGAGAGCGCGGTGACGGGGGCCGCGACGGAGGCACACCGGCGGGGGCGGACACTTCGGCCCCGTCGATGGCGTCGAAGGTGGCGCAGTATACGACGGTTCGGCTCACCGCCGATCTCGCCGGCCTGTCAGAGCGCGAGCGGCGGATGCTCCCGCTCCTGATCGAGGCCGCGTCGGAGATGGACACCGTCTACCAGCAGCAGTACTACCCCGCACGGGACTCGCTGCTCGCGAGCGTCCAGGACCCTGATACCCGCCGCTTCATCGAGATCAACTACGGCCCCTGGGACCGGCTCGATGGGGATCGGCCGTTCGTCCGCGGCGCAGGCGAGCGCCCGGCCGGCGCCGAGCTCTATCCGCATGACCTGACCGCCGAGGAGTTCGAGCGAGCCGCCAACGCCTCGCCCGCGGCGGGCCGCGCCCTCCGAGGACACTACACCGTCGTGCGCCGGGACAGTGCCAAGGGGCTCGTGGCCGTCCAGTACCACGAGATCTATGCCGCGCCCATGCGACGGGCAGCCGCCAAGCTCCGGGAGGCGGCGGCACTCGCCGACGACGCCGGCCTCCGGCGGTATCTCGAGCTTCGCGCCCGGGCCCTCGAAACCGACGAGTATCAACCGAGCGACCTGGCGTGGCTCGACATGAAGACAAACGGGATCGATGTGGTCATCGGCCCGATCGAGACCTACATCGACCGCCTGTTCGGGCAGAAGACCGGGGCCGAGGCGTACGTCCTGCTCAAGGACAAGGCCTGGAGCGCGCGGCTGGCACGCTACGCGGCGCTCCTCCCCGCGCTGCAGCGCGGGCTCCCGGTGCCGGAGGCCTACAAGCGCGAGCGCCCGGGCACGGACTCCGACCTCAACGCTTACGACGCCATCTACTACGCGGGCGACGCCAACGGGGGCTCCAAGACCATCGCCATCAACCTGCCCAACGACGAAGCAGTGCAGCTCCGGAAGGGCACCCGCCGGCTCCAGCTCAAGAACGTGATGCGGGCCAAGTTCGACCGCATTCTCGTGCCGATCGCCGGCGAGATGATCGCGGAGGACCAGCGGCCCCGGATCAAGTTCGACGCCTTCTTCGCCAACGTGATGTTTCACGAGGTGGCCCACGGCCTCGGGATCAAGCGGACCATCGAAGGAAAGGGCACGGTGCGCGCGGCCCTCAAGGACCAGGCCAGCGCGCTCGAAGAGGGCAAGGCCGACATCCTCGGGCTCTACATGGTGACCCGCCTCCTGGAGCAGAAGGAGCTGACCGGTACGACGCTCGAGGACCACTACGTCACCTTCTTGGCGAGCATCTTCCGCTCGATACGCTTCGGTGCCACCGAGGCGCATGGCCGCGCCAACGCCGCCCAGCTCTCCTACTTCGAAGAGCAGGGCGCGTTCAGCCGGGATTCGGCTGGCCGCTATCGCGTCGATTTCCCCAGGATGCGCGCCGCCGTCGATTCGCTCGGCGCGCTCATCCTCAAGCTTCAGGGCGACGGTGACTACAACGCCGTGCGCGACTTCATGACGACACGCACCAAGCTCGCGCCCGAGCTGCAAGGTGATCTGGCGCAGCTCAGCGGAAAGGGCATCCCCGTGGACGTCATTTTCGAGCAGGGCGGGACCGTCCTGGGCCTGGGTCGCTGAGCATGGTGCGCTGGCAGCCGCCGAGCGAGAAGGTCGTCGAGGTCCGCAAGCCGCCGCGCTGGCCCATGGTCCTGCTGCTGCTCGCGTTGATCGGCGTGGCCGGCGCGGGGTTGTGGATCATCCGGCTCCGGATGCGACCGCAGCGCCCCGCCGCTCTCTCGATGGCGGTGGGGGTGCGTTCGGAGATCAGAGTTGCCGGAGACTCGCTCGACGTCGTCGTCTTCTGGCGGTTGACCGAGCCAGCCTCAGCCGCCCCTGCTGATTCGGTGCGGATCGAGGTGGGCCTGGGCAGCGGCGCGGAGCCGCAGGTACTGCTCACTCCGAACACCCACAACACCGACACCCTGCGCATTCCCGGGCCCAAGCCCGGCGAGACGGCGACCGGCTACTCGTGCGTTGCGGCGGTGCACGGCCCGCGGCTCTCGCGGGAAACCTGCACACCCTGGCAATACGTGCGGCCCATGGCGCAGGCACCCTCCGGACCGGTGGTGGACACGGCCGGCCAGAAGCGGGGCAGGGGCGCGGTTCCGGCGTCGATCGTCCGGATCGTGGTTCAGCCGGACGGACAGCAGGTAGACCCGGACCTGGGTGGCCGATGCGCGGCGTGGCAGCAACGGAACCCGAGCCGATCGGTCTGGATCGAGGTGAACCAGGAGGCCGTGCCCGAGTGCATGGGCCCCAATGGCCGGCCGACCGTCGCCCAGTTCTGCGCCTTCGCCCTCCTGACGGACGGTCGGCGGGTCAAGACCGCCAGCTCTACCAACAATGTCTACTGTGACCGACTGTATCAGGAGTGGGTCCGGGAACGCACGACCTGAGCCTTCCGTACGGTACCGTACTTAAGCAGTTCCCGCCTCACACTTTACGCGTTGCCACGGTACATTGTGCCCGTTCGGCACTCTCCTCCAGGCAACGAGGTTTCCCGTGCATCGACAGGCCTGCTCCCGAGCACGAACGCGATGACGCTAGTAGTCGAGGAGCCGCCGCCGGCGCCGCCCCCACCTCCACAGAGTCGAAGCCACCTGCTGGCGGCGATCCCGGCGAGCGAGTTTCAGCAGTTGAAGCCCCATCTGACGACCGTCGATCTCCGGGCGAAGGACCGGCTGGCCGAGCCGAACCGCCCGCTCGAGGCCGTGTACTTCCCGCTCGACGCCGTCCTCACGATGGCGGCCGTCGACCGCGATGGGGAGGCGGTTGAAGTCGGAAGCGTGGGCTGCGAGGGGATGACGGGGCTGGCCGTCCTGCTCGGCGCGGAGCAGTCGACGAGCCGCGTGTCGGTCCAGGTGGGTGGCCAGGCGGAGCGGATGGACGCCGCCGTGCTCCGGCGGGAGGTACACCGCAACGATCACTTCCGCCGGCTGCTCCACCTCTACGTCCAGGCGTTCATGACGCAGATTGCTCAGAGCACGGCGTGCAACCGACTCCACGCGGCGGACAAGCGGCTGGCGCGCTGGCTGCTCATCTGCCGCGACCGCGTCGGACGCGACACGATGCCGATCACCCAGGAGACGATGGCGGTGATGCTCGCCGTGCGGCGTGCCACCGTGACCGAGTCCGCCAGCGCGCTGCAGCAGCTGGGGCTCATCCGGTACCGCCGCGGCGTGGTCTCGATCGTGGACCGGCCCGGGCTGGAAGCCGCGGCGTGCGAGTGCTACCAGATCGTGCGGGAGGAGTTCGACCGCCTGCTCGGGGTCCGCGTCGGATGAGCATGGACACGGCCACTGTTCTCGTGGTGGATGACGAGAGCATGGTCCGGACGCTCGTGCGGCGGATGCTGGAGCCCGGTATGTGGAACGTCGTCGAGGCCGAGGACGGGGAATCGGCCCTCCGGCTCATCGAGCGCGGCCACCCGGCGATCGACGTCGTGCTGACCGACCTGGTGATGCCGGGAATCGACGGACTCGGCATCATCACGGTGCTGGGGCGTCACCGCCCGGACCTGCCCGTCGTCTGCATGTCGGGCTTCGCCTCGGCTTCGGCGAACCAGCTGTCGGTTCCCTTCCTCCCGAAGCCATTCTCCCTCGAGACGCTCTGCGCGACGCTCGAGCTGGTGCTCACGCGAAGCCGCGAGCTGCGCCAGGTGGCCGCCGACGGCCGTCGGCGAGCCAGCCGGGAGCGCGGCAGCAGCGAACAGATTCGACAGGTATCCGATGCCACCCGCACCGACGCCCTCGACCTGGTCGCGGCGGCGCTCGAGCTCCGGCGGCAGCGGGCGGAGCCACCGGGGACGAGTTAGATTCTTCTGTTCGCGAGCGTGGCGGAACTGGCAGACGCGCAGGACTTAGGATCCTGTCCCGCAAGGGGTGCGGGTTCGACTCCCGCCGTTCGCATCTCCTATCTACTCCACGGTGCCGCACGCGCCCGCCTCGCGGCACCATCCCGGCGGCACCTGGACCACCCCCACAGCATCGCACGTCTTGCCCGGAGAGCTCGTGACCATCGATCCGCTCCTCGCCGGCGCCGCGTTCGGCATCGGTATCGTCGTGGGCCTGACAGGAATGGGCGGCGGCGCGCTCATGACCCCCATCCTCGTGATGTTCTTCAACGTGCCCCCGCTCACGGCGGTGTCCTCGGACCTCATGGCCAGCGCGGTGATGAAGCCGGTGGGGTCGGTCGTGCACCTGCGCCGTGGCACGGTGCACATGGGACTGGTCAAGTGGCTCTGCATCGGCTCCGTGCCGGGGGCGTTCAGCGGGGTGCTCATCGCCAGGGCGTTGGGCAGGGGCGAGCAGGTGCAGCACGTCATCCGGATCGCCCTCGGCGTCGCCCTGGTCCTGGCGGCGGCGGGGCTCATTGTCCGGGCCTACATCCGGCTCGCCGAGCACGCGCGCGAGCGGGACGGCCGCGCGGCACCGCTGCCGCAGGGTCCGCCCACGGTCACCCCCCGTCCGCTGGCCACCATGGTGCTCGGCGCGCTCGGCGGCATCGTCGTCGGGTTGACCTCTGTGGGGTCGGGGTCGCTCATCATCATCGCCCTCATGGCGCTGTACCCGACCCTCAAAGCCAGCGAGCTCGTCGGCACCGATCTGGTCCAGGCGGTGCCGCTCGTCGCCTCCGCCGCGCTGGGCCACCTGCTGTTCGGCGACTTCCACCTCGACCTGACCACGTCGCTGCTGCTGGGGTGCATTCCCGGGGTCTGGCTGGGAGCGCACCTGTCGGCGCACGCGCCCGGCGGACTGGTCCGGCGAGCCCTCGCGTTCGTGCTGCTGGCCTCGGCGCTCAAACTGTTCAACGTCTCGAACTCCACCACGGCGATCACGCTGGGGGGCCTGCTCGCCGTGGGGCCTATCCTCTGGATGGTGGTGCGTCGCCACCACGGTTTTCCGGCCATTGCCCGGCGCGTTCGGCAAAATTGACCCTAGGAAGCACAGCAGGGTAGATTCCCCCCACTATGAGTGAGATCACCGTCGAGAAAACCGCCGAAGACTCGGCGTCCAAGTCCTTGAAAGTGACCGTGCCCGTGGACCGGGTGCGCGAGGCCGAGGCCAAGGCGCTCAAGTACTACGTCCAGCGAGCCCGGCTGCCCGGTTTCCGTCCAGGAAAGGCGCCCGCGGCCGTCGTCCGCAAGCGCTTCGGCGACGCCATCCGGCAGAGCGTGCTCGAGGAGGTGATCCGCGAGAGCTGGGAGACCGCCAAGACCTCGGAGTCACTCAAGCCGATCACCGATCCGTCCATCCGGAACCTCAAGTTCGAGGACGGGAGCCCCATCGAGTTCGACCTCCTGGTGGAGGTCCGGCCCGAGCTGAAGCTGGAGCGCACGGGCGGCTTCCGGGTCGAGCGGCGGGTGGCCCCGGTGGCGCGACGCCGCGGTCGAGGAGCAGCTCGCGCGGGTGCAGGAGCAGAAGGCCACCTGGATCCCGGTCGAGGGCGCCAAGCCCTCCCCGGGCCAGATGGTACGGGTCGAGGTGGCGCCGCTCGACGAGGCCGGAGCGGGCGCCGCGCAGCCGTACGACCTCGTCCTCGGCCAGAACCAGGCGATTCCGGACCTCGAGGAGCGCATCATGACGCTGCTCCCCGGCGAGCAGGCCGACGCCGAGGTCAAGTTTCCCGAGGACCATCCGGACGAGAGCCGGCGGGGCCAGAGCCGGCGCGTGCGGGTGACGCTGCACGACGTGAAGCGCCAGGATCTGCCGCCCCTCGACGACGCCTTCGCGCGCGAGGTCGGCGACTTCGAGAGCCTCGACGCGCTCCGCGCGGCGATCCGCCAGGACCTGGAGCGGGAGGCGACCCGAGAGGCCGACGCCCAGGTCCGACAGGCGCTGGTCCAGCAGGTCGTCGAGGCCAACAACGTGCAGGCGCCGGAGTCGCTGGTCCACCGGCTCATGCACACCTACGCCGAGATGTACCGCGTGCCGCAGGAGCAGCTCGAGCAGTTCGAGCAGCAGTTCCACCAGGTCGCCGAGGCGCAGGTCCGGCGAGACCTGGTGCTCGACGCGGTGGTCGAGGCCAATACGCTCCGGGCCACCGAGGCCGAGCTGGACGCGCGGGTGGCGGAGCTGGCCGCGAGCCGCGGCGTGCCGGCCGGCCAGCTCTACGGCAACCTGCAGAAGGCCAACCGGCTCCCCGAGCTCGAGCGCGGCATCACCGAGGAGAAGGCCTTCGCCTGGCTCCTCCAGCAGTCCACAATCGACGAGGTGAAGTCTTGACGCTTTATCCGCCGTACATCATCGAGCGCTCCAGCCGCGGCGAGCGGACGTACGACATCTTCTCGCGCCTGCTGATGGACCGGATCGTGTTTCTCGGCGCCCCGATCAACGATGACGTCTCCAACATCATCATCGCCCAGTTGCTGTTCCTCGAGGCCGACAACCCCGACAAGGACATCTACGTCTACATCAACTCGCCGGGCGGCGTGGTCTCGGCCGGGATGGCCATCTACGACACCATGCAGCACCTGCGGGCGCCGGTGAACACCATCTGCATGGGCATGGCGGCCTCGATGGGCTCGTTCCTGCTCGCCGCCGGCACCAAGGGCAAGCGGAGCGCCCTGCCCCACTCGCGGATCATGATCCACCAGCCGTCGGGCGGCGCCCAGGGCACCGCGGCCGACATCGAGATCCAGGCCCGCGAGATCCTCTATCTCCGCAGCAAGATGAACGCGCTCTACGCCCAGCACACCGGCCAGCCGATCGAGACCATCGAGCGGGACATGGACCGCGACCGGTTCATGAGCGCCGAGGAGGCCAAGACATACGGGCTGATCGACAGCGTCTTCACGCCGCGACACGCCCTGGTTCCGCCTACGGACGGCAAGAAGGAGACTTGACGCTACCGGTGCCGGGGACCACCTTTCCGGCACCCATCACCTCCATCACGACGTGGCTCCATGTCCAACGACAAGCACCTCCGCTGCTCCTTCTGCGGGAAATCGAAGGACTCGGTCCGGAAGTTCATCTCCGGCCCGTCCGTCTACATTTGCAACGAGTGCATCACACTCTGCAATGAGATCCTGGCGGAGGACGAGGAACGCGAGGTCGCGGACAGCATTACCCAGGTCCCGACGCCGGCGGAGATCAAGGACGTCCTGGACCAGTACGTGATCGGGCAGGAGCGGGCCAAGCGCACGCTGGCGGTCGCCGTCTACAACCACTACAAGCGGATCAACGCGACGAACGGCCGGGACGGCGACGTCGAGCTCGACAAGTCGAACATCCTCCTCCTCGGCCCCACCGGCGTCGGCAAGACGCTGCTCGCTCAGACCCTCGCCCGCATCCTCGACGTCCCCTTCACGATCGCCGACGCCACCACGCTGACGGAGGCCGGGTACGTCGGCGAGGACGTGGAGAACATCCTCGTCCGCCTGCTCCAGGCGGGCGAGTTCAACGTCGCCGAGTGCGAGCGGGGCATCGTCTACATCGACGAGATCGACAAGATCGCGCGGAAGATCGGAGAACCCGAGCATCACGCGCGACGTCTCGGGCGAGGGCGTCCAGCAGGCCCTGCTCAAGATCCTCGAGGGCACCATCGCCTCCGTCCCGCCGCAGGGCGGCCGGAAGCACCCGCAGCAGGAATACATCCAGATCAACACCAAGGACATCCTGTTCATCTGCGGCGGCGCGTTCGACGGGCTCGAGAAGATCATCGAGGCCCGGACCGGCCGGCAGCAGATCGGCTTCAGCGGCGCGGCCAGGGCCGGCGCGGCGGGAGCCGACACAAGAATCCCTATGCCGAGGTCGAGCCGGACGATCTGCTCCGCTTCGGGCTCATCCCCGAGCTGGTCGGCCGCCTGCCGGTCGTGGTGTCGCTCGAGGCGCTGGACGAGGACGCGCTCATGCGCATCCTGGTCGAGCCCAAGAACGCGCTCACCAAGCAGTACAAGAAGCTGTTCGAGCTGGAGGATGTCGGCCTCACGTTCGACCCGGAGGCGCTCCGGGCGGTGGCGCACAAGGCGCTCAAGCGCGGCACCGGCGCGCGCGGGCTCCGGTCGATCCTCGAGACCCTGATGACCGACATCATGTACGACCTGCCCAGCCGGGATGACGTGCGCGAGATCGTCTTCACCA
Organism: uncultured Gemmatimonadales bacterium; assembly: GCA_963728705.1. GTDB lineage: Bacteria > Gemmatimonadota > Gemmatimonadetes > Gemmatimonadales > GWC2-71-9 > CAVVWJ01. The sequence goes on from CAVSLY010000022.1 coordinate 34,237, forward strand.
AGGAAGCGATCACCGAGGGCACCTCGCCCCTGATCGTGACCGAGCGGGCCCGCGCCAAGCGGGAGGCGTGAAGGCAGGCGGGCAGGCGGTCGGCGCAGGCGGTCGGACGGTCAGGCGGTCAGGAGGTAGGCGGGCAGGCGGGCAGACGCTCGGCGGGCAGTTCCGACCGATACCCGACCGTCCGACCGTCCGACCGCCTGACCGCCCTCCCGTCGAATTCGTCGGCTCCTTTCCCGATCCCCTCGTCCCCCTCTCGCCCGCGTTGCCCGAAGTGGCCTTCATCGGCCGCTCCAACGTCGGCAAGTCGAGCCTGCTCAACGCCTTGACCGGACGGCCAGGGCTCGCGCGGATCAGCGGGACACCGGGCAAGACGACGCTGCTGAACGCCTTCCGGCTGCCGGGGTTCTACCTCATCGATCTGCCGGGATACGGCTTTGCCCGCGCGGGCAAGGCGGCGCGGGCCGGGTACCGCCGGCTGGTGGACCGCTATCTGCTCGAGCGGCCGACGCTGGCCGGGGTGGTCTGGCTGCTCGACGTGCGCCACGAGCCGTCGAAGGACGACCTGGACATCCAGGACCTGCTCGCCCGAGAGCGGGCGGCCGGTGCTGCGTGGCCCTGACCAAGGGCGACAAGCTCACGCGGTCCGCCCAGGCCACGCGCGCCGCCGCCTTCGCCGCGGCCCTGGGCTTGCATGAGGACCAGATCCAACTGACCAGCAGCACGTCCCGGACTGGGCATCGCCGAGCTCGCCGCCAGCATCCTCGCCACCGTCGGGGGGCCCGCATGAGGTGTTCGCGCAAGCCGTGGATCGTCCTGATGTGCACCGCCCTCGTGCTCGGCGTGTCGGTGGCTCACGGCACAGGGCGGTGCGCGGGGCGACGCTTCCGCCCGGCGGATACGGCACGCTCACCCAGAACGACCTGGCACTCCGCCTCCGCACGATCGACCTCGATCTCCGATTCGTGCCGCTCGATCCCCGGGTCACCCGACTGCTGGCCGAGGACGCTGGGAATCGCTCCGCTCGGTGGTCCAGTCGCGCCGCGCCGCGATCGACTCCGTGGCAGACGCGGCGGGCGTCTCGCGCCCGGGGCTCGCGCTGGTGACGTTCTTCGGCCAGCGCGACAACGCTCGGTTCGATCCCCAGTCCGTCACGGTCCGGATCCGGGGCCGGGAGTACCGCCCGCTCGGCATCGTGCCGTTCAGCGGACAGTTCACGTCGCAGCAGCTCGCCGTACGGCAGCAGGTGAGCGGGATCTTCCTGTTCGAGCAGGATCTGCCGGTGGACGACTCGTTCGTCGTCCTGTACGCGGGACAGCCGTCGGATGACTGGCAGGGCAAGCAGCGGATGCTCGAGCGCGAGCGCGCCCGGGTAGCGCTTCGCGCGCAGACCAGCGTCCGCGACAGCATGGCGGCCGACAGCGCCCGCTGATCGGCAGCGTACGTCCCCAACGCCGCTTTCTGCCTCCATTGGCCCTGGTGTCAACTGCACGTCCCACACATCATTGGGGCACGTACCCCCAGCACCGCTCGGATTCCAGACGCCCCGCGAGGCAGTTCGATGGCCTATCTCCCGCTCAAGTCCGTTACCCTGCCCCAGGCCTCCCAGCGGCTGTTCGACGCCTGGCTGGAACAGCTCGAGGCGCCGCCTGGCGGCCCCGGACGCCGACTGGTACCGGATCACCCGGGACACCCTCTTCGAGATCTGGTATCCCGGCGCTCGACCGACTACGACGCCCTCGTCACCGATCCCGCGACGCCCGCTGGCGACCCGGGCCGCGCTCCTGGCCCTCGACCCGCGCAACATCACGCTCGAGCCGGAGTACTACGCGACGTGGACCCGGAGCGCTTCGCCCGGGTCAAGCCGCTGCTCTGGCTCTGGCAGAGCTTCGACCGCTCGCCCCTCGGCGGCAGAACGTCCACCTCGGCGTCCGGCTTCCGGCGCCTGCTCGCGCAGCACATCTTCGCCCGCGGTCGGCAAGAACTTCAAATGCTTCCAGTACGTCGAGTTCTCCTTCGGCTACAACATGGAGGTGGGCGACGACGTGCGTGGTCCACCGCCACGTGCTGCTGGACGACCGGGGCGGCATCACCCTGGGCGACCGGGTGAGCATCTCCGACTACGCCAACATCTACAGTCACACCCACAGCATCGTCGAGCAGAAGGACGTCACCAACGCGCGGACGGTGCTGGAGGAAGACGTGCGCATCACCTACCACGCCACGGTGCTGGCCGGCGTGCGGGTCGGCCGGAACGGGATGGTGGGCGCCATGCGCGGTGGCCACCAAGGACGTGCGGCCCTATCACGTGAACGTCGGCATTCCCGCCAAGTCGGTCCGCGTCAAACCCAACGCGCCGCCGGAGGCCTACGTGACCGAGCGGGTCGGAGGAGCCAGAACGAGCTGACCCTGACGCGCCGCCGCGATCGCTTGTACACCTCGCCCTCGCCCTCGCCGCCTGGGCGATCCCCGCGAGCGCCGTCATCGGCTCCGCTGCTCGGCGGGCTGCCCGGGTCATCACATCCTCTGATCTCACGGCGCCTGATCCTGCTGCTGCCGGTCTGGCGCCGGGCCTGGAATGTGCCGCTCCACGCGTCGCGCCGCGATCCTGCTCGGCATCTTGGCGTGGGCCGCCAACGACTGGCTCTGGTGGCTCGCGGTCGTGGCCGTGGCGACATCGCGGCGCAGCTTCTGGGTGGCCATCCGCGGGGCCGGCGGCGGCTCCGCGAGTCCGAGTCAAGTCGAGCAGCTCGCGCTCCAGCTCGACCGCCGGATGAACGAGCTGTTCACCCTCCAGGAGCTGAGCTACGTCCTCTCGGAGTCGCTCCAGCTCGATCACATCGTCGACCAGGTGGCCCGCTACGCCCGCCGATTTCTCCAGGCCGACGGCGCCCTGGTCGTGCTCGCGGAAGACGGCCGGCCAGTTCTCTCAAGGTCGTCGGCGCGAGGGCACGCTCGAGCCGCTCAGGGGCAGCGTCACGGAGATCCGGAAAACACCCTCATGCGCTTCGCGATCGCGCGCGAACGGATCGAGGTGGCCCAGGGGGCAGCCGGAGCCCTCGGTGAACTGATCGGCGGGCTCACCGTGCGCTCGGCGGCGGTCATTCCGCTGCGCGCCCAGGGCGTCACGATGGGCGCCCTCGTGGTCGCCGACCGGCAAGGCGGGCCTTCACCACCGAAGACTTCCAGCTGCTCTCGACGGTGGCCACCCACGCGTCGGTGGTGCTGGCCAACAGCCGGCTCTTCGAGATGGTCCGGCGCAGCAAGGAGGAGTGGGAGACGACGTTCAACGCGCTGACCGAAGGCATCGCGGTCGTCGGCGCCGGAGGGGAGGTGAGCCGCGCCAACCACGCGCTGGCCGGCTGCTGGCCGGCACCACCGAGCCGGCGCTGCATGGGCCGGAGCTTCCCGAGACGCTGGGCGGCGGACGTCCGAGGCCGGGCGCGCTGCTCGAGGCCGCGCAGCGGGGCGAGCGCACCTCGCCGCTCGTCGCCCGGTCGGAGCAGCTCGGACCGGGTGCTCCGGCTCACGGCCGCCCCGCTCGCAATCGCGCCGACCGCAACTCGGTGGTCGTCCTGATCGAGGACGTGACGGAGCAGCGAAAGCTCGAGGCGCAGCTCATCCAGAACGAAAAAATGGCCGTCGTCGGCCAGCTGGTCTCGGGCGTGGCGCACGAGCTCAACAATCCGCTCACCTCGATCGCCGGGCTGTCCGAGTTCCTGGTGGAGCAGAGCCGGCCCGAATTCCGCGGGAGCATCTCCGGATCATCCACGACCAGGCGGAGCGGGCCGGGCGAATCGTGCGCAACCTGCTGACCTTCGCGCGGAAAGGCGGGCACGAAAAGATCCGCGGTCGACCTCAACGACGTGGTGCCCGCGACCTCGCTGCTCCTCGTCTACGAGCTGAAGCTGCACGGGCATCGACTCGAGCAGCGCGCTGGACCCCGCCCGGCCGTGTCCTGGGCGACCCCTACGAGCTGCAGCAGGTGATGCTCAACCTGCTGACCAACGCCATGCAGGCGGTGAGCAGCCTCCCGGCCGGGCGGCCGCGGAAGCGCTCTCCTCGAGCGCATCCCGCCCCCCGCCCCGGACGCCCCGAATCCGGCGACCGAGCTCGCTCGCTTCTTCAGCAGGCTCTACCGGCTCTGCATCCAACACCCCAGCCTCATCAGCATCTTCAATGCCGGACCGGTGCTGGGCCCCGCCGCCTACCGCCGGACCGATGCCGTGCTCGCTCTCCTGCGCGCCGGCGGACTGTCCAGAGCGGCCGCCGTGAAGGCACATCGAGCGATCACCAGCTGGACACTGGGATTCATCCTGCTCGCCTCAGCCCGGCAGGTGGACCGCAACGGCAACCGCCACCACCACCGCCCGGGCCAGGACCCCCAGACCTATCCCCGCTTGACGACCTCGGACCGTTGCTGGCCAAGCCCCCGACCCAGGCGGAGTTCGACGACGGACTTCAGCGGATCATCGCCGCCTTCGTACCCGCACGGCCCTGATCCCGTTGATGGACGGCGCAAGATGCGATGTCCAGGGTGGTGCGCGGCTCGCCGTGATGCGTCGATGCGATCGACCCAGCCACCATGTGCGGGATCGAAGCGGCGTCGAGGCCTCGCACGATCTCGGCCAGCAGCTCTCCGAGTGTCACTGCACCGGGCGAACGCCACCGACGAGCTTGGCCAGCGAAGCCCCGAGCATGATGCGGAGAAGTTCTCGCCGCACGCCTGTTGTACGGCTCACCGGGCGGGGAACCGGCGCTCCAGCCACGACAGGGCGGCCTCGAACCCTCCGGCGTTGCCGCGTTCGAGGGCGATGTTGTGCCCGGCGCCCGGTTGGGCGTAGACCTCGACGCCGGCCGGGAACAGCGCCGGTGCGGTCTTCTCCAACCACTGCTGGGTGCAGGGGTCCGGGTTGCACATCACCGCGTCCCGCTCGCCGATGATCCGGATGGTCGGCACGCCGATCTTCGTGGTCATCCCGGTGTTGGCCGGCACGAGGTAGGTCATCTCGGCGCTCGAGGCGGTGTCCTTGGTCTTTTCGTCGAAGGCGATCACGGCCGGATCGGTGGCGCTCTCCTCGTAGAAAAAGCCCCGGACGCCGGGCTGGGTGGTGACGTAGTCCGGGTCGACGATCGCGCCCATGAACTTCGGGTCCATGGCCGCGGGATAGAACGACGACAGCACCCCGATGAGGCCCAGAGGTGTGGGCTGTTGCAGCCACCCCGTCCCGATGACGCCGTCGACGCCGCCGTAGGTGGCGGCGGTGAGATCCGAGGTCAACGTGCCGTAGGAATGACCGGTGAGCACGATCCGCTCGTAGTGCCGTCCGCCGAGCCCGTTGGTGCGCACCGAGTCCACGACCTGGTGGAGGGCGTCGGCATTGGAGTAGGCGTCGACGTTCATGGCCAGGGTGGGACGGGTCGAGCGTCCGATGCCGAGGCGATCGATGGCCAGGGTGTCGTAGCCGTGTCGGTTCATGAAATCGGCGTAGGAGTAGCGGCCGTCGAAGCCGGGCAGGTCCCAGTAGAGGTGGGTGTAGGTCACGCCGGGAACGAGGATCTGCAGTGGGTTGCCGTTGGCGGCCGCGATGTGGCAATAGCGCCCGTAGATCGAGCCGGGGGCGGCTCCGAGGACCGAGATCGGGGTGGAGACGTCAACGCAGCTGACGGCGCCCGCGGCCCCGGCTCGAGCCGGCGAACCGGACACCGAGACCAGCAGCACGAGCGCCGCCAGAAGCGCCATTGGGTTTCCTCCTCGTCAACCCCGCCCGGCGGCGGCGGCCTCTTGGATGAGCGCAGCCACGGCCTGGGGCTGAGAGACATAGACCGCATGGCTGCCCGGGACCTCGACCACCGTCGAACCGGCTCGCTCCGACATCGCACGCTGAGCCGGCGGGGGGATCATCCGGTCGTCGGTGGCGACCAGGTACCAGCTCGGCTTGGCCCGCCACGCCGGCTCGGTGACTTCACCGTTGAGGGCGTCGAGTCCCCAGGGAACCTGGGAGTCGGCCATGAACGCCGCCTGGTTCGGCGGCACGTCACCGGCGAAGGAGGCGGCGAACTGACCCCGGTCGAGGAACAGGAACCCTTCCCGGGGCGGGAGGATGGGCGGCACCGGTGCGCCCGGGGGCGGGTCGGCGATGAGGGAACCGACCGACTCACCCTTGTCGGGCGCGAAGGCGGCGATGTAGACGAGCGCCGTGACCTTGGGGTCGTTGCCAGCCTCGGTAATGACGACGCCCCCGTAGGAGTGGCCGACGAGAATCACCGGCCCGTCCTGGGCGTCGAGCACCAGCTGGGTGGCCGCGACGTCGCCCACAAGGGACAGGGTGGGGTTCTGCACGACGGTGACCTGGTAGCCGTCCTTCGTGAGCAGGTCGTAGACGGGCTGCCAGCCGGAGCCGTCGACGAAGCCGCCATGGACGAGGACGACACGAGCTGAGGTTGTGGTTTCGGTCATGGGTGGTCCTCCTGTCTTGCGTGATGGAGTCTCGTCAGTGCCGCCCGGAGGCGTCGGTGCCCTCCCGTCTCGACGCCTGGCGCCAGGCGTCGGCCAACGCCGCGTTCTGGTTCGGGGTGCTGCCGTAGGTGACGACCTCGTCGGCTCCGGCGGCGCGGAAGCGCCGGAGGGTCTCGACGCACCGGCTGATCGGCCCCAGGGCGCAGGACTGCTCCATCCACTCGTCGGGGACGAGGGACGCCGGGCCCAGCAGCTCGGTGCGGTGGAAGCTGAGATCGCTGACGGCTGTCGGCATGTCGGCGAACAGCTCGTGGTCGCGCAGCCGGGCGAGCGGGGCCGGATCCCAGCCGTTCAGCCGCACGAGCATCTCGCCGTAGCCGGGGGCGTCCAGGTACGTGACCGCCCGGGCGTGGGCGAGGGCGCGGACCTCGACCTCGTCGAGGTCGGGCGCCGTGATCACTGACTGACAGATCCTCAAGGTGGCGGGGTCGCGGTCGATCCGCTCGCATTCGGTGCGCAGGCGGGCAACGATCGACTCCGTGGCCTCGGGGGTGAAGACGGGGGGCAGGAGCACTCCGTCGAAGCAGGCGGCCGCCGTCCTCGCCGCCCGGGGCTGGCCGAGGGTCCCGAACCACACCGGTGGTGCCGGAATGCCACCCCCGGCGTCCTCGAGTTGGAGGTCGGGGTAGTCGCCGAGGGGTCCGGAGTAGGCGACACGCTCGCCGCGCCAGAGCCGGCGCAGGATGTCGACATAGTCGGCCAGCCCGGCGTAGCCGACCATCTCGAGTCCGGCGCCGGTCAGCCAGCCGGGGTTGCCCCGCCCGAGGCCTAGGACGAAGCGGGGCCCGAAGGTGGCCTGCAGGGTGGCCGCCATGCCGGCCATGTGCAGGGGATGGCGCGCCGCCGTCGTGATGATGCCGGAGGCGACCTCGATCCGCTCCGTGCGGGCGGCGACCGCGCTCAGGATGACGGCCGCCTCCTTCAAGTTCCAGCGCTCGGAGAGGAACACCCGGCGGAAGCCGATCCGTTCGGCGTCGACGCCGTCCTGGACTCCCTGGGCGGGCGTTCTGGCATCCGTCGCGTACCGGCCGGGCCGGCCTTCGGGGACGACGCGACCGCCGATGACGTAGGCGCTCAGGTCGGACAGCACGGCCTGAGGGGTGGTCGCGGACGGGGCGGTGAGCGTCACAGCGTGGCGAAGGCGTCGAGTTCGCCGGCGTGGGTCAGGGTGCGCAGGATGAGCGTGTCGGCGAGCCCACCGGCGTCGCCGCCGCCGATCTGCATCTGGCCCAGCATGGCGATCCCCGGGGCGACGGTGTAGAGCAGGCTCTGGCGGTAGTGGAAGCGGCACTCCTCCAGGTCGTAGCCCCCAATCCCGGCGGCCAAGAGCCGGGCGTGGTAGCGCTGGACGAGTTGGTCCCAGCACTCCCGCAGCGCACGGTGGGCATGCTGCCGGAGAGCAGGTAGGCGAGGTCCTGCGTCCCCCGGCAGCGTCCCGCCAGCTGCCAGTCGAGAACGACCGGCTCGCCGTCGGGCGCAAAGAAGATGTTGTCGAGGCGGAAGTCGTTGTGCACGAACGTCTGGGGGCCTTCGGCGCAACGCCGCAGGACCGTCGCCCAGTCCGGGGCGAGCGTCTCGATGGCGTCGAGGACACCCGGCGGGACGCGACCGTCGTAGCGCTGGCGCAGTGCCTCCACGCCGCTGGTGACCAGCTGGGTGATCATGGCGCCGAGGACAGGGTCGGTCCATGACACCAGGCGGCTGGCATCGCCGCCGGAGGGTCGACCTCCCAGAAGGCGGCATGCAGGTCGGCCAGCCGGTCGACGAGGCCCTCGGCGTCGGCGCGGTCGAGGCCGGCGACCTGGTCGCCCATCCGCAGTCCCCGCAGGTCCTCGAGCAGCATGGGCTCTTCCTTGTCCGGCTCTCCCGGGTGGTAGCAGCGGGGCAGGCGGACGGGCAGGGCGCCGGCCAGTTCGCCGTAGACGAAGCGCTCCCGTGCGAACAGCCCCATGGCCGCATCCATCATCCGTTGGATATCGGTGGACCCCGGCGCCTTGGCGATGATCGTCGCCGGTCCCTGGGCGTCCGCCGGCTCGTAGGTCAGCGACAGGCGGGCGAGTTCCCCGGCCGCGCTGGCCACGCTCAACGGCTCGGTCTCGACGCCGACGACGTTGGCGCCCAGCACATCGCTCAGCCACTGCGGCCCGACCGTGCCCATCCACGAGGCCGACGCTGGAGGAAAGGTGGTGGTCATCGTTACCCCTTCGCTGCTGCTTGTCCCCAGCTCTTGACCGGACCTTACCGTACCGTACGGTACGTGTCTGATGGTGACCACCGCAATCCCGCTCAACACGAGCCTGTACGTCCCGCCGCCGCTGTTCGGCGAGCTCTGCCGGATGGTCCACGGCAGCGGCGTGGTCGACAACCTGATGATGTGGGATCAGATCACCAACTTCTGGCCTCCCCACCTCTGGACACCAGCCAACACGCCGCTGGCCGAGGTCTTGCCCGACATCGATTCCTACGGCGACGCCTTCACCATGGCCGCCTACGCCATGGCCGCCGCTCCCGGGGCGGGGCTGGTGGTCAGCACCGACGCCATCCGGCGCGGCCCCGTCGAGCTCAACCAGACGATGTGGACGCTGGCGAGCATGGCCGGCGGCAAGGCGATCTTCCAGGTTGGGGCCGGCGAAGCCAAGCAGACCGACCCCGGGGGTTGGAACGGGCCGACGGCCTGGCCCGGCTCAAGGATCAGCTGCAGCTGGCGCGCGCCTTCCGGGAGACGAAGGAACCGCTCGTCCACAAGGGGAACCAGTGGAACATCGAGCACGCCTGGCTGGGGTTGGGCCGGGTGGCGCGCCCCGAGGTATGGGCGCTCGGCGGTGGGCCCAAGTTGCTCGACCTCGCCACCAGCTACGCCGACGGCTCCGCCGCCATCATGCCCTGCGTCTTCGACACACGAGAGCGCTTCGCCGAGCTGGTGGCATCCATGAAACACGACCTCGAGCGCAAAGGCCGCGACCCTGAGGACTTCGGGTTCGGCCTGTGGGTCATGAACGCCATCCACGACGATCATGAAGTGATCAAGCGGGCCTTCGAGGGCCCGATCATGAAGTGGATGGCCGCCATCGCTGGGCGCCTCGACCAGTCCGACTGGCGCTGGGCCGGCCTCGAGCCCGTCTACCCCGACGGCTGGCACTACTCCGTCAAGCTTCGACCCGTCGACGTCACGCCGGAGGAGCGGCCGACGTCCTGTCCCGCACCACCAGCGCCCACTGCGAAGCGGCGTTCTCCCACGGCACCCCGGCCGAGGTGGCCGCCGAGATCAGGCCCTTCATCGACGCCGGGTGCAACTACGTCGCCGTCTGCGACCTGCTCCCCTTGGTTCTCGAGCCCGCCGACGCCCAGGGAGCGATCACCCGCTCGATCGAGACCTGCAGGCTCATCAAGGGGGGCCGGTGACGTCCAGCATCAAGGCAGTCAGGCGGGGCCGGGCCAACCGGCTCACACTCGACCAGGTGGTCGACGCCGCCGCCGAACTGATCGCCGACGAAGGGTTCGACGCCTTGACCATGCGGCGCCTGGCCGACGGCTGCGGCGTCGGCGTCATGACGCTCTACGGCTACGTCCGCACCAAGGAGGAGATCCTGGCGGCCGTGGCCAACCGCTTCCTCGGCGAGGTCGAGTTCCCGTCGGGCTCGGGGGGTTCGTGGCATACGAGGTGGCGACCGTGTTCCTGTGCTCGGTGCACGAGATGTGGCTCCGAGCATCCCGACTGGCCCAGATCGCCGTCACCCAGCCGATCGACGGCATGGCTGCCTATCGCGGTGCCGAGGTGGTCCTGGCCGCCTTGCGCCGGGGCGGGCTCGGCCCTGGAAGAGGCGGTCGACGCGTTCGAGGTCCTGGTCTGCTTCACCGCCGGTTACACGCTGCGCCAATTGGCCTTCGGCGCCTCATCGGCGATCGCACCGACCCGGCTCCGCAGCGTCACGGGCCTGCCCGCCGGCGAGTTCCCGCACCTGGTCGAGCTGGCGCCCACCTTTGCGGCCCGCAACGTGCAACGTCGTTTCGACGACGCCCTCGAGATCGTCCTGCGGGGAATCGCCCAACGGGGTGACGGTCGTCCGGACGGCGGCGCCATGGCCGGTGCCCGGCGGGCAAGGCGGTGAGCGGCGTGAAGAAGCCGGCGGCGGCCCACGCCGCTGGCAGCAGCGATGCTGACTCTGCTGGTCGGGTGTGGGCTGGTCGGGTGTGGCTCGCAGGTCCCCCGCGCCGAATTGTAGCCGGCGCGCTTCGGCCCCGCGGGCCGCCCAGCCGGCGGTATCCAGCGCCGCCCCCGGTCAAGCCCCGGCCAGCACTGACGTTTCTGGATCATCGTCGCTGTGGGGCGGTCGCCGACCCAAGTCCTCAGGCCAGCGCCGCACTTCCGCTTGCGGGCGGTGGCGGACCAGCCTCGCCGGCTGCGTCCCGCTCGCCGCTGGCGGCGGCCAGCGCGGGCGCCGCCTCACCCGCGGCCCAGAGCCGGGCCGGCGGCGCGGCCCCACAGCCGTGGGACCGGCGCCGGTCTCCAACAACGGGGCGACACCGGCGCACCACCGGCCGCAGCGGCGGGATCCCCCATCGTGCTTGGATCGTTCGGGGTCGGCTCCGGCCCTCTCGGAGCGCTGGTCGCCCCCGATCCCGGTGGCCGTCCGGGCCTGGATGGCCGACGTCAACAGCCGGGGCGGTCTGGCCGGCCACCCGGTCAAGGTCGTCTTCGACGACGACAACGGCGATCCCCAACGGGCCATCGCCATCGCCCGGCGCATGGTGGACCGCGACGGCGTGCTGGCCTTTTTCGCCACCTACATGGTCACGACGCTGCCCGCCGGTCGCTCCCCTGACCGGAAGAGCAGGGAATCCCCATGATCGGCTCGTCGAACGGTTCGGAGGCCGCCGACCACAGCCCGATCGTCTTCAACCCTCAGACGGGCGCCGATCTCGGGA
>CAVSLY010000023.1:0-68003 GCA_963728705.1 uncultured Gemmatimonadales bacterium
AGCGGGATGAGATTTTGGGAAGTCGTAGGATTCCCAAATCAGCGATTTTCTGATTCACGGTTCATGCTGGGAAGGAGGCCAGCATGGATGGTGACGTATTCGATGGACCTTCGGGAGCGCGTTGTTGCGGCGGTCAAGGGTGAAGGGCTTTCGCGCCGTGCTGCAGCGAAGCGCTTCGGGATCAGCTACAGCGCGGCGATTGAATGGCTGAAGCTGGTCGATGAGACTGGCAGCGTGAGGGCCCGCAAAGTCGGCGGCGGCAAGCCGAAGAAGCTCTCCGGGGCGTGGCGCGAGTGGCTCATCGAGCGCTGCCGGGAGAAAGACTTCACGTTGCGCGGTCTCGTCGCCGAGTTGGGAGAGTGCGGCCTAAAAGTCGACTACCGCTCGGTTTGGGAGTTCGTGCACGCCGAAGGCCTTTCGCATAAAAAAAGACGCTGATCGCGGCCGAACAGGATCGTGCCGATGTGGCGCGTCGGCGGGCGCAATGGGTCCTGTATCAGGACCGCATCGACCCCGCCCGCCTGGTGTTCATCGATGAGACTTGGACCAAGACCAACATGGCGCCGCTCAGGGGCTGGGCGCCGATCGGGCAGCGCATCAAGGCCAAGGTGCCGCATGGCCACTGGAAGACCATGACGTTCCTGGCCGCCCTGCGTCATGATCGCGTCACCGCGCCGTGGCTCATCGATGGCCCGATCAACGGCGAGCGCTTCCATCTCTATGTCGAGGAAGTTCTCGTCCCGACCCTGAAACCGGGTGACATCGTCGTTATGGATAATCTCGGCTCGCATAAGGGCAAAGCCGTGCGCCGCGCCATCCGCAGGGCCGGCGCCAGGCTGTTCTTTCTGCCCAAATACTCGCCCGACCTCAATCCGATCGAACAGTTCTTCGCCAAGCTCAAGCATTGGCTCAGAAAGGCGGCCAGCCGCACCGTCGAAACCGTCTGCGATGCAATCGGCACCATTCTCGACCGCATCACTGCCAAAGAGTGTTCAAACTACTTCGCAAATTCCGGATATGACCGGAAATAATCTCATCATGCTCTAGATGTTTAGTCCCGGCATTTGATGGAGCGGGTTGAGCGTGAAGCGTTCGGGCTCGGTTGTCCATGCTTTGCAGATGAACTCGTAGGGCGTGAGGCCCTTGAGGGTCTTGAGCCTGCGGCCGAAGTTGTAGGCGGCGACGAAGTCGGCGAGGTGCTGTCGGAGCTGGTCGTGGCTGTCGTAGTGGAAGCGCTTGACGGTGGCGTCCTTGATGGTGCGGTTCATCCGCTCGACCTGGCCGTTGGTCCAGGGATGCTTGGCCTTGGTCGGGCGATGCTCGATGTCGTTCCTGGCGCAGGCGAACTCGAAGGCATGGGCCCGGAAGAGTTCGCCGTTGGCGATCGCCTCCTTGATCAGCGGCACGGCCGAGCCGCCGGCGCCGGGCGTGGTGAACTGGATGCCGTTGTCGGTGAGCACGGTGTGGATCTTGTAGGGAACGGCCGCGATCAGGCGCGCGCAGGAAGTCCCTCGAGACGGCGGTGGTGGCCTTCTCGTGCAGCTCGACGAAGGCGAACTTGGAGGTGCGGTCGATGGCGACGAACAGGTAGAGCTTGCCCTGTTCGGTGCGCACCTCGGCGATGTCGATGTGGAAGTAGCCGATCGGGTAGCTCTTGAACTTCTTCTTCGCCGGCTTGTCGCCCTCGACCTCGGGCAGCCGGCTGATGCCATGGCGCTGCAGGCAGCGATGCAATGATGAGCGCGTCAGATGCGGGATGGTCGGCTGCAGCGCATAGAGGCAATCGTCGAGCGGCAGCAGCGTGTGCCGCCGGAAGGCGACGATGATCGCCTCCTCCTCGATCGACAGCACCGTCGATCGCGGCTCCTTCGGGCCGGTCGGCAGATCGGCGACCGAGGTCCGCTTCTTCCACTTGGCGACGGTCTTCTGGTTGATGCCGTAGCGCTTGGCGAGCGCCCTCAGGCTCTCTTGACTATGCTGTATCGCTCGACGGATCGCCTCTGTCGTCGTGGCGCTCCCGTGCAGAACCTGGCCCATAGCGCATCCTTCAATTCGGGCGAGAAGAATGCACCATCAAAGATCCCATGAGGGAGGTGGATAGCGAGCGGCGCTCTGGCAGAGTGAGGTTGCTACCACAAACTCTTGGAGGCGACCATGCAAACTGTAGCTGACCGATCCGAGGCGCCGACCGCTATCCGTACCGATCTTGGCGCGATTTTCGTGTCATTGGAACTCAGTCGATCGAAATGGCTGATCACCTCGCTGTCGCCAGGCGGCGGAGAGAAGATGTCGAAGCATGCGGTGCGCGGCGGCGATGTCGCCGGGCTGCTGGAGCGGTTTGCGCAACTGCGGGAGAAGGCACAGGCGCGGACCGGGCAGGCATTTCCGTTCATCGTCATTCAGGAGGCTGGCCTCGACGGCTTCTGGATCCATCGCGTGCTGCGAGACGAAGGGATCGAAAGCCACGTCGTCGATCCGGCCTCGATTGCGACCTCGCGCCGGCGGCGGCGGGCGAAGACCGACAGGATCGATGGTGAGGCGCTGGTGCGCGCGCTGCTGGCCTACAAGCGGGGCGAGCCGCGGGTATGCGCGATGGTCAGGGCGCCGAGCCCCGAGGAGGAGGATCGCCGCCGCATCTGCCGTGAGCGCAAGGTCGCTGATCGGTGAGCGGGTCCGGCACGTCAATCGCATCAAGGGGCTGCTGTTCGCCCAAGGCATCACTGGCTACGAGCCGCTGCGCCGCGACCGGCGGCAGCGGCTGGAGGAGCTGCAGACCGGCGATGGCCGCCGCTGCCGCAGCATCTGAAGAGCGCAGATCCGCCGCGAGCTCGACCGGCTCGAACTGCTGCTCGACCAGATCAAGGCGGTGGAGGCCGAGCGCGATGCTCTGCTGGCAATCACCGAAGTCGCCGAACGCCGGCAGCGACATGCTGCTCGACCTCAAGGGCATCGGCCCGGAGTTCGCGGCCGTGCTCTGGTCGGAAGGGCTGTTCCGGCACTTCGACAATCGACGGCAGGTCGCCGCCTATGCCGGGCTCGCACCGACACCTTGGCAGAGCGGATCGGTCGAGCACGAGCAAGGCGTCTCGAAGGCCGGCAATCCGCGGCTGCGAACGACGATGATCCAGCTGGCCTGGCTGTGGCTGCGCCATCAGCCGGGCTCGGCGCTGACCCGCTGGTTCCACGAACGCGTGAAGCGCAATCGGCGGCCGTCTCAAGAAGACAACGATCGTGGCCCTGGCACGGAAGCTGCTCGTCGCGCTGTGGAAGTACGTAACCGCGGGCGTCGTCATCGATGGCGCCGTCATGAAGACTGCCTGAAACGACAACACCTTCACACCCATCCATCGAGGCTTGATCAGCCTCGGCGGATCCAGGAGGCGAACCGAGATCCCAGCTGGCTGAATGCCGTATCAAAGACGGGTCTCGCCTTCTGGGCCAGCGCCTGACCGAAGCGGTCGTCCGGCTGCGCCGCCAGGTGGCCCAGCGGATCGTCGGGCAGGACGACGTGATCGAGGGGATCCTCACCGCCATTTTGAGCGGCGGTCATGCCCTGCTCATCGGCGTGCCCGGACTGGCCAAGACGCTGATGGTGCAGACCGTCGCGGAGACGCTCCACCTCTCGTTCAACCGGGTCCAGTTCACCCCGGACCTGATGCCGAGCGACATCACCGGCACCGACATCATCGAGGAGGACCTCACCACCGGCCGGCGGTCGTTCCGGTTCGTGCAGGGCCCGATCTTCGCCAACATGGTGCTGGCGGACGAGATCAACCGCACGCCTCCCAAGACCCAGGCGGCGCTGCTGCAGGCGATGCAGGAGCACCAGGTGACGGCCGGGGGGGCCACCTACCATCTGCCCGATCCGTTCTTCGTGCTGGCGACGCAGAACCCGATCGAGCAGGAGGGGACCTATCCGCTGCCCGAGGCCCAGCTCGACCGGTTCATGCTCGAGCTCCGGGTGCAGTATCCCAGCCGGGCCGAGGAAGAGGCCATCGTCGAGCAGACCACCGGTGCCGCGCGCGAGCCGCTGCAGCCGGTGCTCGACGCGGCATCGGTGCTGGCGATGCAGGCGCTGGTGCGGCGGATCCCGGTGAGCCGGGGCCTCATCCGAGCGGCGGTCACGCTGGCCAGGATGACTCGGCCCCCAGATCCCGAGTCGCCCGCGTTCATCCGGGAGTACGTGGACTGGGGCGCCGGGCCGCGCGCGTCGCAGTACCTGGTGCTGGGCGCCAAGGCACGCGCCGCGATGGCCGGCCGTCCCATGGCCGACCTCGACGACGTGCGGGCGGTGGCGCCGGCGGTGCTCCGGCACCGGGTGGTCACCAACTTCGCGGCGGAGGCGGCGGACCGGACGAGCGAGGACCTGATGCGGGAGCTGGTGGCGGGAAAGGGGTGGCTCGGGACGCAGGGCTGATCGGCGCGCGCCGAGTCACCCTGAGCAACGCGAAGGGGGCATGCTTCGAGGCATACCCCCTTCACTGCGTTCAGGGTGACTCGGCGTCGGGCTGGGTCGAGCGCCCTCAGCTCACCGGCATCAGCAGGTCGCTGAACGCGTTGAGCGAGCCTTCATAGGAGTCGAACACCAACGCCAGCGCCTCCTCCTCGTCCGGCGTGAGCAGGTCGCCGGTCGCGCCGACGATGGTCAGCGTGCTGCCGGCAAAGGTGATGGTAGCGAAGGTGTCGCCGTTTACCTTGACGGTGAACGTCCCGCCATCGACGCCGGAGGTGCCCACGACGCGCACGTCCCCGTTCGGCCCGCTGACCGCCAGATCGAGGGTCACCGCGACGTCGGTCTCGGAGATGTTGGCAAAGGTCGCGGTCCAGTCGATCGACAGGTCGCGCGAGGGGACATCGAGCTCGTAGTCGAGCACGAGGACGAGCCCGCCGGCGTTGCTGGTCACCGTGTTCTTGAGCGTGAAGTTCGCGCGGGTCGTCCCGTTGAAGGCGAAGCCGCTGATCGTCACGAGGCCACCCGACGCGGTGGCACTTTCCACCACCTGGTAGTCGAGGTAGGTCACGTTGGCCTCGACCACCTTGATGCGGACATTGACTAGCGCCGAGCTGCTCTGGTCGATCACGTCGACGTAGCCGGTCTCCACGACCGGCTCGACCGGGCGGTACGTCAGCGGGTCCACCGCATAGAGCAGGAAGCGGACGCCATTCGACGGCGCACCACTCACGTCCGAGACCACGTAGGTGTCGGCGCTCTCGTCCCAGACGAAGGTCTTCCCGGCCACTTCCACCGGAATCCCCACGACGCTGGCCTGGATGCCCGAGCCACCGCTGGAGACCAGCGCGGCGATCTGGCGCGCGTACCGTTCGCTCGCCTTGGACGGGCGGGAGAGGGCGAGGGCAGCGGAGCTCGCCACCAGCGGGGAGCCGCTCAGCGCCAGGGAGATGTCCGGGCCAACGGCCGCGAAGCTGGCGGTGGGCCCGGACGCGAAGGCGTCATGCGCGGCGGCCATGTCCGCGGAGGTCCCCTGGGGGTCGAACGCGCTGGGAGAGGCGCCGTCGTTCTTGCAGCCGGCCAGCGCCAGGGCCAGACCGGCCGCGGCCAACGATCGCCTTGCGTAATGCGTGACGCGCATGAGATCCGCCTCCACGAGAGGTTCCGAACGAGCTTGTTGAAGCCGTTGATAGGCAGTGAGTTGCCGCCGATGCCAGGACTTGCAGCACCCCGAAATCGGGGGCCAGGACCGGCGGTGCGGATGAGCTTGGCAACGGGCATGCCCGGGAGGGCGGGCACTGGTGGGCGAGGTGGTAGCCGGCGCCAGCAGGCAGCGCGTCCGTCCACTATCTTTCCAGCTGTCCGAGGGACACTTCACCAACGGTGGAGGACATGGGCGGGATCATTCTGGAGGGTGTGCTGTTCGTCGCGCTGCTGGCGACGGTGGCCACCCTCCTTTTCTATGCGCTGGTCCGCTGGACGCCGCTGGGGCTCCGGCTCCGGCAGGATGCCAACCGGCGGAAGATCGAGCAGACGCTCGAGCTCGACTGTCCGATCCACGGCCCGCAGCGGGAAGACGAGATGGTGCGCCTGCCGTCCGGCAGCCGCATCTGTCCGACCTGTTACAAGGAGGCATTACATGAGTAGCGACGGCATCGGCGTTTCGGGGCTCGGCCGCCTGGCGCGGCTCGCCGGCTTGGCCCTGGGGCTGATCGCGCTGCTGGTGCTCCTGCCCACCGCCATGACCTACATCAACCCGGGGCACGTGGGGATCGTCATCCACCGCATCGGCGGCGGCGTGGATCCGACGCCGCTCAGCCCGGGTCTGCATGCCCGGAACCCGCTCACGACCGGGATCGAGGAGTACCCGACGTTCATGCAGACGCTGGTGCTCACCCGCGGCCAGAACGAAGCGTCGTCGGGCAACGACGAGATCAACGTCAACAGCGTCGAGGGCCAGCCGCTCTCGCTCGACGTGTCGATGTCGTTCGAGCTCAATCCGCACCAAGGTGCCGGCCCTCTATTCCACCTTCCGGACCGACATCGCGACCATCCAGCACAGCTACGTGAAGCAGGCGATCCGGCAGTCGCTGCAGGAGGTGGTGGGCAACGAGGAGATCGCGGCGATCATCGGTCCCAAGAAGTTCGAGGTGACGTCGCGGGTGAGCCGGCTGCTGGAGCAGCGGCTCTCGCCCTACGGGATCCTGGTAAAGCAGTTCACCATCAACGAGCTGCGCGCGCCGCCGTCGGTCATCGAGGCCATCAACCAGAAGAACGTGATGCAGCAGCAGGGGCTCACGGCGCAGAACGAGCTGCAGAAGAACCAGTTCCAGGCCCAGGGCGACTCGATCAAGGCGGCCGGCCGGGCCAAGGCGATCCTGGCCGAGGCGGAGGCGCAGGCCAAGGCCAACCGGCTCTTGAGCGAGAGCATCACGCCGACGCTGGTGCAGTACGAGATGAGCAAGCGCTGGAACGGGCAGATGCCGCAGGTGACGGGCGGGGCGATGCCGATGATTCAGCTGCCGGGAGCGGGGAAGTAGGCGGACGATCCGACGGTCGAACGGTCAGACGCACGGATAGGGACGTGGAGAGATCCACGCCCCTGTCCGCATGCCACTACTTCTTCTTCCTCGACGACTTCTTCTTCGCCGGGACCTTGGCGCCCTTCTTCCTCGCCTCCGACAAGCCGATCGCGACCGCCTGCTTCCGGCTCTTCACCTTGCCGCCCCGCCCGGCCTTGCCGCGGGTGAGGGTGCCCTTCTTTCGGCGGCGCATAGCGCTCTTGACGCTCTTGCTCGCCGCCTTACCATATTTCCGACTGCCCTTTCGGGACGTTGACTTTTTCTTGGCCGCCATGAAACCTCCATAGAGCTGAGGTGCGACTGGGCCCGAGGCCGAACCGTCCGGATCCGGAGCGCCGCCCGCCGGCACCATGGTCGAGCGCATCGAGGACGCCGGCGTGTACTGTAGGTAGACCCGGCCCGCGGCTGATGTGACGCGACCCACGTCACAGCCGCCTGATTCGGGATCTTCTAGTCTGAACCGGTACTACCGAACCGCCCTCTTCGTGGAGAGGGCCGAACGGCAGCCTGGCGGCTGCCCGGAGGCTCCGTGCTCCACGACGACACTGACATCATTCCCATGACTCCCGGTCCCCTCGTCCTGGTGGTCGACGACGAGGCGGCACCTCGCAACGCCATTACCCGGATGCTCCAGGAGCTGGGCTACCACGCCCGGAGCTGCTCCGGCGGCCCCGCGGCCCTCGGCTTCATCGGCACGCATCCGGGTGAGACTCGCCTTCTCCTGGCCGACCTCGAGATGCCTGGAATGGACGGCGGCGAGCTCGCGGAGCGGGCGCTCGACCTGGACCCGAGCCTGGTGGTGGTGCTCATGGCCGCCCCCGACGCGGAGCTGCGCGAGCTGCTCTACGGCTATCGCGACCTTCCGCTCCTGTGGAAGCCGCTCGCCCTGCCGGAGCTGGCCCGGAAGATCCACGATCTCGTCAACGCGCCGCGGTTGCTGCCCGGGTACTCGCTTCCGGCGTCGACGCGCTCCCGATCGCGCTGGCGGACGTCGAACCGCCACGAAGTCTGAGGGATGGGCGACGCTCAGGATGACCCCGGCACCGAGCCTCCGGCTCCCGGCCCGTCGTCGGCTGCCTGATCGATCTGTCGGCTGAGGGCTTCCGGCTGGGTGGCCTGCTCGAGCACGCGCACCTCGGGGTCCGAAGGGCTGTTGTGGCCGACCGCCTTGGCGATGTCCTCGAGCATCAGGAGCATCTTGGTGTTCTCCTGCTCCGACAGGAGGTTCAACTGGAGGTCCAGGTGGCTGCGCTTCTCGCTCACGCGCGCGGCCCGGTTCTGACTCATCAGGATGAAGATCGAGAGGAAGATCGCCTCGACCGAGAGGACGAGGGTGAGTAGCGGGTACGGAAACGAGTCGATCCGGTCCGCACGTGCCACGAGCAGGTTCCCGACGACCCATCCGCCAATGAGCAGTACCGTCACCCAGGCGAAGGTGATAGACCCGACGAAGCTGGCGATGGCATCGGCCACCTTGTCAGCCGTGGTCGCCTTCCCGTGCTCCTCCCGCTCGAGCGCCTGGATGCGCTCGACGTTCCGGCGGGTCAGCTCCTCGACAGATTCCATCAGCCCTCCTTTGGCTCGACCGGCAGGCCCTCAGCCTGCCACGCCGCCCACCCGCCGACCAGCGCCCGCGCCTTTTTCCATCCTGCCCGACGAAGCTCTCGCACCACACGGGTGCTTGTGGCCTCGTCCTTTCACGCACAGTAGAGGACGAGGGTGGCGGTCGGATCGAATCGTCGCTCGCGCGCCAGCCTGACCGCGTCGTCCGGCGGGAGCCGGATGGCACCGATGCCGATGTTGGGATCGTCCCGGTAGCTCCGCTCGGTGCGGACGTCGCCCACGATCACGGGCTCGCCGGAGCGGTGCAGGTCGCGGAACTCCTGGATGGTGATCCGCTCGGGCACCTCGTCGCCCGCGTCACTGGCGGCGGCCGGCGGCCTGGGCGAAGACCCACGAGGGGCCACGCGCGTCGTCGGGTGAGCGGCAGTATCCGCGAGCGAGGGGCGCGGCGTCGCGTGCGCGGCAGTGTCCGCGAGCGATGGGCGCGGCGTCGCCGACGAGGCCGGCGTGGGCGCACCGGCCGCGGCACCGCCGTGGCGACGGAGGTAGAGCGCGATTCCGCCGCCGTGGATCACCACGGAGAGCAGCACCACGAGACAGGTGATCGTGAACAGCCGCTCCGCGTCCGGGATCCCCGCGAACACCGGCAGCAGCACCAGCAGCAGTGCGGAGAGGCCGCGCGGGCCGAACAGCGCGATCAGCCGGCAGCTCTTCGGATCGATCCCCGAGCGCGCCAGCACCGGCACCAGCACCGCCGTCCGCACTGAGAGCGCGACCGCGGCGAAGACCAGCACGTGCCAGTCGCCCGCAAGCGACACGCCGGTCCAGATCAGCCCCGCTCCGAACGCCACGAAGGTGAGCAGCAGGAACATCTCGGCCGACGCCTCGCCGTAGTCGAGGAAGCAGTCGCACAGCTCGACGTCGAGCGCCGCGATGACGAGCCCCGCCGCGAACGCCGCCAGGAACCCGCTCCCCCCTACCGCCTCGGCCGCCGCGAAGGCGGTGAAGGCGACACCGAGGGCATAGAGCGACTCGTAGTCGCGCCGGACGCCCACCCTCCGGCGCACCTGGTCGAGCAGCGTGATGGCCACCCAGCCCGTGAAGACGCCCAGCATCGGGCCGAGCAGGAAGAGGCCGACCGCGCGGCGCCCGAGCTCCCCGGCCGGCGCCGCGCCCGAGGCGCGGAGCACCAGCATGCAGAGCACCACGATCGGGAGCAGGATCACGTCGTTCATCCCGCTCTCGAGCCGGAGCGCGAGACGGGCAGACGGCGGGAGGGTCGGGTTCCGGATCAGGGTGCGAAGCAGCACCGGGTCGGTCGAGGCGAGCGCCGCACCGAGGATGGCGGCCGCCGCGGGATGGAGGCCGAGCAGTAGCCAGGCGGCAAGCGCCGTTACGGTGGCCGGGAGCAGCGTCCCGGGACCCAGGATCAGGGCCGCGAGGCGGCGCTGCTGGCGGATCTCGCCGATATCGACGCCGATGGCGTCGGTGAAGAGCACCAGCACCAGGCCGAGGGTGGCGATGACCTGGAGCGACGGGGACTCGAGGGAAAGATCGACCAGGCCGAGTCCCGCGGGGCCGAGTGCCGCGCCGAGGAGGAGGAAGATCGCGACCTGCGGCAGGCCGGAGCGCTCCACCGCGCCCGACATGAGTGAGGAGAGGATGATGACGATGCCCACCAGGGCGAGGAGGGCGGTGAAGCTTTCGTGGGGCATGGTGGGAAAGTACTGCGGATCGGTGTCCATTGGGAACGGCCGAGCGACAGCGACAGAAAGCATGACTACATTAGTTCTACCCCCTGGGACCTGTTTCGAGGTTTCAAAACATGCTCCCAGCCTCCAATCTTGCCGAAGAGTTGTTTACCGCTCCCGCCCAACGGCAGGTGTGGTTGCGCTTAAGATATGCGGCGCTGTATCCGACGATCCCTCCCGGCGTCTGGGTGACCGCCTTCAGCGCCGCATGGGCCATGGAAGGTGCTGTCCTGGCGGGAGTGCGGTCCCGGCCCGCGCCCGGAACACGGGTGCTGTCGGAGAAGCACTTCGTTTTTCGAGGAGGCGCCGGCCCAGGGCCAAGCGGAGAAGTGGCAGGACTTCGACTATGCGACCCGTGAACGCCATCTCGGCGTCCGCGGTGATGGTTCACGAACAGCCGGCCTGCGTGGATCGGGACCGACCAGTGGCCCGTGCTTCCGTCTCGCTGGCGAAGTAGAGCAACTCGCGGGACTGGAGCGCCAACGGGCAACTGCTCGGAAAGTAGACGCGGCCGTCGGGATACGCCGCCCACGGGTGAGCACGACGGAACGGACTGACCGCGACCTGGGGGGCCGAGTCGGCACGGACCGCAGGGGTGCTGCGGGGTATCACCCTGGCCGGCGCTTTAGGTACTGAGGAGGGCGGCTGACGCTCCCGTCGCTTCACCGGTGGGCGGCCCAACGTGGGGGCAGTCGCACTCCTCGCCGGCGCCCTCTCCGGAGAAGCAGATCGTGTCGGTGCCAGCCCGACCTCGTCATCCACCCTCATGGCGATCTCCCGGGCGGCTCGAGCACCGGCGCCTTCGATCCAGTGGCGACTCCAGCCGAGCCAGGTGACGATCGCAAGGAGTGCGGCGCCACTGGCAGCTACCAGCAGGCGCGAATGACGGGATAGAGCGGGCCGGGGCATGCCGGCGGACCTTCCTGCGGACGCCAGCGCTTCAGTGAAGGCCGCGACCGTGGGATAGCGCGAGTCAGGAGCTGGGGCGAGCGCTCGGTCGACGACGAGCCGCAGAGCCATGGGGATGGATCCAGGGGCCTGCTGGCCACCTGGCGGTGCCCCGCTGAGGAGATGGTGGAGCACGGCTCCGAGGCTGAATACGTCGCTGCGCCCGTCGGGCGTGTTCCCGGCGAGCCGTTCAGGGCTGGTGTACGGAGCGTCCACTCCGCCAGGTTCGCCCCGCCCTCCCTCGGCCTCCCAACCGAGATTGAACCGGATGAGCTTGACCAGAGTGCGGTCGCCCCCGGACGGCGTGACGAGAAGAATGGTTCGTGGGGACACGTTGCCGTGAACGATCCCGATCCGATGCGCCTCCTGGAGGCCGGCGGCGGCCTGGAGGCAGATTTCCACCGCCTCCTCTCGCGGCGGTGCACCGCGGGCGGCGAGCAGGTCGGACAGGAGCTCGCCGGTCAGAAATTCCCCGACGACGTAAGTCAGCCCGTCGGAGGTTTCGCCGACCTCCACAAGACTCGCGACGTTCGGGTGACGTATCTCGCACGCCCGGCGAAGCTGGTAACTTCGTCGTGATGAGGGTGAGGAGAAGGCTGAAGGATCTGGCGGGCCCAGCGGAGCGTCGAGCAGCGTGAGCGCGACCGGTGGCCCCGACGGATACTGCGCCCGGTAGAGGGCGCCGATGGTCGTGGGCCCCAACCGTTCGAGCACTCGGAGGCCCGACGGGAGGACGCTTCCGACCAGGGGGTCGGGTTCGGCGAAGGGTAAGATCGGATGCATGGGCTTCACAGGCGTCTGGCGACTGCCTGGGGTGATTTAACCGGTCGCCAGGCTCGACGCAATGGAAGCGCGGCGCCGGGGCCAGCCGGCACCGTCCTCGATCAACTCACCGCATGTGTCGAGCGCCGGCTCGCCCGTTCGAGCAGCGCTTGGACGGCCTGCGCCAGCTCCTGGCGGCTGAAGGGCTTCAGCAGCACGGGGACACGGTAGTCTCTGAGCATCGATGTAAGGATGTCCGTCGCCGTGGCGCCAAATCCGGTGATGCAGAGGACTGGAAGTCCCGGATGGGTGCGGTGGAGGCTCTCGATGACCTCGAGACCGTTGAGGTTCGCGAGCTTCAGATCCACGATGACCAGATCGACCGGCGGGTTGGCGCGGGAGACACGGCGAATGCCACTGATACCGTCCGCGGCCTCGATCACGTTGCAGATCTCGGGCTCCAGGGCCTGGCGGATGACCCAACGGACGGCGTGTTCGTCGTCTATGACCAGCGCGGTCGGACGCTGAAGTGAGGTGACAGTACCCATGAAATTTTCGCTCCCCTGCGGTGCCTATTCGCCAGTATCTCTGCCGCGATCTTGCTGGTTTCGGCCGGCTTCGTCAAGGCCCCTTCCGAACGTCGTTCCATCGTTCTTAACGTGTGCTGGATGACGGGTAAGCGGAAGGGGCGCACAGGGAGGACAGGCATGAGGTACGCTACCGGACGGATCTCTCGGGGATGGTCACGATCGAACTGCAAGCCCCCGACACCACCCGCTGCCGGATGGTGTCGGCAGCGGACAGGGGTCGCTAGTTGAAATTCACAATCGCCGTGCCGCACCCCACGCCCTGCACCCAGAGGTTCTGGACACCGGAGATATCGTCGGCGAGATCCCCATCAGAGACGATCATCTGCGCGGTGAACGACTCGTCGTTGCCGTCCCCGGCCCGATAGAAGTCGGCGAGCAGCACCGCCGTGTGGGCGCCGGTGACGGCGGGCTTCGCCGGGTCGCTGCCCGTGCACTTGAAGGTGGTGGACGCGAGCAGCTGAGCTGCATCCCACCGAACGCCTTCGCCCGCCGCGCAACCCGCCAGCGGGCCTTGGGCGACCGCCGCGGTGCAGTCGAACCCTCCCCCGGAGTGAATCGACGTCTCGGCCGGCAGGGTATTCGAGGCGCTGGCCGGGTCGAACGATCCGCCGCCGGTCAGCCGGACCTCGCCGGTGGGAGCTCCCCTCACGCTTCCGTTGAAGCCGAAGCCGCTCCGCCCTCCAGCCTTGAAGGCCGGCCGCGCGGCATCGGTGGGGCTGGTTCCATCAGTGGGGCTGATTCCATCGTTGCATGCGAGCGTGAGCGAGGAGCCCAGCAGCGCGAGCAGGAACCGCGCAACAAACGGTGTCATGATACCCTCCTGTTGATCAGATGGTTGATTCGACTCGCGCTCACCGGACGACGATGGTCCCCGACATCGCCGCGCCGTGCACGGCACAGTCGTACCGGTACGTGCCCGGGGTGGCGAACGTGGCCTGATGGGTGCTGCCGCCACCGGTGAGGATGTCGCTGCTCGGAAAGTCCGGTGCGCCCGTCGACTCGACGCTGTGGGGGATATCGCCCGTATTGGTCCAGGTCCACGTGACGGTCCCGCCCGCGGCCACGGTATCGACGGCCTCATTCGTCGATCCGTTGTTGCCACTCCTGAAGAAGTTGTTGCCGACGATGACGGCCGCCGTGGGCGGGGCCGGCGCCGGCGCGGGCGCCGGGGCGGGCTCGGGGTCGGGATCGCGGTTCGGCGGGTCCGTAGGTGTGTCGCCGCCCGAGCAGCCGACAAGCACCACCAGGCCGGCAGCGGTCAAGAGACGTCTGATCATGAGTTCCCCCTTGGGTTGCGCGTGAGACCGGATTGCAGGGCTGAATATTCAAGCGCAGCGGACGACGAACCATCCGGCCTGCGGCCTGACTTCGATCCGGCAATCGCTGGTGGGGAAACGGGCGGAGGACGGGGAACGGACCGGACCAAAGTCAGGGATGCGACGAGAACGAAACGTTCGGAAAGAGGAGAGCCGAGGTGTTCATTCTGTAGTCGAGGGCGAAACGCGGAACGGGGGGAGCCAGGCGGCTCCCCCCGTTCGTTTGCAGTGAACCGCGGTTCTTATTTCGTGCTCGCCCAGATATGGCAGAAGGAGCCGTTGTCGGACCCTACGATCTCATCGCGCCCCGTGGCGTAGAAGGCGTTCATCAGGGCCTTCGGCGCATACTTGATGTCGGCGACCTGGGGGCCGTCGGCCGCGTCCTTCTTGGTGATGAACAGCTTGCCGAAGTGTGCGAGACCCAGCGAGTGGCCGGTTTCGTGGGTGAGGACCGAGTAGAAATCAACGGTCTGCGGCGCCCCGCGCGTGGTATAGATGAAGCTCGGGTTGTAGTAGATCTCGGCCAGCGCGGTATCGAATCTGCCGTCGCCGTTGATGTCCGTGGGGACGTCGTCTGACTCATCGGCCGTGCCCTGGTCGTCGACGTAGCTGAACGTGAAGGTGATGCCGAGGATGGCGTCGCTGCCGCCCGGGGTGAAGGCGTCGAAGAACTCGGCCGGCTGCCATCCGGCCTGCACGATGTCGGCCGGCTGGACATAGGTCGCGCTGGGGGTCGGGCGTCCGAGGAAGAGGTCGTCGAGCAGATCGGGGTCGGTCCCGGCCGCGACCGCCACGCGCTCGATCGGCGCGTCGGAGCACTTCCGGTCCCGCCAGGCCTGCATCGACTCCTCGATGAGCCCATCGAGCTCCGCCTGCGACGACAGCCGGAAGCCGGCGCCGTTCTCGATCACCGGCACGGGGAAGCCGAGGCCGGTGAGGAAGGTCTGGAGCTGGGGGTCCACGGCGTAGGTGACGCCGATCCGGCCGTCCCGCCGCGGATCGCCGGGCACCCACTGGGAGCCGATGAGATGGGTGCGGTCGTTGGCGATGATCACGGTCGCCGACTGGGCGTCGTACGCTTTGGCGTGGTACCTGATCTCGGCCTTGTCGACCCGGACGTTCGAGCGCCTGGCCGCCAGCTGGGCGTTGATCCGGGTCAGCATGGGGTGGCCAATCCGTGTCACCTCGTCGTCGGACGACTTCTTCGCGAAGGCCGGGACGTTGGCGGCCGAGGGCTCGGTGGCCGGCTGATCGCCGCAGGCCGCCAGGCCCGCGAGCGCAAGGAAACACCCCGTCTGCAATACAGTCGAGACCCGCATGTGAAACCTCTGGGGGAACGGTGGGAATGGACGGCGCCGAGGTGGCCCAGGGCGGCCGAAGAGGAGCAGCGATGATGCAGCGTGCGACGGGCGCGCGAAAAGCAGACCTCCGAGAAAGTACGGCCGGCCGACAGAAAAGCAACCGAGCGCAGGCACATGCAGCGGGTGAATTCCGGGGAACCGGGGCTGGCGCCCCCCGCCGGCGCCGCGCTAACCTGTGAGACCATGCCCACCTCCGAGCCCTTCGCCACCGCCCTCCTGCTGGCCATCGCCGGCCTCCTGATGGGGGCGAGCGTCCTCTTCAGCCGGGCGTCGAACCGGATCGGCGTGCCGATCGTGCTCCTGTTCCTCTGCATCGGCATGCTGGCCGGCTCCGAGGGCCTGGGCCGCATCGATTACGAGGACTACGGGTTCGCCTTTCGGCTGGGGTCGCTGGCGCTGGCACTCATCCTGTTCGACGGCGGGCTCAACACCCCGCTCGCGGCACTCCGGC
The DNA here is from genome assembly GCA_963728705.1 of uncultured Gemmatimonadales bacterium. Classification (GTDB taxonomy): domain Bacteria; phylum Gemmatimonadota; class Gemmatimonadetes; order Gemmatimonadales; family GWC2-71-9; genus CAVVWJ01. The sequence continues at coordinate 15,775 of CAVSLY010000023.1, forward strand.
GAACCTGGGCGCCGGCCGGGATGCTGGCGACGGCCGGCGTGGCGCTCACGGCACTGCTGATCGCGCTGCCGGCCCACTTCTGGGGGCTGTCGTGGCCGGAGGCGCTGGTGCTGGGCGCGGTCGTGTCGTCCACAGACGCGGCCTCGGTGTTCTCGGTGCTCCGCGGGAGCGGGCTCCAGCTCAAGCGCCGGGTGGGCACCACGCTGGAGCTCGAGTCGGGCCTCAACGATCCCGTCGCCGTCATCCTCACGGTCGCCCTCACCGCGAACCTGCTGCGCCCGGGCGAGCTCTCCGCCTGGCGGATCGTGCTCGAGGTGCTGCTCCAGCTCGCCATCGGCGGCGCGCTCGGCGTGGGCATCGGGCTGGGCGGCCGGTGGATCCTCCGTCGCTATCCGTTGCCGACGGGAGGGCTCTACCCGGCACTCACGCTGGCGTTCGCGCTCCTGGCATACGGAGTCACGACGCTGGTGCACGGAAGCGGGTTTCTGGCGGTGTACCTGGCGGGGATGGTGCTCGGAAACGGCCCCCTGCCCTACCACAATGGATTGCTTCGCGTGCACGACGCGCTGGCCTGGCTGGCGCAGATCGGGATGTTCCTCATCCTGGGGCTGCTGGTGTTCCCGAGCCGGCTGCTCGAGGTCGCTCCCAGCGGGCTGGGCCTGGCCATCCTGCTCGCGTTCGTGGCGCGGCCCCTGGTGGCGGCGCTCTGCCTGGTGTGGTTCCGGTATCCGTCGCGAGAGGTGGCGTACATCGGGTGGGTGGGGCTCCGGGGCGCGGTGCCGATCGTGTTGGCCACGTACCCGGTGCTGGTGGGAGCGCCGGGCGCGGACCGGATCTTCCACGTGGTGTTCTTCATCGTAGTGGCCAACGCGCTGGTGCCGGGGGCGACGGTGGCGTGGGTGACGCGGAGGCTGGGGCTGCAGAAGGCGGAAGCGCCGGCGCCGCAGGCGGTCCTGGCGATCGAGTCGCGGCTGCCGCTGGAAGGCGAGCTGATGTCGTTCTACGTGGACGAGGCGCTGGTGGTGACGGGGGCGTCACTCAGGGACCTCGATTTTCCGGAGGGGTCGAGCGTGACGCTGATCGTGCGGGGGAACCGGCTGATTCCGCCGCGGGGGTCGACGGTGCTGCAATCGGGGGATCACGTGTACGTGCTGGCGCAGCCGGAGGACAAGGGGTTGATTCAGCTCATGTTCGGGCGGCCGGAGGCGGAGTGATGACCCTGGCCCGAGAGATCGGACTTGTCGACGAGGGGGGGAAGCATGGCCTGGAAAGATGTCGCCGCGCAGATCGGGACCGGCAGGCTGGTCAGCCGGCTCGCCGAGCTCAAGGGAACGATGAAGAAGCGTGACTTCAAGCGCCTGGTGGCGACCGCTGTGGCGCAGGTCCTGGAAGTGCACCCGGATGTCGGGCACCGGAAGGCTCGCCGATGGGCCCGGAAGGCCACCGGCACCCGGCCCGGCAAGATCGGAAAGAAGGCGACCACGAACCTGAACCCGCCCGCGGCAGCGGCGGACGTCGCCGCCCTGACCTCGGGAGCGACCAAGGTCACGGAGGTGGTGGCGAAGCGGCGGCGCCCGAACGGCCGCGCGAGGGTGGCTCGCTCGGACACGCCGCGAAGGACGCCAGAGGCCGAGGCCGAGGCCACGACCTGACCGCGAAGAAGCAACGGATCGGCCGCCGTCGAGGTGGCCGTTTCTGTATGTGGCTCGCAGCCGTGATTGGGACGGGCGAGTGGAGCCGGAAGGGCGAGCCGCTGCTGTTCCTGTCGGGAATGGGACAGACCGCACACGCCTACGACGAGTTCGCGCCGGCATTCGCCGACCGGTACCGCGTACTGGGGATCACGCGGCGTGGCTGGGGGCGCTCCTCGCCGGTGGCGCTCCTGGCCTAGCATTGCAGGTATATTTGCGCCACGTACTGTCCTCAAATGCACGGAGGCAGGCATGGCAATCTCCCCCGCTACACACGACTATCGGACGCTCATTGCCGCAGCAAGCCTGATCGTAGGCCCGCTCCTGATGACCATCGGAGACCTCTTCCACCCGGAAGAGAGGATGGACACGGCTGAGCAGATTGCGATTCTCGTGAACCACGCCTCGCGCTGGTACGCCGCACACCTCCTCCTGTTCATCGGCATCCTGTTGTCGATTCCCGGCTTCCTCGCGCTCGCCAGCCTCACGGCAGCGCGCAAGCCGGCCGCCGGCTATGCGGCGCGCATCCTCGTCCTGATCGGGGCCGCGGCCCTCGCCGCCATCTTCGTAGCCGAGATGCTGGTCGGGCGGTTTCTGACGGACGGCGCGGACGCCGCCACGGCTACAGCCCTGCTGGACAGCATGTTCTCGGGACCGATCCTCGCCGCCGTCATGCCAGCCACGCTCGCATTCTTCGTCGGCACGGCCGCGTTCGCGATTCCGCTGATGATGGCCGGCGGCAAACTGCGCTGGGTAGCCGCGCTCTATTCGATCGGCGCCCTTCTGATTCTCGCCGAGATCCTCTCCGCCCAGGTCATTCTCAGCCAAACCGGCAACGCCGTGATCTTCTGCGGGGGCGCGGCAGCAGCCTGGCTCATCCTTCGGGGCGAAGCCGGCCCGCAGGTAGTTTCGTAGCATCGCAACTGGGAGACGAGCACGATGGTAATTCCAATTGGCGACGAGCCCTCCGGTCACGGCCCTCCCTATGTCGTTTACGGCCTGATCGCCATCAATGCCCTGGTCTGGCTGCTCCAACTCCAGCTCGGTGAGCCCTTTACCAACGGCTGGAGCACCGTCCCCTATGAGATCACCCATGGCGAGGATCTCACCGGGACCCGGACCGTCGAGGTCGGAGGCGAGGCATTCCCGGTGCAGTTGTACCCCGGGCCCACCCCGATCTACCTCACGCTGCTCAGCGCGATGTTCATGCACGGCTCCTGGCTGCACATCCTCGGGAACATGCTCTACCTCTGGATCTTCGGCGATCAGATCGAGCACCTCCTCGGCCGGGGCCGGTTCATCGCCTTCTATCTGCTGTGCGGGCTGGCCGCCAGCATAGCGCAGGTCCTCTACGGCCCCGACGGCGTGGTTCCGAGCCTCGGCGCCTCAGGCGCGATCGCGGGCGTGCTGGGGGCATACATGATCAAGTTCCCCAGAAATCGCGTGCGCGTCCTGATGGGCCGAGGGCTTACAACGATGCCTGCGCTGCTGGTCCTCGGTCTCTGGATCGTGCTGCAGTTCGTCGCGCAGGTAGGCACTCGCGCCAGCGAGGCTACGGGTGTTGCCTACATGGCGCACATCGGCGGGTTCGTCGCCGGGATCGTGCTGGTGATGGTAATGGGAGCTGGCCGGCGCCTGTCCACCGATCGGGTGACTCCTGCTACCGGGTCGAAGTGAGCCGGTACAGATTTCATTCTCCCCACTCCAGGCCGCCGCCGTGGCCGATGTCGCAGGCCAGCTCAAGGACGCCCTCCACGACCGCTACCACCTCAAGCGGGAGCTTGGCCGGGGGGGCATGGCCACGGTCTACCTGGCCCGCGACCTCCGGCACGACCGCCTGGTGGCCCTCAAGGTGCTGCACCCCGAGCTGGCGGCGACGCTCGGTCCCGAACGCTTCCAGCGTGAAATCAGGCTCGCCGCCCGCCTGCAGCATCCGCATATCCTCACCGTTCACGACTCCGGGGAAACCGCCGGGCAACTCTGGTTCACCATGCCCCTCGTCGAAGGTGAGAGCCTCCGCGACCGCCTGCGGCGCGAGACACAGCTGCCGGTGGAGGATGCACTTCGGATTGCAACCGACGCCGCCCGGGCGCTCCAATATGCCCACGACCACGGGGTGGTTCACCGGGACATCAAGCCCGAGAACCTGCTCCTCACCACGGACGGCAGCACGCTCGTAGCGGACTTCGGGATCGCCCTGGCGCTGGACACGGCGGGCATCGAGCAACTCACTGAAACGGGGCTCTCGGTGGGCACCCCGGCGTACATGAGCCCTGAGCAGGCAAGTGGCGAGCGAACGGTGGATGCTCGGAGCGACCAGTACAGCCTGGCCTGCGTGCTCTACGAGATGCTGGCCGGTGAGGCGCCGTTTACCGGCCCCACCGCCCAAGCGGTGATTGCGAGACGCCTAAGCGGCGAGATACCTCCGCTTCGCCGCGTGCGCCCGAGCGTGCCTGCGAGCGTGGAGCGCGCGACGCTGCGGGCGCTGGCTCCAGTTCCCGCCGACCGCTTCCCGGACGCTGCCGCCTTCGCGCACGCCATTGCCTCCGTGACACCAGCAAGTGCCGTGTCGACGACGGTGATCGCGCGACCACCCATCCGCGCTCGGCGCAGGATCAGTGGGCTCATCGGTGGCGCACTCCTCCTCGCGGCCGCCGTCGCGGTGTGGCAGCCCTGGCGGCAGCCAGCGAGAGACGCCGCGCTTCTGGTCGGCGATCGCGGGGATACGACCCAACGGTCTGACGACGCGTCAGGCGGGAGTGACCGGCGGTCGACGGTGATCGCCGTTCTCCCGTTCGAGAATGTCGGTGCCGCCGACGACGAATACTTCGCGGCCGGCATGACGGATGAGATCACCAGCCGCCTGGGGGCGGTGAGTGGTCTTGACCTGGTACCGAGCCGGGCGGTCCAGCGATACGCCCGCACCAACAGGACGATGCGCGAGATCGGCCGGGAGCTGGGCATCGACTATCTCCTGGGCGGTAGCGTGCGATGGGCCGACGGGGATAGCGGCTCGAGGAGTGTCCGCATCACGCTCGAGCTCCTCCGTGCCCAGGACGAACGACAACTCTGGGCCACGACCTACGATCGGGAGATCACCGACATCTTCAAGGTGCAGTCGGACATCGCAGAGCAGGTGATCGAGCGGTTGGGTGTCACCCTGCTCGAAGGCGAGCGCCATCGGTTGAGCGTCCCGCCCGCGAGGAGCCACCAGGCGTACACGCTCTACCTAAAGGGCCGGTACTTCTGGAACAAGCGCACGGAAGGGGACATCCAGACCGCGCTGGACTACTACCAACGGGCGACTGACCTGGATCCCGGCTACTCCCGTGCCTGGGTGGGGATCGCCGATGCCTGGACCTTTCGTGGTTACTACAGCCTCCTCGCACCGCGTGAGGCCTTCCCGAAGGCCAAGAGCGCCGCGATGCGGGCACTGGAGTTCGACAGCACGCTGGCCGAGGCGCACGTTTCGCTGGCGCACATTCTCTTCGAGTTCGATCACGACTGGACGGCGGCCGAGCGCGAGTATCGTCGGGGGATCGACCTCGACCCTAGCTACCCGGTCGCGCATCACTGGTACGGGGGCTTCCTGTCGGGGATGGGTCGGCACGACGAAGCACTGAAACAGGCATTGACCGCCCGCGCCCTCGATCCCCTATCGCCCATCATCCAAACCTGGATGGGGTTGCGGTACTACTACGCGGGAAAGAACGAGGATGCGATCTCGGAGTTCCGGAAGGCATTGGAGCTGGACCCTGACTTCGCCCCCGCACACTGGCACCTCGGGTGGGCGTACGAGCAAGCAGGCCGGTTCAAGGAGGGCGTCTCGGAGGCCGAACGAGCGTTGGCCATCGACGGGGGAAGCCTGCTCTATCTGGCCTCTCTAGGTCATGCCTATGCCCGGGCGGGAATGAAGGGCCAAGCGCGCGCAACGCTCGCGCGCCTCGCGGAGGCGTCCACACGCCGGCATGTCTCCGCCTATCACGTTGCCGTCATCCAGATCGCGCTGGGTGATACAAAGGCAGGGTTGGACTGGCTCGGGCGTGCGTATGACGAGCAATCCCCCTGGATCGGTTATATGAAGGTTGACCCGCGCGTCGATCCCGTGCGCTCGCACGCGCGATTCGACAGCCTTCTGATGAAGGCGCGGCTGGGCTCCGCTGACGGGCAGCCCTCCCGCCGAGCGCCAGGGCCAGAGCGGCAGCGGAGATGAATCGTCGGGTGTGCATTTCGGCTCTCCTGTTGATGCGGATCGTCACCACGAACCACTGAATATCCCGTCGGGCGGCTGTTGCTCCGTGCCGTCCGTCACGAACGCGCCGAGGTCCGGGGCCTGCACGACACCTCCTGGCAATCCGCGATCATCCGCGACACATTCCGGGCCTCCCCACGCAGCAAGGGATTGATCACCGCCGCATGCCTGCCCTCCTCGACCGCGTCACCTCCGCCTTCGCCACCCGCTATCCGATCGAGCGGGAGCTCGGCCAGGGCGGCATGGCGACGGTCTACCTCGCCCGCGACCCGAAGCACGGCCGCCTCGTGGCCGTGAAGGTGTTCCGGCCCGAGCTCGCCACGAGCGTCGGGGCCGAGCGCTTCCTCCGCGAGATCCAGGTGGCCGCCCGCCTCACCCACCCACACATCCTGCCGCTCCACGACTCGGGCGAGGCGGATGGCCTGCTGTACTACGTCATGCCCTACATCGACGGCGAGTCGCTCCGGAACCGGCTCCAGCGCGAGCAGCGGCTCGAGCCGGACCAGGTGCTCGTGCTCGGCCACGAGGTGGCGGACGCGCTCGACTACGCCCACCAGCACGGCGTGGTGCACCGGGACATCAAGCCGGAGAACATCCTGATCGCGAACGGGCAGGCGGTGGTGGCGGACTTCGGCATCGCCCGCGCGGTGAGCTACGGTGCCGAGCTCTTCCCCGATGGAGGCCTGGCCATCGGCACGCCGACGTACATGAGCCCCGAGCAGGCGGAGAACGATCCCAGCCTCGACGGCCGGAGCGACATCTACAGCCTCGGGTGCGTGCTGTTCGAGGCGCTCGCCGGTGTCCCGCCGTTCCAGGGCCGGACAGCCAGGTCGACACTCGTCCAGCGGCTCACCGAGAGCGCGCCGGCGCTCCGGACGCTGAGGCCGGAGCTGCCGGAGGTTCTCGAGGCGATCCTCGCCCGCGCCCTCGCCCGGGCGCCGGCCGACCGGTTCGCCACGGCCGCCGGGCTTTCGTCGGCGCTGACCGACGCGGCCGGGCACGGCTCGGGATGGGCGGCCGCGTTCATTCCGGGCAGCCAGCCGACGGCCGACACCTCCATCGCGGTGCTTCCGTTCGTCAACCTGAGCGCCGATCCCGAGAACGAATACTTCAGCGACGGCATGACGGACGAGATCATCAACGCGCTGGCCCAGGTGCCGGGGCTGCGCGTTCCGGCGCGGTCGTCGTCGTTCATGTTCAAGGGGAAGAACGTGGAAGCCCGGGAGGTCGGCGAGCGACTCAAGGTGCGCACCCTGCTCGAGGGGAGCGTGCGGAAGGCCGGCAACCGGATCCGAATGTCGGTGCAGCTCATCAACGCGCCGGACGGCTACCAGCTCTGGTCCCACACCTATGAGCGGACCCTGGCCGATGTCTTCGCGCTCCAGGACGAGCTGACGCACGCGATCGTGGGCGAGCTGACCAGCCGGGTGGCGGGGACTGCGAGCGATCCCGTGGTGCGGGCCGCTACGGCCCTCCCGGAGGCCTACGAGTCGTACCTGCAGGGCTGCTACTTCCTCAACAAGCGGACGACGGAAGGCTTCCTGGCGGCCATCGATCACTTCCGCCGCGCCACCGAATGGGACCCCGAGTACGCCGACGCCTACGCGCAGATGGCGTACTGCCATGCCATGAGCGGCCTGGATACCTTCGGCGCGCTGGCACCGCTGGAGGCCATGCCCAAGGCGAAGGAGGCGGTGGCGAAGGCGCTGGCGCTGAAGCCCCAGCTCCCGGAGGCGCACGGTGCCCAGGCGATCATCGCCGCCGTCTACGACTGGGACTGGGAGCGTGCGGAGCACGAGTTCGAGCGGGCACTGAGTCTCGGCGGACGCTCCCCGCTGGTCCACCTCTGGTACGCGCTCTTCCTCAGCGCGATGGGGCGACACGACGAAGGGCTGCGGGTCGTCACGACGGCCCTGGCGGTCGATCCCCTGTCACTCGGCCTCCACCTCACGCTGGGACGCTGTCTCTATTTGGCCCGCCGGTACGAGGAGGCGCGCGCGAAGTTCGACGCCATCCTGGAAGCCGAGCCGCTGCACGTCCCCGCGTACTGGGAGATCGGCCGGGTGTGTGAGGCGATGAACCGGCACTCGGAGTCCGCGCCGATCCTGGAGCAGGGCATGCGGCTGGCGGGGCGACTGCCCCCGCTCCTCATGTACGCCGGGGCGGCGTATGCCGGGTTGGGGGAGCGCGGACGCGCCCTCGAGGTGGCCGAGGAGCTCCGCCAGATGTCCAAGCAGCGCTACATCTCCCCGATGTACGAGGGGCACGTCCGGGTCGCGCTGGGCGACCTCACGGAGGCGTTCAGATTGTATGACGAGGCCTACGAGCGGCGCTCGGGCTGGTTGATGTTCACGCGTGAGGCGGCGACCTGGGATCCGGTGCGAGAGGATCCGAGGTACCTCGCGCTGCTGAAGCGGCTCAAGCTGGACTTCTGAGGGCCAAGGGCCCGGGTGCTGTGCCAGGCCGACTCGACGGAGATCGGAGACTCGATGCTTCGCTTCATCGCGACGCTGATCGGTGGCGGTTTCCTCCTGTGCGCCGCAGTGGCGGTCCTTCGAGGAACCTTGTACGACGTGGATGACGGGCGCGTCGACCGGGAGATGCTCTCGCCGGGCGGCTTTCGAGGCGGAGGAAATCGATGAGTCCCAAGAAAATCCACCGCCGGCCTGACGCCGACCCGCGAAAAGGGCTCCGGAAATACGGGAAAGCGACCTTCGCCGACCCGGTCAACAAGAAGTACCCGATCGACACGCCCGGCCGCATCAAGGCCGCCTGGGCCTACATCCACCAGCCGCTGAACGCAGGCAAGTACACGGATGAAGAGGTCCGGACCATCAAGATCCGGGTTCGGCGGGCGGCGAAGGCGCGGAAGGTGGCGCTTCCGGACCCCGATGAGTTCGTGGAGCTCATGGCTCGAGTACGGAAGAAGAAGAAGAAGAAAAGTAGCAGCAGCCGCGAGTGCCCGCCTCACGGCCTCCCGCAGTTCCGTGAGCGCGCCATCACCCCGTCTCGGCCCGCGGGTCCGGCGGCAGCGCCCGCGCCACCGCGCCGAGCAGCTCGTCGATCGAGAATGGCTTCGCCAGCGTCGCGAACGCGCCCAGCAGCCGCGCATCCCCCAGGAGGTCGAGGCCTCCGGTCTGGGCGCCACCCGACATCACGATGACCGGCATCGCCGGCGCGACCGTCCGGAACTGTACCAGCAGCTCGAGCCCATCCATCTCGGGCATATGGATGTCGATGATGGCGAGATCCGCCGGTTGCTCCCGACACCGCCGCGCGCCTTCGAGGCCGCTCGCGGCGATCCGGACCTCGTGCCCGTCTCGCTCGAGCACGCGACGGAGCGCGTCGGCAAGACCGGCCTCATCGTCCACGATCAGGATGCGGGACACCAGCGGCTACGCGCTGGCCGCGGCGCCGGCGGCACCGTGCTGGTCGAGCGTCTGCCGCACTCGCCGGAGCAGCGTCTCCGGCGTGAAGGGCTTGGACAGGAACTCGGTGCCCGGCGCGAGCTGCCCGCTCTGTACGATGGCATCGTCGGCATAGCCGGACATATACAGCACCGGGAGGCCGGGCCGGCCGAACAAGAGGAGCTCCGCCAGCCGCGGGCCGGTCACTTCGGGCAGAATGACGTCGGTCAGCAGGAGGTCGATGCGGCCCTCGAACTGCGCCGCGACCTCGAGCGCCTCGGTCGGCGTCGAGGCCACCAGGACCGTGTACGACTGCATCTCCAGCACCCGGCGCGCCACCTTCCGAATCACCGCATCGTCCTCGACCACCAGGACCGTCTCCAGGCCGGCCCGGAGCGCGGGGCTCTCCTCACGCGTCGTGGCCGCCGCTACCCCTTCCGCGCGGGGGAGGTACACCTTGACCGTCGTGCCGTGCCCCGGCTCCGAGTACGCGAGCACGTGTCCACCGAACTGCTTCACGATGCCGTACACGGTCGAGAGGCCGAGGCCGGTACCCTTGCCGGCAGGCTTGGTCGTGAAGAACGGCTCGAAGATGCGCGCTTTCACCTCGGGGGTCATGCCACGGCCGGTGTCGCTCACGGCGATGCGCACGTAGGCTCCCGGCTCGATGGCCAGGTGGGTCTCGGCGTAGGCCTCGCCGAGCGACACGTCGCGAGCTTCGATGGTGAGCCGCCCGCCCTGCGGCATCGCGTCCCGGGCATTCACCACCAGGTTGACGAGCACCTGGCCCAACTGACCGCGATCGGCGAGGACGGAGCTGAGGATCGGCCCGGTGGTAATGACCAGGTCGATGTCCTCCGCGATCAGGCGGCGGAGCAGCCGGCCGGCATCCTCGATCACCTCGCGCACGTCCAGGATGGCCGGCTGCATCATCTGCTTCCGACCGAAGGCGAGGAGCTGCTGGGTCAGGGCGGCGGCCCGGTCCGCCGCCTCCTTGATCCCGAGAATGTCGTCGCGGCGAGGGTCCCCGGCGGGGGTTTCGGCCAGCAGGAACGCGCAGTACCCGGCGATCGCGGTCAGGATGTTGTTGAAATCGTGCGCCACGCCGCCGGCCAGTTGCCCGATGGCATCGAGCTGCTGGGCGTGGAGCAACTGGGTCTGGACGCTCCGTACCTGGGCGAGCGCGGCCTCCGTGTGCACCACCTGCTCGTCCGCCCGCCGGGCCTCGGCCTCCGCCCGGTTCCTGTCCTCCTCCGCCTGGACCGCGGACTCCTCGGCTTCCGCGGCGGCCTCCTCGGCGAGCCCCTGCAGACGGAGCGCCTCCGCCGCCTGCTCCTGGGCCCGGCGGAGGGCCTGCAGGCGGCCCTCGCCGACGATGCCCGTGCCGAGGCCGATCGCGATGAACAGCGCGAGCCCGATCAGGCTGAGGAGTCCGGAGGCGCCGCCGGCGGTGACTGGCGGCAGGAAGAGCATCGCCGTCAGCAAGGCGCTGAGGCTGACGGCGAGGACGGTTGGGCGCCACCCAAGCCGCCAGGCGCTCACGAACACGGCGGCGAAGTAGGTGATGAACGGCAGCTCGTTGCCGGCCAACGGCCGAAGGAGCAAGCGCGCGAGCGTCGCCACGGCCACGAAGAAGACCGCGAGCATGTAGGGGTACACGTACTGGACGGACCATTGCCCTGGCGCCGGTGCTTGGCGCTTCGGGTATATGTGGGGCATGTGATTAAGGTAGCTCTCGGAGCACCGCGCCCCTAGGGGGAGAGTCGCCGGAAGGCGCCGCGGCGGAAGCGCCGAACGGCCTAGCCGGCCGAGGAGATCAGACCCACCGGCGTGTCCCGCATGGCGCGGAGTGCCGGCAGGATCGCCCCAACCAGCGTGGCGAGCACGAGCGGTATGGCCGCCAGAGCGAGGGCGCTGGTGTCCCACGTGTGGGCGCCCGTGAGAATCGTCGGCAGCACATTCCAGACTGACCACCCAAACCAGCAGCCCGCGGCGACGCCGAAAGCGACGACGCTCAGCGCCTGCCTCAGCACCAGGAGCAGCACGCTGGCCTTGGTCGCGCCCAGCGCGCGTCGCAAGCCGAGCTCAGGCAGGAGCGAGCGCACCCAGATGCGCATCACCGCCATCATTCCCACGCAGGCGATCAGCATCGTCGCCCAGCCCTCGACGGCTATCCAGCGGGCGAACCACGCCACTGGGGCCGCCTCCCGTGCGCGGAGCCGAGCCAGGCTCGTTTCGCTGACGCGCAGGTCCGTTGCACTCAATGCTGCCACCGTCGCAGGCCCTGCGCCACCTGCCAAGGCGGGCGCGCCGCGACTGCCGACGAGCAACTCGGCAACGGGCGGGGCGTGTTGGAGGATGCTGAGATAGACCGTGAACGGCGGCTGGAAGCGGGTGCCGAACCCCCACGCCGGCGCGTCGTCCACGATCCCGACGACCGTATACCATTCCGTGTCATCGCCGACCAGCATCACTCGGCCGACTGCTTCGCCGCGCTGGAAGTGGCGCTGTGCGAGCGCGCGGTTCACGAGCGCAACCCGCGTGGCACCGGTCCGGTCATCGAGGCCCAGTTGCCGTCCTCGGACGAGATGGATGCCCAGCGCCTGGAAGGAGTCGGGGCTCACGAGGTGATGTGTGGCGTAGAAGACGTGGAAGCGCGACGGAATACCGCCCTCGGAGCACTCCCCGCAATCCGTCGTCACGCCGGCGATCGTGCCGAGCCCGGCCACCGCGCCCGGGCTGGTCAGGCTTGCCGTGAGCGACGCCGCATTGAGACGTTCGATCAATGTCCCGTATCGAGATCCCAGCGCCTCTGCCCGTCCGGGCGCGCTCGCAAGCTGGAGGATTTTGGCATCGCTGCTCATGGACCCGACGGACGCCACGCTGGAGGCGTGCCGGCCCAGCAAGGCGGCAGTGACGAGCACGGCGAGGCTCGTGGCGAACTGGGCGACCGCCGGTCCGAAGATCTGGCGCGGCGCGCGATCCGCCTCCGCCAGACGATGCCGGCGAGCGAAGATCAGCGGCAGCATCGCGGTGAAGACCACGACGGCCACAGCGGCGAGCACGAGCCCGACCGAGGCACTCCCGTGGTACGGCATGGCCTCGCCCGGCCACCCGGCCGCCGCAAAGCGACCCAGCCTCGCGCCAAGGACACTGCCGACTCCGGCGGCGATCGCCGCGATCACCCATGCCTCGAACAGTGCTGCCCGGCGGATGACCTTGCGCGAGGCCCCGACCGCGCGGCGCACTTCGTCGTCCGAACTGCGGGCGCCATCCCGCGCGCCGACCAGGGCAACGAGGGTAATGCCGCCGGTGGCGAGGGTGGCGGCGGCCATCCCCACCAAAAGCCCGAACAGCACGGTCGTCGCCCGGCGTTGAGTGCCGGCCGGGCTGCGTGGATCTCTCCACGGCAACCCTAGGAGGCCGCCCTGAACGGTCGAGATCTCCAGACGTGTCTCGACGGGCTTGCCCGGCGCAGCCATGAGACCGGCTATGGGGAGAGCGGCTGCCAGTCCGAGGGCTGTCGTGGCGCCGAGCAGCACGGCGGTCCCACGATCTATCCGCAGGAGCGCTAGCGCGCTGGTGAGGGTCGATCGGAGGCTCATTTTCGGGATTGGGTCCCCCACCTTCGAGGCAGGCGGCTTGCCAGCGGTGTCAGGTTCGAAACAATGGCACCCATCAGTAGCCGACCGCCATCCCGTCCTTCCGCGGATCGCTCCCCGCCGCGAACCCCTTGGGAAGTCGCACGATCGCCTGCGCCCCGCCGAACGCGCCCGGCGGCCGGTCGATGAGCACATGCCCCATCGCCCTGAGCGCCGTGCGCACGGCGTCGCCCATCGGCGCCTCGAGCGCCACCCGCTGCCCGTCGAGATGGCGGAAACGCGGGGCGTCGATGGCGGCCTGCAGATCCATGCCGAAGACGAAATAGTTGAGGAGGAACTGCACGTGCCCCTGCGCCTGCATCCCGCCGCCCATGAGCCCGAAGCTCATGTACGACTGTTCGCGCCCCGCCGCCGTACGGGTGACGAAGCCGGGGATCAAGGTATGGAACGGCCGTTTCCCCGGCGCGACGGTGTTTGGACGACCTGGAGTGAGCGTGAACCCGGCGCCGCGGTTATGCAGCGCGAACCCGGTGCCCGGCACCACGATCCCCGACCCGAAGTAGTCGTAGTTCGAGTTGATGAACGACACCATGTTCCCCTCGGCGTCGGCGGCGGTGAGGTAGATCGTCTCGCCCTGGGTGCGAAGAGGTCCCGGGTCCACGCGCGCCTGTGCGCGGGACGGGTCCAGATGGCTGCGCCGCTCGGCGATGAATTCGTCGGTGAGCATCTCCTCGGCGGGCATGTCGAGATGCTCCGCGTCGCCAACGAACCGTTCGAGGTCGGCGTAGGCGAGCTTCTTGGCTTCGATGAGGTGATGCAGGTAGGGCGCCGTATTGCGACCCATCGCCTTGAGGTCGTAGGGCTCGAGGATGCGAAGCATTTCGAGCGCGGCGATTCCTTGATTGTTCGGCGGCAATTCCCACACCCGATAGCCGCGGAAGGGTACCGAGATCGGTGTCACCCAGCTCGGTGCGTTCTTCCTGAGGTCGTCGAGCGTGATGAAACCGCCGAGTGCCGCGAGCCGCGCCACGATACGCTGGCCGAGCGCGCCTCCGTAGAAGGTGCCAATGCCGCGGTCGGCGATCTCCTGCAGCGTGCGCGCGTAGTCGGTGTTCCGCCACCACTCGCCCGCCTTCGGCGCGCGTCCGTCGGGCAGATACGTCGCGGCGGCCGCCGAGTCGCGTTCGAGAAAGGTCGTCTCCCCCGCCCACTGTGCGGCGATGATCGGCGAGACCGGGAAGCCATCGCGCGCGTAGGCGATCGCGGGCTGCAGCGCCTGGGAGAGTGTGCGCCGTCCGTGGGTCCGCACGAGCATATCCCATCCCGCGAGCGCGCCGGGGACGGTCACGGACATCACGCCCTGCTGCGATCCTGGCTGGAAGCCGCGGCCCAGCAGCGTTTCGCGCGTCATGAGCGAGCCGGCGCGTCCACTCGCATTCAGCGCGACGAGCTTCTGCTCCTTGGCGAGCCAGACGATCGCGAACATGTCGCCGCCGATGCCGGTCATAAGAGGCTCGGTCACGCTCAACACCGCGGCCGCGGTGACCGCGGCGTCGATGGCGTTGCCGCCGTGACGCAGGACCTCCAGACCGGCCGCGGAGGCCAGCGGCTGGCTCGTGGCGACCACGCCGTTCGGGGCGTAGAGGGTCGAGCGGCCGGCCAGAGTGGTCGGCCGCTGGGCCTGGAGCGCGGGGACGGCGAGGAGCGCCGCGAGCGTACCGGTGGCGACGATCAGTGTGAGACGCGGCATCCGCGCCCGCCGGCCCCTACCTAAAGGATGCATAGAGTCCAACGGTGACCTCTCGCGTCCAGTCCCGAAAGGGTCCGAGGCGGCGGAGGCGCACTTCACCGAGCACCCCCAGGGTCTCCATCAGATCCGCGCGCACTCCCGCGCTGGCCGACAGTGTCACCCGCGCCTGCATGGTTGAATCCACATGGGTGAGCCCCACACCGCCGCCAATGCCAAGGTAGGGCTGGACCGGTGATGTGCCACTCTGTGCTTGCAGTTGAAGCTCGGTGATGAGCATGTGCCGGCGCTGCTCCGAGCTTCCTTTGTACCAGCCATAGCTCACTCCTGGTTCAACCACCCAGTGCCGGAGGCCAAGCGGCACCAGCGGTGCTGCAAGGCGCAAGGCGAGGATCGCATCGTTCTGGGGCTCCGGCAGCCTGTAGTGGAGCTGTCCACCAAGGAGCGCCAGTCGCGCGAACGGCACTTCATGCTGAGCCAGTGCCCGCGGAGGGCCGGCGATACCGAGGATCAACCAGAGCACGTTCCACCGGAGCGCACAAGGCATCCAGGCTCCAAGCGCGGTAGAGTCCGATCTGCGAGCACTCCGACTCGCCATGCTTTCTCAGCCGCCGTCAGGTCCCGCTGGACCGTCATCCTCCGGTATCAGGAGCCAGAGCAGGACGTACACAAGGATGCCTGGGAATGCCGCCGAGATGATCGAGCCCGCCACGTAGATGACGCGCAGCAACGTGGCGTCCACGCGGAAGTATTCGGCCAGGCCGCCCACAACTCCCGCGATCTGCCGGTTTGTCCTGGAGCGCCGCAAGGGGCGCGACATGTCGGGCATGCGCTCTCCGTATGACTCAGATGTGCTAGGGGCCGACTTGTCGCACCAGCCGGAGCGGCGCCGGGAAGCCCAACGAGCAGTCGCCGCCTCCGCCAGGCGGATAGCGGACGATGAGCGTGTCGTTGAGCGCGTCAGGCGACGTCACCTCGAAGTCCTGCTCTCGACTCGCTCCAGCGAGCAGTCGCAGGTGCAGGGTATCCGCGCCGAGCTCGCCGTCGATCAGATTCTCGCCGCCGCCGTTGTCGCAGCCGGTCGCATCATCGAAACTGATCACGAAATGTCCAAACGGCCGAGTTGAGCGGATCGAGTCGATCTCGAGGGTGAGGTTGGCTCCGTCGTCCACGAACGTCACCGGATCCACCGTCCGCCCGTCGTAGCGGCCCACCAGGCGCGCGGGATCCAGAAGCACGTCGGGACCGTCGGCGACGGGAGGCGCGACTCGCTCGATCGCTATGGCGAGCTCCGTATCGGCACGGCCCGCCTGGTCGAACGTGGTGTGCCCGTCGACGGAGACGGCCCGAAGGCCGGACCCATACGGTGGCTGGGCGCGTGAGGTGAAGTAGTACGTCCCGACCAGCAGGGTGTCGAGCCCCAGGTACACCTCGAACCGGCCGGCCACGTCGGTGCTCACGATGTCGTTAGCCAGCAACTGGCCGGCTCTGGACCCCCCATCCCAGAGTGCGGCGAGCACGTTTATGTGCTCGAGGGGCGCTCCGTCCTTCGTTACCACACCGTGGACCGTGAGGGACGATGACGATGTCGCGGGGTCGGGTTCGGACGCACAGGCGGCGGCCGCGCACAGGGCGGTCACGAAGGCGAGTGTGCTGGAGGTGAGAGACATCATCGGCCCGCGGGATGAGATTGGATTTCGACCTGGCCTGAGCCGCGGCAAGTGTGTGGGATCCTAGCCCTCATCCGGCCGCTACTGCACAGTGACCTGAATCGATCGAGTCAACGTGGGATCAACCAACCAGACGCTCTTGAAGGTGTACGTACCTTGTGCGGCGTCCGCCGGGACGTGCCAGAAGAACACATGCGCGTTGTAGACCCGCGGCGGATTGTCGCCTTGGTCCTGGACCGAATCTGCGCACGTGGGTGTGGCTGGCAGCGTCCCGACAAATGCGCCCCCGTGGCGTATCTCGAAGTTGACGGCGCAGGACGGACGTAGACGTGCCGTGGCCGCCCTGGCTGCCGAGGTGTCAATCAGCAAGTGTCCCACAAGAAGGCTATCGCCTCGGGCGACGGTCGTCTGCTGGGGCGCGCAGGTAACAACCAGGTTGAACACGTCTGGTATGCAGCCGCTGAACACCTCGTACGCCAACGTCCCGAGATCAGGGGCAGTCGTATCACCGCAGCCGAGTACGGGGGTGGTGAGTGCACCACACAGCAAGACTCCGAGCCAGAAGCGGCGCATGGAGGCCTACGGAGACCTCGGAATCGGCCCGGACTCCCACTCGTGCACGATCTTCCCTCGTCGGACCTCGAAGATGTCCAGGTGTCGCGTCCCACCCCGCTCTCTCAACTGCTCATCGATGACGTATGGCCCTACGACCAGGCGACGCACCACGGTAATTGTCGGCTTGTCCCGGAACGCGTCTACGGCGAGATAGTCACGAAGATCCTGCTCCCGCGTGTGCCGTCTCGGGCCGGTCGCGGTGTCACCCAAGGCTGTAGAGTGCCAGACGGGCGCAAAATAGGCCAGGAACGCCGCCGGTTCGTGGCGGTTAAACGCTTCGTAAGCTTGGGAGACGACGCTCTCGGGCAAAGTATCACTCATCCCTTGTGCGCGAGCCGCTTCCCAGGCCACCGGGAGTATGGCGACAAGAAGAACCATGAGCCGATGCATACGCTCTCCGCGCGAGAGGGTCACGGCATGATCCACCACCGCTACGGCGCCCGAACCAGGCGCGCCTGAAGACGCGCCGTCTCCACGTGGCAGCCATCGCTGCTTACCCGGACGCCCCGCTGCTGCCAGTCGGCATAGCCCGCATGGCTCACCTCCACCAGATAGGTGCCCTCGCGCTCGTCCGCGGCCGCCCGGCTCACGAGGGTACCGTCCCCCGTCCCACCGTACGCCCGCAACGAGTCGCTGAACGTCCCCTCCCGCACCCACCCCGCGGCGCCGGCGGCGCGCGGCGTATCATCGACAGCGTCCCGGATCTCTACGATAACCGCGGGCTCAACGCTCGCCGTGCAGATCATTCCGTCACCGCATGCAGTCAACCCCAGCAGGCTCACGATGGGAACGAGGAGAATTGGTCGATGCATCATGACCGGCGCCCGATCCCGATGCCCAGCCGCAAGACTCCGTGATCCGGCCCATCCGTGGTATCGCCCAGCGGCATATGCACGCCGGCCGACGGATGGACGAACCACGCGCGGCTGAGCGGTACCTCCAAGCCCAGCCCCAGTTCCAACATCCGGGACCAGCCCCCGCGAAAGAACGCACCCTCGAAGCAGTTGAACGCGCCGCACCCAGGATCGAGCTCGCGGCCCGTGGTGCCGTCGTAGCGAAGCCCGCCGAACCCGAGCAGAGCTTCGAGGCCGATAGGCGACCGGCCGGGGCCAGGCCGCACCAGGGGTACCACCGCTTGAGCCCCGACCGCGAGGATCCCCGGGCTCAGCTCGCCACGCGGAGCGTAGGAAGCTGTGACGCGGAAGCCGATCGGCGTTCCGTGCGGCAGCAAGACTCCCACGGTCGCGGTGGGGCCGATCCGGTCGTGCCCGCCCGTTTCCAGGTACCAGTAGGAAAGCTGCGCCCCGAACTCGAACTCCATGCTCCGTTGCTGGGCCCAGCCATTGGACCGTGGGGCGAGCGCCACCAGCATCAGTGAGAGGGCGACATCAAGTCTCATCGGGGCTTCGCTGTTGGGTGGTTATTCGGCCTGACGAAACGTCGCACTGGGGCTCGGGGTCAGTCGGGTGCCCCGTGGCATCAGGCAGCAGGTACGTGGCTTGGTCCAGGGTCGGTGGCGATTGGACAATGCCCCACTGCACGGCCAACCTATCCGGATACAGCGCGCCCACGATCACTCCAGCCAGCGTTCCCGTCGAGAGCTCCAGTGATCCGGACGCGTGAGAATTGGTTGAGCGAGTCCAGCTGAATGGGACCGGAGAAGGAGCCGCTGTTCCCACATTGCAGCCAGAGCTGCAGGCCCGTACGTGTGGCGACTACGCCGGCGTCTGTCCCAGCCCACTTGCCCACCAGGATCGTAGGAGGCTCCGACGGGCCATCCGAGCAGCTCGGCACCGCCAAGCTCGCCAGCAGGATTGAGCGGACCAGCGTCCTGAACATGCCGCTCCCAAGCGTGAGGGAAGAGCTCTAGGGGTGCCAGGCAGGAAAGACGAAGTACTGGAGCTGCCCGATCGGCAGCACCATCCCGGTGCTCACCTGCACCAGGCTGATGCCCCGGCTGTCGAAGCCCGCGATCCACTGACTGTCTGGCGACCAGTCGATGCCCTGCTCGCCGAAGACGCCCGGAGTGGTGATCGGGTGCCCCTCGGCGCCGTCGGGCCGCACCAGCCACACCGCTCCATAGCCGCCGTCGGTGAAATCGTGGATGTAGGTGATCCACTGGCCATCCGGCGACCAGCGCGGCAGGATGCCGACGCCCACCGGGTGCTCGTCGCCCGTCTCCAGGTCCCGCACCACCACCGCAGTCTCGGCGCCGTCCCGGCTGCGGGTGCTGGCGAAGACCACCGCCGTGCCGTCCGGCGACGGATCCGGGGAGTAGTCGCCCTCGGTCGTCGCGGACTCCCCCACCCGCTCGGCGCCCGACCCGTCCGGATGCACCCGCCAGATCTCGCTGGAGGTATAGACCGGCTGGAAGCCGGAGGCGGAGTAGTAGATCCACTGGCCGTCGCGGGACCAGCGCGGCTGGGCCGCGGCGGTGTCGGACGACGCGCCGGCCGGCACCAGCGGCACCGGCGTCCCGCCGAGCGTCGCGGTGAAGAGGCGCGGGTTGACGTTGCCGTGGCGAATCTGGAACGCGAGCCGGTCGTCCGGACCCCAGGCCAGCGCCGACGCATTGACCGGCTCCCCCTGAACGTCGACTGGCGGGATGGGTATCCGGCTGGTGCCGGTGGTGTTGACGACGAGCGCGGTGGGGGCGCCGCCGATCGTGCCGACGGCGAGGAGCCCTGCCGGGACGACGCTCACGTACCCCGTCTGCGTGAAGCCGCCGCCTTCGATCGTGACCGTCGTGCGCCCGAACGCCACCGAGCCGAGCTCGCCATCCGGCGCGATGTCGACGACCCCGGGCACATCCGGCGTGAAGGTCAGCGGCGTCGTCAGCCGATTGCCCCGCCGGTCTACGACCGCGGCGTCCAGCCTGCCGACGAAGCCGAGCGCCACGGCCACGTCGGGCGCCGGCACCGACAGCTCCGCCGCCGCGCCCGGGCGCACGTCGAAGGGCGCCTCGATGGCGACGCCGAGATCGGGCACCACGATGGCCAGGCCGGCGCTTTGGGCCAACGGGCCGAGCTGCACCCAGACCTGGCTCTCGCCGGCCGCGTTCGTGACGGTGCGGAGCGTCTGGGCCGGGGGGTCGGACGGTTCGGCCGCGACCAAGGCGATGCACGTCGCCGGCGCGAGCCCGCAGTCGCCCGCGGTGCCCCAGTCCACCGCCACGTTGGGGGCCGGCCGGCCCAGGGTGTCGCGCACCGCCACCTTCAGCGGAACGGGGAGCTGTGTCTCGATCGTGTCCGCCTGGCCGGCACCCTGCCGCACGATGACCGTGGCACCTACTCGCGTGGGCGGCTCGCTACCGCAGGCGGCGGCAAGCACCAGCGCCGGCAGGCACGCGCGCCAGCGTCGAAGGGCGCAGGCACCGGCGAACGTCATGCGGCCCACCACCATAAAGACACCGAGGACCGACGGCCGGATCATCGGGAACTCATTATCGAAGGGATGATCAAATTTACGAAGCACACGGAACCGGCGATAGGGGAGAAAGCCGAGCTGAAAATCGCTCAAATGCGACAATCCTCCTGGGTTCCCTGTCGCAAATGCAACGCAATGCACCCTGACCAGGCCGCGCGCAGCACGTGGGGGCGGCTCCCCAGCTGCAGTAGCGCTCGGTCGCGAAGCCCAAGGCGTGGCGTCCGCGATCGACCATCATTCGGCACGATGAAGTCTCGAAGTGTCCTGGACGCGCGACTTGGACGTCCCGCGATTTCCAATTTCCTGTCCACGATTCGGGACACCGCGGCCTTCGCAGAACCGACCGACGGCTTCATGTCACCGATCGGCCTCTTCATGTCACCGCTCGACCGCTTCATGTAATCGCTCGTCGACTTCAAGGAGCCGCTCGTCGCTGCCGGCGGATGGTTCCTCCACCCCGCTCGACATCGCCTCCATTCCGCGCAGCTGCTCTGGTCGAGGATGGAGCCCCGCACCTACTCCGCGCGATCGCTGCTCTCCTCCATAGCACTGCTGGGCGCTTTCCGAGGACCACGTGACGCCTCCCTTGCCGGTGCGATCCCGGCCAATCCTTTGCATCGCCGCTTCGCGGTCGGTGACACCTTCTCCGCGACCTCGACGGTGCCCTCCATGGCGCCGCTCGTCCGCTCCAACTGCTTTCATGACACGGCCGTCGCCTCGCTCGGGCACTCCATTCCCCGGTCGATGCGCTCCGTGCTCGTGATGCTGTTCTCCAAACCGGATTCGATGTGCGGCGTGCGCCTTCACGGCGGCATCAAGCGATCGTTCGGGCACTCCGTTCGATTGCTCCTCTGCTCCAAGGGACCGCACGTCGGGTCCGCAGAAGCGACGCTCGACTCCGCACGAGTGACGCTCGACTCCTCCGACCTTCACGACTGCTCCGCGCCACTTCACGCCTGCTATCATTGCACCTCACACCTCCACCAATTCAGGTGCGATTTCGACCTATGCACGCTTTGGCACACCATATGCTTTTCTCGATCGCGACCAGCCGCTGGTCGGGCCGACGGGCTGGGAGCCGGTGCTTCCAATCGCCGAGCGGCGCCCGACACCGCCTGGCCGAAGGGCGAAGGGAGTGTCGTATGGATCGGCAAGTACGCAGAAAGCTGGCGATGGCCGCGAGCGTTCGAACCTTCAGCCGCGCGCATCCATCGCCCGACGCGAGCTACACGCTGGTGCTTGAGCGCCTGGACAGCGCCATCCTCCGCATCGAGGGGCTCGCGAAGCAGCAGGAAGGCGGGTACGTCTCGAGGCACTCCGCCACGGTAAAGCGGGCGGACCTCCGGCGGCGGCTGCAGAGTGGGCTGCTCCGGCACCTGGTCACGGCCGCCGAGGACGTCGGCTCGGAGGCACCCGCAGTGGCCGAGAAGTTCGGCATCCCGAATGCGAATGCCACGCACACGGCCTTCCGGACCAGCGCGAGCCAGATGCTGGACCTGGCGCGGACCAACCAGGAACTCCTGGTGAAGCACGGGCTGTCGGCGACTCTGCTGGACGCGCTCGACGCCGCGATCAAGGGGTTCGACGCGTCGCTCCAGGAGACCGACGACGGGAAGCAGAGTCACGTGGCCGCGCGGGCCGAGATGAAGACGTTGAGCGACGAGATCTCACGCCTCGTCGGCATGCTCGACGGCTTCAACCGGTACCGGTTCCATCTCGACCCGGAGCTGATCGTGGCGTGGCAGTCGGCGAAGCACGTCGTGACCGGTCCGCAGCCGAAGGAGGCCGTGGCGACGCCTCTCCCACCCGCGGGAATCGAGAGCCGGCGGCGTAAACGCAGCCGAACGAAAAGAAGGGACGCCGTCACCGGGCGCCCCTTTTTTCGCTGGCTATCCGTCCAGCCCCCGTGGCCACCCATGGTATAGTGCTCGTGCGCCCCGAACGACGCGTTCAACTCCAAGGGCAGTAAAGGCTGCCTGAAGCTGATCGTTGGAGCGCAGCGGTATCGCCGCGCGCTGCAGAAACTGCCGGCGGAACATGAGGTTGAACACGCGCGGCTTCATGGAGGTGGTGATCCCCAGGGCTTGATACTGTCCGCGAACAACGGGGCGAAGTCATTGTAAGTATGCCCGGTTCGGCCTGAAACCGACAAGAAAAGCAACCTGCCACGCTTCTCTTTCTGGCCGAGCGCCACTGCCGC
Organism: uncultured Gemmatimonadales bacterium; assembly: GCA_963728705.1. GTDB lineage: Bacteria > Gemmatimonadota > Gemmatimonadetes > Gemmatimonadales > GWC2-71-9 > CAVVWJ01. The sequence goes on from CAVSLY010000023.1 coordinate 38,385, forward strand.
TGCCGAGATCCGATGGTCAGTCCTCTCCCTTCGGACGCAGCAGTTCCTCAAACGGCGGATAATCCCGGAGCGCCTCCAGGTCTGGGTTACTGTGAAGCTCGTAAACAAAGGGAAAGCCCTCGGCTAACGCCCGGCGCAATAGGGCAACAGCATCCGCCCGCTTCCCGACGAGCGCCGCGATATGGGCGCGTGCAAGCGTCAGGCTGCCGAAGAGATAAGGTTGGTCAATCGAGGTGAGTGTCTGGGAGATCCGCTCGGCCTCAGCTGGGTCGCCGCGCCGGGCAGCGAGCCTTGCGAGGATAGCCCGAGAATACCAGTCACTGGAATCCTCCGTCGCAAGCTTGGCAGCTACACCGTGAGCCGCTTCCCAATCGCCCGCGAGGTAGAGAGCGTAAACCAATGGCACAGTCCCTCCGGAAGCCGCCTGTGGAGCTGACAGCCGGTTCCAGGCCACGGCGCGTGCGAACATGTCCCGAGCGGCATCCTGTTGGCCATGGGCTCGAAGCTCTTGGCCGACTAGGACAAGCGCCAGCTCTGGACTCCAGAATGCACCCGGAGCGAGCCCGCTGCCCTCATCGAACCGCGCCTTCAACTCCGGTACCCGACCCAGGGCTGCCAGGGCGCGCATTTCCAGAAAGAGCGCATCCCAAGTGCTGTCGTACTGCTTCCTCGCTCGCGCTGCGGCGCGCAACTCGCGGCCGTGGTGCCGAGGACATGATAAGCAGTCGTCAGTGCCCACCAGTATGGAAACCCAGACTCCCGCAGCAAGCCTCGGTCAGGATCGATCGTCCGGAGGACGTCCAGAGCCTCGTGCGGGCGGTTCACCCCTAGCGCATCGATGGCGAGCTGGAGCTGCGTCACCGTTCCAGGAGCAAGGTTGCCGACCTCGCGACTGATCTGCAGCGCCTCCATCCTATCACCCGCCAGCTGGGCCTGCAGCCACTTCAGGGTGTACCCCTCCATCGGCGTCAACCGGTCTCGGCTTCTACTCACCAGCAGCGCCAGCGAGTCAGCCGCAGGATACTCTCGCAGCCAGAAACGTCCCACGCCAGCGAGGAGCAGCGGGGCACGAAATTCGGAGTCGCTTCCCACGGCCAGCGTGAACTCCCGAATGGCGCCGTGAAAGTCACCCCTCATGTGAAGTGAAAGCCCCTCCACGTACCGCCGGTACGCTTCGTAAGTCGGGGGTTCGCTGGTGCTGGGGAAGTCCCGCAAGCGAGGGTCGAACCGGAACGCCAGGGCAACCATAACCCGCCTGCGCAGGGCATCGATTGCGGTGAGCGGCCCGGACTCTGGTGCTCCAATCGGCGGCAGCGCGGTGAGCACCCCCTCGCCAGCCGCCCCGACCACCTTGGCCTCGAAGTCAGGCTGTCTCCCTGACCATAAAAACTCCCCACCACTACCGTTCCTGACGCCGTCTGGAGCGCGAGTTGCCGGGCGGAGAACTCGGCGGCGGACCGGCCCGGGCGCCCGCTCAATCGGGACACCACAGCCACGGCCGCTGACGCGTCCACCACGTCCACCAGGTGTGTCTCGGATAGACCGCGCGTGATCCAGTCGGCAGCGATTGAGCCGAGCAGGATCAAGCGATGCGTTCCCGGTCCGGTTCTCAAACCTGCCGACGACGACTCGCTTCTGGTCAAAGGTCGGCTTCCGGAGTGAGGACGCGATGAGAGCTCCGCCGGCGAGGACTGCCAACCCGGCTCCAATCGTCGGAACGATCCAGGGCCACCAGGCGAGCTTCGCCTGGCTTCTCAGCACGATACCTGGGGCGCCAACTGCGGCCGCCTCGGCGGGTGTGGCTACGCTCGTGGTAGAAGTCTTTGGCTCCCGTGTGTTGGAGCGGTCAGGGACCGGGTGCTGAGCCTCGGCAGTCAGCCGAATCTGCCTGGCTAACGAGGCGATGGCGGGGTCGGCGGCGGCATCGAGCTCCTCTCGCAGGAGCGCTTCGTGGACCTTGGCGATTTGTAGGGCTCCGGCCCGGTCCCCTACACGATTGAGCGCCTCCATGAGGCTAAGCGCGACCCGCGAATCGAGTGGGGCCGACTGTGCCAGCCGACGGCGCCACTCCGCGGAATCAGCCAGGTCACCCCGGCGCGCGGCTTCCGATGCAAGCTCGTCGAGCGCCCCTCGATACCGCCTCGCGAGGTCAGCGCGCTCCTCCTCCACCCAGCGCTCGAACTCCAGCGCCCCGTCCAGGTAGAACCCATGAACGGGTTTCGGTATAGGTCACCGAGTCCTCAGCTCGCCCGGCCAAGCGCCCCGGCGAACTCCGCCAGGTCGGTAGCCAGGACTGTGGGGTTCAATCGGAGGTCGCTCGAACCGAGGAACAGCGCATCGCTGCCGAGATCCCGCCGCAGTGCGTAGAGGAGCTGGTTGAGGCTGTGCGCAGCCTTGTCCGGCTCGGCCTCGGCCAGAGATAGGCCACGATCTTGTCGCGACTGAGACCGCGCTCGCGCTCGACGGCGAGCAGGGCTAGTAGGGCGAGGGGCTTGCGCTGGGCCGCGGCGCCGGGAAGAGGACCTACGCTGCGCCTCGACCAAAGGGCTGCCCAGCGTCTTCAGGCGCAGCATGTCGCTGACATATCGCGGCGTGTGACTCGGTGTGACCGGCTGATGATTTTGGTGTGATTTGCACTCGTATAGTAGGACCACGGCACCATGCAAACAACCCGAACCAGCCTTGTGGGCCCAGAAGGGTAGACATGGCAGATCACCCCCTCTATGCGATGTGGAAGGAGCGCCAGACGGCGGAGCTGGCCGGCCGTGGTGGCCCTCCCTCCTGTCGCTGGCGCGCTGGAGGGAGCGCTCAGTCTAGGGGACGGCCAGGGGACGGCTCGGCTCGATCATTCGATCCCGTACTACTTCTAAAACGCAGACTTTCCTGAGGAGTTCCGATGACGATCACCATAGGCAGGCACTATCGGGCATTGCTTGGTCTCTGTTTCCTGGCCAGCGCACCTGTACATCTGCTCGGCCAGAGCGATGTCACCACCATCGCCCCGACCCCGAACCCGCTTCAGGCACAGTTGGACGTTATGAAGCTGTCAAGCCGGCTCCGTCTCCAGACAGCTGAGTGGCAGGCAGGAGGGTCGGCTGAGCTTCCGGACTACCGACTCCCTGGGTGTTCGTGAACTCGCGGGCGACGAGACTCACCTACCATTGATGGCGGTGGACAGCATGTGGGTTCGGGGACATCGCACCGGCTTGGGTTTGCTGCTCGGTACGGTCGTTGGAGCCGCAGGCTACATGGTCGCTACGAGCGCGATCGAACGGCGATGACGAGAGCGACGGCACTGGGGCGCTCGACAACCTTCTCGGTGGAGGGATCTGGGTCGGCTCCGCATTGGTCGGAACCATAGTGGGAGCTCTCAGCTCGCACTGGAAGCGAGTACATCCCGAGTAGAGAGCATATCTGCCGGCGGACTCCGAAGTGCTGCGCAGGAGTTTCGTAGCGCACCTTGGGTGGCCAGCGAGCCGCTGCGAGCCATTTAGGGATCGTTGATCGCCGCGTCACCGCCGTCGCTGGCCACTTCACCGCCCTGCCGAGCCGCCTTTGTGCTCCGTGCGCGGAGGACCACCATGGGTATTCCCACGGCTTCGCCTGCCTTCCACTCAACGAAGCACCGCAAGCGAACCCACTGGCTCGCAACGAAGGCGCTCTGCTGGGTCGTGATAGTTAGTCTCGCGTGCGTCTTCGTCATCAAGTACGTGTTTCGGTACTACCTCCACTACAACCAAGACGCCTTTGTCCTCGGCGCGGGGAACTATTGAGTGCTTCGAGATTGGTTATCTGCTACACGTGACCGGCGCAATGCTCGCGCTCCTCAGCGGCCCGTGGCAATTTTGGACGGGAGGGCGGACGCGCCATGTGCATGTGCACCGCTGGACCGGCAGAGTTTTTCTGCTCGGCGTAGGGCTGGGCGCCTCGGGCGCATTCCATCTCGCGATCTCCACAACCTTCGGATGGGCCTGGAGTGTAGCCCTATCAGTGATGGCAGCAGCGTGGGTCACCACTACCGGAGTCGCTCTCTATGCGATAAAGAGAAGGCGCATCTCCACTCATCGAGAATGGATGGCGCGTGCATACACGGTGACGTTTGCGTTCGTTACTTTCCGCCTTCTAAATGACTATGGCCCAACTTCCACGTTAGGTCCGATCAAGGACCGGATAATTACGTACGCCTGGTTGTGATGGGTAGTACCCTTGTTCATGGTGGAGGTCATTCAGCAGGTCCGCCACCTTCGTTCGTCCTCTGGAGGTTTGCCCTCGTCAACTCTCAGAGAGATGCCCTAGCTCGCCTGAGATGATCGCTATCCTCACGATCATTGCTAGGCGGAGATCATTGTGACCAAGAGGCCGAGGGCGGCGGGGGGTGAACCGGAATAAGGTCCTTGTCTTATAACCGACAAGTGTTTGAAAGGTTAAGAGAGAGATACAGCCGAGCTGTTCACCTTTATGACTGACTGACACAAGTCAATGCTGGTGGCACGGCGGGGAGTAGTCTGTTCGGCCTGCTTGAGTCCGCTTCCGTGGTTGCCTAGTGTGAGGCCATGTCGCCCCCGCTCCCCCACCGGTACGTTACGCCCCCGAGTTTAGCAGAGCCATAGAGAGTGCCCGGCAAGCTGGACTGCGTGCGGCAGCTATACGGGCCGAGGCAGTCCGGGTTCGGCTTGAGGTCCAGGAGACGATTGCCGCATTGACAGCTCGCGATCGCCCATAGATTCGTAACGTGAAGGTTGATCCCGCTGCCTCTGACGGTCTAGCCAACCCCGGTGCGCGGCGGTAAGCTCGTGAAGTAGCCCAGAGGGTGCATTCATGATCCGCTCGCCATGAGAGATCCCGAGGATAGCCCGCCGCGATCAACCGGCCGTAAACGCTACCTTGGCCCCGATCGCCGCCGAGTCGACCGGACGCCGCCGCCCCCACCTCGTGTGATCGGCCGCGCGCGCGTGCGCCCAGAGCACTGCCGGCACGCGCTATCGCTGGCACCTGGTCTGGTCCCCGCTAATACGAGTCACCGCTGAACGCAGTAAGGGGGCATGCCTGAGGTGGAGCAGGACCGCGCGGCGGACCGGGAGAGGGGAGGGTGCCGCCCCGGAAAGGGGTTAGATTGGGTATTGCCCCCTTCGCTGCTGCCGCCCCGGATGTCTGTCCAGCTCGCCTTTGAGCTGCCGACCATCGACTTGGTGATCAGCAATACCAAAGTCCAGGGCATTGACGGGGTGGCCCTGATCCAGCGGCTTCGCAAAGACCGGCCGAACTGCCTGTGATCTACTTGGCCAACTACCGGCCGCTCGACGCCGGAGGCGGAAGCCTCGTTGCCGCCCGACGTGCTGATCCTCCGGGAGCCGTTCACGGCTGAGAAGCTGTCGAGCCGCCGTCAATGCAAGGCTGGATGGCAATGGAGACGGCAAGCGGCTGTCTAGCTGACTAGCGATGCGGGCTGATCGAAAAGGTAGGGTCCATGCGAGGGCGTCTGGTACGAGCGGCAGTACCGGTGCAGCAGCGTTACGATGCCGTCTCCCCCCGGGCGACCTGCCGTCGTTCCGTGTGTGTCAGAGTGCGGATCGATTCCAGCATGGCCTTTACGGACCCCGACAGGGCCTCTTCGAGGTGGAGGACGGGGACGCCGGGGAACGCGGCAGTCACTCGCGCCACCGCTTCGGTGCCGGTCATCAGCGGGAGATGAGCTGTTGACGAGGACGAGTGCGAGGGGGATCCGGGCGAACCCTTCAAAATCGTCTTCGCCATGTTTGGCGGTCACCGCCCAGAGCCCCTCGCTGGCCAATAGTCGGGCGACCATGTGGCGGATTAGCGGCTCGTCGGTCACAACGAGTATGCACGGCACCTGGGACTTGGCCATACCAGGATCGCGGCTGAGGAGCACGGAATTGAAAGGCCGGTCTGCCATTTATGTCGGGCCGGGCCGCCATCAATTGGCCGTTTAGCCCATACGCGAGCCCGCGTCGCAGGCATCACAGCCGTCCGCACCCGATCCTCCTACCTTGGTTGAGGTACCCGGAACCGCCCTCCTCGTGGGGGGGGCCTGACGGCGGCTTTGCGGCCGCCCGGAGGCCCGATGCCCCACGCGGACGATCCTACGGTCATCCCCATCATGCGCGGCCGTCTCGTCCTGGTCGCCGAGCGCTACGGCACCCCACGGGTGCTGGTGACCAGCGCGATCCGGAGTCTCGGGTACCCGGCCAAAGCCTGCCCGACCGGCGCGGACGCCCTCGCGTTCCTGCACCTGCACCCGGGCGGGGTGAAGTGCCTCCTGGCCGACGTCGGCCTTCCAGACATGGATGGCCGCGAGCTCGCCGTTCGCGCGCTCGAGCTGGTCCCGGCCCTTCGGGTGGTGCTGATGGTCGGGCCCGGCGATGCCACCAGGCAGCGGCCGCTCCCAGCGTTCGGTGGCCTCACCCTGCATCACCAAGCCAGTGTTCCGCGATCGCCTGGCCGCCATGCTCGTGGAGCTGCTCGGCCCAGCGGCGACGGACCCGAGCGACCGGCCGTCCATGGGCCGGCCGCGGCCAAGACGACGGCGCTCCGGCAGTCACCGGGAGTGCCCCTGAACAGGTTTCTCGACAGGTTCCGCGACAGGTAGTCGTGGCCGATGCGTGGCGGAATGCTGACGACGGGCTCGTTCCGTGTTCTGGGATTGGTCACGTGCAACCGCCCTGCCCGTCCCATCGCGACCAGTCGAGGCTGGAGCGGCGCCGCCGAATTTAGTGCAGCGCCTCGACCTCGGCCAGAAGCCGGTCGAGATCGGCACGGCGGTACAGCCGGCCGTCCGCAATCACGGCGCGGATCCGCTGCGTACCTGAGATGTCCTGGAGGGGGTTGACGTCGAGCAGGACGAGGTCCGCGAGCTTGCCCGGCTCCACGGTTCCCAGCGAATCGGTCATGCCCAGGACGCGCGCGGGGTTGATCGTGGCGCTCCGCAGGGCTTCCAGTGGCGTGAGCCCCGCCTCGACGAGCCTCATGAGCTCCCGGTGCAGGCTCAGCCCAGGGATCTGCAGCGGCACGCCGACGTCCGTCGCCGCCAGCAACACCACCCCGGCCTGGTTCAACGAGACGGACGTTCTCCAGCTCGAGGGGCACGATCGGCCGCAGGATCGACTGAAGCTCCCGAGCCGCCTCGGACCTGGACCAGTCTTCCCAGTTGCGGCGGAGCGTCTCGGGGACGAGTCGCATGCCGGCCGTATCCGAAAGGACCTGATCCGCGTACACGACGTGGTGGTAGGCGACCAGGTCGGCGGTGAAGGCCACGCCATGCCGGCGGTACGCCTCGATGGCCGAGCTGCAGGTGCCGGGATTCCGGCTGTCGTAGAGTGCGCGAGTGTGCCGGAACATCGCCAGGAACTGCTCGCGTTCGGGGAGGCTGTCGTAGACGGAAAGAACTCGGGCGAACCGTTCCCGCTCGGCGCCGGCGCCGGTCGCGCACGCCGCCGCCAACGCGTCCGGATGCTCGACCGTGCGCTGGCCGGCCGCGGCCACCTCCTCGGGTGTGATGCGGAACGGGACATGGCCGTCCACGGGGATTGCCCTGCGACGCGCCTCGTCCATGATCGCGAAGTAGGCCTCGCGCGAGAGGTTCTCGTACACCTTGACCAGGTCCGCGCCATTCGAGGCCAGCCGCTCCACCGCGGCCCGCGCCTCCACCGCCGTGCGCACGACGACCGGGTTGCTCGCCAAGGGAGGATCGCCATCGATCGAAGGGCCCGCGGTGAGGAACCGGGGTGGCCCGCGCAGCTCCCCCTCGGCCAGCCGGCGCCTGACCGACTTGGTCAGCTCGAGCGTCGGGTCGCCCGTGCCGTCGTTCATGTTGCGGACACCAGTGACACCGTGGGCGAGGAACAGCGGAAAGTGCCAGTCCTGGGCCGCGACCGACTTCTGCGGATCGATCCACCGCCACGTTGGCGACCGAATGGACGTGCATATCCCACAGGCCGGGGATGAGGTAGCGGCCGTGTGCATCCACGACATCGGCGTCGTCGGACACCGCTACCTCGGCCGCAGGCCCTACGGCCACGATCCGGCTGCCTTCGATCAGGACGGTCTGATCGGGAACGAAGTGATCCACCGGCGACATCCACGACAGTGACGCCCCGGATGGCGACGTCCGCGGCTTGCGTCTGCGCGCAGGCAGCGAGAACGAGCACAGCACGCGAGGGCGCCTGGACCTCCGAAGACTTCACGCTTCACGAGCACCCTCCGCCTAGCGCACGGCTTCGTAGATGAGGATCTCGACGCCGTCCCTTGCGGCCCTGGACGACGCAGCCGCACAGCCATTCAGGATGGTGAGGAGGCGAGCGCCTACAGCTTCGCTCCACAGCGCCGGCAGTACACCGCGTCGAAATCGTGAGCTCCGAGGCCGCATCCCGGGCACGCCTGGCTCGACACCGGCTGGGCGTTCGCCCGGGTGAGCTCCATCGTCACAATCCCGGTCGGCACGGCGATGATGCCATACCCGGTCAGCATCAGGACCACCGCGAGCACGCGGCCCAAGGTGGTCGCCGGCGCCAGGTCGCCATAGCCTACCGTGGTCAGGGTGACGACCGCCCAGTAGATGCTGATCGGGATGCTGGTGAAGCCGTGCTCCTCCCCCTCGATCATATACATCAGTGAGCCCACGATCACCACGATCGTCACCACCACGAGGAGAAAGACGGCGATCTTCCGTCCGCTCGCCCGCATCGCCTGCGCGAGCACCGTCGATTCCCGCAGGTATTCGGCCAGCTTGAGTACCCGGAAGATCCGGAGCAGACGCAGCAGTCGAACCGCGAGCAGGGTTTGCGCGCCGGGCACGAGGGCGCTCAGGTAGGTCGGCAGGATGGCGACGAGATCGATGATGCCGAAGAGGCTTCGGGCGTAGCGCAGCGGCTGCCGCACGCTGACCAGCCGGAGGACGTACTCGACGGTGAAGAGCGCGGTGAAGGCCCATTCGAGTGCGCGGAGCGTGGGTCCGACCCGTGCCCGCACCTCCGCGACGCTCTCCAGCACCACCACCAGCACGCTGGTCACGATCGCGACGAGCAACACCAAATCGAACAGCCGGCCCTCGCGGGTGTCGGCTTCGAAGACGATCTCATGCAACCGGGCGCGGAGCCCGCTCCAGGTGTAGCGCACTGGCCTCGCTCGGCACTCGCCGGACGCCCCGACGAGGGGCCCGGGGATATAGGGTGCGGAGGGAAGCTACAGAGTTCAGCTCTCCGATGCCACGCAGCTCCAGTCTGTCCCGCAGCGCCCAGCCGCGGTAAGCTTCGTCATCTCGAGCCCGGAAAAACGTATGGCCTCTTCCACAATCAAGTCGGAGCGACCGGTGGTGCTCGTAGTGGACGATGAGCCGGTGGCGCTGGCGGTGCTCCAACGCACGTTGGAGCCGCACTATCATGTGCTCACCGCCTCCGATGGCTTGGAGGCGTTAAACATTATCGAGGCGTGGGGTCCGAGCATCCGGGTAGTGGTCACCGACGTGCGCATGCCTGGGCTGTCCGGGCCGGCCCTGGCGGCGCACCTGGCCCGCTTGAACCGCTCTCCCGCCATCCTGTTCGTCTCGGGCTTTAGCGACCCTGACTTGCCGGGGGAGGTGCTCGCCAAGCCTTTCCCACCCGACGAGCTGCTCAGTGCCGTCTCCCGACTCCTCGAGAGGGCTTAGAACCCGGGGTCTTGGTGTCCACCAAACTTCGGGATATCTTCGGGAATGCGCGCACCGATCCAGAACGAGCGTCTCGATCGCGTATCCCGAGTCACTGGTAAGGCGCGCGGCCGAGGGCAACACCCCGGGATCCCCACCGAATGGACTCCTGTCCTCGACGTTCATCCCACAGCCTTCCAACCCCACGCCCTTCCCGGCTACGTCTGGCTTCAACTGCCTGACCGAATCCGCGAAGTTCATCGTCAGTGCCTCGAGTCCTGGTACGACCCGCTCGGCTGCGAGCTGACTGACGAGGAGCTCGAGCTGCTGCGGAGTATCGCTGCGGCCAACGCGCCCCTCATGTTCCAGGCCGAGGGCAGGACCGTCCCGGCGCACCTGGCCTTCGACCATCGGGTGGACGTGCTGAGGGACCTCCGAAAGGCAGGTTGGATCGTGCTCGAAGTATGGGTCGCGGAGCCCGGCAACCGCGGGCATGCGCGTCGGCGCTTCTCGGCAGCCCAAGCCTACTGTACGGAGTCAGGACGCGAAGCCTTGGAGCTCATCGGCGGTTAGTACGGTGGCGCACAGAGTTCTTCGCACGGCTCGTCTTATTGACATCCCCGGTACCGACACGTAACTCCTGTGCTCCATCCCTCGATAAGGGCACACCCGGCCAAAGCCGGGGTCGCAAAGCCACGGGTCCTCGCTCTCCTCCGCGACGCCGCACTTTCTAGACGCCCCGAAGGACCCCACGACCGCCGAGCTGCCGAAAGGTGCTCGGCGTGTGGTCTTGATCCAACCCAGTTCAAGCGGCTCCTGAGCTACCCAATCCATAGGTTGGGTAACCCACCCGCGCACGGCGCATTCCCCCCAGTCAGAGAAGGAGAGAACAATGACCCCCTCGCTCAAATCGAGTGTTGTGACGCTGCTAGCTAGTGCCATGTGGATGACGGCGTGCTCGAAGGATCTCCCCGACGAACCGAGCGCCGGTACTCCCCAGGCCGATGTGTCGATCGCAGCCGTCCCGGCGAACGACGAGTTCGCCAACGCTGTCGTGATCGGCGCGCTCCCTTTCAACACCAGCCTCAATACCAGCGAGGCGACGGCTGTCGGCGACCCGGCGAATGATTGCCTCGTCGACGGGCACACCGTGTGGTACCAGTTTACCCCCTCCGTGGATATGCGGATCAACGCCAACACGTTCGGCAGCGACTACGACACCGGCATCGCAGTGTACGCAGGCACGCCCCCTAACCTGACCCAGATCGCCTGCAACGACGACGCGCTGCCAGGGCGAACTGTGGAAACCAACGTGAACTTCGACGCGACCGCCGGAACAACCTACTACTTCATGGTTGGATCATGCTGCGGCCAGGACGGCGGAAACCTGGTATTCAATGTGAACGTGTCGCTGAACCTCGCCTTGACGATCAATCCTTCCGGCAGCGTGGATGCAAAAACTGGCCTGGCGACGATCAGCGGGACGGTTAGCTGCGCGGAACCGGCGTCTGGCTTCCTGGATGGTCGGGTCCAACAGCGGATTGGCAGAACTCTCATCACTGGGTTCTTCTTCACCGAGTTCGAGTGCGATGGGGTGACCCCCTGGCAGGTGCAGGTAAGCGCGGAAAACGGGCTGTTTACGGGGGGGCAGGTCCAGGTCAGTGTGGCGGCCGTGGCCTCCGACCGCGACGCCACCGAGGCGAACGTGACCGTGCGTCTGAAGGGGAAGGGGAAATAGGGAACCGATAGGAGCAGAGATAAAAGGGAGCTGTCGCGTCTACAGTCGCACACGACCGAGCCGTGAGCGGCCGATCTGGGATCTACGTGATGGCGGGGCCGGCTACAATTCATGCCCGACGGAAAATCGGCGCTGGGGTGTCGATCGCAGTCTCGACGCGTGGCCTGGCGGACGAGGGAACACTGCATTGTGCCGGCGCTGAACTCCGAAGTGAACGATCCCAAGGACCAGTAGCAGCAGGGCATTCAGGCGGATGCCCCCGTGGTCTGTTCTCGTTCCTCGGGCCGCGGTCGTGAGCGTCCATGACCGTCAGCGATTGAGCGGTGGCTCTTGATCCCCGCGTTGGTGCTCGATTCTCCGCCAAATGCGACCGCTCCCGGGCGAACCACCCGAGACGGGCATCAATAGGAGGCCGACCACACCCGACAGCCTGCCCACGTGGGAAAGATCACAGCCGGCCGTCTGGCACCACATTAGGCTAACGAAGCACACCGAACCGCCGTCCTCGTGGGGAGGGCCTACGGCGGCTATACGGCTGCCCGAGAGGCCCGATGTCCCACGACCCCAAGGTCATCCCCATCATGCGCGGCCGCTTGGTGCTGGTCGCCGAGCGCTATGGGACCCCGCGCGTGCTGGTGACCAGTGCGGTCCGAAACCTCGGGTATCCTGCTAAGGCCTGCGCGACCGGCGCCGACGCGCTGGCGTTCCTGAAGCTGCACCCAGACGGCGTGCAGTGCCTCCTGGCCGATGTGGGGCTCCCGGACATGGACGGCCGTGAGCTCGCCGCCCGCGCGCTGACCATCGTCCCCGGGCTGCGGGTCGTGCTGATGGTCTCACCCGGCGATGCCGCCGTGCAGCGTCCCGTACCAGGTTTTGGTGGTCTCCCCTGCGTCGCGAAGCCGGTGTTCCGCGACCGACTCGCCGCCATGCTCGCAGACCTGCTCGGCCCCCCAGCGAGGGAGTCGAGCCACCGGTCATCCATGGGCCTGCCGCGGTCGCGCCGGCGTCCCTCAGGCAGTCACCAGAGCTGAACGGTGCCGACTCGCCGCATATTTCCATCACCGGCGCTCCGACACGATATGTTGGCAATTCGTGATAGCTTCCGACACATTCCAGACTCCCATATCGGGCAATTCCGTGACCGAAGTCAACTCGCCTGTTGCCGATGCTCTCCGCGATCGTTACCTGTTCGAGCGCGAGCTTGGTCGGGGCGGCATGGGTACGGTCTACCTGGCGCGCGATCTCCGGCACGATCGGCCCGTCGCCCTCAAGGTCCTGCACCAGGAGCTGGCCCATGCGCTCGGTCCCGAGCGCTTTGTGCAGGAGATCAAGGTCGCCGCCCGCCTCCAGCATCCCCACATCCTGCCGGTCTTCGATAGCGGGACAGCGAAGCCGCGCGGCAGCAACTCGAAGTCCCTCTGGTTCACGATGCCGTATGTCGCGGGCGAGTCGCTCCGGCAGCGGCTCGCCCGCGAGCCGCAGCTCCCGCTGCGAGATGCTGTCCGAATCGCGCTTCAAGTCGCCGATGCCCTCGGCTATGCCCACGGGCAGGGCATTGTCCACCGAGACGTCAAGCCGGAGAACATCCTGCTCTCGGGGGATCACTGTGTCCTCGCGGACTTCGGCGTCGCCCGGGCGCTCGACGCGGCCGGCGGCGGGCGGCTGACCGAGACCGGCATCACGTTCGGCACCCCGTTGTACATGAGCCCGGAGCAGGCAAGCGCCGACCGGCGGCTCGATGGCCGAAGCGACATCTATTCCCTGGGCTGCGTCCTCTACGAGATGCTCGCTGGCGATCCGCCGTTCAGCGGTCGCACGGCGCAGGCGATCATCGCCCGCCGTATGAGCGAGCCGGTGCCGCGCCTGCGTACCCTTCGCGACGTGCCCCCGTCGGTCGAGGAGGTCGTCGTAAAGGCGTTGGCCCGCTCGCCAGCGGACCGCTTCGTCGACGCATCGCAATTCTCTCAGGCCCTCCAAGCCACCGTCGGTGCCCAGCCATCCGTGCCGACGGAGCCGACACAGTCGGCCCGCCGTCCGACCCTCCGGCGGCGCTTCCTCCTGGCCGCGTCCGGCGCACTCGTCGCGGTCGCCGTCCTGCTGGGCCTGTATCGCGGTTTCCCTCGCGCGCCTGAAGTCACGCTCGATCGAAACCTCCTCGCCATTGCCCCCTTCGACGTGCTCGATCCCTCGCTGCAGCTCTGGCGCGAGGGGCTGGGCGACATCCTCTCCCGCACCCTCGACGGCGCCGGCCCGCTCCGGACCGTCTCCCCGACGGTCGCCCTGCGGCGGTGGGAGGGCCGCGCGGACCGAGCCTCGGCGGAGGCCCTCGGTGGCCGCACGGGGGCGGGGCTGGTCGTGTTCGGCAGCGTGGTGCCCAAAGGGCGAGACTCGGTCACACTCCGCGCCGGCGTGCTGGACGCCATCAGTGGGACGGGCCAGAGAGAAGTCGAGGTATCGGGCGAGTCCGCGAGGATCGGCGAGCTGGCGGATTCGCTGGGAATCCGGATCCTTCAAGCCCTGGGGCGGAGTTGGTCGGCTGGGTCGGGGCGACAGGAATCGATGGGATCGAGATCGCTGCCGGCACTGAAGGCCTTCCTGCAAGGCGAGCAGTTCTATCGGCGGGGGTTATGGGACTCCGCCCTGGCTCGATACGATCAGGCAATCGCCGCCGACAGCACCTTCGCCGTCGCGTTGAGCCGGATGAAAAAGGTTCTGACCTGGCACCCGCCGACGGCGGGAGCGTATCTGCCCGGCGAGGAATACGCCAGGCGCTCGACGCTGTACAATCATGGGGTGTCCCCGCGAGAAAGCCTGCTGATCGTCTCCGACTCGTTCAGCTTCGCGGCCCAAGCGGCAACGGATCCGAATGCTTACGTCGGCTTCAGCTTTCGCTCTCTGGCCGCGCTCGAGGAGGCGGTGCGTCGCTATCCCTATGACCCGGAGGTCTGGTACGCACTGGGCGAGACTCGCATGCATAACGCGTTTCCGATCGGCACCCCGCCCGCCACGACCTTCGAGATTTTCAGCCGGTCGATCGCGCTGGATTCGGGATTCGCGCCGGCCTACGAGCACATGGTGGACTTGGCCATCCGGCTGGGCCGCCCCGAGCTCGGCCGGCGATTTGCCTCCGCTTACGTGAGTCTGTATCCAGACCCCGGTACCACCTCGCACATGCGGCTGGCGCTCATGGCGCTGAATCCCAGCCAGTCCGGCGCGGCGGACACGGCCCAGCTGGTCGCCAGCGCCCCGGTCAGCGCCATCTGGCGCGCTGCCTTCGACATTCTCGGCTTCTTCACCACCGACTCAGCGGAAACCCAGGTCCGGCTGCTCCGCAAACTAGGCGACCCACATCGGAGCTTGGGTGGAGACGCGGGCTGGGTGAACGATTCGCTGATGTGGCCACAGTATCTAGCCACCGCAGTCGCCAACCGGGGCCACCTCCGCGAGGCCTACGAGACCGACCGCCGCCTGCTGCTCGATCCCGCCGCTTCGCAATGGAGCCTGATCGGTGACCCATTCCTCCCTCTGGCCCTGCTTGGGGCAGTTCCGGACTCCATAGCCCGCCCCGTCTTCGCGCGCGCGCTCGAGCCGAGCGCCCCGTGGGGAACTTGGTGGACCCCGCGCCACCTTCGCGGCCTTCCCTGGTGGCTGGCCCGTGGCGATACCGCGTCGCTTACGCGGTTCGCCGCCCGGGCTGCAGAGGAGGCCCGCCAGCCCAACCCTCCGCTCATCATCCTTCGAGCCCGGCTGCTCGGCGCCACGGCCACCGCCTATGCCGCGCTCGCCCGCGGCGATTCCGCCGGGGCGGTTGAGCGCCTGGAAGCGATACCCGACACGCTGTGCCTGGCCGACTTCTCTTCCGATTGCTTCCACCTGAATCTCACGCTCGCACGCCTCCTCGCTGCAAGAGGTGATGACCGCCGGGCGGGCGACTTACTGGAGCGGTGGCGCTGGGGGGCGGGGACAAGCGGCCCCGATCCGTGGTTTGTTCTGGCGACGCTGGAGCGCGGTCGCGTCGCTGAGCGGCTCGGCGAGCGAGAGAAGGCGATCGAGAGCTACCGATTCGTGACGGAGGCGTGGCGCCGGCCGGATCCCGAGCTGCAGCCATACGCCAGCGAAGCGCGCGAGGCGCTTGCGAGGCTCGCCCGGAGGGAATGAGCGCCCGGACATTGCTCTACCTGAGCGGCCCGGGGTGCCACTTCCGATCTAAGCGCGGCAACGTCCTCAAGCAGTTCAAGCGCTGTGGCTATTGGATCCGGGAGGATCTTCGGGTCAAGGAGGCGATTCTCGACGGAGAGGTGGTGTCGCTGGATCCGGAGGGGCGGCAGGATCCCGGGGGCTGCCAACGCTTTTCTTGGTCTCCTTCCGTGACCGCCTGACCCTTGTGAGTGATATGACTCACCGCCTCTGCCCGGGGGGACGGCCTAATGTGTCGTCCCGAGTTCGCAGAGCTGAGCCGTGAGCCGAACTTTGCTTCTCTTGAATCCGGGCGCACGCCAGGGGACCGAGAGCCGCGAGGAGATTGTCTCGCGGCTCACGGCGCTCGGACTTGACCCACTGGTCGAGATCACCGAAGCGCCCTCCGAGGTTCGCGCACAGGTACTGCGCCATCGTGATGGGGTGGACCGGGTCGTGGTCGGCGGCGGAGACGGCACCCTGCACCTGGCGCTGCAGGGCCTGGTAGAGAGCGGACACCCACTCGGCATTCTCCCGCTCGGTACGGCCAACAACCTGGCGCGGACCCTCGGCATCCCGACCGATCTAGGCCAGGCGTGCCAGGTGATCGCGGTCGGCCATCGGCGACGGATAGACCTCGGCTGGATGAACGGCCGGTATTTCTTCACCACCGCCAGCCTGGGACTCAGCGTGCGCATCACCGAGGAGTTGTCGGCCGAGAGTAAGCGTCGTTGGGGACCGATTGCTTACGCGCTGACCGCGCTTCGGATTATCCGCCGGATTCGCCCGTTTCATGCCGAGATTTCTTGGGCAGGCGGGACGCGCCGCTCGCGCACAGTCCAGATCGTCGTCGGCAACGGGCGTTATTACGGGAAGGCGCTGCCGGTGGCCGAAGATGCCAGGATAGACGACGCCCAACTGGATCTGTACTCGCTCGAGATTCGCCACTGGTGGGAGCTGCTCTTACTCGCGCCCGCGCTCATACGGGGCCGCCAGGGTGAAAAGGAAAGCGTGGAAGCGATCAGAGCCACCGAGTTCGAGATTCGCACCCGCCTGCCGCACGACGTTGACCTGGATGGGGAGATTGGCGGGCAAACCCCTGCCACCTTTCGGATCCATCCCGGCGCGCTAGAGGTCTTCGTCCCCGAACCACAGGTGGCGCGAGTGTGAGGCGGTTGCGTCCTTGAGAAGGTGTATCGCGCCGAGCTCCCTAGGTCGTGGTTCGAGTCCCACCGCACTCATTGAGTCTAGCTCACTTCAGACCTCCCCAGTGCACCTAAACTGTACCTACGACTGCGGCTCGAGCCTGCCCAACAGGTCCCGACCGTCAGCCGTCAGCTCGCACGGGCCGGCACCGGCCGCATAGCCCGGCCGATCCTCGTACGTCTCGGGCTCCGGCATCCGGATCAGCCCGTCGCTGCGCAGCCGACGCAGCCGCTCCACTTGCCCCACCCATCTCGGTGAGTCACTGGGCTCATCCTGGACCGGCCGGAAGTGCGTCGTCCCGTCGGCGATCAGTTTGAGCAGCTCCACGTCTTCCGGGTCCACCGTTTTCGGCACCATGTCTCCCCGCTTCCCTTGATCCCGAGCGACTCTCGCAAGTCAATGCACGTTCGCACGAGTGCGTCTAGTGAACCCTTACCATTGCCGAACCATTGCCGATCCGACCAGTTCGTCATTGCTGAGCGGCGAATGACCCCCAATGCCACCCCCAAGGACCAGGTGCCATATGTAGATCGGTGATCCAAGGGTGCTACGAAGCCGGTAGCACCGGTTCTTGATTCCTACGAGCGGGGCACCAAGACCTCGACACTCTTCCCTTCCAGCCCGATCGTCACCTCACCCGGAGGCGGTTTGCTTCCGCAGGTGCTGGCTCCGGCCTCTTCGGCCTCCCAGGCGTCGTCGTCCTCCACGTGCAGCTCGTCAGGAGCGGCCCCGAGCTGGATGCGTCGGCAGCGACGGATCGGGAGCGCCAGTGGCGCTGCCTCTCCCGCCAGCCGAGCGCGCAGGTACTCTGGGACCAGCTTCCGTTCACGCTCGGAGACCGTGACCAGGTCGAGCTGGCCATCGCCGAGGTCGGCGCCGGGAGCGAGTTGGACGTTGGGACCGGCGAGCGGGATGTTCATCGCCTCGACCATCAGGTACTCGGCCGAGTGGTCGGTCCCGTCGAGCACCACCCGGCGGTACTCAGGAGCCTGCGCCGAGACGATGCGCTGGGAACAGCCCGACAGACGATCGATCGGATTCCCCGCGAGGCCGGCGGAGTTGTCCTGCGCCCTCTTCGCCCCCGCGGGTGACGAGCTCGGCGAACAGGCCGACGCCCGTCGACTCGACGAACCGCATGGAAACCCGCCGCCGGCCGAAACCGTTCCGATCCTGAGGATCCGGCGATTGGCCCGCCGCCAGCCCGCGATGAGCTCGCTGACACCGCCCCGGAGACGCTGGACGATTGAAAACGTTATTTGCGGTGCCGGTTGGGAGAATGGCCATCGGGATACCCCGCCCCGCGAGGGCCAGCGCGACGCGCCGGACCCCTCCGTCCCCGGACGCGACCACCACCAGTTCGCCAGGATCCTCCAGCACCTCTTCGAGCTTCTTCTCAAGCTTCCTCTTGCCGGTGACCAGCCGGGCGTCGTAGCCCGCCGACACCAACTCTTCGAGCAGATCTCGTCGCTGTCGTGCTGCTCGTCCCCCGCCGCGGGGTTGTGCACCAGCGTAACTCGCACGGACGCCTCATTCGACTATGTGAACTGTACATCGACCTCGCTGACGTTCATCTTACTCCTTTGCCACGCTCACCGCTCGCCTGCGACGTGCCATGCGCATTCTCATCGCCAACGATGACGGCATCTACAGCCCCGGTCTCCTCGCCCTTGCCAAAGTGGCGCGGGACTTCGCCGACGTGCGCCTGTACGCGCCGGACGTCGAACAGTCGTCCATGGGGCACGCCATCACCCACTCCCGGCCGCTCACGCCCCGCCGCACCCCCATCGCGGACTTCGAGGCCTACCGGGTCAACGGTACACCCGCCGATTGCGTCGCGCTCGGCGCGTACGGATGGGAGCCGGTCGACCTGGTCCTTTCCGGCATCAACCTCGGCCCCAACCTGGGCAATGCGATGTGGCACTCCGGCACCCTCGCGGCCGCGAAACAGGCCGCCCTGCTGGGCCTGCGGGGTATCGCCTTCAGAACCCCGACCGGGGGCGGCGAACCGGATTTCACCCGCCTGCGTCCCTGGGTGAAGCGGGTGCTGGAGCTGCTGATTCCTGAGCGCTGGCTCAGCCTGGTCAATGTCTATCTATGGCCCGATCCCAAGGGCCTCTGCTGGGCCCGGCAGTCCGTACGGCACTACGATGGCCGGGTGGTCCCCGGGCGTGACCCGATGGGCCGGGAGCACTTCTGGCTCACGGTGGCTCCGCTCGAGGAGGTGGAGGAGGGGACCGACCGCTGGGCCATGGAGCGCGGGCTGGTCTCGATCACGCCGCTGCGGCTCGACCTGACCGATGTGGCGGCGCTGCAGCGCCTCAGCGCGGATCACCCGATCTAGCGACCCCAGCTTCGACGCCTATGCCCGATACGACCAAGCCGAAGCGCCCGGCCCGGCCCATCGTGGTGCTCGGCGCCGTCGCACTCGTCCTGCTCCTGGTCGCGCTGGCGTTCCGCTGGTGGGATCGCGCGGTGGAAGACCGCCTGGGCCGGTGGGCGGTCGGAGAGATTGCCCGCCGGACCGACAGCACCTACCACCTTGCGCTGGGCGACCTCTCGTTCCTTCCGCTGGCCGGATCCATCTCGTTCGACTCCGCGATCGTGTCGACCGATTCTGTCAGGAACCGCCGTCGGAAGTCGCCGCTGCCGGCGCTGGCGTGGTCGGGCGCGCGGATGCCGCGTGTCCGGGCTCGACGTCGTGCGGCTCGTTTTCCGGCGGTCGTTCGCCGCCCGCGAACTGGGGTGCGGCCGGGTGGTCGTGGGCATCGCGCTCGCGGCTCGTGCGGAGGACGAGGGCCGGACCAACCCGGACTCGGCGGCCCCGGCGGCCCAGCTGGAGGAGCTGGCCCGTCCGCTCGGACTCTCCTTGTTCGAGGTGGCCGACATCTCCTTTCCCGCCTTGAGCCTCACGCTCAAGCGGCCGGGTAAGCGCGGCGAGACATCCATCATTCTCGAGCACGCCCGGTTCGAGGCGAAGGAGCTGGTGTTCGAGCCCACGGCCAACCCTCGCGAGCGGCGGACTCTGTCGGCCAGCCGGGCGCGCCTGACCGCGACAGGGCTGGTCCTGCGCTCCGGCACGCTGACCGAGATCGCGATCGCCGGCGCGGAGGCGGACCTCACCGACTCCACGCTGCGGCTGGCCGGCGCCAGGCACGAGCCTTCCATCCCCGAGGACCAGTGGGTGCGTCGTGTGCGGGTGCGCCGGGACCGGATCCGCTTCGAGCTGGACAGCCTGCGGGCGCGGGGCGTCGCCTGGCGCGCTTTCCTCGCCACCGGCGACATCGGGGCCCGCGCCCTCGAGCTCGAAGGCGCCCGGCTCGACGTGCTGACCGACAAGCGCATCCCCCGGGCCGTCCCCGGCGCCACCGGAGCCCGCAGCAGGTGGCAGCCGGTGCCGACCCCACGTTCCGCCTCGACAGTCTCCTCGTCTCCGATGGCTCGATCGTCTATCGCGAGCGCGAGCCCGAGACCGAGCGGCCCGGACGGGTCAGCTTCGACGCGGTGCGGGCAACGGTTCTCAATCTCCATCTGCCGCCCCGGGGCAAGCCGCTCAGGATCGAGGCTCGCGCGCGGCTCCTGAACGAGGGGTTGCTGACCATGGCGGCCTCGGTGCCGCTCGACGCACCGGACTTCCGGTACCAGCTCTCCGGCAGGCTCGGACGGATGTCGGCGACCGCCTTCAACCGCTTCCTGTCGGAGAACGAGTCCTTCGACTTCGGGGAGGGCTGGGTGGAAGGGATCGACTTCCGACAGACGGTAAGCGGCGGGCGGGCCCTCACGACGGTGACGCCCCGCTACCACGACGTCTCGGTCAGGCCCACCAGTGACGGCGGTGGCGTGCTCGGCTCGGTGAAGCGCGCGGTGAAGAAGTTCGTTGCCAACGCCTTCGTGGTAGACGACCGGAATCCGGAGGAGGATGGCGACAACCTACGCACCGCCCGGATCGTGCGCCGATACGACCCGGCGAAGACCTGGCTTCAGTTCCTCTGGTTTGGCCATCGGGATGGACTGATGGAAGCGCTGAAGGAGTAGCCAGCTCGACATCTCTTATCACGGGTAGCGTATGCGAGACGAACTAAAAACGCTGATGGCGGCATGGCATGCGGCGTGGTTCGCAAAGGACGCGGCCGCTATCGCGCAGATGATGTCCGAGGACTATGTGGACGTCGCGCCGAACGGCGCGATCCTGGACCGCGCGGCTATCCTGCAGGTCGTCGGTGACCCCACATACGGACTCACGGGCGGCACCCACGCGGAGACGACTGTGGTCATGTTAGGCGACGGTGGGGCACTGGTACGTCATCGGTGGCAGGGCACCGGGACATTTCGTGGCCAGGTATTCGTGGATGACCATCGCTGCGCCACGGTCTGCGACCGTTCGAGCGGCCGGTGGTGCATTCGGTACGAGCAGTGCTCGGCTATCAGTGCCTGAGCTACCGAGAGCCGAGCTCGAAATCCGACTCGAGCGCCGCCCGGTCCCAGCCGCCAAGGTCCGCGGCCGCCTCATAGCTGCTCTGAAGGAAGTCGAGGAGCGCCGCATCCCGGTCCGGCGCTCGCCGCACCTCTTCGTACTGCAGAACGAACTCGCCTAGTGCGGAGGTGTAGTGTGCTGCCGCCGGCCGGACTGTCGCGCCCCTGAAGTTTGCGGGCTCGGGGTACGCGTACGAGTAGAACACGGCCTCCGGCAGCGCCTCACCGCCTGGCCAGAACCCGCAGCTGCTCACCTCGTGCGAATACGCCTCGCGCGCGACCCAGTCCGGCAGGTTGGGCACGCCACCCGGATGGGCCGGGGCGCGCCGGCCCGAGAACCGGGTGACCGCGAGGTCGAAGCTGCCCCAGAAGAAGTGCACCGGGCTGGCCTTCCCGATAAACCCTGCGCGGAACCCCTTGAACACCCGATCGGCCTGCACCAAAGCGCGCCAGAATCGGGTCGCCTGCTCGCCATTGTAGCTGGCATGCTCGTGGTCATGCTCGAACGGAATCGCGTCGGGGATCTTGCACGGTAACGTCCTGATGCGGATCTCGATGCCGAGCCCGGTCAGCCGTGCGAACAACTCGTGATAGAAATCGGCGACGGAGCGCGGCACGAGCGCGATCTCAGCTCCGTCACGTTCGCCAGCGTCGATCCTGAGCCGCTGATCGACGAAATCGAACGTCAGCTTGAACGTGCGCGTGCCGTAGGGAATCGGCGAGGTCGCGAAACCCCGCGCGGTGACGTAGAGCGGAACGTGCCAGGAATGATTGGTCCAGGGGGACTGCGCCAGCCGGATTTTTCCGACGATCTGGGTCCACAGGTGCAGCGTGGCGAGAGTGTCCTTCCACTCCACGTACGACAGCGCAGGCCAATCCACGACCTCGGCGGCAACGGCGGTTCTCGGCATACGGGCCTCGGGGATTCGGCGCGGGTGTAGCGACCTCGCCCCGTCCGGCCCTGGGGCGAGATCCGTTGTGTCGCGCCGGCCGGCCGTACCGAGGCCCGGACGGCGACGGCCTCGATGTTGAACGTCACCGATCCGCGACCTTCACGGTTCCAGCCGGCCCCCCGCTCTAGGGCTTGATGCCGAAGTCCGTCTGCTTGATCGCAAACGTGGCCGTCGCGCGCAACGTATCAACTCCCGCCTCGACGCTCACGTCGATCGGCACGTCCCGGGTCTGACCCACCAGCGTGAGTGCGCCGATCAGGTGGAACCCGTGCGCGGTCGGCGTCAGTTCCTTCGAGACCAGCCGGATCTCGTGGTACCGGTCGACCTGCAGAGTCTCCGTGCGCATGGCCTCGGTCACCTTGCGGATCTCGGCCGTGTCCGGGGTGCGCGGGCACCTCCAGGCTGTCGGCCTGGATGGTGATCTGGAGGTGGGATCGGGCGGCGGCGTGCGGATAGTACACGACGTTTCCGCTGAAGGCGCGCGCCCGGATCACATGGGTGTGGCCGGCGAACCCGAACAGTCCGGCCTTGCCGGTCTTGACCTCAAGGCGGCTGCTCGGAGCGAGTTGGTACTCTACCGAGTCCACGCCTTCGAACCCGGCAGGCGCCCGGTGTCCGGCGGCCGCTCCTCGGCTCGAGTCGTTCCCGGCGTTCGGCTGGCGTTGAGTCTTCGCGGTGTCTGCCTGCGTGCCGCCGAGCGGATTGGGCTGTTGCGCTCGCACGGGTGCCAGGGGCAGCGCCAGCAGCAAGGCGAGACGAAGCAGGGGTGTGCTGCGCACAGAGGCTCCGTTGTTACGCGGCTCGCCCGCTCGGCTCCCGGAGCGATGGCGACGCCGGTGATTTCCCCCGTCTCGCCGCCGAGAAAGATGAGCAATTCCGGCAGCGAGAAGCGAACGAGGGCGGCCAGCTCGGCCAGGTTGGGACGGTAGGCGGTCAGTGGTCGCTCGTCCCGCAGGAGAAAGACCTCCTGCAACTCACGATCGAAGAATTCGCCCTCTTCTTCGCTGACCGAAATCCGGGTTCCCAGCCGGCGCAGCGAGTCGGGCGCCGCGGCGACGCCGATCTCCTCCTCGACCTCGCGCAGCGCCTCGTCGACCGTTTCGCCCGCCCGCAGGTGCCCGCCGACCGTCGCGTCGAGGCGGCCCGGCCAGGTGTCCTTGCCGAGCCCGCGCCGCTGAAACAGCAGGAACGGCGTCCCGGTCTCGTCTCGACCGTAGACCCAGACGTGGACGGAGCGGTGCCAATCGCCGTCGCGGTGGACGGCGGCGCGAGGCTTCGTCCGACCGGTCGGCGCCCCATCGGCGCGGACGACGTCGAACCGCTCCGCCGGGTCTTGCGCGACATGATCTTCACCCATCGGTGGCGATCCCTTCGGCACGTGTCCCGCAACGACCGACGAGGTCGCTGCCCGGACGATCGTGCCCTCGGGCCAATCGTCCAGACCCGACATTGCCGCCGGATCAGCCGCCGGCGGCCACCCACTCCTCCGCCAGGAGGCCGAAGACGAAGACGTCCTCGTAGCGACCGTCGAGGAAGGCGGCCTGGCGCAGCGTTCCCTCCTGGGTGAATCCGCACCGGATGTAGAGACGGTGGGCGCGCACGTTCCAGGCCTCGCTGCGCAGCCAGACGCGGTGCAGGTTCCAACCGCCGAAGCAGGCGTCGAGCACGGTCTGGACCGCGTCGGTGCCGAGCCCCTCGCCCCAGCGCTCCGTCTCGCCGATCAGCAGGGACAACTCGACCGACCGCGCCTCCGGCCGCTCGCCGCGGAGGACGACGAGCCCGACCGTCTCCCCCTCCGGTGTCTCGACGACGAGGGCCGTCGGCCGCCCGAGCGCCGTCTCCTCGGCCAGCCACCCCTCGAGCTGTCGCTCGACCTCGGCCCGCGAGATCGCCGCCGCCGAGGTGCCCCAGCCGCGCATCACCGCCGGGTCGTTCAGCCAGCCGTGCAGCGTCGCCGCGTCCGCCCGCTCGACCGCCCGCAGATCGACCCGCTCGCCGCGTATCACGGACGAGTCGAGGAGTCGAGGAGTCGAGGAGTCGAGGAGTAGCGCGATCGGACTCCTCGACTCCTCCCGGCGACATCGCCGTCTTGCCCGAAGGGTGCCCGGAGCGCCCGGCATCGGCAGTTCCGGGGGCCGTCGTCGCCTCGACTGACTCGTAATCAACCTCACTCCTCGACTCCTCGACTCCTCGACTCGTCAGTCGTACCGCACCCGCGGGTCGACGACCGCGTAGAGGATGTCGGAGAGGAGGGTGCCGAGGACGATCATCAGCGAGGAGAGCAGGACGACGCCCATCACGATCGGGTAGTCCTTGTTCGTCAGGGCGTCGACGGCCATCAACCCCATCCCCGGCCAGGTGAAGACGGTCTCGACGACGATCGAGCCTTCGACCAGGATGACCAGGACGTAGCCGAGCAGGGTGACGATCGGGATCAGGGCGTTGCGCCAGGCGTGCTTGAAGATGACCAGCGCGCTCCGGCACGCCCTTGGCCCGCGCCGTCCGGATGAAGTCCTGGCCCAGCACCTCGATCATCGCCGCCCGCTGGAAGCGGACGTAGCCGGACAGCCCGATCAGGGTGACGGCGATGACCGGCAGGACGTAGTGCTGAGCGTGGCGGCACCTGATTCCAGAAGCCCGGCTCGATCGTGAGCGGGCGCATCCCGCGGGTCGGCAGCCAGCCGAGCACGACGCCGAAGTAGTAGAGGATCATCAGCGCCAGCCAGAAGGAGGGGATCGAGATGCCGACGAACGAGAAGAGGGTCAGGCGGTAGTCGACGGTCGTGTTCTGCTTGACCGCCGAGATGATGCCGAGCGGCAGCGCGATCAGCAGGGTCAGGACGAGCGAGACGACCGAGAGCTTCAGCGTGTTCGGCAGCTTCTCCAGGATCAGGTCGCGTGACCGGCAGGTTGCGACTCGAAGGAGTAGCCGAGGTTGCCGCGCGCGACGTCTTGCAGCCAGTCCCAGTACTGGACGTAGACCGGCTTGTTCAGCCCGTACTGCTCGGCGAGGCGCTCCCGGTCGGCCTGCGGTGACGACGTTGCCGCCCCGCCCCGCCGCCCAGCTGCCTGGAGACCGGGTCGCCCGGCACGTTCTTGAGCATCGCGAACGTGATGACCGAGACCCCGAGGAGGATCGGCACCATCCAGAACAGGCGGCGGATGATGAAGGCGATCATCGGCGCTCACCGAGAGCGAGTCGAGGAGTCGGGAAGTCGAGGAGTCGAGGAGGAGCGCGACGCCGATCGTCCTCTCTCGACTCCCCGACCCTTGGGTCTGCTCCTCGACTGCTCGACTGCTCGACTCCGTCTACTCCGTCTTGTACATCTTGTTGGCGCAGCAGCGGAGGAACCAGCGGGAGCTCGGCGTGTCGTCCGGGACGCCCTGGACCTTGGCGGCTGAAGACCAAACCGTCGGTGGCCAGGTAGAGCGGGATCGCCGGGATGACCTCTTTGCGGCGGGCGTCGAGCTGGTGGTAGATGGCGATCCGCTTCTCGTCGTCGGTTTCCCGTCCGGCCCTCGTCGATCAGGCGGTCGATCTCGTCGTCCTTGATGTAGTTGTAGTTGCGGCCGTTCGGCGGGAAGCTGGCCGAGTGGAGCTCGTCGTAGACGTCGGGGTCCTGCTCGAACGGGTGCGGGTACTCCTCGATCGCGAAGGGACGCGTCAGCGGGTCGTCGTTCGGGTCATTCCAGCGCGCGTCGAGCGCGTCGTAGTCGATGATCTCGGGTTTGGTCTCGATGCCGACCTCGGCCAGCATCTGCTGGAGGATCTCCAGGTCGTTCTTGTACTCCTCGAAGCCGGAGTAGGTCAGCATCGGCAGGGAGAATCGCTCGCCGTCCTTCTCGCGGACGCCGTCGCTGCCCATCACCCAGCCGGCCTCGTCGAGCAGGGCGTTCGCCTTCTCGACGCTGAACTCGTCCTGCCCGAGCGCAGTAGTCGTTGTAGCGGTCGAGCGGGCCGCCGTCGGCGTACTGGTTGTCGGCGCGGGTGTTGCGCCCCTTGGTGACGATCTCGGCCAGGCTGGTCCTTGTCGATCGCGTAGCGGATGGCCTGGCGGACCTTGAGGTCCTGGAGCCAGGGGTGCTTGAAGTTGAAGCTGAGGGTGATCGCGGTGTAGTAGACGTAGCGGTGGAGGACGAAATCGGGGTTGTCCTCGTACGGCGGCTGCGACTCGGGCGGGGTGAAGACGACGTCGATCTCGCCCGCCTCCATCGCCGCCAGGGCCGGCTGGGCGTCCTCGAAGAAGACCTCGTTCATGCCCGTCGGCGGCGGCCGGGCCGCGGTGGTAGTCGGGGAAGCGCTCGTAGCGGATGAACTGGTCCTGAATGTACTCGACGACCTTGAACGGGCCGGACCCGATCGGGGCGAGGTTGAAGGGGTCGGTGGCGAGGTCGGCCGAGTTCTCCAGCAAGTGCTTGGGGGCGATGCCGATGCCGGAGAGGGCGAAGAGGAAGGGGGCGTACGGCTCCTTGACCGTCAGGACGACCGTCTGCGGGTCGGGCGCGGTCCAGGTCGCCCACTCGCCGCCGACCTGGAGGCGGGAGGCGCGGTCGGTCTTGGTGTCGGGTCCTTGATCTTGTCGAAGGTCCAGAGGACGTCGGCGCTGGTGACGGGCTGGCCGTCGTGCCATTTCGCGTTGGGGTTGAGCTGGAAGGTGAGCTCGGTGCCGGCCTCGTTGTAGGCCCAGGAGTCGGCCAGGTCGGGGATCGGGGTGCCGGCGTCGTCGTAGGTGACGAGGCGGCTGAAGGTCCACCAGAAGGTGAAGTTGTTGGCGACGGCGCCGGTGACGAAGGGGACGCTGATGCCGGGGTCGCCGCCGGTGCTGGCGACGCCGACGATGCCGCCGGTACCCTCCTGCGCCCGCCGCGCCCCGACCGCCGACCGGGTGGCGAGCGCGCCACCGCCGCCGAGCCCGGCTGCGGCCAAGCGCCCGTGCCGCCGGTACGCCCAACCCGAGCGCCGCCGCCCGTCGGCCAAACTCGCGGCGGGAAAGGCGACCGCGCTGCATCGCCTCGATCAGGTCCGCGATCCGCTCGTCTGCTCGTGCCATCGCATCCTCCTTGATGCTGATCCTGCCCGATGATGCCGGGGTCAGCGGCCCGATCACGCGATCGGCGCCCGCGATCCGACGTTGGGTTCGCCGGACCAATGGTTCGGTGTGGCGGATGCTAGGCGACGGCCGCCAGGGTGTCAATCTCCAACGAGGTCGCGGCCGTGTGCGGCGTGCCCAATTCGGGATTCGTGTTGCCTGGATCATGCCGCGGGCGGTTGTTCTCGGCATCGGCTGAGGATTTCGTTCCGGCGTCGCGCTCCGGCCGGGCCGGAACAGGTCCGGTCGGATCGGGCACCAGCTGGAGCGGCCGGCTGCGCGGCCCGCGCGAGGGCCTGTGCCAAGCCCGCGTTGCTCGGATTCTGCTGCCCGACGGATGGACAGAGAAGGCGGATCGGGCGGTGGAGTCGTGTGCTAGGATGTTGAGCCGGTCGAGATTGGAACGGAGCCAGCCCGCTGCAGGACCAGGGTGGGCGCGATGGGGCAAAAGGGAGGAATCACCGCGGACCCGCCGGCTCGCTTCGGGCAACTCCTGCGACGGCACCGGCTGGCGGCCGGGCTGAGCCAGGAGGCGCTGGCCGAACGTGCCGGGCTGAGTGTCCGCGGGCTGAGCGATCTGGAACGGGGCGCGCGCACCACCCCGCGGGCCGAGACGATCGGCCTGCTGGCCGAGGCGCTCGGTCTGTCCGCGGCCGACCGTGCCGCGTTCGCGGACGCTGCCCGCCGGGTTCCTCCGCCCTCGGTCACGCTCGTTAGCGGGCGCGCGGAGCGCAGCGGCCGCGTCTGCCGAGCGGGACGGTGACCTTCTTGTTCACCGACATCGAGGGGAGCACCGCGCGCTGGGAGAGCCACCCCGTCGCGATGCGGCAGGCCGCCGAGCGCCACTTCGCCCTGCTCGGACGGGCGGTCGAAGCCCGCGGCGGCGTGCTCTACAACGCGGTCGGCGACGCAGCCCAGGCCGCCTTTCCGGGCGCCGCCGCCGCCCTGGCCGCGGCGCTGGACGCCCAACGGGCGCTCGCCGCCGAGCCGTGGGGCGAGGTCGGACCGCTGCGGGTGCGGATGGCGCTGCACGCGGCGGAGGCCGCGCCCCGGGAGGGTCGCTACCTGGAGCCGGGGCTGAACCGGCTGGCGCGGCTGCTGGCGGCCGGGCACGGCGGGCAGGTGCTGGCCACCCAGGCGGTGCGCAGTTGGCCGGCGACCACCTGCCCGAGGGCGCGACGCTGGTCGACCTGGGCGAGTACCGGTTGCGCGACCTGCCCGAACCGGAGCGGGTCTACCAATTGGCGCACCCGCGCTGCCGGCCGATTTCCCGCCGCTGCGGGCAGCGTCCGCCCGTCCGGTCCGCCTGCCGCTGCCGCCGACGCCGCTGGTCGGGCGGGAGGGGGAGCTGGCGCGGCTCGCCGAGCTGCTGCGCTCCCGCGGCGTGCGGCTGCTGACGCTGACCGGGCCCGGCGGGGTGGGCAAGACTCGGCTGGCGCTGGCGGTGGCGGAACACGTGGCCGGCGACTTCGCGGACGGCGTCGTCCTGGTCGAGCTGGCGCCGCTGCGGGACGCCGCGCTCGTCCCCTCCGCCGTCGCCCAGGCGCTCGGCGTCCGCGAGGTGGCCGGGCAGCCGCTGCCGGAGCTGATCGCCGAGCACCTGCGCGAGCGCAACGTCCTGCTCGTCCTCGACAACGTCGAGCACCTGCTGTCGGGCGCGCGGCTCGTCGCCGATCTCCTGGGGCGGTGCCCGCAATTGAAGGTACTGGCAACGAGCCGCGTGCGGCTGCGGCTGCGCGGCGAGCGCGAACGGCCGTTCCGCCGCTCGCCCTGCCCGAGCGCGCGCCGGAGGCCCGGCTTCGCCGCCGGTCGACCAACTGGCCGAGGTCGCGGCGGTGCGGCTGTTCGTCGAGCGAGCGGCGGAGGTGAGACCCGGACTTCGCCCTGACCGCCGAGAACGCGGCGGACGTGGTCGCGATCTGCCGCCGGCTGGACGGACTGCCGCTGGCGATCGAACTGGCGGCGGCATGGTCGAAGATGCTCCCGCCGGCGGCGCTGCTGGCGCGACTCATGGCGCGTCCGCTCGCGCTGACCGGCGGCGCGCGGGACCTGCCGGAGCGGCAGCAGACGATCCGCGCGACCATCGCCTGGAGCTACGACCTCTTGACGCCCGAGGAGCAGACGCTGTTCCGGCGGCTGGCA
The DNA here is from genome assembly GCA_963728705.1 of uncultured Gemmatimonadales bacterium. GTDB lineage: Bacteria > Gemmatimonadota > Gemmatimonadetes > Gemmatimonadales > GWC2-71-9 > CAVVWJ01. The sequence goes on from CAVSLY010000023.1 coordinate 67,800, forward strand.
GTGTTTCCCGGGGGTTGGACCCTTGAGGGGGCGGAGGCGGTGGCCATCCGCCCCGAAGACCTGGAGCTAGATATCGTCGAAGGCGTCGCCCTGCTGATCGACAAGAGCCTCGTGATCGAGCGCGGAGAGCGGAGCAGAGCGCACCGCTTCGGGATGTACGAAATGGTCCGGGAGTATGGTCTGGATCAGCTGGCCGAAAGAATG
>CAVSLY010000024.1:0-148874 GCA_963728705.1 uncultured Gemmatimonadales bacterium
GTTCCCCGGCGGATCCGGCGCTGCTGCGCCTGCTTCAGGTGCTGCGCGACAAGGGCTCCATCACCGCGCAGGAGGACGACGAGATTCCGCCTCGTGGCCGACGCGCCGGACGTGCCGGCGACGCCTGCGTCGCGCGCCGGCGCCGGCCCGTCGCCTAAGGACGCCGAGCAGGACAAGGCGATTGCCGAGGTGAGGGCGGCCACCACCGGCACGCCGGCGCCGGTCGTCGCCAGGCGCTTGGCCGGCAAGTGGTACGAGCGCATCAGCGTGCGCGGCTACTCGCAGTTCCGCTACGCCGAGGTGGCCTCGCAGTCGGGCGCCGGCGCTCGAGGTGCCCGCCGACCGCTCGGTCGAATCCCGCCGAGTCGTTCGTGCTGCGCCGCGGCCGCCTGGTCTTCAGCGGCGACGTGGCCGACCACCTGTCGCTCTACGCGCAGACCGACTTCAACGGCTCGCCGGGCTCGCCCGACTTCGCGCTGCAGATGCGCGACCTCTACGGCGACATCTGGCTCGACCAGGGCAAGACCTACCGCGTGCGTGTGGGGCAGTCCAAGGTGCCGTTCGGCTGGGTGAACCTGCAGTCGAGCTCGAATCGCGCGCCCCTGGAGCGCCCCGACGCACTCAACAGCGCCGTCGAAGGGGAACGCGATCTGGGCGCCGCGTTGATGTGGGCGTCGCCGACGGCGCAGCAGCGGTTCCGCGAGCTGGGCACCGTGGCGCTCAAGGGCTCGGGCGACTACGGCGTGCTCTCGGCGGGACTCTATTCGGGGCAGGGGCTGAACCGGTCCGACCAGAACGGCGATCCGCACGGGTTCGTGCGCGCGGCCTATCCGTTCAAGACCGCGGCGGGCAGTTCTACGAGCTGGGCATCCAGGCCTACCGCGGACGCTTCGTCGTGCCCACGCAGGCCGTCGCGTCTGGCGGCGCGCCGTTCACGCCCGCGCAGGCCGCCTCGGGCGTGGTCGACGAGCGCGTGGCGTTCACGGCGATCGTCTACCCGCAGCCGGTGGGCATCGAGGCGGAGTGGACGGTAGGGAAGGGCCCGCAGCTCTCCGACGACTTCCGCACCATCGGCGCCGCAAACTGCACGGCGGCTACGTGCAGGTGAACTACCGGACCCAGAACAACGTGGGCACGTGGTTCCCGTTCGTGCGCTGGAACTACTTCGACGGCGCGCGCAAGTTCGCCCGGAACGCCCCGGCCTTCGAGGTGAACGAGGTGGATGCCGGCGTGGAGTTCGCGAAGTGGGCCGAGGTGGAGGTGACCGGCATGTTCACCCACACCTTCCGGCGCACGCGCACGAGCACGTTCCCCTTCGGCCTCACGCGCGACGCGAACCGCGTGGCTTGCAGGTGCAGTGGAATTACTAGGGGCTGGCTGGGGCTAGGGGCTGGGGGCTGGGGCTCTGTCTGGCTGTCCCGCTGCCTGTGAGTGCTGCGACCTCACTGACAGGGCTTCGTGCATTGCCGGTTGGAACGCGGCGATGCCAGCTGACGTCGGCACCGCCCCAGCCCCCAGCCCCCAGACCCGAGCCCCAGTCCGCGGCTAGAATGTCGCCATGAGCGTCGCCGAACATCTCGGGATCAAGACGAGCGAGTACGACCAGCAGATCCTCACGTTCATCCCGCACTACGCCGACATCCTCGACGCGGCCGCCGGCGCGCTCGACGCGCTCGACCGTCCGGCGCGCCTGCTCGTGGACCTCGGCACCGGGTCGGGCGCGCTGGCCGGGCGCTGCGTGAAGCGCCTTCGCGGCGTGCGCGTCGTCGGCATCGACAGCGACGCGGCGATGCTGGCCATGGCCAGGCGGCGCCTGGGGACGAGGCTCACGCCGGTGGTGGGCAACTTCGAGTCCGCGCCGATTCCCGCGTGCGATGTCATCACGGCCTCGTTCTCGCTGCACCACGTGGCCTCGCCCGAGGCGAAGCGGGCCGTGTTCGCGCGCGCCTTCGCGTCCCTCCGGCCCGGAGGGATGCTGGTTGACGCCGACTGCGTCCTGAATGCCGACGCCGCGGCTCCAGAAGCGCGATCGCGAGGAGTGGCGGCGGCACCTGGCGGCGACGCACGGCCGCGACGGGCGCGGCGAAGTTCCTGCGCGCCTGGTCGGGAGAGGACACCTACTTCACGCTGGACCTCGAAACGGCGCTGCTGCGCGAGGCCGGCTTCGCGGTGGACGTGGCCTGGCGGCGGGGCGCCTTCGCGGTCATCGCCGCCGCGAAGCCCGCGCCGGCGTCCGCGCCGATAGTCCCGGCGCGGCCGCGGCCGGCTGGCCTACAATCTCCCCCGCGTGCACAACTTCTGGGAAGTCTTCGACGCGGCCGCCAGCCGCTTTCCGGGGAACGTCGCCGTCGAGGTCCAGCGCGCCGCCGGCCTCGAGCAGGTCACCTACAAGGGCCTGCAGGGCATGGCCGAGTCGATCGCCGGCTGGCTCACCGTGCACGGCATCGCCGCGGGCGATCGCTGCGCGATTCTGGCCGACAACGACGCGCGCTGGTGCGGCGTCTATCTGGCGATGCTGCGCATCGGCGCCGTGGCCGTGCCGCTCGACACCAACTACTCGGCCGCCCAGGTCACGACCGTGCTCGCGGCCTCGGGCGCGCGGCTGCTCGTGGCGGGCACGCGTCTGCTGCCGGTGGCCGAGCAGGCCCTGTCGGGCACGGCACTGCCGCTCGTGCGCGATGTACGAGGCGCAGCGGCGACGCGCGCGACTCGGTCGACGCGATGCTGCGCGCGCCCGCCGTCGCGCTGCCCCCCAGTCCGGCCGGCCGGGACGATGCGGCCGTGATCCTCTACACGTCGGGCACGACCGCCGATCCGAAGGGCGTCGTGCTCACCCACGGCAACCTCGCCGGCGAGCGCGAGTCGGCGTTTGCCGTCGTGGACGTGTCCGAGCACGACGCCGTGCTCGGCGTGCTGCCGCTCTTCCACTCGCTCGCGCAGATGGCGAACCTGCTGTTGCCCTTCGCCGTGGGCGCCCGCGTCGTGTACCTGGAAACCCTGAACACGACCGACCTGCTCAAGGCGCTCGCCGAGCGGCGCGATCACGATCTTCGCCTGCGTGCCGCAGTTCTTCTACCTGATCCACCAGAAGGTCATCGGCGAGGTGGAGAAGGGCGGCTGGCTGCGCCGGAAGGCGTTCCGGGCGCTGCTCGGCGCGAATCTGCTGCTCCGCGACCGTGGGCATCAACATCGGGCCCACGGTGTTCGCGCGCGTGCACCGCGTGCTCGGCGGCCACATGCGCCTGCTGGTCACGGGCGGATCGAAGTTCGATCCCGCCGTCGGGAAGGACCTCTACGGCCTCGGCTTCACCATCCTGCAGGCCTACGGACTCACCGAGACGTCGGGCGCCGCCACGATCAACGAGCCGCACGAGGCCCACATCGACACGGTGGGAAGATCCTGCCCGGCAACGAGCTGAAGGTGCTGCCGCCGGAGGGCGACGCCGACGACGGCGAGATCGCGATCCGCGGCCCGATCGTGATGCAGGGCTACTACAACCGGCCCGACGCGACCGCCGAAGTGATGCGCGACGGCTGGTTCCTCACCGGCGACCTCGGCCGGCTCGACGCCGAGGGCCGGCTCACGATCACCGGGCGGAAGAAAGAGATCATCGTGCTCTCGTCGGGCAAGAACATCTACCCGGACGAGATCGAGAAGCACTATCTGAAGTCGCCGGTCATCAAGGAAATCTGCGTGATGGGCGTGACGCGGCCCGACGAGCCGACGACCGAGCGCCTGCACGCGGTGGTCGTGCCCGATGCCGACGTGCTGAAGGCGCGCCGCATCGCGAACGCCGGCGACCTGCTGCGCTTCGAGATGGAGGGCCTGGGCGCCGGGCTGCCCGCCCACAAGCGCGTGCTCGGATACGACGTGTGGTTCGAGCCGCTGCCGCGCACCACCACCGGCAAGCTGCAACTGCGTGATCGAGTGCGCCTTGCGCCAATCCAACCATCTGGGCGCCGATACCGATGCGTCCTTCGTTCAGCGTTTCAATGGCGATCTTGTAGCCCTTCCCGACATCGCCGAGCACATTGGCGGCCGGGACGTGGCAGTCGTCGAACAGCAGCTCGCAGGTGCTGCTGGCACGGATGCCGAGCTTGTCTTCCTTTTTGCCGACCGTGAAGCCCTGAAAGCCCCGTTCGACGAGGAACGCCGTAATGCCGCGATAGCCGGCTTTCGGATCGGCGTTCGCAAAGACAATGAACAGGCCCGCCTCGTTGGCGTTCGTGATCCACAGTTTGCGTCCCGAGAGCACCCATCCGCCGTCGCGTTCGGTCGCCCGCGTTGCCATCGCGAAGGCGTCGCTCCCCGAACCCGCTTCCGAAAGCGCGTAGGCGCCAAGAGAGTCGGTGGCGAGCCTCGGCAGATAGCGGCGCTTGAGATCGTCGCTCGCCCATCGCAAGAGTGCGTTGATGACCAGGGTGTTCTGCACATCTGCCAGGACACCAACCGATGGATCCACGCGCGAGAGCGCTTCGACCGCCAGGACCGAGTGCATGAACGAGGCTCCGGCGCCCCCGTAGGTCCCGGGAATCTCGACTGCCATGACCCCGAGATCGAAGAGCTTCGGAATCAGCCCCTTGTCGAGCGCCGCCCGCTCGTCCATCTGCCGGACGAGCGGCCGCACCTCACGATCGGCAAAGGCAAATACGCTGTCGCGAAAGAGCTGCTCCTCGTCAGTAAGCAGCGTGAGCGGCAAACGGTCGGCGAGCGTATTTTCAATCGGCACGGCCAGAAATCTTACACCTGGCGCTAATATAGGACCATGCGCGCAATCCGCCTGGCCTTCGGCCTTGTGCTTGTGACGTGCCTCCTGGGGCGCTCAGGCACGGCCCAGCAGCAGGCCGGGCAGGCGCAGACGGCCCAGGACCCCCAGGATCAGGGGCAGCCCGATCAGCGGCCCATCTTTCGGACGGGCGTCAACTTCGTTCGCGTCGACGTCATCATTACCGACAAGAGTGGCAAACCCGTCGCTGATTTGAAGCCCGAGGATTTCGAAGTCCTCGAGGGCGGCAAAGCTCAGAAGATCGAAACCTTCAAGCTCGTCTCACTCGATGGCGGTTTGCTGTCGCAGATCGATAAGCCGCCGCGGCCCATTCGCACCGACTCCGACGAGGAGACTGAGGCCGCGAGAGACGATGTGCGGCTGTTCGGGCTGTTTCTCGACGACTACCATGTGACGCGCGAGAACAGCGTGAGCATTCGGCCGACGCTCAGCCGGTGGGTGCAGACCCAGCTCGGGCCGTCCGACATGGTCGCCGTGATGATGCCGCTCGATCCTATTTCCGGACTCCGTCACACACGAAACCACGACGCGGTTGTCGGGGGCGTCCAGCAGTTCGTCGGGCGCAAGTACGACTACAGGCCGCTGAACGATGCAGGAAGCGCGCTGGATGTACCAGGTTTCTGCGGAAACCATCGAGCGCATGCGGAACGAAATCACGATGGCCGCCCTCAAGGCGTTCATCATCCGCATGGGCGGCCTCAAGGAAGGCCGCAAGGCGCTCGTCTTCGTAAGCGAAGGGTTCAACGAGCGGCTGCCTCCGCAGATGCGCGACCCGATCGCCGGCCAGCCGGGGTTCGGCAATCCGTTTCGCGACGATCCGACGGCCGGCGACCCGTCTGCTCCGGGCGCCGCGGGGAACCAGGCATTCCGTGAGCAGGCGTTCAGCGGTTTCGACATGGCGATCTACCTCCGCGAGCTCTATGACCTCGCCAATCGCCACAACGTCACAATTTACCCGCTCGACCCGCGCGGCTTGGCGGCGGTGGAGTTCAGCATCGAGCGCAACGTTGGCCTGGGCACCGACCGGCAGTATCTGCGGGCATCCATTGAAACGCTTCAGGTGCTGGCCGAGAACACCGACGGACGCGCCATCATCAACTCGAACGACATGCTCCCGGGGCTGAAGCAGGTCGTCGTCGACTCGAGTGCCTACTACCTGCTCGGTTACACCTCGTCTGTCGCAACACCGGATGGCAAGTTTCATGAGATCGACGTCAAGATCAAGCGAAAGGGCTTGAACGTCGATGTGCGGCATCGCCGCGGCTACTGGGCGCTGAAGCCCGACGAAGCGGCGCGCATCAACTCGCCGGTCAAGATGATTCCCCCGAGCGCCGTCCAGGCGGCTATCGACGCGAACGCCGTGCCGCGGAGCCGGGCGGTGCGAACGTGGATTGGCAGCGCTCGCGGTGAGAACGGGAAGACCCGTCTTACTCTCGTCTGGGAAGCGGCGGCGCGTCCGCCAGGCCAGGCGGTTCGGGAATCGGAGCGTCCCGCCCGCGTCTCGGTCACCGCCGTGGGCGCTGATGGCAGCGCGATATTCAAGGGCGCCGCTCCGGCGGCGCCTGGCGCCACCCTTACGGGATCAAGCGTCACATTCGAGGTGCCGCCCGGCAAGGTGCAGCTACGGCTTTCGACCGAAAGTGCCGACGCCGGCGTGCTCGATTCCGAGGTGCGTGAGATCACGGTCCCCGACTTGACGGTTCCCCAGGTTGTGACCGGCACGCCCGAGGTATTTCGGGCGAGAAACGCGGCGGAAGTGCAACGGTTGAAAGCCGACCTGACGGCGGTGCCGACCGCAACCCGTGAGTTCAGCCGGACGGAGCGTCTGCTCATTCGAGTCCCTGCCTATGGGCCGAGCGCGAGCGCGCTGAAGGTCGTCGCCCGGTTGCTGAACCGCACCGGTCAGTCGATGGCCGACGTGCCAGTCGCGCCTGGCGCCGGACCTCAGGCGCCGACGACGATCGATCTCGGCTTGTCGAACCTCCCGCCGGGCGACTACGGCCTGGAGATCACGGTGACCGGCGACGGTGGCGAGTCGAAGCAGATCGTCGCCTTCAAAGTAGGCTCGTGATGATCACGCGTGCGGCGACGCCCGACCTGAAGGTCGGGCCTACGTACTGGAAGCGCGACCTGCCCGCCTCCGCCAAGGCTACGGCGGGGCTTGCGATCGCGGCCATCTTGTGCGGTCAGGGCGTGCGCGCGCCGCTCGCGTTCACGGATCCGCCACTCGCGCGCGTCGACGCCATCGCGGCCGATGCTCGCGGCAAGGCCGTCACCGATCTCAAAACCGAAGACTTCGAGGTCGTTGAGAACGGCACTCCGCGCCGGATTGAGAGCGTCAGCTTCATCCCCGACACGGGACCCGTCTGATTGCCATCTACCTGGACGAGTACCACGTCTCGGCGGGGCCCGGAGTCGCGCGCGCGCGGGCGGCGCTGGCGCAACTGATCGACAAGGCGCTCGATCCACGCGATCTCGTCGCCATCGTGCGGCCGCTTGATTCGCTGCCCGGAATTCAGGCTACGCAAGATCGGAGCGTCATTCAGACCGCACTGGCTGGTTTTACGCCGCGCAAGGGTGACTACGAGCCTCGAAACGCGTTCGAGCGCACCTACATCGCCTCCGATCCCAGAAGGATCGACTCGGTGCGTGCGCAGATCGCCCTCTCGGGCCTCAACGCACTCGCCACGCATCTCGGGGGCCTGAAGGCCGGCCGCAAGACGCTGATTCTCATTTCAGAAGGCTTCACGCGCGGACCCCGCCGACGTGGCGATGAAGCGACACCGTCGCTCGACACCGTCGTCCGCACCGCCAATCGCGGCGGGGTTTCAATCTATGCGATCGATCCACGCGCCTTCGACGTCTCGGGCGCCAGCACGACCGACGCCGGCGGTCATGACATGCTGCAAACGCTCGCTGTCGAAACCGACGGACGCGTCCTTCTGAACCCGATTGACGCGCCGGGGAGTATCGATGGGGTGATCGGCAAGGTCATGGCCGACGTCAACGGGTACTATCTGATCTCCTTCGAGCCGTCACCCTCGGCAGCCGTCGGGCGCTTTCATCCCATCCAGGTCAGCGTGCGCCGCGCCGGTGTCGAGCTTCGAGCCCGGAAGAGTTATTGGTCACCGCTGCCGCCCCCCCGGTGGCGGCCGCCCGCCCGGCGCCCTCGAGGACGCTGCCAGCGCTGACGTCTCGCCCGAGTGCGCTCATTCGTGCCTGGTTCGGGATGTTGCCGGGCGCAAACGGGGATGACGTGCAGATACTTTGGGAGCCGGCTCCGCGGCAACCGAATGAGGGCGGCCGGCCTCGCATTCCTGCGCGCATCGCCTTCAAAGTGTTTGAGATGGGCGAAGAAGTGCCTGCCGGACAGGAGGTGGACCCGATCATCACCTCGATGTCCGACGATCGCAGGACCGTTCGGTTCGCGCTCACACCCGGGAGCTACCGCGTACAGATGGTCGTTCAGGACACGAATGCCAACATCCTCGACTCCGACGTCCGCGACCTGGTCGTCCGTCCTGGTACTGCAGATGTCGTGATTGGCACGCCCCAGGTGTGGAGGGCCCGTGATGCAAGAGGGTCGGCCGACAACGACCCGCAGGCCCTGCCGGTTGTCGTGCGTGATTTCAGGCGCACCGAGCGGCTGCTCATCCGCGTCCCGGTCTATCCCGCCGGCGTCCGGGTCAGCGCGCAGCTGACCAACGAGCGTGGGGAGCTGGTGAGCCAACCCTCGGTCGGCGTTGGCGGGTCACCCGCGGAGCTGTACCTCGACCTGCCGCTGGGCGCATTGCCCGACGGCGCCTATCGACTCGAGTTGCAGGCTTCAGCCGAGCGCGGCCGCGCGCTCGAAACCCTCGCCTTTCACGTCGTCCCCTGACGGCCGCTCGCGGTCTTGTTTCAACTCTGTCGGATCGATTGCTTCTCGAGACAAATCTGTAGAGAAGGAACAGGATAGATCCTACTGATTTGTCTCATCGAGCCGGTAAAGGCGACAACGTTGTCGGTTCTGAGCGAACGCGGACTCTGAGCCAATCAACCGCACGCACAGAAACCCCTGTATTTCCGGCCATTCATCCCCGCGCCTCGAGTGGACTTCGGTTTGCTATGGGGGTGGACGACTCTCTTTTTCCCGGGACCCTATGTCGCCGAGCATGGTTGCAGACTGGATGGAGCCGGTTGAAGCCCACGCTGGCGAGGTGCGTAAGCTTTCCACGCTGCTCGAGGCAAGTCAGGCGCTTTCCGCCACGCTGGATCTGAAAGAAGGCCTGCAGCGCGTGCTCGAGATCCTCGGGCGCCATCATGGTGCGATCCGCAGCACTGTTGTCCTGCTCGACGAGCAGTCCGGCGACGTCCACGTCGAGGCGTCAGCCGGGGCCATTCCGCCAGGACGGCGGATCCGGTATCGCGTCGGCGAGGGCATCACCGGTCAGGTCCTGGAAACCGGAAAGCCGGTCGTCGTCCCGCGTGTCAGCCGGGAGCCCAGGTTCTTGCACCGCGCCGCCGACCGCCCCGAGCTTCCCGCTCAGGAGCTTTCCTACATCGCCGCCCCCGTCGTCGTTGAAGGACGAACTGTCGGCGTGGTCGGCATCGATTTGAGGTTCAAGCCCGATCGCGACTACACGCGCACCGCAAAGTTCGTCGGTGTGGTCGCGTCCATGATCGCCCAGGCGGTCAGGATCCACCGGCTGATTCAGGCCGAGCGTCAGCAGCTCGTCGACGAGAACACGCATCTGCGGCAGGAGCTCAAGGAGCGGTACGACTTCTCGAACCTGGTCGGGACCAGCGGGCCGATGCGCCAGGTGTACAGACAGTACGGACGGGTCGCGCTCGACGGCGAACAGGGCGGGGACGCCGCCGCCCGCCTGGTACACCGAGCGCACCAGGTGGCCCGGGCCCTTGGGCGCGACCATCCCGACGTCGATCGTTTCGGCGGGTCGATCCGACCGAAGCGCAGGTTGAAGCCGTGGGCGAACATCAGCGAGCTGCCCGGGGCGCAGGTTCGGCGCGATCTCGGCGTCGTAGACGGCCTTCTGGGCCGTGTCCGGGACGAGGATGATGATCACGTCGGCGGCCTTGCACGGCCTCGGCGACGTCCAGCGACTCGCAGGCCAGCCTCCTCGGCGAGCGCGCGGCTCTTGGAGCCCGGCGCCAGGCCGACGACGACGTCGACGCCCGCTCTCGTGCAGGTTCAGGGCATGGGCATGGCCCTGGCTGCCGTAGCCGATGATCGCGACCGTCTGCCCGGCCAGCGCAGCGGGGTCCGCGTCGTTGTCGTAGTACATCTTCGCCGTCATCGCTTGATCGCCTCCTCGATGGACCCGGAACCCCTCGCCATCACGACGGCGCCGGTGCGGACCAACTCCTTGATGCCGTAGGTCCGCACGAGCGCGACGAACGCGTCGATCTCGGACTCGGTGCCGGTCACCTCCACGATGATCGAGCCGTCGGCCAGGTCGACGACCCGGCCGCGCGAGAGCTCGACCAGCGCGCAGGACCTCGTCGCGGTTCGAATCGGTGGCGCGGATCTTCACGAACGCGAGCTCGTGCTCGACCGTCGGTTCGGAGGTGACGTCCTGGACCTTCAGCACGTCGATCAGCCGGTAGAGCTGCTTGGCGGCCTGCTCGACGGCGACGTCGTCCCCATGCAGGGTGATCGTCATCCGGCTGGTGTCCTCGCGGTCGGTCTTGCTGACGGCGAGCGAGTCGATGTTGAAGTTGCGGGCGCGCATCAGGCTCGCGACGCGGTTGAGGACGCCCGGCTTGTTCATGACGAGGCCACGAGCACGTGGCGGCGGGTCTCGCCGGAGCCCGGCAGCGCGCGGGGCGGGGGCGCCGTGTGTGCCGGGGTGGCGGGCGGCCGCCGCGGCGTGTCCGCCGGCGTCCGCCCGTTCGAGCTCGGGTCGCCGCTCATTCGTCGGCCCCGCCCCACTTCTCGATCAGGTCGGACAGGCCCTTGCCCGCCGGCATCATCGGGAAGACGTTCTGCTCCTCGGCGATCTCGAACCAGATCAGCGCCGGCCCGTCGACCGCCTGCGCCGCCTGGATGGCATCGTCGACCTCGCCGGGGTCCGGGCCCGGAACGCCGGGATCCCGAACGCGTCGGCGAGCTTCGCGAAGTCCGGGCCCGGGCAGGTTCGCCGAGTGGTAGTTGCCGGCGTAGATGATCTCCTGCCACTGGCGGATCATCCCGAGCTTCTTGTTGTCGAGCAGGGCGATCTTCACCGGGATGTCGTCGGCGACGAGGGTCATCAGCTCCTGGAACGTCATCTGGAAGCCGCCGTCGCCGGTGATCGCCCAGGTCTCCCGATCGGGCCGGCCCAGGGCCGCGCCCATCGCGGCCGGGACCGAGAAGCCCATCGTGCCGAGGCCGCCGGAGCTCACGTGCGTGTTCGGCTCGCGGAAGCCCGTGTAGCGCGCCAGCCACATCTGGTTCTGCCCGACGTCGGCGACGTAGGTCGCCTGGTGGTCGGTGAGCTCGCCGATCCGCTCGATGACGTAGTCGGCGGACAGGACGCCGTCGCGCCAGGCGCCGGAGCCGTGCCACGACGACGCCTCGGAGTCGCGCTCCAGTCGGCCAGCTGGTCGAGGTACTCGCGCGCGCGGCCGGATCGACCTCGGGGACCATCGGGGTCAGGGCCCGGAGGACGCGCCCGGCGTCGCCGACGATCGGCACCTCGACCGCGACGTTCTTGCCGATCTCGGCCGGGTCGATGTCCACGTGGATGATCCGGGCATACGGCGCGTAGGTCCGGACGTTGCCGGTAACCCGGTCGTCGAAGCGCATCCCGATGGCGATGAGCAGGTCCGCGCTCTGGATGGCGCGGTTGACGTGCTTCCAGCCGTGCATGCCCATGAAGCCGTAGGCAAGCGGGTGGGTCTCGTCGATCGCGCCGATGCCGAGCAGCGTCCAGGCGACCGGGATCGAGGTCTTCTCGGCGAACGCCTTGAGATCGTCCCACGCCTCGGCGTGGAGGACGCCATGGCCGGCGAGGATCACCGGGCGCTTGGCGTTCGCGATCTCGGTGGCGGCGGTCTTGAGCTGCCGGCCGTGGCCGTCGAGGTTCGGGCGGAAGCCGGGCAGCCCGTCGATGACCTCGGCCTCGGTGGGGTGCTCCGCGCGGGTCTCCTGCTGGAGCGCGTCCTTGGTGATGTCGATGTGGACCGGGGCCGGGCCGTCCGGTGCGCGCGATGTGGAACGCCTCGGCGACGACCCGCGGCAGCTCGTCGGCGTCGCGGACCAGGTAGTTGTGCTTGGTCATCGGCAGCGTGATGCCGTTGATGTCGATCTCCTGGAACGCGTCCTTGCCGATCAGCGCGGAGGGCACGTTGCCGGTGATCGCGACCATCGGCACCGAGTCGAGCAGCGCGGTCCCGATGCCGGTCACGAGGTTCGTGGCGCCGGGCCCCGAGGTTCCCATGCACACGCCGACCGTGCCGGTCACGCGGGCGTATCCATCCGCGGCGTGCGCGCCGCCCTGCTCATGGCGGACCAGGACGTGGCGCAGCTCGGGATAATCGCCCAGGACGTCGTACAGCGGCAGGATGACCCCGCCCGGGTAGCTGAAGAAGACATCGACGCCCTGGCGGAGGAGGGCCTCGCACAGGACGTCGGCACCGATGCGCGTGCGCTTGAGGTCGCGCGCCTCGTGGAGCATGGCCTTCCGGGCGCGCTCGACGGCGGCCGCGTGGGCCGTGCCATCGCCGGGCACGTGACTGCGTCGCCCGGTGCCGGCGGGGCCCGGCGGCTTCGAGCGATCGGTCCTGGTGGTCATGGCTGGCCCTCTACGTGACGGACATACAAAAGACCCTCGCCTTCCCGGCGAGGGTCCCGTTGGTGATGCGTGGTTCGGGCGCCTTAGCGTCCGTTCCTGCGCGTCCCTCCGTTCTCCCGCCGGGAGCCGGTAATGAGCCCAAGAAGCCCATCAAGCCCAAGAAGCGAGCGAAGAAGCGCGAGGAGCGATACGTCGGAGAGCTGGTTCGGCTCGACGGGCACGTGCACGCGGCGACCGTCCGACGTCACGACGACGGCGACCATCCGGCGATCCTGCCGATCGAACTGGCCCAAGCTGGCCTCCAAAACACTCCATCCGCCCGGTGGGGCCCGTGCGGTCCGCGCAGTCTACCAGCCTTCGGGCATGCGTCAACGTCCACCCGATGGTCCTGTCATCGCGGCGGCATTGCGGTTCGGGGTGACGTGCGGTCGTACCCTGCTCGTGTGGATCAGCCGCCCATCGTCGGACGGGAGCGGGAGCTGGCGCTGATCTTCGGCCTGGCCGAGGACGCGTTACGGCGATCGAGCCCTGCGGTCGTCCTCGTGACGGGAGACCCGGGACAGGGGAAGACGCGGTTGGTCGCCGAAGTCGCGAGGCGGACCTCGCGAGTCGAGCGCCTGCACGCCCAGGGCTTCGAGCCCGAGCGGAACGTGCCCCTCGCGGCCGCCGGCGAGATGCTCCGTCGCCTGGCGCCGCTCCACGTTCCTGCGGCTGCCAACGAGGCAGAAGTCACCGACCCGTCGATCGAACCCATCCGGATCTTCGAGCGGGCGGCTGGAGCGATGACGGCGCTCAACCCGACGCTCCTGACGCTCGACGACGTCCAGTGGGCCGACGAGCTGAGTGTCGCGCTGTGCCACTACCTCCTTCGCGCCGCGGCGAGCGCCTTGCAGCCGCTGCTCGTCGTCGTCGCCGGGCGCGACACGCCAGCGATCGCGAGATTCGCAGACGCCGTCCGCCACGTGCTGGACGACGACGCCGTGCTGTCCATCACGCTTGGCCCGCTGGACCGAGATGCCGGTCTCACGCTGTTGCGCGCGGCGGCGCCAGGCCTCTCCGCCCCAGAGGCGGACGACGTCTGGCGCCACGCATCCGGGTCGCCGTTCTGGTTGCATGCCCTTGCCTCCGGGACCGATCGCCGCGCACCCGGTGTGGTCTCGACACGACTTCGGGGCCTCACCGACGATGCGGTGGGGCTACTCGGTGCGATCGCCGTCGTTGGTCGGCCCGTGGCGACGGCGGATCTGGCGGACCTCCTGGGGTGGCCGGCGCCGCGTGCCGCCGAGGCAGCTGGCGGCCTGACGGACCGCGGATTGGTGGTGGATCGCGACGGCGGGCTGCAGGTCGCCCACGATCTGCTCCGGGAGGCTGCCGTGGAGCGGCTGCGTCCGGAGGCGCGACGCGCGCTGCACCGATCGCTGTCCGAGCGACTGGAGCAGTCGGCTGGAGAAGACGTGGGACAGCTTCGCGAGGCGCTCGACCACCGTCGATCGGGTGGACTCCCGGCGCTGGATCTCGCCGTGCGCCTCCTTCGTTCGCCGCGTCGTCGGTGGCTCGGTCGCGACGGCCTCCACGAGCTTGCGGCGATCGTCGACGAGGAGGCGTCAGCATCGGCCGATTGGCCCGATCTCGCGATCGCGGTCGCTTCCCTCGCGGTCGAGCTGAGCGACCACGCGTTCGCCCTGGAACGGTGGCGGCAAGTCGCCGACCGCAGCACCCTACCGTCGGCCAGGGCCATCGCGGCGCTCGGCGCCGCCAAAGCGGCGTTCGAGCTCGAGCGGGGCGGCGCCGCCCGGGAATGGATCGAGCGAGCTCGAGTCGCGGCGGCGATGTCCGTCGACCCCGCCAGGGAGGCGGCCCTCGACGCGCTCGACGCGCTCGTGCTGATCTGGCTCGAACACCGCTTGCCCGAGGGTGAGCTCCTGGCGGAGCGTGCGGCCCAGGCGGTGCGGGCCCTGATCCGTGCGGCGGGTGAGCCGCAGCGCCTCTCACCAGAGGCATGGCGCGCCACCGTCGATGCCTTACGGGCTCGCTGGGACGCGCACATCCAGCGGGAGGACCGTGTGCCGGACGCCCTGACCGAGGAGCTGCTCGCCGTCACGGCGCACGACGAAGCCGCGCATCTCGGGTCGATCGTCCTGGCCGGGCTTGCAGCCCATCCCTATTCGGACCTCGAGCTTGCGGAGGAGCGATTCCGCCTCGCCTGGAACGAGGCCAGACGGCGGCTGATCCCGGCGATCGCCGTCGACGCCGGGTTCTGGTTGGCCGTCACGCTGTTCGACATGGGTCGGCTCGACGATGCGGGGGCGGTCCTCGCCGAGGTCCAGGCGCTCGTGGCCAGGGCCGGCGACCACGGCAAGATCCGGGCGCGCTCGCGGAGCCTTCCGGACGAGCTCCGGATCGTCCGTGGCGACTGGGAGGCCGCCGCGCCGTCACTCGTGGCGGCGGCGCGGAGCGCTTCTGACGCCCATCGCCAGATCCCGTACTTCCAGGTGCTGACCAAGTGGGCTGCCCGCGTCCGCCCGACCACAGCCGTCGGGGAATACCTCGAGGCGGGGGTCCACGCCGCGGCCACCGGCCGCTGCCCCCGTTGCGCGGCGGACTTCCACCTCGCGGCGGCCCAGGCCGTGGCTCGGATCGGCGACGCTCCCCGCGCCCGACAGCTGCTCGCGGCATTTGCCGAGGAGCGCCGGAGCCCGAGCCCGTGGGCCGTCGTCCAGCGTCGCTGGACCGAGGCGTTGATCGCGCCGGGCGGTGGCGATGTCGCCGAGGTAGCCGACGAGCTGGAGCGGGTAGCGGCCGAGGCAGAGCACCTCGGACTGCTTCTCGAGGCGGCGGTCGTCCGGCTCGACCGTGCCCGTGTCCTGGGGGCCATCGACCGGGGCCGGAGTGCCGAGGCCTTCCGCGACACCGCTCGGGTTGCCGATTCGCTCGGCGCCGTCGCGGTGGGACGTCTCGCCGAGCGCGAGTTGCGAGCGCTGGGTGTGCGGACTTGGCGGCGTGGCCCGTCCGGCGGGACGGTGGGCGAGTTGACCGCCCGCGAGCTCGAGGTGGCCGAGCTGGTGGCCCGTGGTGACTCGAACCCCGAGATCGCCGAGCGCCTGTTCCTGTCGCGCAAGACCGTGGAGCGCCATGTCTCGAACATCCTTGGCAAGGTCGGCGTCCGAAACCGCGCCGAGCTGTCCGGGGTCCTGGCGACCCGGGCCGGGCAGGACCGGCCACCCGATAGCGACATCGAATGAGGGAGCTCCCCGATGAGCGCGGCATCCCGGCCGGCGCATGGTCGACCGCAGGTCGCCGGACGGCGGCCAGCGGAACCGAAAGGCAGGGATCGACATGGCCACAGGCACGACCAACCGCATCAACATCACGGCTCTCGGCACGGCGGTGGTACTCGCCGCGGCTGCAGCGCTTGCCGGCTGCTCCGTTCAGCGACCCGGCGCGGGCGCGGACCACTCGCTCGACGCGGTCGAACGCAATCGCGCTGCGATGGGGATCCCGGCGGACACGAGCTACGCCACCGCCGAGCACACGCGGCTGACCTTCGGCCAGCAGCCCGACACGAGCTACGACGCGGTCGAGCGGCTGCGGGTGGGCGGTATCGGCCAGTGACGAACTGGCCGGGACAACGCAAAGGGCCGTCGGCGGTGCCGACGGCCCGTAGCTTGTGGCGCTCCTAGAGCGCGATCGGGACTTCCCAGCGATGGCCGGCCTCGACGAAGAGAGCCGACGTCACGGCGGTTCTCACCACCATTCCCAGCGCATCCCGGCTCCGACGCTGAGCGCCAGGGAGGCCAGGACCGTCAGGGCCCATGTGCAACGCGCCAACTTGGCTTTCACGAGCGATCCCCTTCGTATGAAGAGTGCAATTGCTCGATCGGTAGCCGGGCGGTCTCCTCGCGAGAGATCCCTGGCTTTGCGTCCCCGCCTCACGACGGGTTTGCCTTTGGCGACCCATTGATGTCGGGACCTTGGTCCCTTCTGAAGGTACTGTCACCCATCCGGTTCCCGGTCCGGAGTACCCAGAAGTACCAGTGACGCTCGGTGTTCGGGGGAGTTGCCGACGAGCAACACCCGAGTCAATCGGGGAGCGGCAGGCTCCGTGCCACGGACGGCATCTGTGGCGCCGTCTTCGAGCGCATCGCCGAGACGATCACGATCGCGATCCCGAGCCCGATGATGACGTCGCCGATGCTGAAGACGTTCGCGAACGGGACCCACGTCGGAAGCGCGAAGATGTCGGTCAGGGGCGCCAGGGCCGGGTCGGCGATGAAGATGCTGTTCGAGTAGGTCGACGGGTCGGGGGGGCCGCCCATCGCCGCCGCAGCGGCGGCACTCGCCGGCATGTAGCCACCGTTCGCGACGATCGCGGCCAGGTTGCTCGCGGCCCCCGCGGCGACCACGAGCATGCCGGTGATCCCGCGGTTGGCCACGATCGCCGCGATCACCGCGGCCGTCGAGGCCACGTAGATCGGCGGCCCGAGGGCGCCGATGCGCTCGGTCACCGGATCGGAGAACAGCACGATCTGGATGAACAGGCCGCCGACGATGACCCAGGACCAGCGAAGGTGCAGATCGGCGAGACCAGCTGGGCGTCCGCCCACCAGGAAGCCGACGACGAGGCCGATCAGGACGGCATAGAGGATGAACACGGCACCTTCCTTGGGCGGGTCAGCTCGCGAGCGGGTCGGCGGTCCGCGCCGCCGCGGGCCACCGGTCGGCCGCGGTGCGCCGCGGGCCCAGGAGCGGCCGGCCCTCGGCCAGGATCGCCGTCATGTCGCCGGCCTCCTGCGGTCGTGAGAGCAGGTAGCCCTGACCATACTCGCATCCCAGCTCGTGTAGACGGCGGAACTGCCCGGGTTCCTCGATGCCCTCGGCGATGATGGTCAGGCCGAGCGTGCGGCCCAGGGCCACGATCGCCCCGGCGAAGGCCCAGTCCTCCTCGCTCTCGGCCGGCCCGATGAACTCGCGCGCGATCTTGAGGATGTCCACCTGGAACCGGCGCAGGTACCCGAGCGACGAGTAGCCCGGTCCCGAAGTCGTCGATGGCGATGCGGACCCCGAGCGCGCGGATGGCCTCGAGGCGGGAGATCGTCGTCGGCGGTGTCGTGGAACATGACGGTCTCGGTCATCTCCAGGACCAGCTGCCGGGCGTCAGCCCGGTCTCGATGAGGATGGCCTTGAGATCGTTGACGAACGTCGGCTCCTGGAGCTGTTGCGCCGACAGGTTGACCGACATCGTCAGCAGCTGGCCGGGCGGGCCGATGGCGGACCACGCTGCCGCCTGTCGGCAAGCCTCCGACAGCACCCACCGGCCGAGCGGCAGGATCATGCCGTTCTCCTCGGCGAGAGGGACGAACTCGCTCGGGCCGATCAGGCCGCGAACGGGATGCCGCCACCGCACGAGGGCCTCGACGCCCGTGACCCTCGCCCGGGCAGCGAAACGATGGGCTGGTAGTACACGGCCAACTCGCCCGCGCCCAGGCTCCTCGACAGCTCAGCGCTCAAGGCATGGCGCTCGACGATCGCCGCGTGCATCGTCGGCTCGAACACCGACACGCGGTTCTTGCCCGACGCCTTGGCGGTGTACATGGCGACGTCCGCGTTGCGAAGCAGCTCGTCGGCCCGCTCCGTCCCGAGCCGTGCCGCGGCGATGCCGATGCTGGCTCCGACCGTGGTCTCGTGCCCGTCGACGGAGAACGCCGCTCGCATCGATTCGATGATGCGGTGGGCGACCGCCTCGGACTCGGACAGGCCGGGGTCGTCGTCGAGCAGCACGGCGAACTCGTCGCCCCCGAGCCGGGCCGCCACGTCATCCGTTCGCAGCACGGTCCGCAGTCGCGATCGCGACGTCCGCGAGGAGTCGGTCGCCGGCGGCGTGGCCGAGGGTGTCGTTGACGACCTTGAAGTCGTCGAGGTCGAGGAAGAGCACGACCGGCATCTTCTCGCTGGGATGCCCGATCCGGTCGACCACCTTCTCGAGGAACAGGGTCCGGTTCGGGAGGCCGGTCAGCGGATCGTGGTACGCCTGATAGCGCAGCTGCTCCTTCAGCCGGGAGAGCTCGGCGAGCGACTGCTCGAGGTGGCCGTTCTCGAGGGCGACCGCCGCCTGGTTGGCGAGCGTCTCGAGCAACCGCAGGTCGTCCTCGCTGAACATCGTGCCTTCGGTCAGGCGATTGCTGATGATCAGCGAGCCGATCGTCTCGGACTCGCCGCGCAGGGCGCTGACCATGTGGCGCGACACGCGACCGTTGGGGTCGTGGGTCTCGTCGAAGAACGGGCCGCTCGACGCGCCGATGCGCTGGTGGAGCGGGTCGTCGATGTAGTCGCGGTCCGGGACCATCACCTCGGGCTCGCGTTCGTGCCACGACCGGGTCCGGAGGGCATCCCCGTCGCCGGCGCGCGGGTACAGGACCACCTCGGCGAGCTCGGCGCGGAACATCGTGCGGGCATGGCTCAGCAGCGCCACCAGCGTCGAATCGAGCTCGGGCGAGTGCTGCAGGATCCGCGACGACTGGTAGAGCAGCTCGAGGCGCTCGTGCTTCTCGCGCTCGGACACGTACGCCTGGTACGCCAGGAAGACCATGACCAGTGGAAGGACCAGCAGCCAGAGCAACATCGGGTTGAGCCACAGGGCGGCCACGGCCAGCAGGGCCAGGCTCGTGTTGGCCAGGGCGACCATCAGTCCGAACTGGATCATCTCGGGCAGCTTCCGGAACTGCGGTGCACCGCCGGAGAGGGTGATCACGGTCGCGATCGTGATCGAGCTGATGATCGTCGCGGTCGAGGTCGCCGCGAAGGCGGCGACCCATTCACGGATGCCGGGCACGCCGACCCGCGGCACGAGCGACGAGACGATCGTGTACGACACGACCGCGATCAGGGCGAAGTTGGCGAGGTTGAAGGCGATCTTGATCGGCCGCTGCGCCGAGGCGAACAGCATCGCGGCGGCGGAGCCGGTGAGCACGGCGATGAGGTAGTCGGGCGGCGACAGGAAGAACAGGCCGATGACCGCGGGGAACTCGCTCAGCGAGAACGAGTGGGTCTCACGCCGGAAGTGGACCTCGACGACCTTGAGCTCCGCCACGGCGAAGGCCAGGGCCAGGACCGGCCACGGAACGTTGAGTGGCGCTGAAGGGACGGGGACGTCATGGAGCTGCGCGAAATAGATCGCGAAAGCCACGAGCGCGAGCACGAGCGTGAGGCCCCACACCCGGGCGACCGCCGGGATGGTGGATGCGCCGGCCTGCAGTCGATGCGAGGTCGATCCGTCGCGCAGGCGATGCGTGATTCGCCCGCGGACGTGGTTCGCTCGGCCTCGGTCCGAAATCCCCCGGATCCGAGTCGACAAGGTGATGCCGCCCCCTTGGTGTGTTCGCGTGAGGGAAGGTGGTGACTGGGACGGTTGTACCCCCCTGAGCCGCCTTCTGCGCACACCCGGAGGTACTCCGGGCGATAGGACTATCGGTGTACCGCGGTGTCGTGCAGGCGCTCCCGGACGACGATCGGGACCACCTCGCGACAGGCGGCGCCGGACCCAACCCCCGTCCGCTGGTAGGCTGGCGGCCTCATCCGACCCCGTGGAGATCCGCCGCACCATGACCTCGAGCCAGCCCGTCACCGCCGCGTCACCGCGCACCATCGTCGAGAAGATCTGGACCGACCACGTGGTCAGCCAGGACCCGGGTTCGCCGGCCGTCCTCGCCGTCGACCTGCACCTCGTCCACGAGGTGACCTCGCCACAGGCCTTCACGGGCCTCCGCGAGCGTGGCCTCAAGGTGCGCCGGCCGGCGCAGACCGTCGCGACCGCCGACCATTCGATCCCGACGACGCCGCGCAACCTGCCGATGCTCGATCTGCAGGCGGCGGCGCAGATCGGCCAGCTCGAGCAGAACTGCCGCGACTTCGGGATCCCGCTGCACGGGATCGGATCACCGTCCCAGGGCATCGTCCACGTCATCGGCCCGCAGATGGGCCTGACCCAGCCCGGCATGACGATCGTGTGCGGCGACTCGCACACGAGCACGCACGGGGCGTTCGGGGCGCTCGCATTCGGCATCGGGACGAGCGAGGTCGAGATGGTCCTCGCGACCCAGACCCTGCTCCAGCGCGACCCGAAGACCTACGAGGTCCGCATCGATGGCCGCCTCGTTCCCGGCGTGAGTGCGAAGGACATCATCCTCGCGCTGCTGGCTCGGATCGGGGTCGGTGGCGGCACCGGGCACGTGTTCGAGTACCGCGGCGAGGCCATCCGCGCCCTGACCATGGAACAGCGCATGACCATCTGCAACATGAGCATCGAGGGCGGCGCCCGCGCCGGGCTCATCGCCCCCGACGACACGACGTTCGAATACGTGCACGGCCGGCCCTACGCACCGCACGGCGCCGCATGGGATGCCGCGCTCGCGCGCTGGCGGCGAGCTGCCGACCGACGACGGCGCCACCTACGACAAGTCGATCACCATCGACGCGAGCGCCCTCGAGCCGATGGTCACGTACGGCACGAACCCCGGCATGGGCATCCCGATCACGTCGCGCGTCCCGTCGCCCGCCGACGAGCGCGACCCGGCGGCGAAGCGCGCATTGGAGCGTGCCCTCGAGTACATGGACCTGCGCCCGGGCCAGCCGATCATCGGCCAGAAGGTCGACGTGGTGTTCGTCGGCTCGTGCACGAACGGCCGGATCAGCGACCTGCGGCTCGCGGCCGCCGCGCTCAAGGACCGCCACGTGGCCGATGGCGTCCGACTGATGGTCACGCCCGGCAGCGACGAGGTGAAGCGCGAGGCCGAGGCCGAGGGCCTGCTCGAGATCTTCAAGGCGGCCGGCGCCGACTGGCGCGAATCCGGCTGCTCGATGTGCATCGCGATGAACGGCGACCAGCTGCAGCCCGGGCAGTACGCCGTCAGCACGAGCAACCGCAACTTCGAGGGTCGCCAGGGCAAGGGCGGTCGGACGTTCCTGGCGTCGCCGCTGACCGCCGCGGCCTCGGCGATCGCCGGCGTCGTGACGGACCCGCGGACGCTGCCCGGCATCGAGACCCTCGCGGCCGTCGGCGGTCGCTGAGCCGTGGCCGAGCCGCTCCGGATGTTCACGAGCAAGGTCGTGCCGCTGCACGCCGAGAACGTCGACACCGACCAGATCGTGCCCGCGCGCTACCTCAAGGTCACCGACAAGGCGGGCCTCGCCGAGGCGCTGTTCCGCGACTGGCGCTTCGAGGAGGACGGCTCGCTCAAGGACCCGCCGTTCGTGCTGGACCGGCCGGGCATGGCCGGGCGCGCAGATCCTGCTCGTCGGCGACAACTTCGGCGCCGGCTCGTCACGTGAGCACGCACCATGGGCGCTGACCTCGTGGGGCGTCCGCGCCATCTTCTCGACCGGCTTCGCCGACATCTTCCGCAGCAACAGCCTGAAGAACGGCGTGCTGCCGATCGTGGTCACGCCCGAGATCCACCAGCGCCTGTGGGACATCGTCGAGCAGGACCCGGAGGCGAGCTGACGGTCGACCTGGCCGAGGAAGGCGTCCTGCTGCCGGACGGATC
Organism: uncultured Gemmatimonadales bacterium; assembly: GCA_963728705.1. GTDB lineage: Bacteria > Gemmatimonadota > Gemmatimonadetes > Gemmatimonadales > GWC2-71-9 > CAVVWJ01. The sequence continues at coordinate 22,102 of CAVSLY010000024.1, forward strand.
GACGATCGACTTCGAGATCGACCCATTCGCGAAGCGGATGCTGCTGGCCGGGACCGACGAGCTCGGCTACCTTCTGTCGAAGGAGGCACGACATCGAGGCCTGGGAGGCCGCGCACCCGCCGCGGGTCGATACGCTCGCCGGGAGCGCGCTGACCTCAGCGGAACCGCCGCGGAACGGCCTCGGTCGTCTCCGCGGCATGAACGACATCCGCCGCTCCCGGCGCCTCTACGTCGGCCTCCTCTCCCTGGCGCTGGTGCTGGTCGCCTGTTCGACGGCCGCGACACCGCCGACCATGCCGCCGGCGTCGGCCCCGCCCGATGCGCCCGTGACCGCCCCGCCCAGCGACGGCTCCGGCGACCCCGGTGGCAACGCCGGCGCCAAGCTCATCGTCCCGAAGCCCGGCCAGCTCGACGTCCACGACGTCCCGGCCAATCGCTCGAGGCCCGCGTCGAGGGCTCGACGATCATCGTCACGGCCAACTGGGTGAGCGGCGTCGAGCCGTGCAACGTCCTCGACCAGGTCGCGGTGACGGCGGGCGAGGGCTCCTACGCGATCACGCTGCGCGAGGGTCATGGGCCCGAGGAAGTGGCGTGCATCGCGATCGGCGAGTTCCACAAGACCGAGATCACGATCCCGAACGTAGCGCCGGGCACCTACCAGATCACCGACGCCACCGGCGGCGCCGCCCCGATCGAGGTCACCGTCAGCTAACCCAACGTCACGCCGAACCGCGCGACCGCCAACGCCCCGGGCGCACTGCCCGGGGCGTTCGAGCACCACCAGCCACTTCGGGCGACCTGTGCGACCATCCCGCCAGTGAACCCACTCGACCTGGTCGCCATCGTCCTGGTGGTGCTCGCCGTCCTGCTGGGGTTCCGATCGGGGGCCCTGCCCCAGGTCGGTGGCCTGCTCGGCGCGGTCGGCGGCGGCACGCTTGCCGTTCTCTCCCTGCCACTCCTCGTCGAACCGCTCGGGAACCTGCCAGCGGGCATCCGGCCCTTCGTCGTCCTGGCCGGCCTCCTGGCCGCCGTCGCCATCGGTGAATCGATCGGGTCGGCACTCGGACGGAAGGTCGCCGGGACCCTGGGCAACGGCGTGCTGGGCGCCGCGGACCGCGTCGCGGGCGGCCTGACCGGTGCTGCGCAGGCCCTGCTGATCGTGTGGCTGGCGGGCGGCCTGCTGGCGATCGGCCCCATCCCGCGCCTCACCGAGGCAGCCCAGAACTCCACGACGATCAGGACCTTGAACGCTGCCCTGCCGCCACCGGTCGAGATCGCAGCCGAGCTCGGCACCCTGCTCGATGCGTCCAGCCTGCCCGAGGTGTTCGTCGGCTTCGAGCCGCTTCCGCTGCCACCCGTCGACCCGCCCGCCGACTCCACCGCCCGGGCGATCGCGAAGCTCGCCGAGGCCAGCACGGTCCGGGTATCGGCCGCCACCTGCGGCTTCGAGTCGTCGGGCAGCGGCGTCGTCGTCGAGGATGGCTACGTCGTCACCAACGCGCATGTCGTCGCCGGTGCGAACGCTCGGGGCGTCCGCGTTACCGGCGTCGCCGGGCAAGTCGACGCGCTCGTGGTGCTGTTCGATCCGGCGCTCGACGTTGCCGTGCTCCACGCTCCGGACCTGCGAGCGGTCCCGCTCCGCTTCGCCCCCGCCGACCCGAAGCGCGGTGCCGTCGGCGCGGCACTCGGGTATCCGGGCGGCGGGAGCCTGACCGTCGTGCCCGCCGCCGTGACCGGTGCGTACCCGGCGACCGGCCGGGACATCTACGACGAGGACACCGTCCGCCGCCGAGTCCTCGAGCTTCGCGCGCAGATCGACCGCGGGGACAGTGGCGGGCCATTCGTGCTCCAGGACGGCACGATCGGCGGCCTGGTCTTCGCCGAGGCGCGGACAGATCCGGAGGTGGGCTACGCGCTCAGTCCGACCGCGGTCGCCACCCGCATCGAACCGGCGCTCGAGCGGACCCGCGGCGCCGACACCGGGGAGTGCCTGCACTGAGGACGGTCAGGGGCGACGGTCTGCCTCTAGTCGGGCGAGGCGCTTCGCGACTGCTTCGAGCACGGCCATCTGGATGGTCGGGAAATCGCTGAGCAGCGTGTGAAACTCCCGGTGGCCCACAACGAGCAGACGGCATGGCGTTGTGCACGTCGCGGTCGCGGTTCGTGGGACTTTGCCGAGTAGCGCCAGTTCACCGAAGAAGTCGCCCGGGCCCAGGACGCGCGCATGCTGGCCATCCTGGTCGATGCTGACCGTGCCAGCGATGATCACGAAGAACTCGTCGGCCGAGGCGCCCTGACGGGCGGCCACACGACCGGCTGGGAGCTCGACCTCATCGGCCAGCCGACCGACTTCTTCCAGGCCATGGCGGTCGAGCCCGGCGAGCAGCGGGACCTTCGACAGCAACTCGAGTTTCTGATCCATATTGACGATCGCCCTCCTGCCAACCAAGGATCTCCGAGATCGGCGTCGCGGCAGCATACGCGTTGCCGGCGGCGCGGGGAAGCGGTCAAGTCATGCCGTCTCGGGGCTGTGCCCGCCCTATGCTCCTTAAGATGCCACGCGTAGGAGCCGGCCTGGACCCGGCAATCGATGCGCTCCGTACGACGGTCGATGACCCTGGGCTGCGGAGGCTGACCGCTGCCTGGGTCGCGGTCATCGCCGGAAAGTGGGCGTTCCTCGTCACGACGCTCGTCATCGTCTATCAGGCAGGGGGTGCGGTCGCCGTCGGTCTGCTTGGCTTGGCCCGCTTCCTGACCCCGACCCTGATCGCCCCGTTCGCCGGGTTGCCCACGGTCCGCTGGCGGCCAGAGGCGGTTCTGCGTGCCGTGAACACGATCAGGACCGGGACCATCGCTCTCGGAGCCGCGGCGGTGGCGCTTGGTCTACCGATGCAGATCCTCTTCGCCCTGGTCGCGCTCGAAGCTGGCGTCGGGGCGTTCACCCGGCCTCTCCACATGGCCCTGTTGCCGGCGCTCGCGCGCACGCCGCGGCAGCTGGTCGCAGCGAATGTGACATCGAGCGCCGCAGAGGGCCTCGGCACCTTCGTCGGCCCAGCTCTCGCCGGCGTGTTGCTCGCACTGGCCGGGCCGGTGGGGGCGATCCTCGCGGTGGTCGCCATCTACGCGATCGGCGTCGCGTCGATCGCCCGACTGCACGTTCCGGCCGTTGGCCGCTCCGAAACCACCGCGCGAGCGGCGCTCGGACAGCTCTCGGCGAGGTGTCAAGGCTCTCGCCGCGCTGCCTGGACCACGCCTCATCGTGCTCGGCCTCGGGCTGCAGACGTTCGTGCGTGGTCTGCTCACCGTCCTGGTCGTCGTCGCAGCGATCGACATGCTCGGGATGGGCGAGCCCGGCGTCGGCGCCCTTAACGCAGCGATGGGACTTGGGCGGTCTGGCCGGAGCGGTCGCGGGCGATCGCGCTGGCTGGTCGCGACCGCCTCTCACCGGCCTTCGGGCTGGCGCTCGCCGGGTGGGGAGCCCCGATCGTCGTCATCGGTCTGGCTCGTTCATCCCGCCGTCGCGCTGCTGGCCATGCTCGCGATCGGGGTGGCCAATGCCTTCATCGATGTCAGCGGGTTCACCCTGATCCAGCGGATGACGCCCAACGCCAGCCGACTGGCTGTCCTGGGTCTCATCGACAGCGTGGCCAACGGAGGCGTGGCGCTCGGCGGGGCTCGTCGCTCCGCTCCTTATCGAGGTACTGGGGGTCCGCGGCGCAATGATCGCGATCGGGTCTTATCCTGCCGGTCGCGACGCTTCTCATCGCCCCCGCGCTGCGGCGTACGGATGAGGGCGGCGCGGCCGATGTCCGACGGGTGGAACTGATCCGCGGCGACGCGCTCTTCGCGCCGCTCTCGCTGGCGACGGTCGAGCATCTGGCGTCGGCCCTCCAGCCCGCCCACATGGATGACGGCGATTGGCTTATGCGGGAGGGCGAGTCCGGCCAGGCATATGTCCTCATCGACGCGGGGAGGTCGAGGTCTCGCAGGCGGGCCGAGCCATCCGTGTCCTGGGCGCTGGCGACGGCGTCGGGGAGATCGCCCTCATGCAGCGACGTGCCAAGAACGGCATCCGTGCGCGCGATGGGGCCCGTTACCGCTTTCAGTCTGGGGCGCGAGGCCTTCCTCGAAGCCGTGGTCGGGCACGCCACAAGCCGGGCTGAGGCCACGTCGCGCGTCGAGGAACGCCTCGCGGCGGACACGGAGCGGCGCGCCTTAGACTGACGAGCCTACCTCGCGATGCCGGGACGAGCCCACCCCGACCATGCCTCGGAGACACCACTCGAAATGCGACCCCTCCGACTCGCAGCACCCGTACCAGCGCCCGTCCGACCCCGCCAAGCGCCATTCGGCGGCCCTCACCGACGGCCCGGACCGCGCCGCCGCGCGCGCGATGCTCAAGGCCATCGGGTTCACGGACGACGACCTGGCGAAGCCGCTGATCGGCGTGGCCACGACCTGGATCGAGACCATGCCGTGCAACTACAACCAGCGGCGGCTCGCGCAACACGTCAAGGACGGCATCCGCGCGGCCGGCGGCACGCCGATGGAGTTCAACACGGTCTCCGTCAGCGACGGCGTGTCGATGGGCACCGAGGGCATGAAGGCCTCGCTCATCAGCCGCGAGGTCGTGGCCGACTCCATCGAGCTCGTCGTGCGCGGGCACCTGCTCGACGGCGTCGTCTGCCTGGTCGGCTGCGACAAGACGATCCCGGGCGCGGCGATGGCCCTGGGCCGGCTCGACCGGCCGGGCGTGATCCTCTACAACGGCACGATCTATCCGGGCACCTACAAGGGTGTCCGCAACGCGACGGTCGTCACGGTCTTCGAGGCGATCGGGGCCTACCGCGCGGGCAAGATCACGCTCGACGAGCTGTACGAGGTCGAGCAGGTCGCCTGCCCCGGTCCGGGCGCCTGCGGCGGCCAGTACACCGCGAACACGATGTCGACCGTGATGGAGTTCATGGGCCTCTCGCCGGCGGGACTCAACGGCATCCCGGCCGAGGACCCGGCCAAGGACGAAGCCGCTCGGCAAACGGGCGAGCTGGTGATGGACCTCGTCCGACGCGACGTCCGGCCCTCCGAATTCGTCACGCGCAAGTCGCTCGAGAACGGCATCGCGTCGCGTCGCCGCGACCGGCGGCTCCACCAACGGCGTCCTGCATCTGCTCGCCATCGCCCACGAGTTCGGCGTGCCGCTCGACATCGACGAGTTCGGCGCCATCGCCGACCGCACGCCGACTCATCGCCGACATGCATCCGGGCGGCCGCTACCAGGCGGCCGACCTGTACGACGCCGGCGGGATGGAGCTGGTCATGCGCGAGCTGCTCAAGCGCGACGGCCTGCTCCACGGGGACCTGCCGACCGTCGACGGCCGGACGATCGCGGAGATCGCCGCGGCGGCGAAGGAGACGCGCCGGCCAGAAGGTCGTCCTCCCGATCGAGACCCCGTTGAAGACGACCGGCGGCCTCGCGATCCTCCGCGGCACGCTCGCCCCGGACGGCTGCGTGGTCAAGCTGGCCGGCCACGAGCGCCGGCTGCACCGCGGCCCGGCCCGCGTGTTCGACTCGGAGGCGGCGTGCTTCGAGGCCGTCAAGGAACGCCGGATCGTCGCCGGCGACGTCGTCGTCATCCGCTGGGAGGGCCCGGTCGGCGGGCCCGGCATGCAGGAGATGCTGAGCGTCACCGGGCGCGCTGGTCGGCGAGGGCCTGGGCGACAGCGTGGCGCTCATCACCGACGGCCGGTTCTCGGGCGGTACCCACGGGCTGATGATCGGCCACATCGCGCCGGAGGCCGCGCTCGGCGGGCCGATCGCCGTCGTCCACGAGGGCGACGAGATCGTCATCGACGTCGACCGCAAGGCGGTCGACCTGGACGTGCCCGCGGACGAGATCGCGCGGCGCCTCGCCGCCTGGACACCGCGCCCGCCGAACTACCCGACCGGCGTGCTGGCCAAGTACGCGGCCCTCGTCGGGTCGGCGTCGCAGGGCGCGGTCACGACCGGGCCGCGGATGACGGCCAACCTCTCGGCCGAGCGGCCCGGGCCGTTGAGCGGACCGCCCGTTGAGCGGGTCGGCGCGACACATCCCGATCGGGATCAAGACCTCGCCCCAGGCCGTCGACTGGCCGACGCTCGACGCCGCGTGGGCGCGCATCGGCGAGCACGAGGTATTCGAGTCGGTCTGGATGAACGACCACCTGACCGACGTCTCGCGGAACGCCACGGCCCGAGCCTCGAGGCGCTGACCGCGATGGCCGCCCTCGTCCACCGCGTCCCCGGCAAGATGGGTCGGGCACGCGGTGCTGTCCGACACGTTCCGCCACCCGGCGGTCCTCGCCAAGGCGGCGACGGTCATGGACCACGCGACCGGCGGCCGGTTCATCGTCGGCCTGGGCGCCGGCTGGCACGAGGGCGAGCACCTCCCGTTCGGCATCCCGATGCCGCCGATGCCGGAGCGCTTCGACCGGTTCGAATCGGCCGTGCACGTGCTCCGGGCGCTGTGGTCGGAGGCTGCGTCGGCGCCGCCCGGCGTGACGCGCCCGGACCCGTTCTACCCGCTCACCGAGGCGACCAACGAGCCGGCGCCGCTGACGCCAGGCGGCCCGCCGCTGTGGCTGGGCGGGCAGAAGCGGCGGGGGATCGCGCTGGCCGCCGCGGTCGCCGACGGCTGGGCGCTCCCCGCGGTCGTCTCGCTCGGCAACCCATCCGACCTCGGCTACTTCAGCGAGAAGCGCGACGCGATCCTCGCCGCGCTCGATGCGATCGGGCGGGATCCGTCGACCTTCGAGCTCAGCGCCCAGGTCCCGACCGGGACGACCGCCGAGGACCGCCGCTGGGCGCTCGGCCAGGCGCTCGAGGCGGTCGAGCGCGGCGCGACGCACGTCATCCTCGGCATGCCGCCACGTCTCGGGGCCGCCGGCGTCGACGCCGTCGCCCGCGACGTCGCCGAGCCGTTCCGCGACGCGATCGGATGAACGACGCGCCGCCCCGGCATACCGAGCCGGCGATCCGGACGATCACCGAAGACGCGGACCTCGAGCGGCTCGTGGCCATCGTCAACGCGACGAGCCCGGACGACCCGACCTCGCTCGATGAGATCCGCTGGAGCGACGCGACGTATCCCGGCGCGACCCGCTACCTCGCCGAGGCCGGTGGCCGATCCGTCGGGGCCGCCACGGTCGGCCGGATCTACATGTATCCGCCCGAGCATCCCGGGTTCTGGGGCTCGATCGCGGTCCTGCCCGAGGCTCGCCGCCGGGGGCATCGGCGAGCAGCTTGCTGCGCGCCATCTCCGACGTCGGCAAGGTCGGCCGGCAAGACCGAGCTGTACCTGGGATGCGCCGACGGATCGTCCGGAGGGGATCGAGTTCCTCGCGCACCGGGGCTTCACGGAGTTGGAGCGGTCGAAGACGGTCCGGCTCGAGCTGGCCGGCGTCGCCGCGCCCGCCGTCGCTGCCGCCGCCGGGCATCGAGATCACGACGCTGGCGGCGCGGCCCGATCTCGTCGCGGGCGTGCACGCTGTCGCAATCGAGACGTTCGAAGACATCCCGGGCGGAGACGAGCCGATGGCCGCCGGCGACCTCGCCGAGTTCCGCGCCCGCGACGTCGACCGGCCCTCGATCCCCAAGGACGCCTTCTTCGTGGCCGTCGACCCGGAGACCGGCCGCGCCGTCGGCTACGGCTCAGTCCTCATGGTGCCCGGCTCGACGACGACGGCCTGGCACGACATGACGGCCGTGCTGCGGGCATACCGGGGCCGCGGCATCGCCCGGGTCCTCAAGGAGGCGACGATCGCCTGGGCCGATCGCCAACGGCCTCACGGCGCTCGAGACCGGCAACGACGAGGCGAACGCCCCGATGCGCGCGGTGAATGCGCGCCTCGGGTACCGGCCATTGCCCGATGAGGTCACGATGCGTGGTCCGCTGTTCGGCGGCATGATGGCGCGGTGACCGAGACACGGACCGAGACTGACCCGGCGCCAACGGCGGCATCGACGCCACCGACCGAGACCCTCCCGCCGGATCCGGTCGCGTACGACTCGCCGCGGGCCGTTCGGGCTCGCGCGAAGGGGCTCCAGGCCCCGTACATCGCGGGCGGCGAGGACCCCGACCCGGCCGCCGGACTCGCCCAGGACCGCCGCTACATCCGGCTGCTCATCGCCATGGCGGTCGCGATCGTCGCGTCGGGGTTCGTCATCGGGACGGTCATCGCCCTGATCGGGCCGGCCGGGGGCCGGTGACGACCGCCGGGCCGGTGACGCCCGCCAGCTCGGTCCCGACGGCCACCTGGGCCGCGGCCCACGCGACGGTCGTCGAGACCCTTCGCGACCTCATCCGCATCCCGTCGATCAACCCGCCGCCGGCCGATGCTCCCGACGGCGAGACCCGTGCCGCGCGCTACCTTGCCGACCGGCTCACCGGGCTCGGCCTGCGGCCCGAGGTCGTCGAGCCCGTGCCGGGCCGTGGCTCCGTCCATGTCCGCCTGCGTGGCGATGGGTCGGGCGGCGAGCCGTTCCTCCTCCTCTCCCACCTCGATGTCGTGCCGGCACCCGCGGACCGCTGGAGCCACGACCCGTTCGCCGCGGACATCGACGACGGCTACGTCTTCGGGCGCGGCGCGATCGACATGAAGGGGATGGTCGCGCTGGAACTCGGGCGTGATCGAGCGGCTCGTCGAGGAGGCCCGCGCCGCGGGCCTGGATCCGGCCGCCGATCCGATCCCCGGCCTCCGACGCGACGTGCTGTTCACCTGCACGGCCGACGAGGAGGCCGGCGGCCGTGCCGGCGCGCGCTGGATCGTGGAGCACCGACCGGACTGGCTGCGGGCGGCCGGCGCCGTGAACGAGTGTGGCGGCGTGTCGGTGACGGTCGCGGGCCGCCGTCTCTACCCTATCCAGGTCGCCGAGAAGGGATTCGCGCCCTACCGGATCCACATCACCGGGACCTGGGGCCACGGTTCCATGCCGCGCGCGGACAATGCCGCCGTCCTCGCGGCCCGTGCCATCGAGCGACTGGCCGCGCCCAGCCCGATCCGGATCACGCCGGTCATGACCCGCTTCCTCGAGGCAGCTGCGGAGGCCCTGCCCGCCTCGGTGGCCGTGGTCCTGCGGCGGATCGCGGCGGGCGAGCTGGACGACCGCGCAGCCGACGACGCGATCGACGGCGTGTGCGACCCGATGTACGCCCGAGCGCTGCGCGCCCTGGTCCGCGACACGCTCAGCCCCGACGTCGTCCACGCCGGCGTCAAGTACAACGTCGTCCCGGGCGATGCGGTGATCGAGGTCGATTGCCGCGTCCTGCCGGGCACGACCGAGCCCCAGATGCGCGCCGAGGTCGAACGCCGCCTCGGCCCCGACCTGCTGCCGGCGTGCGACATCGAGCTGATGGTCTGGGGCGAGCCGGTCGAGTCCCCGGCCGAGGGCCCGCTCTGGGACATCCTCGTCGAGACGCTGCGCGACCACGACCCCGACGCGATCCCCCTCCCGGTGATGGTGCCGTTCGCGACGGACGCGAAGGCGACCTCGCTCCTCGACGTGCCGACGTACGGCTTCTCCCCGCTCCGCCTCGATCCCGACGAGCGTTTCCTCGAACGCTTCCACGGCGTCGACGAGCGCGTCTCGCTCGACGCGCTCCGTTTCGGCCTACCGGTCCTCTACGACGTCGTCCGCCGCTTCTGCGGTTAGGCCTGGCTCGCGTCGGATCAACGTCTGTCGCGCCGTCGGCGCGCGTTCAGTCGACCGGCGCTCCTCCTCGACACGGGCGATCACGACCTTCTCGGGGCACGTCGTGCAGGCGTAGATCCGGCCATTCGCCCAGGAACGCTCAGGATCGTTCTCGGCGGGCGAGTGCGGCTCGGGCACGAACGTGCCCCACGAGCCGTCGCCGTGACGGTGCTGCAGTCGAAAGTCCAGTTCCGCGTGGAGCCGATCCACTGTCGTTCCTCCGTTCGAAGGCCGAAGCCTACTCCCCTACTCCTCGCGCGGCGTCCTGATCAGGCGCCCGCGCCGGCTGATGGCATGGGTGGCCAGTGCGGCGACGCCCATCGCCACGATCGCGCGCTCGGGCGTGGGCAGCGGGCGGACCGCGGACAGGAACTGGTCGGCTCGGGCGCGGTCCACGACGCGCAGGACCGCGTGACCCCGAGGCGTGAGTCGAAGCGTCTTCTGGCGGCGGTCCTCCTCCTCGGCCTTGCGCTCGACCAGGCGCCGCTTGACCAGGCCGTCGATGAGCCGGCTCGTCGCCGACGGCGAGCGATTGATCGATTCGGCGAGCTCCCCGACGGTCAACGTGCTGCCGTCGGCCAGGACGTACAGGGCCGCGAGCTGGGTGAACCCGAGCCGCAGCTCCCCGAGCTGGCTCGCGAAGCCGATCACGAGCTCGCGCCACAGCGCCCGACCCATCGCCACGCGCTCGCTGATCTGGCGCACGTTCCGGATCCGGCTGCCTGCGGCGAGCACCGGTGCGGACAGGTCCTGCTCGAACCGCCTCGCGATCGCCCGCGCCGGCGCGGGCCGGCTCGGTGTGCGGTTGAGGACGCGGGCGCTTCGGTCGTCGGGCATGTTCGGGGCAGGGTACGGCGCGAGGTGTAACGCTTGCAAGGCTGCACGTGAATCGGTCGAATCGGCATCCCGTCCGACTACCCTTCCGGCGTGTCCCCCTTCGCATTCGTCTTCCCCGGCCAGGGCTCGCAGACCGTGGGCATGGGCCGGGAGCTCGCCGCGTCGTCGCCTGCCGCCGCCGCCGTCTTCGCCGCGGCCGACGCCGCCCTCGGTGAATCGATCAGCGCCCTGGCCTGGGACGGCCCCGCCGATCGCCTGGACCTGACCGAGAACGCGCAACCGGCCCTGCTCGCCACGTCCATCGCGATCCTCGAGGCGATGCGCGAGCGGTGGGCCGCGGCGGGGCTGGCCGCCCCCGATCCCGCCTTCGCGGCCGGCCACTCGATGGGCCAGTACTCGGCCCTCGTGGCGGCCGGCGCCCTGTCCCTCGAAGATGGCGTGCGCCTCGTCCGGGAGCGGGGACGGCTCATGCAGGCGTCGGGGCAGGGGCGTGACGGCGCGATGGCCGCGCTGATCGGCCTCGACGACGCGAAGCTGCCCGAGCTGGTCAGCGTCGCATCCGCTCACGGCACGTTCGTCGTGGCCAACCGCAACGCCCCCGGACAGGTCGTCGTTTCCGGTGAACGGGTCGCCATCGAAGCCGGTGCCACCCTGGCGCGCGACCTCGGGGCGAAACGGGCGATCGTCCTGCCCGTCAGCGTCGCGGCGCATTCCCCGCTCATGGCCGAGGCCGCGGACTCGATGCGCGAGACGCTCGCCGGCATCGTGTTCCACGACCCGACGACGACGCTCCTCGCCAATGCCGACGCTCGCCCGATCACGACCGCCGACGAGGCACGGGCCGAGCTCGTCGACCACCTGACCGCCGGCGTCGACTGGGTCGGCGCCGTCGAGCGGATGACCGCAGCCGGCGTCACGACCTTCGTCGAGGTCGGGCCGGGCAAGGTGCTCACCGGCCTCATCAAGCGCATCGCACCCGACGCCGAGATCGTCCCCGCGGGCGACCCTGACTCGACCGAGCGACTCACCACGCTGGCCGCCCGCGCGGCCTGACAGCCCACTCCTGGAGGGACGTTTCCACATGCGTCGACCCGACTACGACCGCCGCGTCGTCGTCACCGGCCTCGGGGTCATCAGCCCCGTCGGCAACGACAAGGACACCGCCTGGTCGAACCTCGTCAATGGGGTCTCCGGCCTCAAGGCCATCACGTATTTCGACACCACGCCGTACGAGGCCAAGGTCGCCGGGGAGGTCCTCGGCTTCTCGGCCAGTGACTGGATGGATCCAAAGGCCGCCCGCCGCAGCGAGTCGAGCATGCACTTCGGCGTCGCGGCGGCGAAGCAAGCGCTTGCCGACTCCGGCTTCGAGCTGACCGACGAGAACCGGACCGAGGTCGGCGTGGTGTTCGGCTCGGGCGCTGGCGGCCAGCAGCTGATGATCGACAACTACGCCTCGCTGCACGCTCGTGGCCCCCGGACCGTCGCGCCGACGTTCATCGCGAACGCCCTCGTGGACAGCTGCTCCGGGATGATCGCGATCGAGACCGGCGCCATCGGGCACAACGTGTGCATGGTGTCGGCGTGCGCGACCGGTACGCACAACGTGGGCGAGGCCGCAGAGGCGATCCGTCGCGGCGACTGCATCGCGGTCATCAGCGGGTCCACGGAGGCGCCGCTGCTCGAGGTCGCGCATGCCGGATTCTCGAACATGCGCGGGATGGGCCTGCCCCGTCCAGGCGAGCCGTTGGCGACCGTGTCGCGGCCGTTCGACGCGACACGCGACGGGTTCGTGCTCGGCGAAGGGGCCGGGTCGCTCTTCCTCGAGGACCTCGAGCTCGCGAAGGCGCGCGGTGCACACATCTACGCCGAGGTCATCGGCTATGGCTCGGCCGCGGACGGCTGGGACATGGTCCAGCCGATCGATGCCGGCGTGGGGTCGGCGCGCGCGATGCAGATGGCGCTCGATCGCCGTGGCGTGCCGGCCGACGAGGTCGACCTCATCAACCCGCATGGCACTTCGACCCCGCTCGGCGACAAGCGCGAGGCCGAGGCGCTCCACACGGTGTTCGGGCCGCGCGCCGCGCGCGACGCCCGCTCGCTGGCGATCAGCGCCACGAAGTCGATGACCGGGCACATGATGGGCGCCGCGGGCGCCTTCGAGGCCTACGCGACGGTCATGTCTGTCGCCGAGCAGTGCGTGCCGGGCACCCTCAACTTCCGCGACGCCGACCCCGAGTGCGACCTGTGGGTCGATCCCGAGACCCACTCCTTCCCGATCCGCCATGCCCTCTCGAACAACATCGGGCTCGGCGGCCACAACGGCGCCGTCATCTTCAAGCGCTATGACGGTGACTGACGGATCGTCCGCTGGCGGCGTTGCCGCCTCAGCGGCCCGCGTGCTGCCACCGACCGAGGCGGACAGAGCCGCAACGCGTGCCACTCACTACAATCGGGCGCGAGCCCAGTTGAGGTAGCACGTGCCCGAACAGGATCCCGCGCGGCGCGCGGTCATCACCGGCCTCGGCGCGGTCATGCCGATCGGCAACGACTTCCCGACGTACTGGGCCAATCTCCGGGCCGGGGTCACCGGGACCCGGACGATCCAGAGCTTCGACGCGTCCGATCACGAGGTCCGCATCGCCGCGGAGGTGCTGGACTTCGACCCGCGCGAGCACATGGACGCCAAGATGGCCCGGCGCATGAGCCGGTTCATCCATTTCGCGATGGCCGCCGGCAAGGAGGCCATCGCCGATTTGGGGATCGACTTCGCCGCCATGACCCCGGAGCAGCGCGACCGGGTCGGCGTCGTCGTCAACACCGGCGGCGGCGGGATCGAGCAGATCATCGATGGGACGCACGTCCACGACAGCCGCGGCCCGAGATTCGTCTCGCCGTTCGCCGTCCCGGCCCTCTCGGGCTCGATGGGCGCGTGCATGCTGTCCATGGAATTCAGCCTGACCGGCCCGGTCATCACCCAGGTCGCCGCCTGTGCCACGTCGGTCATCGCCTTCCACGACGCGCTCCGGCTCATCCGCGACGGCGAGTGCGACGTCGTCGTGACCGGTGGCACCGAGGCGCCGATCTGGCCGATGGGCGTGGCCGCACTCGCCAACATGACGGCGCTGTCCAAGCGCAACGACACGCCCGAGACGGCCTCCCGGCCGTTCGACGGGACCCGCGACGGCTTCGTCCTCGGTGAGGGCGCCGGCGTCGTGGTGGTCGAGTCCCTGGCCCACGCCCGGGAGCGCGGCGCCACGCCGATCGCAGAGATCCTCGGCGGCGCACTCACGGCTGACGCCTTCCACATCAGCGCCCCCGAGCCCAGCGGCCGAGGCCAGACACGGGCGATGACGAATGCCTTGCGGAACAGCGAGGTCGCCCCGGACGAGATCGACTACATCGTGGCGCATGGCACGGCCACGCCACTGAACGACGTGACCGAGACGCGCGCGATCAAGGCGGCGTTCGGCGACCATGCCTACAAGGTGGCGATCAGCTCCCCGAAGTCGATGATCGGGCATCTCGTGGGCGCGGCCGGCGTCGCCAGCGCCCTCGCCGGCATCGGGGCGATCCGTGACGGGATCATCCCGCCGACCGCGAACCTGCGCACCCCCGATCCCGAGTGCGACCTCGACTACGTGCCGCTGACCGCGCGCAAGGCCAACGTCGAGACGGTCCAGGTGGACGGCTTCGGCTTCGGCGGCCAGAACGCGGTCGCGATCCTGCGCCGGGTCACGGACGGCTGAGCGAGGTCCCCTCGAACCCTTCGATCGCCGCGACGAAGGCCGGTCCCAGCGGCGTCGGCCGCTCGCTCGCGTAGTCGTAGCGGACCATCACCGATTCGCTCGTGGCGACGAGCCTCGGTGGCTCGGCGGGGTGGCGCGCCGTCAGGCGGTGCTCGAGGATGAAGCTCGAGCGGCCCAGGCGGGTCGCGCGGGTCTCGACCGTGACCCGTTCACCGTGGAACACCGGCGCGCGATACGTGATGCGCGCCTCCGCGAGGATCAGGCTCTCCGCGCCCTCGTGGCCCGGTGCGATGGGCTCGCCGGTGACGTCGGTCCAGTAGCGGATGCGGGCCATCTCGCAATACGTCAGGTACTTCGCGTTGTTGACGTGACCCATCGCGTCGGTGTCCGCGAAGCGCACGTCGATCTCGACCGTATGGGCGAAGTCGCCGGGCAGGTCGCGCGGGTCCTCGGGCGTGGCGATGCGCCCGCGAGGGGGCGCCGGCGTCGAGGCGGGCATATCGAGCATCAGTCTGCGACCTCGACCACCAGGCTGCCGACCATCCCTGCCTCGGCGTGGCCCTCGACCGTGCACTCGACGACGTACGTGCCGGGCTCGTCGATCGTGAAGCGGATCCGCTGGGTCTGGCCGGGCCGCGCGCCGGCATCGACGTTGGCGAGCCCCGTCACCTCCCAGTCGTGGAAGATCGGGTCGTCGTTGGTGAATTCGAGGACGACCGTCTCACCGGCACGCACCTGCAGGTCGGCCGGGGTGAACGCGACGCTCCGGGCCGTGACCTCGAGCCTGGTCGCGTTCTCGTCGATGATGCGATCGGCCGCCATCACGCCACCGGCCAAGCCGAGCGACGCGATGGCGATCGCGCCGAGGAACCAGGCGTCGCGCAGATGGCCGAGCGGACCGCGGCGACCGACCCGGTGCACGGCCTCGGGGCGCGCGTCGTAGCCGCGCAGCCGGAGCGAATTCGCCACGACCGACACCGATGACAGCGCCATCGCCCCCGCGGCGAGGGCCGGCGACAGCGTGATCCCGAAGAACGGGAAGAGCGCACCCATGGCGACCGGGATGAGCACCACGTTATAGGCGAACGCCCAGAACAGGTTCTGGCGGATGACGGTCATCGTCGCCCGCGATAGGCCGATGGCCGCCGGTACGCCACGCGGGTCGCCGCCGATGAGTGTCACGCCGGCAGCCTCGATCGCCACGTCGGCGCCGGTCCCGATCGCGATCCCGAGGTCGGCCCGGGCCAGGGCCGGAGCGTCGTTGATCCCGTCACCGACCATCGCGACCGTCCGGCCCCGGGCCTGGAGCCGCTCGACGATCGCGACCTTGTCCGCGGGGAGCACCTCGGCCACGACCTGATGCGCGGGGATGCCCACCTGCCCCGCCACGGCCTCGGCGGTCCCGCGGGCGTCGCCGGTCACGAGCCAGACCTCGATGCCGGCGGCCAGCAGCTCGCGCACGGCGGTCGCGGACTCGGCCTTGACCGGATCGTTGATCGCGAGCAGGCCGGCAATGCGGCCGTCGACGGCGACGAGGGCGATCGTTCGGCCCGCCCGAGCCGCCGCCTCGATCTCGTCGGTGAGGGGCGTCAGGTCGATGCCGCGACCCTCGAGCAACCGGCGGTTGCCGACGAGCACGTCGCGCGGTCCGTCGGCCGTTTCGACCGTGCCCGTCACGCCCCCGCCGGTCACGGCTGCGAAGTCGATGACCCGCCCGAACCCGAGTTCGTCGTGGTTGGCCCGGGCGACGATCGCGGCCCCGAGCGGATGCTCGCTGCCTCGCTCGAGCGACCCGGCGAGATCGAGGAGGTCGCGGGTCGTGACGCCGGGCGCGACGACGACCTCCGCGACCGTGGGCCGCCCCAGCGTGAGCGTGCCGGTCTTGTCGAGCACGACGGCGTCCACGCGATGGGCGATCTCGAGCGCCTCGCCGCCGCGGATGAGGATGCCGGCCTCCGCGCCACGACCGGTCCCGACCATGATGGCCGTCGGGGTCGCGAGGCCCATCGCGCACGGGCAGGCGATGACGACCACGCCGATGAAGGCCGTGAGCGCGAGCGTCACCCGCGGCTCCGGCCCGAACAGCAACCAGACGAGGAACGTGCCGGCCGCGACGACGAGCACGATCGGGACGAAGACCTCGGCGATCCGATCGGCCAGCCGCTGGATCGGGGCCTTGCTGCCTTGGGCGCGACTCACGAGGTCCACGATGCGGGCGAGGGCCGTGTCGCGCCCGACCCGCGTGGCCCGCATGACGAACGTGCCGCTGGTGTTGAGCGTCGCGCCGATGACCTCGGTGCCGGCCGTCACCTCGACCGGGATCGCCTCGCCGGTCAGCATGCTGGCGTCGACCGCCGAGGCCCCTTCCACGACGACACCGTCGACCGGCACCTTCTCGCCGGGACGCACACGCAAGAGGTCGCCGACGACCACGGCCTCGAGCGCGACGTCCTCGTCGCGGTCGTCGACCACGCGGCGCGCGGTCGTTGCCTGGAGCCCGACGAGCCGTCGGATCGCCCCCGTCGTGCCGGTCCGGGCACGGTGCTCCAGCCAGCGGCCGAGGAGCACGAGGCCGATGATGATCGTCGACGAGTCGAAGTAGGTCTCCGGGTGCAGCCCGGCCTCGTGGATGACGTCCGGCAGGAGGGTCACGAAGACGCTGTACAGCCACGCCGCGCTCGTGCCGACCGCGACGAGCGTGTCCATGTTCGCGGCGCCGTGCCGAGCGGCGCGGACGGCAGCGCGGTAGAACCTGCGGCCGGCCCACACCTGGATGATCGTGGCCGGGACGAGCGCGAGCCAGTTGATGGTCTCCATGGGGACGCTCGTCTGCGGGACGAACATCGCGACCATGATCGCGATCGCCACGGCGACCGACGTCAGCGCCTGGCGCAGCAGTGATCGTTCCTCGCGCCGGCGGTCGATGTCGTCCAGCGACAGCTCCTCGAGCAGCGACACCGCCGCGGCGGCGGGGTCGGGCGCTTTCGTGGCGCGGACGTCGTAGCCGGCGTCCTCGACGGCTCCGACCAGGTCCTCGGGCCCGGCCACGTCCGGCAGGTACCGGATGGTCGCCATCTCGGTGGCGAGGTTGACCGTCGCCGTCTCGACGCCCGGCGTCTTCTGCAGGAACCGCTCGATGCGATTCACGCACGAGGCACAGGTCATTCCCTCGATGGGCAGCTGGATCTCGGTCGCGGCCTGGTCGGCCCTGTCGTTCGTCATACTCCTAGGGAGTATAGCAGGCGAGGGTGACGGGCCGGCCCCGGGCTTGGCACACTGGACCCATGCCGCCGGTCGAGATCGCCGTGCTCACGCTCCCGGGACCGCTGGGTCCGTACGTCGTCGCCGCCACGGAACGAGGTGTGGTCGCGGCCGAGTGGGCGACGACGGAGGACGCGCTCCTCGACACCCTGCGCCGGCGACTGGGGGCCGTGGAACGCACGTACGAGGGACCCGCGGCGGATCTCCTGGCGGCGTGCCGGCCCGCGCTGGAGGCGGTCCTCGCCGGCGACCGTGTGCCGAACCCGTCGATCCCGATCGACCTCGAGGACCGTCCACGCTTCGACCAGGTCGTCCTCGGTGCCGTCCGGGCGATCGGCTGGGGTGAGACGGCGAGTTACGGGGCGATCGCGCGACAGGTCGGCGCCCCGCGCGCTTCGCGCGCCGTGGGCGGGGCGCTCGGGCGCAACCCGATCTCGCTGGTCATCCCCTGCCACCGAGTGATCGCCGCGGACGGCACGATCGGCGGCTACGGCGGCGACGGCTGGATGGATCGCGACCACCAGCTCGCCCGCAAGGAGGCGCTGCTGCTGCGCGAAGGCGTGACGGTCGCTCGGCGCCCCGACTAGACTTCCTTTCTTCCCGGCTCGAACGCAGCTGGACCCCGGGGAATCTGCTGAGGTGGTCGCCGTCGCGGCGTCGGTGGAGGTTCGATGAGCGCAGCGAGCGGGCCCGCCCCGTCGATGTTCGCGGTGTTCCGCCGTCGCGATTTCTCCGTGCTGTGGCTGGCGCAGCTGATCTCGACCGCGGGCTCCTCCCTGACGGACCTGGCTGCCGGGATCTACGTCTATCGCGTCACCGAGTCGGCCCTGGCGGTCGGCCTCACCCTGATGGTCACCGCCATCCCGAGCCTGATCATCGGCCTGCTGGCGGGCGTCTTCGTCGATCGCCACGACCGCAAGCGCATCCTGATCTGGACCTGCCTCATCCAGTCGGTCATCGTCGCGCTGCTGGCGTTCGTCATCGGCATCAGCGCGATCGCCCTGCCCGGCCTGTACCTGCTGCTGTTCTTGAACGCGGGCGTGAAACAGTTCTTCGATCCTGCCCATGACAGCCTGATCCCGGAACTGGCGAACGACGAGGAGCTGGCCGGCGCGAACTCATTCCTGTCGATCGCGTCGTTCGGTTCGACCGCCATCGGCTTTGCCGGCGCCGGCCTGCTGGCGAGCACGGTCGACTTGACCTGGGCCTTCGTCATCGATGCGGTGTCGTTCGTGATCTGTGCGGGCCTGGTTTCGACGATGGGTCGCTATCCGATGCCCAAAGCCGAGGACGAGGCGAGCGTGTCGGTCATCGTGACCAACCTGCGATCGGGCATCGGCACGCTGTTCGGGACACCGATCCTGCGCTCGTTGTTCCTCGTCGGCGCCTTCATGTTCTTCTCGTTCGGGCTCTGGAACGTGCTGCTCCTGCCGATTCTCGATCCGTGAACTCCATGGCGACGGAATTCGAATACGGCCTGCAGGAAGGGCTGACATCCGTCGGCTTCGTGGTCGGGCTCGTTCTTCATGGCCCGCTTCTCGAGCCGCCTCCCGGAGGCGCTGTGGATCGTCATCGGTCTCGTCGGCATGGGCGTTGCCGGGATCCTGTATGGCCTGTCGACGTCGATCCCGCTCGCGATCGTGCTGGTGATGATCACCGGGTTCTTCAACTCGCCGTCGTCCGGTCGCTCGTTCCGTGCTGCTCCAGCGCCACACGCCACGCGAGATGCGCGGGCGCGTGTTCTCGGCGTTCTACGTCATGCGCGACATCATCTTCCTGATCGGGATGGCCGGAGCCGGCCTTGCCGACGTCGTCGACATCCGCCTGCTCATCGTCGTGGCCTCATCCCTGCTGTTCGTGTCTGCGGGCTTCGCGCTGGTGGCTCCCGGTCTCGGCTCGGCACATTGCGAGCGGCGCGCACGCGCCTGCGCGAATCCGAAGGCGCCCCGGCCTTCGAGGGCACGCCGCTCCGTCCGGCGACGGCCGCCGACTTCGGCCGAGTCGCGGTGCAATTCCGTCCTTCGCCGGGCTGGCCGACGATCAGCGCGATGCGTTCTTGCGTGGCGCGACCGATCCGCGACGTACCGGCCGGCACCCGCGTGGTCGAGCACGGCGACGTCGCGAGCATCGGCGTACTTCATCCTCGACGGACGGCCACCGCCGGGATCCCGGATGAAGGTGGCTATCGCGGCCTCTCGACCATGAGCGCCGGCGACTTCTTCGGGGAGATCGCGGCGCTGACCGGCAGCCCTCGGACCGCCGACGTGATCGCCGACACCGACCGACGCTCGTGGAGGTCCCGGCCGATTCGCTGCGGGCGACGATGGTCGTGCCTGAGATCCGGAAGGTCGTCCTCTCGACGCTGACCTCGCGCCTGCTCCGGACGGAATCGGCCGACCTGCCGCGATTGGCCGGCGTCGGGCAGGAGGCACTGCGCGACCTGCGCACGCCGCGACCGACGGTCGAGGCTCCCGCGTGACCTACCGGCGAGTGGCGGACCCTGAAGCTGTGCCGAAGACGACAGCTCGGTCGTCACGCGTTCGCCTATGAGGAGTGGCCGGCTCAGGGTACAGTCGTCTCAACGAACTGCAGCGACACAGCGAGGGGCGACATGACGCGACGGACGATGCGGCTTCCGAAGGAACAGATCGTCGGAGCCCGAGGATCGAACTCGGCGCGCCCGGCACCTCGGATGACGATGTCGAAGGGCACGGGATGCCGCTCACCCCGCCGCCCAGCCTGCGACCGGCAAGCGGCCCGGGCCATGGCGGAGAAGTGACCCGCAGCGACGGACGACGAAGACGAGTCGAGGGACACGCTCCTAGGTCGCCGCTTCCGCACCGTCGAACGACCGCCCGAGTCCCCGGGGCGGTCGTTTCGATTCAGGGTGGCTGGTCGCGGTCGCCGCGAGGAGCGCCTTGATCTCGAACGGCGTGGCCGTCCGGATGGCGGGAGCGCAAGCGCGCGGCCTGACCGGCGATGTGCGGCGCGGCAAACGAGTTGCCGGTCGCCCGGATCCGCCCGCGGTCGCGCCAGGCCACGTCGACGTCGACGCCGTACGCCCCGAACTCGACGGGCGGCGTCGGGTTGTAGAACCACACGTCGGGATGCCGGTACATCGTGCGCGGCGACGGAAACGACGGCCGCGAACAGCGACGGGTACGAGGGACCCGAGGACGTTGTTCGCGGCGCACACGAGCAGGACATTGGCGAAGTAGGCCCGATCGGCGAGCTCGTGGAACCGCTCGAACATCGCCTCGCTGCGTGACGACAGGCTGAGGTTGACGACCCGGAAGCGTTCCGCGATGGCCCACTCCATCGCCGCCGCAAGCGCCCGGCCCTCGGCCCGATTGTCGGCGCCGAGCACGCGGATCGAGACGAGTTCGGCCGCCGGGGCGATGCCGTGCGATGATCCCGGCGCACGCCGTGCCGTGCCCGACGAGGTCGGCCCCTCGGGTCGTCGACGACGACGGTGTCCGCTCGCCGTCGGTGTCCACCCGCAGCCGACGCGGACCCGGTTCCCGACCGCCGGATGATCCCGATCGATACCGGAGTCGATGACCGCGACGACGACCCCGGACCATCGGCATCGCCGAAGACCGCGTCGCGGTCGAGCGCCCGAACGGCATCGTTCGGGCCAGGCGGTCGCGGGCGTCGCTGGCGAAGGCGTCGCTCCAGGCCGGGAGGGCGGACGTCACGTCAGCGCTCGGACCCACGCCGCGTCCGCACGCCGGCGGAGCAGGGCATCAAGCCAGTCGACCGCCAGGTCCACGTCGTCGGGATCGGCGTCTGGCGAAGTCGAGCGATCCGGTCGGCCAGTCGCCAGGTGGATCGTCGCGCTCGGTCGACAGGGCATTCGTGGCGACACTGACCAGCGTCTCGACGGCAGCTTCGTCCAGCGTCGCTTGGCCGGCATCCGCGTGCGTCCTGTGCGGCGAGCGTCGCAGAGGCGCCCCGGAGGAGGGCGGACGCGTCGCCGGCTGAGCGCCGATCGCGCACGACGATGCATGCCTCCCGCGCCAGCGCGGCGGCGACGTCCAGGTCCTGCAGGTCGAAGGTCCCGTCGCGACGATCGAGGACACTCCAGACCCCGATGATCCCCTCGGCGTCGGTGAGCGGGGTCGCCAAGAGGAGCCCGGCACGTAGCCGGTCGCCTCGGCGACGGCCGCGGTCGAAGCGGGGGTCGGCGTGACATCGGCGACGGCGAGCGGTTGGCCGGTCGAGAACACGTAGCCGGCGATCCCGGCAGCGGCATCGATCGCCAGACCCACGACCTCGCCACTGGTGGACCCGCGCTCGCGACGAAGACGAGGCGGTCGCGGGTCGCGTCGTGGGCCGCGATCGAGGCCGCTGGGCGTCGAGCACGACGGTCGCGGTTTCGACGATCGCGGCCAGAAGTGCGTCGTCCGCCGCGGGCACGATCCGCGGCCGCCGCATCCAGCCGCGCGCGACGGCGCTGAGGGTCGCGAGCGTCGCGGCGTCGCCGGCCCGGGATTCGGTCATCGTCGCGCGGCGGCGGCCAGCCGCGCGCGGTTCGGGGATCACCAGGTCGTCGCCGTCGAACCGGAGCAGGCCCTGGCCGACGAAATCGGCCAGCAGCCGGTTCACGGACTGCCGCGAGCCACCGATCATCCCGGCCAGCTCGCCCTGGGTATACGGCCAGGACAGGCGCTGTTCCTCGTGGCCATACCCGCGCCCGGCCGCCAGGGCGTCGCTGGTCGCGGGCAACGAGCGAAGGAGATGTCGTGCCAGGCGTCCGGGCAGGTCCAGGAAATGGAGGTCCTCGAACTGCGCCGTGAGCCGGCGGATCTCGGTCGCAAGGGCGGCGAAGAGCGCTCGACGGAGTGCTGGCTGATCATCCACCAGCCGATCGAAGGCACCGCGGCGCAGGACCTGGGTCTCGACCGCGACGACGGCGACGGCCGTCGCCGACCGCGCTGCGCCATCGAGCAGCGCCAGTTCGCCGAAGAATCCGCCGGGGCCCACAGTCGTGAGGATGGCCGCCTCGGATCCATCGCCGGGCGGGATGGTGATCTTCACCCGGCCGGAGGCCACGATGAACAGCGCGTCGCCGGGGTCGTCGACGTGGAAGATCGTTTCCCCGCGCCGGAAGCTTCGAGGCCTGAGGGCGGCGGCGACGATGGCGAGGGTCGGCTCGTCGAGGCCCGCGAACAGGCCGCACTCGTGCAGGGCGTCGTGGGCCAGGGAGTGGTCTCCGGAACGCGCCACCATGTCGTCCATCGTACGCGACACCGGAACGCCAGCGCGGGGTCGCTAGACTCGATGCGCATGGACGTCGTGGCGTGTCCCAACTGTGGTGAGGAGAACCCCGCCCAATTCCGCCTGTGCGGGTTCTGTGGTACGGCCCTGGCGGCCGTCCTCCCGCCGCAGGAGGTGCGCAAGCCGGCGACGTTCATCTTCGTCGACCTGAAGGGCTCGACCGCACTGACGGAGCGGATCGATCAGGAGGCGATGAGCGAGATCAAGAAGCGCTACTTCGCGGTCATGGCCGGCCAGATCGAACGCCACGGCGGTACGGTCGAGAAGTACGTCGGGGACGCCATCATGGCCGTATTCGGGATCCCGAGGGCCCACGAGGACGACGCCTTGCGAGCCGTGCGCGCCGCGTACGGGATGCAGCAGCAGTTGACCCACCTCAACGAGGAGTTCCTGCGGTCCTACGGGGTCGAGCTCGCCAATCGTACCGGAGTCAACACCGGCGAAGTCGTGGCGAACATGGACCCAAGTGCCAACCAGCAGTTGGCCACCGGCGACACCGTCAATGTCGCCGCTCGCCTCGAACAGGCCGCCCCGGAGAACGAGATCCTGTTGGGCGAGACGACGTACGACCTGGTTCGGCGCCACGTCGAGGTCGAGGCCGTGGAGCCCCTGGAACTGAAGGGCAAGTCCGAGCGCGTCGCCGCATTTCGCGTCGTCCGCCTGCGCGACGTGGACACGGGGGCCCTGCAGGAAGCGCCGCTCGTGGGCCGCGCGACCGAATGGGCGGAGCTCGAACGCTCATACCGGCTCGCGGTCGACGGGTCCGTCTGTCGCCTGGTGACCGTCGTGGGCGAACCCGGCGTCGGCAAGTCGCGCCTCGTCCGGGATTTCACGGCGGCGCATGTGCCGGCCGCGACCATCCTCTCTGGGCGCTGCCTCCCATACGGCGATGGCATCACGTTCTGGCCGTTGGCCGAGGTCATTCGCGCGGCCGCAGAGATCTCGGATGAGGACCCGCCGGAGGTCGTGCTCGCGAAGATCGCGGATATCGCCGCGCCGGCCGGCGCCGATGCCGAGTCGATCGTCGACCGCGTGGCCTCCGTCGTCGGGCTGTCGGAGACGCAGTTCTCGGTCACGGAGCTGTTCTGGGGCGGTCGCCGCCTGCTGGAGACGTTGGCGTTGCAGCGACCCGTCGTCATGGTCGTCGACGACATCCATGTGGCCGAGTCGACGTTCCTGGAGTTCCTCGAGACGTTGGTCTCGGCGTCGCGGATGGCACCGATCCTCGTGCTGTGTACCGCCCGTCACAGCCTGGTCGAGCAGCAGACGGACTGGAGCCGGCGCAGCGATGGCCCGGTCGTCATGCTCGGGCCGCTTTCGGCGGACGATGCCGGCGGGCTGGTGGACCATCTGCTCGGGGGCGCAGGGTTGGACGAGCCGACGCGTCACCGGGTCGTCCAGGCCGCGGCCGGCAACCCGCTGTTCGTCGAACAGATGGTGTCGATGCTCGTGGACAAGGATCTCCTGCGGCGAGTCGACGGGCGCTGGGAGCCGACCGCGGACATGTCCATCATCGCCGTGCCGCCCACGATCCAGGCGCTGCTCGCCTCGCGTCTCGATGACCTGTCGCGTGAAGAGCGCTCGGTGGTCGAGCCGGCTGCCGTCATCGGCCTGTCCTTCCCGCGACCCGCGGTCGAGGAGATGGTGCCGCAACAGGTGCGTACGGCGGTGCCCGGTCATCTCGATACCCTCGACGACAAGCAGTTCCTCTTCCTGGATACGGCCGACCCGGACGCCGAGACGTACCGCTTCCGCCACGGGCTGATCCGCGACGCCACGTACGGCAGCCTGCTCAAGCGCAACCGGGCGCAGCTCCATGAGCGGTTCGTGACCTGGGCGGAGCGCGTCAATCGGGAGCGGGGCCGCGAACAGGAGTTCGAGGAGATCCTCGGATTCCACCTGGAGCAGGCGTACCGCTATCGGACGGAGCTCGGACCGCTCGACGATACCGGGCGGGACCTCGCGGAGCGCGCCGCGACCAAGCTTGGCGCGGCCGGCCGGCGGGCGTTCGCCCGGGGGGACCTGCCGGCGGCGATCAACCTGTTGCGACGGGCTGGGACGTTGCTCGCGCCCGACGAACCGCAGGGGATCGACCTGCGGACGGAGCTCGGCGAGGCGCTCTCCGAAGCTGGGGAGTTCGAGGAGGGCGGAGCCGTCCTCGATGCGGCCCACGCGGACGCCGAGGGCATCGGCGACCAGCGCCTGGCGACGCGAGCGCGGCTGGCTCGGATCTCCCACGAGCTCTACTCCGAACAGATGGCACCGGGCGCGATGACCGCGCGACTGGCCGAGGCGGAAACGGCCGTGGCGGCATTCCGGGCCGCCGGGGACGACGCGGACGCCGCCCGCGGCACGAAGATCATCACGGCGATGCAGGCGACCATCGGGCGCTACGATCTCGCTGCGGCCGCCGCCCAGGAGACCGCCGAGACAGCCCTCCGGGCCGGCGACATGCGGCTGGTGTCACGCGCCGCGGCCGCCTACGCCACGACCGCCCTCTACGGACCCACCGCCGTCTCCGAGGTCCGCGAGAGCTGCCAGCGCCTGCTCGAGCAGGTCGCCGGCGATCGACGCGCGGAAGCGACGGTCATGGCCGCCCTGGCGATCACGGATGCGATGCTCGGCGACCTCGACCTCGCCCGGGAACGGCATCGCCGGGCCAATGCCATCCATGCCGAGCTCGGCCGCAACCTGGTGTCGGCGTCGACGTCGATCGAAGGGTCGCGGATCGAGCTGCTGGCGGGCGACCTGGCGGCTGCCGAGGCGCTGCTTCGGGCCGACGATTCCGAGCTTGCGAAGCTTCGTGAGCGCTACTTCCGGTCCACGATCGTCGGTCTGCTCGCGAACGTCCTGGAGATGCAGGGTCGGGCCGACGAGGCCGAGGCGTACGTCGCGCTGACACTCGAGCTCGCCGATGTCGACGACACCAACTCGCAGGTGCTGGCCCGGATCGTACGAGCCAAGCTCGACGCGCGCCAGGGGCTGGCAGAGGCCGCGGTCGCGGCCGCGACGGACGCCCTCGAACTCGCGTCGACGACGGCCGACATCGACTTCCAGGGCGATGTCCACAGCGACTTCGGGGTCGTGCTGCAGCGCCTCGGCCGACCGGCCGAGGCGCGTGCGCAGTTCGAACTCGCGCTCGAGCGGTACGAGCGCAAGGGTGATCTCACCTCGATGCGTGCGACGCGGCAGACCCTCGAGGCGATGAGCGACGGGGCGACCGCCGCCGACTGAGCCTAGACCCGGGCCTTGCCGTTCCCAGCCGTCTGGAAGGTGACGCGCAGCACGTCGACGCCGTCGATCTGGATGATCTGGGCGACGCCACAATCGGCCTGCGTGCCGCTCCTGCAGGCGTTCTTCTTGGTGAGCGGGATCAGCGTGACGTTCCCGGCGTCATCCTCGTGGTACACGACGACCTTGAGGACGTTCACGTTCGTGCCCACGGCCAGCCTGCACGTCGATGACCCAGACGATCGTGTCGGACGTCTCGTCACCGGTGATCGCCGCCTCGACGGCCGCCGGGCCGTAGCACGTGACCAGCGCTGCGGGGCAGGCCTGGGCGACGTCGTCCTGCAATCCGATGCCGCTGAGGCGCGCGGGCAGGACGATGCTGGCGGATTGGCCATTGGCGTCCAGGGGATCGGCCACGGAGCACGTCGACACGGTCTTCGACTGGTTGTGCGTGCGGTAGGCCGAGATGCTGTCGCACGAGAAGGCGAGCAGGTCCAGCGCCCCCTCGGCCGCGAACGTGTCCGTGTTGCTGCCCTGGTCGTTGCCGATCTCGGCGACCGAGACGACCGCTTTGGTCGGGATCACCGCGGCGACAGCATCGCGCGTGGAGCTGATCGTGATCGTGATCGCGAACGAGGCGCGGGCCGCCAAGGAGCCGACCGTGCATCGCAGGGTGGCGCCACCGACGCACTTCGTGCCACCGGTGCCGCCGTCCGTGATCGAGACGCCGGTCGGCAGGTCCACGGGCGGTAGGGGCACCAGGCCCGACGCCCTGTCGTTCTCGGGTGCTGCAACGCTGTCCCGGCCGACGACCAGGACGACGTTGTTCAGTGTCTGCTTGCCGTTGTTCCTGACGGTGAGCGGGAACATGATCGACTCACCGGCCGACACGATGACCGACGGGAGTTGACCGTCGGCGTCGGAGCCGACAGACACCTGGCGGGTGTTGCCCGCAAAGGCCGGCGCCGCGGACGCGGCGAGCATGAAGATCGTCGCCAGACTGGTCACGAACGCGACAGAACGGCTGAGCGTGGAACGACGGTGCACGAATACCCTCCCGGTCCCCGAGGAATGGATCCATCGCCCGCGAAGCCCGTGGGTCTCGTGGTGTGACGGTTCATGGGCTTCGTCGGGACCAGGTCCCAGGACGAAAGTACCTGTCCAACGAGCGTGCCGCGTGCTCGGGATGATGTCAAGTCCGCGAGATGACACTGGTGCGTCGATGCACCTGACGCTTCAGGAGCGCGGAACGGGCCGCATCGGATAGACGCCGATCACCACCGGCGTGCGCGGATCGAGCGACAGCTCGTAGCCGATATCGCCACCACGCAGCAGCTCGCCCAGGAGCGAGCCCTCTCGTGATGGCAGGCCGACGTACACGTGGCCCTTGTTGATCGAGACTTGCGTGACCTCGTCGTCCGCGCCATCGATGGCGAAGCGGCGACGCAGCTCGTGCATCGGGACATAGGGCCGGCTCTTGATGAATCGGCGCAACTGCGGGGCGGTGCAGCCGTTCGCGCGCTCCTGGCCGTTGTTGGGACCGGGTGGATGGCCCTGGCCGTTCGCATGGCCGTTCGCGTGGGCGGGACCCGTTACCTGGCCCGGCCGGCCGTCCCCCTGCGGTCGGGCGAAGCCGGCGGGCGCGGCGTTCGGTGTCGGAGCAGCCGGGCTGGCCAGCGGTGCGATGGTGGCCGGGGCCGCGTCCACGCCCTCCAGCGGCCGACCGGCGGCGGGCGGCACGAGCCCGTCGTGGGTGCCTCGCGGCGAGCCCGCCGAAGCGTCGATCGATGCCGGCGGCGTGCTCGACGACGACCCGGGAGCGGTCGGCGTGGCGCCCGGTGCAGGACGCGGCGGATCGTGGCGGTATCGACCGCCCTGGTGCGATCGGCCGTGGTGGCGTCGACTCATCGGTCGGCGCCTCCGGGAAGGTCATCCCGGGTGAGTGGCTCGGCGACGGTTCGTCGCCGTTGGTAGGTGGGCATCGGTACTCGGGTGATGGGCGGGGCCGCTCGGATACGGCACCGCGATCGATGATACCGCACGTCCTCGCGGAACCCGTCGGCTTTCGGCCCTGGGGTCAGCCCTCGACCACGTACAGCTCGCGCGACGCCTCGTTGAGAGAGACGGGGCCGTCGTCGCCACACAGGACGATGTCCTCGATCCGCGCGCCGTACTCGCCGGACAGGTAGATCCCCGGTTCGACGCTGAACGTCATGCCGGGGCGGAGCGGCAGCTCGTTGCCGGCCACCAGGTACGGATCTTCGTGACCCTCGAGGCCGATGCCGTGCCCCGTGCGGTGAAAGTACGCCTCGCCATAGCCTTCGGCCTCGATCGGCGCCCGCGCGGCGGCGTCGACCGCCTCGCATGGCGTGCCCGGTCGCGCCGCGCGGGTGGCGGCCTGCTGGGCGCCGTACAGGACCGCGAACAGGTGGCGGAATCGCTCGTCGGGGCCGAGTGTCGCATCGCCGCCAGTTACCCACAGCGTCCTCGTGATGTCCGATCCGTATCCGCCGAGGGTGCCACCGATGTCGAGCACGATCGGCTCGCCGGGCCGGATCACGCGCTCGGATGCCTCGTGGTGCGGCGATGCGGAGTTGGGACCCGAGCCGACGATCGCGAAGTGGGCCTCGTCGTGGCCCTCGGCGATGAGGCGCTCGCGTACCTCCCGTGCGACATCGGCCTCCGTCCGCCCGACCAGGCGGCCGGCTGCGATCTGGGCGACCACCCGATCGGCCGCCTGGGCGGCGAGCCGCAACAGGGCGATCTCCTCGGCATCCTTGATCATCCGGAGCTCGCGCAGCACGGTCGAGGCCAGCGAGTACTCGACATTCGGGCCCAGGGTCTCCTGGAGCCGGAGCATGTGCATCGCGAGGAGCGTGTCAGACACCGCGACCCGGTGCGACGATGGGCCTGCCACCGCCAGGGCATGGGGATCGTCGGTCTCGTCCCAGGTCACGATCTCGAGCTGGGTCCGCAGGCCGGCCTCCGCGGCGCTGTGTTCCAGGCGCGGCACGACGACGAACGGCGACCGTTCCGGGCGGATGACGAGCATCGTCAGCCGCTCGAGCGGCATCGCCTCGTAGCCGGTCAGGTAGCGCAGGTCCGAGCCGACGCCGACGAACAGCGCATCCAGCCCGGCCGCCGCCGTCGCGGCGACGGCGCGCTCCAGCCGGTGCGCGAAACGCGTGCCTGGGACGACGGGCCTTGCCGCGACCGTCACGACCCGATCACGGCCGGCCGGCCGAGCCACGCACCGATCGTCGCCGGCCCGTCCACGAACAGCTTGCGGTACGCGTAGACCCGGTCGGCGCCGGCGGCCAGCGCGCGCTTGCGGAGCTCGTGGTCGTCGTGCTGGCCGACCGCCATGACCCGCGTCCCGGCCGCGGTGGCCAGCTCGAGGGCGGCCACCCCGTCATAGGCCAGGGCGGTCAGGTCGACGATGGCCGCGTCGCTCCTCGTTAGGGCCTCGCGGAAGCGTTCGAGCGAGGCGACGCGAACGGGCTCCGCGCCGGCCGCCGTGACACCCCGTGCCAATCGGTCGGCCCAGATAAGGTCCTGCGCCAGGACGACGACGACGCGCGTGGTCACGACGAGGCGCGATCCATCGAGGTGGCGAGGTGGTGGAACACGTCGCGCGCGGTGACGACGCCCGTGGGCCGGCCGTTCTCGAGGATCGGGATGTGGCGGAACCCGCCGACGGCCATCTTGTGGATGGCGACCGCGATCGAGTCGTCGTGGCGAAGGACGACCGGATCGGGCGTCATGAAGTCGCGGACGTGGAACGACGTGAGGTGCTTGCCCGCGGCCTTCACGACGGCGTCGCGATCGGTGAAGATGCCGACCAGGCGGTCGTCGGCCATGACGAGCACGCAGTCGGTCTCGGCCTCGTGCATGCGCGCGATCGCGACATCGAGCGGGGTGTCGGGGGTGACCTCGATCGGCGGCGGGGCGCCGAGCCGGTCGAGATGCTCACCCAGGAGCTCGCCCTTGAACGACGGCGCCTGTTGCGGGATGTCGTGGCCGAAGATGTCGGCGCCGCAGTTGTCGCAGATGTCGGCCCCGACAAGGTTGTCGAAACCGCACGACGGGCAGCGCATCCCGCCCGTGCCGGCCTCCTGGCCGGCCACGATGCCGTCGTGACCGGCGTCGATCGCGGTGTCTACTCGACCGTCCATGTCTCTCCGCCTTGCATCACGCGCTCCAGATCGCCCGGCCCGGACCGCGCCACGGCCGCCGAGAGCTGGTCCTCCAGCAGGCGGTCGTGCGTCGGCCGGCTGGTCGCCCGCAGGACGCCCACCGGGACCGGGTAGTCCGGCCAGAACATCCGCGACAGGACGAACGCCAGGTACGGGTCCTCGGCGGACTCGTCGTGGACCAGCAGGTCCGCCTCGGTGATGCCCTCCTGCCCGATGGTGACGACCTCGGGGTGGAGGCCGTCGAGCCGGATGCCCTTGTCGCGGTCCTTGCCGAAGATCATCGGCTTGCCGTGCTCGAGGAAGAGCATCCGGTCCTCGCGGACCTCGCGGTCGGTGAAGTCGCGCCAGGCACCGTCGTTGAAGATGTTGCAGTTCTGGAGGACCTCGATGAACGAGGAGCCCTTGTGGCGGCCGCCACGCTCCAGCGTCTGCTGGAGATGCTCGGTGTGGGTGTCGACCGAGCGGGCGACGAACGTCGCCTCCGCCGCGAGCGCGATGGTCAGCGGCATGATCGGCGTGTCGATCGAGCCGACCGGCGTCGACTTCGTCTTCTTGCCGAACTCCGAGGTCGGGGACGCCTGGCCCTTGGTCAGCCCGTAGATCCGGTTGTTGAACATCACGAGGTTGATGTCGACGTTGCGGCGCATCGAGTGGAGGACGTGGTTGCCGCCGATGCTGAGCGCATCGCCGTCGCCGGTGATCACCCAGACCATGAGGTCGGGCCGCGCGGCCTTGAGGCCGGTCGCGAGCGTCGGGGCCCGACCGTGGATCGTGTGGAACCCGTACGTGTTCATGTAGTACGGCAACCGGCCGGAGCAGCCGATGCCGCTGATGAAGACGATGTCCTCCTTCTTGTAGCCGAAGTCGGGCATGACCTTCTGGGTCTGGGCGAGGATCGAGTAGTCGCCGCAGCCCGGGCACCAGCGGACCTCCTGGTCGGACACGAAGTCCTTGCGGGTCAGCGCGATGATCTGGGCGTTCTCCGGGCTCAGCGGTGGCTGGGCCGGAACGGAAGCGTCGTTGCCGTTGGTCCCCGTGGTCACGTCAGTCGACCCCCTGGCCGCTATTCGGGCTGCTGCCACCGGCGACCGAGTCCCCGGTCCGTCCGTCGCCGACGCCGAGGATCCGTTCGGCCTCCTCGACGATCTCCGCGATGCGGAAGGGCTTGCCGCGTACACGGTCGTAGCCGATGGCATCGATCAGGTACTTCGCGCGCACGAGCATCAGCAGCTGGCCCAGGTTGACCTCGGGGATCAGGACCCGCCGATAGCTTCGAAGGACGTCCCCGGTGTTGGCCGGGAAGGGGTTGAGGTGGCGGAGATGTGCGTGGGCGACGGACTTCCCCTCGGCCTGGAGGCGCTCGGCCGCGGACCGGATCGCGCCGTAGGTCGAGCCCCAGCCGAGGATCAGGAGGTCCCCCTCCGCCGGCCCGAAGACCTCCAGCGGCGGGATGTCCTTCGCGATCCCCGCGACCTTGGCCGCCCGCAGCATCTGCATCTTGTGGTGGTTGTCCGGGTCGTAGCTGACGTTGCCCGTGCCGTCGGCCTTCTCGAGGCCGCCGATGCGGTGCTCCAGCCCGGCCGTGCCCGGGACGGCCCACGGCCGGGCGAGCGTCTCGGGATCGCGCAGGTACGGCTGGAACGGACCGTCCTCCCTGGTCGCGTTCGAGACCGCGATGCTCGGCAGGTCGGCGACGGACGGGATCTGCCACGGCTCCGAACCGGTGGCCAGGAACGCGTCGGACAGGTAGACGACCGGGGTCATGTACTTGAGCGCGATGCGTGCCGCCTCGATGGCGTAATCGAAGCATTCGCCGGGCGTCGCGGGCGCGACGATCGGGATCGGGGAGTCGGAGTTCCGCCCGAACATCACCTGGAGCAGGTCGGCCTGCTCGTTCTTGGTCGGCATCCCGGTGGACGGTCCGGCGCGCTGGACATCGATGACGACGAGCGGCAGCTCGACCATGACCGCGAGGCCCATGGCCTCGGTCTTGAGCGCGATACCCGGCCCTGACGACGCGGTCAGGCCGAGCGCTCCGCCGTAGCTCGCCCCGATGGCGGCGCCGATGGCCGCGATCTCGTCCTCGGCCTGGAAGGTCTTGACCCCGAAGGCCTTGTAGCCGGACAGCTGGTGGAGGATGTCGCTGGCCGGGGTGATCGGGTAGGAGCCGTAGAACAGCGGCCGGTCCGCGAGCTTGCTCGCGGCGAGGAAACCCAGCGCGGTCGCCTCGTTCCCGGTGATGTTGCGGTACAGGCCGGGCGGCAGCTTGGCCGGCAGCACGCGGTAGTGCGTGTGGAACATCTCGGTCGTCTCGCCGAACGCGTAGCCCGCCCGCAGGGCGCGCTTGTTGGCCTCGGCGACGACCGGGCGGGCCGAGAACTTCGCGTCGATCCAGCCGAGGGTCGGATCCATGCTTCGCTCGTACAGCCAGAACATGATCCCGAGCGCGAAGAAGTTCTTGGTCAGGTCCTTCTGCTTGCTCGTCATGTCGAGCCCGTCGAGCGAGCGTTCGTTGAGCGACGAGATCGGGATCTCGAAGGTGGTGTACGACTTCAGCGAGCCGTCGGTGAGCGGGTTCGACGCGTAGGCCGCCTTGTTGAGGTTGGCCTGGGTGAAGGCGTCGCTGTTGACGATCAGCGCGCCGCCGGGCGGCAGGTCGCCGATGTTCGTCTTGAGCGCGGCCGGGTTCATGGCCACCAGGACGTCGGGGGCGTCGCCGGGCGTGTGGATCTCGGTCGAGCTGAAGCTGATCTGGAACCCGCTCACGCCGGGCAGGGAGCCAGCGGGCGCGCGGATCTCCGCGGGGAAGTCGGGCAGCGTGCTGATGTCGTTGCCGAAGACGGCGGCCGTCCGGGTGAACTGGGTGCCGGTCAGCTGCATGCCGTCGCCGGAATCGCCCGCGAACCGGATCGTGACCCGCTCGAGCTCCTGGATCGGGAGCTCGGTCTCGGTGGTGATGGTCACGCCCCTTCCGGCTCCTTCATGCGCTGGTGCGGCCGCGGCGGGAGGTTGAGGAGTTCCTCGGGGAACGACTCGGCCAGGTACTTGATGATGTCGTTCTGGCGGACGACGCCGACCAGGTGCCCCGCGCCGTCGACCAGCGGGATGTTCCGGTAGGTCCCGGTCTGCATGAGCTCGATCGCGTCGCGGATCGTCTGGTCGAGGTCGAGCGTCTTCGGCTCCGTCGTCATCAGCGTCTCGACCGGCTGGTGCAGGTCGACGTGACCGCCGACGATGCGGCCGAAGATGTCGCGTTCCGTCAGCACTCCGCGGAGGGCGCCGTCGTGCTCGCAGACGAAGACCGAATCGCCGGTCCCCGTGCGCTGGATGGCCCGCAGGCAGTCCGCGAGGCTGGTACCGGGCGGCACGGTGACGGGATGGCGGCGGCTGAGGACGCGCAGGCGCTCGTCGGTCAGTGATGGGACGCGACTGGCGACCACGCCTTCGGAGAGGTCGGTCACGCCCGAAGTGTAGACCGTCCCTGCGCGAGACGGTTGCGCGCTGGTAGCGTCCGCGCCGCATGGATCGACGTCGCGCTGTGGGCATCGGACTCGTCCTGGTCGCGGGGGCGAGCTTCGCGTCCGGATCGATCCTCGCCACGCTCAGCTATGGCGAGGGCCTCGACTGGCTCGGCGTCATGTGGTGGCGATTCCTGATCGGTGCCGGCCTGGCCTGGGCCTGGGTGCTGGCGTCGGCCCGGCGCCGGGCAGTCCTCCGGGCGATGCCGCGCCGGCAGGTGGCCGTCGCGCTCGGTCTCGGGGCGGTCTATACGGGCAACGCCGGCACGTACTACGCGGGCATCGAGACCGTGCCGGCGGCCCTGGCCGGCGTCCTCGTGTACGTCTACCCGGTGTTCGTGGCCTTGCTGTCGCTGCGTTTCGCGACCCGGTTGCCCGGCCGGCGGCCGTGGATCGCGCTGGCGCTGGCGATGGCCGGTGTGGGGCTGGCCGTGGGCAGCCTCGACTTCTCGGGCGACGTTCCCGTCCCCGGGCTCCTCCTGATCCTCGCGTCGGCGTCGATCTACTCGGTCTGGATCGTGCTGTCGGCGCGCCTGTCCGGCGAACGGCAGGACCGGCTCGGGAGCGAGGCGCCGGCGTCCGCCGAGACCGCCCGGGACGCGGCCGTCACGACAGCGCTGATGATGGTGTCGACGGCGGCCGTCTTCGGCTTCCTCACCCTCGTGACGGGCCGCCCGCTGGGTCCAGGTGCCGTGCCAGTCGGGGCCTGGCCGTTCCTGGTGGGCATCGGGTTGATCGCGACGTTCACGGCGATCCAGACGCTGTACGCCGGGGCGCGGCGCATCGGGGCGGCCCGGGCGGCGCTGATCAGCACGACCGAGCCGTTGTTCATCGTGGCGCTGTCATTCCTGCTGCTGGACCAGACCCTGACGCCCGTCCAGCTGGCCGGGGCGGCGCTGATCGTGGTCGGCGTGGTCATCGCGCAGACCTCGCCGCGACCCCCCGGAGCGCCCGAGCCCGCGACGCCGCTCGAAGCCGAGGGCTGATGGGGCCGATCAGCCCCGTCCGGCCGCCTTGAGCATGGCGGTCGCGCCGGCGGATACGTACGAGCCCTCCGAGCCAAGTCCGATGAACCGGAACCCGAGCTCGAGGTGGCGGTCGAGCACGCCGGCGTCGTACACCAGGATCCCCGCGGCCTTGCCGTGCCGTTGGGTGGCGGCCACGACGGTCCGCAGCGCCTCGAGATATGACGGATCGTCGAACCGACCGGGCACGCCGAGCGCGTGCGAGAGATCGGCCGGACCCACGAACAGCACGTCGACCTCGTCGAGAGCGGCGATCTCGTCCGCGGCCGCGACCGCGCCGGCCGACTCGATCTGCACGATCCCGACGATCCGCGCGTTCACGACGCGAGAGACGTCCCCGTGCGCGAGCGAGCCCAGGTCCGCGCCGCGCGTCCGGAGGGCCACGCCGCGGACGCCGACCGGCGGGTAGCGCAGGTAGGACACCGCCTCGCGGACCTGCTCGATCGACTGGAGCTGCGGGAGCATGATCCCGGCCGCCCCGAGGTCGAGCGCCCGACCCACCCGCAGCCGCTCGGCCGACGGCGGGCGGACGATGGGCGCCATCGGCGTGGTCCCGACGGCATAGAGCAGGGCGAGCAGGTCGGCTTCGGTCGAGGCGCCATGCTCCAGGTCGAGGACGGTCCAGTCCATGCCGGCGCGGCCGAGCAGCTCCGCCGCGAGCGGCGAGCCGAGATCGCTGAACGACCCGATGAGCGTCTCCCCGGCGAGGACCCGGGAACGGAAGTCGGCCATGGCCCCTGATGATGGCGCGTCGGGCGGCGGCGTGTGCGGCGCTGCCGCTGCCGGCGCCGGGGGTCGGGGTCGGGCGGCGGAGGCGGAGGCGCGGCTAGGGCGTGCTGACCAGGCCGGTCGTGTCGACGACCTCGAGATGCCGCCCGGTGATGACGTCGAGCTCGTGGAGCACGTCGTCGTCGAAGCGCGCGTCGCTCATGCCACTGACGTACCAGGGCGATCCGTTGTCCGCGAGGATCATCCCGTAGCGCTTCAGCGCCTCGGCGATGACCCGGGCGTGTGGCGACAGGCCGGACGTGTCGTATGACGCCTTGAGCCGGACCCGAAGACCCATCGGCGGCAGGCTCGCGGACGTCGACGAACCGGCCTGGTGGCGTGCCGGGTAGATGTACGCCTGCCGCGTCTGGTTCGTGGTGAACCGGAGCGCGTGCTGGATCGCCCCGGCCGCGACCTCGTCGTAGCGGACGAGGCCGGGAAGGATCGGCAGTCCGGCAGCGTCGGCGCTGGTCCAACCGGCCGGACGAAGCGCATTCGAGCGCAGGTCCCAAGTCGCGCCGCTGCCGGCGTGCCACGTGCCGTCTTCGCGATACGCGGCGAACAGCTCGTACAGGCGGCAGCCGTCACCGTCGACCATGAGGATGTGGCGGTCGCCGCCGGCGCCGGCCCCGCCCTCGATCAGCGGCGACGCCGGGATCGGGTAGCCGACGTGGTCCGACTCGTCGTCGTATTCGAACGTGACGGTGGAGCGGGGCGTCGACGCCGACACGACCTGGTACGGGATGCCGTAGCCGGCGAACGAGCCGAAGTCCATGTGCAGTCCCCGGTCGAGCCCGATGGCGCCGATCATGGTCGCGGAGTCGGCGGCGACGGAGCGGCCATCGATGCGGGTATTCCAGACGTTGCCGGCCGGGAACACCGGGCAGGCGGGAGCTCCGGGAAGCGTCGGCGCCGTGCCGGCCGGCGGCGGGGCCGGGTGGCTGGCCGCGTTGCGCGGATCGGTGCCGGCCGTGACCTCCGCGCCATCGCGGTAGCCATCGCCGTCCGTGTCGGCGCGGTTTGGATGCGTGCCGAGACCCTGTTCAGCGAGGTTGCGCAGGCCGTCGCGGTCGCGATCCTCCCGTGCGTCCGAGAGGCCGTCGCCGTCGGTGTCCTTCTTGCGCGGATGGACGACCGAGCGGAAGTCGCTCCAGTTCCAGAGCCCATCGGCGTCGGCGTCCTCGAGGTCGTCACGCTTGCCGTCGCGGTCCGTGTCCGAGCGGCGGGGACGCGTCCCCGTCGTGTACTCCTGCTTGTTCGTCAGCCGGTCGCCATCGAGGTCTTCGGATCCGTCCGGGATCCCGTCACCATCCGTGTCGCGCCTCGACGGGTTCGTCCTCGTCCAGTCGCGCTCGTACGTGTTCGGCAGGCCGTCGGCGTCGATATCGGAGCTGGCTGCCGAGGCCGCACCGGCCGTCCACCCAACCGTCAGGACGACGAGCGCGATGAGCGCAAGCGGGCGAAGGGCGGTGCGGGACCTCGGCATGGAGACAGGGTCCGTCACCGGCCGCGCCGGTGGCACCGCACCAAGGTCACGGTGGCCCGGGACGATGTGCCGGTTCCGGATGGCACCGCCCGACCGCCGTTGAACCTTTCCACCAGTGGGACCATCTGTTGTAGGTGAAGCGCCCGACCTGGGCGCCAGGGAGTCCCGCCGATGAGGACGAGCACTGGTCGAACGGGCGCGCGAGGGCGACGATGTCGCCTTCGAGCAGCTGGTCGACCTCGACGGCGACCATTGCTATGCCATCGCGTATCGGATCCTTCGCGATGTCGAGCGGGCCCAGGACGCCGTCCAGCAGGCCTTCCTCCTGGCATGGCGCGAACTCCCACGGCTACGCGATCCGGAACGTTTCGGGCCATGGCTCCATCGACTGCTCATCAACGCCTGCTATGACGAGTTGCGCCGGCACCGGCGCTGGACGACACGGGTCAGTGCTCTGCCGGTCGACGGACCGGGTGGGCCCGACCCGATGATCTCGGTCGACGACCGGGACACCCTGGACCGCGCGTTCCGGCGCCTCACGCCGGAGCACCGTGCGGTCTTCGTGCTGCACCACCACACAGGGCTTCCGCTCGCCGAGATCGCCGACATCGTCGGGGTTCCGCTCGGCACGGTGAAGTCCCGGCTCCACTACGCGACGCGAACCATGCGTGCGGCGATCGCCGCCGACAGCCGGGTCGATACCACGGAGGCACGACTGGCATGACTGCTCCGCGGGACCCGGACGCGATCCTGGCTGCCTGGCTCGAGGAGGGCCCCGTTGCCCTCCCCGAGGCCACCAAGCGATCGATCGCCGTGACCACCCGAACCACCCATCGATCGCGGCGTTCGACATGGATGCCGTGGAGGTTTCCGACCGTGAATGCAACGATCCGACTCGTCCTCGCGGGGGCCGCTGTGCTAGCCCTGGCCATCGCGGGGGTGTACGTTCTGAACCCCGGGCCGGACGGCCCGAGCGTCGGGGGTCCACCTTCGGCCTCCGTCGCTCCGTCGCCGAGTCCCGAGACGCCAGCATCGCCGTCGGCATCGCTCGTGACCGGGGGACCGCTCGACACGGCGGACTGGATCGAATACTCGTCGGCGCGCTACGACTTGACCATCAGCCACCCGGCCGATTGGACCGTGCGCCCCGCGACCCGCGACTGGACGCTCGAGGTGGACGCTGCCGATTGGTTGAGCGTCGCACAGGAATCCATCATCGACCCGCCCCAGAAGGTCCGCGTGAGTGCCTGGTCCGTCGCGACGGACGCCGACGCGGCGCTCGACGCGGATGGGGTGATCGATGTCGAGGCTTGGGTCGAGGCGTACTGCCAGAAGTCGCGGAACACGCCGTGCGTAGGCATCGCCGACCGGGCCGTGTCGCTGTGCCTGGAGTGGCGGGACTGCCATCCCGGCCTGCTCGTGGAGTTCAACGACGACGTCCAGGCCTTCTTCACCAACGGTAGCCCAGGATCGCCGATGGTCGTGGTCGCCGTCTGGTGGGGCGACGCCGCGCCAGCCGTGGCGCCGTATGGGGGTTCCCGACGGCTCCTGGAAGCGTTCCTCTCGACGATGTGCGTATGGCCCGAAGATGCGAGGCCGCCGATCGACGTCGCCGCCGCTGCTTGCTGACGACCGATCCCGACTCGTCAGTCGGGGAATGCCTCCGGACCCCGTTCCGCGAGGTCGCGGGCCGACTCGGCCGCGGCCTCGCCCTCGGGCGGCAGCCACGAATACGGGTACCGGGCGTCGTCCAGGTCCATCGCGGCCTGGGTCACGTGGAGCGGGTGGAACGTGTCGACCATGACCGCCAGCTCCTCGGTCGCCTCCTTGCCGATCGACGCCTCGACCGTGCCCGGGTGCGGGCCGTGCGGGATCCCCGCCGGGTGGAGCGTGAACGAGGCGATCTCCACGCCTCGCCGGCTCATGAAGTTGCCGGCGACGTAGTAGATGACCTCGTCGCTGTTGATGTTCGAGTGGTTGTACGGCGCCGGGATCGCCAGCGGGTGGTAGTCGAACTTGCGCGGCACGAACGAGCAGACGACGAAATTCCGGGCCTGGAACGTCTGGTGGACCGGCGGCGGCTGGTGGACCCGCCCGGTGATCGGCTGGAAGTCGCCGATGTTGAACCGGAACGGCCACAGGTAGCCGTCCCAGCCCACCACATCGAACGGGTGATGCGTGTAGTGGTAGGCCGTGATCCGGTCGGTCGAGCGGACGTGGATGACGAAGTCGCCGTCCTCGGACCGGGGTGGGACCTCGTCCGGGGCGTGGAGGTCGCGCTGCGAGTACGGGCTGTGCTCGAGCAGCTGGCCGTAGTCGTTCCGATACCGCTTCGGCGGCTCGATCTCCGACGGCGCCTCGAGATAGAGGATGCGCTGCGCGGATCCAGCGTCCGGCTCCAGCCGCCAGGTGGTGCCGATCGGCAGCACGAGGTAGTCACCCGGGCCGTACGCGAGCGGACCGAAGACCGTGTCGCACACGCCCGTCCCCTCGTGGACGAACAGCATCTCGTCGGCGACGCCGTTGCGGTAGAAGGTGCCCGCCGGCATGGCCTCGGCCGGGCGCACGATGCCGAACACGACATCGCTGTTGAAGTACAACGGGGTGCGGCCGGTCACGATGTCCCCGTGCGGCTCGACCGCGCCGGTCTTGGTCAGCCGATGCCGGTGCAGGTCGTCGTCGGCCGCTTCGAGGCGGATCCTGCTGACCGGCTCGATCTTGTGGGTCCGTGTCGGCGGCGTGAGGTGGTACAGCAACGAGCTGCGTCCGGTGAAGCCCTCGACGCCGAACAGCTCCTCGGCATACAGGGAGCCGTCGGCCGCCCGATGCTGGGTGTGGCGCTGGCGCGGCACGCTGCCGCGGCTGACGTAGTACATCGAGCGATCGGCCTCCTCGGGCGTCGAAGTCGTCAGTCTATCGAACGGTCCGGGGCCGGATCGCGTGAGGGGCCTTCGCCTAGTCCGTCCTGGGCTCGCGGTGCTCGAGCAGGACCACATCCCGCCAGCGCCCCGCGGGATCCCGACCCAGCGCCCGAAGGACCCCGACCTGGCGGAATGGGGCCAACGAGGCGGCCCAATATGTGGATTGGAAGAAGCTGCACCTCATCGGCCTCGTTTTCTCGGTCGGCGGCGCTTTCTTCGGTTACGTGGCTGGCGGGTGGGTGGCTGCGCGGATCGGCGGCCGGGTCCGGTCCGAGCCGGCCATCCTGCACGGCGCCATCGTCTGGCTGGTCACGATCCCGATGCTGCTCATCCTCGGCGCCGTTGGCGGCGCAGGCCACGTGAGCGGCTGGTACGGCGGCCTCTCGACCATCGCCGCGGGCGCTACGCCGCTGTCCGACACGGACATGGCCACCGCCGTCCGCAACAACGCGCTGGCAACGGCCGTGGCACTCCTGATCGGCCTGATCGGCGCCGTACTGGGCGGCTGGATGGCGTCCGGCGAGCCGATGACCTTCACCCACCACCGCACGCGCGATCGCGGCGCGGCGGCCTGACCGACCTCTTCCCTCCGGAAAGGGCTACCAGTGGCGCTCATTCTACTGTGGCTGCTCGGCGTACCGGGCGTGATCATCCTGCTGCTGTTCCTGATCGGGGTCGGTCACTAGCCTGAGGTGTCAACAGTCTGCGATTCGCAAAGAGGAGGCCCGGCGGGATCGCCGGGCCTCTTCGCTGACGAGGTCAATCTTGATCCGTCCCGGCCCGCGACCCCGACCTTGGTCAGGGGTCCGCTCCCACCATCGTGGGATGGCCCCCTCCGGTACCCTCAGCGATCTTATCCCCCGCACAATTACGATGAGCCCCGGCAGGACCAGCAGCGAGGGAGGTTCGCGGTCATGTGCGGTATCGTAGCCATCTACAGCCCAAACGGTCGCGTCTCACCGGAGACACTCGCGCGAGCGACCGCCCGCTTGCACCATCGAGGCCCCGACGCCCAACGGCAGTGGATCGCACCGCACGGCCGCGTGGGGCTCGGCCACGCTCGGCTCAGCATCATCGACCTGGTCACGGGCGATCAGCCGATCGCGAGCGAGGACGGCGGCAGCAGCTCATCGTCAACGGCGAGCTGTACGACTACCAGCGCATCCGCCGTGATCTGCGGCAAGCGGGACACCAGTTCCGTACCCAGTCGGACAGCGAGATCGCGCTCCACCTCTACGAGGACCTGGGGCCGCAGTGTCTGCACAGGCTGCGCGGCGAGTACGCGCTGGTGCTCTGGGACGAAGCACGGCAGCGGCTCTTCGCCGCCCGGGACCGGTTCGGGATCAAGCCGCTATTCTTCGCCGAGCACGAGGGCACGCTGTACTTCGCCTCCGAGGTCAAGGCGCTGTTCGAGGCCGGGGTGCCGGCGCGGTGGAGCCGCGAGGGGCTGTTCGACACCGTCGTCATGGGCGCGCGGCCCGCGGCCACGCTGTACGAGGGTGTGTCGCAGGTCCCGCCCGGCCACTACCTGCTGGCGGGAACCAACGGCGTGCAGATCTGTCCCTACTGGGACTTCGACTACCCCGAGTGGACCGGACCGGGAACGACGCGGAGTGACGACGCCTGGACCGAGGAGTTCCGGGGGGTGCTGGACGAGGCCGTGCGGCTCCGGCTCCGTGCGGACGTGCCGGTGGGGTGCTACCTGAGCGGCGGCCTCGACTCGTGCGCCGTGCTCGGCCTGGCGGCCCGCCACGTCTCGACGCCGGTCCGGGCGTTCACCCTGGCCTTCGACCAGGCGGCGTACGACGAGGCGCCGATCGCCCGGGAGATGGCCGAGCTCGCGAACGCGGAGTTCTGCCCGATTCCCATTCGCCAGGCCGACCTGGCGGAGCACTTCGCCGATGCCGCGTGGCACGCCGAGACGCTCGTTCATCAACGCGCACGGGGTGGCCAAGTACGTCCTGAGCGGAGCCGTGCGCGACGCGGGCTATAAGGTGGTGCTCACCGGCGAGGGCTCGGACGAGATCCTGGCCGGCTACCCGCACTTCCGGCGCGATATGCTGCTGTACGACAGCAACGGCCAGAACGCCGCCGCCATCCAGGCGCTGCTGGGTCAGCTCGAGCAGGGCAACGCGGTGTCGCGCGGACTGCTGCTGCCGGACGGCGAGTCGGCGCCGCTCGACGGGCTCCGGCAGACGCTGGGGTTCGCGCCGAGCTGGATGGAGGCGGCGGGTGGCAGGCTGTTCAAGATGCAGGGCCTGTGGTCGGACGAGTTCCGAGCGGACCTCGGCGATCGGCAGGCCTTCGCCGGGCTGCTCGGCGACCTCGACGTGCCCGGACGTCTGCTCGGTCGGGCGCCGGTGAGCCAGGCGCTCTATCTCTGGGCCAAGACCGTCCTGCCCGGCTACATCCTGACCGTGCTCGGCGACCGGATGGAGATGGCGCACTCGGTGGAGGGCCGGGTGCCGTTCCTGGATCACGAGGTGGTCGAGCTGATCTGCCGGATGCCGGTGAAGATGAAGATCCGGGGGATGACGGAGAAGTACGTGCTCAGGAAGGCGGCGCGGCCGGTGCTGACGGACACGGTCTACCGGCGGCAGAAGCATCCGTTCCTGAGCCCGCCGGCGACGCTCAACCCGAACGACCGGCTGCACGAGATGGTGCACGACACGTTGCGGGGCTCGGGGTTGGATCGGATGCCGTTCGTGGACCGGCGGAAGGTGGGGCGGATGCTGGACAGGCTCGTGACGCTCGACGCCGGGGAGCAGGTGTCGATGGATCAGATTCTGATGATTCTGCTCAGCGGGTGCGTGCTGGGGGAGCGGTTCGGGCTGACGGCGTAGGTGTCCGCCTGAGTAGGCCGGCATCGCTGTAGACTGAGCTCACGGAGAACAGCTGGGGTGAACGGCACACGCACATCGTCCTTGCCGTTCACCGGGAGTCTCCGTCGTTCTCCGTGTCTCCGTGGTGAAAGGTCCTCGCCCCAGATCCCACCTGACCGCGAGTCCGACGCGCCCGGAACCTTTCCGCCCCCGGCAGCATTCTAGCTCCCGACCAAGCCACAACACCGGATCCAGGCGCTGGAGGCAGCATGGGAGCGGAAGCGGCTCGACTCGCGGAGGATGCCGGGCGCGCGAAGTACTGGAAGCGGTGGGGTCCCTACCTCGCCGAGCGGCAGTGGGGAACCGTGCGGGAGGACTACTCCGGGGACGGCAACGTCTGGGAATACTTCCCCCACGACCACGCCCGGAGCCGGACCTACCGCTGGGGCGAGGACGGCCTCCTCGGCATCTGCGACCGCCAGGCCCGGCTCTGCTTCGCGCTGGCGCTCTGGAACGGCCGGGATCCGATCCTGAAGGAACGGCTCTTCGGCCTGACGGGGCCGGAGGGCAATCACGGCGAAGACGTCAAGGAGTCCTACTTCTACCTGGACTCCACCCCGACCCACTCCTACCTCAAAGCGCTCTACAAGTATCCCCAGGCCGAGTTCCCGTACGAGCAGCTGGTGCGGGAGAACCGGCAGCGGGGCAAGGCCGACCCGGAGTTCGAGCTGGCCGACACCGGTGTCTTCGACGAGGGCCGGTACTTCGACGTCATCGCCGAGTATGCCAAGGCCTCGCCGGACGACATCGCCATCCGCATCACCGTGGCCAACCGGGGTCCCGACGACGCCACCGCTGCACCTGTTGCCGACCCTCTGGTTTCGCAACACGTGGAGCTGGGGCCGGGAGGGCGACGGCTACTCGTCGCGACCCGAGCTCCGCCGCGAGGGCCCGGCCCAGATCGTCGCCGAGCATCCGACGCTGGGGCGCTACGAGCTCCAGGTGGAGACGGCAGGGTTGGACGCGCCTCCCGAGTTGCTCTTCACCGAGAACGAGACCAACCTCACGCGGCTCTACGACGCCCCCAACCCGCAGCCGTTCGTAAAGGATGCCATGCACTGCGCGGTGGTCGAGGGCGACGCCGGCGCGGTCAACCCCGCCGGGGTGGGCACCAAGGCGGCCGTCCACTACGTCCTCCACGTCCCGGCGGGCGGCGAGCGCGTCGTACGTCT
Source organism: uncultured Gemmatimonadales bacterium (assembly GCA_963728705.1). GTDB lineage: Bacteria > Gemmatimonadota > Gemmatimonadetes > Gemmatimonadales > GWC2-71-9 > CAVVWJ01. The sequence goes on from CAVSLY010000024.1 coordinate 66,152, forward strand.
CCGGCTTCGGACCACGCAGGCCTCCAAGCCGTTCGGCGCCGAGTTCGAGAAGGTGCTGGACCAGCGCGTCCGCGAAGCGGACGAGTTCTACCGCGAGCGGCTGCCGGATGCGGCGACGGAGGACGAGCGGCGGGTGCTCCGCCAGGGGTACGCCGGACTGCTGTGGAGCAAACAGTTCTACCACTACGTCGTCGAGCAGTGGGCCGCCGGCGATCCGGCGCACCCGATGCCTCCGGCCGGCCGCACCGAGGGCCGCAACACCGGCTGGCCGCACGTGTTCATCCGGGACATCATCTCGATGCCGGACAAGTGGGAGTACCCCTGGTTCGCCGCCTGGGACCTGGCCTTCCACATGATCCCCTTCGCCAGCATCGATCCCCATTTCGCCAAGGAACAGCTTCTCCTGCTGCTCCGCGAGTGGTACATGCATCCCAATGGCCAGATCCCGGCCTACGAGTTCGCCTTCGGCGACGTCAACCCGCCGGTGCATGCCTGGGCCTGCTGGCGGGTGTACAAGATGACGGGGCCCAAGGGTCACCGCGATCGCCTCTTCCTCGAGCGCGCGTTCCACAAGCTGCTGCTCAACTTCACCTGGTGGGTCAACCGGAAGGACCCGGACGGTCGGAACCTGTTCGCCGGCGGCTTTCTGGGGCTCGACAACATCGGCGTGTTCGACCGCTCGCAGCCCCTGCCGACCGGGGGGCACCTCGAGCAGGCCGACGGCACGGCGTGGATGGCCTTCTACTGCAACACCATGCTCGCCATGGCGCTGGAGCTGGCCAGCGAGGACCCCGCGTACGAGGACGTCGCGTCCAAGTTCTTCGAGCATTTCATCGCCATCTCCGACGCGATCAACATGCTTGGCGGGACGGGACTCTGGTCGGACGAGGACGGCTTCTACTACGACCAGCTCCACGTCGACAGCAGCCACACGCCGCTCCGGATCCGGTCGCTGGTCGGGCTCATGCCGCTCATCGCGGTCGAGGTCCTGGAGGAGGCCAAGTTCGCCAAGCTGGAGGGGTTCAAGAAGCGGCTGAACTGGTTCCTGGAGAACCGGCCGGACCTCGCCCGGCAGATCGCGTGCATGCAGCCGCGGCAGTCCGGCACGGGGGTGCAGCGGCTGCTCGCGATTCCGTCGCGCGAGCGGCTCGAGCGGGTGCTGCGGTATCTGCTGGACGAGACCGAGTTCCTCTCACCCCACGGGATCCGCTCGGTCTCGCGCGTGCATCGGGAGCAACCCTACCAGATCGAGGTTCAGGGCACCGTGCACCGGGTGGACTACGACCCCGGCGAGTCGAGCACCGGGCTCTTCGGCGGCAACTCCAACTGGCGGGGCCCGGTGTGGTTTCCGCTCAACTACCTCCTCCTCGAGGCACTCGAGCGGTTCCACCACTTCTACGGCGCCGACCTCCGGGTCGAATGCCCGGTGGGCTCGGGACAGATGCTGACGCTCGAGCAGGTCGCCCAGGACCTGGCGGCGCGACTCGCCGGGATTTTCCTGGCGGATGCCGCCGGCCGTCGTCCGTGCCATGGGACCGACGCGCGGTTCGCCAGTGACCCGCACTGGAACAACCTGGTGCTGTTCCACGAATACTTCCACGGGGACACCGGCCGAGGCGTGGGAGCGAGTCACCAGACCGGATGGACGGCCCTGGTGCTCCGCTGCATCGAGGGCCGGGCCCGCGCTCCGGAGACCCTCAGTGAGCGGCTGACCGCATCACCGATGAACGAGCGCGCCGAGTGGCTCGAAGCCGACGGGCTGGGCGGCTTCGCCTCCGGCACCGCCGCGGGCCTCCGTACCCGCCGCTATCACGCGTTGCTCCTGGCCGCACGCACGCCGCCAACCGACCGGATGGTCCTGGTGAACGGGTTGGACGCGTGGGTGGAGAGCGGTGAGGCATCAGGAACGATCCGCGAACCGGAGTACCTGACCCGGCAGCGCTATGCGCCCGACGTCCTCGCGCCGGAGCACCCCGCCGCCGTCGAGTCGTTCCGGCACGAGCCGTGGCCCACGTGGACCTACCGCCTGCGCGACGGCAGCCGGATCGAACAGGAGATCTTCGTTCCCCGGGGACTGCCGCTCGTGGCCATTCGCTGGCGCCTGGTCGGCGGCCCCGTCCCGACGACGCTGTCGGTGCGCCCGTTCCTCTCGGGCCGGGACTATCACGCCCTCCACCACGCCAACGCGGCGTTCCGCTTCGAGCACGTCGCGGCGGGAGAACGGCTGTGGTGGACGCCCTACGAGGGCGTGCCGCAGATCGGCGCCCTGCACAATGGCGAGTACCGGGCGGCACCCGAGTGGTACCGGCACTTCCTCTATACCGAGGAGCGCGACCGCGGCCTCGATTGCGAGGAGGATCTGGCCAGCCCGGGCGTGCTGACGTGGCGCCTCGACCGGGGCGACGCCGTCCTTATCTTCGCCGTCGCGGATGTGCTGCCGCGGCGGGGCACCGCAGTGGAGACCTTCGCCCAGTTTGTCCGGGACGAGGCGGCCCGCCGGCGCCGTCTGGGCCACCCGCTGAAGCGGGCGGCCGATGCCTACATCGTGCGACGGGGGACGGGCATGACGATCGTCGCCGGCTATCCGTGGTTCACGGACTGGGGACGCGACACGTTCATCGCCATGCGCGGGCTCACCATCGCCACCGGGCGGCTGCTGGAATCGCGGTCCATCCTGCGGCAGTGGGCCGGCGCCGTCTCCGAGGGGATGCTGCCCAACCGCTTCCCGGACCACGGGGACGCGCCGGAGTTCAACTCGGTGGACGCGTCGCTCTGGTACATCGTCGCCGTGCACGACTACCTGCAGGCCTTGAAGGCAGCGGGCGCGCACGCTCGTGCCCGAGGACTACCGCGCGTTCGCGAACGCGGTGTGCGGCATCATCACGGGCTACATGCGGGGAACCCGGTACGGCATCCGGCTCGACCGAGACGGCCTCCTCGCCGCGGGCGAGCCGGGCGCGCAGCTCACCTGGATGGACGCCAAGGTAGGCGACTGGGTGGTGACGCCGCGCATCGGCAAGCCGGTGGAGATCCAGGCGCTCTGGCTCAACGCGCTCCGCATCGCCGAAACGTTCACGCTCGAGTATCGGCCGACCCTGCAGCTGGGCCTGCGGTCGTTCCATGCGCGCTTCTGGAACGCCGCCGAGGGGCACCTGCACGACGTGGTGGATCCCGATCACCAGCAGGGCACGGCCGATCCGACGCTCCGGCCCAACCAGGTGCTCGCCGTCGGCGGGCTGCCCTATACCATCGCCGATGCCTCCATTGCCCGACGCATCGTGGACACAATGGAGGCGCGGCTCTGGACGCCGCTCGGCCTCCGGACGCTCGCCCGAGAGGACCCGCGATACGTTCCGCGCTACGAGGGGGACGTGCGCTCGCGCGACGGCGCCTACCACCAGGGCACGGTGTGGCCCTGGCTGCTCGGCCCGTTCGTCGAGGCGTGGGTGCGGGTGCGGGGAGACCGTGCCGCCACGCGGCGAGAGGCCCGGCGGCGCTTCCTCGAGCCCGTGCTCCGGCACCTCGGGGAGGCCGGCCTCGGACATCTGCCGGAGATCGCCGATGCGGAATCGCCGCACACGCCGCGCGGCTGTCCATTCCAGGCGTGGTCGGTGGGCGAGGCGCTGCGGCTCGACCTTCAGGTACTCGCCGCCCCGCCGTCGATGCGCGCACGCCGCACCAGCGGACCGCATGCCGCGCGCCGCTGAGCGCCGCCCCGCGCTCTGGCGGCGGCACTGGCCGGAGTACGCCATGGAAGCGGCCCTGCTCGGCGGCTTCATGGTGTCGGCGTGCCTGTTCTCCGTGGTCCTCTTCCATCCCGGCTGGCCGGCGGCGCGCCTGCTGCCCGACCCGCTCGCCCGCCGAGCGCTCATGGGCCTCGCGATGGGCGCCACCGCGATCGCCCTCACCTACTCGGCCTGGGGCAAACAGTCGGGCGCGCACTTCAATCCCGCGGTCACGCTGACGTTCACCCGCCTGGGCAAGGTCATGCCCTGGGATGCCGCGGCCTACATCGCCGCCCAGTTCGCCGGTGCGGTGCTCGGCGTCCTCGTGGCCAGCGTGCTCGTGCGCGACATGCTGGGAGATGCGCCGGTGCACTTCGCCGTCACCCGGCCCGGCATGGGCGGCGCGGTCACAGCCTTCGTGGCCGAGGCCGTGATCTCCTGTGTCCTCATGACCGTCGTGCTGATCGCGTCCAACCACGCGAAGGCCGCCCGGTTCACCGGCGTGTTCGCGGGCCTGCTGGTGGCCACGTTCATCACCATCGAGGCGCCGCTCTCGGGCATGAGCATGAACCCGGCGCGGACCGTGGGCTCCGGCTTCTGGGCGCACGACTGGACGGCGGTCTGGGTCTACTTCACCGCGCCGCCGCTGGGCATGCTGCTGGCGGCCGAGCTCTACCTGCGCCGCTACGGCAGCGATCGAATCTTCTGCGCCAAGCTGCATCATCAGAACGGGAAGCGCTGCATCTTCTGCGAGACCCGCGCCGGGAACCTTTCGCCGGACGCCCGCATTACATCCCGCGACACGGATCCACTTCCCACTCGACTTCGTTGAAGGAGCAGACGGATGAAGCGTCAGACCTGGGTTCTCGGCCTCGCAGTGCTGGGCGGCATCGGCTGGTATGCCTTCCGCCCCGAGCTGCTGTTCGTCCGCACGCACGTCGACGAGGCCATGCCCGTCGCCGGCAGCGCGGCCCCCCTGTCGCAGTCGACTGCCGGCGCGAGCGCGGCGGCCGCACCCGTGCTGAGCGGACAGTTTCATTCGGTGGCCCACGAGACCCGGGGCCGAGCAACGGTTCACCGCCTGGCGGACGGCCGCCTGATCCTCCGCCTGGACGACTTCACGACCTCCAATGGGCCCGACGTGCGGGTGTACCTGGTCGCCGCCGCCGATGCGGCCGACAACGCGACCGTGACGCGTGCCGGCTTCGTCGAGCTCGGCAAGCTCAAGGGCACCGACGGCGGCCAGAACTACGACGTGCCTTCCGACCTGGACCTCGGCAAGTACCGGGCGGTGACGATCTGGTGCAAGCGTTTCAGCGTCAACTTCGCGACCGCTCCACTCACACCCAATTCCTAGCCCGGAGTCGTCCATGTCGTTCGCACGCAGCGCGGCCCTGGTGTCCGCCGGCATTGCCCTGGCGGGAAGCGCGTCGGCCCAGGACGCCGCCAGGTTCACCATCCGGGTGCAGAACATCTCGCACGGCGAGGTGCTGAAGCTGTCCAACGGGACGTCCGCCCCGTTCGTCTCCGCTCCGGTCCTGTGGGTCATCCACTCCGGCAGCACCAATCCGATCTTCGCGGCGGGGAAGCCCGACGAAGGAGGTGGACTGGAGCAACTGGCGGAGACGGGGAACCCGAGCCGACTGGTGGGGGCGCTCCGGTCCAGACCGGGGATCGCGCAGGTGGGCGCGGACGCCACGCCGGTCGGTGCGTCCGCCGACGGGCCGATTCCTCCGGGACAGGGATACGAGTTCGAGGTCACGGCCCGCCCCGGCGAGACGCTCTCCACCGCGTGGATGTTCGGCCAGTCCAATGACCTGTTCTACTCCAACGATCGCCCCATCGCGCTGTTCACCACCTCGGGCAAGCCCGTGTCCGGTACGATGACGGCTCAGCTCTCCCTGTGGGACGCGGGGACGGAAGTGAACGAGGAGCCGGGGCTCGGCCCGAACCAGGGCCCGCGACAGGCCGCGCCGGACGCCGGTGCCGCGGAGCACGAGGGCATCGCGCACGTCCGCGACAAGTACCGCTACCCCCGCACCGGCGACGTGCTGCTGCTGACGGTCACGCCGGCAAGCGACGCGATGAGCACCAAGTAGTTCATGTAGTCGAGGCAGCACCGTATCATCGGCGAGCGGGATCGGACTCGCACGTCACCCTGCGCTCAGGGCCAGCTATCGAGGAACGCTCGAGACGCGAGCCTGGAAATCGCACGGTCACTCGGGTCCACTCCCACTCGCCAGCCGCCGACCATCGCTCCGTACCGACACGACAGGTGCGCTCATGTCCTCTCCACACTACGACGTCATCATCATCGGGACCGGCGCCGGCGGCGGGACCCTCGCCCACCGCCTCGCTTCGTCCGGCAAGCGCATCCTCCTGCTCGAGCGCGGCGACTACGTCCCCCGTGAGCCCGACAACTGGAGCACTCGCGCGGTCAACGTCGAAGGCAAGTACCAGACGAAGGAGCAGTGGCGGGACAAGGCGGGCAAGCCGCTCCATCCACACACCAATTACGCCGTCGGCGGCAACACGAAGTTCTACGGTGCCGCGCTGTTCCGGCTGCGCCGGGAAGACTTCGGCGTCCTCCGCCATCACGGCGGCGTCTCGCCCGCCTGGCCCATCGGCTATGACGAGCTGGAGCCGTACTATACCGAGGCCGAGCACCTGTACCAGGTGCACGGGGCGCGCGGTGAGGATCCGACGGATCCGCCGGCGAGCGCGCCGTACAAGTACCCCGCCGTCAGCCACGAGCCGAGGATCCAACAGCTGAGCGAGGACTTCACCCGGCTCGGCCTCCATCCGTTCCACACGCCGCTCGGCATCATGCTGGACGAGCGGAACCGGCCGCGGAGCCGGTGCATCCGCTGCGGCACCTGCGACGGGCATCCGTGCCTGGTGAACGCCAAGTCCGACGCCCATGTCGTGTGCATCGAGCCGGCGCTCGACCATCCCAACGTCACCCTGCTCACCCACGCCTACGTCACCCGGCTGGAGACGAGCGCGTCTGGACGTGAGGTGACGCGCGTGGTCGTGGAGCGGGGCGACCAGCGCGAGAGCTACAGCGCCGACATCGTCGTCTCGTCGTGCGGTGCGATCAACTCCGCCGCGCTGCTGCTCCGATCGGTGAGCGACCGGCATCCGCGAGGCCTGGCGAACGCCTCGGACGTCGTGGGTCGGCACTACATGGGGCACATCAACTCGGTGCTGATGGCGCTCTCACGCTGCCCCAATCCGACCATCTTCCAGAAGAGCCTCGCGCTGAACGACTTCTATTTCGGCTCGCCGGAATGGGACCATCCGATGGGCCACATCTCGTTCGTGGGCAAGCTGGACGGCGTGACGCTCTCGGCCGGCGCCCCCGCCATTGCCCCGGGGTGGACCCTGGAGCTCATGGGCAAGCACTCCCTCGACTTCTGGCTCACATCGGAAGATCTGCCTGATCCGGAGAACCGGGTCACGCTGGACCGGGAGGGGAGGATCGTACTGGCCTACACGCCGAACAACGGCGAAGGTCACCGGCGGCTCGTGGCCAAGCTCGAGCGCCTGATGCAGCAGCAGCGCGCCTGTCAGATCCACGGGCACGAGTGCCATCAGGGGCTCTTCTCCCGCAACCTGTTCGTCGGCCAGCGGATTCCGCTCGCGGGCGTGGCCCACCAGAACGGCACCATCCGCTTCGGGGACGACCCGGCCACGTCGGCGCTGGACCGGAACTGCCGGGCGCACGAGGTGGACAACCTCTATGTGGTGGACGGCAGCTTCTTCCCGTCGAGCGGGGCGGTGAATCCGGCGCTCACGATCATGGCCAATGCGCTTCGGGTCGGCGACCACATCCTGGAGCGGCTGGGCGCGAAGGCGAGCGCCGCCGTTGGCACACCGAGCGCCGTTCCGGCGGGGATCGCGCTGTGATGCCGGCTCGAGCCCTCTGGCGCGGAGTCCTGGCCGCGATCCTCGTCGTGGCTCCGGCGCGGGCTCAGACCGGGCAGCCCTGGGCGGGGCGCGGCATCCCGGCCTCGCGGGTGGCGATGCCGGATGGCGCCTCGCGGGACGCGGCCGCCGTCACGGCCCGCGCCGAGGCGGTGGCGATGGTGGGGCTCACGGTGTCGGACATGGATCGTTCGGTGGACTTCTACACCCGCGTGCTCGACTTCGAGCGGGTCTCCGACGCGGAGGTCGCCGGGTCCGCATACGAGCAGCTCGAGGGTGTGGCGGGCGGCAAGCTTCGGGTAGTCCGGCTTCGCCTGGGCGATGAGTCCCTGCAGCTCACCGAATTCGTCGGCTCGCCGGGCCGGCCCGCGCCGCCCGACTCGCGCAGCAACGACCGCTGGTTCCAGCATGTGGCCATCATCGTGAGCGACATGGACCGGGCCTATGCCCGGCTCCGGGAATTCAAGGTGCGGCAGGCATCGACGGCGCCGCAGCTGCTGCCGAAGACGATTCCCAGCGCCGCCGGGATCCGGGCCTTCTACTTCCGCGACCCCGACGGCCACCCGCTCGAGATCCTGCAGTTTCCGCCCGACAAGGGCGACCCCAAATGGCAGCGCGGCAACGGCCGGCTCTTTCGCGGCATCGACCACACCGCCATCGTGGTGAAGAACACCGGGGCGAGCCTGGCGTTCTATCGCGACGTGCTCGGCTTCCGGGTGGCGGGCGAGAGCCTCAACTTCGGAATGGAGCAGGAGCACCTCAACAACGTGCCGGGCGCGCGGCTCCGCATCACCGGGCTCCGGAGCGGCCGCGGGCCGGGCGTCGAGTTCCTGGAGTACCTCGCCCCGACCGACGGCCGGCCCTACCCGGCGGACGAACGCGCGAACGATCTGGTGCACTGGCAGACGACCGTGCTCGTTCCCGATGCCGCCGCGGCCGCAGGCGCCGTCCGCCGCGGCAAATTCCGGCTTCTCTCGCCCGGGCCAGTCGAGCTCCCGGACACTGCGCTCGGCTTCCGCCGCGGCCTCAGGGTCCGGGATCCCGACGGTCACGTGGTTCAACTGGTCGAACAGTTCTGAGGACATCCGCATGCCGACGACGATGCAGCCCGCCAGCAAGACCCAGAACCCGGCCGCCGAGCCCGCCACGATGAAGGCAATCGCCGTGATCCCGGGGCAGCCGAACACAATGCACCTGCGCGACGTACCCAAGCCCTCGATCAGCGAGGTGCCGGGCGGCCGCGGCGTGCTGGTCAAGGTGCTCCGGGTCGGGGTAGACGGCACCGACAAAGAGATCAACGCCGCCGAGTACGGCATGGCGCCGCCGGGATTCGACTACCTCATCACCGGCCATGAGAGCTTCGGGCGGGTGGTGGAAGTCGGGCCGAACGTGCCGGACCTCAAGGTCGGCGACTATGTCGTCGCGACGGTGCGCCGGCCTGGGTCGAGCATCTACGACCAGATCGGCACGTACGACATGACCACGGACGACATGTACTACGAGCGGGGCATCAACCTCCGCCACGGCTATCTGAGCGAGTACTACGTGGACGACCCGGAGTACATCGTCAAGATCCCACCGGGCCTCAAGGACGTCGCGGTGCTGCTCGAGCCCACGACCGTGGTGGAGAAGGGGATCGCTCAGGCCTACGAGATCCAGCGGCGTCTTCGCGTGTGGCGGCCGCGCAAGGCCGCGGTGATGGGCGCCGGCACCATCGGGCTGCTCGCCACGCTGGTGCTCAGGCTTCGAGGGCTCGAGGTGACGGTGTTCGGCCGCACGCCCGCGCCCTATCTCAACTCCGACCTCATCCACGACCTCGGCGCCCGGTACGAGTCCACCACCGCCACGCCGATCGGCGAGGGATGCCGCCGCTACGGTCCGTTCGACCTCATCTTCGAGGCGACGGGGGCCTCGTCGGTCGTGTTCGAGAGCATGCGCGCGCTGGCCAAGAACGGCGTGCTGGTGCTGTCGAGCGTCACCGGCGGCGACCGCATGATCGAGGTCCCGGCCGACCGGATCAACCTGGAGTTCGTGCTGGGCAACAAGGTGATGGTCGGGACGGTGAACGCGAACCGGGAATACTTCGAGACGGGGGTGAAGGACATGACCCACGCCGAGTCGCAGAATCCGGGCTGGCTCCCGAGACTGCTGACCCATCCGGTGCAGGGTCTGGAAAACTGGAAGCAGCTGCTCGACACGCTCACGAGCGCCAAGGGCGCGATCAAGGTGTACTGCGAGGTCGCGCAGGATCGATGATGCAATCGCGAGAGGCGCGTCTGCGCTCGGCTGGCTGATTCGCGGCGGCGAGACGGTGATTCGGGGGCGGGTGCTGCTGGACACCCACTTCGAATTTCGGGGCGGCGAGTCCGAACGTGGAGAGCGGACGGGAGTGCGCGCTCGGGCGGTCCGCCCTTCCGCCGCGTACGCGCCCGCCGCATTATTGCGGGGTCTCTCTCCGGACCCAGTATGATCATCCGACACAAGGAAACCGGCGCCACGCTGCTGGAGGTGGAGGCCGACACGCTCGCCGGCATCGACCTGGAAGGCGCCATGCTGCTCGGCGCCGACCTCCAGGGCGCAGATCTTCGAGGCGCGCGTCTCCGGATCGTGGACCTCTGCCAGGCGGACCTCCGCGGGGCGGTGCTGGACGGGGCCGACCTGCGCGACGCCGACGTCACGCTGGCGAGCCTCGCCGGGACCAGCTTCCGGAATGCGACGATCACCGATGCGCGGTTCCAGGGAAGCAACATGGGTGGAGAGGTGCCCGCGCGGACCGACTTCCGCGGCGCCGATCTCACCCGGTGCTATCTCAACTTCTCCAATCTCACCGGCTGCAACTTCTCCGACGCCATCATGCGGGGCGCCGACCTCACCCGGTGCGATTTCAGCGAAGCGGTCCTGGTCGGCGCGGATCTGTCCGGCGCCAACCTGAGCTACTCGACCTTCCTCGATGCGGACCTGCGCTACGCCATGCTGACCGGCGCCATCGTCAACGACTCCGATTTCCGGGGCGCCAGCCTGCAGCATGCCGAGCTGGCGACCGCCACTCTGGGTGGAGTCAGGCTCGCGCAGGCCACGTTGAGCCAGGCGCATCTCTCGCGGACGGTGTTCGCCCGGTGCCCGGATCTGTCCGAGGCGCTCGGACTCGACTCGCTCACATACACGAGCCCGTCGTCGATCGATCTCGAGTCGCTGAGGAGAAGCCTGGCCGACCTGCCGGATGAATTTCTGGAGGGAATTGGCGTCGAGCCGCGGGAGATCGAGGCTCTCCGCGCCGCGGGGGCGGGCTAGCGCCGTTCCTCGGACGGAGGGAGCCGCGACAGAATCCGGGACAGGAGTCCCGCGGGCACGTCGAGCTGCCGGACCTTCCGCTTCAACCCGTGCAGCACGCTGGTCTCGAAGTTGAACTCGCGCGCGCACCAGGCACAGATCTCGAGGTGCTCCTCGATGATCCGCATCTCCTCGGGAGGGAGCCGGCGGTCGAGGAAGTCGTTCAGCCGGCGGAACGCTTCCTCGCAGTTGGTACGACTCAGTTGAGTCACATGCGGCTCCCTTCGGCTTTCCCACCCACGATTCCTGCTTCCTCGGCGACCTGCCAGAGCGCCTTTTGCAGCATCTTGCGCCCCCGGTGCAGGCGCGAGCGGACCGTCCCAACGGGGCACTCCAGGATTTGGGCGATCTCCTCGTAGCTCAGGTCTTCCATGAAATACAGGGTGGCGACGACCCGATACTCCTCCGGAAGCCGACCAATCGCGGCAACGATTCGCTCGGTGCCGAGTGTCTCCAGCAGCTCCGCGGCGGGATCCGGGCCCTGCGTGGGGAATCCCGCCTGGCCCGATCGCGCGTAGAGATACAGATCCGGCGTGTCATCCAGGTCGGAGGCGACCGGCCGGCTCTTCTCCCTGCGGCGCTTCGAGAAATAGCAGTTGGTGAGGATCTTGAGATACCAGGCCCGGAAGTTCGACCCGGTCTCGAACGAGTCGAATGCCCGATGGGCGAGGAAGGCCGCTTCCTGCACCAGATCTTCGGCATCCGCCTGATTGTGGCAGAACCGCATCGCGACCCCATACGCCGTGCTCATCACCGCCGCAAAGAGCGACTCGAACGTGGCCGGAGCAGCAGCCGGATCTCGGCTGGCTGAGGAAGTACCGGAGGGCATGGGTGAAGGCTGGATCACGACTGGTCCACTCGGCGGTGCCTTGGGTTGAAATGGGTCGCTGTATCCTGTGCGGGATTCGCCCATCCTGCAAGGTGGCCTCCCCCCTCACTGGCGCAGCCGGCCTGGGAAAGGCTATATCGCATCTACCATGATCGTCATCCGGCACAAGGAGAGCGGCCAGCCACTCCTGGAATTCCCCGGCGACACCCTGGCCGGCGCGGCGCTGGATCATGCGGTGCTGCTGGCCGCCGATCTCCGCGGCCGCGACTTCAGCGGTGCCCATCTGCGGGGTGTGGATCTGTGTCAGGCCGATCTCCGAGGCGCCGTCCTCGACGGGGCCGACCTGCGGGAGGCCGACATTACCCTGGCGACCCTGGGTGGGACCAGCCTCAAGAACGCCAACCTCGCGGATGCCCGGCTCCAGGCGATCAACCTCGAGGTTGAGGGGCCGGCGCGCACCGATTTCACGGGAGCCGAGCTCACGAGGGTGAATCTCAAGAACTCGAACCTGGGGGCGTGCACCTTCTCTGACGCCGAGATGCGTCGCATCGACCTGACCCACTGCGATCTTTCCTGGGCCCTCCTGGCCGGAGCCAACCTCACCGAGGCCAACCTCAGCTATTCCAATCTCGGCGACGCGAACTTCAGCTACGCCATGCTGCTGAGCGCCCTGTTCAACGACGTCGACCTCCGCAGGGCCAATCTTCGCCACACCGAGCTCACCGCCGCCGTGTTCAACGGTGTTCGGCTGAGCGGCGCCGACCTGAGCAGGGCCCATCTCTCTGGAACCGTGTTCGCGCGCTGTTCAGACCTGCACGAGGCGCTGGGCCTGGATCTGCTGGATTACCTGAATCCGTCGTGCATCGACATGGCAACCCTCCGGCACTCGCTGGCCGGTCTCGGCGACGAGGTCCTCGCGGGGCTGGGACTGGAGGAGGTCGAGATCCAGGCGCTTCGGGTGAGCCAGGGGGGCGGGGCCCCGGACCTGATCTAGGTCTCGGGCGGGCGCGGCGGTTTCAGCTGGGAGAGCACTCTGCTGAGCAAGTCGGCGGGCGCCTGGAGATGCCGGAGTTTGCGCCGCACTCCCGTAAGCACGCTCGCCTCGAACGCGAATTCCCGGGTGCACGCCGCGCAGGTCTGCAGATGCTCCTCCACCAGCCTGGTCTCTTCGGGAGTCAGTCTTCGGTCGAGGTAGTCGTCGAGCCGGCGGAATGCCTCCTCGCAGGTGTGCCGGTTGAGCGGAAGGCTCATGGAGCCCGCCACTGGAAGACCGGTTTCTGCGCGGGATTTCGGATTACCATCATGGTCGCACCATAAGCGGTGTCGACCACCGCCGCAAAGAGCAAAGGATCAAAGTCGCCGGGACTCGACGTTCCCGCACGCGGGGCAGGCATGAGTCTCCTCGATCAGCCCGCCGAGCATGGGATCGATCCGCCGAGCGTCGGCGGCGTTGTCGGAGTACACCAGCTTCTCGGCGTGCCGGTTCATCTCGGTGCCGCACCTCGGGCAGCGCACCCTGGTCGTCGGTGGCATGGAGCTCCCGCTCAAGTGAGGGCGATGTTTTCGCGGCCGTAGCGCAGCGTCCTGGCCATCCAGATCAGCTCGCTCAGGAACTTGTCGGTCCGCCGCACGAACGCCTGGTCCAGCAGACTCCCGCTCTCGTCGAACACCTTCGCCACGCTGCCGACGTTCACGTCCCAGAAGATCGTGACCAGGCCCAGCTCCCGGAGCACCGGAAGGGACGTCTCGATCACCCGGGTTCCACCGAACGGGCCCGCCGACACCGCCACGATGCCCGCGGCCTTGTGGATGTACTCCTTGAGACAGCTGTCCAGCACATGCTTCAGCAGCCCCGGCATCGCGTGGTTGTACTCCGGGGTGACGATCACGATCGCGTCGGCCAGGGCCATGCTGTCCCTGAAGCCGGCGTCACCAGTGCCCTCCCCGCTGTCGTCCAGCCGGTGCGTGAGGCTGCCGATGTCGATCAGCTCGGTTCGCACCCCATCCCGCTTCTCCAGCTCCCGGTGGACGAAGCGTGCGGCGTGGCCGCTCATCCGGCCCCTCCGGCTGGTCCCCAGGATGACCGGGATGCTCAGGGGCCGGCCCCCGGCCGCGCTCCCTGAGGCTGCTTCCGGTAGAATGCTCGCACTCGTCATTAGGTTCCCTATCGGCTGGCCGCCTGCACCGCGGCCCCGGGCCGGACGCCCGGGATGCCGACCCGGATCCGGTAGAGGCCGGTGCTGGCGGTGAGGTACAGGCTCCGGCCGTCGGCCTCGCCAAAGGTGAAGTTGGCGTCGTGCTCCGGAGGGACGATGCGGCCCAACGCCTTGCCTGCCGGCGACAGAATCCACACGCCCCCCGGAGCCGACACGTACACGTTGCCCTCGATATCCACCTTGATGCCGTCCAGCGCCACGGGCTCCCGCTCGCTCGTGAAGTCGTGGAACACCTTCCCCAGCCCCAGGGTGCCGTCGGCGTTGACCTCGTAGCGCATCAGCACCTTCCGCTTCAGGTCCCAATTATCGACGTACAGATATTTCTCGTCAGGCGAAAAGGCGATCCCGTTAGGGCCGCTCAGCTCCTTCGTCAGCAGGATCACGGTGTCGTTCGCGACACGGTACACGCCGCTGAACGGCAGCTCCTTCGCCGGATCGTCAAAGGCCTTGGGCAACCCGAATGGCGGGTCGGTGAAGTAGAGCGACCCATCGGAACGGTAGACCAGGTCGTTGGGGCTGTTGAGTCGCTTGCCGGCGTACCGGTCGGCCAGGACCGCTATCCTGCCGGTGCGCTCGAGCCGGGTTACCCGCCGATTGCCGTGCTCGTTGATGGTGAGCCGCCCGTCGCGATCGAGCGTGAGCCCGTTGGAGCCGGGCTGGTGATACCGCCCGACGTCGGCGCCGGTGTAGCCGCTCTTGGTGCGGTACACCGAGACGGGGCCCTCGGGAGACCAGCGATAGATCGTGTTGGCGTTGGGATCGCTGAACAGCAGGTAGCCGTCCGGGTGCCATACCGGGCCCTCGGTGAACTGGAACCCGCCGGCGAGCTTCTCGAGCCGGGTCCCGGGAGCGATGATGCGATCGAGCTCAGGACTCAGGCGCACGATCTTCGCGGGCGCGCCGGTCACGCCGCCGAGGCGGCCCTTGGGGTAGATGTCGAGCGTGGCCGACCGCATCCAGATGAAGTTGGCGGCCGGCTGGGAGATCGGGCCGTTGATGCCGAAGACGGCGAGCTGGAACTGCTGGCCCGGGCGGGCGTCGGTGGTCAGCGCTACGCGATTGGGCGCGTTGAATCCCTTGATGGCCTGCCCGCCGGTCTGGCCGAGCACCAGCGGCAGCTTGCCGTCCACCCAGATCTCCGCGTAGTCGTCGAGGACCAGCTCGAGCAGCACGGTGGTCCCGCGGACGTCGAGGTCGCCGATCTTCTCCGGCAACGTCACCCGGGTGCGGTACCAGTTGAAGGCGAGGCGGCCATGGGACCGGCGCTGCTCCAGGGCGGCAGGCGCGATCGTCTCCCAGCGGGAGTCGTCGAAGTCGACGGCCTGCGCCTGCGGCGTGATGTCGTTGGTCCGGTTGGGGGCGCCGGTCGCGCGGAGATCGGGACCCGGATCACGGTGCTCGACCGTGACGATGCCGACGTCGCTGTAGCGCCACTGCGCCTGGACCAGCCGGGCGCCGTCATCGGTACGGAGATCCACGACCGCGGCGGGAAGGGCCGCCGGCACATCCGTGGCCTGACACCATGCGCTCGCGGGCGCGAGGGCGAGCGCGAATGCGGCCGCCGGGAGGAGACGCCGATTCATGGGGCCGTCTCCATGGCCACCTGCCGGCTGGCCTGCCGCACCTTCACGACGTAATAGAGGAAGGGCGCTTCGACGTCCTTGAACCAGTGGGGCGTGCCGTTGGGGATCACGACGACGTCGCCGGGCTCGAGCCGCCGGGTGTCGCCGCCACGGATGCCGCTCCCGCGGAGCTCCTCCGGCCCGGTCGGCTTGACGTCCAGCGCGGTGCCACCGGTGACGAGCGTGGCCGACCCCTGCAGCACGTACGCGATGTCGGTGTCGCGGGTATGGATCTCGGCCATCCCCGGCCCTTCCCGCCGGCTCGCGTGGATCTTGTAGTCACCCACCTCGACGAGCGGCACGCCTCGGGCGAACGCGGCGCTCACCTCGTCCATGCCGGAGGAGCGTCACCTTGGAGTCGTCGGCCTGCGCCAGCAGCGCGCGGGACGGCAACGTCGTCGTCGCGGCCAGCGCGATCAGGATGAAGGGGCGCATGATCGGCCTCACTTGCCGGCGCTGGTCTTGGCGGCCAGCGCACCCGCGCCGGCGATGGCGATCGCCGCGTCTCGCGCGGCACTCGACGCGCCGCTCACGCCGATGGCGCCGACCACCTGGCCGTCGACCACGATCGGCTCGCCGCCGTTGAGCGGCGCCGACCAGGCGTTGAGAAGCGGTGTGCGGCCGCCGACGATGGCGTCCTCGAGGATCTTGGTGGGCTTCTGGAAGAGCGCCGCCGTCCTGGCCTTCTCGGTGGCGATGGTGGCGCCCATCGGGAAGGTGGGCTGCATGCGCTCGAGGTACATGAGGTTCCCGCCTTCGTCCACGACGGCCACCGAGGCGCCCTCGTTGCCTTTCCTGGCTTCGGCGGTGGCCGCGGCGGCCGCGACCTTGGCGCCCTCCAGCGTCAGCCCCTTCTTGGTCTCGACGACTTGTGCCTGACTGCGATCGCTCAGCGCCAGCAGCGCGGCGATCAGGACGACGGCTTCGACTCTCATGGCCAATAGCTCCTCACGGTGGAAGGGCGGCGTTGCATGCCGCTCTAATGCCACCGGGGGAGAATTGGTTCCAGGCGGGTCGGTGGTGGGTTGGGCTGGCCGGCCGGCATCGCTGGCAGACTGAGCTTCGGCTTCACCACGGAGACACGGAGGGGGCACGGAGGTTCACGGAGAAGGGCAAGGCTTTGTGGGTGTGCTGTTCACCCCCAGTTGTTCTCCGTGAGCCTCCGTGTTTCTCCGTGTCTCCGTGGTGAAGCTTTTGTCGGACGAAGATCGCTCAGCGATTAGCCCACAGCGGCGACCGGAACACCTGACGGCACCGCTAGCTCATAGGAGCGCACCCGCGCGGTGTGATCGTAGATCTGCGACGCGAGCATGAGCTCGTCCGCCCCGGTGCGGGCGACGATCGCCTCGAGTCCGCTCCGCACCGTCTCGGGCGAGCCGACCACCGAGTACGAGAGCATGTCGTCGAGGAGACGCCGGTCGGCCGGCAGCAGCCGCTCGACGAAGCCGTCCTGTGGCGGCGGCAGCGGACCCGGGTGGCCGCGCCGCAGGTTCACGAAGGCCTGCTGCAGCGAGGTGAAGAGGCGCCGGCCCTCGTCGTCCGTCTCGGCCGCGAACACGTTGACGCCTAGCATGACGTAGGGGCGCTCGAGCTGCGCCGACGGTTTGAAGCGGGCACGATAGACTTCGAGCGCCTCGGTCAGCGCCGCCGGCGCGAAGTGCGAGGCGAAGGCGTACGGCAGCCCCAGCTCGGCCGCGAGCTGGGCGCCGAACAAGCTCGAGCCCAAGATCCAGATCGGCACGTCCAGCCCCGCCCCGGGCACTGCGCGGACCAGCTGCCGGGGATGGGGCGGGCGGAAGTAGCCCATCAGCTCGACGACATCGTCGGGAAAGGTGTCGGCGGCCAGCGGATTCCGGCGCAGGGCCCGAGTGGTGAGTTGGTCCGACCCGGGCGCCCGGCCGAGTCCGAGGTCGATGCGCCCGGGGAATAGCGAGGCCAACGTGCCGAACTGCTCCGCGATCACGAGCGGCGAGTGGTTCGGCAGCATGATCCCGCCGGCGCCGACGCGAATGGTGGACGTCCCCGCGGCCACGTGGCCGATGACGACCGCCGTGGCCGCGCTCGCGATGCCGGGCATGCCATGATGCTCGGCGAGCCAGTAGCGGCGGTAGCCCCAACGCTCCGCGTGTCGCGCGAGGTCGAGTGACCGGCGAAACGCGTCGGCGGCATCGCCGCCTTCGACGATCGGTGCGAGATCGAGCACGGACAACGGGACCATCTGAACTCCTTGTGGTTCAACTTCCTGGCCGCACCTGCCGAGTCCGATTTCTCGATCCACGTGGCGGCGCTTACCTTGGTACGATGAGCGACACCCCTCCCCCTCCCGTCATCCTCATTGGTCTCGATGCGGCGGAGATCGATGTGGTGGACCGGCTCGTGGCCGACGGCCGCATGCCGAACCTGGCCAAGCTGCGCCAGCAGGGACGCTGGGGCCGGTTGCAGACGGAGCCGCCCCACTTCCTGAGCCTGGTCTGGTCCACCTTCTTCTGCGGCATCCGCCTGGGCGAGCAGGGCTGGTACTTCAACAAGATCTGGAACCCCGATCGGCAGCGCCTGCAGTACGTCGACCCCTCGTGGCTGCCGCTGCGGCCGTTCTGGCTGTCGCTCGACCAGTCGTATCGCCTCGCGATCCTCGACCTGCCGTATGCGACCCCGCTCCCGACGCGGCCCAATATGACGACGCTGAACGGGTGGCAGTCCCACGACGACTTCGGGCACAACGCGCGCCCGTCGGGACTGTGGGCCCGGCTCTCGGAGCGGCATGGGAAGCCCCGGATGACCAGGGAAGTCTTCGGCCCGCAGAGCGCCGCGACGCTGCTGGCGCAGCGGCAGGAAGTGCTGGACGGGAACCGGCAGTTCGCCGATATCTGCCGCGACCTTCTAACCGGCGAGCGCTTCGATCTGTTCCTGGCGGTGTTCGGCTCGGTGCATCGTGGCACGCACTACCTGTGGGACTTGTCGCAGATCGACGGCGAGAATCTGGACGGGCCTACCCGTGCGATCCTGGAAGCAGGCCTGGTCGATTGCTACACCTCCGCCGACGAAGCGCTGGGCCGGGTGCTCGACGCTGCGCCGCCCGAGGCACGCGTGGTCGTGTTCGCGCTCCACGGCATGGGACCCAACGACGGCTGGTACGAGTTCCTGCCCCGCATTCTCGAGCGGATCCACCGTGGCGCCGGTGGCGCGCCGGCGAAACCCGGCTTGCTCTTCCGCCTGAGGCAGGCGCTACCGTGGACGCTGGTGCGCCAGGTGACCCGCCGCATTCCCAGCGCCTGGAACCAGGCGCTGGTCCAGCTGTGGTCCCGTCGCATGCACGACTGGCCCAACACGAGGTACTTCGCTCTGCCCATGGACTACAACGGCTACGTCCGGCTCAACCTCAAGGGGCGGGAGAAACAAGGCTGCGTAGACCCTGCAGACGCCGATCGCCTGATCGCCGAGGTGGACGCGGCACTCCGAAGCTTCCGGGACATCGACACCGGCAAACCGGTGATTCGGGGGACCATCAAGGTGGACGAGCTGATCTCCCCCACCGCGCCGCGCCGCCGTTTTCTTCCCGATCTGGTCGTGCTGTGGGACCCGCCTGGCCCGGTGTGGGCCTCCAGCGGCGTGGTATCCGAACAGTTCGGCGAGATCCGCTGGCCCAAGGGCCGGAAGCTGGCCTCCGGCCGCTCGGGCAACCACACGCCGCATGGCTGGTTCGTCGCCAAGGTTCCCGGGATTCCGCCGGGGCCGAGCGCTCGGACCTATGACACCGCCGACCTCATGCCGACGGTGTTCCAGTGGCTCGGCGCGCCGCAACCGCCCGATTTCGTCGGCCAGCCGATCGAGGAGCTGCTAGGGAGCTAGCGCGCCTCCGCGATGGCTTCGCGGTAGACCTGCTCGACCCGGGCGGCCATCTGGTCCCATGAGAACTCGCGTCGTACCTGGTCACGCGCGGCGTCGCCCAGCGTGCGCGCCAGCGCGCGGTCGGTGAGCAGCCGCTCCAGTGCGTCGGCCATGGCGGCTGTATCGCCGTCAGGCACGCGCAGGCCGGACAGCTCATGCTGCACGGGACCCGCCGACCCCTCGAAGGTCGCGATCGGCAAGCCGGCGGCCATGTAGTTGAGCAGTTTCTGCGGGATGCCGGCGCATCGGATCCGAGGGTTGACGGCGACCGTCGCGGCGGCGAGCAAGGCCGGCTGTTCGGCAAACGTCGCCGGACGCAGGTCCACGGCGTCCAGCACGCCCAGCCGTCGCGCCGCTGCCTCGAAGGGTGTGAACGGCGAGTCCGTCACGATCATCAGGCGTACGTCGGCTCGGCGCGCAAGCAGCATGGCGAACGCCTCGAGCATGAGGTCCACCCCCTGATAGGGGGCGAGATTGCCGGTGAAGATGACCGTGCGCCCGTCCGGCGCGTTCCCCCGCTCGAGCGGGAAGCGCTCCCACTCCACTCCGCTGGGAATGACGTGCACGCGTTCCGGGGTGGAGGCGCCGAGGGTCGTGAGCGCGTCGCGGATCGCCTCGCTGACGGCAATGATGCGGTCGGCACGTCGAGGCAGGTGACCGTCGAGCCACGGGGCGATCGCGCGGATGCAGCCCCGTGGCAGGCCGAGCGGATACGAGGGCAGCTCGCTCGTCAGCAGGGTATGGGCATCGTACACGATCGGGATCCCCCGCACCGCGTGGGACGCGACGAGCAGACCCTCATAGTGATGCGCGTGGACGAGATCGAAGCGGAGCTCGTGATGCAGGCGGCGCAGCAGCCCAGCGAGCATCGGGTCGAGCTGGAAGAGCTTGCGGAGCGTGGGGCCTGGATCGGTCCGACGATAGCCAGGAACGTCACGGATCCGATGGACGACGAAGGGAGGGTCGGCCAGATCCCCGCCCAGGTGGTAGGTCACGACGTGCACCGCGTGCCCCCGGTGCGCCATGGCTTCGGCGATGCGGTGAATCCGAATCGGGGTACCGCGCGGCCAGGGAAACGGGCAGGCCGCGATCATGGCGATGCGAAGGGGGTCAGTCATCCCGGATCGCGATCGCGGACTCGAGCTGCTGCTCCGCTTCCAGGGCCATTCGCGGGTGTCGGGCCACGCTCCGGTAGGCGTCGCCGATCAACCACACGCCGACGAAGGTCTGGGAAGCGACCGTCACCCAGGCCGCACCCAGTGCGCCATACCGCGGGATCGCCACCAGGTTGAGTGCCACATTGAGGGCGACGCCGACGGCCATGATGAACACCGCTCGCTTCTCCCGCATCGTCGACGACGCGAGCAGCATCGCCACCGTCGCGGTGTAGAGTCCCGGAACGCTCAAGTACAGCACCCGCAGCACCTCGGCCGAATCATCATAGGCGGCGGTGTAGACGATCCGTATGATCGGAAGCGACAGCAGGGCCACGAACCCCCACGCCGCTACGCCGAGGACGGCCATGCCGGCGAACATCTTGTGCATCAGCCGACGCAGGTCGTCCCACTGCTGCCGGGACGCGAGCGCGGCGCACACCGGGAGCAGGATCAGCGTCAGGGGCCGAACCACGAATTGGGAGGCCTCGAGCAGCTTGGCCGCCGCCTGGTAGCGGGCGACCTGCTCGTACGGCTGCAGATAGCCCAGCATCACCGTATCGGCGGCGAAGTGCACCAGACTCGCGACCGACAGAACGAATAACCAGACGGACTCCCCGAAGACACGTCGCATGCGGCGCCACCCGCTTCGGAGCCGGATGGAGCCGATCCTGAGTCGCGTGATGCCGGCCGCCACACCCAGCAGCACCACACCGCTGAGCACGTGGGCCCCGGTCATCCACGCCAACCCGCCGCCGGTCAGAGCGCCGGCAGCCACCGCGGCAACGAGCACGAGCAGAGAGGTCCCGAACGCCACGACCGTGTACCCGATACGGTGCAGCCCCTGGAAGAGCGAGGAGTAGGTGCGGTAGACGTCCTTGCACACGCTGTACACGGCGATCGCCGCGGCCACGACCAGTGCATCCGGCTTGGTGACCGCCACCCAGGCGGGCAGGAGCACGAGGTACGCTGCGAGCAGGGGCAGGCGCGCCGACATCACGGCCTCGAGCCGGCGCCGTGCTCCACCGGGTGCGGCCGCCACGCGCCGGGAAAGGTCGGTGCTGGCACCCAGATCCGTGACGAGCACGGTCACCCCGCAGAGCGTCAGGGCGAACATCAGCTTGCCGTACTCCGCCTGAGAAAGCAGGCGTGCCATCACGGCGAGCACGGCAAAGCCGAGAATCTTATAGCCAAACTGCGAGGCGAAGGCGATCAGCAGGTCGCGACGAGTCTTGCCCCGCGTCACGGAGTGCGTCCGCCCGCGACGCGCCAGTTGAGTCGGGCGATCAGGTCGAGGGCGCGCTGTGCCGCGCGCTCCGGCGCGGAGCGGTGCCATCGCGCATTGAAGGGGAAGGTGCCGGCTCTCAGGATCTCGAGGTCGGCTCGTCGCCGGCTCGTCCGCATGGCCCGGCGCACACGCAGTACATGGGGCAGCATCCCCACCGTCGAGCCGGCCGCCCAGAGCCAATGGCCGAGCCAGCCTTTGCTGGCGGCGCCGAGCAGCTGCAACACCTCGAACAGCGGCCAAGGCCGGCGCGAACCGGAGCAGTGTGCCTGCCTGGTACAGCATCAGGACCGTCAGCCAGCGATTGCGGATGGTGTAGCGGACCCGGACGGGAGTGAAGCGTCCCGTCTCACGGACCGACACGCCGATGGTGCCCGCCCGGTGCAGGCACCGGGCCTCGGGCACGGTGAGGCAGTCGTACCCCTGAAGGCTGGCTCGCAGGCCGAACTCATGGTCTTCCAGATAGAAGAAGAGGCGCTCGTCGAACCACCGCCGGTCGCCGAAGCGGGCCCGGTCCACCATCACGCAGCAGGTGATGGCCGTCCCCACCACGCGTACGACGTCCTCCAACTGCGCCACGGGCGTATCCGCATGGAGCAGCGCCGGCGTGCCCAGGAAGTGCGGGATGGCGCCGACATACTGGACCGTGTCGGGCGCCTGCTCGTAGAGCACCGCCGCCATCGCCAGGATCGCGTTGGGGTGGCCGTCGAGGGCCGTGCCCAGCGTTTGCACGCTGCCGGCCTGCGGCTCGACATCGTTGTCGATCAACAGGACCCGGTCGTGCGCCGCCTCCCTGATGGCTCGATTGCGGGCCGCGCCCGGGCCGAGGTTGGCTCCCAGCTCGATCACCCGCACGTCGGGGAACTGCTCCCGCACGAGCGCACCGCCGCAGTCGGTGGACCCGCTGTCGATCAGCAGCACGTCGTCCACGGCGGGGCCCAGGCGGGCCACGGCGTGGAGCGTCTGCCGCAGATACGACTCCCCATTGTGGTTCACGATGCCGACGGAGACGCGACGAGCGATCACAGGTCCATGTCGTATCACGAGGGCGAGCGACGTTGACGCAGATTGCTGCCGCCATTAGAGATCGGCGGTGAATAATACCCTGGACCTCGCACCATGATCCTCGATGCGGAGAAGGGATTCGGGCACGAGCCGCCGCGCTACGACCTCTGCATCGTGGGCGCCGGCGCGGCAGGAATCACGCTCGCTCTCGAGCTCGAGGCGACGGGATTGCGCGTGTGCCTGCTGGAGGCGGGCGGATCGGTATACGAGGCGGAGACCCAGCGCCTGTTCGAGGGCGAGGTCGTCGGCCAGGCGTATCCCATGCTGCGGGATACCCGTGTCGGCGCCCTCGGCGGCTCGACCACCGTGTGGGCGGGCTGGTGCCGTCCGCTGGAGGCGCTCGATTTCGAGGCGCGGGACTGGTGCGATGCCGGCGGGTGGCCCTTCGGCCTCGACGAGCTTCGTCCCTACTATGCCCGGGCCCACGAGATCTGCGGGCTCGCCGCCTTCGACTACGAGCCCGAGCGCTGGGCCGGGGTCCTCGGGCCGCACGGGATACTACCTGGGGATCCCACCTTCACCAATGAGATCTTTCACGTCCAGATCCAGAACTTCGGCCGGCGCTATCGTGAGCGACTCGAGCGGTCGAAGACCATCGACCTGGTGCTGCACGCCCCGGTCACGCGAGTCCGCCTGGAGGGCGCGGCCTGCACGGCGGTCGAGATTCGCACGCTCGACGGGCACGACCTGGCGATCCGCGCGGACCGGTTCGTGCTCGCCGCCGGAGGCGTCGAGAATCCCCGGCTCCTGCTGCTCTCCGGCTCCGAGCCGGCCGGCGTGCCCGGCAATGCGAGCGGGCTCGTCGGTCGCTATTTCACCGATCATTCGTACGTCGATCCGGGCACCTTGGTGCTCCGGGAGCCAGAATCTCTGCGCTTCTATCGGTTGCTGCCGGTTACCCCGAGCCCGGGGGCGAGCTCGGTCCGGGGCGTGCTCTCGCTCCGCCGTGAGGTCGTCGACGCGCGAGCGCCTCATGAATGCGGCCTTCTTCTTCCATCCCCGGTACGAAGCCCATCCGGTCTTCGCCACCGCGGAAGTGAAGGCGTTGCTGCACGCTGTGGAACAAGTTCAAGCAGCGGAGTGTGCCGGGAGCGGTTTGGCCATATGCCAGAGCTGGCTGTCAGAGCCCCTCACCGGCTGGCCGTGGCCCTGGCACGCAAGCTTGCGGTGAGACATGGCCCGGCACGACGCTGGCGGATGCGGGCGGCTTTCGAGACCGGGTTCCGGTACGACAACCGCGTGATGCTGAGCGACGAGCGAGACCGCCTCGGCCGGCGCAGGGTACGCATCGAGTGGCGGATCGGTGACTCGGACGTCGAGAACATGCGCCGCGTGACTTCATCTCTTCGACCAGGCCGTCAGGCAGGCCGGCATCGGCCATCTGGAGCGCGCGTTTCCGGACGCGCCGGCGGCGTGGCGGCAGGCGCTGGAGGCCGGCAAGCACCACATGGGAACCACCCGCATGCACGCGACATCCCAGCACGGCGTCGTGGACGAGAACAGCCGGGTCCACGGAACGTCGAACCTGTTCGTCACCGGCAGCTCCGTCTTTCCAAGCGGGGGGTACGCCAATCCCACGCTGACGATCGTCGCGTTGGCGGCTCGACTGGGAGATCATCTCAAGCGGGTGGTCGGCCGTTGATCTCACGGCGCAGGGCGTGCCGACGCTCCTACGGTGTCATTGCCTCGGCCAGCACCGCGGGCGCCTCGGCGAGCAGCCGCCGCACCCGCGGGATCACCTCACGACCGTAGATCTCGATGCTCCGGAGCAGCAGCGCGTGCCCGAGCGTGCCGGCGCTGTACTTGAGACCGAAACGGGACGTGCCGAGGGCCCGCACCGTCGCGGCGATCTTCCGCGCCACGGTGTCCGGCGAGCCGACGTACAACGAGCCCTCGGCGACCTCGTGCTCGAACTCGGCCCGGCTCGTCGGGGCCCAGCCACGCTCCGCGCCAATCCGGTTCCACATGACCTCGTACGCCGGCCAGAGCTGCTTCCTCGCCTCCGCGTCCGTGTCCGCGACGTGCCCCGGCGAGTGGATGCCGATCGGCAACGACGCCGAGCCGAGCCGGGCCAGTGCCTGGTGGTAGAGCTCGACGTAGGGCACGAAGCGGCGCGGGTCGCCGCCGATGATGGCAAGGGTCAGAGGAAACCCGTACCGCGCGGCGCGGACCACCGACTGCGGGCTGCCGCCGACCCCCACCCACGCCTTGAGCGGCGGCCGTTCGACCGGCGGGAAGACGCGCACGCCGTCGAGCGGCGAGCGCACCGTGCCCTTCCAGCGGACCGGCTGCCCCGTGCGGTCGGCGTCCCGGAGCGCGGCGAAGATCGCGAGCTTTTCCTCGAACAGGACGTCGTAGTCGTCGAGCGAATAGCCGAACAGCGGAAACGACTCGGTGAAGGAGCCGCGGCCGAGGATCACCTCGGCGCGTCCGCCGGAGACGGCGTCGAGGGTACTGAAGCGCTGGTAGACGCGGATCGGATCGTCGGAGCTGAGGACGGTGACGGCTGTGCCGAGCGTGATCCGCTCGGTGCGGCCGGCGATCGCGGCGAGCACCACCTCGGGCGCGCTGATGGCGAAGTCGGGGCGATGGTGCTCACCCACGCCGATGAAGTCCACGCCCACTTGGTCCGCCAGCTGTGCCTCGGCGACGACGTCGCGGAGCACGCGTGCCTGCGAGAGCGGGCGGCCCTCCGCGTCCACGGTCACGTCGCCGAAGGTGTCGAGGCCCAGCTCGATATTTGACATGGAGAAGTAACCTGCGGGCGGGAGGAAGGGTTCCCCGCGGGTACGCCAGCGTACCGCTCCTTTGTGAGGCCCCCCACGGACTGGCCCCTCGGATCGGGTGTACCGTCCAAGACGGAGGTCATATGGAGCGCGAAGGACGGCTTCGAGCCGAGTACCAACTGTGGTTCCCCAACCTGATGCCTGCCGTCTGGTACCCAGCGGCCGACCTTGCCCGGGCTGTCCAGGAGCAGCTACAGTCGGGCGAGCCTCGGTGGACACTGGAGGATCGGGTGCCCAGCGACAAGCATTTTGTGTTTCGAGGCGGCGCCGAGCGACGCGGCACGGCCGGGCATTCGAGGCACAACGACCCGCCCACCTCCTCGGCATAGGAGTTGCCTACCCACGGCCCTGAACCTTCCGACGAAAGGCCGCGGGATGGAGGAATCGGAACGCGATTACCACGGCAGAACGGACGCCGTGTACCACACCTACCATGATTGCCCGAGGGGTCGGCAAATCCCTTCCGAGTGGAAGCTTCCTGGCACCGGCGGCCTCGCGCTGTGCCCAACATGCCGGGCGCGGCAGGCGGCTCGTCCACCTAGTGGCGTGCCCTTGGGGCCAGAGAACGAGCCCATCGAACGACCCCGGCGCCGGACGGACTCGAAGGGAGCGTAAGAGCCGAACGTGCTCCCTACCCTACCAACTCGTGAGCTCCATGCACATCGTGGAAGGCGGGCTCGACGATCCGCGCGTCGTCGAGCTGCTGCACACCCACCTGACCCGCGCGCGGGCGGAGACCGCGCCGGGGAGCGCGCACGCGCTCGACCTCTCGGGGCTCCGGGCGGACGAGGTGACGTTCTGGTCCGCATGGGAGGGCGACGCGGTCGTCGGCGTCGGCGCGCTCAAGCGCCTGAGCCCCGCTCACGGCGAGGTGAAGTCCATGTACACGGCTGAGGCGGTGCGCGGGCGGGGAGTGGCGTCGGCGATGTTGCGGCATATGCTGGCGGCCGCCCGGGCGCGGGGGATGTCGCGCGTGAGCCTCGAGACCGGGTCGTGGCCGTACTTCGCGCCGGCGCGCGCCTTATATGAGCGGCACGGATTCGTGGACTGCCCGCCGTTCGGGGACTATCGGGCGGATCCGAACAGCGTGTTCATGACGCTGGATCTCTGACAGGGCTCACGAATGCAGCCGTTTGCATCGTGACGACTTGGGCAGTTTCCCGTGAGAACCGACACAGCGTCAGATCCGCTCCTGGTGTAGTAGTGAGTTACCCTGCTACACGGAGCGGAATTC
The DNA here is from genome assembly GCA_963728705.1 of uncultured Gemmatimonadales bacterium. Taxonomy (GTDB): domain Bacteria; phylum Gemmatimonadota; class Gemmatimonadetes; order Gemmatimonadales; family GWC2-71-9; genus CAVVWJ01. The sequence goes on from CAVSLY010000024.1 coordinate 93,213, forward strand.
TCATGACCAGCCACCGGGTGCTCTGCGTGGGTGCAGCAATAGTCCTGCTGACCCTCAACGGCTGTTCGGCAGGCGATCTCACTCTCCCGGGCCCCGGTCAGAGCAGTCCGGACCAGCCAGCTGAGCTGAAGGTCCTGTCGGGCGACGGGCAAGAGGCTGAAGCGGGAGCGGTCCTCGATGACCCGCTCATGGTTCAGGTGCTGGACGAGAGCTCCCAACCGGTCGCCGGCATACGGGTGCAGTTCACCTTTCTCGGAGACCTCTCAGGCGCGGCCGTCGACCCGACATCGATCGAGACCGACGAAGCCGGGCGCGCCGAAGCGGTCGTTCGGCTTGGGGAGCTTCCCGGAGAGCAGATCATTGTGGCGGCGGTTGCCAATACGCAGCTGCCGGATTTGCGAGCGCGATTCAGCGCGACCGCAGTGCCGCCAGATGACGGGGATGACGACAAGAAAGGCGGGAAGGGGCACGGCGGCAGCGGGAATGGCGGGTAGGGTGATGTGGATCACGCCGAGATCTCAGCCGACTCGGCATTTTCTGCCGAGAGGCCTCCGTGGGTACGGTGGCGTACCCTGGAGGTTGGCCGGTGGGAATCCCCTTACAAGTCGTAACCGTGCTGGTGGTGGACGACGTCCGCCTCGCTCGGCGGATCGCGGTTCGGATCCTGAGCGAAGAGGGTTACCGTGTGCTGGAGGCGGAGGGCGCGGAGGAAGCGCTGGAGGTTCTGAGCGAGGCGCGAGGGCGAGTGGACCTGGTGATGCTGGACGTGGTGATGCCCGCAGTTGATGGCGTCGCCCTCACGAAGTCCATCAGGGCGGAGTGGCCGGATCAGCGACTGCTCTACATGTCTGGCCATCCAGCGGAAATCATGGCCCGGCACGGACTCGAGGACTTGAACGTGCCGTTCCTGGCCAAGCCCTATACACGGGCGGAGCTGTCGGCAAAGGTGAAGTCCGCATTGCGACACCCCGGGGAAAGCGACAGCCTGATGGTCGAGCGGCGGAAGCGCCGGCGCCTGAAGGGCAATTAGGCACGAGCCGGGGTCGGCCGGCGCGTGCGGGAAGGAGCGAGAGAGACGTGGAGATCATGGTCTGGGGACTGGAGCTTTACGCGAGGTACGTAGCGACGGTGGTGGTCCTGGGCGCCTCAGTGGCCCTGGCGGTCTGGCTGTCCTCCACCGTGGGGGGCTGGTCGAACAGGCGGCCGGCTTCGACCAAGGAGGGTTCGGAATGAGAGCGGAAGCGCCAACCTAGGCGAGGAGCTTGATGCGGAGGCGGCGGGACCGGGCCAGGAGCGCGGTGGATCGTTGAAGCAGGCGCGCGACATCGAGCTGGTGGTAGTGGGAGAGCCCTCGAAGGGCCCAGCTCTGCTCTCGCGCGGGCCCACACCACGCTCTCATCGCCAGAACCGCCGACGGTGTCCGGACCCCTGGGAACTGCAGTATGCGCACACAAGGCATGCACTTACAGTACGGCTCGAAGGCATGGATATCAAGAAGGTTCTCCCTCGAGACAGCCCCCCTTACCGACCATTACACTTTCCCGTAGCTTTTTCGCTAGACGTTCCCACCGAGCGAACTGATCTAAAATCACCGGCCTTTCCAAGGTTCACGTGCCGAGCCTCCTGGTTCTCGTGGTGGACGATGTCGAGTCTGTCCGGCGCCTGATACGGCGCGTCCTGGAGCACGCGGGTCACCGTGTGCTCGAGGCGAGCGATGGTGTCGAGGCGCTTGCGCGCCTGGCAGCGAACCCCGCGGTCGATCTGGTGCTCACGGACCTGCGTATGCCGAACATGGACGGGTGGGAGCTGGCGACGCGTCTGTCCGAGCGATCGCCCCGGGTGCCCGTGCTGTTCATGTCGGGGTTCGACGAGCACCTCGCGTCGGACACGGTGGCCGGGCCGGTGCTTCCCAAGCCGTTCACCGCGGAGCGGCTCGACGAGCTCATCCGGCAGGTGCTGGCCACTGCGCGAGCGATCAAGCGGGCGTAGTAAGAAGCTGCCCGGCCGCGGGCAATTGACCCGCGACCGGCTTATTTTTCTATACAGACAGGTCCGGCGACCAGGCCGACCGTAGGAACGAACACACGATCCGAGGGAAGCATCGCCATGAACGAGGAGGCAAGTGGGGCTCGCTCGGCCGTCGCCGGGCAGCAGACCGAGGTGGCCGTGCTGGCGGGCGGCTGTTTCTGGGGGGTGGAGGAGATCCTGCGCGCCGTGCCCGGCGTGCTCGACACCGACGTCGGCTACACCGGGGGCTGGCAGCCGAATCCGACGTACGACGATACGCACGACAGCAAGTCGGGCCACGCCGAGGCCGTGCGGATCACTTTCGACCCGTCGGTGCTCAGCTACGAGGACCTGCTGGAGCGCTGGTTCTTCCGGCTGCACGATCCGACCACGCTCAACCGCCAGGGAAACGACGCCGGAACGCAGTACCGCTCGGCGATCTTTCCGCAGACGCCCGAGCAGCGGGCCGCCGCCGAGCGGGTGAAGGCGCGAGTTGCGGCCTCGGGCAAGTGGCAGCGGCCGATCACGACCTCGATCGAGCCGGCGGGGACGTGGTACAGCGCGGAGGGGTACCACCAGGACTATCTGCGGAAGCATCCTGGTGGTTACAGCTGCCACTTCATGCGGGACTAGACGGCGGGGCGGCCGCTACATGTCCTCGAGCGGCCGCACCTCGGATTCTCCTTCGAACGTCGGCCAGTGCACGCGGTGCAGCTCCATGAACTTCTTCGCGAACTTCTCCGCCTCCTCCCTCGATGCCAGCTCGGCGATGGCATAGCCGCCCACGACTTCCTTGGCCTCGGTGAACGGTCCGTCGGTCATTTTCAGCTGACCCTTGCTCAAGCGCACCCGGAAGCCATCGGCCGTGGGCTTGAGCCCGGCCGTGTCCTTCAGGACGCCGCTCTTGAAGCTTTCGGTGATGAACTCGCCCATGGCATCCATCAATGCCTGGGGGATGGGCTCCCCCCGGTAGCTCTCGGCGTGCTTGATCATCATCAGATACTTCATGGATCGGTCTCCAGTGCAGTGAATCAGGCTCCTCTACCAACACGTCGAACGAGGATCGCTGGATTCGACACGGAGCGGAAAACCTGCTCCCTCACCTCACCCGCATGCCCGCCGCCGAGTCCCAGCGCAGCGGCTTCGGCGCCCGCGGCATCGGGCTCTCCGGCACCTGGCCCACCGACACGCCGTACTTCCAGTCCGGCGGGCAGATGGCGATGAACCGGGCATAGCCGCCCAGACCGCCCTGGAACTTGGGGAAGCCCATCGACACCAGCGCACCCGTCTCAGGGACCTGGTCGAGATTGGCGACGCCCTCCGCCTGAGTGTACCCGTGATTGAGCAGCCAATCCTCGCCTTCCAGGGTGGCGGTCGTGTCCGTGTCGAGCGGCTCATGGCCGTGGAACAGGATGTGGCGCTGCTCGTGCAGGAAGCGGAGCGCCGCAAGCGAGACGCCCGGGAAGGGGCGGCGGCTGGCGAGCGCGGGATCGGGCCACGCCTTCGACCAATCGGAGCGGACGAACACCACCGAGCCCTCGGGAATCCGGCCGTGCTCGGCCTCCCACCGCTGGATGTCCTCGACCGAGAGGTGATACCCGGGGGCCTTGGCGACCTGGTCCACGATGGAGATCACGACTAGCGGCCGGACGGCAAACGTGGGCGGCAGCTCGTCGATGGCTGGGTAGTTGGGGTTCCAGTGAGCAGGCGGATCCAGCTGGGTGCCGAACTGATCCGTGGCGAGCGTGTAGCGGGTGGCCTCGAACCCGTCCTTGTCCCAGCGGTACGGCTTCCCGGTCTTGGGATCCACGGTCGGTCCGAACGTCGCGTGCCCGAAGCCGGGCCAGACCGGAATGGACGGCGTGATCGCGTGGGTCAGGTCCACGTATTTGGCGCCCGCGAGCGCATCGTGATAGACCCGCCAGAGCGCCGGCCCTGCGTCACTGCCGTGCTGCGTGCGGGCGAGAGAGGTGCTGCGGACGTTACAGGCGCCCAGGCACGCGAGCGAAGCGGACAGCAGCAGACGGACGGTGACCGTCATGGCGGCCCACAGTCACTTCTTCTCGGTATGGCCGCCGCCAGCGCCTCCGTCACAAATCGGCCGAGTCCCTCGAGGATGACACGGGGCTGCAGCTCGGCGAGCGGGGTCTGCAAGTCGGAGCCGAGATCCTTGCCATCGACGTTCATTCTGAAGCGCACCGCGGGGCCCGCCTCGCACGCGAGCGTCATGGAGGATTCCGGGCCCTTGTGGGGCGCCAGTCGAAACACCAGGCTGGCCGGACGACAGCCCAGCCGGTCCTCGACGGTCGTCGGGTACCCCTCGGCCGAGAGCCGCTTCGACCACTCTCGAAGCAGCGGCATGGCCATTCCGCGAAGCGGCGCATCGCAGCCGTGCCGGGAGTTCTCGTCGTTGCGGGCCCGTTGTTCGGCCGCGGCCCTGGCCACCGCCACGTCCTCTCTGTGCTTTGCGATTATGCGGGCAAGCTCGTCACCGTTGTCGGCTGACATATGGTCCACCTCGAGGAGGATGACGGAAGGATGGGGGAGTTTCAGTGTCGTCTCAAGGGCCTGGCGCCCGTTTGCGGGACCGGCTGCTTAATGCGTCAGGGTATGGCTCCTTCGCTTCGCTCAGGATGACTTCGTGGCTAGGGTATGGCTCCTTCGCTTCGCTCAGGATGACTCCCTGGATGACTCCCAGGCTGACTCTCGGGATGACTCCCGGGATGACTCCCTGGCTGACTCTCCGGATGACTCCCTGGCTGACTCCCAGGCTGAGGAGACAGGGGGTGCACAGGGCCCGTCTCCCGGCGCGCGTCGCGCCAGAGGGTGGCCGCGGTGTAGCCGATCACGATGACCACGAGCACGCGGACGGCATCCAGCGGCAGCGACTTCACCAGGAAGGCGGCGAGCAGCACGCCCGGGATGCCACCGAGCGCCAGGCCCAGCGCGGCGGCCCGATCGAATCGCCTGGCCTTGAGGAAGCGAATGCTGGCTACCGGCATCAGGAAGGCACACGAGCCCATCATGATGGGGAACGCAGTCGTCGGGTTCATCCCGAGTACGCTGATCATGGCCATACACGGCGCGTAGAGCCCGATGCCCAGCGTCATGAGGGCGCCCAGCATCGCATTCCCGAGCACGGCCACGACCAGCGGCACACCCCGGAGGCCGAGCGCATCGCCGCCGCCGGGGAAGATCCCGGCGATGCGCAGGACGATGAACGCGGCCGTGCCCAGGAGGGCGATGGCCATCCCCCGCTGGACCCGGCGCCTCTCCCAGCCGCATACGATGCCCGCGCCGAACCAGGCGCCCACGACTGCGGCGGCGATGAGCAGCGCCAGCGTCGACCGGTCGACGGCGATGACCGTGATATAGATGATGGCCTGCACGATGGTGGGCAGCGTGTGGCCGATGTTGAGCGTGCCCGGGATCAGCTCGTCGGGGACCAGGCGCCGCGCGCGGAACGCGGCCGTGGTCGGCGCGAAGGAGCCGATGCCGAGGGTGTCGAAGAAGTTGGTGATGAACCCGAGGAGCAGGCGCTCGACCACATGGCCTCCAAGTGCCGCGAGCGCCTCAAATGTATTCGATCTTGAAACAGCCCGCCGAGCCCCGCCGTACCGGGGAGATGACACCTGTCCTCGTAAGCATGAGCCTGTTCCTCGTGATCCCGCAAGTTCAGGTCACCTACCTCGCCAACGAAGGCGTGATGCTGGCATCGCCCCAGGGCCGGGTGCTGATCGACGCCCTCTTCGGTGACGGCCTCCCCGAATACCCTGTGGTGCCACACCCGTCACGCGACTCGCTCGAGCGGGCCGTCGGGACGTACGGCGGCCCCGCACTCGTGCTCTCCACCCACGCCCATCGCGATCACTACGACTCGGCGGCGGTTGCCCGCTATCTCGCGAGCAATCCGGCCGCGACCGCCATCGGCCCGCCCGGCACGGCGCCTCACGGCGACGTGCGCGCCACCGACCTCGGCTGGGTGCGGGTCCGCCCCGTTCCGGTGCCCCACGGGCCGACCCGTCGCCCGGTCGGGCACACCGGCTACCTGGTCACCCTCCACGGCACCACCGCGGTCCACCTGGGCGACACCAGCGGCGATCCCAAGGCATGGCCCGACCTCGGTCTCCCCGAGGAAGGTGTGGACATCGCACTGGTGCCCTACTGGTATGCGCTGGACGACACTCAGTTCCGGAGCCTGCTCGAGGTCGTCCGCGCCCGCACCGTGGTCCTGCTCCACATATCGCTCAGCGCGGCCAAGGCTGGGGATCCGTGGCCCGCGAGGCTTCGCGAGCTGCGCGCCCGTTACCCGCAGCTCCGGGCACCGGGCCGGCCCGGCGAGCCGGTGGAGCTGGTCGTTCTCAGAGATACGACAACCACCACGCTCGGCTCCGCGCCTTGAGCCCGGCGTAGCGCCGACAGAGCGGGTAGAGCGCGGCCACCACGGCAAGCCAGGCCAAGTAGACCACCGGCAGCCCGAACCCGTATGTCTCCGGCAACTGAAAGTGGATGGTGCGCATGGCCGACCCGGGAAACCCCTGCGCAAGGCCCGCCGCGACCCCGATCGCGTGCACCAGGTAGAGGTGAGTCACATAAAACAGGAACGGCACGCGCCCGAAGGTGATGAACACGTTCGCCAGAGGGCCGTTGGCGCGGCGGAAGAGGGCCAGCGCGACGAGTCCCGGCCCCAGCGTCATGAGCAGGAAGAGCAGTGACGGGGGATACTTGGTCACGTTGAGGAACGAGATGACCAGCTGGGCAAGGTTTCCGTCCTCGATCCGGGGATGCGGGTCACCGTAGATGTTGAGCCAGCGCAGGGCCACAAAGCCGAGCACCAGGAAGCCGCCCACCCAGACGAGCCGACGGGACTCCCTCGAGTCCTGGGAGAAGATGGCGGGCCCGGCGACGTAGCCCAGCGCCATCACGCCGATCCAGGGCACCAACGGGTAGCGAATGACCACTGGAACGACCTCCAGTGCACCCGGCACGTGCAGCACTTTCCAGAGCGGGGCGAGCGCGCCGAGCGACTCCGGGGTGATCCCATCGAGCAGGTTGTGCCCCAGCACCAGCAGCAGGCCGAACCCGGCGATCGCGGGGCGCGGCAGGTAGATCAACCCGGCCAGGGCCACCATCGAGCCGCCGATGGCCCAGATCACCTGCGCTCGCGCCCCGACGTTCCACGCGGTAGTGAAGTACCAGGCGAAGGTGATCACGGTGAGCTCGAGCAGGATGAGCCAGACCCCCCGGGTCAGGAGGAATCGGCTCAGCTCGCCGCGGGTACGGCGGGTGCCCGCGATCCAGGCGCTGGAGCCGGCCACGAAGATGAAGACCGGGGCGCAGAAATGGGTGATCCATCGGGTACCGAACAGCGCCAAATTCGTTCGGGTCAGGTCGGCAGGATCGAAGCGGGCGTTGGTGAGGTAGTCGCGGACGTGGTCGAGGACCATGATGACCATGACCAGGCCGCGGAGAAGGTCGACGTGATCGACCCGGCGGCGGGTCGGGACCGCGACGGTCGGGCCAGGGTTATTCTCGGTTGGTTTGGGGCGAATTCGGTGCTCGCCGGAGTGTGACTCCGGGTGGAGGGTCGTGCTCATCCGGGTTTCCTTGCCGTGAGGTGTCTGAGCCGGCCGCGACACTGGCATCGCCGGCACGCATGTCAGTAGAGGCCGGAAATACGGGCCGACTGGCTCACGGCTGGGGAACTGGTCGGTGCAGACTCCGCAGCTCAGGTACCTCCGGACTCGCACCAACCGGTGTAGCACACGACGATCAGCCCTATCGCAGCTCCCAGCGCCGCCGTCTTCCAGAAGCCGTTGACCGGCTCCCCGATGCGCAACGAGTCAACCTCGGCCCGTTCAATCCTCACCCGGCAACTATCGCAATCGGGAGGCTTGCGGAATGGGATGCCCGACACCGAATCGGGCCCGACGATGACACCATGCAGCCGCAGCATGCGCCCGCCGGTCCAGACTTGTACCTGCTGACGGGGCGGGAGCGGACCGGGCGGACTCGGGTCAGGCCGCCGCCACCCGGCTCCGCACCCGCCGATGCTGAGCAGGATGAACAGCCGGAGCGTCGTCCGAAGAATCCAAGGGGCTGGCAATGGGACCTCGCGAAGAGAGACGGCATACACTCGCGACGCCCCGTCCCCCAAGCGTGACCCCCGGCGATCAGGTCAGGAAGAGACGTGCTGCCCGAAAATGACCGCATTCCCTCCCGGCTCACGTACGCCGATCTCGTCCGCCCCATAGAACGTCTTCCTCCGGGGCACCACGATCTCAGCGCCCTTGACCGCCCGCTCGACGGCGGCGACGTCGGCCACGTCGATGTACAGGTTGGTCCCTCCGGCCGGCGTCTGGGCCAGGGCGGGTATGTCCTTCCGCACGCTCTCCCGGCTCTGGTACATCACCTCGATCCCGTCCTTCTGGAGAATCACGAAGCCGAGCCGGTCGCCGTCGGGAACCTCGGCGATCCTGGTGAAGCCGAGGCGATCGACCCAGAAGGAGAGACAGGGCTCGATCGCGTCCACCACGAGAACGGGCGACAGCTTGTTGAGTTTGACCACGGGCACACTGACCTCCGCAGGGAAGACGTTCCGCAACGCTCCGGCCGTGCGTGACGGCCACGCCCTACGGTAGCGATCCGGCGACGTGGCGGCTTGGAGATTTGGAACCGGCGCGCCGGGCGGCGATCCAGCGGCCGGGCGTGAGCCCGGTGAGGCTCCGGAACTCGGTCACGAGGTGGGACTGGTCGCTGTAGCCCAGGTCGGCCGCGAGGCCGGCCCAGTTCACCCGGCCGCCGGTAATCGAGCGAAGGACGGTCCAGAGCCGGGCCACGCGGCAGAAGGTCTTGGGAGTCACGCCGACATGCGCGGCGAAGCGCCGGGCGAGATGCTGGCGTGTGACGCCTAGCGATGCCGCGAGCCGGGAGACATCGATCCGGCCACCGCGTGCCATGATGCGCTCGACAGCCGCGAGCAGATCCGGCGGGATGGCGGCGGCGCGTGTGAGCCGGGAGGTCAGCGTTGCCGCCAGACGGGTGATCGCCTCGTCGGTGCCGAGGGCCGAGCCGACATGATCGGCGACCTCGTCGCCGTCGGCCCAGACGGCCTCGAGCGGGGCGCGATCGTCGGTGAGCGCCGCCGCGGGAATCCGGAGGAAGGCCGTGGCCATCCCCGGCCGGAAGCGGACGCCGACCATCCCCGCGCCGCCGGCGGGCGGAACCACGATCGCTCGGGTCATGGCGCCGACGACGATCGCGTGTCGGGGGCCGACCACGATGTCGAGACACCCGTCCGGAAGAATCCGCTGGGGCCCTGCGGACCCGACCGACCGGCCGGCGGACCGGGACCAGAAGGCATCCACGAAGGGGGCGAGCGCGGCGGGCGGGGGATATTCGGTGAGGCTCATTCAATCGACCAGACGGGCTCTCAGACAGCCGGTGAACGGTTCGGAAGCTAATATCCGAGGGTTGATTTCCTGCGACCACGGAGAGCCCCATGCCGACCGATCAGCCCCGCATGACATGCGCCCGGGAGTGCGCCTCCTCGTGAACCTGTTGGGCGACAAGTGGACCGTGCCGGTCATCCAACTGCTCTCGCCAGGACCGCGCCGGCATGCGGAGCTCAAGCGTGGGTTGCCCGGTGTTTCCCAGCGTATGCTGACCCGCACCCTGCGCCGACTCGAAGCCCGCGGGCTGCTCACTCGTACGGTGCACCGCTCGGCTCTTCCCAACGTTGAATATTCGCTGACGTCGTTGGGCCGCAGTCTCAACCGGTCGCTTCAAACCCTCTGCCATTGGACCGAGCGTCATGCGGAGGAGCTTCAAGGAGCGACGTGATGCGAGCACGACGGGCACACACGTGTTCCTTCTTGCCGCCCGACGGGGCTCCGCCTAGCCTGAACGCATGTCACAGCAACTCCTGATCGCGCTGGTGGTGATTCCCACGGCGCTCGTGGTGATCGCCTTCCCCGCCCTCCTGTGGCAAGAGCGGACGTCACCGCGGTCGGCGTGGATCGCGGGGCTGAGCGCCGTCATACTAACGGCGTGGGCGATCACCACGGCCGTCCTCGCCGCCTCCGGCTCCTATTATCAGCCTCCCGGCTTCCGCGGTCCGCCGCCGATCGGTATCCAGCTGGTCACCGCCCTGGCGATCCTGGCCGCGTGCCTCTGGTTTTCGCCGACGCTCCGGGGACTGCTCAGGAACGAGAAGAACCTGATCCGGCTCAACGTCTGGCGGCTGGCGGGCGCGATCTTCCTGGCGCTGATGCTCGCCGGACAGCTGCCGGCGCTCTGGGCGATCCCCGCCGGCGTGGGCGATGTGCTGATCGGCGCGGCCGCCTTCTGGGTGGCCGCCCGGCTCGACGCGCCCGGCGGGCGGCGGCGCGCCGTCGTCTTCAATGTCCTCGGTGTGCTGGACCTGGTCGTTGCCATCGGGCTCGGCATCACCGTCAATCCGGGACCGGCCCAGCTATTTCACACGACCCCGGGCGCGGAGATGCTGACCGGCTTTCCCCTCGCGCTGGTCCCGGGGTTCCTCGTTCCGTTGGCCTTCATGGTGCACTTCGTCTCGCTGTGGCAGTTGAGGAAGGTCCGGGGACGCTAGAACCTCGATGCCACCAGCGTCACATCCGCGTCCGCCCAAGCCTTGCGGAAGCGCGCGTCCACCCGGGCCGCGTCGGCGTTCTTGCCCTGCGCCTTGAGGGCCTGCGCCAGCCCGAATAGGGCCCAGCCGTTCTCGGGGAATCGCTTGAGGTCTTCGCGATAGGCCTGCTCGGCCTCGGCGTTCTTCCCCGACTTCAACAGCGCGGCCCCGAGCGAGTGCCGGACCGGGTAGTACCACTTGGGCGGCTCGAAGTAGAGGCCCGCGTCCTCGAGCTTGATCGCCTCCCGGAAGTGGGTGATGCCCGCGTCGACGTCGCCGCGGCGGCTGGCGATCTCGCCGGTCAGGGCGTGCACCGCGACGGAGACCGGCATCTTCGACTCGGCGTCGTCGGGCGTGGCGGCGTCGATCGCCGTCACGGTGTCGAGCGCGGCCTGCGCCTCGGCCCACTGCTGTTTGGCGGCGTGGGCCACGCCGCGCGCGTAATACGCCATCGCGTAGGGGAAACGGATGTCCGCCGGGGGCAGCTTCTCGGCGAGCACGTCATCCCACTTGCCGAACGTCGTGAGCGTGAGCGTGTGGTACGGCAGCATCTCCTGCAGCATCCCAACCTGGCGCGCGACGTCGACGTTGACCTTCGAGGTGAGCGTGTTCGACGCCTCGATGGCCTGCGCGCTCTGGCCGGCCATGGTGGAGGCGAAGGCGAGGAAGTGGATGTTGTGCGGGTAGTATGCGAGGGGATAGACCCCCTTCGGCTGCTGACCCTCGATGAAGACCTCGTCCGTGTGAATGGCGTGCTGGTTCGCCTTGACGGCATCGCTCCACCGTCCGACGCGGATGTAGATGTGGGCGGGCATGTGGACCATGTGACCTTCGCCCGGCATGAGGCGCGCGAGCCGCTCGGCGCACGGCACGGCGGCCTTCGGGTCCACCGCCTCGACGGCATGGATGTAGTAGTGGCAGGCGCCGGGATGGTTCGGATTGCCGGCGATGACCCTCCGGAGCTGACGGACGATCACCGGGGTGCCCTCGTAGGGCGTGCCGTCGGGCCGCCAGTAGTTCCACGGACGGAGGTTCATCAGGGATTCGGCATACAGGGTCGCGGCGTCGAGGTCGGCCGGGTAGGCCTTGACCACCTTGGCCATCGCGCGCGAGTAGGCCGTGTCGAGGCGAGCGCGGTCGAGCGGTGCCGCCTCGTAGCGTTGCGCCACCGCCTTGATGTACGCGCGCTCGCGTACCGACGCGTGGGCCTCGAGGGCGAGCGCCTTCTGCGCCGCGGCGTATGCGGCGACACCGCTGGCGGAGTCCATGGGCGCGTTGACGTGCGGCCCGTAGGCGAGCGCAATGCCCCAGTAGCACATGGCGCAGGTGGAGTCGAGCTCAACGGCGCGGGTGAACGAGCGGATCGCCTCCGCGTGGTTGAAGCCGTAGGTAAGTCGCAGGCCCTGGTCGAAGTACTGCTGGGCGGCCGGGACGCGGGTGGAGATGCGCTTGTGGTGGGAGCCGAGGTCGGTGTAGAGGGGAACGGAGTCCGAGCGGCTGAGCGCCGTGCCCGAGCCAGGGGCGGGAACCGGGGCGGCATTGGCGAGCAGGGTGGCAGCGGCGAACACGACAACGTGCGGGAACGTCATGGCGTGACTCCTCCTTCTCTCGAGCGCGACACGGCAGTCGCTGCCCTGCCGTCAATGCGACGGGATGGCCGACATGCCGAACATCCACGGAGCGTGGTGCGGAGCATGGTGTGTCTGGTTGGCGCGGAAAGGTCCAGGGCTCCCCGGGAGACGGCGGGAGCCGGCAGAGACAAGAAGACGCGGCGGCGCGGCGGCGTCAAGTGAGGCTTTCAGGGTGGAGGATCGTGCTCATTCGGGTCTCCTTGCCGTGAGGTGTCCGAGCCGGTCGCGACACCGGCCATCGCCGGCACCCATGCAGTAGAGGCCGGAAATGCGGGCTAACTGGCTCACGGCTGAAAGCCAGCCAATGGGATCGGAGGGTGCTACCGTTTTCCTTCCAGATCCCCGACGGCGCTCAGCTCCGCCCGCACGCTATCGACCTGCGGCACACGCGCGGGCTCAGGGTCGACGACCATCCGCAGGTAATTGCGATACGCCCGGATGGCGCCGACCTTGTCGTCGGCCAGGGCGGCGAGCCTCCCCTCCAGCCGGTACGACTGCGCGAGACCGCCCGGCTCGGGCTCTCCCATCGGCATCCACCGGCGACGCACCGCGCGGAGTGCGCGGTCGACCCGGCCCTGCCGCTCGTACAGCCGAGCCAGCTCGAGCGAGGACCAGCTTGCCGCGTTCAGGCGGCCACGGGCAAGCGAGTCGGCGACATCGATCAGGCGCGCAGCCGCCGGGTCGTGCCGGTCGAGGGCCAGCTTGGCCTCGACGATGGCGGCCGCGCGGGGGAAGAAGGCATTGGTCGAGTCCTGTGCGGCCCGGTCCCGCCAGAACCGCAGCAGCCGCTGGCCGGCGGCGGCATCGCCCCCCCAGAACCGCCAGCTGTCGAGCTGATCGGCGGTCATGAGTGTGGTGTCCCCCGGTGGCCCGCCGCCGAACCAGAAGGCGCCGAGCAGCGATTGCACGCCGGCGGCCGACCGGTCCAGCGTGGCCAGCGTGTCGATCCACCTCGCCGCCTCGGCGGGGCGGCCGAGGTTCCAGAGGTAGCGCGTACGGGCCGTCGCCACGTCAATGCGCTCCGCCTTGGTCGCGGAGAGTCGATGCACGGCGTCGAACAGAGCTTTACGGTGGTCGATCGTGACGCTGTCCAGCGGACCGAAGAACAGAATCCCCTGCGGAGTCTGCGCCGGCCCGGAGTCGAGCCCCGCCAGGAACGCGGCGATCCCCGCGTCGTCGCGGGAGGCCTGGAGCAGGTTCCACCGCGCGATCGGGACGCCTTCGCCGGCCGAATCCAGCGCGATCAGCCGGCGGGTCCAGAGCTGCTGGGCAGCGGTATCTCCCACCACGAAGGTCAGCGCGGACAGGTGCTGGATCGGGCCGCCGAGGAGCGAGTCCCGCTGGAAGGCCTGCTCGAGCGCCTGCCGGGCTCGCACCTCCGGCTCGGGAATGTCCGCCAGGCGGCCGAAGTGAAACAGGACGTCGCCCAGGTTGTACCAGGCGTCGGCGCTCTCGGGCATCACCTGCACCGCATGCTCGGCGTCCGCGATCCGCACGTTCCAGGGCGGCGGCTTGGGATAGGTCGAGCCCAGCCGGAGCGACAGGAAGAGCTGGTCCTGCGGGTTCAGACGGTCCCGGTACTGCCACGCGAGGCGCTGGATCCGCTTCATGTCCGTGGTCGCGGGGTGCCAGCCATCGGCCTCGATGAGGGCGGACAGCGCGAGTGCGAAGGTCGAGTCCAGCTCGACCGCGCGGGTGAGCAGCGGCGTGGCGTTCTGGAAGGCTCCGCGACGGTAGGCGGCGACGCCGTCGAGGTAGGCGCGAAGCGCATCGAGGTTGGTGGTGGTCAGCGCGCTGAGCTGCGCGGAGCTCGCGCCCGCACCGAGGGCCAGCAGCTGGGCCGTGAGCCGGTCGATCATGGCGAAGAGACTGTCCTTGGGCCCAGCCACGCTGGTCTGCGTGAGGGTCTTCCCGCCCGGGACGGCGACGAGCGACGCACTCATGACCAGGTGATCCGGCGATCCCACGATGCTGCCCTGCAACACTCGGCCGGCCCCAACCTTCTTCGCCACAGCGGCGCTGGCCTCCTCCGAGAGATCCTGCGCGTCGCCGCCGCCGGCATCGCGCACGGCGGCGAGCACCGAGCGGGTGTCGGCGGCGCGCGGCCCGCCTTCGCCGGTCAGCTTGGCCTGCATGAGATCGACCATGCCCTGCCGGAGGTACTGCACGCTCGGGTCGGCGCCGGCGGTGCGGAACGGCAGCACGGCGACCAGGTTGTCATCGAGCGCGCGCGCGCCTGCACGCGCCCACGGCTTCCACAAGGCGAGTGCCGCGACGGCGATCAGGGCGGCACCGGCGACGGCGTACGTCCAGCGGAACCTTCCCGGCTGCTTCACCCCGAGCGCCGCCACCGGCACGGTCTGCGTCGGGGTGATCCCGCCGCTCGGCAGGGCCAGCGGCTCGAGTGCGGCCACCAGCTCGTCCGCGGTCTGGAAGCGGTCGGCGGGGCGCTTGGCAAGGCAGCGCATCACCACCGCCTCGAGCGCGGGCGAGAGGCCGTCGCGCTGCTGGCCCACGGGCACCGGCGCTCGGGTTACGTGCGCCGCGAGCGTCTGCTGCGCGTTGAGACCGGGAAACGGCGTGGCGCCGGTGAGCATCTCGTAGCCCATCACGCCGATGGCGTAGATGTCGACCCGTCCATCCATCTGCGGATCGGCCGTCGCCTGCTCCGGCGCCATGTAGGCCGGTGTGCCGAGTGCCACGCCGGCCGAGGTGAGCTGGGGGCCGCTCGAGGCCTCGGTCACTGCCTTGGCGACGCCGAAGTCCATGACCATCGCGTGCCGGCCCGACAGCATCACGTTTTCCGGCTTGATGTCGCGGTGGACCACGCCGGCCCGATGGGCCGTCGAGAGCGCCTCGGCGATCTCGCTCAGGAGCCGCACCGCCTCGGGCACCGGCAGCTCGCCGCCGCGGGCCAGGCGGTCGCGCAGCGTCTCGCCCTCGACGTAGGGCATCACATAGTAGAAGAAACCGTCGGCGTCCCCCGAGTCGAGCAGGCCCAGGATGTGGGGGTGCTGCAGGCGGGCGGCGACCTCGATCTCGCGGGCGAAGCGCTCCGGACCGAGCGTGGCGGCGAGCTCAGGGCGCAGGACCTTCACCGCCACCTTGCGGTGGTGCTTCAGGTCCTCGGCGAGGTAGACGGTCGCCATGCCGCCCTGGCCGAGCTCCCGCTCGATGCGGTAGCGGTCGGCGAGGGCGGCCTGGAGTCGGGTCACCGGCTCGGTCATCGTGCGCTTTGGGTGTGGGTGGGTGGAAGATGGGGGGGAATCGAGCGGCGGGCTAGGCGGTCATCTCGGTTGATTCTCCATGCGGGCCTTGTCAGTTTGGCTGAAGGGCCACGACTCCGGCAAGACCATGAACCTCTACGTGGAGCCGCCATCATCATGAAGGCGCCGAAAGTCCCCGTCGTCCTCCTCTCGGGCGGCAACCCGCAAATCGCGAAGGCGGACGGCGACGCCCCGGTGCAGGCGTACATCGCCGCGATGCCGGGCTGGAAGCGCGACCTCGGGAAGCGCCTCGACGCGCTCATCGTGCGGAACGTGCCCAAGGTGCGCAAGGCCGTGAGGTGGAACTCGCCCATGTACGGCATCGAGGACCAGGGGTGGTTCCTGTCGTTCCACGTCTACACCCGCTACGTCAAGGTGACCTTCTTCCGCGGCTCGTCGCTGCGACCGGTCCCGCCCGGCGCCAGCAAGCACAAGGACGTGCGCTACTACGACATCCGCGAAGGCGAGCTGGACGAGGTGCGGATGACGACCTGGGTGAAGCAGGCCGCCGCGTTGCCCGGCTGGGTTCCCTAGCCGGCCTTCCGCGGCTCCGTCGAAGAGGGCGACGGTGTGCTTGACATCCCCGTGCCCACATCCTAACTCAGGTTCGTCCGTCGTGCGTTCCTCACCTCCTGCACCGGAAAATCACCCCATGACCCGCGCATCTTCGTTCCTCGTGACCGCCGCGCTTCTCGCCGCCTGCGGGCAGTCTGAGAGCCCGAGTGGTCCCTCCGATCTGCCCGCCGTGAACACCGTAACCACACACTTCAAGGACCGCCAGCTCATCATCGAAGACCAGGTGGCGTTCAACCCATGCTCGGGCGAGAGCGTCCTGCTCCACATCAACCAGTTGTTCGTGATTCGTGAGGTGAGCGTGGAGGGCAAGTTCTTTCACGGCCATCTGACCTTCCTCGACCGGGGCACCAAGGGCGAGGGCCTCACCAGCGGCGCCGTTTACCGTCAGACCGGCGCGGAGCAGGAATTCCTGCATTTGAAGGGCGACGTCGGCGTCGCTCGTCGGATCCAGGTCACGATCAACCTGATCGGCCAGGGGTCGGCGCCCAACTTCCTGCTGCACCAGATCTTCCGGCTCAGCGTGTCGCCTGCCGGTGTCGTAAAGGTCGAGTTCGACAAGCTCCGCACGGCCTGCCGGGGGTGAGGGGGGCGCGGAATGCCGAGTGCGAGTCGCGCGCCCGAGAGCCACCTGCGGGTGGAGCGGACTCCGCTCGCGATCCTCGCCTCGGCCGCCACGCTCATTTCGGTCGCCGGCCCTCTCGTCGCCCAGGGCCCCACCGGCGGAGCCATCCATGGCCGAGTGCTCGGGTCGGCCAGCACACCGGTCGAGCAGGCAAGTGTGCACGTCGTGAATGCCTCCAACGGTGAGCGCTGGCAGACGAGGACCAGTGCTCAGGGTCGGTACTTCCTCGAGTATCTGTCGGTCGGCGGGCCATACCGGATCGAAGTTCTGGCGATCGGCTACGAGCCGGCAGGGCGGGATGCCGTCTTCCTCGCCCTCGGCCAGCGCCTGACCATCGACTTCGCTCTGGCGCCGGTGGTGGCACACCTGCAGGAAATTACCGTCACCGGCGCGGCCGACCCCCGATTCAGTTCCGCCCGTACCGGTCCCGCCCAGATCATCTCGGACAGCACCATTGCCCGGCTACCCGTGGCCGGCCGGGACTATACGGAACTGGCCCTCCTCTCGCCCCAAGTCACCAAGAGCCGGAACGGCGGACTGTCCTTTGCCGGCCAGCACGACAGGTTCAACAGCATCCAGATCGACGGCACCAACAATAACGACCTCTTCGGCAGCGCCAGCTCCGGTAATGGAACGCCGGGCTGGGCCGTTGGCCTCACCGCGTTCACCCCCGAGGCGGTGAAGGAGCTCCAGGTCGTCACGGCGCCGTTCGACGTCCGCTACGGCAACTTCGCCGGCGGCCTGATCAATGCCGTCACGAGGTCCGGCTCGAACCGAGTCGAAGGCTCGATCCTCGGCTACATCGAGGGCAACGGACTCTCCGGTATCGATTCGGCCGGCAGTCGGGGAGAAGATTTCAACCGTAAGGAGCTCGGACTGACCTTTAGCGCGCCTATCGTGCGGGACCGCGTCGCCCTCTTCCTCAACGCCGCCCTGCGCCGGCAGGTCCTCGCCCAGTCCGTGCCCGCCCCAACCAGCGACACCACGGGCGGAGCGGATTCGGCCGGCGTCGGCATCCGCCATGAGAGCCTCGTGCGGTTCCAGGACCTCCTGCGCCGCTACGGCGTCGAGCCGGGGAGCTTCTCGGCTGGCGCAACTCGCGCGCCCACCAGAAACGTCTTCGCCAAGGTCACCGCACAGCTCGGGGTGAACAGCCGCCTCGAAGTGTCTCACAATTACGGCCACGGCAACAATAGGCTTGAGACCGGCGACCGGGTCCCTGGCCTTTATGCCCTCTCCTCGAGCGGCAGTGAGAACCCCGAGACCATCAACGCGACCAGACTGACGTGGACCGCCGCCTTCGGTACTCGCTTCGCCAATGACCTCACCCTGGCGCGGGTGGATGACCGCCGGACCTGCCTGCCCAACTCGAATTTCCCGGCGGTACATGTGGTGGTCGACGCAGGCGAGATCGCGGCGGGCACACCCGGGTCATGCCTCGGGCTCGAAACCGGCACGACCATCTGGGAGCTGACCGACAATCTTGGCGTGACCGCGGGCAGCCACCGGCTCACCTTCGGGTTCCATGGCGAGCTTATCGACCTGGTGGACGACGTGTTGACCGATCCGGCCGGTTTCTGGTTCTTCGAGAGCCTGGATTCGTTGGCACAAGGCACAGCGGCGTTTTATGTCCGGACCCTCGCCGCGGCGGGCCCACAGGCGGCTTTCCGCGTGAATCAGATCGGCGTCTACGCCCAGGATCAGTGGCTGCCGACGCCTCGGCTGACGTTGACAGCCGGTCTCCGCTTGGATGTACCGTTCGTACCCACGTCGCCCGTTCAAAACGCGACGGCTCTGAGCGAGCTGGGCATCAACACGGCGTTGACCCCGAGCGGGAACGCTCTGTGGTCTCCGCGGCTCGGCGTGAATTACGATCTGTCCGGCCGGGGCACGACCCGGTTACGGGGCGGCCTGGGACTCTTCGCAGGGAGTCCCGCCTACCAGTGGTTCAGGAACGTCTACGCCAGAAACGGAGTCCGGCTACTCGACTGCGGGGGCGATGACGTGCCGGACTTCACCCTCGATCCCGCCAGCCCGCCTATCGAATGTGCTCCTCAGGACCCTCCACTCCTTCGCCTCAACTATTTCGATCCCGAGTTCCGGTTTCCGCGGACCTTCAAGGTCGCGGTCGGTGCGGATCTCCTCCTTCCCGGAGGCGTGGTGGGCACGGTTGATCTGCTGTACAGCCTCGGCGTGAACACGTTTCAAGTAGTCGACGTTAACCTCAACGGGCCCCTCGGGAGCGCGGTGGGGGAGGGTGGCCGGGTGATGTACGGTACCATCGATTCGACATCCGGCGAGGCGACACCTTCCGCCGAACCACGGAGCTGGATGCCCTGTTCGAGATCCGGAATGGAAGCGGCGATCACACGTTCTCGGGCACTGCGCAGCTGCAGAAGCGCTTCGCCAACGGAGCCGAGCTGAGCGCGGCCTACACCTACACCCGGGCGAAGGACCGGACAAGCTCGTCTGAAGATGAGCCCGGCCCCAACGCCGGCCTTACCCCGGTAAACGGCACACTGGAGCACCTCGACCTGCGTACTTCCCTGTGGGAGCGGCCCCACAAGCTGACGGTGGTGGGCACCATCGATCTTCCGCTCGGCCTCCGGCTCGGCCTCGTCTACACCGGCGGGTCCAGCGCGCCGTTTACCTACGTGCTCGAGAACGATGCCAACGCGGATGGATTCTGGTCATCCACCGTGTCGAACGATGTCGTGTACGTGCCGAGAGACGCTGGAGACATCACCCTAGCCGACCCGACGGAGTTCGCGACGCTCGACCGGCTCATTCGGGGCGAGCCTTGTCTCCGCAACCAGCGGGGTCGGCTCCTGGAGCGGAACAGTTGCCGCGACCCCTGGGTGCACGAGACTGACGCGCGGCTGGCGAAGCGGTTTCACCTCGCCGACCGACGCGTTCTGGAAGTCACCGCCGATCTGTTCAATGTGCTGAATATTGTGAATGGTGACTGGGGTCTGGTTCGCCAGACCATCGCCGACTTCGGGAACGCCGTTCCGTTGATGGAGCTGGTCGGCTTTGACGTTCCCAACGGGCGTGGTGTGTATCAGTTGGTTCCGGTCCATCGACGCCGGATCGACGTGAATGCCTCGCGGTGGCGCCTACAGCTCGGCGGCACGTTGTCCTTCTAGCGGCGATCAATTGTCCGGCTTGAGCAACACGTCAAAGGGCGGGTAGCCTCGGAGCGGCGCGAGCAAGAGATCGGTGTGATACTCGTGCGAGGGGCCCAGGCCGAACATGCCCCGAGCGCCCGCATCCCTGAGTAACGCGACGGCCTGTTCCCGGCGGCCGAATCCCGCGGCGATGTGAGCCCGGGCAAGGATCTGCCTACCACGGACCCCCGGATTCCTTAAGGGGCGGTCGCTCTGCTCCGCCAGCCTGCTATCGACCCTCTCGGCTTGGGTGGTATCAGCGCGCAGCACCGCAATCCTGCCCTCCGCTTCCAGCTTGGCAAGCGTGTCCGCCTCGCTCCGGGCGATCCGCACGAGAGCCTCGCGCTCGTTGTCCGCCCGTCCGAGCAGCCGGTTCGCCCAGGCGATCTCGAATGCGCGGCGCCAGCCGGTGTCCGGCTGGAGCTCGAACCGCGCCAGGGTACTCTCGGCAATGGCCAACGCCGTCCGAGCCCGCCCGTGGGCTGCCAGCTCGGTCGCAATCGTCAGCTGGCTGCCTGCGACCCAGTCCACGGACCCTCCAGCCGAACTCGCGCACAGCGCTATCACCTCTCGCTCCCGGCCGAGCGCGGCGAGCGCACGGCCGCGGATCGCCTGCCACTCCACGTCGGCGGAGTCGCGCCAGCGATCGGTGATGCTGAGCTCGGCCTCAAAGTCGCCTACTGTATGATAGGTAGCGGACATTCGCCACCAGTACCATGACGTCCACTCCTTCGCCCGCTCGGGATCCGATCGGACCAGCGTCTCCCGAGCCGCCCGCAGAATCTCCCGAGCGGCCCTCGGCCGATTGAAGGGTAGAAGTCCAACTGTTGCATAGACGCCCCCCGCGAGAACCGACCGGGGATACGCTCTGTAACGTCGCCCGAGAATCCGTACCACCTCCGCGATGTCGCCACGGCAGCTGGCGCGCAGCTCGTCGATCGTCATGCGGGTCCATGGAGTGAGCCCGTCCCGCCGGGGCTCGAGTACGATGCCGATCGAGTCCGTGATCGAGCACTCGTCGTTCCCAGCGGCGAAGAACGCCAGCTGGACCAATGGTGCGACGAACGTCGAATCCAAACTGGCTGCACGGCGGTAGTGCTCGACCGCGGTTTCCGGCTCAACTTGCCTGAGCCCAGCCACGAACTCACGGTAGGCGGGGAGACTCGGCGGCGGGACCAGGTCGGGATCGACTGGGCCAGCCCAAATTTCTTCATTGACCAGCGGGCCGAGACCGCCCGCGATTCGCTGCCGCAAGACCTCGAGGGCGTCGATGGCCCTCTCGACCGGTGCACCAACCGGGTCGATGGATCTGAGAAACCGGCCGCTGGCGACGTCCATAATGCCCGCCTGGAACAGCACGCTGTCGCCGGAGAGATAGTAACTCCCCCGGATCATCATGCCGGCGCTGTCCTTTCGGGCTATGGCCAGCGGGTCCATCGGCCGCCCAGCATCGTTCTTCCCCCAAGCGTACACCGCTTCCAAGTCGGTCACGTCGACCAACGGTGTCTCCATCACCCCCCGGATGATCCAGTCGGCGGCCATGGCGCCGAGGTCATCGAGGTCCGGGCGCCCGGTCCGATTCTCGAAGGGGGCTGCAGCCACTCGCCTGGGAGCGAGCGCCGGAGTCTTCGCGCGCGAGAGCCTTCCGCCTAAGACTCCGAGCCCCGCGACTACGGCAAGGACAAGCACCATGGGGGCAGCCCACCGGCGGCGTGACGGCCGTCCGGGATTGCCAGCCAGCGGGGTGTCGAGGTGCTGTCGCCCACCGCCATCGAGCGGCGTGGAAACGGCCGAGGCTGGTCGGGCCGGCGCCGCCGTCCCGACCAAGGGGGCGCGAGACTCGAGCCGCAGCCGTTCCGCCAGCGCGACTACTTCCTGCTCCGGGGCGGCGTCGAGCTCGGTGCGCAGCAGCTGGGAATGAGCGCTGGCATGCCGGAGCGCCCCTGCCCGGTCGCCCGCTGCCTCGAGCGCCTGCATGTACCGCAGCGCGACACGGGAGTTCAGGGGATCCTCGCCGGCAAGGCGCGCCCACCACTCGACCGCCTGAAGCGGGTAGCCGTCCCGCATCTGGCGGTCCGCCAACTGCTCGAGCGCGTGGCCGTAGCGGCGCGCCAGGCGTGATCGCTCGCCATCCGCCCAACGCTCGAACTCTTCCGCGTCGGACAGGTGGAACCCGCTGAGGAACGGTCCGTGGTACACGCCCACCGCCCGTTCGAAGTCGCCCCGGGCGATGGCCACGTCGAACTCCCAGAGATCGCAGGCCAGCCGGTCGGGATTCAGCCGGAGGTCGTCGCCGGTGCTGAGGACCGAATCCTCACCGAGGGCCGATCGAAGGATGTAGAGCGACTCGCGAAGGAGGTGCCGGGCCTCGTCGGTGCCGCTTTCGGGCCAGAGCGCGGCGACCAGCTTGTCCCGGCTGAGCGGGCGGGGGTGCTCGACTGCCAGGAGGGCGAGAAGCGCGACGCGCTGCCGCAGGGCGGCTCGGCCAGCCACCGGGCCGTCCGGGCCGTCGACGGAAGCGCTGCCGAGCAGTCGAAGCGTGAACATCGCAAGGGCCTACGGGCGTGACGCAGGCATGACACCACCATGACCCACCGGTTCTAGTATACCCGCCCGTCACCCGTTCGGTAACGGCCCGGAGCTCCCGAGCCGGCTAGCCGAAAGGAATCGAGTTGCAGCAGGAGGTACCAGATGCGCGCACAGCCGATCCTTCTCCTGGCTATCGGGCTGACGTTGGTCGCTTGTGCCGATAGCGGTAGCCCTCCGGACGATCCTAGTGGCCCACCGACGGACGGGACGCTGGTCGTATCGACGTCAACGGGCGGAAACGCTCCCGATCAGGATGGCTATCTGCTCACGATCGATGGTGTCGGTTCCCGTGCACTCAATCCCACCGGCACTGCCAGGATCCATCTCCCTGACGGGCGGCACACGTTAGGGCTGCTCGGGGTGGCGGAGCATTGCTCGGTGGCGCCGGGAACCCCGCTCGAGGTGGACGTCCCGTCGGGAGACACGACAGCGGTGGCCTTCGAGGTCAGCTGTCCGGCGACCGGTGCCCGCATCACGACTAGGACGACCGGCCTGGATCTCGACCGAGATGGGTACGGCGTGACGGTGGACGGTGGCACCCAGGGAGCCATTTCAGCGAACGGCACAATGGTGACCCGACTCGAGCCGGGAAGCCATGCGGTTGCCCTGACGGGGCTAGCGCCGAACTGTACCATCGACGGCCTTGAGCCGGCCACCGTGACCATCGTGCACACCGAGATCACCCCGGTCGAGTTCGTGGTGGTCTGCACCGCGGCGACCGGAGTGATCCGGGTTGTGGTCGAGGCGCCGGGAACCGACGTGGACGGTGCGTTTGAGGCGCTGGTGGACGGAGCGAGCCCTTTCACGGTCCTCCTGAGCAGGCCGGCCTACCTGTCCGAGGTGCGCCGCCGGTGACCATGTCGTCTCACTCGTCGCCGCCGTCAACTGTTCGGTGGAGACCGATCCGCAGCGCGTGACCCTGACCGTAGGAGGCCTGATCCGCGATACCGTCGAGGTGACCTTTTTGGTGATCTGCCGGCAAGGGTTCGGGACCCTACGGATTACCGCCCCTACGACCGGGCACGTACCAGCCGGTCATCGCTACGGCGTCATCGTGTGCACCAACAGGGGGTTCATCTGTCCCTGGGAGCCGATCCTGCAACGAAAGCTGGCGCCGAACGATACCCTGATCGCCACGTACGGCATCATCGAGGTCAGGGTCGAGTTGAAGAACATCCCCGCGAATTGCCGAGTCCAGACTGCCAACCCAACGCCGTTCTTCACCATTCGGGCCAACAGCATTCGCGACGCCCGATTCCCCGTCGTATGCGGATCGTGAAGCTGGGAACCTCTGAAGCCGATGAACGCTCTCACAGCCAGGAGTAACCCAATGACGAATCGAATGGCAGTTGCACTGGTCGCCGGTGCCCTCACCGGCCTGGCCGCCTGCAACGATCCCAGCCAGCCTGCCGAGTCAACCTGCTACGTCTCCGGCCCCCGCGGTCAGCAGTGCAGCAGCAGTTCACGCTCCGCAATCTCGGCACGCTCGGCGGCGGCTCCAGCCTGGGCAACGGCATCAATGAGCGTGGCGAGGTTGTCGGCGTTGCGGAGCTCCCCTCGGGGATGGACCGAGCATTTCTCTGGCGCGCCGGGAAGGGCATGCGAAACCTCGGCACCCTGGGTGGCGCGACCACGACCAGCAGGGCCCGCGGCATCAACGACCGGAGCGAGGTTGTCGGGCGCCAGCGAGATTCACCCCGGCTCGAACCGCGCATTCCTCTGGATTCAGGGGCGTGGGATGCGAAGCCTGGGGACGTTGGGTGGTGACGATCAGTGAAGGCAACGACATCAACAACCGGACAGAGGTGGTGGGCTTCAGCGAGATTCGCAACGGCACTACCCGAGCCTTCCTCTGGCGTCCGGGTGAGGGCATGCGAGGCCTGGGCACGCTGGGCGGGACTGAAAGCATCGCCAACGACATCAACGACGCCACCCAGGTCGTCGGCTCCAGCCAAACCGCGGACGGCAACGAGCATGCCTTTCTTTGGAGCGCGGCGCGCGGGATGGAGGACCTCGGCACCCTGGGCGGTCCGACCAGTGTGGCATTCGGCATCAGCGAGACCGGCGTGGTCGTCGGCATCAGCGAGACCGGCGCGGGCACGGAGGAAGCGTTCCTATGGACCCCGGGCGGCGGCATGCGAAGTCTGGGCACCCCGGACGGCAACCCGAGCGCCGGCGCCAACGCCGTCAATACTCATCGACGGGTCGTGGGAACCACGGCGGACTTCTTCCATCCCTTCTTTTGGACTCCCGGGCGACGGCATGGGAGAATTGCCCACGCTTCGTGGCCTTCAGGGACAACCCAACGACATGAACGAGTTCGGTCAGATCGCGGGAACGAGCGTGACCGCCGGGGGCGCACTCCGGGCCGTACTCTGGACCCCGATCGCCGGGCCGCTCCTCGTCGCAGCCACGGGCCATGGAGACACACCCGAAGCCGCGTCGTCGCGCGAAACTCGATGAGAGTCCCAGTCTCACCTGCTGAATGACCGACACGGGATGGGGCGCCGCATGAACGCGGCGGCGAAGGGTTCAGTCAGATGGGAGCCGGTAGCCGGGGGGGGCGGGTTACCGGCGAGGGCAGGAGCCGGCACGGGCGCGGGAACCGCCGGGAACCGCACGTGAGCGCGGCCTCCGGCGGCCCCGGACGAACGCTAGTTTTTCCGGCAGATGTAGTCGTTGCCGTTGTGGTCCGAATTCGGATGAGAGTCTGCTTTGATCACGAAGTATCCGGACGGACAGTTCGTCGCTCCGTCGTCGTCCCGGTATTGCAACGAGTTTCCCTTCCCCGTGAGGGACGGGGGGGGGGCGGACGCCTGATCGGGCGCTGTGGGCACGCCGCTGCTACAGGCGGCGGCCAGGGAGGTTCCGAGCGCAACCGCTGTCGGGAGAGCCAGATATCGCAGGGCCCGTGACGCTTTCATGGTGCCTCCTGATGGGGTGAGTGTCCAACGGGAATCCGGGACTTGCCTGTAGATCGGATTCCCGCCGGAGAACCGGGCAGGCGGTCGGGCCGGACGGCGGGCGGTCAGGCGGTCAGGCGGGAGGGATCGTAAGCCGGGCTGAGCTCCGGCGACGGACACGCGAACGGCCCGGAGCGCGCTCCGGGCCGTTCGTACGCCAGCTATTTCGGCGGCATGCTGCTGTTCCAGGTGTCCCGATGGATCTTCCAACCACCGCCCTCTTTCTTGAGGAACGTCATGAACGAGCCGTGGTCCAGATGCTTGCCATCCTTGGAGGTGGCCACGAAGCTGCCGGTCTCGAGCGCGTAGTTACCGAAGCCCGTGACTTCTTTCTGGGTCAATGCCATCTGCGCTCCCTGGGCCGCATCCGCCGTGAACATCGCCTGGATGGCCTTCGTGCCGGAGACCGGGTCGGCTCCGGGGGGCATGATCTGGGCGTCTTTGGTATATAGCGCCGTGAGAGCGGCCGCGTCGCCCGCGTTGTTGGCTTTCTCCCAGGCGCGATCCAGCTTTTCGATCTGAGCGCGAAGGTCTGCGTCGCCGGTCTGGGCGGAGGCCGAGATCGGTAACGCCAGGGCCAGTGCGACGAGGCCAACTGCGAATGGACGGGTCATACGACCTCCAGTGATTGAAGAGACTTTCTGTGGCTTGCTGCTACCCTCCCTGGCACCCCGAGAACGGGAACGGCACCACGAGCTGATAGGGGCTATTCGCCACCGCCGCGCCGTCGAGCGTGACGTCGATGCGGTAGACGCCCACCTCGAGGTTGAGCGACGCGGTGTAACTGCCGTCGCCCTTGTCGGTCGGCGTGAGCGCGGATCCCTGGTTGACCCGGAGCCGAAACGCATCGCCGCCATGCGCGATCCGGTTGCCGAACGCGTCGAACGCCGTGATCGTGATCCTGGCCGGAAGCTGGGACGTCTCGACGCAGGCCGGCACGACCGCCGCGGACCCACCCGCGTTCGCCGGGCCCGTCCGCACCGCGCTCGCGAACGGCGAGCCGCTCACCGCCGTGCCCGACACCCGTACCTGCACCCGGTCCGTGCCGGCCTTCGTCGGGGTGTACGCGGCCGTGTAGCGCCCGCCGCCCTGGTCGGTCACGCTCAGCGAGCTCTTCGGGTTATCGCCCGTGACTGACACCGAGATCGCGCTCGCGCGGCCGGCCACGTCGTTCCCCTGTGCGTCCTTGAGCCGGATCTCGACAGTGGTGCCCTGCCCCGCGGTGCCCGCAGGCACCGTCGCGCTGCTCCGCGCGGCGCTGGGCGTGCCGGCGGACACCGTCACCGTCACGGTCTCCGCGATCGGAGTGCCGCCGATCGTGGCGGACACGACGCGGTCGCCCGGCACGGCGGCGCTCAGGGTACCCGTCGCGGCACCGGAAGCGCCGGTCGGCTGCGCCGGCTGGGTCAGCGCGTTGCTTTGGCCGGTGGCCGAGAGGGTGACAGGGGCCCCGGGGACCGGGTTGTCGAACGCGTCACGCGCGGTCACGGTGATCGTGCTCCGGCTCGATCCGCTCGACGCGGTGATCGCCGGCGGCGAAGCGCTCACTCGGCTCTTCCCGGCGTCCACCGCGCCAGGTGTAGCCGTGGCGCCGAAGGTCACGGGGCTGCCGCTCACGTCGAGTCCCGAGAGCGTGGCCGCCACGGCGTTGGCGCCGGCCTTCTGGCCCAGGGTCCACCCGCCGACCGTCGCGATGCCATCGGCGCCGGTCACCGGTGTGGCGCCGGTAAGCCGCCCGCCACCGCCCGTCACCCTGAACGTCACCGGGATGCCCGAGAGGGGATTGTCGTTCGCATCGCGCACCAGCACCGCCGGCGGCACGGCCACGGCCGTCGCCACAGGGGCGGACTGTGCGTCGTCCGTCGCGGCCTCGAGCGACGCCGGCGCGCCGACTCCCACCGCCACCGCGGCGCTGGCCGTGGCAAACCCTTCGGCGGTGAAGGAAAGGGTGCAGGTACCGGGCGCGCCCCCGATGGCGAGATCGGTGAACGTCACCAGACCGGTGGCGTCGCTGGTGACCGCCGTGGTACCGGCCAGCGTGCCGTCGCCGCTCGAGATCTGCGCGGTGACGGCGACGCCTTCGCGGGCGACGTCGTTGCCGTCCGCGTCCTGGAGCTGGAGCACGGGC
The DNA here is from genome assembly GCA_963728705.1 of uncultured Gemmatimonadales bacterium. GTDB lineage: Bacteria > Gemmatimonadota > Gemmatimonadetes > Gemmatimonadales > GWC2-71-9 > CAVVWJ01. The sequence goes on from CAVSLY010000024.1 coordinate 120,809, forward strand.
TGCGGACTCAAGGGCACGCCGGCCACCGCCGCTGCCGGCGGGGCCACGGCCAGCGCGAGCCGCGCGGCCACGCCGCTCGCGAGGAACACCGCCGGCTCGGGCGCATCCTCGATGCCCAGGAGCTGCGCGGTAGTGACGTAGGTCCCGAGCTCGGTGCCGAGCATCCGCTGGGTGCTCGCCTGGCCGCTGGACGACGTCACGCTCGTGGCCGGGCTCACGCTCCCGCCCACCTCCGCCGTCCAGGTCACCTCGGCCCCGATGACCGGGGCGCCCAACCGGTCCACCACCCGCACCACCAGGGAATCGCCCAGCGGCTCACCGGTCGTCCCGCTCTGCCGGTTGCCGCGGACCACCGCGATCTCGGAGGGCTGGCCCTCGTTGGGCAGCGACAGATTTCCGCCGCCGCACGCGGCGAGGCCGGCGAGCAGAAGCGCGAGGGGCGAAGCAGGCCCACGAAAGCGGCGGGCGTTCGGGCAACGAAGGGGCATATACGAGCAAGGGGTAGAGGCGATTCGATACGTTACCCCCGGGGACGCAGGGGGGCCAGGGGCGGCGCTTGGGATCCCTGGCGGGGCCGCGGAATCACCCGTACGTTCACGGGTCACCCGCCCGTTCAATTGCCGCTCGTCGCGTCACCGGACCGCTTGCTCCCAAGTGAGGTCCCATGCGTCGCTTCCCGCCGAACGTTCAGCATGCAGTGACCGGTATCCTGTCGGCCCTTGCCGTGACCACCATCGTCGCCGCGACGCCCAGCCCCGATGCCGGGAGCGCCACACGCGTGGCGACCGCGGGGGGCACCTTCGTCCCCGACTCCGTGGAGGTGGCGTTGGTCCTGTCGGGCGAGGTGGGCCAGTATGCGGGCATGTGCGGATCGCCGCTCGGCGGCACCGACTCCCTCACCGGAAAACTGGGCCGAGACGGTGACGGGCCGGTCGCCTCGGACGAGGATGTGACGTACCGGGGCCTACTCGCCAGGAAGACCAAGATCAGCGCCTGCGGCACCAAGCCGGCGCCCACGGAGGACCAGGTAGCCATGTGCTCGGCCAACCTCGTGGGCAGTGCGCGGATGAACGTGGAGCTCGAGGTCTACGAAGGCGACCGCGGGGCATATATCAAGATGACCGCGGACACCACCCATCCCGTCACCAAGTCGATCAGTGGTTGTCCCGAGCCCGGCGACTGGCTGAAGGAGTACTACCCCAACGGTGCGAGTGGCATCGGCATCGAGACGGTGCCCTCAGGACTGCTGCAAATCGGGCAGACCTACACCGAGGAGGGCGTCTCACTGAAGGTCATTCGCTAAGAGCGGCTGGACAGGGTGACGCGTCGTCACCTTTCGACGGCGACTACATGCGCCTGGATCTTCCCGTCCACCTCCCCCTTCCCGAACCGCCGAGCGATGGCGTCCGACGCCCGGTCGGTTGCTTCGCCGATCCGCCCGGCCGCGCGCGCCTCGATCTCGTTTCTGAGCGGGGTTCCCTGGCAATAGGCGATCGCCGGGATCTCGGCGAGGCCGCCCGGCTGCGCTCGGGAAGGGTGGTGATCCGGGGGGCGGCGGTGAAGCCGCCAGCGGCGAGATCCCGCTCGATGGTCGGCCGATCGTGGTAGCCGTGGGGGGTGCGAGCGAGGAAGCGAGGCGGGTCGGCCGGGAACAGGGATGCGAGCGCCGCGGTGACCGTGTCCGCGAACTCGTTCTCTTCGATCCGGTCCCACACGCTGAACATGAAGAGGCCGCCGGAGCGGAGCACGCGACGCGCCTCCGCAAACGCCTTTGCCTTGTCGGGGAAGAACATGACACCGAACTGGCAGACGACCGCGTCAAATGCTCCGTCCTCGAACGGCAACTGCATGGCGTCGGCCTGGCGCCACTCGATCGGCCGTTTCGTCCCCATCGCGACCGCCTGATCGAGCATGGCCTGATTCAGGTCCGAGGCCACGATAGCGACGCTCTCGGGCAGCACCGATGCCAGGACGCGAGTCACCGCACCCGTCCCCGCCGCGATCTCGAGCACTCGGCTCAGGGACCTTCCGGCCAGCCGGTTTCCGAGGTCCGCCGCATAGGGCTGGAAGATCAGCGGGACCAGATGCGACTGATAGATCTTCGGCAGTGGGCCGAGAAAGCCCTGGTCGACTGCGGTATTGCTCATGGCATTGTCGCTCCGTGGATGACCGCGCAGAAAGGTGCCGTCAGGCCTACAGCCCCGCAACCCAGCGCGGGAACGCCACCAGCACCTTGTGCAGCAGCCATCCGAGCGCGTACAACGTCGCCGCCGCGCCCACCACGCTCAGCGCCACCACCCCGGCCAGGAGCACCGCGCCGAGGCCGATCGCGCCCGCGGCATGGACGACGTCGAGCCAGGTGTACCCCGGGTCCGAGACCGCCAGCGGCGCACCATCGGCTGTCGCGCCGAGGCGCTCGAGCCGCCGGAGCCGCGGCTCGAGCGGCGAGCTGGAGGTGCATCAGCCGCGCTCGTGACGTCCTGCCGGGTCTGGTCCAGGTCCACCGCGGGATCCCACACCGGAAACAGGAAGTGCACCTCCACCGCGCCCGGCACCTTCATGTCGAGGCCGGCCAGGGTCCGGTACGCGTCGGCCAGCGCGGCCGGATAGCGCGTGAGCTGAATCGCGGTCGCGTCCGCCAGCTTCCGGCGGGTGCGCCACAGCACCGACACGACCGGGGCCATGACGAACAGCGTGAGCCAGATGATGGCCTTGGCCGCGATGGCGGCCGGGCCGATCGTGAGCAGGACCGGCGCGTAGCCGAACAGGAGCACCATCGGGTGGACGTCCGGCAGCTGCTCGAACTCGTCGGAGTCCAGGCGCTCGAACGTGGAGCCCGCGAGGAGGGTGTCGACCGCCAGCTCCCGACTCGGCGCGTCGGCCCGACCCCGCAGCGTGTCCAGGGCGGTCCGGCCCACCAGCATCAGGCTGGCGCGTGCCGGCGACACCAGCGGCGCCTCGAGCATCAGCGAGACCAGCCCCCACACCTGGAGCAGGGTCAGGATCTCGGCCGCGAGGATCAGGTCCCCGTTCCCGATAGACGCCATCACGTGCGCGATGACGGCCTGCTGCGCGTCGCGCGGGAGCCGGTCCACGAACCCGCGGGTCACGACCACCGTCGCGTCGTCCATCGTGAGCCCGGCCGCGGCGACGTTTGCCGCCTTGGCGTCGATCAGCAGGACGCGAGGCGGCGGCACGGCGGCGGCGACCGCCACCTCCTGCACCAGGTTGGCCAGCCGCTGCTCGGCCAGGTCGCCGGACCGGGGGGGCCGGGCCTTCATCCGCCGGAGCACCCCGCCGACGCCCGTTCGCCGGAACGTCAGGCGCACCGCGGCCCAGAGCAGCACGACTGCGACCAGCCCTGGAAACACGAACAGTCCGACGAGCCAGTCCCACGGCATGTCCACGTCCGACCGCCGCACCGCCGACCACATCGTCGGCAGCAGATTGAACGCGCGGTCGAGCCACCCGGTGACCGCCTCGGGAACCTCGAACACGAGATCGGCGAGGTAGACCGGGACGGCCGCCGCCGCCACCAGGATCGGCGAGATGAGGACGGAGAGAGGGATGCCGGAGACGGCAAGCACCACCACGACCAGGACCGCGGAGACGGCGCTGGTCCGGCGGTGGCGCCGCTGCTCCTCGAGGAAATGAACGAGGGGCTGAGCGGTCACCCCGCGGCTTCCTTGCCGGCACGGCTGAATCGATAGAAGGCGTCGGCCTCCTGCGGGTCCCTGAATGCATGCTTCGGGATGACGTGCGCAGCGGCCAGCGAGGTGTAGATGTAGATGTTGTGCAGGTCCTGCTCGACCCGATCCACGCCGGCCCACGAGGAACGCGACTCACCGAATGCCGTGCTCTCGATCAGTCCGTCCTGGCTCAGGACGATCCGGTGCCGCCCGAGCAGTCCCTTGCCCGGCTTCTCCTCTTTGAGCAGCTGCAGGATGGCGCGGCGGATCAGCCACCGCTCCAGGCACCACTGGAAGAGGAAGACGATCGGGATGGTAACGACGATGAAGGTGAAGCTCACGCGCGAGATCACGAAGCCGTCGGCGCCGATGGCGGGCACGATGGCGAACAACACAATCGCCAGGACCCAACCGAGGTAGGTGTTGCGCCTCGCGCGCCGGCCTCGGGGAGTCTCGAAGACGCCCCGCCACTGGAAGGCATAGAGGTCGTCGCGGGTGAGCTCGTACTCGACTTCCATGGGTACGCTCCCTCGCACGCCGGCTCAGGTCACCGTCACCCCGGGAGCAGGCCCACCGCCCACCCGGCGAACGCGAGCCACGCCGGCGTGCCCATGAGCCAGAACCGTAGCGGCTGCGAGGCGATCAGCGCCAGGCCGCCCCACAGCGTGACGGGGTGCGGGCGGCCGCGGGAAGCGAGGTCCCAGATCAGGATCGGCACGAGGAACAGGTCGAGGCAGAGCTCGATCATACCGATGCCGGGGATCAGCAGCGGGGTATGCATGAACGCGAAGGGCCACCGGGCCACGGCGGCCTCCGCCAGCGCGATCGTCCCGAGCAGCATGAAGCGCTTGTGGTGCTGGGGGCGGCGCCGGTTGAGGAGCGCCAGCGAGACGAAGGCCGCGAACCCGCCCAGGGCGAAGAGCGGGACGGCGAGGAACTGCAGCGGTGGCACGGTCACGTTGATGAACCCCGCCGGGCGGCTCGCGGCCATCAGCGCGCCGACCGTGCCCAGCACCAGCATGACAATGGCCAGACCCGCGCCGAACACGCCGAGCCGGCGGTGGAGGTCCACACGTCCGGCAGCTACGAGGGACGTCTGCGTGAGCAGCAACAGGAGCCAGGCGGCGAAGGCGACGCCATGTATAAGGAAGAAGGTCTCGGGGGCGCCGTGGAGGCGGGCCCAGTCGGGGTACCAGGCCCGGAAGAAGAAAGTCCGGCCGAATCCCAGGACGACCGCCGTGGTGATCGCGACGGCGAAACCGGTGTAGAACAGGCGCTCGGACGACCAGCGGGCATGCCGGGACGCGCCTCGGACGGGGACGTGGGCCTGGACGGTCACGCTGTCCCTCTCGGTGGGGCGTGGATGGATGTTTGTCGGGTGGCTTCAATCTGTCGCGAGGGCCGGAGAGCGGAAGGGGCAACGCGGTCAGGCGGTCGGACGGTCAGGGCATGGCAGACGAAACCATCCGCGACGACCGGCCGTCTAATTCGGGACATGGATCGACTCGATTCTGCCACAATGCGAAAGGATAGGAGTATGCTCGTCAGGTTTCTGGCCCCCGCGGCGCTGGCCGGTCTGGTGCTGACCGCCGCCCTCGGGCCCACGCAGGCCGTCGCGCAGCAGGCGATGGCTTCGGACAGCGTTTTCATCCTGAAGGCAACCAGCCTTGGCTTGCTCCAGGCAAAGCTAGGGAAGCTGGCGCAGGAGAAGGGCTCCAGCCCCAGCGTGCGGGATTTCGGCAAACGGATGGTGGCCGACTATACCAAGGTGAACGAAGAGCTCGCGACGGGGGCGAAGCAGGCAGCCTATCCGGCGCCGGTGCTGTTGCGGGAGGACCGGCAGGTCTACGATCGGCTCGCCGGAACGGGCCGCAGCTCGTTCGACCAGAAGTACATGGCCCAGATGGTGACGCAGTATGCCGACGCGGTTCGGCTGTACCAGCAGGAATCCGACAAGGGCCGGGTGGCGTCGCTCAAGCAGCTGGCGACCAGCATGCTGCCGACGGTGCAGCAGCACATGAGCCTGGCGACACAGACGGCGGGGGCGGTGGGGGCGGACGTGACGGCGACGGCGGGGGGAGAGCGGCAGGGGTCATAAGGCGGACTGAGGCGACAGTGAACGGCCCGGAGCGCGCTCCGGGCCGTTTGCGCGCCTCACTCGGGTCGCCAAGCGGGCCATACGTACTCCGAGGACCAGCCAAGCTTGAGGGTCTGTCCGGTGGCCACTTCGATGAGGTCGAGTCCATCCTGCTCGCGAGCCACGACCCAGACGGCATCGGCCGACCAGTCCACTCCCAGCGACAGGAACATTCGGTTCTGGGGCGAGATCTGGCGATCCTGGGTCCCGTCGGACCGGACAACGTGAATCGTGCCGAATTGGCCGTCGGTGGTGTTCACGTAGGCCAGCCGGTCGCCCGAGGGCGACCAGCGCGGGTTTCGGCCGGGGACGCCGAGCGGGTGATCGGCACCGGTCGCGAGATCGCGCAGCACCAGGTGCCAGGTACCGTCGGGGCGGGTCGTGGCGTAGGCCAGGCGGGTGCCGTCGGGCGAGGGGTCGGGATCGGCGTCGGACAACGACGGCTCGCCCGCGGGGCCGACGCGCTCGAGCCCGGTCCCGTCGAGGCGCACCCGCCAGAGCTCGAAATTGGTGGCCGGGGAACCGGAGAGCTGGAAGTAGGTCCAAGCGCCGTCGCGGGAGACGCGGGGAAGCTGCTGGTCGGTGACGCCGCTCGACGCGAAGAGCTGGTGAGAGGCGCCGCCGGTCTCGCTCACGCGGAGCGTGCCGCCGCTGCCCCCGCTCCCCTGTACATACACGAGCGCCGGGCCGGCGCCCACCCAGGCCGGCTGGCCTCCGTCCCAGGTTCCGGCAGTCGTGACCATGGCCAGTCCGGAGCCATCGAGCTGGACGGTGAAAATGTCGTTGATGCTGCCCCAGCGGGAGACGGCCAGCTCACCGGAAGGCACCACCGAGACCCACGCGGTGTCGAGAACCGATCCGGCGCGCGCGACCAGGGGAGCGCGGCCGATGCCCCCGCCGGCGGTCACGTGCCCCTCGGCGCTCACGGCGATGACACCGGCGGCCGGATCGAACGAGTAGGCGTCGCCGGTGCGCGGATTGCCGCCGCGATCGTAGGTGGCGGCACGGACGGAGAAGCTGCCGCCGGCGTAGAACGTCGTGTCGTCCGGAGCGGCGATGATCCGCGCCAGGTGACCGACGGCCACGTTCCACGTGGCGGTGTCGATCTGATTGGCCTCGTAGGCGGTGATCCGGAGCCGGGCCTCGCCGACGCGGAGGCCGAGCTTGACGCGGACGCGGAGGTTGCCCTGCGCATCGGTGGAGTCGTAGTGACGGTCCGACCAGGCGGAGTTGCCGACCGACGTGACGAGGGCGGTGCACACCAGGTAGTCCGTGCAGTCCTGCGACTCGACCAGCAGGCGCTGGCCGGCGAGGGGCTGGCCTTCGGCGTCGAGCATGCGGAGCACCAGCGGCTTGGGGAGCTCGGCGTCGATGGTGTCGGTGATGCCGGCGCCGCTCACGACGTTGAGCCCCGGGCCGAGCTGGCTGGGCTCGGAGCCGCCGCACGCCGAGATGAGGACGGCGGTGACCAGCGCGGGACGACATCCGAGGCCTGCGCGCATGGCACACTCCGCTGGGCCGCAGTCGCACCAATGGTGTGCGTGGCGACGCGAGGGACGAGGGGCTCGAACTGGACGGTGTGGGTCACGCGGAGGATGCCATCCAGCGGGGCGGGCGTCAAGGCGAGCGCAGGATAATTCCGCGCCTCGATGCCCTTGATGGTGCTTCCAAGTGCCGCTTAATCTTACAAGTATGAGCGTCTTGAGCTACGTGCGCCTGCCTTGCCCGGTGGAGGAAGCCATGGCCCGCTACGGCCGCTGGATCGGGGTGCCCGAGGTGGCGCCGCGTCGGCTGGTGCGAGAGCGGGATGCGATCGACCTGGCCCTCACCGACGGTGAGTGGATGGGATTGGCGGTCTTCATCTACGCCTCCAGCCCGTCGACGGTGATTCAAGAGCTCTCAGGTGGGCTGGCCACACGGCCGGTGGAGAGTTGGCTCGAGCTCGCGGAGGGTGGGGACCTGGTGTATGCCGGCTACAACGACACCGTCCCCTACGCGCAGCTCATTGTGGTCGAGCGCGGCCGGCTGGTCCGGCAGTTTCTCCAGGACGAGCAGGATTCGAGTCAGGACGTGAACGAGGGCCGGCTCCCCAAAGAATCCCGGAAGCGCATGGAGACGTGGATCGATGGGGCGGAGTGGGTGGAAGAGGATGAGCTCGAGCTCACCCGCCCCGAGGAAGGCTGGCTCTGGATCCACCAGGCCACCTGACCCCCTACTCGCCCCTCAGCGACTCGATCGGATCCACCCGCGACGCGCGCCGCGCCGGCAGATACGCCGCGAGCAGACCCACCAGCACCATCCCGCCCGCGACCACGGCGAAGGTGGCGGGATCGAGCGCCCCGACGCCGAACAGGAGACTCCGGAGCGCCCGCGTCGACGCGGCCGCGACGACGAGTCCGAGCACGACCCCCACCAGCAGCACCCGCGCCCCCTGCCCCACCACCATCCGCTGGACCCGGCGCGCCTCCGCGCCGAGCGCCATGCGCACGCCGATCTCCCGGGTCCGCTCGGCGACGATGTACGACAGCACCCCGTACTGGCCCACGGTGCCGAGGATGACGGCGAGCAGGGAGATCACACCCAGCGTCAGCATGGTGAACGCGAGCGGCAGCCGCGTGTCGGCGGCGAGCCCCGCCATGGTGAAGGTCCGGTACATCGGCGCGCCGGGCGCCACCTCGCGCACCAGCGCCCGGATCTCGGGCGCGATCGTCTCCGCCCGCGGCGTCTTCACCACGTACGCCGGGGAGGAGACCTGCCAGTCGGCGGGCGGCTGACCGACGAGCGGATAGTAGACCGCCGGCGGCGCCGGATCGCGGAAGTTGTCCTGCATCACGTCTTCCACCACGCCGACGACGGTCTCCCAGACCGGGATCTCCTCCCGCTTGAGCCGCCGCCCGATGGCCGACTGCCCCGGCCAGAGCAGGTTCGCCGCCGACCGGTTGACGATCACGTGCCCCGAGGTCTGTGAGCTGCTCCGCCGTCGGTGAACGGCCGGCCCTCGAGCAGCCGGATCCCCATGGTCGAGAAGTAGTCGCCCGCGACCGAGGTGAAGCCCAGCCGCACGCCCCCGTCGGTCTCGCCCGCCCGCTCGGCCGGAAGGAAGCGGGCGTCGGCGAGGCCCTCGTTGAGCGGCACGTTGTCCACGATCCCCACCGACTGCACGCCCGGCAGCTGCGCCAGCCGCTCCCTGAAGGCGAGGTGGAACCGGGCGAACGAGGCGGCGTCGTTGAGATGCTCGCCCTCGGGCGCGATCTGGAAGGTGAAGATGTCCCGGGTGTCGTAGCCCGGATCCACGTTCCGCATCTTCTGGAAGCTGCGGAACAGCAGCGCCGAGCCGGTGAGGAGCACGAGCGCGAGCGCCGTCTGCGCCACCACCAGCCCGTCGCGGGCCCAGTGCCGGCGCGCGGTGGACCCGCGGCTGCCGTCGCGCAGCCGGTCGAGGCTCGGCTCGGACGCGCGCAGGGCCGGGAGCGCGCCGCAGAGGAGCGCCGCGAGCGCCGAGACGATGCCGGTGAAGAGCAGCGTGCTCCAGCGCACCTCGACGTCGCCGATGCGGGGCACGTCGGGCGGCACGAACCGCAGGTACAGCGGCACGCTGACCCAGGCCAGCACCATGGCGAGCGCGCCCGCGAGCAGGGCGACGACGAGCGCCTCGGTGATCTGCGCGCGGAAGAGCTGGAGCCGGGCGGCGCCGATGGCGCGGCGGACGGCCAGCTCCCGCTGCCGCCGCTCCGCGCGGACCAGGAACAGGTTGCCCACGTTGGCGCAGGCGATGAGCAGCACGACGCGCCACCGACCCGAACAGGATCCAGAGCGGGCCGGCCACCCGACCCACCAGCTGCTCCTCCAGCGGACGCACCACGGGCCGGTGCTTCCCGATCAGCTCGGCGTAGCCGGGCGATCCGCCGAACCGCTCGGGCAGGCGCTGCGCCAGCGGGGTCAGCTCCCGCTCGAGGTCGGGCATCGTCACGCCGGGCCGCATCCGCCCGACCAGCGGCATCCCGAACCGGCCCGGCTCGATGTCCTCCGGACGGATGACCGCGGTGATCCAGAGGGTGACCCCGTCCACGCGGGAAGCGGAACTCCGGACCCATCACGCCGATGACCGTCCGCTGCTCCCCGCCGATGTAGTAGGACGCGTCCGATCACGGCGGTGTCGCCGCCGAACCAGCTCGTCCACAGGCCGTGGCTGAGCAGCGCGACCCGGTCCTCGTCCTCGGCGAGTCGGCACGCGGCCCAGGACGGGCGCCACGCCGAGCGTGGGAAAGAGCGACGGCGGTGGAGACCGCCATCCGCACCCGCTCGGCGCGGTCGCCCACCCGCAGGGTGTTGGTGAAGTCGCTCGTAGGGCGAGAGGCCCTCGAGCAGCTTCGACTGCTCCCGATACTGGAGGAAGAACTCCGGCGAGAGGTCGAACTCGCCGGGCAGATCGGACCCGGGCGCGGTGCCGCCGATGTACACCAGCCGATCGGGCTCGGGGAACGGCAGCGGGCGGAGCAGCACCGCGTCCACGATGCTGAAGATGCCCGCGTTCGCGCCGAGCGCGAGCCCGAGCGTCCCGACCGCGACCAGCGTGAAGCCCGGCGTGCGCCGCAGCGCGCGCACCGCCTGGCGCAGGTCCTGGATCCAGCCGTCCCTGCAGCCACCGCATGATGCCTCCTCCCGCGCTGTCGCGGGGTCGATCGCAACGAAGGTTTCCAGTGCTCGGCGAGCGCGGCGCCGATGCAGATCGAGCGCCGCCGCCAGGGCGTAGGCAAGCGCGGGGAGCCGGCCGCGCGCCCGGGCGGCGGTCCAGTCCTCCCGCACGTGCTCGACGATCTCGGGCCCGAACCGCTCGCGGAACGCGGCCGGAAACAGCCGCACAAGGGACGCGAGCAGGCGGCTCACGGCCGGGCCGTGCGGAGGCGCTTCTCCGCCAGCGCGGCCGCGCCCTTGAGCCGGCGCGCCTCGGCCGCGAGCGCACGGCGGCCGGGGGCGGTGAGCGCGTAGTAGCGCCGCGACAGTCCCGGATGCGGGGACACCGGGCCCTTCGGGTCGGTCTCGGCGACGAGGCCCGAGGTCATGAGCCGGGCGATGACGCGATAGAGCGAGCCCGGCTGCGGCGTCAGGCTGCCGGCGGACTCGTCCTCGACGCGCTGCTTCACGGCGTAGCCGTGCAGGGGGCCGCCGGCCAGCGCGAGGAGGACGTGGTACTCGAGGTTGCTCATGCGTGGGACACAGGAAGAGGGCTGCGGGTTGCGGGCCGATCGCCGTGAACTATAGCGCCTGGTTGTAAATATGCATACGGGACATATATGCGCCAGTGGTGCGGACAGCGCGGGGCGACTCCCGGACGCCGGAGATCACGGCTAGAGTACGGTGTTCCTCACCACGACCCACGCTCGACGGAGATTTTCATGTTGCGGTACTCGCTGCGGTTCATCCCGGTGCTCACGCTGTTCCTGGCCCTGCCTCTGCGACTGCGGGCGCAAGAGCGGTCCGCCGACTCTCGTACAATTGAAGAGGTGCGCGCGTCCATCCGCCGCTACGACGACGCACTCCGGCGCTCCGACAAGGCGGCCGTAGCGCGGTTCTGGGCGCCGGACTACAGCTTCATCAATCCCCGCGGGGAGCTCCTCACGCGCGCCGACCGCCTGGCGAACCTGCGCGCCGGACGGACGGCTTTCGACTCTCTCGCGCCGGTGCTGGCGGAGGAGCGGATTCGCACGTACGGGCACAAGGATGTCGTGGCGGTGCACACCACGCTCCTGTCGATCGGCGGGCGCTACAGCGGGCGCACCGAGCGGGGCCAGTACCGCGCGACCGCCATCTGGGTCCTCCGCCACGGTGGCTGGCAGCAGGTCGCCAGTCAGTTGACGCCGGTCAGCGGGCCGTGAGCGCGTAGCCTGCGTCTCGATCGCCGAAGCCGTGGCCCTGGGGAAGGAATGGCAGCGGCCCCCGCTGGGCCGGCGGCGGGATCATCCTGTCGTCGGCGGCCACGAGGTACCAGCTAGGCTTGGTCTGGTGCTTCACGGCGACCGCCGGAGGTGGGCACATTTCTATAAAGACGTGCCACGATTGGCCACTCAGGAACGGAGGATAGTCGGATGCCACTCATAGACGGCATGCTGCAGGAGCTCGAACAGGAAGCGGCCGCGACGCGACGGGTGCTCGAGCGAGTCCCCGACAATCAGCTCGGCTGGCGCCCGCACGAGAAGTCGCGGACGCTGGGCCAGCTCGCATATCACATCGCCGTGGTGCCCGGATCGGTCGCCGAGTTCGTCGCGGCGCCGTCCCCGGTACAGGCCCCGCAATTCGGTCCGGACCCCAATCCGGCCAGCAGCTCGGAGCTGATGCCGATGCTGGATGAGAGCATCGCGAAAGCAAAGCAAGTGCTCGGCGGCATGGACGACGCCACGTTCATGGCCACGTGGCGAATGATGGTGGGCGACCGCGAGATCATGGCGATGCCGCGGGCTGTGATGCTGCGGTCGGTCATGCTCAATCATTGGTATCACCATCGTGGACAGCTGACGGTGTACCTGCGACTGCTAGGCGTGCCGCTCCCGTCGCTTTATGGGCCGAGCGCGGACGAGAATCCCTTTTAGGCATCGAGCGGACGAGGCCCTGACCGATCATGCACATCAGAGCGTACGCGATCAGCGAGAAGGGCGGCACGGCGGAGCCCTTCCTCTATGAGAGGGCGCTTGGCAGCCGGGAGGTCCTGGTGAGGATCACGCATTGCAGCCTCGCGAGAGGCGACATCCAGTACATCGACAACGACTGGGGCGACGCGCGGTATCCGCTGGTCCCCGGCCATGAAATCATTGGAATCGTCGAAGAGGCCGGCTCCGAAGTCGCCGACCTGCACACCGGTGATCGTGTTGGTGTCGGGTACCAGCAGGAGGCGTGTTTCGAATGTTCGTTCTGCAGACAGGGCCTCGAGCAACTCTGCCCCAGCCAGAAGGTCATTGCGGTGGACCGCTACGGCGGCTGGGCCGAACACATCATCGTCGATGGCCGATTCGCGTTCCGGCTCCCGCCGCAGCTCGACTCGGCCCCATCAGCGCCCCTGCTCTCGTCCGGGCTGACGGTATACACGGGGATCCTTCGGGACGGACTGGCTGCCAGCTCTCGCGTAGCGGTGCTGGGCGCCGGAGGGCTCGGTCATCTGGCCATCCAGTTCCTCCGCAAGATGGGGCACCGCGTGACGGCGTTTTCGCATTCGCCGGCCAAGCGAGAGCTGATCGAGCGGCTGGGAGGGGCGTTCGCGGACAGCTCAGACCCGAAGGGCATGACGGAGCGCCAGGGGGAGTTCGATTTCATCCTCTCGACGCTGAATGTCGCCTTCGACATCGACGCATATGTGAGAATGCTGACACCACAGGGCCAGCTCTGCCTGGTGGCGGCGCCGTTGACGCAGCTGTCGCTGGGTGGTGGACTCCTGAACAATTCCCGGCGATCCATCTATGGCAACTACATCGGTAGTCGAGCTGATACCAGGCAGATGCTCGAGTTTGCGGCGCAGCATGGCATCGAGGCGATCGTCGATGTCATGCCGCTCGCTCGAGTGAACGAGGCCATCGAGAGGGTCAGGAGACGGGACGTCCGGATGGGCCTCGTCCTGGAGAGCTAGGAGTCCGGCTCAGGCCCGTTCCTTTCAGCAGGCCCCGACGCTCACGAGGGTGCCGCCGTCTGGTCACCGGGCTCAGCTCGTCGGCGGCAGCGGCCCACGAAATCCTCGGGCTCCGGCAGGGGCGGGCCAAGCCGGTGCAAATTCGCACTACGCTGATCAAAAGGTGTACCGCGCGCTGAGCTGCACGTGCCAGCGCGTCGCCGGTACGTCCACCTCGCGCCGCGGGGTGTCCTGCACGCTGTATATCCCGCGACCCTTGGCGACGTCATAGCCGACCAGGTCGAGCAGCGGCACCCGCCCGCCGAAGACATCTCCGGTGAGAAACGTGCGCGCCCAGTCGCTGTCGATGAAGTTGAACACGTTGAAGAGATCGGCAGTGAGCTCCAGCGCCTGGCCGCCCGTGGTCGGGACGACTTTGGTGACCCGTGCGTCCAGCCGACCGTTCCATCCCGAACGGCAGCTGTTGCGCTGGACCAGCCGTCCGCGCTGCGCGCGGAGACAAGGCGTCGATCGGATCACCTCGTCCAGCTTGGCATAGTCCGAGGGCTCGACCAGCGTGATGTCGTTCGCGTCCCGGGGCACGTAGACCGGGTCGTTGTTGCGATCGCCGAACTGGCCAAGCCCGTCGGCGTTCGGGTCACCCGTGGCGATGTAAGTGAACGGGTTCCCCGATACGCCGATGTACGTGAGGCCCACGCGGAACCTGAGCGGGAGGCTCGCGGTGCCGGCGAGCGTCACCTTGTGCGGCTGGCCGTAGAGCGAGGGCCGGAGGTTGGGCCGCGCCAGAGACCCGTCGATCACTGTGTAGGAGAGGTTCGCCCGGGAACCATTTCCCGGTGAGCTCTGCCGATCCCTCGCATCGGTGAACGTGTAACTGGCCGTGACGTCGGCGCCCTCGGACCACCGCTTCTGGAGCTGGAAAGCCAGCGACCACGAGCGGTCACCCGCATCGTTGGTCATGGCGAGGACCGGCCCGAACGCATCACTCCGGCGCCGCGCGAGCGGACCTTCGATCGAATCGAAGGTTCCATACAGCAGACGCCCCCCCTCACCCGAGGCCACGCCGACCGGGGGCAGGAGGTTGACATCCCGGATGGCGAACTGGTCGACGCCGCGCACATAGAGCAGATCCGCCGTGCCCACGACGCCCCAAGGCAACCGCTGATCCGCCCCGACCGCGATCCGCAAGTCGCGCGGGAAGCGGAAAGCCGGATCGAAAACCGTGATCTCCGGCAACCCGGACTCGCCGCTGCCGCATCGATCGGGCTGTCCCGCGGGATCGAGGGTGAATGCCGGGACGTCCTCGGGGCCGAAGCACTGCAGGAAGATGGACTGGGTGCCACTCTCGTGATACGCATTCTGAAGCCAGCGGTACGCCGGGCGGCCGGTGAAGAGGCCGATCCCGCCGCGGAGAATGGTGGAGCTCCGGCCGGAAAGGTCGTAGTTGAGCCCGAGCCGCGGACTCCACGAGCCGTGCCCGCTCGGCGTGCGCGCGGTGCTGATGCCGAGGACATCTCGCAGCTCGAGGTTGAGCGTCGGCGCCGTCGGAAGCAGCGGCTACGTCCAGACGGACGCCGGTGGTCACGGTGAGCCGCCGCCCGATCGCCCACTGGTCCTGGGCGTACCACCCGAGTTGCGTGCCACGGAACGCGACCACCCCGGACGCCGGCAACAATGGGCCAGGCACGAAGCGCCGGTATCCATCCGGCAGGCCCTGCTCCAGCGAATCCAGGCTGCTGAAGATCCAGTCCGCGGGCTGGGGAACGTGGCGCAGCGATCCGGCATCGGAGACGCGGATCAGCTCCCCGTGCATCCCGAAGGTCAGATGGTGGGACCCGGCGACCAGGCCAACGTTGTCAGTCAGCTCCCACATGGTCTCCATGTTGTCCGCCCCGTCGCACACGAACTGGCTGCCGGCAAGGATGACGCCCGCATCGACAGCTACCCCGACCTGGGGGATCGGTGTGTTGGCCATGCACTGGTGACGGTGCGTGGTGCGCGCCAGAAACAGGTCGTTCGACCATCGGCCGACCGCGGCGGTCCAGTTGAGCCGGGTGGCGTGATCGTCCAGTGGATCGGCGGCCCCGTTGGAGTTGAAGCCGACGAGTCCGGCCTGGTGCGGCCCGCCGACTCGATTGCCGACGTGTGCGTAGTCGTGCGACAGCTCCAGCCGATTGTTGATGCCAAGCTGGGCCGAGAGCTTGAGGAAGACGGTGCGCAGCGGGGCCCGGGCGGATTCGGTCGTAAAGCTGCCGGGATCCACGCCGTAGGTGCGGCGGAGGATGTCCTGGAAGCGCAGCAGGGACGAGTACCTGACACCCGTGCCGGCGGAGTCCTTCCCTGCCGTCGTGTCGGCGCTAGGCGAACCGACGGTCTGCGGGAAATCCTGCGGCGGCCACCCACGCTGAGGAAGAACGCGAGCCGATCGCGGATGATGGGACCCCCCAACGCCAGACCAAGCTCCTCCCGGCCGTACGGAGTCCTCCCGGCTTCCGTCCGGATTGTGGCCAGAGAGCCTCTCGTTCTGGAAGTAGCTGTAGAGCGAACCGTGCCACTGGTTCGTGCCCGACTGACTGATCGCCTTGATGAGCCCGCCTGCGAAACCGCCCTCCCGGACGTCGAAGGGCGCCACGCTGACCTGGAGCGCGGCCACGGCCTCGACCGGCAGCGGAAAATTGCCGAAGTCCGTTGCCGCGAGCGGAATGCCGGCGACGCCCGTGCCCACATCGTTGCGCGCCGAGCTGCCGGCCGTCCCGTCCACCTGCACGCTGGTGAGCCGGTCGTTCAGCCCGGCCACCGACAGGAGCCCGTTCGGGCTCTTCGACACCTGGGGTGAGAGCAGGGCCAGGTTGGTGAAGTCCCGGCCGGCGATCGGCAGACCCACGATCGTGGAGCGCGAGATGGTCTGCGCGGGCCCGGTGCGTCCGGCGTTGATGCGGGGATCCGGGGCGCCCCACACGCTCACCTCCGGGAGCTGGACGGCCGCGGGAGCCAGGGCGACATCGAACGTCAGCCGCTGGCCCAGGGTCATAAAGATGTCCGTTCGCCGCGCCGGGCTGAAGCCGATGGCCCGCACGTCGACGCTATAGGGGCCGCCGACGGAGAGGTGGTCGAGCACGAAGCGACCATCACCACGGGTCACGGTTCGCCACCGCTCACCCGTGGCGACGTTGGTGACCAGCACGGTCGCGTCCGGGACCGGCGCGCTGTCCGCACCGGCAACGGTGCCCTGCACCGCGGCGCCGGTCACTCCCTGTGCCCCGAGCCGCTCCCTACCGGCCAGGGCCAGCCAGACACACAGTAACGCCGAGGTGTGGCGGGGGGACGGCATGATGATCTCGATCGCGGCGGTGGGACGGCAGGGGGGGGCGAGGACCTTCTTCCCGGCTAGCATGGGGACCAGTACGACGGGGCGCAAGAGTTACGACGCATCCGCCGCAGGCCGGCGGATCGGACCGCGGCAGTGACCTCGCGGGCGCAAAGCCCCGGTGGCGCGTGGTTCCAGGGGTGGCGGGACTCGGCGGGGAATCACGCCTCTACTACCACGAGCAGTCTGCGTGGTATCCCCGAACGAGGAGCACCTGACGATGCGATCCCTGACGCTCACCCGAGTGGCAATCCTGACGGCCGCGTTCCTGACCGCCTGCGGCTCCGAGACGAGTCCTACCGCAGAAGACGGTCCCGGCCTCACGGCCTACGCAATCGCCCACAATACGGCGGACCACTTCAAGTCGGTCGAGCCAGTCACCTTCGATGTAGAGAACCCGTGCAACGGCGAGTCGATCACCTTTACGGGAACCGCCAGGTCTCAGGTCACCTTCGTGGATACCCGTGAGCATTTGGACGCCGGAAGCTCACTCCACGCGGAGTTCCAACAGCACACGACCGCGACCGGCACGGGCTCGGAGAGCGGCGCCATCTACACGATCAACGACATCTTCCACGAGGGCTTCGAGTCGCCGAACCCGCCCGCCCCGCACGCGACCTTCACAGCGCATGGGATGACGCGGGTCCGCAGCAACATCGACGGCCTCAGCTTCCGCGCCCACTCCGTGTTTCAGGCCGTGATCCCATCGGGTCAGGAGTTCAAGGTGACTACCTCGCTGGACAGGCTGACCTGCAGCTGAGGAGCTGCGCTCTCGAGCGGAGGGACGCTGCCTGCCAGGCAGCGACCTCCCTCGAGGTAGTCCCTCCGCTTCCCTTGAGCGCCCTCCCTTCCCTCGTCCGTTTGCACAACTCCGTGCCAAGCCGCATGTTGGGTGATGGCCCCTCGCGGAGCAATCACCGACCTGCTGCTGCAAGCCCGCGGCGGCGAATCCGATGCCCGGGACCGACTGTATGCCGCCGTCTACGACGACCTGCGGCGCATCGCCCACCGCCAGCTCCAGGGCGAGCGGCCGGACCACACCTTCGGCACGACCGGCCTGGTGCACGAGACCTACATGAAGCTGGCGGACCTGGACCGGATGGAGTGGCAGGATCGCGCCCAGTTCTTTCGAGCCGCGGCTGGCGCCATGCGCCGCATTCTGGTCGACTACGCCCGGAGGCACCGGGCAGTCCGGCGCGGGGGTGGCATCCCCAATGATTTCCTGGACGACAACGCACCGGCCGCCCAGCGGGGCGACATGCTGGTGGCGGTGGACGAGGCGCTGGAGCGGCTCGCCCGCCTCAGCCCGCGGATGAGCGGAGTGGTCGAGTGCCGGTTCTTCGGAGGATTGACCGAGGAGGAAACGGCGGAGGCATTGGGTGTCTCGGCCCGCACGGTCCAGCGGGAGTGGGCCAAGTCCAGGGCGTGGCTGTACTCGGAGCTGTGCGACTGACGTAGAACCGCAACACCGACATCCCCGCCACACTGCCTCATCCCACATCCTGCCGCTCTTCGATTCCGCAGCACGCAACAGTCCGGTGGCGGCTTTTGCCCGGAACCCACGCCTCTTCGTACGAGCACCCGCTCATACCAGCCTGGGCGACACCCTCACCTGGAGCACCCGACGATGCATACACCGAAAATGACCGGCGCCACCATGGGCATACTGATGGCGACGCTCCTGACCGCCTGTGACCGCCCGAGCGACCCGACAGCTCCCTCGACGCAGCACACGACCGCCCCCGCCTTCGCCGCGGCCGGCAAGGTCGTCGACCCTGCCGCGCTCACGCCCCCACCGCTGCTGGTGGGGGCCGAGGCCCAATGTCGAGCCGATGGGCGGTGGATCCTGTGCCATACGACCCTGGTCCTCGAGCCGGTGAACGAGCCAGCGTTCGAACTCCCGTGCGGCACCGTCTACGAGACCAGCCACGACGTCCGCCTCGGCACCCGATGGTACAACGCCGCCGACAGCGTGATCGTGAAGCGGCGCGTGACCCAGGATCTCGAGGGCACCTGGACCCTGTCGCCCGAGGGCGCCGGCCCTTCGGTCGCCATCAGCGTGCATGCCAACTGGTACGACAGTCAGTACGCCGACCCCACCGACATCGACAGCGGCGTAGGGGCGTCACACGGCGAAGTAGCAGTGTCTGCGCCGGGGCTCGGCGTGATCGCCCACATCGCCGGCATTGACCGGCCCGATGACACCCATCGCGGGGTGTTCCGATTCATTGACGACCCCGCCGTGGCCTCGACATTGTGCCAGGCCATGACGCCGTGAGCTAAGCGGGCTGTCCGTTTGCGCAGCACAGTACCGGGGTCCATCTTGACGCCGGGGAGCGCCCTGGCAATCGAGATCGGAGACGACCGGCATCATGGAACGATCGTGGGAGGACCGATGGCCGGACCTCGAGCGCCTGCTGGACCAGGCGCTCGACTCCTCCCCCGGTGAGCGGGTCGCCCTGGTCGAGCTGACACGATCGAAGGACCCGGGGCTGGCGGCCGCGCTCGAGCGCCTGCTCAATGCCGACTCGGCAGCGGCCGGCTTCCTCACGGACCCGGCCGCGGTCTATGCGGCTCCGCTGCTGGCCTGGGCGGCCGCGTCGGACCCGGTCGAGCCGGGTGCGGTCCTCGGCCACTACGAGGTGGTGCGTCGCCTTGGACAGGGCGCTACGGCAACCGTATACCTGGCGCGCGACGGCAAACATCACCGCGAGGTGGCCGTCAAGGTGCTGCGCCCTGAGCTGGCCGCCGCGCTCGGTCCCGACCGGTTTCTGCGCGAGATCGACATCGCCGCGACCCTGCACCATCCCCACATCCTCCCGCTGTTCGACTCCGGGGCGCTCGGCGCCTTGCTCTACTACGTCATGCCACACGTCGAAGGCGAATCGCTCCGCGCCGCGCTGGCCACGGCACCACGAATGCCCATCGACGCCGCCGTACGCATCGCGCGCGAGGTTGCGATGGCGCTCGACTATTCCCATCGGCGCGGCGTGATCCACCGCGACATCAAGCCGGAAAACATCCTGCTGCAGGATGGGCAGGCCATCGTGGCCGACTTCGGCATTGCGCGCGCGATCGAGGCAGCAGATTCGGTGCGGCGCACCGAGCCGACCATGGGCACCGGCACGCCGGCCTACATGAGTCCGGAGCAGCTGTCGCCCGGTGCGGCCATCGACGGTCGATCCGACATCTACGCGCTCGGGTGCGTCCTCTACGAGATGCTGGTGGGCCGGCCGCCGTACGACGGTGGGACGCGGGAAGCGATCTCCGCGCAGCAAACCGCGGGTTCGGCTCCCTCAGTGCGCGCCGCGCGGCCTGAAGTGCCGATGTCGGTCGCGGCCGCGATCGCGCGGGCACTCGCCCCGGCGCCCGCCGACCGGTTTGCCACCGCGCAGGAGCTGGGCACCGCGCTCTCCGGCGGCACCGGCGCCCCTTCGCGTCCGCGCCGCCGCCGCAGGTTTCTGGCGGGCGGGCTCATGCTCGTGCTGCTCGGGATCGGAGTGCTGGCGAGGGCGCGACGCTCGGACCCGGCCGGGGCCAGACCTCCACCTCTGGACTCGCATCTCGTCGCGGTGCTCCCGTTCCGGGTGTCGGGCGGCGACTCGGCGCTGGCGTATCTCCGGGAGGGGTTCGGCGATCTGCTCGCCGTCCAGCTCACCGGCGAGGGAGGACTGCGGGCCGCGGAGCCGGGCACCGTGCATGCGGCCTGGCGACGCGCGGTCGGTCCGGACGCCGAGCCGGGGCCGCGCGCGGCACTGGGCGTTGCGCGCCAGGTCGGTGCGGGGCGCGTCCTGGAGGGCGCCATCACCGGTACCCGGCGCCGCCTGGTCGTCAGCGTCTCGCTGGTCGAGACCTTCACGGGTGCGAGCATCGGCCGGGCGAGTGTGGAAGGGCAGCTCCAAAGCCTGGGCGAGCTCGTGAACCGTCTCGCCGCCGAGCTGCTGGCGACGCAGGCGGGGGAACGGCAGCGACTCACCAACCTCTCCGCGCTGCCGCTATCCGCCGTGCGTGGCTATCTCGACGGCCAGGCCGCATTGCGACAGGGCCGCTGGGATTCGGCGGCTCGGCGATTCACCGGCGCGCTCGACGTCGATTCTACATTCGCGCGAGCGGCCCTGGGGCTCGCAGAAGCGGCCAGGTGGCAGGCGGCGGGTGACGGTGGGAGGGGCGAGCAGTTGGCGTGGGCCCACCGTGATCGGCTGAGCCCGGGTGACCGCGCGCTACTCCTGACCATCTGGGGCCACACTATCCCCGGCTCTCCACCATGGCCGAGATGATCGCCGCGGCCGAGCGCGGCGTGAAGGCCATGCCGGAACAGCCGCAGGCATGGTTCCACCTCGGCGACCTGTACTACCACTGGGGTGCCGCCATCGGATTGTCGCACACCCGGCAACTGGCGGCGACGGCCTTCCGGCATGCAATCGCGCTCGACTCCTCGATCACCCGCACCGCGCCGCACGCCGAACCGTTGATCCATCTGTTCCAGATCGCCGCGATCGAGAGGGACACGGCGACGGTGCGCCGTCTCAGTCCTCCCGTTCCCGCGGCCGACAGCGGACCCGGCAGCTTCGCCTGGCGCGCCGCGTGGGTCTTGCACGACTCCAGCGCCATCGAGGCGACGCACGCACGCTTCGCCGCCGGGAGCGTGAACGGTCTCGAGGGCGTCATGACGCGAACGCTCGAGGACGGGCTCCCGCTAGACGAGGCCGAACGCGCTGTCGCGGCGCTGCAGGCGCGCGCGACGACTCAGGAGGAGCAGAACCGGGCGCAGTATGCACGGTACATGGTGGCGCTCAGCGCCGGCCGTCCCACGGAGGCCGCCACGGCGCTGCGGGATCTCAACCCGGGGACGCGTTTCTACCACGGCATCACGGGTGCGCTCTATTGGGACGGCGACACCGCGTTCGCCCGCGCCACCGCCCGAGACGGCGCGGCCCGCGCGGACGCGCCGCTGACGCGGGTACCGCGTGAGCTTGGCGGCCAGTTCTGGCAGATCTGCTGGGTGGAACGCTGGCGCGTGGCGCAGGGCCAGCTGGCCACGACCGAGCGAGCGATTGCGCGCCTCCGAAGCCCGGTGACGCTGTGGCGGGACGTCGCCGATTCGGCGCGGACGGCCGAGTTCGGCACCCTCTGCGCGGACGTCCTGGAAGCCACGGTGGCCACGCTCAAGCACCAGCCGGGTGCGGCACTCCTCGTGAGCCGTCTCGACGACCGGCTGCGAACCGCGCCTCCGGGCTGGACCGACGGCGACAACCTGGCGGTCGCCCGCTTGCTCGAGGCTCACGGTAGTGTGGCAGAGGCGCTGGCCGCCGTGCGGCGCCGCCGGTTCGACCTGGTGCCCGTGTTTCTCTCCACCTACCTGCGCGAGGAGGGACGGCTCGCCGCGCTGACGGGGGACGCCGCCGGCGCGATCGCCGCGTACCGACACTTTCTTACCCTGCAGGCACACCCGGAGCCCGCACGAGCGGCACGCGTCGAACAGATCAGATCCGAGCTGAGCCGTCTTACGCGGGGGGAAGAGCGCTTGCGCTGACAACCAGCCTGCACACTCCATCGAATGCCGTTCCAGCGGATCAGCACGCCCCGACGCTCACGAGAGTGCCGCCGGCAGCCTCGTACGCCGTCACGCGTTGCCAGGAAGGCGTCGGGCCGGCACACACCTGATAGAAGTCGTAGTCGCCGACGGCCCGATCGCCGGCGGCGTTCAGGTCGGTCGGTCCGGTCGCTCCGGTGTAGGCGCCCGCCTGGGTGAGCAGCTCCGACCGATAAGTCTCGATGGCATCGAGGCCGACCGCCGCGTAGGCGAGGGTCGCCACATGCAGCGCGTCGTAGGCGGCGAGCGTGAACGCGTCGGGCGCGAGGCCGCTGCGGTCGGCGATGGTACCGATCAGCTCGGCATCCTGCTGCAGCAGCTGGTCGCTCAGACCGTAGGTCGGCGCCCGGAATGCGGTCGCGGCGGCGAACGCGGCCGACGTCGGGTCGGCCACGACCGCGGCGCTCTGCACCGTGCCGTCGCCGCCGTACCAGCGGACCTGGGCAAAGGCGGGATCCGCGCTCGCCTGCGCGAAGATCAACGCACTTTCCTCGAACGCGGCCAGGTAGACGGCGACGGCCCCGCCGCCGTTCACGGCGACCGCGTCGTCGATCTGTGATTTGATCGCCTCCAGCTGCGCGGAGAAATCGGTCGTGCCCGGCGGGTAGTGGTCGCCCGCGGTCACGGTGCCGCCCTGCGCCTGGAACTGCGTCGCGACCGCATCGTGCAGCCCCTGGTTCCCAGCATCCTCCCGCCACAGCGGCACGACCGTCTCGATCCCGTCCTGAGCCAGGAGCGCGACCACCGCCTCACCCTCGTGCGAGTCGTCGGGCACCAGCCGGAACACGTTGTCGTCCGGGAGGGACAGCGAGGAGGCGGTGCTGCCCTGGCTCAGGAGGATCACGCCCGCGCTGTCGGCGAACGGCTTGAGCGCGGCGACTTCGGAGCTGGACTGCGGGCCGACGAAGATGCGCACGCCCTCTCCGGCGAGGGCCCTGAGCCGGTCCAGGGCCTGGGCCGGATCCAGCCCGGTGTCCTCGACCCGCACGCTCACGCGGGTCGGCGAGCCGTCGCCGCTGAGCTGGGCGTTGAGGTCATCGGCCGCCAGCTGGAGCGCGGCCTCGCTGGTCTGGCCGAGGGTTCGACCGGGGCCGGTGAGCGAAAGCAGCGCGCCGACCACGAGGTGGTCGGAGCCGGCGGGTGAGGTGGAGTCGTCGCCGCATGCCGCCACGGACAGTGCGAGCACCATAACCAGCATCCGCTTCATGAAGCCTCCGGGCGGGAAAGGACCAGCGTACAGCCACAGCTGAGCAGGGTTGTCATGGGAAGGATAGCCGAGGAGGACCGGGAGCTCGATGCCGTGCGGGTGAACCGCCGCCGACGGAAGACTGTCGGCGGCGGTTCGCACGTTGGAGCGATCCTTCGCCCCGCTCAGGATGACGGCGCGGTTACTGGGTGTACACCACGAGCAACTGTGGAGGGTTTGCGCCTGCGGGGCCATCGAAGCCAACCGATCCCTCGAGGACGTTGAGGACCACCCGGAAATCCGAGAAGGTCCGGCTGGCCGCGAGGTCGGCCAGCACCGCCGCCGTCACGTCCAGCCCCTTGTACTCGAGATCCCCATCGCTCGACAGGGTTCCGAGGGCGCTCAGCGCCGAAGCGTCGAAATCATCCTCGTCCAATTC
Organism: uncultured Gemmatimonadales bacterium; assembly: GCA_963728705.1. GTDB lineage: Bacteria > Gemmatimonadota > Gemmatimonadetes > Gemmatimonadales > GWC2-71-9 > CAVVWJ01. The sequence continues at coordinate 144,835 of CAVSLY010000024.1, forward strand.
CGTCCCGAGGTCCATGTGGTCGGCCAGGACACTCGCGTCCGAGTAGGGTGTGCCGCCGACACTGTTCTGGTAGAGGCGGAGACTCATGGAGAGGACCGTAGAGCTCGCCGGCAGCCCACCGAGCGCGAAGCTGCAGAAGCCCTTCGATCTTTCCGGCTGGCCACTGTTCTGGTCCTCGTGTCTGCCCGCGACAATTTGCGAGGGGGCGAGGACGCTCACGACATCACCCTGGTTGGTCGACCGAGAGCTGGATCGTGCCGCAACGGTCGCCCGTGGGGTCCAGAGCAGTCACCCGGCCGATGTCGGCGGCAACCACCACAAAGGTGGACGCGCTCTGCGCCGCCTTCGGGACGTCGAAGCCGACAGTCCGTACCTCCGAGGTCTCGCCCGGCAACAGCGTGCCGGGGAAGGTCTCGGAGCGGTAGCAGTCACTGGTCTTGCCGCCGGCGCACGAGGCGAAGTCATTGAAGAAGTTGGCCGGCGCGTTATTCCAGTCGGCGTTGGCCACGGCTGTGGTGCCGGTGATGGTCTGGGCGGACGCGGTGAAGGGGAAAAGCAGGATGCCGGTGGTGCCCGCGGGCGGCGTCGGGAAGCTTGGCCGCGCCAGGGCGCCGGCGTCGAGACGATTGGTCACCGAGAGCTGCATGGTGCACCGCTTCAGCTTGGTGTTCCCCGGAATCGCGCTGAAGGTGCAGGGCGTCGCCTGGATGCCCACCACCTCGGCGCCGAGCAGCGAGAGCGAGGGGCCGCCGGGCGTGGACCGCGGCGCGGGCCGGGCGACGGTCACCTGGCCGGTGGCCACGTCGATGGTGAGCCGGAATCCGATGTAGGACAGGTCCGGCGGCGGCGCGTCGGGGCCGGCCGGCGAATCCGACCGGTCGTCGGCGCAGGCGGCCAGGGCTAGGGCCGCGAGGGCCCAGGCCGCCAGGGGGAGGTGGCGCATTGGTAAGCTCCTTCAATGGGGGAGGGGGGACCCCCCAGCAGGAGGCCCGTACGGATGAATCGGAAATGGGAGGGGAAATGGGACAACGGGCCGGATGGTGGATCGCGACTTTCGGCTGCGACTACCGCTTCACGAGCCTCGCGTCGCGCGACTTCTTGCGTTCCGCCACGTCGGTGCAGGCGGGACAATGCGTGCGGCGTCGGGTGAATCCGAGGCGCATGTCGCCGGGATGCAGGTGCCGCACGCGCGGGCAATCATCGCGGAAATGCGCATGGACGCCATCGGGATCCAGCAGCGTAAGGGCGATCAGCTTGAGCATGAGGACCTCGCGGGGTGGTGAATGCGGCTCGACGCGAGGACTTTGAGCAAGGACCGGACCACTGAATATTCAGCGCTCACTGCGGAGCGAGCAGCCGCTCGAACCTCGGATTCCCCTTGAGCGGCGCGAACATCGGATCGATCCGGAGCCATCCGGGCGATAGATCATACGGCATCCTGAGCAGCGGCTCGAGCAGGTCGAGCGCCTTCTCCGGCTCGTTCAGGAGGATGTACATCCGCACGACCTGGTGCTGGAAGTACGTGCCGGTGTAGGCGTCCTTCGAGATCGGCAGCAGCGACATGCCGCGCTCCCCCGCCTTGATGGCCTCGTCCTTCCGGCCCAGGTACGCCAGCACCACGCCGTACAGGATGTTCCGCTGAGGGTCGTCGGGTGTCGTCCGGATCTGCTCGGCGAACGCCATCCGCGCCGTGTCGGCGAACGCCCGCGCGCGCGCCTCGTCCCCCCGAAGCCAGTAGACGTGCGCCTTGGCGATCCCCCAGGCCGCCCGATCGTTGTCGAACGCGCTCGGCGTGAGCCGGAGCAGGAGCTCCTGCTGCTGCTCGTCGAGGGCCCAGTAGAGATCCCAGTAGTTCCCCATGTACGCGACGAGGTCGCCCGGGATCCACTTCTCTCGGCGCCGCCCGAATGATCGCCTGGGCGCCGGCCAGGTCGCCTCGGCCCAGGTCCACCATCGCCCGGTGCTCCCGCATGCTGATGTCGGCCGGGGAGAGAGCCAGGCCGCGATCGAGCGCCACCTGCGCCTCGGGATAGCGGCGGAGCCGCCGCAACGTATAGCCGAGCCGCGCGGAGCGACCGGGGCGATCGCGGGTCGAGCGCCGCGGCGCGCTGGAGGTGCACGACCGCCGAGTCCCACCGGCCGAGCGCTCACCTCAGCCAGCGCCGGACGCGGTGAGCATATCGACGTTGTCGGGTGCGACGCGCAGGCCGGCCCGGGTGGCTTCGTACGCCCCCGCCTGATCGTTCAGGACCCGGAGCGGTAGCGACGACTGCGCCAGATAGGCTTCGGGCAGCGACGGGTCGAGCGCCATGGCCCGCTCCGCCGCGCGCCGGGCCGACTCGGCGCCTTCCGGCGTCGGAACTCCGTTGCTGTAGAGCAGGCTCTGGGCCCGGCCCAAGGGGCCCATGCGAGCGCGAAATGGTGGATCGAGCGCGACGGCCTGCTCGTAGTACGTGATGGCCTGCCGGAGCCTGCGCGGTCGGCAGGGAGCCGAGGCTCTGGGGCGGCTTCCCGGCCGCGCAGGTAGGCGTCGTAGGCGGCGAGGTTCTGCGGTCGGCCGCGCCTCGAGCTGGCGCTGCGAGCTGTCGCCGAGGGCCACCTCGAGCGCCTTCGCCACCTGCGCGGCGATGTCGGCCTGGACCTGGAACACATCGGTGAGCGACGCGTCGAACGGCTGCTGCCAGCGCGTGGTCGGCGTCGTCCCGGCCACGTCCACCAGCTCGGGGCTCACCCGCACCCGGCTGGTCCCGTCGGCGGCCTTGGCCCATCGCACCTTCGCGACCAGCAGGTAGTCGGCGCCCAGCTCGCGTCCCGATCCGGGTCAGCGGCTTGGTCGACCGCTTGTACTCCTTGGAGCTGCCGCCCGCGATCACCCGGAGGCCGGGAAGTCCCGAGAGCTTGCCGCGGACCTCGTCGGTGATGCCGTCGGCGAAGTATTCCTCGTCGGCGCGTGCCGAGGTTCTCGAACGGGAGCACCGCGATGCGCTGGGGCCGGCCGGCGGCGGCGGCACCGCGCGACCGGCGCCAGGCGAACAGGACGCCGAGGCCGATGAGGATGCCGAGCGCGAGGGTGAGGACGGCGGGCGGGGAGGCGGGGGCGCTTCGCCGCCGGCGGGCGCGGCGGGAGCGGCGCGGGCTGCGGAGGCTACGGTCGTCGGCCTCGGTAGTTGCCGGCTGCCAGGGCGCGGGCGAACTGCCCGGCGGATTCGAACGGTCCGCCGGGCACCGGGGCCAGGGCGCGCGCGACGGCCTGCTCTACTCGCTCCGGTACAGTCGGCCGCGCCCGGCGAAGCCTGGGGGCCGGCTCGGTCAACCGCCTCGCGATGATCGCCTGCGCCGTCGGTCCGGTGAAGGGCGGCTCGCCGGCGAGCATCTCGTAGAGCACCGCGCCGAGGCGAGTAGATGTCGGTACGCGCGTCGAGCGAGCGTTCGCCCGCAGCCTGCTCGGGACTCATGTACGCCGGCGTGCCGACGGCCATGCCGGTCTGGGTCAGGCGGTCGTCGGCGCCGGCGAGGGCACGGGCGATGCCGAAGTCGGCGACGAGGGTGGAGCCGTCGCGGTGAGGAGCAGGTTTTCCGGCTTGATGTCGCGGTGGACGACGCCGTGGCGGTGGGCGTACTCGAGCGCGCGCGCGGCCTCGGCCGCGATCCGGAGCGCCGTCCTCCACCGGAAGCTGCCGCTCCCGCCTGAGCCGGTCGCGGAGCGACTCGCCCTCGACGAACGGCATGGTGAACCAGAGCTGGCCGCGCGGCCTCGCCCGAGTCGTAGGACGGTCAGGATGTGCGGATGCTGGAGCCGCGCGGCGAGCCGGATCTCGCGCTGGAAGCGTTCGGTGCCGAGGGTCGCGGCGAGCTCGGGATGGAGGACCTTGAGCGCGACGGGCCGGTCGTGCCGGAGGTCGTGGGCGAGGAAGACGGTGGCCATGCCGCCCGCGGCCGAGCTCGCGCTCGAGGCGGTAGGATGAGGCGAGGGCCGGCTGCAGGGTGGCGAGCAGGTCGGTCAGTCAGGGCGCCGGTTGGGGGATAGGAGAACTTAAGGG
>CAVSLY010000025.1:0-55362 GCA_963728705.1 uncultured Gemmatimonadales bacterium
GTACACCCCGGTCTCCTTCACGCCCTCGGCGATCAGGAATCCCACGCTCCCGACGATCAGCGCGGCGCCCAGGAGGAACTTGTGCCCTGCCTTCATGGTCTGCTCCGTGGTCGTGCATCGGTGCCAGGTCCGAAAGCTTCCCCTCCAGGCGGCAGGGATTCAAGATGGCTCGCGCGCCGCGCCCATGCCAGGGCGGCATCCACCGCCCGCTCCCATCCCTTCCGCAGGCGCCGGCGCTCAGGGTCGGCCGGCGGTGGCTCGAACCGCCGGAATCGCCGGCCGCGCGAGAAACTCGCCCGTGCCCTGCCAGACGCCCAGCGCGATGCCGGCGAGGCCCGCGGCACCGAGCGCCGTGGTTTCCACCATATCGGGCCGCTCGACCGGGACGCCGAGCACGTCGGCCTGGAACTGCATCAGCCAGTCGTTGGCGGACGCCCCGCCGTCCACCCGGAGCGCCGGGACGTCGAGCCCGCCGGCGCCCGCCATCGCGCCGAGCAGCTCGGCGCTGCTGAAGGCCATGGCCTCGAGCGCGGCGCGCACGAGGTGCGCGCGCGTCGTGCCGCGGGTGAGCCCGGTGATCGTGCCGCGCGCCTCCGCCTCCCAGTGCGGCGTGCCGAGCCCGACGAAGCGCCGGGACGAAATGCACCCCGCCGGTGTCCGGCGACGCTTCGGCCAGCGCTTCGGTCTCGACGGCGCGCTGCGATGAGGCCGAGCCCGTCGCGGAGCCACTGCACCGCCGCGCCCGCGATGAACACGCTGCCCTCGAGCGCGTAGGCCGGCTCCCCGCGCGGGCCGCAGGCGGCCGTCGCGAGGACGCCGTGCGCCGGCGTCGGGCACGGCGTGGCCCGTGATACACCAGGAGGAACGCGCCGGTGCCGTAGGTGTTCTTCGCCATGCCCGTCGCGGCAGCAGCCCTGCCCGAAGAGCGCGGCCTGCTGGTCGCCGGCGAGCCCGGCGATCGGGAGCCGGCGCCGAGGTGCTCCGCGTCGATCTCGGCCACCGTGCCGGACGATGGACGACGATCGGCGGGCAGCATCTCGCGCGGCACGCCGAACAGCGTCAGCAGCTCGGCGTCCCACGCGCGCGTGCCGAGGTCGTAGAGCAGCGTGCGCGAGGCGTTGGTGTGATCGGTGACATGAACCCGGCCGCCGGTGAGCCGGGCGACGAGCCAGCTCTCGACCGTCCCGGCGGCCAGCTCGCCCCGCCCGCCCGGCGGCGGAGGTCGCGGATCGCGCAGCAGCCATTCGAGCTTGGTCGCCGAGAAGTAGGGATCGGCCACGAGGCCGGTGCGCTCGCGGAGCAGCGACTCGAATGCCGGCTCGCGCAGCTCGCGGCAGCGGTCGCTGGTCCGGCGATCCTGCCAGACGATCGCCGGCGCGACCGGCGCGAGCGTGCGGCGGTCCCACAGCACCACGGTCTCGCGCTGGTTGGTGATGCCGATGCCCGACCGGCGCTCGCCCGCGCCGGCCAGCGCCTCGCGCATCGCCTCGAGCGAGACGCGCGAGGATTTCTTCGGCATCGTGCTCGACCCAGCCGGGCCGGGGATAGTGCTGGGTGAATTCGCGGTAGCCGCGGCCGAGGAGCGGCCCGTCCTGGTGGATCACGAGCGCGGTGGAGCCGGTGGTGCCCTGGTCGAGCGCGAGGATCGGACGGCATCGCCAGCGCGACGACGCACAGCGCCACGTCCGCGGGCGCGAACACGCCGCGGTCGGTGATGATCGCGGTGACCAGCCCCGCCGGCGTCACGTCGAAGGCCGGGTTCCAGACCTGCACGCCGTCGGGCGCCGTACCGCCGGCCGCCCAGCGCGGCCACCTCGTCGGCCGCGCGCTCCTCGATCGGGATCGCCGGCGCCATCCGGGGTGGCCAGGTCCACCGTGGAGCTCGGCGCGGCGACGTAGAACGGCACCCCGTGCGCCCGCGCCGCGAGCGCGAGGCCGTAGGTGCCGATCTTGTTGGCGACGTCGCCGTTGGCCGCGATCCGGTCGGCGCCGACGATGACGCAGGTGATGTCGCCGCGGCGGAGCCGGCTCGCCGCCATGCCGTCGGCGATGACGGTCACCGGCACGCCGGCCCGCGCGAGCTCCCAGGCGGTGAGCCGGCTGCCCTGGAGCAGCGGCCGGGTCTCGTCGGCCACGACGGCGCACGCGCCGGCCGGCCTCGTGCAGCGGTGTAGATCGGAGCGAGCGCGGTGCCCATCCCGCCGGTCGCGAGCGCGCCCGCGTTGCAGTGGGTGAGCACGACCGCGTCGCCGTCGATCAGCGCCGCGCCGGCCTCGCCGATCCGCGCGCACATGGCGCGGTCCTCGTCCCAGATCGCCGTGGCCTCGTCGCGGAGCGCCTGCTGCGAGGTCCTCGCCCGCGCCGGCCGCTCCGGCCGCGCGGCGCTCCATCCGGGCGAGCGCCCAGCGCAGGTTGACGGCCGTGGGCCGGGTGGCGCCGAGCACGGCGGAGGCGGCGCGGACCGTCTCGAGCGTCGGCCGCGCCCCGCCGCGCAGCGGCCAGCGTGCAGCCCCATCGCGGCGGCGATGCCGATGAGCGGCGCGCCGCGCACCCGGAGTGTGCGGATCGCCTCGGCGACGGCGTCCACCGTCTCGAGCGTCCAGATACGTCTCCGTGTCGGGAAGCAGGGTCTGGTCCAGGATGCGGACCGCGAAGTCCGGCGTCCAGGCGATGGGCTGGGGAATGGTCATGCCGCAAAGATATCCCGCGGAGCGGCATGGGAAGCCGCGATTATCTTTGCGGTCTCGGCTCGCCCCGACCTCGCTTCTCGCGTTACCTCACCGGGTCCGTCGCAATGGCCTACACCACGCTGCTCTTCGATCTCGCGGACGGCATCGCCACGCATCACCGTGAACCGGCCGGACAAGCTCAACGCGCTCAACGCCACGGTCATCGCGGAGCTGGACGACGCCGCCGGGCGGGTCGAGCGGGAGCGCGATATCCGGGGGGTGCTGCTCACCGGTGCCGGGACCAAGGCGTTCGTCGCGGGCGCCGACATCGGGGAGATCGGGGCGCAGGGCGCCACGGACGGCAGAGCGCGGGCGCGCGAGGGCCAGCGCATGATGCGGCGGCTGGAGCAGTGCGGGAAGCCGGTGGTCGCGGCGGTCAACGGCTTCGCGCTGGGGGGCGGATGCGAGCTGGCCATGGCCTGCCACATCCGCATCGCGAGCGAGGCCGCGCGCTTCGGCCAGCCCGAGGTGAAGCTCGGGATCGGTCCGGGCTACGGCGGCACGGTCCGGCTCCCGCGCCTGGTCGGCCGGGGCCGCGCGCTCGAGCTGCTGCTCACCGGCGGGATGATCGACGCCGCAGGAGGCATGGCGGATCGGGCTGGTCAACCGCGGTGGTTCCCGCCGACCGAGCTCGTCGCCGAGTCCACCGCGCTCCTCCGGACGATCCTGGAGAATGGCCCGCTCGCCGTGCGGGCCTGCCTGGAGCTGGTGGACGCCGGGCTCGAGATGGGCATGGACGAGGCGCTGGGCCTCGAGGCCACCTGGTTCGGACGGCTCAGCGGGACGGCCGACATGCGCGAGGGAACCCGGGCGTTTCTGGAGAAGCGAAAGGCCGTCTTCACCGGGGCTTGAGCCTGCAATTTCACCTTGCAACCGGCTATTTTTCCATGATTCCAGGAAGGGCATTTCGGTGGGCGGCGCTCGCGGCGCTGGTGAGCTGCGGCGAGCGGGACCGGCTGATCTTTCCGGTCGAGAACCCGGGTGACGGCGACGGCCCGACCACGGAGATCACCCAGCCCGCGGCGGCCGATACCGTCGGTCGTCGAGGGCGACCTGCTGATTCTGCGAGGACGGACGGTCGACGACGACGGGGTCGACACGCGTGTACTTCGAGGTCGGCGGCGCCAACCAGGGCTTCTCGCCGATCCAGGCGGAGGGGGAGGACACGGTGGACTTCGCGCTGCAGCTCTCGACGCTGGGCCTGAGCGGCGCGACGGTGGTCGTCCGGATCCATGGCGTCGACGTGCTGGGCGAGCAGGGCACCGTCATCGCGATCCGCCGAGGCGGCTCCGCATCGCAGCTAGTGCGGCTCCGCCACCTGGTGGCTCGAGGGTTCCGGAACCTCTCGGACCTCGAGTGCGAGCTTCCCGCGGCCGGCCTTGTCCTTCTGGGCGCCAACGCCCAGGGCAAGACCAACCTGCTCGAGGCCATCTACTACCCGGTGCTGTTCCGCTCCTTCCGCGGCGCGCCGGACCAGGAGGTGGCGCGATTCGAGGGCCCGGGTTTCAGGTGGAGGCCCGGATCGAGGGCGGGCCCGTGGCCGACGTCGGGGCCGCGTACGCGGCGCAGGGCCGGCGGAAGCGGATCCTGGTCGAAGGCGAGGAGCCCGTGCGGGTGGCCGATGCGGTGGGCGGGTGGCTGGCGGTGTCGTTCCTGCCGGACGACGTGGGGCTCGCCACCGGGACCGCAGCCGTGCGGCGAGCCTATCTCGACCGGCTCCTGTCGCTGGCGGACCGGCAGTATCTGCGATCCCTGGCCCGCTATCGCGCCGCGCTCGCCCAGCGGAACAGCGCGCTCCGGCAGGGACGGGCCGACCTGGCCTGCGCGTTCGACGCTCCGCTCGCCGCCGTCGGGCGCCGACGTGGTGCGGATGCGGGAGCACTGGGCCGCGGGCGCGGGTGAGCAGTTCGCGGCCGAGTTCGACTGCCTCGGCGAAGGCGCGGGCGCCCGGCTCCGGTACCGCGGCACCGAAGGGCTGGCGGAGCCCGCACGCCTGGGCCGCGGCGCTGGCGGCGGCCCTGCCACGAGACCAGGCCCGCGGCATGACGACGATCGGGCCGCACCGGGACGACCTGCTCCTGGAGGTCGGCGGCCGACCGCTCCGGGAGTTCGGCTCGAACGGGCAACAACGCGGCGCCGCGGTGGCGCTCAAGCTGATCGAGCTGTCGGCGCTCCGGGCCGCGCGCGGCACCGAGCCGGCGCTGCTTCTGGACGATGTGTTCGCGGCGTTCGACGCCGACCGCCAGCGTCGGCTCGCCCGCCGGTTGCTGGAAACGCCGGAGCGGCAGGTATTCCTGACGGCACCGCGGCAGGACGAGTTGCCGCCGGATCTGGCCCTGCCGGTCTGGCGCATGGACGCCGGAAAGGTCACGACGTGAACGAACGGCGCCCGCCCGCCACGCTCGCCGACGCGCTGGCGAGCTACCTCAAGCAGTCCGGCTTCTCCAAGCGGATGCAGCAGGCGGGCATCGTCGAGCAGTGGGCGGAGCTGGTCGGCCCGCAGATCGCCGCGGTCACTTCGCCCGAATCGGTCACCCCGGATGGGGTGCTCCGGGTCAACGTCACCACGGCGGCGTGGGCCAACGAACTGAGCTCTGATGACGCCCCGGATCCTCGCCCGCCTCAACGCGGGGCGCACCGGGCGCGTGAAGCAAATCCGCTGGGTCCCCCTCGGGCCCGGCACCAAATGATGGAGCCTATGGCCAAGACCGAGAACACCCCCGTCGCCGACGGCACGCTGCAGTACAAAGCCGATTCGATCCAGGTCCTCAAGGGACTCGACGCCGTCCGCAAGCGTCCCGGGATGTACATCGGGTCGACCAGCGAGAACGGCCTGCACCACCTGGTCTACGAGGTGGTCGACAACTCGATCGACGAGGCGCTCGCCGGCCACTGTGACACGATCAACGTCACCATCCACGCCGACAACTCGATCACGGTGCAGGACAACGGGCGCGGCATTCCCGTGGACATCCACCCGACCGAGAAGATCCCGGGCGTGGAGCTCGCGCTCACGGTGCTGCACGCGGGCGGCAAGTTCGACAAGAACACCTACAAGGTGTCCGGCGGCCTGCACGGCGTCGGCGTCTCGGTGGTGAACGCGCTGTCGGAGCGGCTCGAGGTGGTGGTGGATCGGGACGGCGCCCGGCACCGCATGTCGTTCGTGCGCGGCAAGACGGTCAAGAAGCTCGAGTCGCTGCCCGGCAAGGCGCGAGGGACCGGCACCATCGTGCGCTTCAAGCCCGACCCCGAGATCTTCACCGTGCTCGAGTTCCACTACACGACGCTGGCCGACCGCCTGCGCCAGCTCGCGTTCCTGAACAAGGGCATCTCGATCACGATCAAGGACGAGCGCGAAGACCAGAAGAAGGAGGAGACCTTCTTCGCCAAGGGTGGTCTGTCCGAGTTCGTGCAGTGGCTCAACCGGAACAAGAAGCCGCTGCACCCCAAGCCGATCTACTTCAGCGCCACCAAGGACGAGGTCGAAGTGGACCTCGCCCTGCAGTACGAGGACGGCTACAACGAGAACACGTTCACCTTCGTGAACAACATCAACACCCACGAGGGCGGCACCCACCTCACGGGCTTCAAGTCGGCGCTCACGCGGACCATCAATGACGTGGCGAAGCGGCGCGACTTCCTGAAGAAGGAAGACTTCACCCTCTCCGGCGAAGACATCCGCGAAGGGCTCACGTGCGTGCTGCACGTGAAGGTCAAGGAGCCGCAGTTCGAGGGGCAGACCAAGACCAAGCTGGGCAACTCGGAGGTCGAGGGCATCGTCAAGGCCGTGGTGAACGAGCACCTCGGCAGCTTCCTCGAGGAGCACCCGCCGGTCGCCCGGAACATCATCGAGAAGGCGGTCAGCGCGGCGCGGGCCCGCGAGGCGGCCCGGAAGGCCCGCGATCTGGTGCGGAAGAAGTCCGGGCTCGAGAACGCGGTGCTGCCCGGCAAGCTGGCCGACTGCTCGCTCGACGATCCCGCCCACACCGAGATCTATCTCGTCGAGGGCGATTCGGCCGGCGGCAGCGCCAAGCAAGGACGGAACCGGTCGTTCCAGGCCATCCTCCCGCTGCGCGGCAAGATCCTGAACGTCGAGCGCGCCCGGATCGACAAGATCCTCAGCAACGAGGAGATCCGGTCGATGATCACGGCCATCGGCACCGGCGTGCGCGAGGATTTCAAGCTCGAGGATGCCCGCTACCACAAGATCATCCTGATGACCGATGCCGACGTGGACGGCGCGCACATCCGGACGCTGCTCCTCACGTTCTTCTTCCGGCAGATGCAGGAGCTGGTCGAGGCGGGCTACGTCTACATCGCGCAGCCGCCGCTCTACCGCGTGGCCAAGGGCAAGGAAGAGTTCTACGCCTATACCGAGGCGGAGCGCGACGAGTACGCCAAGCGGTTCACGAACGGGGACGGCCGGGGCAACGTCAACATCCAGCGCTACAAGGGCCTGGGCGAGATGAACCCGGACCAGCTCTGGCGGACCACGATGGATCCGGCGACGCGCACGATCCTCCGGGTGACGATGGAGGATGCGGTGGAGGCGTCGAAGCTGTTCGACGAGCTGATGGGGGACGAGGTCGAGCCGCGGCGGCTGTTCATCGAGCGGAACGCGAAGTACGTGAGCAATCTGGACGTTTAGCAGGACTGTCGGGGCAAGAGAAGAAGTAGACTGAGGTGTCCGGTTTCTGTGGCGTGAGAATGGGACCGCCATGGTGGCGAAAAGAAGGGGAGACCAATGTGGTCTCCCCTTTCGCGCAACTTCACGCGGTAGCGGCAGCCGCAGTCTAGCGTCGTCCAGCCGATGCCGTTCCATTTGGGAACAGCATGCACAGGATTACTCCTCGCTGTCGCATTTTTCGATCTTCCGCCGCCCGCCGAGATGCGGCATCTTCTACCCACTTCCAACTACATCCTCGCTCCTCGAGAGGGCCCCCGCATGGCTCGCCGGACGTGGTGCGCGGCGTTGATGGCGCTGGGTGCGGTAACGCAGCTCGCCGGCTGCGGAGGCGGTCCTGAAGACCTGCGGCCGGTCCCCGCCGCAATCGAAATCTTACCCAACGCGCCTCAGATTCCGCAGAAGACCACCATTCAGCTGATCGCGAGGGTGGTCGACGCAGCGGGAAACGAGCTTGAAGGGGAAACCGTCACGTACGAGTCGAGCGACCCGACGGTGCTCACCGTGTCCGCCACGGGGTTACTTACCTCCGTCGGCCCTGTCGGGAACGCTACAATCGTCGTAAGAGATGCCGAACTCACCGAGAGCATCGAGGCGACAGTCACGCTGCTGCCAAGCGGGATCTCGGCCACCCCCAACCCGCTCGTAGTGCAGGTGGGCCTGGCTGCCCAGCTCTCGGCGGTCGTCACGGACGCGAACGGTGAGCCGATTCCTGATGCGCCCCTGACGTTCGTATCGGGCGATCCCAACCTCGTCGTCGTGGGGACCGGGGGCACCGTGACCTCGGTCGGAGCCCAAGGGTCGACCACGATCACGGTCATCAGCGCCGCGCTTCAGACCACTGTCCCGGTGGACGTCACCCAGATCGTGGGTGGGTTCATGGTGACTCCGACCTCGCTCGTCCTGCCCCCTGGTGGCAATCAGGCGTTGAGCGTCACGGTCCTCGACCTTCTCAACCTTCCCATTCCCGGCGCAGCCGTCGCCTTCAGGTCGAGCAACACCGCGGTAGCCACCGTCTCGGCCGCAGGTGTCGTGACGTCGGTCGGGCCAGACGGGACCACGACGATTACGATCACGAGCGGCAACTTCAACACGCAGGTTGAAGTGCGCGTGGGTGGCGACCTCCCGGGCACCGTGCTGGCGACCGTACCCATCGACGGCACAGGATACGGAGTCGCGGTGACCGCCGCCGGCAAGTATTACGCGACGACCGTGGAGGGCACCGTCTATGCGGGCGCGCTCCCGGGCTACGGGTTTTCCACCAGCTTCTCGACCGGTGGACAGGCGCTGGTCGATCGCGGTCAACGCCAACGGCACGACGGGCTACATCGCGCAGGGGGTCGAGGGCACCACCGTCGGCATCGCGATCGTGGATCTCGTCACGAGCACCGTGACCGGCATCATCCCCGTCCCCAACTCCGTTTCCTTCAGCGTCTGCCTGTCGCAAGACGAAAACACCCTGTTCGTTGGCACCGACCAGGGGCTGCAGGTGATCGACGTCCCGAGCAAGGCAGTCGTCAACGCGAGCCTGGCCACCGGTTCAATCAACAGCATCTCCCGGCAAGCCGGCTCCGGCCTGCTCTACGCCACTGTCTTCGGCGGTCCGATTCTCGAGATCGATGGCCCCACCCGTACCATCGTGCGCACCCTGCCTGTCACAGGCAAGCCCCAAGGGACGATTGCCTCGCAGGACGGCACGGAGCTCTACATCGCGACCGAAGGGGTGGAGATGCAGATCTGGAATCTCACCACCAACCAGCTCGAGCAGACCGTGCCCGGCGCAGACGGGTTCGGTATCGCCCTGTCGCCGGACGGAAGCCTCATCTACGTCGCCAATCCCTCTGGGACGCCTGCAGTGAAGGTCATCGACCGCGTCTCCCGTACCGTCCTGCGCACGACCGCGAACGCGGGCGCCCCGCGCCGCATTGCTTTCGATCCCACGACGGGGATCGGGGTGGTGACCAACGAGTCGGGGTGGGTGGATTTCGTCAAGTAAGGGATGCGAGCCGGCGGCTTGCCACCGCGGCCCTCTATTCCGCTCGCAGGACCACCATGGGGTCGGTGCGAGCCGCGCCCCTGGTGGCGACCAGGATCGCGGCCAGCGCGACAAGTGTGAAGATCACGACCGCCCCACCGATCGCTCCCGCATCCGTCGTCGCGACCCCGTAAAGCAGCGAGGCCATGACCCGGCCGCCCACCAGCGCAATGCCGACACCCGCGGCCGCCCCGAGGAGGACGGGGAGCATGCCGCGGCGCAGGAACAGGCTGATGATCTGGCGGGACTCGGCGCCCAACGCCAGACGGATTCCCACTTCGCGCCGCCGCTGAGCCACAACGAACGCGGTCAACCCATATAGACCCACCGCCGTTAGGGTCACAGCAAGCACCGAGAAGAAGAGCAGGACACCCGCGTTGAAGCGTGGCCGCGCGAGCGGCCTGTCGAGCACGCTCTCCATCGGCGCGGCGTTCACCAGGTCGAAATCCGGGTGGACATCTCGCGCAGCCTGCCGCAGGGCCGGGATCATGCCGTCGAATGGTCCCGCGGTACGGATGAGCAGGTAGCCACGCCCCCACGGCTGCTGTGATGCCGGGCACATAGACGGTGGGCCGAGGCGTCAGGAAGTCGCGGTATCGGCTCTCCGCGACGACCCCGACGACTGTACGCCACTTGCCCGCATCCTCGTCACCGGCCCATCGAAGGCGCTTGCCGATCGGGTTCTGGCGAGGCCACATCTGTCTCGCCAGCGCCTGACTGACGATCACCACAAGCGGCGAGCCCTCCCGATCCGCCCCTTCGAACGCCCGCCCCCGAAGGATTGGCAGCCGCAGGGTCTCGAAGTAGTTCGGCAGGATCGCTTCGTAATTCAGGTACGGGTTGGCGGCGGCCTGCCGCATCGGTCTGGCCCTCGGCGATGAAGCCATAGTCCCACCCGGCTGTGCCCGAGAGCGGGCGCGCGATGACCGTGGTCACTCTCTGCACGCCCGGCAGCGCCCCCACCCGCTCCACCAGCTGCTCGACCAGCTGCTTGCCCCGCGCCACGGTTGCCGAGTCCGACGAGAGCAGTGCGATCTGCGCGAGCCCCAGATCGTGGAGCTCGAAGCCTGGTTCAAGCCGTTCCAGGTTGTAGAGCGTGCGGACCAGCAATAGCGACGCGACAAGCGTGATCACGGCCAGGGTCACCTGCATGGCGATCGCGCCGGTCCAGGCGAATGTGCGCGAACGGGTTCCCGAGTGTGTCCCATCGGCCGCTCGGGGCAGACGCAGGTCGGCGTCGCGGAGCGACAACGCCGGCAGCGCGCTCATGGTTGCCACGGCCAGGAAGCCGAGGACGAGCGCCACCAGCAGGATGAAGGGATTTGCGGAGATGCCCTGGATGCGCGGCAGATCGGCCGGCGCCACCGCTGGGAGGATCCGCCAGGCGACCAGCGCCAGTGTCCACCCGGCCGCGCCGGCGAGGGAGACCATCAACACGGTCTCCACGATGACGTGCCGTACCAGTGACGCGTGAGTGGCTCCGATGGCGCGGCGGATGGCGAACTCCCGCTGGCGCTCAAGCCCTCGCACCACGAGCAGGTTCCCCAAATTCAGCACGGCCACCAGAAAGACGAGCAGCGCGGCCGCGCCGAGGACCCGGAGGGCGGGTCGTACCTGACCGACCACCACCTCCTCGAGCGAGCGCACGGTCATCACAAGGCGAGAGTCGGCGGTCCATTGGCTGCGGTCCACCTCCGCCATCAGACGATCGAGCTCGCGTCGACCCTCCTCCGCCGTACGGCCGTGTCGCAGCCTGCCCACAAGCTCCAGCGTCCCGGTCGCGCCCTCCTTCAGGAGATCCGGGTTTATTGCCGCGAATGTGACCCACGCATCGGACCCCTGCGGCAGGTCAAACCCGCCTGGCGCAACCCCGACGACCGTGAAGCTGCCGTTGGTGATCTCGAAAGTCTTGCCGAGGACCGTTCGCTCCCGGCCGTACCGCTGCTGCCAGAGACGCTCGCTGATGACCGCCACCGGCGCGGCACCAACCTGGTCATCTCCGGCCGTGAGCATCCGCCCCAGCAACGGTGCGACGCCGAGCGTTGGGAAGAGCTCTCCGGTTACCGCACCGATGTGGTAGGGCACCGCGCGATCGCCCACCCGCCCCACGTCGGCCCAGACCCCATTGTAGTCCACCCCGGCGAGCCGCTCGAACACCCGCGTGCGCTCGGCTAGCGCCCTCATGGTCGCGTGCGACATGGGGACATGCCCGAAGCCCGACGACTGGAAGACCCCCCAGGACACCAGGATCCGATCCTGTTCCCTGACCGGCAACGGGCGGAGCAGAACGTGCTCCACGATCCCTGCCATCGTCAGCGCCGCGCCGATACCCACGCCGAGCGTCGCCGTGGCGGCAAGCGTCAGCCTCCAGTGTCGGCGCAGGCTGCGGATTGCATGCCGAACATCGAGTGGTACTTTCATCGTCGCGTCCTCGCCTCACTCCGCCTTGAGCGTGCCCGCTGGATCGATCCCCGTCGCCCGCCAGGCGGGGACCAGCGTCGCGAGCGCGGCGACCGCCGCCAGCAGCACCGCCGCCGCCACGAAAGTGGGAGGATCGGTGGCGCTCACCTCATACAGCTGCGCCCGCAGCCACCGCGTGGCGATGGCCGCCCCTGCCCCGCCGAGCACGACCCCGATCGCCGCCAGCCGCATGCCCTCCCCGAGCACCAGCCCGAGCACGTTTCGCCGCTGAGCGCCGAGCGCCATGCGGATGCCCATCTCGCGGCTCCGCTGCGTCACCAGGTACGCCACGACACCGTAGATCCCAAGGGCCGCGAGCAGCACTGCCGGCAAGGCGAAGGCCGCCAGTAGCCCGGTGATGAAGCGGCGATAGGCGAGCGACTCCTGCAGTGA
This sequence comes from uncultured Gemmatimonadales bacterium, assembly GCA_963728705.1. Taxonomy (GTDB): domain Bacteria; phylum Gemmatimonadota; class Gemmatimonadetes; order Gemmatimonadales; family GWC2-71-9; genus CAVVWJ01. The sequence goes on from CAVSLY010000025.1 coordinate 12,302, forward strand.
CGCGCTCACCGCATAGACCCGGAACCCGAGACGCGCGCCTTCGAGTGGGAGATCGGGATCCACCTCGCGCACGGCGCGAGTGATCGCCGGCACCAGTCGCTCGGGGTCGCCCGCGGTGCGGACGAGCACTTCCATACGTGTCCACACGGTGATCGTGTACGGCAGGTAGACCTCGGGCGTGAAGTCGGTATCGAGCGAGAAGTGGCGGACGTTGCCGGCCACGCCGATGATCGTAGCCCGTACCGGCTGCCCGAAGTCGGCCCGCCCCTGCGCCGACTTGTACACGGTGATCCGTTTGCCGATGGGATCGCCGCCCGGCCAGTAGCGCGCCGCGAGGGCCTGGTTCACCAGGATCAAGTCGCCCGGGTGCGCGATTTCGTCCGGCGTGAAGTCGCGACCTCGGACGATCGGAATGCCGGCCGTGCGGAAATACGCCGAGTCCACTTCGCGGAAGATCACCTCATCGCTCTCGCCGCTGCCCGACGGGGCACCGTCCACCTCGATGGCGCTGCTCATGGACGAGCCACTCAGCGGGACAGAGTTGGTGAGTGAGACCGAGGACACACCAGGCACCCGCGCCACCGCGGCCGCGACATCGCGGTAGAGCTGGAGCGCTCGTTCGGGCGCGTCGTACCGCGGCGATGGTGGCGTGATCGGCACGACGACCAGCCGGTCGACGTCGAATCCCGGCGGCACGCGCTGCAACCGCTCGAGGCTTCGGAGCAGGAGGCCGGCGCCCGTGAGCAGCACGAGCGCCAGCCCGATCTCGCCCACCACCAGCGCGGCGCGGAGCCGCCGGCGCGCCGGTCCACGGCTCGCGCCGACGCCCTCCCGGAGCGCGGCCGTGAGCGGACCCGAACGGCGAAGCGCCGGGAGCAGCCCGAGGCCGACGACGACAAGGATGGCAAGCACGGCGGCCACTAGCAGCGCGAGCGGATCCACCGTGACCTCGGCCGCGCGCGGCAGCAGATCCCGCCCCGCAACCCTGATCCAGCGGACCACGAGAATCGCCAGGCCGAGCCCCGCCACCGCCGACGCCGCGGCGAGCAGGACGGACTCCGCGGCGAGCACCCGAAGCAGCGCCGCGCGTCCGCCGCCAAGCGCCATCCGGATGGCCAGCTCGCGCGAGCGGGCTCCCGCACGGGCGAGGGCCAGCCCCGCCACGTTGACGCACGCGATGAGCAGGACGAGCGCCGCGGCGGCCGTGAGCAGGCGGAGCTGCGGGCCGCTGTCACCCAGGACCTCGGACGCAACCGGGACCAGCGCGGCGCCGCGCCAGCCGCCGCTCTCCGCCGGGTAGACCTCGGCGAGGTGCGCGGCGACCGCGGACAGCGCCCGCTGCCCGGCGGCCGAGTCCACTCCCACACGGAGCCGGCCGACGACCCGGCTGTCCACGTGGAGGCCGCGTTGCCCGAGCGCGGCATCCGTCGATCGGATGGCCGCGATCGGCGCGTAGAAGTCGGCCCAGGTCGGATAGGCGAATCCGGCAGGCATCACACCGACGACAGTGTAGGCGCGGTCGCCCAGGGTCACGCTCCGCCCCAGTGCGGCGCGGTCGCCTCCGAACCCGCGCTGCCAGAGCTGCCACGAGAGCACCACGACGGCTGGGGCGCCGGGTGCGTAGTCGGCGGGCTCCAGCGCGCGGCCGACGGCGGCCTGCTCGGGTAGCACCCGGAAGAACCCGTCCGACACGAACGTGCCGACCAGCCGCTCCGCGCCCTCGTTGGTCCTCATCACGGTGCTGAGCCCGCGCGCGAAGGCCATCGCCTCGAACGCGTCGGTGCCGGTGGTCCAGTCCTGGAAGGTGGGATACGACGGAAGCCGGATGTTGGCCGCCGAGTCGCGCTCGGCCAGCAGCATCACTCGGTCGGCGGGAGCGTAGGGGAGTGGCCGGAGGATGACCGAATGCAGGATGCTGTAGACCGCGGTGGCGCCGCCGATGCCGAGAGCCAGTGTGAGAATGACGGTGAGAGCATAGGCCGGCGCTCGCCGGAGCGTGCGGAATGCGAGGCGGAGATCACCCATTGAGAATCTCTCCTATAATCGAACCGGCGGACGCGGCTGCGCCGCGCCCGGCCCCCAGTCATCCCCTTCGAAGCCGTCCTCCGGCCGCTGTCTGCTCTCCAGCTCCCGCACCTCGCGCTCGGCCGCCTCGAGCTCCTCGCGGTCGATCCCGTCGTCCCCCACGAGGCGCGGCCCCGGATGCCGCGGCCGCCGGAGCAGCCAGATGAGCAGCGCCGCGAACGCGGCGCCGGCCACCAACAGCGTCCCGACCGGCCCGCTTACCAGCGGCACGTCAGGAGCCGTCCGCCAGCGCTTCCACCCCCCGCCCCGTGATCCGGTGTGACACGAGCGCGGTGAGCTTCCCGGTCTCGCCGACTGTCACCGCCTCCTTGAGCGCCTGCATCCCAACCGCGATCCCGGCCTCGTCCCGGGCAAAGACCGACGCGATCGGCTCGCCCGCGCGCACCGGATCGCCCGGCTTCACCGTGATCACGAATCCGACGGTCGGATCCACGTTGTCGTCGACCTTGGTGCGCCCGCCGCCCAACTCGATGATCGCCCGGCCGAGGCGGCGAGGCTCGACGGATGAGACGACGCCCGCGCGGTCGGCGCGGTACACCTCGACCGCCTCCGCCTGCGGCAGCACGCCCGGGTCGTCCACCACCTTCGGATTGCCTCCCTGGGCTTCGATGATCCGGGCGAACGTCTCGAGGGCGCGGCCTGACGTCACCGACGCCTCCAGCCGGCGGCGGGCCTCCGCCATGTCCGACGCCGCGCCTACCAGCACCAGCATCTCCCCGGCCAGGGCGTAGGTGACCTCCATCAGGTCGGCTGGACCGCCGCCGCGAAGTCCCTCGATCGCCTCCTCGACCTCGAGCGCGTTGCCGCAGGCGCGGCCGAGCGGGCGGTCCATGGCGGTGAGCAAGGCGACGGTGGGGCAACCGCGCGCCTCGCCCAGGCCGATCATCGTGCGCGCGAGCTCAAGGGCGCGCTCGGGATCGGTGAGGAACGCGCCGCTCCCCGTCTTCACATCGAGCACGAGGCCGTTCAGGCCCTCGGCCAGCTTCTTCGACATGATGCTGGCGGCGATGAGCGGGATCGACTCCACCGTGGCGGTGACGTCCCGGAGCGCGTAGAGCCGCTTGTCGGCCGGCGCGATCTCCGGCGTCTGTCCCAGCATGGCGCAACCCAGCCGGTCGACCTGGGCACGCGCCTCCTGCAGCGAGAGATTGGTGCGGAACCCCGGGATCGACTCGAGCTTGTCGAGCGTCCCGCCAGTGTGGCCCAGCCCGCGGCCCGACATCATCGGCACCGCCACGCCGCAGCTCGCCACCATCGGCGCGAGCAGCAGGGACACCTTGTCACCGACGCCGCCGGTTGAGTGCTTGTCGGCTACGGGGATAGCGTAGCCGTCGAAGCGGAGCCGGTCGCCCGAGTCGATCATGGCGTCGGTCAGCGCCGCCAGCTCCCCCGGCTCGAGCCCGCGAAAGAACACGGCCATGAGCAGGGCCGACATCTGGTAGTCCGGCACCTCGTCCGCCGCATAGGCGCGGACCAGCTGCCCCCACTGGTCCGGGGAGAGGGCCCGGCCGTCGCGCTTGTGCTCGATGAGCTGCGGGATCACCATTCGACGCCACCCGTCACCAGGACCGTCCTCTGTCGAGATCTCGGATCGTGCTTGGCATTCTGCTCCTGCTCCCTGCCCTGCCGCTGGCCGCGCAGTCGGTGGCGGATCATGTCGCCCTCGGCGTGGCGGCCATGCAGGTGCACGACCTCCACACCTCGGTCGCCCACTACGAGGCGGCGCTGGCCCTCGATTCGACCGCGTACGAGGCGAACTGGCGGGCGTCCCTGGCCCTGCTCGACGAGGGCGAGCAGATCCCCGACAGCGTGAAGAGCCCCGAGCGCGATTCGCTCTACGCCCGCGCCGAGGTCCTGGCCCGCCGCGCCGTGGCGGCCGACTCCAATCGCGCGGAGGGGCACTTCGCCCTGGCCGCCGCGGTCGGGCGCGCATCGCTCACGATGGGGAAGAAGGAGCGGATCCGCCGCGCCCGCATCATCCGCGACGAGGCCCGGCGCACCCTCGAGATCGACCCGCGCCACGACGGCGCCTACCACATCCTCGGCCGTTGGAACGCCGAGATCATGCGGCTGTCGGGGCTGAGCCGCTTCTTCGCGAAGAACCTGCTGGGAGCCGGCATCTTCAAGGAGGCGTCGTGGGAGGAGGCGGTGTCGGACATGGAGCGCGCCGTGGCGCTCGATCCCGGCCGTCTCTATCACCGGTTGGAGTTGGCGGAGATCTACGTCGACCGGAAGCGCTACGACGACGCCCGATCGGAGCTCGGCCAACTGGCGGCGCTCCCCGACCGCGAGATCATGGACAGCGTCTATCGTCGCCAGGCGGAAGCGCTGGCGGCCAGGATCGCCAAGAAGAAGTGAGTCACAGAATGTCGCGGGCCCGATCGGCCGCGCGCTCGATGCCGGCCTCGAGCCGCTTCCGCCGGCGCGCCAGATCACGCCGCGTGCTCGTTCCGGCTCGCTCGAGCCCCTCGGCGGTCTCTTCGCGGAGCCGCTCGAGCCGCCGCCGCAGACGGCGGCGGGTCTTCTCTCCGCTCTCGGGGGCGAACATCAGCGCGATCCCCGCGCCGATCAGCGCCCCGAAGAAGATCCCGGTGGCGAACCCGCCGAGTCCTCGCCCTGTCTCGGCGCCACGGTCGGCTCCGCCCTTCGGTGTGCGCTCTTCGTCGGCCATGGATACCTCCGTGTTGCCGGGCAAATCAGGACTCCCCTGCAACCTACCGCTATCCGGGAAAGCGTCAACCTTCGTGACACCATAGACTTTTGACAGATCGGCTGCACATTCCTTCATGAGTTTTCGGGCCGGGGCGGCTGCCTTATACTGGTGCAGGCGGCCCCCCTCCGGGCGGCTCCCGCCGGCCCCCTCGACCAGGACGCACCATGACCTCGGCTGCCATGGCGATCGACGACGTCGAACGGCTGCAGGCGCGACTCACCGCGCTCGAGCAGGAACGGAAGCATCTGCTGGCGGTGATCGAGATCCTCCAGGACGTCGGCGGCTCGCTCCACTTCGCCGAGGTCGTCCAATCGGTCGCGCTCCGGCTGGGCGAGACCTTCGGGCTCGACCGCTGCTCGATCTTTCTCGCCGAGCGGGGCGGCGGCACCGTCCGCCTGGTGGCGAGCTACGAGGATCCCGGCATCCGGAACTACGTGGTCGACCTCGACCGCTACCCGGAGCTTCGCCGCGCGCTCCAGACCGGCGAGACGGTGTTCATCGCCGATGCGGCCACCGATCCGCAGCTGGGCCCCGCACGGTGGGCGCTCGCCGCGCGGAAGGTCAAGACCATCACCGTCATCCCGATCTCGTGGCGGGGCGCCGCCATCGGCGCGATCTTCCTCCGCACCTTCCGGGATGGTCCCAGCTTCTCCGCCGCCGATCTCCAGTTCTGCCAGGTCGTGGCCAACCTCACCGCCAAGGCCCTTCGGAATGCGCATCGCTTCGAGCGCCTCCGGCAGCGGAAGGGCGAAGACGACGGCGCCCGGCGCCGGGAGCAGGAGCAGGCCGCGCTGCTCGGCTTCATGCGCCGGCTGCTGACGAACTATCCGGCGCCGTCCGACGACGACGACGGCCTGGCCGACGGCTCGACCGCTGAAATCGAGCGGCTGGTGGGTGTGGCGCGCGCGGTCCTGAGCCAGGAGTCCACCGCGCGGTGACCGGCAGCGCAGCCGATCGAGTCCTCAGGCTGCGCGAGCAGATCGACCGGGCCAACCACGCCTACTACATCCTCGACGCGCCCGAGATCACGGACGCCGAGTACGACAAGCTGTTTCGCGAGCTGCAGGCGCTCGAGACCGAGCACCCCGAGCTGCGCTCGCCCGACAGTCCTACCCAGCGCGTCGGCGCGCCGCTCTCGGGCGCGCTCGCCAAGGTCACCCACCGCCGTCCGATGATCTCGCTGGCCAACGCCTTCTCTGCCGAGGAGCTCACGGCGTGGGAGGAGCGCAACGCCCGCATCTTGCCCGAGGTGCGCACGGCCGGCTACACCGCCGAGATCAAGATCGACGGCGCCGCGGTGACGCTCACCTACGAGGACGGCCGGTTGGCGGTGGGCGCGACCCGCGGCAACGGCGTCATCGGCGAGGACATCACCCCCAACCTCCGCACGATCGCCGACGTCCCGCTGGTCCTCAAGGGGAAGGGCTGGCCCGCCGTGATGGAAGTCCGGGGCGAGGTGTACTTGCCATATGCCGGCTTCACCAAGATCAACCAGGCCCGCGAGCGCGAGGGCGAGCCGCTCTTCGCCAACCCGCGCAACACCGCCGCGGGCGGACTCCGCCAGCTCGATCCCAATCTCACGCGCAAGCGCCGGCTCCGCATGTTCGCCTTCGCCGTCGAGCCGGTCGAAGGGCGGCTGGCCGTCCGCACCCACTGGGAGCTGCTCGACCAGCTCGCCGCCTGGGGCTTCCAGATCGAGCCCCATCGCGCGCGGTTCACGTCACTGGCCGAGGTCAGGCGGCGATCGCCGGGCTTGAGGAGCTGATCCCGCAGCTGCCGTTCCAGGCCGATGGCGTCGTGATCAAGGTCGACCGGCTCGATCTCCACCGCGAGCTCGGCGTGGTGGGCGGCCGCGAGCCGCGCTGGGCGATCGCCCGGAAGTTCGCGCCCGAGGTGGCCGTCACCCGCCTGGAAGAGATCCGGATCAACGTCGGCCGCACCGGCGCGCTCAATCCGTACGCGGTGCTCACCCCGGTCGTGATCTCGGGGGTGACGGTGAGCGCCGCGACGTTGCACAACGAGGATCTCATCGCACAGAAGGACATTCGCGCCGGCGACCAGGTCGAGGTCATTCGCGCAGGCGAGGTGATCCCCCAGGTGGTGCGGCCGGTACTCGATGGCGTCGATCCCGCCACCCGCGGCGCTCCGTTCCGGATGCCCGACGCCTGCCCGGCCTGTGGCACGCCCGTGGAGCGCCCCGCGGACGAGGCCATGCGCTACTGCCCCAACGTCTCCTGCCCGGGCCGTGTGCTGGAGGGCATCGTCCACTACGCCTCGCGCGACGCCATCGACATCCGCGGCCTCGGATACGAGCGCGTTCGGCAGCTCCTCGAGCAGCAGTACATCGCCGACGTGGCGGACCTGTACGAGCTCACGCCCGAGCGGCTGGTGGAGCTGGACCGGTTCGCCGAGCAGTCGGCGCAGCAGCTCGTCAACGCCATCGAAGCCTCGAAGGCGCGGCCGCTCTCGTCGCTGCTCTTCGGCCTCGGGATTCGTCATGTCGGCAAGACCGTCGCCCAGCTGCTCGCTCGCCGGTTCGGGGCGATGGCGGCGCTCATGCAGGCCACGCCCGAGCAGATCAACGATGTGCCGGGCGTGGGAGGCGCCATCGCCGAAGCGGTGGTCGCGTTCTTCGCCGAGCCGCGGAACATCAAGCTGATCGAGCGGCTCCGGAACAGCGGTCTCGAGTTCAGCGAGCCACGGGCCGCGTCCGCCGACGGCCCCCTGCTCGGCAAGACTTACGTCCTCACGGGCACACTGCCCACCCTGTCGCGCGGCCAGGCCACCGAGCTCATCGAGGGTGCGGGCGGCCGCGTGGCGGGCAGCGTCAGCAAGAAGACCGACGCGGTCGTAGCGGGCGACGACGCCGGCGGCAAGCTCGAGAAGGCAAAGTCCCTGGGCGTCGAGGTCATCGACGAAGCCGAACTCTTGCGTCGCGTCGGGCGCACGGCCTAACTTCGAGCACTTCCTCCTCCGACGGTCATTCGATGAGCGCTCAGTCGTCCTCCTCGCCACGTCCCGGCCTTCGGCTCGGGCGCAAGGTCATCCACCAACTCCGCGCCGTCCTGGAGCGGGACACGGGGCTGCAGGCCGCGAGCTATCTGCAGGAGGCGGGGTTCGCCGGCGGCGAGGAGTTGTACGGCGAGTTCACGAAATGGCTGATGTCGACGCGAGGCGTGGAGCGTCCAGCCGACCTCGACGCGCGGTTCCTCGACGAGGCGCTGTCGCAGTTCTTCACGGAGCAAGGCTGGGGAGCACTCACCGCGCAGACGCTGGGCGGGACGGTGCTGGCGCTCGACTCCGCCGAGTGGGCCGAGGCGACGGACGAAGGTCGGGGCGAGTTCCCATCCTGCCATCTCACCTGCGGCCTGCTGGCGGACTTCTTCGGCCGCCTGTCCGACGGCTTGGTGGCGGTCATGGAGGTCGAGTGCCGCTCCCGGGGTGACGCCCGCTGCCGCTTCCTCGCGGGCGCTCCCGAGACGCTGAGCGCGCTGTACGACCGAATGGCGCAGGGATCGAGCTACACCGACGCCCTGGGCCTCAATTCGAGCCCTTCAACAGCCTGACCCCTCCCGAGCCGGTCTCGATCGCGATCGTTCCCTGCCCGTCGCCGATCCTCCCCACCATGTGATCCCGGGCGTGCTGGGTGATCTGCAGCGGAAAATCCGTCTCGATGTCGCCGCTGGAGGTCTCGATCTCGACCTCCGCGCCCAGCGACGCCGGCGCGCGGATGGCGATGTCGCCCGATCCGGTCTCCACATGGAGCGAGGCGATGTCGCGCCGAAGCTCCGCTGTCACGCTCCCGCTGCCGGTCTCGAGAGATAGATCCGGCGACATCACGCCGGCCAGCCTGATCGAGCCCGATCCGGTGTCGACCGATAACTCCCCGGCCTCGAGATCGCTCCCCGTCACGTCGCCCGAGCCGGTGTCGATCGACAACGACCGGCCGCGTACGCGAGAGACCTCGACGCTGCCCGAGCCGGTATCCACGCTCAAATCCCCCTCGATCTGCGTTGCCCGGACCGAGCCCGATCCTACGTCGATCCGAAGCCCGCCCTTCACCCCGTTGGCCGTGACTTCGGCCTCGTGGGTGTCGAGCGTGAGGTCGCCGTCCACGTTCGTCACCGCGACCGATCCGACCGCGAGGTACACCGCGACTCGGTGGCCGCGCGGCACCCGGACCACGAGGTCGGCGCGCGCGTCGAGACCACTGCCGCTCGCGATGGTGACCTTGCGGCCCTCCTCCCACCCGTGCCGGTCGTGGCTGCCGCGCCCATGCTCGTGCTCGCCGTCGCTGTCGCCGAAGGTACCGTCCTCCCGTACTCGGAGCGTCGTCGAGCTGCCCCGGCTGCCCTTCCCGGAGTTGATCCGGTCCTCGGGGTAGAGGACGCGAAGCGTCGCGCGGCCGTCGATCTCACCCTGGGCGACACGCAGCCGCGCGGCGTCGGCGCCGGCGCGCGTCATCTGGACGGCGACACCGCCTTCCCCAGGCTCGAGCCGGACCGCGCCCACGAGGTTGTAGATGGCGACGGCATCATCATCGATGGTGTAGCGCTCGACTGGCTGCTGGGCGTGCAGGGCGGCCGGCAGGACGAGCAGGACAAGCGGGAACAGCGACAGCACGGGGAACCGCGGCATCAGGGGCGCTCCGAAGGAGAGGACCCCCGTTGGACAGGTCGGACACCTGCAGGGTTGCAGCGGCCGCTCAAAGGCGGCCGGCGTACTCCGGGCGGATCACGAGCTCGCCGCCCTGGACGATCTCGCGGTCCCAGGGCAGGACGATGACGCTCTCGGTTTCGAAGGCGTGGTAGTCGGGGGCGTAGTCGCCGGTCTTGAAGGAGACCGCGGTACGGACCTCGGCCGGTTGGAGGGCGCGTACTTCGTTCAGCGCGAGCTTCATGGTGCTGCCGGTGTCGCAGGTCTCGTCCACCACCAGCACGCGGCGTCCGCGAATGGTCGGCGGCGGACCAGTGACGAGCACCGGTGCGGCGCCTTCCGCCATGCGGGTGACGGTCATCGAGCTGAACTCGCTCTGCAGGATCGAGGCGACGACCACGCCGGGAATGACGCCGGCCTTGGCCACGCCAAGGACGATTTCCGGCTGGTAGTCCCGGCCCACCCGGAGCGCCAGCGCGCGGCAGATCTCGCCGAAGAACGGCCAGTCCACCTCGAGTACTCCTCGCGGTCCCGGTGCAGGCGTGCGGCGCATCGACTCCTCCATGGCGTAGTGGGCAACGTACCTCCGGAGGAGGGGGACGGCAACCGGGGATCGGCCCATTTGCCCTCCCCTCCTCCCCAAACTATTTTGCGACAATCCAAAACGTTGCGCCTATTCGACTTTGCTCGGAGAGCCCCGCTCCCTAATGAGCTTCTGGAACCGCCTGTTCGGCAAGGAGCCACGCGAGAGCCTCAACCCACAGCGGCTCGACTACCTCAACGAGGGGCTGGCCCTGGAGCGTCAGGGCGACTTCGAAGCGGCGCTCACGTCGTATCGGCTGGCGTTCCGGGACAATCCCACCGACTCCCGGATTCTGCTCAACATGGCGATCGCCTTCACCAAGACCGGTCAGCCGGAGGAGGCCATCCGCCACTACAAGCGCGCGCTGGAGCTCGACGAGACGCTGGGCGGCGCCCACTACGGCGTGGCCTTCCTGCTGCTCAAGCGCGGCGACGTGCAGCAGGCGGCCGACCACCTGCGCGCGTTCCTGGCGCGGCCGCCCAAGGGACCCGACGCGGATCGCTGGGTGCGGCACGCCGAGAGCGCCCTGCGCGAGATCGCCGGCAGCCCGGCCTCGGAGACGACGTGAAGGGACCCGCTGGCCTGCTGGTCGCAGCCGCCCTGCTCGGCTGCAGCGGGCTCGACGAGGGTGAGGCCGGGGTGGTCGGTATCGAAGTGAGCTATCCGGGGCCGGACACGCTCGAGGTGGGACAATCGATCCAGCTCTCCGCGCGGCCGCTCAACAAGGACGGCGACAGCGTGGGCACTGCGGTCACCTGGGTCTCAGTGGACCCCACCGCCACGATCGACGCCGCGACGGGTGTCCTCACGGGCGTGAGCGCCGGCGGCGCGCGGGTCCAGGCCACGGTCGGGGCGCTCGGATCCCAGCTCATCACCTTCGCGGTCATCGATCCCGCCGATACCCTCGTGCTCACGAGCGACTCCGTCGTCACCCTGCCGGCCGGTGCTGTCGCCTCGGCACCGCTCACTGCGCGGCTCGACCACTTTACCCCGGCGGGCTCGGTGCCGCTCGCCGGACGGGGCGTGATCTACGCGCTCACCTCGCCCGACCCGGCGGCGGGGACGCCGACCGTCCTGCTGCAGGGCGACGTCATCGCCGACACCTTGCCGACCGGGTCGGACGGCAACGCCGCGACCACCCTCGTGGTGGTGGCCGGCGCGACCCCGCCGGACAGCGCCATCGTGACCGTGCGCGCCGAGCGGACCGGCAGCGTCCCCGTGCCGGGCTCGGGGCAGCGCTTCATCATCCGGTTCACCATACCGTAGGGGGCCCCACGCCGAGCACGCTGACCGAGCTCTACTTCGGCACCGTCGAGGCGTTCGCCGCCCGGCCGGTGGCGATGCGCATCCGGCGAGACGGCCGCTGGACGGCGCTCGACTACCGGGAGCTCGCCGAGCGCGTCCACGCCGCGAGCGTCGGCCTGCGCGAGCTGGGCGTGCGGGACGGCGACCGGGTGGCGATCCTGTCCGAAAACCGACCGGAGTGGGCGACCACCGATTACGCCTGCCTGACCGCCCGTGCCACCGACGTACCGATCTACCCCACCCTGCCGGCCCGACAGGTCCAGTACATCCTGCAGGACTCCGGCGCCGTGGCCATCGTGCTGTCGACGGCCGCGCAGCTGGAAAAGCTGCGTTCGATCCGCGAGCACCTGCCGGCGCTCCGCCATGTGATCACGCTCGACGCGGACGCGCGGGGCCCGGACGTCCTCCCCTTCGACGAGCTGCTGGCCTGCGGGCGGGCGGCGCTCGCCCGCCACCCGGACTGGCGCGCCCACGCGCTCGCTGCAGCACCCGATGACCTCGCCACACTGATCTACACCTCGGGCACGACGGGCGATCCCAAGGGCGTGATGCTGACGCACGGCAACATCGCCTCGAACGTCACCACCTGCGTCGGGCTGTTCTCGTTCCGCGAGGGCGACGAGTGCCTCTCGTTCCTGCCGCTCTCCCACATCTTCGAGCGAATGTTCGGCCACTACTCGATGTTCCACGCCGGCGTGGTGATCAACTACGCCGGAAGCATCGACACGGTCGCGGCGGACATGAAGGAGCTCCGGCCGACCATGATGGCCTCGGTGCCGCGGCTGTACGAGAAGATCTTCTCTCGCGTGCTCGATGCCGTCCGGGCGAGCCCGGCTCCCCGGCGGCGGATCTTCGCCTGGGCCCGACGTGTGGGCGAGACCTGGGTGGAGCGGACGCTCGCGGGCGTGCCCGTGCCCGCGATGCTGGCGCTCCAGCGGCATGTGGCCGACCGGCTGGTGTTCGCCAAGCTGCGCGCGCGGACTGGCGGACAGATCCGCTTCTTCATCTCCGGCGGCGCGCCGCTTTCCCCCGAGATCGCCAAGTTCTTCTTCGCCGCCGGCATGCCCATCCTCGAAGGGTACGGACTGACGGAGACGTCGCCGGTGATGGCGGTGAACACCTTCGGGCACACTCGGCTGGGCACGGTGGGCCGGCCGATTCCCGGCGTCGAGATCCGGATCGCGCCGGACGGCGAGATCGTCACGCGCGGCCCCAACGTCATGCGTGGGTATTTCGAGAAGCCCGACGCCACCGCCGCCGCGATCGACCCCGACGGCTGGTTCCACACCGGCGACATCGGGCTGCTCGATGCCGACGGCTATCTCAAGATCACCGACCGCAAGAAGGATCTCATCGTTACCGCCAGCGGCAAGAACATCGCCCCACAGCCGATCGAGAACCTTGCCAAGTCCAGCAAGTTCGTGAGCAACGCCGTGATGCTCGGCGACCGGCGGCCGTTCCCGATCATGCTGCTGGTACCCAACGCGGAGCCCCTGAAGGCCTGGGCGGCGCGGCACGGACTGGCGGCAAGCGAAATGGAGCCCCTCTGTAAATTGCCGGAGGTGCATACCAAGCTCGAGCGCGAGGTCCGGAAGACACTCCGCGACCTCGCGCAGTTCGAGATGCCCAAGAAGTTCCTGCTGTTGCCCAGGGATTTCAGCGTGGAAGGCGGCGAGCTCACGCCCACCCTCAAGGTGCGGCGGCGGATCGTGGAGGAGCGGCACCAGGCGGCCATCGAAGCGCTCTATGCCGAGCCGCACGAGGGCTGACGCCACGCCCGGTCAGCGGCGGCGGGTGCCGACCCAGACTCCTCCAGCGCTCGCCATCAGGTCGATGGTTTCGGGATCGGGATCCGGGCCCTCGCCCACGATCCGCAGCCCAGGCAACACGACGCGCGCGGCCTCCCGCGCCCACGCCGGAGCGCCACCGTAGGGTTGCCCCAGCACCACACCCCGCATCGAGCTGGTCTTGAGCGCCAGGCGCCCTCCTCGCAGCACGCTAATCCCCGCCTCGTCCACCACCTCGGCCGGCGGATTGATCGCCACCAGGGCCACCCCGGGCACCACCGCCGCCACGTCGCGCCACACGGCTGCCGGCGGACCCACCAGCACGAGATAGCCGCCCGGACCGCCGAGACCCGCCAGCGATGCCAACGCTTCCGCGGTCAGCTTGCCGGGGTCGGTGCCTGCCGCCTGCGACGGGGCGTCGCCCGTGTCCAGTACACCGTCGTGGAGCTCGAACCGTCGGTCGCACACCGGACAGCCCAGGACGCCGGTCCGCACGGAGCGCCCCTCGACCTGGTCGGGCAGGAGCACCAGAAAAGCCTCGTCGTGATCGGCGGGACAGCGGAGGTGGTCGGTGAGCTCGATGAACATCAGGGCTTGAAGACCACCCAGGTGAGCTTCCCCGGCTCGACGACGACCTTCCGGAAAACCTTCTTCCCGCCGATGTCGGTGCCCACCGTATAGCTGCCCTCCGGCACGTCGGTCACCGCGAAGTGCTCGCCGTAGAGCGGATGGCTATGCGCCTTGTCGCCGTACGTCTCGACGTACGAGAATGGCGTCTCGATCGGGTCGCGCTTGGCGAGCCCGAAGATCCGCGCCTGCGGCACCGGCGCCCCGCTCGCATCGAACACCTGCCCCGCGACGATGCCCGTGCCGGGGAGCGGCTCGAGCCAGAGCTCGGGATTGACCGTGTACGGCGGAAAGCGCTGCAGCGAATCGACGACGGCGCCGATCGAGTCGGTCGGCGACGCCGCGAGCTCGAAGTGCAGATGGTCGTTCGTGGCCCGGCCGGTATTGCCGACGCGGGCGATCACCTGCCCGGTCTTGACCCGGTCGCCCACCTTCACCGCCAGCGACGAGTTGTGGTAGTAGATGGAGTACAGCCGGAACCGCGTGCCGCCCGCCGTCACCGTCGTGTCGTGGCGGATGGCCACCGTTCGCGCCCCGGCCTCGGCCGGCCCGGCGTAGACCACCTTTCCCTCGAGCGCGGCCATGACCGGCGTGCCATCGGGATTGTTGAACTCGACGCCCTGGTGCTGCTGGAAGAATCCGCCCATGGTCGAGCCGTAGCGATAGGTCTGATCGATGTACGCGTTGTCCGTCCGGGCAATCGGCCGGCGAAGCCAGACCGTGAGCGGATCCTTGGGCGCGCCGGCGGCGGGCGCGGTGCGGCGGAGGCAGGGCAGCGTATCGGTATTCGGCCGGAGCCCGCAACGGGTGCCGCGGAACTGCTGACGGTCGATCACGATGGCGTTGACCGGCGGGAAGGCGGCCGCCGCCAGCGGCTGCGACCGCCAGCCTTCGGCCGTGTGCACCAGCCGCTGGTTACCGCGCAGCGTCGTGACGTTCCACCCCCGGCGGTCGGGAGCGAGCCGGCGGACATATTCGTTGGTGAGGAGCGGCAGCGCGGTGTCGGCCGGACCGCGGGCCGGCGGGCCGACCGGGTCGCCGATCGCCGTCCAGTTTTCGCCGTCGTCGGTGGTGATCTGGAGCCCGTCGGCCGTGGCCACCACGGTCGTGTCACCGCGGACGGCGATCCCGTCGGGGATCACGTACTGCCATTCCGGCCCCAGCTGGTCGTAGGTCCAGTTCCGCCAGGTGTGCCCGCCGTCCAGGGAAAGCCCCCAGCCGTTCCCCACCGTGCCGTACCAGACTTCCCCGCGTGCTCCGAACGCGATGGCCTGCACGAAGTCCATGGAGATCGACGTCGCGGTGGTATCGTGCTTGATCGACTCCCAGGCGGCCGCCCCGACCGGCAGGCGGTAGATCCCCTGCCCGTACGTCCCGACCCAGAGCGTGCCTCCCGGGTCACGCTTGACGGCCAGCACGTGCACACCCCAGCCGGCGCTGTCGGGCAGAGGGGGCACGGTGGTCGGCGCAGGTTTGGCCTGGCCCGAGAGCGAGCCGGCGGCGAGGACGAAGCCGGAGAGCGCGGTGAGAGCTGCGTGGCGTGCGTTCATGCGGGTCGCATCGGGATGAGGTGAGTCAGATCGGGCCGAGCCGGAGCCAATCGACGAGCACATGGGGCGGACGGGTGGCGACGAACACCACCGCGTCCGCGACGTCTGCGGGGCGGAGCATCTCGTCGCGGCGGGGGAATCCTGCGCGTCGGTCCGGATCGAACGGCGCCCAGATGTCGGTGTCAGTCGGCCCCGGCGAGATCAACGTGAGCCGCACGCCAGTGCCCCGGAACTCGGCCAGGAGCGTCTCGTGCAGCCCGCGGAGACCGTACTTGCTGGCGGCGTAGGCGGCGTTCTCGGGAAAGCCGACGTGATCGGCCACGCTGCCGACCATGACAAAGGTCCCCCGCCCCGCGTCCCTCAGCATCGGAAGGAAGGCGCGGGCCACGGCGAACGCCGCCCGCAGGTTGATGGCGACCTGGGCGTCGAAGTCCGCCATGGTGGTCTGCTCGAGCGGACGCAGCAGAAAGCCGCCGGCATTGCTCACCACCAGGTCGGGCGGGCCGACATCCCGCCGCACGCGCTCGGCAAGCGTCTCTACCTGGGCGGGGTCGGTGAGGTCGGCCGCCACGTCCAGGAAATCCTCTCCCGGCGGCAAGGCGCGCGAGACACGCACCACGCGCGCGCCCGCCCTCCGCAGTGCCTCGGCCGTCGCCGCCCCGATCCCGCGGGACGCGCCCGTCACCAGGGCGACGCGGCCGGCGAGGGCGGTCACTCGGAGGAATGCCCCCCGTGCGCGAGCCGGAGGAACTCGACTCGGGTCTTGGAGTCGTCCCGGAAGATACCGCGCAGGGCGCTCGTGACCGTGCGCGAGTTCTGCTTCTGCACGCCCCGCATCATCATGCAGAAGTGGGCCGCCTCGATGACCACGCCCACGCCGCTGGGTGCGAGGACGTCCATGATGGCGTCGGCGATCTGGTCGGTGAGCCGCTCCTGTACCTGCAGCCGCCGGGCGAAGAGGTCGACGATGCGGGCCACCTTGGAGAGCCCCAGGATCTTGCCGTTCGGGATATAGGCGACGTGGGCCCGGCCGAAGAACGGCAGCAGGTGGTGCTCGCAGAGCGAATAGAGCTCGATGTCCCGCACCATGATCATGCTCTGGTGGGTCTCGGCGAACACGGCGTCGCCGATGACATCCGCCACCGACATGTGGTACCCTTGCGTGAGGAAGCGGAGCGATGCCTCCACCCGCTCCGGTGTCTTGACGAGCCCGTCCCGACCGGTATCCTCTCCCAGTGCGGCCAGCACGTCGCGGATCTGGGCGGCGAACGGCGCGCCTTCAGTCCCCTTCGTAGTCGACATAGTTCCTCGGCGTTTCCCACAACCGGAGACGAAGCGTGAGGTCGGGCGGGAGCGCCCCACGCAACTCCCGCCAGCAGACCAGGGCGATGTTTTCGGACGTCGGGACCAGGTCCCGAAACCAGGGGACGTCGAGGTTCAAGTTCTTGTGGTCCAGGTGCCGGAGCAGCCGCTCCTGCGCGAGTTGCTTGAGGTGGTTCAGGTCCATGACGTACCCGGTTCGCGGGTCGATTTCCCCCTCGACGGATAGATCCAGCTCGTAGTTGTGCCCGTGGAAGTTCGGGTTGTTGCACTCCCCGTACGTCGCCTGGTTCCACGCATCCGTGGCGGCGGGGTTGTGCAGACGGTGCGCGGCATTGAAGTGCACGCGCCGCGTCACTCTGCATCGCGGCATGGACCGTTCCAGTGACAGGGCCTGGCCTGAAGAAGGCGGGGGCCCGGAGCAAGGTCAAGGCAGGTGAAACAGACACGTGCGCCGGCTGGAAGTTCCAGCCGGCGCACGGTGGTACGGCAACGAGGAGGATTATTGAAGCCCAATGAGAACCTGCGGCGCCCTCACCCTGACTCCTGTCTTCCCCCGGGGGGCATGACATCGGCCACGGCATTCGGACCCATCACTGGACCTGTTGGCTCAATAATGTGGCTCCCCGCTCCCGCGTCGAGTAAGATAGGAACGTGCATCTGGAGAATCAACTAAGCCGAGGAGCGGTCCGCATGTTGCCACAACTGACACTGATCGTGTCGATGGTCGCCCTCGTGGCCTGGGCGTTCCTCATTTTTGGCGGTGTGACGACTTCAGGCGTGACACATTTGTTGCTGGCCGTGGGTACCGTCCTGTTCGTGCGCTGGTGGGCCCTTCGTGCCTGACGCTGTAGCGCGTCGCGACTTGCGTGTGGGCGGCTCACCACACAGGGGGTAGTGGGCGGCAACACCCACCCCCTGCCAGGCAGGTGCAAGCCATTGGGACGCAATCGCTTAAAAAGGTGCAAATAGATGCAATTCAGGAAGTTGTCTACGGGCATAGATCGTGCAAAATTTCCGACTGCGGCCGGTGCGCTTCGGCCGCATTCCCAGCGACAATGCGGCCACTCGTCGACCATGACGGGACGGGCCATTTCGGAGCACCCAGCGACCCAGCAATGGACGACCCTGTGATGCGATGGATGGAGGCCCTGTTGGAGCGCGCCAACGGCGACGCCGGACGTCTGGACCCGAGTCCCTGGACCGATAGCCGTGAGGACACGCCCGACGGCGCGTCGCTGGCCGAGGCCCCCGTAGGCGTCGAGTGGCCCACCCGCACGCTCAATTTCCTGCTCGCCCTTCTCGCCGTCGTCTCCCTGCTGCCGGTTTTTCTGCTGCTGGCGGTGCTGATCAAGCTCACCTCGCGCGGGCCGGTGTTCTACCTGCAGGAGCGGGTCGGGCTCGACCGCCGCCTGCCGGACGCCGGGCCCGTCAACCACCGCCGCACCCATGACCTCGGCGGCCGGGTCTTCACGATCTACAAGTTCCGCACGATGCGGGTCGATGCCGAGGCCGCCGGCGCCGCCGTCTGGGCCCAGGAGCAGGACCCCCGCGTCACCCCGCTCGGCCGGGTGCTGCGCCAGTACCGGCTGGACGAGCTGCCGCAGCTCCTCAACGTGCTCAAGGGCGAGATGAACATCGTCGGGCCCCGGCCCGAGCGGCCGACGATCTTCGCCGAGCTCCGGGGCCACATCGCCGAGTATCCGCTGCGCCAGCGGGCCAAGCCGGGCATCACCGGGCTGGCGCAGATCAACCACCACTACGACCGCTCGATCGACGACGTGCGCACCAAGGTGAGCTACGACCTCGAGTACATCCGCCGCCAGAGCCTGCGCGAAGACCTGCTCATCATGCTCAAGACCATCCCCGTCGTCCTCCTCCGCCGCGGCGGGTGGTAACCCCCAGCTGCACGCAGCGCCGTCACCGGTTGCCTGCTACATTCTGACATTCCCGAACGCACGGTCCCTTGCTTCCTTTCACGGCAGCAGTTGCGCGGGCAATTCTCCGACCCGAGGTCGTCATGCGTGTGGATGAACGGGAGCGCGGCGCGCCGCAGGCGGAAGGACTGACGCCCGTGATCATTCTCGCGGGTCTGACGCTCCTAGCCTTCGGCCTCCGGTTCTATCGGCTCGGAAACTGGGGGATGGAGAGCGACGAAGTCTTCATGCTGCGGGATTCCCTGGTGCTGAGCCTCAGCAACCCACGGCCGCTGATGTACTTTCTCAACCATTACGTGGTCTATCCGTTCCGGCCGCTCGACGAGTTCGGAATCCGGCTGCTGCCGGCGATCAGCGGCGTGCTCACCATTCCGGTTTTCTACGCCATGACCCGGCGAATCGTGGGCACGCGGGCCGCGCTCATCGGCGCGTTCTTCGTCGCCACCAGCGGGCTGCTCATCACGTACTCACAGTTCGGCCGCTACTGGACGCTCGTGTTCCTCCTCTCGTGCATCTATCCCTACGCGCTCTACCTGGGAATACGAGACGGCAACGGTCGCATGCTGGCGCTGGGGTCGGTGACCGCCGTGCTCGCGGCCCTGGCACACCCGGTCTCCGTGCTGCTGCTGGGCGGGCTGGGCGCATGGACCATTGTGACCTACGCGAAGCGCGACCGGCTCGCGGAGCTGTGGGGCCGCAAAGGCGTTCGGTGGACCGCTCTCGTCGCGGTGATCCTGGCCGTGATCATCGCGATGCGATTTGTCCCCATGCTCCAGTCGTGGATCCACGCGCATGACCAGGTGCCGGTGAGCGAGCGGGGCGGCGAATTCCTGCTCCACACTCCCGGTGGGCAAGGGATAAGGCAGCTCGCCCTGCTGTTGGTCTATCTGCAGAACCTCACGCCGCCGCTCGTACTGGCCGGCCTGCTGGGCATCCTCATGCTGTGGTGGCAGGAGCGTACCCGGTCCCTGGCCCTCCTGATGGCATGCCTGCTCGTCTTTCCCGCCGCCTTTATTTTCCTGGTCCAGATTCGGACCGCGGTGTCCATCTTCTATCTGATCCCCACCATGCCGGCCCTGTTCATCGGGACAGGTGTGTTCCTGGATCGGCTCATCGGGGTCGAGACGGGCCTGCGCCCTCGGTGGCTGCTTTCGGCTGCGGTGGGGTTCATGATATTCGCCGCGGGTGCCCCGACGTTGATCTCCCAATACCGCGATGGCAAGCGATATGACTTCCGGGGCGCGGCACGTTGGCTCGATGAGCGCATGGCACCGGGGGATGTGCTCTTCTCGGACCAGCCGCAAGTGGTGGCGCACTATCTGCCTGGGAGGCAAGTGCGGCGCCTCGTTGCCGACCCAGTACGCCTCGCCCGCGCCGGAGACACGCTGCAACAGACCGGCGGGGAAGGGTCGCTGTGGATCGTCACGCCGGCCCCGTCGCACGCCCTCAGAACCAACCCGAAGCTGGGTAGCATGAACGATTGGATCTACAGCAACTGTCAGCTTCGGAGCACCATCGGTGTGGGCCGCCTGGATTTCCGCCAGAACTATCTGCAGATCTACCGGTGCCCTCCAGCCTCCCCTCCACGGCCGGCGTGAGCACCGAAGGCGCCATCGCCTTCTTCCTGCCCTCGCTCGTCGGGGGTGGCGCCGAACGGGTGGTTGTGAACCTGGCGCAGGGGATCACCGAGCGCGGGATCCGGGTGGACCTCGTACTCGCAGCGGCCGAGGGGCCACTTCTCGACCAGGTGCCCCCGACGGTGCGGCTGGTGGATCTCCGAGCGCCTCGGGTGCTCCGGAGCCTCGTTCCGCTGGCCGGTTACCTGCGCCGCGAGCGGCCCCGGGTCCTGATCTCGTCCATGGGCCACGCCAACCTGGTTGCGATCTGGGCGGCCAAGCTGGCGGGCGGAGTCGCCCCGTTGATCGTCACGGAGCACAACACCCTCTCGCAGGAGACTCAACGCCAGAGCCGCCTTGTCGGCAAACTGTGGCCGCCTTTGTTGCGCACGTTTTACCCGTGGGCCACGACGATCGTGGCCGTTTCGCGCGGGGCGGCTGACGATCTGGCTCGCACGGCCGGACTGCCCAGGGACCGGATCGAAGTGGTTTACAACCCGGTGATCACACCGGCCATGTTGGCACTCGCACGGCAGGCGCCCGACCATCCCTGGTTGGCGCCGGGACAGCCGCCTGTCATCCTCGGTGTCGGGCGCCTCACCGGACAGAAGGACTTCTGCAACCTGGTGCGGGCGTTCGCTGAGGTTCGTCGCCGGCAGCCCGCCCGCCTGGTCATTCTGGGGGAAGGGCCGGACCGGCCCGCGATCGAGGCCCTGGCACGCGAGCTTGGAGTGGCGGACGACATGGCGCTTCCCGGTTTCCAGGACAATGCCCTGGCCTACATGGCGGGCTCGGCGGTGTTCGTGCTGTCATCCGCCTGGGAAGGACTGCCCACCGTCCTGATCGAGGCGCTGGCGGCGGGAACACGGGTGGTGTCCACGGACTGCCCCAGCGGCCCGAGAGAGATCCTCCAGGACGGTCGTCTGGGAGGCTTGGTCCCTGTAGGTGATGCGGCTGCCTTGGCGGCCGCGACGCTGGAGGCGCTGGAGCGGCCGGCGAGCGCGATCCCGACCGACGCGCTCCTTCCATTCACCCGTGATGCGTCGGTCGACCACTATCTCAGGGTCATCGAGAGTGCCGCGCCGGCGCCAGCCCCTCCTGTGTTCGCGACTGGCACCCAACCCGGGCCAGCCCGAGCCCTCCACCCATCCGACCGGAACGCCGCCTCGTGACGCCGAAAGTGAGCGTGGTGACCACTGTCTACAATGGGGAGCCGTACGTCGATCGGGCGATCCCCGGCATCCTCGGACAGACCTTCCAGGACTTCGCGTGGATCCTTGTCGCTGACGGGTCACAGGACCGCACGCCCGAGATCCTGCGTGAGCTGGCTAGCCGGGACTCACGCGTTCGGGTCTTCTCGCCTCGCTAAGGCGAGTGCTCCGTGACACGTTGCACTGGCACTACCTGTGGCTAGCTGCCTGTCCGAATTTGGACAGGCGCCTTGCTAGGCCCCAACCGTCGAGTAGCGTCTGAAGCATTTTTTGAAATCATCCAGGACTCTTTCTGCACTGAGAGTGGCGATCCGCCAAAACGCCGCCCCACCGGTTTGGGCGTGGCGATGCAGCTACGGAACGTAGAAAGGCCTCCTGGTCCTCTGCGGCGCTATCACGTCGGAAATGCTCAGCGATGAGCGCCCGGCCGTTCGAGGCGAGTCGGGCGCGAAGAGGCGCCGATTGCAGCAGTCGGATGACACACGATGCGAACTCGCTCGCCGTCTCGGCGTGGAGGTAGTGCTCTCCGTCCACGCCGCGTATCCCCTGCATCGCCACGCCGTTCGCCACGACGGGAATGCCCGAAGCAAGTCCCTCGAGAACCTTGATCTTGATCCCGGCGCCACTTCTGAGTGGAACGACCATGACCTGCGTCGCGCCAACGATAGCCGATGGATCCTCGACGAACCCCGTAACACTGACGTGCTGCGACTTGCGCGCACGCAACTCTGGTGGGGGGTCGGCTCCAGCAATCACGAGGTGCGCATCTGGGACTTTGTCGACGATCTGGGGCAAGACGTGGTCGACGAACCACGCAGCGCTCCGCGCATTGACGCTCCGTGACATGTTTCCCCAGAACAGCATCATTCCATCTTTTTCACGTGAATCGCGCGTGAAGAGATTGAACACCGGGGGTAGTACGAGCACACTGGAGACTCCCGCATCACGCTCGATAAGTGCCTTGGTGCGATAGTCGAAGCAGATCACGCCCAGTGCAGCGCGAACACCTGCGAGCTCGAGGGCACGTATCCCCCGGAGCACGGCAGGGGCCCATCGGGGCGCTGCGCCGGTTGAGATGTCTGCACCGAGGCGGTCGTAGTACAGGTCATGACAGATGAGAACGATGCGCTGCCGGCAGAGCAGCCGCAGCATCATCCCGATCGGACCGAGCGCTGACCACTCGACAAGGACGATGTCGGGCTGGTTTCGACGCGCGTTGAGAAGGGCGCAAGCGCCGAGCTTGACATACGCGCGAGCACGTGCCACGAGACCGAGAACGGTCGCAGCATCCTGCTCGTCAACGGTCGAGCGAACCAGGTGCACCGTTCGAGCACCATTGAGCTTGACATCGTTGTCAGAAGGTGTTTGAAGCGCCACGAGGTCGCACACTGCCCACCGGGTCATCGCATCGAAGTAGTAGCCACTAATGACTCCGCCGGCATGCGTTGCCTTCCTGTCCGGAACGCGCTTCGAGACATGAAGGATCCGAGGTGACCCTGCCCGAGCGGTTGCGGCTGCAGGTGGAGTACCTCGACGCTCACCCGAAGGTGGGGGTCCTGCTGCCATTACGTCCTAGCCTTTTCAGCCAACACCTCGCGGTACAGCTCCTCCCATCGCTCCACCACCCGGTGGAGACCATAATTCGTCCGAATGTGCTCCCGGCCTCGCTCGCCCAGCGCGCGCCGCTCGGCCTCGCTCAGATTCATCAGCCGCAGCATCGCCGATGCCAGCGCCGGGCTGTCGCCGGGCGGGGCCAGATATCCGCTCTCCCCGTCCAGGACGACCTCGGCGGTGCCGCCCACCCTCGTCGTGACGACGGGCAGTGCACCGGCCGCAGCCTCGAGTAGCACCATCGGCATCCCTTCCCATGCGGAGGACATCAGGTAGCCGTCCGCGGCGCTGAGGAGCGCCGCGACATCGTCCCGGACACCGAGAAACCGAACGGCGGGGCCGACCTCCAGTTCACGCGCGAGCGATTCCGTCTCGCTCTGGAGCGCCCCGCGTCCCGCAAGCAGGAGGACGGCCTCCGGATGTCGCTCGCGGACACTGGCGAACCCCCGCAGCATGTTGGGGTAATCCTTCGCCGTCTCGAACCGTCCTACCGCGAGCCACACGAACTCCCCACCAAGCCCCAATGCCCGCCGCAGGCCGTCTCGGACTTCCACGGGCTGCCTGTACAGCTCCGGATCGACGCCGTTGGGAACGACGCGGAGCAGATCTGCCGGAATGATTCGCTCCCGGATGAACCGCTCGGCCGCGGCCTGGCTGATGATGGTCATTCGGTCGACCAGGCGATTAGTCAAGCGATACCCGGCCATCAGCAGCCCATTGCCTTCGTAGATATTGTGGATGGTGGAGATCAGGGCCGGGACCGGCGCCACAAGTTGGAGCGCACGGGCCATCAGATTGGCATGGACCATATGGCTGTGGAGAACGTTCGGTTGCCACGCCCTGGCGATGCGGATCAGACGCGCCAGCCCTCGAGGGTCCGGAATGCCTCGGCGCATCTCGAGTGACTCGGTGGCGATGCCCGACGCGCGCGCTTTCAGTCCCATCGAGCCAAGCGGTGTAAGCGAGACGACGAGAATATCGTGTCCGCGGGCCTGAAGGTCCTGAGCGGCGACCAGGAGTTGGCTCTCCGCCCCACCCATTCCCATGCTCGTCGACAGGAACAGAATTCTCATCCGTCGTGCTCCATGCTACGAGGTCGCGCCTCCGCTCGGGCGGTGACGGTCCTCGGCACCGCGGCGCGTACGACTTCCTGCCGGCTCGGAGCGGGAGCGGGCCGGCGAGCGAGATGCGGGACCGTGGCCGGTCGCGGCTCGGCGTAATACAGCCCGGACAATCCGATGAGAATCCCCATGATCAGCCAGGCCGCCTTCTGATCCTCCCACGTGAGGGGCATCATCGCGGCCAAGAGTGTTGCGAACATGACCAATGCGAATCGTCGCTCGAGCCGTGGCAGGCGACGGATGGAGGCGTACACCGAGAAGAGCATTGTCGTGTAGAGGCACAACCCGATCAGGCCCTCCTCCACCAGCACCGACAGAAAGGAATTATGGGCAACCTGCGCGCGGTCCCCCAGCTCGGGTGTGATCGACCGCACGAAGCCTCCGACTCCGTAGCCCATTACCGGCCGGTGAACAAACGCGTGCGCTCCAGCCCTCCAGAGGGTAAAGCGACCACCGAGCCTCTGGTCCTCGATTTCAGTTCCGGTCGTGCTGAGCCGCGCCATGACCTTCGTAGGGACGTACACCACCAAGAGCGCGCCGCACAGGCCCAAAGATGCAACCGCCCCCACCAGCCTTCCGACCGACAGTCGCATGGTCAGCGGGATCACCAAGAGCGCGACCACTGAAGCCAACACGCCGCCGCGCGAGCCCGTGAGAGCGGTCGCGAGCAACCCGAGCGGCAGATATCCGCGGAAGAGCCACCGGAGAAGAGGCCCTCGGGTGGTCAGGGCCAGGTACCAGGCGATCGGCACGGCCAGTGCGAAAGTCATGGCCAGGTCGTTGGGGTCGTGACCGCCGGCCGAAAACCGTCTCAGCGTGTCGCCTGCCCGCAGGTAAAGAACGATCGTGGCGATCGCAGGCACACAGCAACCGAACACATACGCTGCGATCAAACCTCGTATGCGCTTCTGCGTGGCACCGAGCTCCCACATCATCCACAGGACGAGGAAGAGCTGCACGAAGGTGTACAACTTCTTGGGGATGCCGCCGACGTTGAAAAACCAGGCGCCGACCCCCGCCCAGATCACGAACACCAACGCTGCAGCGTGGAAGATCCGCCAGCGCCGGACCCGTCCGTGAATCACGATGGCGAGCATCGTGAGCCCTAGTGCAATCGCACCAGTGACGCGGGCGACGATGGAGACGCCTGGCAGGGAGGCAAGCAACTCCCATGGTACGACGAAGACGAACACCCAAAGGGCCACGTACGCGACTGTCGTCATTCGGGCACGCGACTCCCTTCTCCGAGAGGGGCGAGCTCTTCGATTTCCGGAAGCTGGCCACCAGGGCGCCTGGCGAATCTACGACGCAGCAACGCCTCTGCCTGCCCCAAGGCCCATGTGCCGTGTTGCCCGAGGAAGAGTCCGGGCAAAAGCCGTGATGCGGCGATAGCGGGCATGACCGCCGCGAGTCCGGCACACAGAATTATCAGGGCATTTCCCAGGTGGCCCGACCGGCCGGCCTCGGCCCCGAGGATCGCCCCGGCGCCGATCACGAATGCCAGAGCAACCGGGGAGGCGTGAGCGGCAGCGAACCGCGTCCACGTGAGGCCGGTCACCTTTCGGCCGAGGGCGACCATCAGGATCCAGTCGGAACACATCGCGAGTGACACGAATACCGCCACGCCGCTCACGCCCCACTGCTGCCCGACGAGGGCGCCGGTCACGACCAGCCCCGCGTAGGCAAACTGGAGCGCCGCCCAGGCATAGACCGCTCCAGCGGCCTTGATGCAGGCATCGCTGATCTTGCTGCCCATACGAAACATGAGGCTTATCGAGAACAGACGGAACGGCAGCACCACTTCGCCCCATGCCGGGCCGAGCACGAGCGATATGAACTCCGGAGCGATGACCCAGAGAAACGCGCTGATCGGAAGCGCGATGAAGGCAACGACGGCCACGCCGCGTTCATAGGCAGTGATCAGTCGGTGGCGCTCGTTCTTGACCTGGGCCATGATCGGAAACAGAACGCGGTTGACGATCTGGCCGAAGGCAAAGGCGGGCATCACCATCAAGCCGTACGCTCGGCCGTAGATGCCGAGCGCCGCCGGTCCGAGCCAGCGGCCGACCACGATATTGTCGCCCTGCTGCGAAATGAGGTTGCCGACCTGGGCCATCGAATGGCCGAGGCCGAAGCCCACCAGTTCCCGGGAGGCCTGCAGATCGAAGCTGGGCCGTACAGGATGCCTCGTAGCGAGGTACATGCCCACGGTGCGCAGCGCCACCTGCGCGATGCTCGCGGTGACGAGTGCCCAGATGCCGTACCCTCGCCACGCGAGAAAGACACCTACGCAGGCGTAGCCCAGGATGTAGCACCCCGCGTCCAGCATGACGTACAGCCGAAACCGCAGCTGCCGGGTCAGCAGGGACAGACCCACCGTGTTCAGCGCGTTGAGCGGAAACATGAACGCGACTGCCCGCAGGACCGGCTCGAGAGCGGGGATACGGTAGAGGGCGGCGATCGCCGGCGACTCGACGAACACCAGAATGCCGAGCAGCGATCCGAAGGCAACGGAGAGGGTGACGGCCACGCGTACGTGAACGGGCGTCAGCGTCTGCTGCTGGATGATCGCCGGTCCGACTCCAACCTGGGACACGATCTGCGAGATACCGACGATCACGTTGGCGGCCGCCATGAGCCCGAACTCGGCCGGCGTGAGCAGGCGTCCCAACGCCATGATGGCGACGAACTGGACCGCCACCTGCACGCCGGTGCCGGAGAAGGTCCACGCCATGCCGCCGATGGCCTGTCGGGTCAGCCCTTGAGGAGCGCCCACCGACGCCGGCCGCGCGCCAGTGCCGTCGGATGACATGCTTGTCAGCGCCCCACGGCGCCGGGGATCTGCCGAGCCGACGGCGCTGCCTCATACCCGTAGCGACGCAGGTCTTCCTGCAGGAGGTCGTCGAGCACCTGCTGCTGCGCCGCCGTCAGGCCTTCCCGCCAGCGATGGCTCGCATTCCTGATTGGTGTCGCGGCAATCGCGCGCTCGAATGCGGCGGACGAAGGCAGCTCCGCGTACTCGAGTACCTGGCGGCAGGTTTCCATCGGCTGTTCGCAGAATGTCTCGTACCTGACCTCCAGGAACCGCGCTGCGTCCACGGCCTTCCGGGCCGCGTCCATGGCTCGCATCTGGATGCGCCACTCGAGCCCCGCCAGCGCGACGAAGGACTGGTCGTACGCGTCCCAGGTGGCCTGGTCCTCGGGGGAGAGCAGCCCCGCCCGCCAGCCCTGTGGGCCGTACCAACCGCGCCAGAAGTCGACATGCAGAAGGGAGCTGGCTACCGCCCTGCCATCGCGAATCAGGTGGACGAATCTGACGTCCTCGAAGATCTCGTCGAGATAGCCGAGGCGTGGCCAGCCCGTGATCTTGAGCAGGAGGCGATGGCGCGCGGGGGTGAGCATGGTTCCCATGGCCGCCAGGACCTGGTTCCTGACTCGAACGCTCACGTCCGATCGCACCAAGTCTCGGCAGGGCTCGGCGAATCCGTAGGCGTATTTGTCCCAGAACCAGTAGCATTCGCCCGGCTGAATCCTCCGCCCGAGCAGGCGGCGAAGCACGGGATTGCCCATCGCCGTGACGGCGCGACGGTTCCAATGCGGCCGGGTCGGATACCGATCGCAGAAGCCTGAGAGCCACATGACGTTCGGGTGATTGGCGAAGAGCCGGTGAAAAACCGTCGAACCGCAACGGCCGGTACCTACAATGATGATCGGCTTGTTCGGTTGAGTCATCTGCGCGTCGTCGCCCCCGCGTGAGCTTCAGCCATGAATGGTCGCCGGTCCGAAGGGCCGCGCACTCTCGAGCGGCGGACGGCCCCGGCACCAGCGAGCAGGATCCGTGCCCTGCCGGCAAGCCGACGCGATAGATGCCGCACAATCTAACCTGGAGTCGGAGTGGGCGGGTCCAAGGGCCGCGCCGGCATCTTTCTTGATCTTGCGGACGCAAGGCATATATATTGCTTCCACTTACCTGCTTTCTGATATCGGGTACTCAGCCTGCCTCCCTCCCCTCGGGATTGCCCTGAATGCGCCAGCCCAAGCTGTGGGCGTCGGTACTCATCGTCCTGGCTCTCGGACTCCACGCCGTGCCGGCCATTCAACGGCCCGGCGTCAGAATGGTCACGTGGCCCTTTCTGGTCTGGGGCATGTACAAGGAATCCCGCGGCCCTGGGCCGATCACGGCTGACAAGCGCCGCATCATCGCCGTCACCGAGAGCGGCGGCCGAGAGGAGCTCGAGGCGATCCACACGGGGGTGAGCGGCCCGACCCTCGGCCGAGACTTCCTTTCGCCCATGATGAAGGGTGACTCCGTTGTGGCCCGCCGTCTGTTCCGGCGGATCAACACCGGGCGGAGCGATCCCTTCGTCGAGCTCCGAGTCGAGGTCGAACGGTACACGATTACCGACTCGGGGCTGGTGCGAAAGGACAACCCGATCATGGCCTACTGGCTGGACCCGGCCGATGCAACGCGAGGTACCTCCCCGTGAAGCGATGGATCGAGCGCTGGAACGCCTTTTGGTTTCCCACCACGTCCACCGTACCGCTGGCGATTTGCCGCATCCTCATGGTGGCCGCCCAGCTGTACTGGCTGACGCAGTCGATGGCGGAGCAGTACATCCTCCTGACGAGGAACTCGGAGTTCATCAGCCCTCAGCTGCTCATCCGGGCGGTAGCCGCCGTCGTGCCGCGGGACGTGCTCTTCACTTCGTCCGGCTTCCACGCCCTCTACTGGATCACCGTCGTCGCGGGCGTGCTCGCCCTGATCGGCTTGTTCACGCGGGCGTCACTGTTCGTCTTCGCCCTCGCCAACTGGATCTTTACCGCCCATCTCTACTCGTACGCCGACATCCATCATCCCGAGGCGGTGTTCAGCATTCTGCTCATGCTACTTCCCTTCGCCCCGTCGGGTGACAGCCTGTCGATCGACGCGCTGCTCCGTCAGCCCAAGGCCGGCGGGGGTGCGCTGTCCCATCAGTCCGACATGGCCATGTGGCCACTCAAGACGGCGTGGGCACTGATGGCGCTGACGTATTTCTCGACCGGCCTCACCAAGGTGGTGTTCGGTGGGCTCAGATGGATGAATGGCTATACCCTACAGGCCTATCTCCTCGCCGATGGGCTCAGGCGGGATATCCCGCTCGGTGTCTGGATGTCCCAGCACCGCACGCTGTGCATACTGATGTCCATCGGGACGGTGGTCTTCGAGCTGGGCTTCTTCACTTCGCTCCTCCGGCCCCGGACCGCCCCGCTCTACTTCCTGGGAGGAGTGATCTTTCAGATCGGCCTTCTGGTGACGGCCGGCCACCATTTCTACCCTCACATCTTCGTGCTGGTTCTGCTCCTGTTCCTAATCGAGCCGGGATGGTGGCAGTCGCCGCTGCGGAGGTATTTCGGCGTTCGGACCGCCTGGTCGGGCCCCGAGCAGAGCAGGGAGCGCGCCGCTTAGAGCCAGTGGTCCAAGTTCCGGCCGATGAGCTGGGACGTCCGGAGGATGTCGTCGCGGAAGCGGCCGGTGAGCTCCGCTCTGAGATCCGCGGGCAGGACAGGTGCCTTCCGCATGGCTCGCGTACGAAGCCGCCGGAACCAGTTGGCCGCGCGGTCGGGAAGCCAGGGCTCAAGTGCAGTCCTAATCGCAGGACTGGTGAACACCTTCTCCAGCAACGGGCTCACAGGAATACCGCCGACGTTGTGCGGCGTGTCGAAGTCGGGGGTGAAGGTCGCGTCGACTCCCACGAACCCGTACAGTTGCTGCACGGACTCCACGGGATGCCCCTTCAGGTCGCCGGAGAGGATGACGTGCAGCTGTTCGCGGGGAAAGAGATCGAAGTACCGGGCCAACTGCTCATGATACCGGCTGACCGCCATCCAGCGCGAATCGGGACGCGCCCACGCCGCGTCCGCGGTCAGATCGCGCGCCGGATCGAGCCGCCGGCCGCGCCGCCGCAGGTACATATGGTAATCCGAGTAGGCCCGATCGACCGGGTGACGAAGGGTGCAAATGAGCCGGGCGTCCGGAATGAGCGCCCGGATGCGTCCGGCGGCCTGGGGACACTCCAGATAAATCGGGGAGGCCTCACCGACCGCCAGTGCCCCATCCGCGTCGGCGAAAAGCGCCTCGTATTCGGACAGGGTCCTCACCGGAAACCGGTGCACTTCCGGATCGCCGTACAGCAGGTTGCCCGCAGCATCCAGGCCATAGGCGAAGTAGAATGTCTCCTTCACCCGGCTCATGAAGACGTCAGGGTGCTCCGCCAAGTACCAGTACAGCGCCGTCGTCCCTGCCTTGGCCGCGCCGATGATGATGAAGTTCGGAAGTGTCACGATCCCCCCATCCTGGGATACCAGCACGCGGTGGACGGCGAAACATACACCCGCCATATGCGCTCAAGGGCCGACGCACGAGGGCGTTGGCAAGGGTGTGCCGTCGTGGCTATTGTCAACGCGTGTCCCCCACAGGTGAGGAAGGACTCGCGGCAGCGCAGACGTGCCACACGTACCTGAAGCCCGGGGCGGCCTTGCGGATCGCCGTGCCGGACGGGCTGTTCCCTGCCCCGCGTTATGTCGATATGGTGAAGGCCGACGCGATAGATCCCACTTCTGGGAAGTTGCCCGACGCTGGAGGGAATTCGACGAATCACAAGGCTCTGTACTCGCATAAGACGCTCAAGGCTCTGTTCGAGCGCCCAGGCTTTCGAGTCGTCCGTACGAGTATTTCGACGAACAAAACGCATTCCATTGCCAAAACCCGAAGGGCGACACTATCACCCGATCCAAGCGTTTTGATCCTCGAAACAAGAACGGCCGGCTGGCCAATATGTATCCCGGCACGATGCATGACGATCTCGCCTACTCCTCCCTCATTCTGGACGCCGTAAAGGATCCGGCTCCCGGATCCGCGTAGAATCGCCACGATGCGGTGGCGTCAGGACGCCTCCTTCCCGGGAAACACGCGCGTTGGTGCCCGACACATACACCCATTGGCCAGTCGTGAGCGCGAGCACATCGAAGCGTACCTCAGGATCCGCACCTCCATCGAGCGCCCTCCACCCACCAGATTGAGCTCCAGTCGAACCACCGGCCCGAAGGCTCGGATGCGGCGGACCACCGCCTGAAGGGAAGAGTCCCCTGCCGATGCCAGCCCCGGCTTCACCTCCTATTGTACGGACGCAAGTCGCGCCCGTCTGGGCCTTGGCGTCGGCCCGGCGGACACGCGTCGACCTGGCCGTCCGCGATGGTCACACACCTCTGGTGAATCCGCCCGTGGAACAGCTGAGATCACGAGTTCGATCCTGAGAAGAGGCGCGCCCATGGCGAAGAACTCCGATAGGCGAAGAAATTGTAGCCAGTCATCGGATTCGTCTTGATCGCGTCCAACTGGTCGACGCTTTTGACGGGAATGAGTCGTTCATCTGTATTGAGGCTCCAGACCCTCATCTCCCCAAGCCCGAGGACGTAACGGGTGGCTGAATGTGTCGCGTCCTTACCGTGGTCCTCATACGCCACGAGTGCGCCTTCTTGGATGAGGCGCCGGGCGCCCATCATCGCCTCAGTCTCGACACCCTCCACATCGAGCTTGATCAGCACCGGACGGCCGCCCTCCGGAAAGTAGAGCGCTGCAGCGTCGTCCAAGCTGATGGTTTCGACGTCCTCGACCATACCATTCCCTTCAGGCCTCCAGTCGTCGCGGAGCGAGCGTGCGGCATGCCTCGCACCCCATAACTGTACCGTGGTTCCCGAGGTTGACGCGACGGCCCGATGAACGACGCGGAAGCGGCCGTCATTGGCTCTCGCGTTGTTTACGAGAAGCTCGACAGTCGACCGGGACGCCTCTATCGACACGACCGGATGCCCGCCAAAGGCTGCGCTTGAGGCCAGTATCGACCAGTAGCCCATGTTCGCGCCGCAATCCAACATCACATAAGGCATATCCCTCGCTCGGCGCAGGAGCCATTTGAGATCGGGTTCGAAATCGAACTGACGACGCACGAGCGCATTGGTCCAGTACACATCGCCGAGCGGAAAAATGAAGCGCGAGTCGGCGTCGAGTTCCACGCAGAATAAACCGTGACCACTACGCAGACGCCGGACCATTGCCATGGTTAGGCCCAAGCCGCGTCCGCCACGACCCCTCACCAGTGCCGCATGACCGCGCAAGACATGGCCCAGCAGGCGGTCGACAGCCGAGGGTTCTTGCACGGTCTCATCCCGGCCGAGCATCGATGCTTGGGAATAGCGCTCAGTCACCGATCGGCCTCCTCCAACACGGATGCGGCGGTCCGGCGTTCTGGATGCTTCTAGTATCAGTCACGAATCCTCGCACTTCCCAACATAGCCGCCGCGGGTTGTCGTTGCCAGACGGCGTCTCCGGAAACGTGGGAAGCGCAAGGTTCTCATTTCAAGCCCGCCCCGCAGAGGAGACTCCTAGTGTCAATTCGGGGTGAGGCACGTACACCAGCTGTCCCGTGTGAGGGCCAGCTCGTCGAAACGGTTCCGGGGCAGCTGCGCCTCAAATGGTCCGGCCGCCTTCCGCGACATCCGGCTCCAGCCGGACGACGGGGCCGAACGCACGCACGTCCTGTACTACCGCTGTGAGGGCCCATTCTGGACGCCGTGAAGGATCCGACCATCACGATGCCTCCTTCCGCGGGAACACACGCGCATTCGTCGGCGACACATACACGCGCTGGCCGGTCGTGAGCGCGAGGGCCTCGAAGCGATCTCTGGGAATCTGCGCCTCCATCGTCCGGCCCCCGTCGACGAGGTCGAGCTCCAGCCGCACCACCGGACCGAACGCCCTGACGTGGCGGACCACCGCCTCGAGCGACGAGTCGCCCATGGGGGACGGGCCCAGCTCCACTTCGTAGGTGCGGACATAGGCGACGCCTGCCTGGTCCTGGGCATCGGCCCAGCCCGGCGCGTCGATCTGGCCGCCGCCGATGGCCACCCGTCCCTGGTGAATCCGCCCGTGGAACAGGTTGACGTCGCCCAGGAAGCCGTAGACGAACGGCGTCGCCGGCTGCTCGTAGACCTCTTCCGGCGTCCCGCTCTGCTCGATCCGGCCCTCGTTCATGATGACCACCCGGTCGGAGACCTCCAGTGCCTCCTCCTGGTCGTGCGTGACGAGCACGCTCGTCACGTGCACCTCCTCGTGGAGCCGCCGGAGCCAGCGGCGGAGCTCCTTGCGCACCTTGGCGTCGAGCGCGCCGAAGGGCTCGTCGAGCAGCAGCACCTTGGGCTTGACCGCGAGCGCCCGGGCCAGCGCCACGCGCTGGCGCTGCCCGCCGGAGAGCTCGGACGGGCCGGCGCTTGGCCAGCACGTCGAGCTGCACGAGGCTCAGCAGGCTCATGACGCGTCTCGCGGATCTCCGACTCGGACGGCCGGTGCTCCCGCGGCCTGACCCGCAGCCCGAACGCGACGTTCTCGAACACGCTCATGTGCCGGAACAGCGCGTAGTGCTGGAAGACGAACCCGACGTGGCGCTCGCGCACCGGCTGGTCGGTGGCGTCTTCGCCGTGGAAGTGGATCGTGCCCTGATCGGCCGGCTCCAGGCCGGCGATGATGCGGAGGAGCGTCGTCTTGCCCGACCCGGAGGGCCCGAGCAGCGCCACCAGCTCGCCGCCGGGCACGTCCAGGCTCACGTTGTCGAGCGCGACGAAGCCGCCGAAGGCCTTGCGCAGATTGCGGACCTCGATGCTCATGCGATGATCCCTCCAGAGGTGTCGTCGGTCGCGGCCGGCTCGGCCGCGGCCTTGCTGCTGCTGCCGTTCGACCAGGGTCTTGAGGGCCAGGGTGACGATCGCGAGCAGCGTGAGCACCGACGCCACCGCGAAGCTGGCCGCGAATGCGTACTCGTTGTACAGGATCTCGACGTGCAGCGGCAGCGTGTTGGTCTCGCCCCGGATGTGGCCGGAGACGACCGACACGGCGCCGAACTCGCCCATCGCGCGCGCGTTGCAGAGAATGAGGCCGTAGAGCAGGCCCCACTTGATGTTGGGCAGCGTGACCCGGAAGAACGTCTGCCAGCCGCTGGCGCCGAGCACGATGGCCGCTTCCTCCTCCTCGGTCCCCTGCTCCTGCATCAGCGGAATCAGCTCGCGCGCCACGAACGGCGCGGTCACGAACGTCGTGGCCAGCACGATGCCCGGGCACGGCGAAGATGATCTTGATGTCGTGCGCGACCAGCCAGGGGCCGAATCCAGCCGTGCGCGCCGAACAGGAGCACGAAGATCATGCCCGAGATCACCGGCGACACCGCGAACGGCAGATCGATCAGCGTGATCAGCAGGTTCCGCCCCGGAAAGACGAACTTGGCGATGCACCAGGCCGCGGCCACGCCGAACACGAGGTTGATCGGCACCGCGATCGAGGCGATCAGCAGGGTGAGCCGCGCCGCGCTCAGCGCGTCGGGCTCGCGAGATCGCCCGCCAGTAGGCCGTCCAGCCCCTTCGAGAAGGCCTGGTGGAACACCAGCGCGAGCGGCAGCACCAGCGTGAAGGCGAGGAAGATGAGCGCGATGGCGGTCAGCGTCCAACGCACGACCGGCGACTCCCCGGTGGCGCGGGTGACGGCCCTGGGCGCGGTCGTGGCCGGCCGGGAGACGGCGAGGGTCGTCATGGCTCAGACCGCCGCGCGGCGCCGGGCCGCCCACTGGAGCACGTTGATCGCGAGCAGCAGCATGAAGGAGACGACCAGCATGACCAGCGCGACCGCGGTGGCCCCGGCGTAGTCGTACTGCTCGAGCTTGGTGATGATGAGCAGCGGCACGATCTCGGTCTTCATCGGCATGTTGCCCGAGATGAAGACCACCGAGCCGTACTCGCCGATCGCCCGCGCGAAGGCGAGGGCGAAGCCGGTGAGCAGCGCGGGCGCGACGGTCGGCAGGATCACCCGGACGAACGTCTGCCACCGGCGCGCGCCCAAGGCTGGCGGCCGCCTCCTCCACCTCCACCTCCAGGTCGTCGAGCACCGGCTGCACCGTCCGCACCACGAAGGGCAGGCCGATGAAGATGAGCGCCACCGTGATGCCGAGCCAGGTGTAGGAGACCTTGATGCCGAGCGGCTCCAGGTAGCTCCCGACCCAGCCGTTCGCCGGCGTAGAGCGTGGTGAGCGCGATGCCCGCCACCGCCGTCGGCAGCGCGAACGGCAGATCCACCATCGCATCCACCAGCCGCCGCCCGGGAAACCGGTAGCGCACCAGCACCCAGGCCACCAGCAGGCCGAAGACGGTGTTGACCAGGGCGGCAACGAACGACGCGCCGAAGGTCACCCGGTAGGAAGCCACCACGCGCGGATTGGTGACGGTGCCCCAGAACTCCGCCCAGGACAGGTCCGCCGTCCGCGTGAACACGGTGGCCAGCGGCAGGAGCACCATCAGGCTCAGGTAGGTGCACGTGATCCCCAGGGACAGCCCGAACCCGGGGAGCACGCTCCGTGACTTGCGCCGCATCGTCATCCCTTCGTAGGGGTAGACATGCAGCCGGGGCTACCGCCCCGGCTGGTAGATCTGATCGAACGAGGCCCCGTCCGCGAAGTGCGCGGTATGCGCCTTCTTCCAGCCGCCGAACACCTCGTCGATGGTCACGAGACTCACCTTGGGAAACTGCGGCCTGCGTACTTCGCGGCCACGCCGGGATCCCTGGGCCGGTAGAAGTTCTTCGCGGCGATCTCCTGTCCCGCCGGCGTGTACAGGTACTCGAGATACGCCTGCGCCACGGCCTTGGTGCCGTGCTTGCCCGCCACCTTGTCGACCACCGCCACCGGCGGCTCGGCCAGGATGCTGACCGACGGCGCCACCACCTCGAACTTGCCCGGGCCCAGCTCCTTGATGGCCAGCAATGCCTCGTTCTCCCACGCGATCAGCACGTCGCCGATGCCCCGCTCCACGAAGGTCGTGGTGGATCCGCGGGCGCCGGCGTCGAGGACCGGGACGTTCTTGTACAGCTTGCTCGACGAATTCCTTGGCCGTGGCCTCGTTGCCGCCGGGCTGCCGCAAGCGCCCAGGCCCAGGCGGCCAGATAGTTCCAGCGGGCGCCGCCGGACGTCTTGGGATTGGGCGTGATGACCGAGACGCCCGGCCGGGCGAGATCGCCCCAGTCCTTGATCTTCTTGGGGTTTCCCTTCCGGACCAGCAGCACGATGGTCGAGGTGTACGGCGAGCTGTTGTGCGGCAGCCGCGTCTGCCAGTTGGCCGGCAGGAGCCCGGCCTTCTCCGAGATCTGGTCGATGTCGTAGGCGAGCGCCAGCGTGACCACGTCAGCCTCGAGGCCGTCGATCACGGAGCGGGCCTGCTTGCCGGAGCCGCCATGCGACTGCCGGATCGTCACGTCCTGGCCGGTCTTTCCCTTCCAGTAGGTGGCGAACTGCTTGTTGAAATCCTCGTACAGCTCACGCGTCGGATCGTACGACACGTTCAGCAGGGTGACGGGCTTGGGCGCGCCCTGCGCCTGGGACCGGCCGGCGCCAGCCAGGAAGGCGAGGAGAGCGAACCAGCCGGAAACGGCGAGTCGAGTACGCATGGGAGTCGAGTTGCCTCGTGTATTGTGCATGTCAGAAGGCGTACTGCACGCGGGTCACGACGAAGTTTTCGGCTTCGCGATCGCCCGTGGCGGCACCGCCGGTGAAGGTGGTGTGCTCGTAGTCGGCCACGAGCTTGATGGCCCGCGCCAGGTACCAGTTGAGCCCGACGGCCCACGCCTTGGCCTTGGTCGGCGTGCTCGGCCGCGGAGGCGTAGTTCGGGAAGGTGGCGTCGTCGATCGCGAGCTGGCCGTAGCGCGCGGCCAGCTCGCACGCGCGCCGAACGTGCCCCCCTTCGGATCGAACGGCTTCTTGGGCGAGGCGCTCCGGAACGAGTTCTTCTCCCCGGTGAGGAAGCACGGAGCCGGTGGCCTGCCACGCGGTGTGCTTCAGCTTGACCGTGGCGAAGCGTGGCGCGGCTCACCGTCTGGTACGACTGGATGTATTCGCCGTGGAGGCCGAGCGGGTCCGGTGTAGAAGTAGGCCTGTGGCGCGAGCCGCGAGCGGCGCCCGTCGGCGAAGACGTTGCTTGCCGGCGTCGTGGTGCTGCTCGCGTAGCGGAACCAGGTCTGCTGTCCCGGCGTCCGGTACGCTCGGCGAGCGCCGGCGCCGCCGGTCGTGCCCCGCTCGATGCCCGGTCGTGCCGGCAACGCCCACGCCCAGCCCCGTCAGCGAGCCGGTCTTGAACGGCTGAATGAAGACGCGCCCGGCGAAATCCTTCGCATCGCTCACGTCGTCGTCGCCGTTGCCGAGATCCGGCACGCCGTTGAACACGCCCGCCTGCTAGGCGAAGACGCCGCCGGAGATGTCGCCCGCGAGCTGGAGGCCGATGTCGCGGTTGGGGGCGAGGTTCGTCGCCAGCGCCCGCTCGGCGAAGACGATGTCGGTGGCGCTCTGCAGCCGCTCCAGATCGACCGGCGGCTTGAACTTGCCGGCCCGCACCGCGAACGCCGGCGACGAACTTCACGTCCGAGTAGGCGTCGAACAGCGCCGGTCGTGCCCTGGCCGAAGTCGGGCTGGAGCCGGAACTCGAAGATACTTGCCGACCACCACCTCGAGGATCGGGCGCGCGCGCCGGACGAAGAAGTTGTTGGTCACCGGGAACGGCGCTGTCCGACGGGAAGAACCGCCCGTCGGTCTGCACCAGGCCCCGGAACTTCAGGCTGAATCTTCCCGTCCGCCGACTTGATGCTGAAGCCGTCCTTGCTGCTGGCGGTCGCCGAGACCTTGTCCTTGGCGGCGGCTGCGGCGCTGTCGGCGGCGAGCTCGCGCAGGCGCTCGAGCACGCGGACCTTCTGGTCGAGCTCCTCCACCTGTGGACTGCAGCGAGGCGCTGTCTGGCGTGGTCGCCTCCTGTTGCGACATGGCCTGTGGCGCACCGCCACACGTTCCTGCAGCCAGCATGATGCTGCTCACCCAAAACCGAGACCGCACGCATGCGACTGATCTCCTTGAGAGGCATGGGCGGACCTCCGGCAGTCCGGTCAGTCCCAGGGCAGCGAGGTGCCGTCGAGGCTCCCCGCGCGGTGGTCGTATCAACGTCGGTGTGGCGTAAACTCTAGTATCGAAGCGGACTTTCTCGCGTCGCTCCAATTGCACCACCCGCCCGTCGTGGATCACGAGCTCGACGGCCCCGTAGCGGATCGCCAGGAGGGCCTGCCGAAGCTCCCTGAGGAGCGCCGGCGAGAGCGGCAGGGCATCGTCTGGCCCGGTGTCGGACTCGGCCGGAATCGTCGAGTGTAGTGCGCATGATCCTATTTAGTCGATCTACTTGATCGAGTAAATAGGCAATACGTGTGCCACCACCTGGGCCGTCGAAAGTGCAAGAATCGTCAGTCGGTGGGGATCAGGCGGCGAGACGTCGGCCATCTGCCGGCCGGAGGGAGGCGATGCTGGTGCCGTCGAGCACCTTTGCGGTGGCGTCCCGGACCGCCTTCATGGCCAGGTGGACGCCGCATACGGCCTCGTCTGGGCAGTCTGCACAGGCGACGTAGGCGGTCTGGCTGGCGCAGGGGACCGGGGCCAGCGGGCCGTCGAACATCCGGACGATCTGGCCGAGGTAGATGTCGGCCGGGTCGCGGGCGAGGAGATACCCCCCGCCCTTTCCCTTCCGGCTCTGCAGAATCCCCTGGTTCTTGAGGCCGAGCAGGATCAGCTCGAGGAACTTGGGCGGGATCTGCTCCTCCCGGGCGAGGTCGGCGATCCGCACCGGCTCCCCGCGCTCGTGATCGGCCAGCGCGAGCAGCGCCTTGATGGCGTACTTGGACCTCTTGGAGAGCATCGTGGCCTACATGTACCCGTCGCGCCGCAGGGTCTCCAGCCCGCCGCCGTCGGCCTTGTCCTGGGCCCGGCCCGACCGCTCGGCGATGTTGGCGAACTTGCCCGGTGCGGAGCTCCAGGATGATGTCGTCGACGTTCCGGGCGTCCGAGTCCACCGCGTGGGTGCAGGGATAGCAGCCGAGCGAGCGGTAGCGCTTGCCGTCGCCCTGGTCGTAGTACAGCGAGACCGTCGGGATGTTCTCCCGCTTGATGTACTCCCAGATGTTGAGCTCGGTCCAGTCGAGCAGCGGGTGGATCCGGAGGTGCGTGCCCGGCGCGAACTCGGTCTTGAACTGGTTCCAGAACTCCGGCGGCTGGTCGCCGACGTCCCACTGGGACTGCGCGTTCCGGGGCGAGAAGTACCGCTCCTTGGAGCGGCTCCCTTCCTCGTCCGCCCGCGCGCCGACGATGACGCCGGTGAACGGCTCGGTGTTCTTGTCCAGCTCGTAGACGCCCTTGGTGTGGTTGAGGCGGTAGCGCGGCCACTCGCCGCTGAGCGTGTGCTTGAGCGCGTCGGTCTTGAGCGCCTTGCAGCAGGCGATCCGGTCGATCGCGCCGTCGGGAAAGGTCCGCTTCTCCTCCAGCGCCTGGCGGTTCTGGCCGTAGATCATGGTGAGATTCCACTCCAGCGCCAGCCGGTCCCGGTACTCGATCATCTCCGGGATCTTGAAGGCGGTGTCGATGTGGATCAGCGGGATCGGCACGTGCCCGAAGAACGCCTTGCGGGCGAGCCAGAGCAGGACCGTGCTGTCCTTCCCGATGGACCAGAGCATCCCCAGGTTCTTGAAGTTGGCGTACGCCTCCCGCAGGATGTGCACGCTCCGGTTTTCCAGCTGGTCGAGATGATCCAGGTCGCCTACCATCAGCGTCGGCCTCCGAGCCGTTCGAGCACCGCCGCGACGCTCTGCTCCACGGTGAGAGTCGGGTATCGAGGATCAGCTCGGGGCGCTCGGGCGCCTCGTAGGGGTCGTCGATCCCGGTGAAGTTGCGGATTTCCCCGCGCCGGGCGCGGGCATACAGTCCCTTGACGTCGCGCCGCTCGCACTCCTCCAGCGGCGTGGAGACGTAGATCTCGACGAAGCCTGGGCAGAGCCTCCGGACGAAGTCGCGCGACTCGCGGTAGGGCGACACGAACGACGCCACGACCGTGACCCCGTGCGCCGCCAGCCGGCTCGCCATGTATCCGGTGCGGCGGAGGTGCTCCTCCCGCTCCTCCCGGGTGAATCCGGTGTTCGGGAACACCTCCCGCAGCGCGTCGCCGTCGATGTACTCCACGTCGGTCCCGCGCCGCACCAGCTCCTCGTGCACCCGCGCGGCGATGGTGCTCTTTCCCGACCCCGACAGCCCGGTAAACCATAACACCGCCGCTGCGGCCGTCGTTCCGCTCACAGGCCGATGACGAAGCTGGGGTTCCGGAGGTCCGGCTTGTTGTAGGTGAGCGGCGAGGGCCGCTCGCCCGTTCCGCGCCCGACTGGCGGTAGATGCAGTCCCCGGCCGCCACGTCCCACTCCATGGTGGGCCCCAGCCGCGGATAGATGTCGGCCCGGCCCTCCGCCACCCAGCAGAACTTGAGCGAGCTGCCCGCCTTCACCCGGCGGGCCGACCGGAATGGTCTGGAGGTACTCCTCCAGCTCCGGCGACGGGTGCGAGAGGCTCTCCACCACCGTGAGCGGCGTGCCCGGCCGGCGGCGCGGCTGGAATAGATCCGCTCGGCGGCGCCGCCCTTCGCCTCGCGCCAGGCTCCGCCGCCCTTCACCGCCCAGTACAGCAGGTCGAGCGCCGGCGCGAGCACCACGCCGAGCACCGGCTCGCCGTCCTCGATGAGCGCCACGTTGACGGTGAACTCCGCCCGCCGCTTGATGAACTCCTTGGTGCCGTCGAGCGGGTCCACCAGCCAGAACCGCCGCCAGCCGCGCCGAGTCTCGAAGGCCGCCGCCTCGGCTTCCTCGGAGACGACCGGGGTCGCCGGATCGATCCGCCGGAGCCCTCGACCAGGATGCCGTGCGCCACCTCGTCGGCCAGGGTGACGGGGCTCCGATCGTCCTTCTCGCGGACCGCCGGCATCTTCGGCGCCGTCGTAGAAGGGCATGGTGGCGCGACCGGCCTCGCGCGCGAGCTCGATGACGGCCGAGCGAAGCTCCGGGCGTCTACCATGGGCGGAAGATGATGCCCTTGTCCTGCAGGTGCGCCTTGAGCCGATCCACCGACTCCGGAACGGCACCGCCGGGCAGGTGCAGGTCGACCACGAGATCGGTCGTGATCGTGTCGCCGGCCCAGATGGTCTCGATCCAGTCGGGCTGGACGGCGGTCTTGATGACCTCGAGATCGTCCTGGGTGAGCTCGGCCGCGGCCACGACCAGGATGATGCCGGCGTCGAGCATGAGGTTGGCCACCTCGGCCAGGCGGCGCATGTGCTCCAGCCGGTTCTCCTGCTTGCGCTCGATGTCGGCATCCACGCCGTACAGCACGTTGCCGATGCCCAGGAAGTAGACCACCTTGCCGTCCTCGAACAGCTTGCCCTCGAGCGCCTTGGCGACGCCCTTCCGGTCGGTCTCGTGCTCGCCGGTGACCAGGATGAGCGCGGCCTTCTGGTTGTACTTCTCGGCCCGCCGCTCGGGCTGGATGATGCTCGGCTCCCACTTGTAGTTGCGGAGCAGCACCCGGTCGCGCACCGCGGCCTGGCGGTCGGGCAGCGCCTCGCGAACGATACCGCCGCCCCGGATCTCGAAGTCGTCCACGATGACGAACCGGCTGGTCGGCGGCGACGTCCTCGGCCAGGTCGCAGGCGATGGCGCGGTCGAGCTTGAGCATGCACTCGGCCACGTCGTGCCGCTGGACGGCGGTCCGCTGCTCGGCGGTGCTCGAGCGTCGAGGCGTCCATGACCCGCAGGACCTCCTCGACCCGCGCGGTGACCCGCGCGGTGCCGAGCTTGAGCAGGTACTCCTTGCGCTTCACCATCGGCTCCTTGCCGAGCCAGAAGAGGCTCACCCGGAGCCGGGTGGTGACCTGCGGGCGAGGCTCGCTGCTCGAGCGTCGCCATCTCGCCGCGCGTGATGTAGATCTGCTCCTGCAGCGTGAACCCGACCGCCTAGCCCGGCCTCCGCCCGCGTCTGCGCCGGCCGGTTGAAGCGCCTCGATGCTCTTGACCCGGCTCTTCTTGCCCGAGGGATAGAAGATCACCTCGTCGCCCACCGTTCACCGACCCGGCGTCGATGGTGCCCGGCGACGATGCGCCGGTCGTCGCCCTGCTTGGTGAACTTGTAGACGTCCTGGACCGGCATGCGGAACGGCTGCTCGACCGGCGCCGGCTCGCTGCGGAACCCGTCGAGGGCGTCGAGCACCGTGGGGCCGTCGTACCAGGGGAGGTTCGGCGAGCGATCGGCGATGTTGTCGCCGCCGCGGCCCGAGACCGGGATGAAGCCGGCCGGCCGGATGCCGACCTGGTCGAGGAACGCGCCGTACTCCCGCACGATGCGGTCGTAGACCGCGCGGTCCCATCCGACCAGGTCCATCTTGTTCACCACCACGGCGAGCTGGCGGATGCCGAGCAGGGACACCATGTAGCCGTGGCGCCGGGAGTTCTCCTGGACGCCTTCGGCGGCGTCGATGACCAGCAGCGCGGCCTCGGCGCGGGCGGCGCCGGTGATCATGTTCTTC
The DNA here is from genome assembly GCA_963728705.1 of uncultured Gemmatimonadales bacterium. GTDB lineage: Bacteria > Gemmatimonadota > Gemmatimonadetes > Gemmatimonadales > GWC2-71-9 > CAVVWJ01. Next base: position 54,917 of record CAVSLY010000025.1, read on the forward strand.
AGGAACTCGATGTGCCCGGGCGCGTCGAGGATCAGGTACGGCCGGACGCTGCTCTTGAAGAAGACCCGGGCGGCATCGATGGTGATGCCCTGGGCCTGCTCGTCCTTCAGCGCGTCGAGCAGGAAGGCGTACTCGAACGGCTTGGAGTTCGAGCTCGCACTGGGCCCGGACCTGCTCGAGCTTGCCCTCGGGGAGCGAGTGGGTGTCGGCCAGCAGCCGGCCGATGACCGTGCTCTTGCCGTGGTCGACGTGGCCGACGATCACGATGTTCATCCGCTGCGTGCCCGCTGGTGCGTTCACGCGCGGGACCGGAGGAGCGATGGAAGACGACATGCTGGTGAAGCCTGCCTCCGTGGTTGGCCAAGGGCCGGCGGCTGCGGCGCAGGAGGCCGCAGTCTATACGCCATTCGCTGGAGCGGAGACGGCGCGCCTTCCGCCGGTCCGCT
>CAVSLY010000026.1:0-55393 GCA_963728705.1 uncultured Gemmatimonadales bacterium
GTCTCCGAGATCAGCCGCATGCGCTATCGGTCGAATGGCGCCTTTGGCCTGCCGATGGTGATCCGCATGCCGTATGGCGGCGGCGTCCACGGCGCGCTGTATCACAAGCCAGTCGAACGAGGCCTACTTCACGTCCACAGTGGGGGCTTGAAGGTGGTCGCGCCGGGCACGCCGTGCAGACGCCAAGGGCCTGCTCAAAGGCATCGGTCCGCGACCCGGACCCCGTCATGTTCTTCGAGCACAAGAAGACGTACCGGCTGTTCAAGGCCGATGTGCCCGACGGCGACCACGTGGTCCCCATCGGCAAGGCGGACGTCGCCCGATCCGGAAAGCAATCTTCTGATCTTCTGCTACGGCTACATGCGCACCTGCGCGCTCGAGGCGGCCGAGGCACTTGCCCGCGACGACGGCGTGGAGGCGGACGTCGTCGACCTGCGCTCCCTCCGCCCGCTGGACACCGCCGCCCATCTCCGCGTCTGTCGAGAAGACCGGCAAGGCGCTGGTCGTGCACGAGGCGAACAAGTTCGGCGGCTTCGGCGCCGAGGTCGCGGCCACCATCGCCCAGGACTCTTCGAGCACCTCGACGCTCCAGTCATGCGCCTCGCGGGCCCCGAGGTTCCCGGCGTGCCATTCCACCACGACCTGGAGGAGTGGTTCATGCTCAGTCCGGCAGAAGATCGTCGACGCGGCGCGCCGGCTGGCCGCCTACTCAGGGCAACCATGGCCCCGACCCTCGACATCCTCTCGCGTCAGATGCAGGAGGCGTACTCCTTCATGCGCGAGCAGGTCGAGGGCCTCACGGACGACGACTTCTTCTGGGAGCCGGCGCCCGGCTGCTGGACCGTTCGCCGCGGGCCGGACGGGCGCTGGGCGGCGGATTACCCGGAGCGACCGCACCCGGTTCCCGGGCCGTTCACCACCATTGGCTGGCGGCTGGTCCACGTCGCCGAGTCGAAGCTGATGTACCACGAGTACGCATCGGCGAGTGCGAGCCTGCTCGTGGCCGGAGATCGACTCGACGCATACCGCCGCCGAGCGGTGGGCATCCCTCGAGCGCGGCTAGGCGCTCCTCGACGAAGACCTGGCCGCGACGCAGGAGGCTGATCTGGAGGCTGCCCCGTCTCACCAACTGGGGCGAGCAGTGGCCAACCTGGCGCATCTTCTGGACCATGATCGAGCACGACATCCATCACGGCGCCGAGATCGGCGCCCTTCGTGACCTCCGTCGCGTGACCGACGACGGCTAGCGGCGACCGCCCGCTGCCGGGTCGCGCCGGGCTGCGTTTCCGGCTATGGTCACGGGCACGACACCGATGAGCGGACATCCCGGCGGCGCCACGCCGGTCACCAGCTGAGGGAGCCGAACCAGACCGATGGCAACCACGATCAAGATGCCGCAGCTCGGCGAATCGGTCACCGAGGGGACGATCGAGCGCTGGCTGGTCAAGGAAGGCGACACGGTCGAGCAATACGACCCACTCTCGAAGTGGTGACCGACAAGGTCAACGCCGAGGCCCCGCCGAGGTCGCCGGCACGATCACCAAGATCATGGTGCCCGATGGCGAGACGGTGAAGGTGGGCACGCCGCTCGCGGAGATCGCCGCCGAAGGCGACGGCGCCGCGCCGAGCGAGGAAGCTCCCGCTGCGCCCGAGGCTGAAGCACCTGCCGCCGAGGCTCCGGCTGAGGCCGCACCGGCACAAGCCGAGGCGCAGGCAGAAGCCGAGGCTCCACCATCGCAGGAGGCGGCAGCCGAGCCTGCTGCCGAGCCCGCGACTGAGCCCCGCTGCCGGAGGCGGCGCCCGCCACCCAGGAAGCGGAGGCGGCACCACCCGATCCCGCTCCGGCCGCAACCGACGGGATCCGTCCGCATGACGCCGGCGGTGCGACGGCTGGTCCGCGAGCACAACATCGACATCACCCAGCTCACTCGGCACCGGCGCCGGCGGCCGCGTGGACGCGGGACGACGTCCCGCGTTCGTCGAAGGCGGGGGGCCAGAGCCCGATGCAGCCCAGCCTGGCGCCGAGTCATACCGCCTGAACCCGCAACCGCCAGGCAGCACCCGCGACAGCTGCCGCACCGGCCGCTCCCGTCGCTCCCGGCGCAGGCACCGGCGCCAGCCGCGCCAAGCTGCTCCACCCCTCGCCCGCGCCCGCCTTCGCAGGCCCCTGCACCGCTGCCGGCGCCGACCGGTGGCGATGTCGAGGTGCCGCTCACCCAGATGCGCAAGGGCATCGCCGCCAAGATGACCCGCGTCAAGCAGATGGTCCCCCACGCCTACACGGTGGTCGAGGTGGACATGCACAACGTCGTGCGCTGGCGGGAGGCGAGCAACGCCGCTTACAAGGAGCGCGAGGGCATCGGCCTCAGCTACGTGGCGGCCGTGGTCAAGGCGGTGACCGAGAAGGCTTCGGCAGCACCCGACCCTGGAACAGCCAGTTCGCCGAGGACAAGAGTATATCCTCAAGCAGGCGATGAAATCGGCATCGCGGTGGCCGTGGACAACGGCCTGGCCGGTGCCGGTCATCCACAACGCCGACCAGCTATCGATCAGCGGCGTCAACCATCGTATTCGAGGACCTCGCGGCTCCGAGCCCGTATCAACAAGCTGAAGCTCGACGAGATCCAGGGCGGCACGTTCACGGTGAACAACACGGGCTGGTTCGGATCGGTCTTGTCCAGCGCCTATTATGGACGCCCCGGAGGTCGCCATCCTGTCCATGGAGGCGATTGTGAGTGGCACGCTCGAGAGATCCGAGCCGCCTTCGCTCGCGAGGTCCGGGTCGAGCGCGTCGAGGTACAGGCGGATGGCGCTGCCATCCACCGTGAGCGGCGCCAGGATGTAGCTCCGCCCGGCGAACGCGATGAGGCCAAGCCGGTCGCCCTCCAGATCCTGGATCAGCCGCCGCGCCTCCCGGATGGAGCGCTGCAGCCGGTTGGGAGACGCGTCCTCCGCGAGCATCGAACGGCTGATGTCCATCGCGAAGACGAGGCTCAGCGCCCGCGACTCGGTGCGGATCTGCGTGCGGCCCCAGCGCGGACCGGCCAGGGCCACGGATGCCGCGAGCCCGGTGAGACCGAGGACGAGCGGCGCCCAGGTGCCGCGCGCGCGCGCGAGCCGTCCGAGCGCGGGAGACCACCGCCGCGCGAGCCGGATGCGGCGCCCGCGGCCGAGCCAGGCCCCGAAGCCCAGTGCCAGCCCGAGCGCCGGGGCGAGCAGCAGCAGGAACGGCGCGTCGAACATCATGGGACGCGCACCACCAGCGTGCTGCCGAGCACCAGCTCGAGCGCCAGGGCCGCGAGCCCGAGGAGGATCAGGGGCCGCGTGGCCTCCTCGTATTTCGTGTAGCGGGTCACCTGGATGGGCGATTTTTCGAGCTCGTCGATCTGGTGGAAGATGCGGCTCAGCGCTTCGCTGTCCCGGGCGCGGAAATAGCGGCCGCCGGTCTTCGAGGCGATCTCCCGCAGCAGCGGCTCGTCGATGCGGACCGGCAGCAACTCGTAGCGGAAGCCGCCGAGCCCCCGCCCGGTCGGAATGGGTGCCTCGCCGATGGTGCCGACGCCGATGGTGTACACCTTGATGCCGTAGGCGGCGGCCGTCGCGGCGGCCGTGCGCGGGTCGATCAGGCCCCGGTTGTTCTCGCCGTCGGTGAGGAGCAGGACAACCTTCGACTTGTCGGGCGCGCGGCGGAGGCGGTTGACCGCGGTGGCCAGTCCGCTCCCGATCGCGGTGCCGTCCTCGAGGCTGCCGATCTTGAGGTCCATCACGGCCTGCTCGATCACGGGATAGTCGAGCGTGACCGGCACCTGCGTCAGCGCCTCGCCGGCGAACGCCACCAGGCCGATGCGGTCGGCCGTGCGCCCGCGGATGAACGCCACCGCCTGGCGCTGCGCGACCGCGAGCCGGTTGGACGGCGCGAAGTCCTCCGCCAGCATGCTGCTCGAGATGTCGATCGTGATGACGATCGCGATGCCTTCCTGCTTCACCTCGACGGTGTCGCCGCCAACGCGCGGCCCCGCGGCCGCCACGATCAGCGCCGCGATGCTCAGGCGCACGGAACACCGGCGGCAGCGCGCACCCACCAGCGCCGCGCGCTGACGGCGGCGGGGATCGACACGTCGCTGTACCGCGCCGCCGGCACGTCGCCGCGGCGCCGGCGCCACCACCAGACGAGGAGGCCGAGCAGGAGCAGCAGCAGCCACGGCCGCGCGAACGTCACGCGGCCTCCCGCCCCAGCCGCGGCCCGAGCTCCTCGACCCAGCGCGCGAGGCCGATCGCATCCGGAAACGCGGTGTGGCCGAACCGGGCCTCGTCGAGCGAGCGCAGCACGTCGCCCAGTTCGGCGAGCGGCCAGTCGGCGCGGGCGGCGACGGCCTCCAGCAGGGACTCGGTGTCGAGCCCGGCGTGCGCCGCTGGCATCCGGGCAGCGATCAGCGCGCGGAGACGCGCCGTGGCCACCGACGCGACCGCGCGCGTCTCTCCCGCGTCCGCCCAGCGGTCGAGCGGCGCCTTGTCCGGCCCCGGCGCCGGGAGCGCGGGGCGTGCCCGCGGACGGCCGCGCCGCCGCCACCACCAGTGGAGCGGCGCGAGCAGCAGTGCGGCGACGGCGAGCAACACGAGCAGCGGAATCGGCGTGACGCTCGTGCGGGGCACGAAGTCCGCGCGCGGCTGCGGGGCGAGAACGGAGTCCTGGGGCACGGCCGGCAGGACGCTCGCGATCCTGAGGCGTCACCGAGAGCGGCGGCAACGAGTCGATCGGCCCGCCGGCCTGGAGGACCAGCGGACCCGGGATGTCCACGGTGAGCGGCCCCGCGCGCCAGACGACGATCGGATACGCCACCTCGGCCGAATCGCCTCGCGCCGACACCACCGGCGCGCCCAGCCGCTCGATCGGCTCCGGCGCGTCCCAGTCGGCGGGCCGGAGCGTGCCGCCCGCTGGGACCGCGACGGTCCGGGAAACCCAGACCGTGTCGCCCACCGTGGGCGCGGGCGTCTGCGCAAGGCCGACACTCATCCGCGGTTGATCCGTCGTGCGCGCGCCGCGAACGCCCGCCGGAGCGGGAAGGCGTACGGCACGCCGGTCTCCAGATGGACCTGGTCGGTGCCTGCGGCGGCGAGCGCCCGGCTCCGGTCTTCTTGGCGCCGCGCGGCTGAGCTCGCGGACGCGGGTGCGGACGTCCCGGCTTCCGGTATCGACCAGCACGCGGCGGCCGGATCTCGGCGTCCTGCATTTCGATCCAGCCGGACTCGGGCAGGTCGTGCTCGCGAGGATCGTCCACCGTGATCGCGACCACCTCGTGCCGCGCCGACAGCCGGCGGAGCGGTTTTTCCCAGCCTTCGGCGATGAAGTCGGACAGCACCACGACGATGCTTCGGTGGCGGAGCAGCCGGCTCGCGTACGAGAGGCTCGCGGCCAGGTTGGTGCGCCGTCCCAGCGGCTCGAACGCAACGAGGTCGCGAATGACCCGGAGCGCGTGGCGCCGGCCCTTCCGCGGAGGAATCACGCGCTCGACCTCGTCGGCGAACAGGAGCGCGCCGACCCGGTCGTTCTGGCGCGCGGCCGCGAGCGCGAGCACGGCGGCCACCTCGATCGCGAGCGAGCCCTTGGTGAGCGGCTCGCCGAACCGGGTCGAGCCCGACTGGTCGACGAGCAGCATGAGCGTCAGCTCGCGCTCCTCGGTGAACGTCTTGACGTAGGGGCTCCCCAGCCGGGCGGAGACGTTCCAATCGATCGAGCGGAAGTCGTCGCCCGCCTCGTAGGCACGCACCTCGGCGAACTCCATCCCCTGCCCACGGAAGACCGAGCGATACTCGCCGGCGAAGAGCGACCCGACGAGCCCCCGGGTGCGGAGCTCGATGCCCTTGACCTGCTTCAGGATTTCAGGGGATACGGCCGGCATGGTGGGCGGCTACGGCACCCGCAGCGCGGCGAGCACCTTGGTCACGACGTCGTCGCTGGTCACGTCCTCCGCCTCGGCCTCGAAGGTGAGGACGATGCGGTGACGGAGCACGTCGGGCGCGAGCGCGCGGACGTCCTCGGGGACGACGTAGGCCCGCCCGCGGAGATACGCGTGCGCGCGCGCCGCCTGCGCCAGCGCGATCGAGGCGCGCGGCGAGCCGCCGAACGCGATCAGCGGCTTGAGCTCGGCGAGCCCGACGGTGCCGGGGTCGCGCGTGGCGCGCACCAGGTCGACGATGTAGTCCACCACCTTCTGGTCCATGTACAGCGCCGGCGATCGTCGCGCGGGCCGCGAGGATCGAGACCGGATCGAGCAGGCGCTCGACCGGGATCTCCTGGCCGCCGCTCATCCGGAGCAGGACCTCCTTCTCCTCGTCGCGCGTCGGATACTCCACCCGCACCTTGAGCATGAAGCGGTCGAGCTGCGCCTCGGGCAGCGGATAGGTGCCCTCGTTCTCGATCGGATTCTGCGTGGCGAGGACCATGAACGGCTCCTCGAGCCGGTACGTGGTGCCGCCGATGGTGACCTGGTGCTCCTGCATCGCCTCGAGCAGCGCCGCCTGCACCTTGGCGGGGGCGCGGTTGATCTCGTCGGCCAGGATGATCTGGGCGAAGAGCGGCCCCTTCTTGACGTGGAAGTCCTGCGACTTCTGGTCGTACACCATCGTGCCGATGACGTCGGCGGGGAGGAGGTCGGGCGTGAACTGGATGCGCGAGAACGAGGCGTCGATGATCTCCGCCAGCGTGCGCACCGCGAGCGTCTTGGCCAGCCCCGGCACGCCCTCGAGCAGGATGTGGCCGCCGGTCAGCAGGCCCACGAGGAGGCGCTCGACCATGGCGTCCTGCCCGACGATCCGGCGGGACACTTCCTTGAGGACGCGCTGCACGGGCAGCGTCTCGGCCAGCTTGTCGGTCAGCTTCGGCGCGCTCACGCTTGCTGGCTCCTGGGAGTTGATGAGCGAAAGATAGTCGGGGCCGGGCGGTCGGCGTCATGCGGGTGTCGTCCTGGGACACGGGTGTCGGGCTGGCCGAAATGTCATCCTGAGCGGAGCGAAGGATCGGGCCGGTGATGCGAGTGAGCCCCGTGCCTCACTCGCATGCCTGGAGCGATCCTTCGCTCCGCTCAGGATGACTCGGACTCCGCTTCGGCTTGACGCGGGAACCATCCTCCCTGACGGCCCTCGGAGCCCGGAGGGTTCACCCTCACCCCTCCTCCGGGTCCATCCGGATCGCCTTGTACAGCGCCTTCTCCTCCTTGGGCGTGAGCGGCCGGTACCGCCCGGACGCCAGGTCGCCGAGCCGCACCGGGCCGTACGACAGGCGGGCCAGCCGCTCCACCTTGAGCCCCATGGCCTCGGCCCAGCGGCGGACGATCCGGTTCCGGCCCTCGGTGAGCGTCACGTCGAGGATGCTCCGGCCCTCCGTGCCCGCGCGCACCCGCACCTCCGACGGATCCACCGGCCGACCGTCGATCACGATCTTCTGCTTCGCTGCCTGGCCGATCTCGGCGGCGGTCCGGCCGTGCACCAGCGCCGTGTAGCGACGCGGGATGTGGTAGCGCGGGTGCGTGAGGCGGTGCACCGCCTCGCCGTCGGTGGTGAGCAGCAGCAGGCCCGTCGTCATCACGTCGAGCCGGCCCACGTACGTGAGGCCCGCGGTCTCGGGGATGAAGTCGAGGACGGTGCGGCGCCCCTCCTCGTCGCTCGCCGTGGTGACGACGCCCAGCGGCTTGTGGAAGGCGAGCCAGCGCCGCTCTTGCAGCTTCACCGCCCGCCCGCCCACGGTGATCCGCTGCTTCGCCGGATCCACCTTCATCCCGAGCGTCGCCGGCTTGCCCGTCGACCCGCACTTTGCCGTCCGTGATCAGCGTCTCCGCCGCGCGGCGTGAGGCGACCCCCGCGCGCGCCAGGGCGCGCTGGAGCCGCATCTCGCTCACGACTCGGCCTCGACGTAGGCCGCCGCGTCGTCGTCGCCCTCGGGCATCGCCCGGTGTGAGATGGAGCGCGATCGTCAGCTCCTCCGCCCGCGGCAGGTCGGCGAGGTCGCGGAGCCCGAGCAGCTCCAGGAACATCGCCGCGGTGCCGTAGAGCAGCGGCCGGCCCAGCGCCTCGCTCCGGCCCACGACCTCGATCAGCCCGCGCTCCTGCAGCGAGCGCAGCACGCCGCCCGCCGACACGCCACGGATCTCCTCGATCTCGGCGCGGCCCACCGGCTGCCGGTAGGCGATCACGGCCAGGGTCTCGAGCGCCGCCGCCGTGAGCTTGGGCGTCCGGACCGAGAAATGCGCGCGCTCGATCGCGGCCGCGTGCTACGGGGCGCGTCAGGATCTGATAGCCGCCGGCCATCTCCAGCAGCTCGACACCGTGCTGCTCGAAGTCGAAGTGCTCGCGGATCTGCTCCAGCGCGACGCGGACATCGGCGAGCGTCGCCTCCTGGTCGAGCGTGGAGAGCTCCTCGACGGTGAGCGGGCGGCAGGCGCTGAACAGCGCGGCTTCAAGCAGCTGGGCGAGCGGGGTCACGGGCGATCACCATCGGCGCGAACGCGGCCGATTGCACGAGTCGGAGGGTACCCCGCTTGGCGAGCTCGAGCAGCGCGAGCAGGGTGGACAGGACGTCGACGATCGTCGGCCGCGGGCCGAGCGCGTCGAGCCAGCCGAACTGCTCCCGCTCCTCGAGCAGCTGCTCGATCCGCCGGGTGGCGGACTCGACGTCCAGCGGACGAGCCACGACCCGGTGCAGCACGGGCGACGGAATGGCGGCGATGACCCGTTCCACCGCCTGCAGCATCTCCAGCAGGTCGAGCGTGAGCGGCGGAGGTGGCAGCTCGGGCGGCGGCGGCAGGTAGCCGCGCGCGTACTGCTCGGCGCGCCGCTCGGCCGAGCGGCCGAGCCACACGGCGATCTCGCGGATCTGCTGGTACTCGAGCAGGCGCCGCACCAGCTCGGCCCGCGGGTCCTCCCAGCCATCATCCTCGGTCCGGCGCGGCAGCAGCATCTGCGCCTTGAGCCGCACGAGTCGGCTCGCCATGTCGAGGTAGTCGGCGGCCTGGTTGAGGCCGAGCTCGTGGATCGCGTGGAGGAACTGGTCGGCGATCCGCGCGATCGGAATGTCGGCGATCTCGAGCTGCTCCTCGCGCAAGAGATGCAGCAGCAGGTCGAGCGGCCCGGAGAAGGCATCGAGCTGGACGACGAATCCGGGGCCCGCGCCGAGGGCGGTCGTCGGAGCTTCGGGGGCGGTCATGCTAGGAGATCCCGGCCAGGAGCGACGGGATCCGATACGGCGCGATCCAGCTCTGCAGCAGCCGCATCATGACGTAGACCGGCGTCAGCAGCACGCCCATCGTGCCGCGGAACAGCGAACAGCATCAGGAATAGCGGCAGGTAGCCGAAACGCTGCAGCCCGCGATACCAGTTGCCCGCCCTGGCGGGAGCGCGTGATACAACAGGTGGGATCCGTCCAGCGGCGGCATCGGGAATGAGGTTGAAGAAGCAGAGCAGCAGATTGATCCAGATCCCGAGCACCATCATGCGCTGGGCCGTTTCCAGCGTCGGTCCGGCGGCGGGCAGCGCGCGGGCGACGAGCCCGAGCAGGACGAACACGAACGCCCACACGAAGGCCAGAAAGAAATTGGTCGATGACCCCGGCCGCCGACACGAGGATGTCGCCGCGCTTGAAGTTGCGGAACTTTCTCGAGTTGACCGGCACCGGCTTGGCGCCCCCGAACGTGTACTGGCCGTTCGACGCGAACCAGAGCACCGCCGGCAGCAGCAGGCTCATGACCGGGTCGATGTGCGGTATCGGGTTGAGGGTGACCCGTCCCAGAGTGTAGGCGGTGTCGTCGCCCTGTTGCAGCGCGACGGCGGCGTGGGCATACTCGTGCGCGACCATAGCGAAGACCAGCATCGGGAGCGCGAGGATGAAATCGCTGATCTGGTTTTCCAGGGGTGCGGTCCTGTCGGTCGGGGTCGCGGAAGGTTAAGCACCTGCCTGAGGCAAGTCAAAGCCGGACGCCGCTTGACCTTGCGCAGGCGGCGATCTATGTTTCCCGGCTCGTTGGCCAGGCGGCTTCCCGGGTGTCATGGGCGGCGGAGTGTCTGGTCGCTCTTTTGCCCGTTCTCGTTTTTTCGAGGTCGTCGTGCCGCGAATCAAGTCAGCCAAGAAGCGCATGCGTCAGGCCAAGACCCACACGACGCTCAACCGCACCCACCGGAGCCAGCTCCGCTCCGCCATCAAGAAGGTGCGCACGGCCGCGGCAGGCGCCGCCCAGGCGGCCTACGATGAGGCCGTGAAGCTGATCGATCGGGCCGGACGCAAGCGGCTGATCCATCCCAACGCGGCGGCTCGGCAGAAGAGCCGGCTCTCGAAGCTGGCCAAGGCGGGCGGCAAGAAGTAGCCCGACGACGCTCGGCGTTCCAACGACGAGGGCCCCGCCATCGCGGGGCCCTTTTTCGTCGCGTGCACACTGCATCCGCAACTAGAAATCACTTTATCAGTGCGCCAGTAACTCACTTCATCGTAATGGTATATAGCAGCTGACTCAGATGCCGGCGAGCTCCGCGCCACAGCGTTCGCAGTACCACTCGGTCGGCCGATTGAGCGTACCGCATTCCCCGCACTTGAGCGTTTTGGCTCCGCCCGCGGCGCCCGGTTTCCCCGGTGCGGCCGTCTGGCTCGAGGTGCCCGAGCTCTCCGCCGACCTCGCACCCGACGGGCCGGGATTGCTTCCCCGGCGGCCTGAGGCCTGCGCCGGCTTTCGTTCCTCTTCCGGCGCCACGGACTTGAGGAACGCCATCTCGTCCACCGGTGGTGGGCCGTGCGTGATCTCGGCCTCCCTCGGCGCCGGCTTGGGCGCGGGACGGGTCGCCGCGACGGGAACGGCTGGCGGGGGCGCGAATCGCTCGGGCTCGGGTTCGGGCTCGGGGACCGCCGCGACCGGCGGCGGCGGCGGGGAGGCGCCGGCGGGGGCGGCTCGACGCGCTTTGGCGCTCCGCCGATCAGCCCCTGCACTTCCGCCAGCCGTGCGATCTCGTCGCCAACCCCGCGCAGCTCGCCGCGGAGGCGGCCCAGCAGCTCGCCGCTCTGGTCGTTGATCCGCTGCCATTCGTCCTCGGAGTATTCACCGACCGCGTGGCGCACCTCGGCCTCCGAGAGTGCCTCTTCCGCCTGCCGACGCTCACCGTCGAGCCCGGTCTGCGTGCCCTTGTGGCGATCGAGCTCTTCGGCGATCGTCGCCGCGAACCCGCGCAGCTGGTCGATCACGCCTCGCAACCGCGCCTCGTAGTCGCTGCGCACACCGCGCGCGGACGGCGGGCGGCGCCTTGTCGCCCGCGGAGTCGAGGCGGGCGAGCCACTGCTCGTACTGCGCCCGCTGCTGCAGGAGCGATTCGATGGTCGCGTCGGTATCCGAGGTCGGTTTGGCCATGATGGAGATTCCTCTCAGCCGCTCGAGGTCGTGCATCGGTTCGGGGGTGAGCTTGGTCGCGCCGTCGGCGATAGACCCGGAGATGCAAATCTAATTCGGTCAACGCCATCCGGGAGCCACCGAGGGGATCCCATCGAGGCCAACCCCGGCCCGGCCCCGGCGATGCGACCCTGGCGCTAGGGCCACCGGAATACGGCAACAGTATCTTGTACTTCCTCCGTGGCAGTTCTCTGTGTCCTCTGTGCCTCTGTGGTGAAAACACAACCTGAACGGCCAGAGAACGTCGTCCGATACCCGATCTCCCAGCTCACCCCCCGCGCCGGAAAACCACCTGCCCTCGCACGATCGTCACGTCCGCTCGACCCCGGAGGCGGCGGCCGGCGAATGGAGTGTTCCGGCTCTTGGAGTAGAAGGCATCGGGCTCGACCGTCCATTGGGCGCCAGTATCGATCACCACCACGTCCGCCGCCGATCCGCGCGCCAGCGTGCCGCCGGGAAGGCCGAAGATCCGGGCCGGCATGGTGCTCATCCGGGTCACGAGCGTGCCGAGATCGAGGAGCCCGCCGTCCACCAGCTCCGTGATCGCGAGGCCGAGCGCCGTCTCCAGCCCGATGATCCCGTTGGGCGCGTCGTCGAACTCGCGTTCCTTGGCATCGTAGTGATGCGGCGCGTGATCGGTGCAGATCACATCGATCGTGCCGTCGCGCAGCCCCTGCCGGATGGCCTCGCGGTCCTCGGGCTCCCTGAGCGGCGGGTTCATCTTCGCGTTGGTGTTGTAGCCCTCGCACGCCTCGTGGGTCAGCGTGAAATGGTGGGGACAGGCCTCCGCCGTCACCCTGAGCCCTTTCTCCTTGGCTCGCCGGATGAGCTCGACCGATCCCCGCGTCGACATGTGGCACAGGTGCACGTGGCCGCCGGTCAGCTCGGCGAGCAGGATGTCGCGCGCCACCATGATCTCTTCCGCCGCCGACGGCACGCCCTTTAGGCCGAGCCGGGTCGAGACCAGCCCCTCGTGCATGGCGCCGCCCGCGGCGAGCGTGGGGTCCTCGCAGTGATCCGCCACCGGGATGCCGAACGTGCGCGCGTACTCGAGCGCGGTGCGCATGAGGTGGCTCGAGACGACGGGCTTGCCGTCGTCGCTCACGGCCACCGCGCCCGCGCCTACGAGCTCACCGAACTCCGCCAGTTGCTGCCCCTGCTGCGCGAGCGAGATGGCGCCGATGGGATACACTCGCGCCTTTCCTGCCCGCTGCGCCTGGCTCACGATGAAGCCGACGGCCGCCTGGTTGTCGGTCACCGGATCGGTGTTCGGCATCGCGCACACCGCGCTGAATCCGCCCGCGGCGGCGGCCATGGCGCCGGTGGCGACGGTCTCCACGTCCTCCTGACCGGGCTCCCGCAGGTGGACATGGAGGTCGATGAGGCCGGGGGCCACTACCTTCCCCGCCGCGTCGAGCACGTCCGCTCCGTCGGGCCGGCCGAGGTTCTGGCCCAGCGCCTCGACCTTGCCGTCCTGCAGCAGGAGGTCGGCCACCTGGTCGGTGTTGCGCGAGGGATCGAGGATCCGTCCACCCTGGATGAGAATCGGCCGCATCCTCAGTCTCCCCCGCCGCCCGGATGGGCCCAATCGGGGGAGCCGCCGGCCAGCAGATAGAGCACCGCCATGCGGACGGCGACGCCGTTGGTCACCTGCGGCAGGATGACGCTGTGGGGGCCGTCGGCCACATCGCTGTCGATCTCGACCCCGCGGTTCATCGGGCCGGGGTGCAGAATGAGGAGGTCCTTCGGGGCCTTCGCGAGTCGCTCGCTGGTGACGCCGAAGACGCGGTTGTATTCGCGCAGCGAGGGCAGGAAGCCGGACTGCATGCGCTCGAGCTGGAGGCGGAGGATGTTGAGCGCATCCGCCCACTGGATGGCGTCCTCGATCCGCGGGAGGATGGTGACGCCGAGCTCGTGGACGTTGCGCGGCAACAGCGTGGCCGGGCCGCAGACGCCGACTTGGGCTCCCAGCTTGAGCAGACCCCAGATGTTGCTGCGCGCCACGCGGCTGTGGAGGATGTCGCCGCAGATGGCGACCTTGAGCCCCTCGATCCGCTTGAACCGGTCGCGCAGGGTGAGGATGTCGAGCAGGCCCTGGGTCGGGTGCTCGTGCTTGCCGTCGCCCGCGTTGATGACGTTGGACCGGATGCGCTGGCCGAGGAACTGCGCCGCGCCCGAAGCTCCGTGGCGGATGACGACCATATCGATCCGCATGGCCTCGAGGTTCCGGGCCGTGTCCACCAGCGTCTCGCCCTTGGAGACTGACGAGCCCGCCACGGCCACGTTCACCGTGTCCGCGCTCAGCCGCTTCTCGGCGAACTCGAATGAGATCCGGGTCCGGGTCGAGGCCTCGAAGAACAGGTTGACGATGGTCTTCCCGCGGAGGGCCGGCACCTTCTTGATCGGCCGCTCGCTCACTTCCTTGAACGGCTCCGCGGTGTCGAGGATGAGCCGGATCTGGTCCGCGCTCAGCGGCTCGAGGCCGACCAGGTCCTTGCCGAGGCTCGGCGTGGTCATCTCAGGCCCGCACCAGCTCGACCGCGTCGCGGCCGTCGAGCTCGGCGACAAACACATCTACGCGGTCCGCCGGCTCCGTGCTCGCCGTGGTGCCCACGATGTCCGCCTGGATCGGCAGCTCACGCCCGCCGCGGTCGATGAGGACGCAGAGCAGGATCCGGCGCGGCCGGCCGAAATCGGCGCACTCGTCGAGCGCGGCGCGGACGGTGCGCCCGGTGTAGAGCACGTCGTCGACGATGACCACGATGCGGCCGTCGAGGTCGGGCAGCCGGGTCTCGCCGACGACGGGCCGCGGCCCGACGGTCTGGAGGTCGTCGCGATAAAGCGTGATGTCGAGCTTGCCGACGGGGAGGGCGGAGCGTTCGGATTGATCGATGAGGCGCTTCAGACGGTCGGCCAGCTCGACGCCGCGGCGCTGGATGCCGACGAGTACCAGGCTGTCGGTGCCCCCGGCGCGCTCGACGATTTCCGTGGCCATGCGCACCAGGGTCCGGCCGAGTGCGCGCTCGTCGAGAAGGGGGATCCTGGAGGGCATCGGGGCGGGAAGCTAGTCCGGGGCCACCGACGGCGCAACTCGCGACTTCATTCCGATACGGAGCGGGAGGGATTCGAACCCTCGTACCGGCTTTTGACCGGTAACTCGCTTTCCAGGCGAGCGCCTTCAACCACTCGGCCACCGCTCCTTCACCACCGACAGCGCGCAATCTATTGAGACCGGCGCCCGTTCGCACCACGGTCACCAATCCGTGGGACGATAATCCTTGAGAAACTTCCCCCAGACGTGCTCTCCGGAGTTGATCCCGGCGATGATCGGATCCACGATGCGCGCGGCGCCGTCCACGGCATCGAGCGGCGGGTGGAAGCGATGCTCCGCGACCTTCCGGGCGGCGACGTCCACCGGGTCCTCGTCCGTCACCCAGCCCGTGTCCACGCTGTTCATGTGAATGCCATCGGCCTGGTAATCGGCCGCCGATGTGCGCGTCATCATGTTCAGCGACGCCTTGGCCATGTTCGTGTGAGGGTGGCGCACCGTTTTGAAATTCCGGTAGAACTGGCCCTCCATCGCCGACACGTTGACGATGTGCTTATCCCTGTCGGGGGTCCGCAGCATGAGCTGCTTGAGACGCGCGTTCAGCACGAACGGGGCAACTGCGTTGATGAGCTGCACCTCCAGCAGCTCGACCGAAGGCACGTCCGCCATCAGCATCCGCCAGGAATTGTGCTCCCGGAGGTCGACCTGCTGGAGATCCTGATCCAGGCGGCCTTCCGGAAAGAGATGGGCTTGGACCCGATACTCCTCCGGCAGGAGCCGGACCTGTGACAGCTCGGCGGCGTCGGCCATGCCCGCAATGCTGGGAAGCCGTCGTTCGAACGCCGCCGGCGTAATGTCCGACGCACCCGCCGGCGCCGGGTGAGTCTCCCGCCAGCCCTCGTAGTGCCCCAGCAGTCGGCGAGTTTGCGCGGGCATGCCGCGGAAAGCTTCCCGCTCGCGGTCCATCATGTGCTCGTAGAACGCTGGCGGCCGGCGCACCGTCTGGCAGGCGTTGTTGATGATGAAGTCGAGCCGATCACGGGTTTCGATCAGCTCCCGGCAGAACGCCTCCACGCTCGGCGTGTGCCGCAGGTCGAGCCCGAAGATCTCGAGGCGATGCCCCCAGTCGCCGAAGTCCGGCTCAGCGGCATAGCGATCGGCCGAGTCACGGGGAAAGCGGGTAGTGACGATGAGATGCGCGCCGGACCGCAGCAGCTTGAGGCCCGCCTGGTAGCCGATCTTCACTCGGCCGCCGGTGAGGAGGGCCACCCGGCCGCGAAGATCGGCGCGCTCGGTGCGCTTGGCGAAGTTGAAGGCGGCGCACGCAGGGCACATTTGATCGTAGAAGTGGTGCAGCTCCGTGTACTTCGCCTTGCACACATAGCAGTGTTGCGGCTCGATGGCTTCCCTGATGTCCGGGTCGCCGTCGCTGTCGCGTGCCTCGAAGCCTGGAGGCGGAAACACGTTGGGGGTGGTGATGACCGGCCGCCGGCGGAGGGTCCGGATCCCGGTCTGGTCGAGCACCTGGTCCTCGCGCCGGACCCGTTCGGCCTTCCGGCGACGCACACTCGCACGCACGAGCTGGCGCCGGGCATTGGCATCCGGGGCATACACCTGGCCGGCGGCCTGCAGCAGCCGTCGCTGGTCGTCGGGCGAGACCTGGGCCAACAGCCCGCGATCCCCGACGATGGCCTCGAGGAACTCCGTGGTGACTCGAAGGCGGTCGATGAATTCGGTGCTGGTCATGGCGGGGTTCGTCCCCAGGTGAGTGACGGGGTCTGAACGCGGAAACTGCCGGCAACCATGCCGGCAGAACGGAACATCCGTGTTCTCGGGGTGGTCGTCCCGGGCCCGCCGGCCACGATCGGCCGGCGGAGCGCGAGAGATGACTAACGGAAGGTTTGGACGAAGTCAATCAGTGCGCGACGACGCGCTGAGGGTCCGCGCAGTTTCCACCATGCCGATGAACTCCCCGCGGTAACCCTGGGCATCCTCCCCCCGCGCGCCGCGGGCGAGCGACAGCACCTGCTCGTAGCTGGCCTGGCCGCGATGCTCAGAGTCGCGGAGCAGCAGCGCGAACGCGGCGACCGCGGAGGCAAAGCGCATATCCTCCGACGCCGCGCTGCCAGACCGGTCTCGCACCGGCTCCTCGAGCAGCCGGCTGGCGGACCCCTGCGGATCCTTGTAGCGCAGCCGCACGGTCAACAGCTCTCGGCTCCTGCTGGCTTCGGGCCGGATCGAGACCCGCTGGTAGGTCAAGCTGTCGTCACCCAGCGCCACCGGCGTGGCCCCCACCGGCACGATCTCATACAGCGCCGTCACCGAGTGGCCCGAGCCGAGCTCGCCCGCGTCCTTCCGGTCGTCCGCGAAGTCCTCGCGCGCCAGCGTGCGGTTCTCGTAGCCTAACAGCCGATAGGATTGCACCCGGGCCGGATTGAACTCGACCTGGATCTTCACGTCCTTCGCGACGGTGAACAACGTGCCGCCGAACTCCTGCACGAAGACCTTCTGGGCCTCGCGGAAGCTGTCGATGTAGGCGTAGTGGCCGTTTCCCTTGTCGGCCATCTGCTCCATCTTCGAATCCTTCAGGTTGCCGGTTCCGAAGCCCAGCACAGTAAGAAAGGTGCCTTCCTCGCGGCGCTGCTCTACCAGGCGAACCATCTCGGCGTCGGAGCTCACGCCCACGTTGAAGTCCCCGTCAGTGGCCAGGATGACGCGGTTGTTGCCTTCCCTATCGAAGTGTTGGCGCGCGACGTCGTAAGCAAGGCGGATGCCGGCGCCGCCGGCCGTCGACCCACCGGCCTGAAGGCGGTCGATCGCCTCGAGGATCGTGGCCTTCTCGGCCCCACTGGTCGACGGCAGCACCAGTCCGGCGGCCCCGGCATAGACCACGATGGCCACCCGGTCCTGCGTGCGGAGCTCGTGCACCAGCGCCCGGAAGGCCTGCTGGACCAGCGGCAGCTTGTCGGGCGACATCATCGAGCCCGAGACGTCGATCAGGAAGACCAGATTGCTCGGCGGGAGATCCTGTGTCGCCACGCGGCGGCGCCTGGAGGCCGATGCGGACGAGCCGATGCTCCGGCGCCCAGGGGCACGGGCCTACCTCGGTCGAGACGGCGAACGGATGGCGGCCGCTGTGGTCGGCATAGCGGTACGGGAAGTAGTTGACCAGCTCCTCGAGGCGGACCGCGTCCTTGGGCGGCAGCGTCCCCTGGCTCAGGAAGCGGCGCACGTTGCTGTAGGAGGCGGCGTCCACGTCGATGGAGAAGGTCGACACCGGGTTGGCGGCCGCCGCGAGGAAGCGGTGCTCGTCGACTGTGTTGTATGCCTCGGTGTTGCCCGGTTCCTGGGCCCAGCGCCACGGCTCCGGCGCCGGGCTAGCCGCGATGCCGGTGACGGCACTCCTGACTCGGGAATCCTCCCGGCGGAGCATCGCCGAGGCCAAGGGCGAGTTGGCGGCCGCCTTGGCGGCATCCTTTTCCTCCGCGAGCTGGCGTGCCGCGGACCGCTGATCGCCGAGCGTGAAGTTGAGCGTCAGCGTGCTCCCCGCCTTGACGGTACCGGCCAGCTCGGCCGAGCCGACGCCGACGCGGGTTGCACGGAGCGCGACCGGCCCCGCGGGCACCGCCGGGAGCATGTACGCCCCGGCAGTATCGGTGAGCGCCGACAGCGCACTACCCACCACGAGAACCTGTGCGTAGGCCACCGGCGCGCCCTGGCCGTCCCGGACGTGCCCGACTACGCGGCCGGTCGAAGGCCCTTGACGAACTGGGGCAGCGGCCGCCGTGGCGAGCGAGAGGCACAGCACGGCGACGAGACCCGGCACGCGCCGGGAACGGAGCCAGCGATCGGTTCGCATCAGATTCTCCAGCTGCAGGTGATGGCACGACTGGGCAAGCGGTCCCGGGCAGCGGGACGCAGGCGGGAGATGCGCGAACCCGCGGTCTTGCACACGCGGCGCGTCGGATAGGGGATTGCGATGGGGATGGGTGGTGGCGCCGCGGGGTGGTGGGCCTGCCATCCCGTCATCCCGAGCGAAGCGAGGGACCTTATGCGCCGAACATCGGACCTCGCCGCGCGCTACCGAATCGGGGTGAGTGGGTCCCTCGCTTCGCTCGGGATGACGAAGATTCTAGCGCCGCCGCTCGAACTCCTCCCGCGCCTGCATGATCAACTCGAGCGCATGGTCGCGCTCCGCCACCGTGTTCCAGTCGGCATTCGCTCGCGCCGCCGCCGTCAGCCGGTCGATCCAGGCTAGGAAGTACACCGCGTCTTTCGCGGATCGCGCCGGCCTGCCACCCACCGTCACGTAGACCGGGCTGGTCGTCGCGTAGGGATACAGGTCCAGCACGGGATAGATCGCCCGATCGCTCCGGGCCCGAAGCAGGAACCAGCCACTCGCCGTCACCGGTAGCCGGATTTCCACGTCGGCACGCGTGCGGTCTCCCGCCAGAGGCACTTCCTTCACGACTTCACCGTTCCCCACGATCTCGAGATGATCGACCGGCACGTTCGACCGGAGCGAGACCCGCGCACCGACCTCGTGCGTCCCATCGCCCAGCCGGAGCTCCTCGCCCACGCCGCGCCCGTCGATCGTCAGCTCCAGCAACGGGCCATTAGTCGCGAAAGTGCGGCCGGCCTTGAGTGAATCGAGCAGCCGCCGCTGGTCGAGCCGCCCGCCGGTGCGAACGTAGACGCGGTTCATCCCCACCGGCCCGCGCAGGGAGGCGAAATTGGTCATTGCGTCGGTGCCGGCGCCCGCCGGCAGGCGAAAGCCGCAGTTGAGTGCCCGGTACCAGACATGTGCCGTCGCCATCGGGTCGTCGACGAAGCCGAGCGCCTCGTAGTAATCCACCTTGCCGAGCGCCAGGTCGACCGGGAACTCGGCCGTAAGCGGATGCGTGGTGTCGGCGGGATCGGGGTCGCTGTCGAACGGATGCACGTAGCCGACCACTGCGCCCTGCGCGCGCGCGAGATCCGCCACCTCGGCATTGGTCGGCGCGAGGCTGGCGGCCGCGGTGGCGGCGTAGCCGGCGTACCCAGGCAGCAGCACGTGATCGCGGAGCCCGAGCAGGCCGATATGGCCCCAGACGCTGGTGTGATACTCCTGATCGTGCACCACAACGGTCGTAGCGGTGGAGACCGGGTCGCGGCCCACCGGCCGTTCGATGTCGGGAATGCGCCCTTCCTTGTTGACGATCAGGTTCTCCACCAGGTCGAGGTCCTCCGCCCGAGCCTGGAACGCCAGCCGGCGCGGCGTGGTGCGGTAGGCGCCGCCGTAGTTCATGTGCACATGCAGATCGGCACTGTACCAGCCCCGCCGGGCGAGGTCGCCGAGCGGCGTCGGGGAGATCCGGAGGGCGGTGTCGTGGCCGGCGCGGATCGCGACGGTACGCCGCTCCACCCGCGTCTCCGGACCGCGCGTCACCTCGACCGCGTACTCGCCGGCCGGCAGGGTGAGCGAGTCCACTCCGGTCGTGTGGAAATACCCGTATTCGAATCGCCGCTCGCGTCGGTCGAAGCCGTCGTCCGCGTGGCGCCAAGCCTCATCAGGCGCCCAGCTCCGGCCATCGGGGCCCGTGACCGACACCCTGGCTGGCACTGAGGCCCCGCGCGCGTCAGTCACCCGGAGCCGGAGCCGTCCCACCGGCGAGCGATAGTCTCGCCGCTCCGCACGAATCGGCGGTCCTCTTGCCGCCCGGCACATCGAGTACCCAGAGCGACGTGTTCCCGCCCTCGTTCGACACGTAGGCCACGTGCCGCCCGTCGAACGACCAGCGGGGCGCGGTGGCGTCGAACGCCCCGTAGGTCAGCTGCAGCGGATTCGACCCATCGGGTGTCATCAGCCAGAGCTGGTTCCATTGGCCGCCGAGATAGGAGCTGTAGACCACACGACGGCCGTCGCGGCTCCAGTCGGGCCTCCCCTTCCAGGTCGTCTCCTCGTCCCGGATCTCACGCGCCACGCCACCCGGGCGAGCCTCCACCCGCCAGAAGCCACCCGACCCCCAGACGTGGCCGCGGTTCGAGATCACGATGATTTCCCGCCCGTCCGGCGACCAGGTTGGCGAGAGCGCGTGGTCCACCGTGTTGTAGTAGTACCGCGGGAGGCCGCTATCGTGGTCCTCGCTGATGCGCTCGACCCGTTCGAGCCGCCCGTCCGGCGTGACATCGGCCGTGAAGACGTGCCAGCGACCATGATACAGCGTGGACGTGAAGGCCAGCCGACGGCCATCCGGCGACCAGCGCGGCTCGAGGTGCACCGCGCCGCCGGCCAGAAGGCGGGCTGACTCCCCGGTGGTGACGTCGAGCAGGCGAAGCTCGATCGCGTCGTCGCGGTACGAGGCGTAGACGATGCGGCGCCCATCGGGCGACCAGTCGGGCTGATAGTCATATCCCGGCCCGTCGGTGAGCTGGCGCGCTTCATTCGACCCCACGCGCTGGCGCCAGAGCGACCCCTGCATCGAGTACACCAGCTCGGTGCCATCCGGTGACCACGCGGCCGCGCTCGGTCCGCTCGTCACCTGGGGAATGAACATCTCGCGGTAGTAATAGGGATGGCGGACTTTGATCTGCTGCAGGACGGGCGCGCGCTGCGCGGCGACTGGAAGCGCACCGACGAGGAGTCCGAGCGCGGCGAAAGCGAAACCGAGGGCGCCGATCGGACGTCCGCGTGCCGAGCACGGACGCCGACGGCTCACCGGCGTCCCCGCCAGTAGATCAGTCCCCCGAGCACCACGAAGAACCCGGCGCCCCCGATGACCTTGATCTGGAACAGCAGCGGATCGGCCGTTCCGCTCGGCGGCACCGTCGCGATCTTCATGGCGAACAGTGTCAGCGCCAGACCCGCAACGCCGATCACGACCCCCGCGGGCCGGCTCGCGAGCAGTCCCTTGGCCGGCGATGGCTCCTTGACCCGGACCACGAGAAAGCAGGTGAAGAGGTAGATGTACGGGATGAAGTAGACCAGCAGCATCGTGTCGAGGATGATCAGGTACGCCTTCTCGACAGTGGTGCCCCGCCCGAGCACCGACAGCAGAAGAAAGACGCGTCGCCAGTACGGCCTGCGTGAGGATGGCGACGTACGGTGTCTTCCACTTGGGGTGCACCTTGCCGAACGCCGGGGGGAAGTAGCGGTCGAGCCCGATCACGAACGCCACCCGGGCCGGCCCGGTGAGCCACGCACCGACGCCGCCGATGTTGCCGACGACGAAGAACGCCGCCGCCACCGCAGGGAGCCAGGCCGCGCCCCACCCGATGTCCTTGGCACCCTCCGCCACGGCCTGGAGAAATCCCGAGACGATGTTGACGTCCTTCGTCGGCACCAGCCAGAGCACCGCCGCCGTGCCGGCGATGTAGATGAACGCGATCAGGGGCGCCGAGATGAAGATCGAGCGCGGCAGCGTCCGCCGCGGATCCTTCACCTCGCCACCCATGACGGCGCACAGCTCGAGTCCGGCGAACGCAAAGGCGATCGAGGCCCAGAGGTTGAGCTCCGAGAGGTCGCTGAGGTCCGGCACGAGCGATTGCGCCGTGAGCGGCGTGGCCGCCGGCCGGGTGAACGCCGCGTACACACCCAGCGCGACGAGCAGGACGCCAGGGAGATACGTGCCGATCGCGCCGAGGTTCTGCAGCCATCGGCCCGTGCGCACGCCGACAATGTTGATCCCCACCGCCAGCCAGAGCGCCGCCAGCGTGGCGGGAAGCACGTAGGCCCAGTTGTCGGCGAGGCCGGTCTGCCCCCGGCCGATGACGTAGGTGCCGACGACGGCTGTCGACATCAGCAGGTTGGGATAATACAGGATGTTGTTGACCCAGTAGCACCAGCCGCACAGGAACCCGTGGCCCTCGCCGAATTCGCGCTTGGTCCACGCGTAGATGCCGCCCTCCTCGGGATAGCGCGCCGCCAGGTCGCTCACCGCCAGGCCCTGCGGCACGAAGAACAGCAGCGCCGCGAGCACCCAGAGCGTGATCGAGCTCGGGCCCGCGGCGGCGGCCGTGGCGAACCATCGGAGGCTGACCACCGCGACGATATTGAACAGCACCATGTCTCGGAGGCCGAGGACACGCGGGAGCGTGAGGTGCGCGGGCTCGGCGGGAGCGGGAGGAGCGGGTGCGGCGCTCATGGGCGGGTCAGCCCTTCAGGTAGAGGCGATGGGGATCGAGCACGTCCCGGAGCAATCGCAGCTCGGCCGGCGAGGGTGGATCGACCGACGCGAGTGCGGGGCGGGACTGGAGCGGCCAGCCGATGCCGGCACGGACCTCGTCCTCCTCGACACCGGGATAGAGCGCCGCGAGCACCAGCTCGCCGGTGTCGGCGTCGGGCTCGAGGATGGCCTTGTCGGTCACGATCTTGACGGGGCCGGCGCCGGGCATGCTCAGCTCGCGCCGGGTGCCGCCCCGGGCGCGGTGGCCGGGGCTGGTGAGGAAATCCACCGCCTCCGGGAATGCCCGGCGGCTGAGCCGGCTGATGACGACCGTGCGCCGGGCGTGGATGGCGATCTCGGCGGCGCCGCCGCTACCCGGCAGACGGACGTCGGGATGATCGTAGCTCCCCACGACCGTCGTATTGATGTTGCCGTATCGGTCGATCTGGGCGCCGCCGAGGAAGCCGACCTCGATCCGGCCGTTCTGGAGGAACGACTGGAACACGTCGGCCATCCCGCAGACCATGAGCGAGCCGGTCACGAGCGAGGGATCGCCGATCGAGACCGGCAGCCGCTCGGGCACCGCGCCCACGGCGCCGGATTCGTAGATCAGCACGAGATTCGGGGCGTGCGTGGCGCGGGCGAGATTGCAGGCCAGGTTCGGCAGGCCGATGCCGACGAACACGACTTCGCCATCGCGAAGCTCGCGCGCGGCGACGACGGCCATGAGCTCGGCGGGGGTGTAGGTCATCGGGTCACGGCCGTCATCCCGAGCGCAGCGAGGGACCTTGCCCGCCGGTCCCGGGCACCAGCCAATTTCCGGGACGGGAGAGAAGGTCCCTCGCTTCGCTCGGGATGACGGGCGCAGCGCTCAGAACCCATAGTTCACCCCGGCGCACACCCGCGCGTCCGCCCGGAGCCGCTCCAGCCCACCGAGCCGCGCGACGTACTCAGCCCGATCCTTCACGCCATACACAAAGTCGTCCAAGTATCGCTCGAGCGCCGCCGGGTCCCGCGAGATCGCCTCCCACTGCACGTAGAACTCGTTGTCCCGGTCGTAATACCCCTGCGCGTATGACGGATGCGCGCCCCACGGCTCCACCACCACCGCGTCGACCGCGAGTCCTGGAATCAGCGTCCGGTTGGGATCGGCGCGGATGATCTGCTCGTCCACCAGCTCCTCGACCACGACGATCACACGCCCCGACGCGAACGCCGCCTCCTTCTGCACGCCGAGCAGTCCCCAGATCTGGGTGTTGCCCTGTGCGTCGGCGCGCTGGGCGTGCACGATGGTGACGTCGGGATTGAGCGCGGGCACCGTGGCGAGCCGCTCGCCGGTATATGGGCACTCGACGGTGGCGATGCGCGGATTGACCGCGGGCAGGTCGGTGCCCATGTAGTTCCGCATCGGCCAGAACGGGAGCCGCGCCGCGCCGGCGCAGAGCCGGGCCACCATGCCGAAGTGGGAATACTCCTCCAGCTCGAGCGGAGGTGCGGCCCTTGCCTTCGACCGCGCGGCGGAAGGCGTGGAGGGAGCCCGCGCCGGGATTCCCGGCCCACGAGAAGACCAGCTTCCGCGCGCAGCCGGCCGCGATCATCTGATCGTAGATGAGATCGGGCGTGAGCCGGCAGAGGACGAGGTCGCGGCGGCGCTGCCGGATGATCTCGTGGCCCGCGGCGAAACAGATCAGGTGCGTGAATCCCTCGATCACCACCGTGTCGCCGTCGTGCACGTGGGCGGCGACGGCCTCCCGCATGGTGGTGACCTTCGAGCCGGGGCTCAAGCGATCTCGCTCAACCGGGCGTCGATCATGGCCAGGGCGGTATCGATGTCCTCGGCGCCGACCACCAGCGGCGGCGCCAGGCGGAGCGTGCTCTTCCCCGCGCCCAGGAGCAGCAGCCCCCGCTGGAAGGCCCCCTGGACAAGCTGTTCGACGATCTCGGGGCAGGCTCGCGCGTGGCGCGGTCCTTCACGAACTCCACGCCCACCATCAGGCCGACCCCGCGGACGTCGCCGATGCACCGGTGCTTCTCGGCCAGCTTCCGGACGCCGGCCATGAGCCGCTCGCCCATGACGACCGCGTTGGCCATGAGGCCGTTTTCGACCAGGTCGAGCGTCGCGAGCGCAGCGGCACAGCAGACCGGATTCCCGCCAAAGGTCGAGCCGTGCGAGCCGCTCTCCCAGGTAGTGACGGATTCCTTGGCGATCAGCGCCCCGATCGGCATGCCCGAGCCGAGCCCCTTGGCGGTGAGCAGGATGTCGGGCTCGACGCCCTCGTGGTCGCAGGCCCACATCTTTCCGGTCCGCCCGACGCCCGACTGCACTTCGTCAGCCACCAGGAGGATCCCGTACTTGTCGCAGATGGCCGCGCAGGTCGCGGAGCCAGCCGTCGGGCGGGACGACGTATCCACCTTCGCCCTGGATCGGCTCGACGAAGATGGCCGCGACGTCGTGCGGGTCGAGGTGGCGCGCGAAGAGGTCCTGCTCCAGCACGTCGAGGCAGCCGCGCGTGCATGCCGGCTTGTCGGCGCACCACTGGCAGCGGTAGCGGTAGGCGTACTGGATGTGGTGCACATCCGGCAGCAGCGGGCCGAAGCCGGCGTGCTGGCGGGCCTTGCTGCTCGTGAGGCTCACGGCGCCGGTGGTGCGCCCGTGGAACGCGCCCCGGAAGGCGATGATTGCGGTTCGCCTCGTGGCGTAGCGGGCGAGCTTGATGGCGCCTTCGACCGCCTCGGTGCCGGAGTTGGTGAGGAAGACGCGCTTCTTGCTCGTACCGGGTGCGAGCCGAGCCAGGCGCTCGCACAGGACGGCCATCCCCTCGTAGTAGAAATCGGAGCCGCAGATATGGAGGAATCGGTCGGCCGCGTCCTTGACCGCGGCCACGACCTTGGGATGCCCGTACCCGGTGGACGACACCGCGATCCCGGCCATGAAGTCGAGGAAGCGGTTGCCGTCGACGTCCTCCACCATGACGCCCTGCCCTCGCGAGACGACGAGGGGGTACTCCTTGATGTAGCAGGTGGAGGTCCACGCCTCGTCGCGCTCGACGATCGCGCGGGCCTTGGGGCCCGGGGGAGGGACGACGATCTTGGGGTAGTCTGCCACTGCGGCTCCGTATGAACGTGTGACTTCGAGGTGTCCCTGACACGGAGTCGATGCACTGAGCCTGAAGCTGAAGCGATCGGCCTCACCGCATCAGGCATGACCCCCCTCGCTGCGCTCAGGGTGACTCCGATGACTCGATGACCGTCCGGCTCTGCTCCCGCGTGAACTGCGCGACGTAATACGGCCCGCAGCCCCCCTTCCCCGTCGACCCCGAGCCCTTCCAGCCGCAAAACGGCTGCGCACCCGGCCACGCCCCGGTCGTCGCGCCCGTGCGCTTGTTCGCATAGCACACGCCGGCCTCGATCTCGTCGAAAAACCGCTCGACCTCCACCGGATCGCCGGAGAAGATGCCAGCCGTGAGCCCGTACTCGACCCCGTTCGCGTGGGCGAGCGCCTCATCCAGGCTCCGGACCTCGCCTACGGCCAGCAGCGGCACGAAAAGCTCCTCCCGGTAGAGCGAGCTCTCAAGCGGCAGCAGCGCCACCGTGGGCGCCACGAAGTGGCCGCGGTCGAACACGCCGCCCGTGAGCCGGGCACCGCCGTGCAGCACCACGCCCTCGGCGCGCGCCTGCGCCACGGCCCGCTCGTAGCGAGCGACGGCCCGCTCGTTGATGACCGGGCCGAAGAAGACATCGCGCTCGGACGGGTCGCCCATGCGCATGGTGCGGGTACGCTCGAGCAGGCGCTCGACGAACGGGGCCGCCACTTCGTGGTGGACGTAGACCCGGCTGGTGGCGCTGCACTTCTGGTTTTGCAGGCTGAACGCCGAGCGCATCACCCCTTCCGCCGCCGCGTCGAGATCGGCGCTCGGCATGACGATCGCCGCGTTCTTGCCGCCCAGCTCGAGCAGGCAGGGCTTGATCCATCCGGCGCCGAGGCCAGCGTGGATCCGCATCCCGACCGTCTTGGAGCCGGTGAACACGACCCCGTCGATGCCGGGATGCTGCCAGAGCGCGTCGCCGATCGCCTCTCGGTGGCCGACGATCAGGTTGAATACGCCCGCCGGGATCCCCGCGTCCCGATAGACCTCGTACAGGCGGAGGCCGGTCCAGGGCGTGTCCTCCGCCGGCTTGTAGACCACTGCGTTGCCCGCGGCAAGCGCGGCCGACGACATTCCCGCCGACAGCGCGAGCGGAAAGTTGAACGGCGCGATGCAGGCGAAGACGCCATACGGCCGAAGCAGGTCGGTGTTGCGCTCGACCGGCGTGATCTGCCCCATCGGGCGGACGAAGCCGTCGGCCTCCTCGACCTGCGCGCAGTAGTAATCGATCAGGTCGGCGGACTCCTCCGCGTCACCCATGGCCTCGAGCCGACTCTTGCCTACCTCCAGGCTCATGATGGCGGCCAGCTCGTACTTGCGCTCCCGGATCAGCGCGGCCGCGCGCCGGAGAATCGCGAGCCGCTCGCGCCAGGGCAGCCGGGCCCAGCCGCGCTGTGCCTCGTGCGCCGCGACGACCGCGCGATCCACGTCCGCCGGCCCGGCGACCGCGAACCGTCCCAGCACGAGGTCGGTGTCGATCGGCGAGCGATCGACCAGCGGCTCGTCGCCGTAGTCCACCGCGCGGCCGCCGACGTAGAACGGGTGCCGCGCGCCGGCCGCCGGCGCGCACCGCCTCGAGCGCGACGTCGAACCGGTGATGGAATTCGTTGAGGTCGCCGGAGGCGGAGGTATAGGTGATTTTGGCGGGTGCGCTCACGCGACGGCTCCGATCCGTTCGACCGTGGCGCGGAGCGCCACGCCGAACCGCTGCACGATGAGGTCGATCTCGTCTTCGGTCACGATGAAGGGTGGGGCGAGCATAGCGAGGTCGCCGTTGACGCCATCCGCCTGGCCTACGTTGGGCCACACCACGAGCCCGGCCTCGAGCGCCGCCGCCGCAAAGGTCTCGGCGAAGTGGGCGGCGCGCGGAAACGGCGCGCGGGTCGTGGTGTCGGCGACGAACTCGACACCGGCCAGGAGTCCGCGTCCCCGCACGTCACCCACGCCAGGGAGCTCGCGAAGCGCCGCGAGGCGCGCATGAAACGCTGGCGCGACGGCGGCGCACCGCTCGATGAGGGCGTGCTCCCGGAGGTACTTCAGTGTGGCCACACCGGCCGCGCAGAGCGTCGCATGATGCGAGAACGTCTGGGCATGGAGCAACGCCCCCGAGCCCCGCGCCAGTACGTCGGCCAAGCGCCGGGGGGCCACTACGGCCGAGAGTGGGACATATCCTCCCGCGATGCCCTTCCCCAGGGTCATAATGTCCGGCACCACCCCATACGGCTCCAGCGCGGACCAGGTGCCGGTCCGGCCGGCCCCGGTCAGGACCTCGTCGGCAATGAGCAGGACGCCATGGCGGTCGCAGGCTGCGCGGACCCGTCGCCAGTACTCCGGCGCCGGCACCGACGCGCCGGTGGACGACCCGCCGACGGGCTCGGCCAGCACCGCAGCAACCGTGTCGGGTCCCTCGCGGAGGAGCGCCGTTTCCACTGCCTCGCCGCTGCAGCTCGGACAAAGCGGCGGGACGCCGCGGCAGGCACACCGGTAGGCGTAGGGCGCCGGCACGCGGACGAACTCGACGAGCCAGTCCTGAAAGTAGGTCTTGTAGTGCTCGCGGGCGGAGGCGGAGAGCGCCAGGAGGGTATTGCCGTGATAGCTCGGCGAGAGCGCCAGGATCTTCCGCCGCGCCGGCTGGCCGGCCTCGACCCAGTACTGCCGGGCGAGCTTGAGCGCAGCCTCGATTGCCTCCGAGCCGCTCGAGAGGGGGTAGACCAGCTCGAGGTCGCCGGGGGAACGTCGCGCGATCTCGGCGGCGAACTCCTCGACCGGATCGTTGGTGAACGCGGCGCCGCTCACGTAGGCCAGCCGCTCCGCCTGCCGGCCCACCGCCGCGGCGATCTCGCGCACTCCGTGGCCCACGTTGACGACGAAGGCGCCGCCCGAGGCATCGAGGTAGGCCCGCCCGTCGTCACCGTAGAGCCAGCAGCCCTCACCGCGGACAATGCGCGGGTATTGCCGCGTCAGCTTCCGGTAGAAGACGTGGGACGGCAGGGGGTCGTGGGTGGTCATGGGCGGGTGGTGATGGGTGGTGGCGGCCGGCCCCGGAACCGGGCCGTTTCGGCCGCGGGCGGAATGTGGCCGGGTCCTCGGGCGGGCGCCAGGGGCGGGAACGGCGGCCGTCTGGCCCGCATTCTGCAGAATATGGCGGTCAACGCTCCCCCTCTGGGCGGATACGGCAACCTTTTCCCCGCTGGTGGCCGCCATGCAATCGTCGCTCGTCGTCGACGTACTGAAAGATCAGCTCCTCCAGGTGCTGGACTGGTACCAGCACGGCCTGCCCCGCTTCCGCTGGGGCACCGTCATCCACTGCCGCAACGAGCGTGGCCGGTTGCGGTTCGGCGCAATCACCCCGCAGGGTGAAAGCCTCCTCCTGAGCGA
Source organism: uncultured Gemmatimonadales bacterium (assembly GCA_963728705.1). Taxonomy (GTDB): domain Bacteria; phylum Gemmatimonadota; class Gemmatimonadetes; order Gemmatimonadales; family GWC2-71-9; genus CAVVWJ01. The sequence continues at coordinate 29,138 of CAVSLY010000026.1, forward strand.
GCCGATGCTGGATGGGCTCGCCGGAATGACCTGCTGGCTCGATGGCGCCGTCCGGGTCCGGCTGGAGAGTCGCCGAACCAACCCTCAGCATCCCTGGGTCGAGGCGCTGGCCCGGCCGGATCGTCCTCCCCTGGTCGAAGCGATGGCCGTCTACTTCAATCCCGACAGCTCGCCCGAAGAAGTGATGGCGTTCCAGGCCATGGCCGGGGTGCTGACGCCTGCGAAATGCCCGAGTGAGCTCTTCCTGCTGACCAAGGAGCGGCCGGCGGGATGGCCGCTGTAAGCTACTGACGGCGCTCGATATAAGAGTCACCCTGAGCGAAGCGAAGGGGGCATGCCTCGAGGCATGCCCCCTTCGCTTCGTTCAGGGTGACTCGGCGGCTAGCCCCCGCCGAATCCCATCGGTTATCTACCGCCTCGTCATTTGAGAAACAGCAGCGTCCGATAGCTCGGCAGCGGCCAGAGATCGGCAGCCACCACCGCCTCCATCGCATCACCGGTCTCCCGCAAGCGGGCCATCGCGGGCTTGAGCTCCCGGGCAATCTGGGCAGCATGCTTTGCCGGGTCCGCCTCGTGATGCGCGGAAAGAACTTCGACCTCCGCCGTCCGGGACCGGAACTGGGTCACCAGGTCGACGAACTCCCGGAGCGCCTGGGTGCTGTCGGCCGCATCGACTCCCGCAGCCTTGGTCGCCGCAACCGCTTCCGCCGTCCGCCGCTGGTGCTCCAGCGCCGCCGGCAGAATCTGCGACTTGGCGATCGATACCATCGTCTCCCCTTCGATGCCGAGCTGCTTGACGTATTTCTCGATCGCGATGTGGATCCGCGAATCGTATTCGGACTTGTTCAGCACGCCATACTTCTTGAACAGGTCGGAGTTCTTCCGGGCCTTGAGCACCTGGAAGGCCTCGACCGAGTCCTTCAGGTTCGGCAGCCCGCGGCGGTCCGCCTCGGTGTGCCATTCCTCGGAGTAGTTGTCGCCGTCGAAGATGACCCGCTTGTGCTCCTTGATGAGCCGCTTGAGTACCGTCAGCACGCCCTGCTGGAGCCGGGCCGGCGTCGGCCTGGCACCCACCGCCTTCTCCAACTGGCCGGCCACGTAGTCGAGCGATTCAGCCACGATGGTGTTGAGCACTGTGTTGGGCCACGCGATGCTGGCCGTCGAGCCCACCGCGCGGAACTCGAACTTGTTGCCCGTGAACGCGAACGGCGAGGTCCGGTTGCGGTCGCCCGAGTGGCGTGGCAGCATCGGCAGAGTCCTGGCGCCAAGGTCGAGGGTGCCCCCGCGGATGGTGCGCTTGGGCAACCCCTTCTCCACCTGCTCCAGGATGTCGGTCAGCATCTTCCCGAGGAAGATGGAGATGATGGCCGGCGGGGCCTCGTTGGCCCCGAGCCGGTGGTCGTTGGCGGCCGAGGCGATCGAGGCACGGAGCAGGTCGGCGTGCGTGTCGACTGCGCGGATCGTGGCGACCAGGAATACCAGGAACTGCATGTTGGTGTGGGTATCGTCCCGCGGATCGAGCAGGTTGACGCCCGTGTCGGTGCTCATCGACCAGTTGTTGTGCTTGCCCGAGCCATTGACGCCGGCGAACGGCTTCTCGTGCAACAGCGCCTGGAGTCCGTAACGCGGCGCCACCCGCTTGAGGGTCTCCATGATCAGCATCTGGTGATCGCTCGCGATGTGGCTCGGCTCGAACAGCGGCGCGATCTCGTACTGTCCCGGGGCCACTTCGTTGTGGCGCGTTTTGACCGGCACACCCAGGCGGTAGAGCTCCGCTTCCGCTTCCGACATGAAGGCCAGGACGCGCGGCGGAATGGTGCCGAAGTAGTGGTCCTCGAGCTGCTGGCCCTTGGGCGGCTTGGCGCCGAACAGGGTGCGCTCGCTGGTGACCAGATCGGGCCGCTTGAAGTAGAGCTCGCGGTCGACCAGGAAATACTCCTGCTCCGGGCCGACGGTGGTGTAGACCCGCCGCACGCCCTCGTCGGTGCCGAAGATCTTGAGCACCCGCATCGCCTGGTGCGACAGAGCCTCGACCGAGCGGAGCAGCGGGATCTTGGTGTCGAGCGCTTCGCCTGTCCACGAGACGAACGCCGTCGGGATACAGAGGGTGACGTTGTTGTTGCCCCGCATGAGGAACGCCGGGCTGGTGGCGTCCCACGCGGTGTAGCCGCGGGCCTCGAAGGTGGCGCGGAGACCGCCCGACGGGAAGCTCGAGGCGTCCGGCTCCCCCTGCACCAGCTCGCTGCCGGAGAAGTTGAAGACCACGCCGCCGTTTCCGTCCGGGGCGGCGAGCGAGTCGTGCTTCTCGGCGGTCTGGCCGGTCAGCGGCTGGAACCAGTGGGTGTAGTGGCTGGCGCCGTTCTCGATCGCCCAGTCCTTCATGCTGGCGGCCACGACGTCGGCGACGGCCGGATCGAGCGGGTCCCCCTGGTCGATGGTCCGGACGCAGGCTCCGGTAGACCTCCTTGGGGAGCCGCTGCCGCATGACGGTGCGGGAGAAGGTGTCGAGCCCGAAGATCTCGTCGATCCGCCCGAACGGAGTGGGTCCGCCGTCAGGGGTACGTGCGGGAGTGGTCACGTGTGGCTGCGCCTCAAGTGGTGTATGGTGGGACGTGTGGTGGAAAAGGCTGCGGCGGAGAACCGCTCTCCGCCGCGAATCGTCATCCCGAGCGAAGCGGAGGGACCCTCGCCGCGATTGAAATCCGCGGGTAGACTCGCTGCGCCCGGGATGACTCGTGCTCAGCGCATTCCAGCGCCGCGCCGGCGCGGCCAAGCCTCCTCGACGTCCGAGAAATCCGGGTCCGGCAACTCGGTGTAGACCGGGTTGCTGAGATAGCGCTCGCCGAAATCGCAGACGATCGAGACGATCAGCTTGCCCGCGTTCTCCGGCCGGCCCGCCACCTGTAGCGCCGCCCAGGTGATCGAGCCGCTCGAGATACCGGCGAAGATGGCCTCCTCGCGCGCCAGGCGCCGTGCCGTGGCGATCGCATCGTCGTTGCTCACGCGGACGACCTCGTCGTAGATCTTGGTGTCGAGCAGGCCGGGAATGAAGCCGGCCCCGATGCCCTGCTGCCGGTGCGGCGAGGGCTGGCCGCCGGAGAGCACGGGGCTCTCGGCGGGCTCGACGGCCACGATGTGGATCCCCGGCTTCCGCTCGCGGAGGAACCGCCCCGCGCCCGTGATGGTGCCGCCGGTCCCGACGCCGGAGACGAAGATGTCCACCTTGCCTTCGGTGTCCTCCCAGATCTCGGGACCGGTGGTGCGGTAGTGGATCGCGGGATTGGCGGGATTGTCGAACTGGCGCGGCATCCAGGCGCGGTCGCCCAGCCGGGCCAGGATCTCCTCGGCCCGCGCGATGGCACCCTTCATTCCCTTGGGCCCTTCGGTGAGTACCACCTTGCAGCCCAGCGCCCGAAGCAGATGCCGGCGCTCGAGCGTCATCGTCTCCGGCATGGTGAAGATGCACCGGTAGCCCCGCACCGCCGCGACGTACGCTAGGCCGATGCCGGTGTTCCCGGAGGTCGGCTCCACGATGAACATGCCCGGTCGAAGGCGGCCCTTCTCGACCGCGTCATTGATCATGGCGGCGCCGATCCGGTCCTTCACCGAACTGTACGGGTTGTAGCCTTCGTGCTTGACGGCGATGCGTCCGGGCAGGCCCTGGCCGAGCCGGTTGAGCCGGATCAGCGGCGTGTTCCCGACGGTCTCGGTCACGTCCTGGTAAATCTTTCCGTGCGGCATGGACACCTCGCTGGCGAGCGGTCCGCGTCGGTCCTTCGCGACCCGGCAACTTACCACCGCGAGCCGGATCGTGTGAAGAGGTCAGCGCGCGTACGGCGCGCAGTCGGTGGCGAGCTGGGCAAGGTCGGATGCGCCCCAGCGTCCGCGATCGGTCAGCCGCGCCAGCAGGTCGAGCGGCAAGGCGTCGGGGCCGAGCCGGGCGCCCGCAAGCGCACCCGCGATGGCGCCCATCGTGTCGGTGTCGCCGCCGACGGCGATCGCGGTGCAGACTGTGGCCCAGTAGTCGTCCGGTGTCCGCAGGAAGGCGTATAGGCTCCAGGCGACGCTTGGCGTCACGAAGGCGGAGATGCCGAGCCAGGGGGAGACGTGTCCGGGGTCGAGCCCTTCGGCGCGGAGGCGGGCCGCGGCGGCGCTCGGCTCGAGCGGGAGCCACTCCTCTACCCCGGCCACGGCCCGAGCTACCGACGTGTCCTCTACCTCTACCCAGACCGAAAGCTGCCGCAGGACTTGGCGCGGGTCGAGCGGGCCAGGCGCCGCGGCCAGCAGTGCGGCGCCGGCGACGGCCACCGCCCCAGCGGCGCAGCGCGAGTCGAGGTGGGTGATGCGGCTCTGCTCCCGGGCAGCGGCGCGGAGCGCGGTCGGATCACCGGCGAAGAGAACACCCAACGGTGCCGCCCGCATGGCGCTGCCATTGCCGGCGTATGGAGGAAGCGTTCCCGACTCCCGCCAACTGGTGCCCGCCAGAAGGCGCCGCGCGGCGCCACGCGTGCCTTCACCGGCGCCGACGTCCGCGCCGGACCGGAACAGCTCGGCGATCCGGGCCGCGAACGCCGCGGGGTTCCAGCCGCCCGCCGCGCGAACGCTGATCAGCAGCTCGCGGGCGAGTTGGGTGTCGTCGGAGTATTGACCGAATGGAAAGTCCGGGTGGGCACGCTCCCCGGCCCGGCCGGCGAGGAGCCAGTCGCGCACGTAGGGCTCGGCCACGTCGGGTGACTGGGCCTCGACGACGAAGCCGAGGGCGTCGCCCAGGGCCTGACCGAGGAGGCAGCCGGTGAGGCGGTTGGCGGAGTCGAGCTGGGGCACGGAGTGGAAGATACGCCTTGACGGTCATCCTGAGCGGAGCGAAGGATCGGCCGAAGCATGCGAGTGAGGCTCGATCCCCGTCGGAAAGTTTCGGGGCTCACTCGCACCACCGACCCGATCCTTCGCTCCGCTCAGGATGACGCGCTTGCCACCTCCCGGCCGCAGTGCTTGCAGACGCGCGCCCGGGCGAGGATCCGCTCGGCGCACCAGGGGCAGTCCCTTTCCACGCGGGCCTCGCCCTCCCCGCTGGCGAGCGCGGCGGCGGGCTCCCGGCCCCGCCGCTCATCGAGGTCCACGATCTGGCTCTGGACGTGCCGGCGGAACTCGAGCGGCCGCGGAATGCCCGTAATGGACTCCCGGGTGCCGCCGGTCCCGGTGATCGTGATCGTGCCGAATCCCAGGAGTCGCCCCCAGAGGTCCTGCTCCACGCCGATTCCCTCGATCTTGGTCAACAGCGTCTCGAGCGACTGGCGATGGAGGATGCCCATCCGCGCCAGCACCCGCTTGTCAGTAACCGCGAAATCCGAGCTGAGATAGCGAATGGCGGGCGGTATGGCGATGAGCAGTGCGACGCCCAGCGAGCCGGCGCCGGCGTACCAGCCGGCGTACTGGTACCGCAAATCGTTGACGGTGAGCTGGAGGGTGACGCCCACGATGAGCCCGGCAAGCGCGACCAGGAGCGGGCCGCCGAAAAGGATCCAGTGAGGGCGCGTCCGGTAGACGATGCGCTCACCGGCCAGGAGCTGGTCATCGAGCGATGTCATCGATCGAGCACCTCGCCGACCCTGCGAACCAGCACATCCGGCGCGAACGGCTTCTGAAGGAATGGAACCCTGGGCTCAGGGTCGCCGTACCCGGACATGAACACGATGGGGAGCTCGGGCCGCTCCTCGCTCAGCCAGCGGGCGAGGTCATGGCCATCCATCTCGGGCATGCCGATATCGGTGACCACCACGTCGAGCCGTCCGGTACGGGCCCGGATCAGGTCCAGAGCTTCCCGCCCGTTCACCGCCTCGAGCACGGCGTAACCGGCCTCGCGCAGCCCGCGCGCCGCCATGCCACGTACGACCGGGTCGTCCTCGACCAGTAGCGCAGCCCGGCCATGCTCCCTGGCCGTGGCTCCGGTATCCACCGGAGGCTCGGACACACGGCCCGCCGACGAGACCGGCAGGTACAATGTGAACGTCGTGCCCTTCCCCAGCTCGCTCTCCACCCGGATGGTACCGCCGCTCTGATTGACGATCCCGTGGACCACGGACAGACCCAGGCCGGTGCCCTGGCCCACCGCCTTCGTCGTGAAGAACGGCTCGAACGCCCGCTGCAGGGTCGCGCGGTCCATGCCATGTCCGGTGTCCTTCACCACCACGACGGCATATGCGCCCGGCGAAGGCCCATCACCCTCCCAGGTGATGTCCTGCGCAGCGAGCTCCACGCTGTCCGTCTCGATGGTCAGACGCCCACCCGACGGCATGGCATCCCGGGCGTTGAGCGTCAGGTTCAGCAGCACCTGCTCCAGTTGTCGCGGGTCGGCTCGGACCACCGCGTCCCGCAGCTTGAGCCGTACGCTCAGCTCCTGGCTCTCCGCCAGCGAGCGGCGCAGAATGGGCTCGATAGTCTGCACGACGCGGTTCAGGTCCACATCCCGAAGCTCCAGCACCTGGCGGCGACTGAAGGCCAGCAGTTGCTGGGTGATCGACGCGGTCCGCTCTCCCGCCCGACGGATCAATTCGATGTCCTGCCGGGCGGACGCGGCCAGGTCGGCCCGGCGGAGCAGAAACTGCGAGGCCCCAAGCACGACCGTCATCTGGTTGTTGGCCTCGTGCGCGATCCCCCCGGCGAGCTGCCCCACCGCCTGGAAGCGCTGGGTGTCGTGGAGGTGCTGCCGCATTAACCTCGACTCCGTCACGTCGCGCTTGATGGACGCGGCACCGATGATCACACCCGTAATGTCCCGGATGGGCGACACGCTCAAGGAGATCCAGATCCGCTTGCCGTCCTTCCGAACCCGCTCGGTCTCGGAGAGCTCGACCGATTCGCCCCGGCGCAGCCGCGCCAGGACCTCTCGCTCGGCGTCGTGCAATTCATCCGGGATCAGCTTGAACACCGATTGCCCCACCATCTCGGATCTCGGGTAACCGAAGGTCCGTTCCGCGGCGGAGTTCCAGCTGGTCACGATGCCATCCAGCGTCTTGCCAATGATGGCATCGCTGGATGACGACACGATGGCCGCCAGGCGGGCCACCGCCTCCTGCGCTGCCTTCTCCTCGGCGATGCTCTGGCGAACCTCGCGGGTGGCCTCCTCCGCCTTCGCGGCCAACTGGTTGGCGAGACCGCGCAGCCGCTCGCTCTCCCTGGCCTGTGCGTCGGCGCGCGTCCGATGCCGGTAAACGGCTCCCGCGATACCGGTGATGACGATGGCTACCGCCAGGAAGAGCAGCAGGCGGGCGAGATCAGCCGGGTTGTCGAAGGCGATGGCCGGAAAGAACCAGTAGCTCAGCGCCAGGGTGCTCAGGAGGCAGGCCAGGGCGCCGGGCCCGGTTCCCCCGAACAGGGCCGCGACGGCCACGGCCAGGATGAACAGTGGCATCACGGTCGGCGCTACTAGGGGGCGGATGACCTCGGTCACGCCGGCGGCCGCCGCCGTCACCAGGACGGCCACGAGGTAGCCGATGGCTTGCTGATGCCGGGTCTGATCCGCAGGTGACATCGTGCCGTCAATCCTCGAGGTAGCGTCGGTTCGACGAAGGAAATTGGAGCAACCTTTTCGCGCAACTCTAATCTGAGGTTAATCTGACAGGGGTCAGGCCGAACGCTCAGGTCCCGTTCACCAGCCACTCGAAGCGCGGGTTGCCCCGGAGCGGGGCGAAGTTCGGATCGATCTTGAGCCACCCGGGCGAGAGCGTGTAAGGAACCTTGAGCAATGGCTCGAGCTGATCGAGCGCCTTCTCTGGCTCGCCTACGAGTACGTAGATGCGCGCGAGCTGGTGCTGGAGATAGGGGCCCAAATAGGCGTCGCGGCTGATTGGAAGGAGCGACACGCCGCGCTGGCCCTCTCGCACCGCTGCTGCCTTCTGTCCCAAGTAGGCCAGCGCGAGCCCGAGGAATACATGAGCCTGCCCGTCTTGGGGGGATGTCTGAAGCTGCTGTTCACGCGCCAGGCGAGACGAGTCGGCGTACGCGCGCGCCTTTGCCATGTTGCCCTTGAGGGCGTAGGTCTGGGCGAGGATTATGCCCCAGTTCGCGCGGCTATTGTCGAACGCGCTCGGCGTGAGCCGTAACAAGAGCCGTTGCTGCGCCTCGTCCAGCACCCACATGAGGTCCTCGTAGGTCGCCACGAATGCGACAAGTGCGGTGGGGTCCACCTCCCTGGGCGCTGCGTTGATGATGGCACGCGCGTGGACGAGGTCGCCCTGCATCAAGGCCACCGACGCCCGATCCACCCGTGCCAGCAGGTTCGCCGGCAGGAGCTCGAGCGCGTGGTCGAGGACGCGCTCGGCCTCGGCATACTGGCGGGTGTTGGCCAGGACCTGCCCGAGCTGGTCGGCGACTGCGCCTGAGCGGGGATCGAGCCGGAAAGCCTGCTCCAAGTGACCCCGCGCCGCCTCCCAACGGCCGAGGTTGAGTTCGTCCCAGCCCACCGCGCCGAGCAGGCCAGCATCACCGGGAGCGAGGGCGAGTGCGGTGCTGTCTTCGACGTACGCCCGGAGGTGGTCCTTCGGCGGCACGTTGCTGTAATACGCTGCCAACGCCTGGTGACCCTCGGGCCGGGTAGGAGCGAGAGAGAGCGCCCGTTCGGCTGCGTGGCGAGCCGCCTCAGCCCCGGCTGGAGTGATCGTGCCAACGAAATACAGGGTCGCATGGGCCCGGGCGAGCTGCGCCCAGGCGAGAGCAAACGAAGAATCCAACGCCACGGCCTGCTCGTACGCGACAATCGCCCGACGGAGACTCGGCGGGTCAAACACGCTCATCCCTTGGGAGGCGGCTTCGCCCCGCAGGAAGGCGTCGTAGGCGGGCAGGCTCTCAGTTGGCTTCATCGCCAATTCACGTTTGGCGCTGGTCCCAAGCTCCGCGTTCAGCGCCTGCGCCACCTGGCCTGCGATGTTGGCTTGCACCTGAAACACGTCGGTCAGAGCCGCATCGAAACCCTCTTGCCATCTTGTCGTGGGGGCCGCGCCCGGCGCGACCCGGACCAGCTCGGGGCTCACCCGTACCCGGCTCGTCCCATCCGGGTGCTTTTCCCAGCGGACCGTGCCCGTCAGCAGATACTCCGCATTCAGCTCGCGGGCGATCTGTTGCGGGGCCTTATTTGTCCGCCGATACTCGTTCGAGCTGGCCCTGGCGATGACGGCGAGCCCTCCGAGCTGTGACAGCTTGCCTCGGACCTCGTCACTCACCCCGTCGGCGAAGTAGGCCTGGGATGAGTCGCCCAGGTTCTCGAACGGCAGAACGGCCAATACCTTCGCACCGTCGGTCTCCCCCGCACCACCCTGGCCGCGCCGCCAGGCGAACAGCACGCCGAGGCCGATGAGGATCCCGAGCCCCAGGGCCATCGCGGCCACGGGCATCCGTCGTCGGGCGGGGCCGTCGGCAGCCGGGCGGCGAGTGGCAGCGGTGGTCGGCGCGGTGGTCGTCGACTGCAGTGCCCGGGCGAAATCGGCGGCGCTCGCGAATCGGTCGGCGGCTACCGGCGCGAGCGCCCTGGTGACCGCGTCCTCCACACTCTCCGGAACCCTCGGGCGTACATGTCGCACACGAGGTATCTCGCTACCGAGACGCTTGGCGATCACCGCCTGTGCCGTGGGGCCGGTGAACGGCGGCTCACCTGCCAGCATCTCGTAGAGGACCGTTCCGAGGCTATACACGTCGGTCCGGGCATCCAGGTGACGCTCCCCTGTCGACTGCTCCGGGCTCATGTAGGTCGGTGTGCCCACGCTCATGCCCGTCTCGGTGAGCCGATCGTCGCCCGCCATCAGCGCCCGAGCGATGCCGAAATCGGCCACAAGCGTGCTGCCATCGGTCGTGAGGAGCAGATTTTCGGGCTTGATGTCGCGGTGGATCACCCCATGTTCATGGGCGTACTGGAGCGCCCTGGCCGCCTCCGTGGCGATCCGGAGCGCGACCTCCAGGGGGAGCTGCGGCTCGCGCCGCAGGCGGTCGCGGAGGCTCTCCCCTTCTACAAAGGGCATGGTGAACCAGAGCCGCCCGGCAGTTTCGCCGGAGTCGTGCACGGTGAGGATGTGCGGATGTTGGAGGCGGGCGACCGTCTCGATCTCGCGTTGGAAGCGCTCGGGCCCGAGCGTGTGGGCCAACTCGGGGTGCAGCACCTTGAGCGCCACCGGACGCTTATGCCGAAGGTCGTGGGCCAGAAACACGGTGGCCATGCCGCCCCGTCCCAGCTCCCTGTCGAACCGGTACCGGTCAGCCAAGCCGCTCTGGAGCTGGTCGCGGAGGTCTGTCACACATGCCTGCCATGAAGGGTGCGCACACCAAGCATACCGCCCGGCTCAACCGACGGGTAGCGACAAGCAGGATAGGAGAGGGGCACAAATTGAGGAGGATATCAACGGACAGGGAGGGATTCGAACCCTCGAAGGGGTTGCCCCCTTACCGGTTTTCGAGGCAGATCCCGCGAAAGCACGATCTTTCGCCGAGCGCGGGTTTCCCCGCAAATACCACCCGGGCCTGTCGGTCCGCGAAAGGAAATTGGCACAACCTTTTCGCGCAACTCTAACCTGAGACTAACCTGACAAACGTTAGGCCAGGGCTACGTCCCGTTCACCAGCCGCTCAAAGCGCGGGTTGCCGCGCAGCGGGGCGAAGTTGGGGTCGATCTTGAGCCAGCCGGGCGACAGGTAATAGGGAATCTTGAGCAGCGGCTCCAGTTGGTCGAGCGCCTTCTCGGGCTCGCCGGCGAGAATGTAGATGCGGGCGAGATAGTGCTGAAGATAAGGCCCGTTTATCGCGTCGCGGCTAGTAGGAAGGAGCGCCACGCCGCGCTTGCCTTCCCGGATCGCGGCGGCCTTCTGTCCCAGGTAGGCCAGATCGAGTCCGAGGAACAGGTGGAGTGAAGCGTCTTGGGGCGTCGCCCGAAGCTGCTGCTCGATGGCCAGCCGGGCCGAGTCGGCGTATGCGCGCGCCTTCCCACTGTCATCCCGAAGCGCGTAGGTCTGGGCGAGCGCGGCACCCCACACAGCACGGTCGTCATCGAACGCGCTCGGCGTGAGCCGCAGCAGGAGGCGCTGCTGGGCCTCGTCCAGCACCCATATGAGGTCGCCGTAGGTGGCCATGAACGCGACGAGCGCGGTGGGGTCTATCTCCTTCGGGGCTGCACGGAGGACTGCCTGCGCACCGGGCAGGTCGCCCTGCGCCAGCGCCACCATTGCCCGGTAATGGCGCACAACCAGATTCGTAGGCACGAGCTGGAGCGCCTGATCGAGGGCACGCTCGGCCTCGGGGTAATGGCGGGTACTGAGTAACACGTACCCGAGCACCCTGGCCGGTAGGCTTGAGCGGGGATCCAGCCGGACAGCCTGCTCCAGGTGCCCCCGCGCCGCCTCCCAACGGCCAAGAAAGGCTTCGGCTCCCCCTACATCTCCCAGCAGCTCGGCGTTCCCTGGTGCCAAGGCGAGCGCGGTGCTGTCCTCCGTAAGGGCGCGGGGATAGTCCTTCAGGACGAGGTAGTACAGGCCGAGTGCCTGATGACCCTCGGGATGCCTGGGGGCGAGCGCCAGTGCGCGCTCGGCGGCGCGGCGCGCCGCCTCGGCAACCGCCGGGGTGGGCAGGCTACTCTGATACAGGAAAGCCTGCGCCCGCGCGAGCTGCGCCCAGGCGCGGACAAAGCTCGAATCGAGCGCCACCGCCTGCTCGTACGCCGCAATCGCCTGGCGGAGACTCGGCGGGTCGAACACGCTCATCCCCTGCGATGAGGCCTCACCCCGTAGGAACGCCTCGTAGGCGGGCAAGCTCTGGGTCGGTTTCGACGCCAGCTCATGTTTGGCGCTGTCACCGAGTGCCACGTTCAATGCCTGCGCGACCTGGCCTGCAATGTCGGCCTGGACCTGGAACACGTCGGTCATCGCGGCGTCGAGCTGCTGCCCCCAGTGGGTCTGCGGCGCATGCCCGGCACGCACGTCCACCAGCTCCGGGCTGACCCGGACCCGACTCATGCCCCCCGGCGACTTGGCCCACTGCACCGTGGCGGTGAGGAGATACCCCACCCCCAACTCCCTGGCGATTTGTTGTGCCGACTTCTTGCTTCCTCGGTATTCGTTGGAGCTGCTTCGAGCGACGACGGCGAGGCCCTGGACCTGGGACAGCTTCGTACGCAGATCATTGGCCACGCCGTCAGCGAAATAGGCATCGGCCGAGTCGCCGAGATTTTCAAAGGGGAGCACGGCCAGCCGCTTCACACCGGCGGTCCCGGGTTCGGGGCGGGTACGCAACCAGGCGAGTAGCGCTCCCAACCCGAGCACGAGGCCGAGGCCGACCGTGGCCAGGCCGACCGGCACACGTCTCCGACCGCCTGGGTGCGTAGCCGCTGGGCTGCTAATCGTCGTGGGGCCCGGGTGTGGTTGGGCCAGCGCCCGCGCGAACTCTCCGACCGTTGGGAACCGATCAGCTGGGGTCGTGGCAAGTGCCCGGTTGAGCGTCTGCTCGACCGCCTCGGGCACGCTCGCGCGCAGCGTGCGCACGTGCGGCAACGGCTCGAGCACGCGTTTGGCGATCACGGCCTGCGGGGTTCTCCCCATGTACGGGACCTCGCCGGTCAGCATCTCGTACAAGACGCAGCCGAGGCTGTACAGGTCCGACCGGCCATCCACGCTCGGCGCGCCATCCGCTTGCTCTGGGCTCATGTAAGCCGGCGTACCCACCGTCACGCCCGTGGCCGTCAGGTGCTCCACGTCCGCGACCTGCACCGCCCTGGCTATGCCGAAATCCGCGACCAGCGCGTGCCCCCGGCTGAGCAGAATGTTTTCGGGCTTGATGTCACGGTGCACGATGCCTTGGCTGTGCGCGTAGGCTATCGCGTCCGCCACCTCGTGGGTGATCTGTAGTGCGTCATCAAGCGGCAGTTGCGTCTCGCGCCGCAGCCGGTCCCGGAGCGACTCGCCCTCCACGTAAGGCATCGTATACCAGAGCTGCCCGGCCGCTTCGCCGGAATCGAGCACGGGCAGAATGTGGGGGTGTTGCAGGCGGGCGGTGGTTCGGATTTCCCGCTGGAAGCGTTCCGGGCCGAGCGAGGCAGCCAGCTCGGGGTGGAGCACCTTCAGGGCGACCTGGCGGTCGTGCTTCAGATCGTGCGCGAGGTACACCGTGGCCATGCCGCCCCGGCCAAGCTCGCGCTCGAGTCGGTAACGGTCAGTCAAACCGTCCTGGAGGCGCTCGCGGAGGTCTGTTGTCACGACCCGTTCACCAGCCGCTCGAAGCGCGGGTTGCCCCGAAGCGGCGCGAAGTTGGGGTCGATCTTGAGCCAGCCGGGTGAGAGGCAGTATGGGATCTTGAGCAGCGGCTCCAGTTGGTCGAGCGCCTTCTCGGGCTCGCCGACCAGGATGTAGATGCGGGCGAGTTGGTGCTGACAGTAAGGTCCAGATACGGCGTTGCGACTGATCGGTTCCAGCGCGACCCCGCGCTCGCCCTCCCTGATGGCTGCTGTTTTGAGACCCTTGTACGCCAGCGCCAAGCCGAACAGGCATCGCAATTCCGCATCGCCCGGAGTACCGTGGACCTGCGTCGCGAACGTCCGTCGAGCCGAATCCGCGTAAACACGAGCATGTGTGGGGTCACTGCGCAAGTGGTAAAGTTGCGCCCGCACCAGACCCCAGGTGGCGGTATCCCCGTCGAACGCGCTCGGCGGCAGGGTCAGCACGAGCCGCTGCTGGGCATCGTTCAGCACCCAGTAAAGGTCGTCGTACGTGGCCAAGTAAGCCCCAAGCATGGAGGGCTCCACGCCCCGTGTGCCTGCTTGATCAATTATCTGACGCGCCCCGGCGAGGTCGCCCCGGCCCAGCACCGATTCGATCCGCAGAAGGACGAGCGTCACATCCGTGGGAGCGAGCGCAAGCCCTTTTTGGGCGGCAAGCGCCGCCTCGGGCCACCGGCGAAGCCACACCAGCGCGCGGGCAAGGTTCGCCGCCGCACTCGGGGAACGTGGGTCAAGTGCCTGCGCACGGGCGAGCCGATCAACACCAGCATCATTTCGTCCCAGGATCAGGTCCAGGAGGGCCGCTTGCACGAGTAGGTCGGCGTCGTTCGGCGCTCGCGCGAGCCCTGCCTCGGCCGCCGCGAGCGCCTTTCCGGGCTGGTGGCGGACGTTCTGCCAATAGACGCTCAGTGCCAATTGGGTAGGCGGCGCACCCGCTGCAAGCGACTGTGCCCGAGCAAGTGCCCGCTCGGCGGCAGGGGCCGTTGCTGGCGTGGGGTCCGACACCTGGTAAAGGCTCGCCAGGGCGTACGCGAGACGTGCCCAAGCCGAGCCAAAGGCGGAGTCGAGCGCTACGGCCTCGCTGTACGATGCGATAGCACGGCGGAGGCTCGCCGGGTCCAGCGGCACCCTGCACACCCTGCACGTCGTTTGCAGGGCAGCCTCGCCTTGCAAGAAGGCATCGTAGGCGGTCAGGTTCGGTGTAAGATTCGCGACCAAGTCACGTCTGATGCTGCCCCTGAGCGCCACGTCAAGGGCCGCTGCCACTTGGCCCGCAATTTCGCTCTGCACCTGGAACAAGCCGGTCATCGCCGCATCGTATTGGTGGGCCCAGCGAGTCTGCGGCGCGTGACCGGAGCGCACGTCCACCAGCTCCGGGGTGACACGAACCCGGCTCACGTCACCCGCGCCTCTTTCCCACTGGATAGTGGCGGTGAGGAGATAATCGACGCCCAGCTCCTGGGCGACCTGCTGTTGCGTCTTGGTCGTCCCCCTGTACTCGTTCGAGCTGCCACGCGCGATGACCTGCAGGCCCTCGATCTCGGATAGCTTCGTGCGCAGATCGTTGGCCACCCCGTCAGCGAAATAGGCGTCGGCCGAGTCGCCCAGGTTCTCGAACGGCAACACGGCCACGCGCTTGGCCCCCCCGCTCGCGTCGTCCCTGGGGGGGTGACTTCGCCGCCAGGCAAACAGCACACCCAGGCCGATAAGAACGCCGATCACCAGGGCCATTGCGGCCACCGGCATCCCTCGCCAGGAGGTGCCGTTGACAGCCTCCGAGCGGCGGGTGGCCGTGGCCGTCGGCGTGGGGGCGGTCGCCTGCAACGCCCTAGCGAACTCGGCCGCGCTGGCGAACCGGTCGGCCGCCACCGGCGCGAGTGCCCCGGTGACTGCCTGCTCTACGCTCTCGGGGACACTAGGGCGTGCATGGCGCACTCGGGGAACCTCGCCGCTGAACCGCTTCGCGATCACTGTTTGAGCCGTGGCTCCTGTGAACGGCGGCTCGCCCGCCAGCATCTCATAGAGCACCGTGCCCAAACTGTACACGTCGGTCCGGGCATCCAGGTGCTGGTCCCCCGCCGCCTGCTCCGGGCTCATGTAGGTCGGCGTGCCCACACTGATGCCCGTCTCCGTGAGGCGGTCGTCGCCCCCACTCAGGACGCGGGCGATGCCGAAGTCGGCCACCAGCGTGCTGCCATCGTTTGTGAGGAGCAGATTCTCGGGCTTGATGTCGCGGTGGATCACCCCGTGTTCATGGGCGTACTGGAGCGCCCTGGCCGCCTCCGTGGCGATCCGGAGCGCGACATCTACGGGGAGCTGCGGCTCGCGCCGGAGCCGGTCGCGGAGACTCTCCCCTTCGACGAAGGGCATGGTGAACCAGAGCTGACCGGCAGTGGCCCCCGAGTCGTGCACGGTGAGGATATGCGGGTGCTGGAGGCGGGCGACCGTCTCGATCTCGCGCTGGAAGCGCTCGGGGCCGAGCGTGTGGGCCAGCTCGGGGTGCAGCACCTTGAGCGCCACCGGGCGCTTGTGCCGGAGGTCGTGGGCCAGAAAGACCGTGGCCATGCCACCCCGCCCAAGCTCGCGCTCGATACGGTAACGATCAGCCAAGCCACTTTGAAGCTGCTCGCGGAGGTCCGCCACCCCTGACCTGCCTAGAAGGATGTGCATACCAAGCATACCGCTTGGTCGAAGTGGCGGGTAGCGACAGGCGAAATGGGCGCGGGAAACCAATTGAGGGGAACCAGCAACGGACAGGGAGGGATTCGAACCCTCGAAGGGGTTGCCCCCTTACCGGTTTTCGAGACCGGCTCCTTCAGCCACTCGGACACCTGTCCAGGGGTCCCGACGACGAATTCGGGCCGGAAGTGTACATCCGCACGACCCGGTTTTCTACCCCTCCGCCCAGCGCGCCGCGGCGTCATGCAGGGTCTTGAGCTGGCGGTCGAGCCGGGTCAGCCGTCCGCGAAGGAGTGGCGAGACCGCCTCCGTCGGCAGTGTCGGAAGCTCCCCGAGCGGCGCCGGTGCGCGGCCCGCCGCGAGCGCTGCCGCCACGTCCGCCAGGGCCGTGTCGGCCGCGTGGGCGAAAGGCGCCAGCGCTTCGGCCGGCACCACGTCGACCGAATGGCGGCTCAAGGCAAGGGCCGCGATCGATGCCGTGAACCGACGGGTATAGGTGAGCAACGTCATCGCCGGGGCCAGCCCCTCGGCCGGTCCCCGGTGCTCGCCGATCAGGCGCTGGAACGACTCCTCGGCGTTGAGAACGGCGAGCCCCACCTCGCGTCTCGCCCCGCGAAGCGCACGGCTCGCGTCCTCGCTGCGGTCGTCGAACCGTTGGATCACGAGCGCGAGATACTTGCGGAGCGCCGTGATGGTCCGGGCAAGGTACGCTGGCAGCCGTTCGGATTCCGGGCTGGGCCACAGGAGCTGGCTGCCGGCCAGCGCGAGCCCGCCGCCGAGCACCGTATTGAGGATCCGCACGCCGGCCAGATGCCAGTCGCCAGTGCTCGCCTCTGCCAGCAGCACGAAGGTGGGGGTCAGGAACACCGAGAACGCCGCGTAGTTGAGCGGCAGCAGCGCCACCGACAGGAGCGCGAACACGAACACGAGGGCGAAAATCGCCCACTGGTCATGGAAGAGCGCGGCGAGCCCCGCCGTGAGCATCCCGCCGACAACGGTGCCGAGCACTCGCTGCACCGCCCGGACGCTGGTGGTGCCGGTATAGGGTTGCAGGATCATCACCGCGGTGATGGTGATCCAGTAGCCGCGCCTGAGGTCCAGCGCCGCCGTGAGCGCGACGGCCGCGGCGGTGACGATCCCCACCCGGAGCGCGAAGCGCAACACCACGGAGTTCCACGACAGGACCGCTCGTAGCGGCGCAACCCAGGTGGGCCCCGACTCGGGGTCTTCGATTTCCCTTGCCCGCTCCAGCGGAGGAATCGGGGCACCGCTGTTCAACCCCGCCACGATGGTCGCAGCAAGCCCGGCGTATTGCGCGAGGCGGTCCAGCAGTCCCGCGGCCTGCTGATAATGAAGGCGCGCCTCTTCCACGCCATCCCCGGAGGTCGTGGCGGACAGCCGCGCCCGGAGCGCGTCGCCCTGCCAGGTGACCGAGACGGGCAGCGCCTTATCCTCGGCCTCGATGCCTTCGGCAATCGCGCGCGCGGTGCCGGCGAATGCGGTCACGGCTTCGGCAAGCGCGGCCTGGGCGGCGGCGTCGCGCGTCTCCACCGGCGTGCTCTCGGCGACGTCGCTCAGGCCGAGGAGCTGGCCGAACAGCTGATCGGCGCTCTCGCCCAGCACGACCAGGCGCTCGCCCCGACCCGACTCGGCGGGACGGCCCCGCCGGACAGTGGCGAGCGCTGCTCTGGCGGTCTCGAGTGCCACTCGCACGCCCGGAGGGCTGGTGACACCCTGGCCGCTTCGGCTCGCCGCCGCGAGCCGGTCCGCGTAGTCGGCCAGCGCGCGGTACGCCGCGGCGACCGCCAGGCGCACAGGCCGGTATGGGCGGAGCGGCCAGAGCACCAGCGCTACGAGCATCGCCCAGGCGCCGCCGACGATGATGAATCCGGCGCGCGTCAGCGCCGCGCCGCCGACGGCCGTCCCCGCCTCGGGCGGATATCCGAGGGCGATGACGTAAATGCTGAGTGTGGAGAGTCCGACACTCGCGCCCGCGTTGCCATACGCGCGCCCGAGGCTGCACGCAACGGCGACTGCGAAGCTGAGGACGATGGCCACGGCGGGATGGATGGCGCCGAGGGTGCCGAGCATGACGACGAGGGCGCCGGCTGACACGATGGCGCCTAGCGTGGCGGCACGCGTGCGGTAGGGTCCGCCCTTGTCCGCCAGCGCGCTGTTGAACCCCGCGAGGCTCATCCATGTGCCGCCGCTGAGGCCGAGCAGGTGACCGGCGAGGAGCGGCACCACGGTCGCGATCGCCGCGCGCAGGCCGGCCGCGTACGCCGGCCGGGCCGGGGCGAGCGCGGTGGCCGCCAGGACGTCGCTCAGGGCGCGGTGGAGAGGTGCGATGGGTGGCTTGGACGAGCGAAGGGCCGGCATCTCCCCAAGATAGCCGGCCCCGTGGATCCGCTTCGACCGCGCCCTAGCGTATGAAGGTGATGAACCCCGCCGCGTTGGTGACCGCCGCGATGTTCCCCTTCTGGCTGAACGCGATCCGCCGCGGATCGCCGCCGACGTTGATGCTCTTGGCGAGCTTCCGCGATTGCAGCCCGAAGATCTGGATCAGCCCGGCGCTCGGAAGGGTCAGGTACGCCTGGCCGTCATCCGGTGTCACCCCCACGCCGAATGCGCCCGCCTGCAGGGGAATGGTGTTGGTGAGATCGCCCGAGGCCAGGTTGAACTCGTCGAGCCAGCCGCCCTCGTTGGCCACGTAGAGTCGCGTCCCCTTGCGGTTGAGCGCCATCTCCTGGGGCGTGCCGAACGTCGTGAACACCCGCACCACCTGCCCCGTGAACATGTCGATCTCACTCACCGTGCCCGCGTCGAAGCTGCTCACATACAGCAGGCGGCCGCCCGGATGCACCGCGAAGCCGTTCGGCGCCGGAACCGACGTCGACGGTCCTCACGATGGAGAGGGTCGCGACGTCCACGGTCACCACCGCCGTGGCGGTCGTCGCGACGAACAGCTGCGAGCCGTCGGGCGAGAGTCGCAGCGCCTGAGGGGATGCGATGTCGACGAAGCCCGTCACCTGACGCGTGGCGACGTCGATCCGGCTCACGTTGCCGAACTGATTGGCGACGAACGCCGTGTTGCCGTCGGGCGAGAGCGCGATCCCCGTGGGAGTCAGGCCCGTCGCAATGAAGCCATCGACGGTCCTGGTCTTGGTGCTCGTGATTCCCACGCCGCCGTTCGCCAACTGGGTAAAGAGAGCTAGCCCATCGTCCCGGACCGCGACGCCCCACGGCGAGGGCGCTTCGACCCTGTCCACGACCCCGCGTGGATGCACCTTGGCCTCGGCCAGCGATTGGTCGGCGATCGAAGTCGGCGTGTCGCCGCCACAGGCGGCCAACACGGTCACGAGACCACACAGGAGCACACCCGCGCGAGCAGCCCGGCGCATGACGACCTCGTGGATTGTGGGTTGGAGAAGGCCGAAACGTGTCATTGCGCGACGCGGTTGGCAAGGTGCCGCGCCGACGAGCCGACTACAGCGCCATCCGCCGACTCTCGAAGAACCGCTTCAGCAGCTCGGCGCAGTCCTCGGCCATGAGGCCGCCGACCACTTCGGGCCGGTGGTTGAGGCGGGGATGGCGCAGCAGGTCGTACACCGATCCGGCCATGCCGCATCGGAGGTCGTGAGCGCCGTACACCACCCGCCCTACCTTGGCGAGCACGATCGCGCCGGCACACTGGGCGCACGGCTCGAGCGTCACGTAGAGCGTCGCGAACGGGAGCCGATCCTCGCCGGCTTTCTCGAGCGCGCGGTGAATCGCCAGCATCTCGGCGTGGGCCGTCGGGTCGCGCCGGTGGACCGTCTCGTTGTGCGCCTCGGCCAGGATCTCGCCTTCGGCCACGATGACGGCGCCGACCGGCACCTCCTCCCGCACGGCGGCCGTGCGGGCGAGCCGCAGGGCCGCCTGCATGCCCTGCAGGTCGCTCGGGGACGGCGTGCCCCTACGCACTGGCGAGCTCCGGCGCCGCCGCGACGCGCACCATCCGGAGATGATCGCCGGCGCGCTCCACCCGGACGGTGTCGCCCTCGTGGAACTTGCCGTCCAGCAGCTCGAGCGCGAGCGGGTTCTGGAGCTCGCGCTGGATCACCCGCTTGAGCGGCCGGGCACCATAGACGGGATCGTAGCCCTGCGCCGGCCAGCAGCTCCTTGGCCTCCGGCGTCACGTCGAGCCCGTGGTGCCTGGCGGCCAGCATCGTCTCCAGGTGCCGGAGCTGGAGGTCGACGATCCGCACCAGGTCGTCGCGGCTCAGCGGCCGGAAGACGATGATGTCGTCCACCCGGTTGAGGAACTCGGGGCGGAAGTGATTGCGGAGCTCGTCCCGCACCCGCTGCTCCACGCGGACCCACGCCGGGTCGTCCGGCTGGTTGCCGAGCTGGGGCGAGGCCCGTCGCGCTCTCGACGATGATCTGGCTGCCGATGTTGCTGGTCATGATGATGACCGAGTTCCGGAAGTCCACCAGCCGGCCCTGGCTGTCGGTCAGGCGGCCGTCGTCCAGGATCTGCAGAAGCACGTTGAACACGTCCGGATGCGCCTTCTCGATCTCGTCGAACAGGATCACGCTGTACGGGCGCCGGCGCACGGCCTCGGTAAGCTGTCCGCCCTCCTCGTACCCGACGTAGCCCGGCGGCGCCCCGATGAGCCGCGCGACCGAGTGCTTCTCCATGTACTCCGACATGTCGAGCCGGACCATCGCCCGCTCGTCGTCGAACAGGAACTCGGCCAGCGCGCGGGCCGTCTCGGTCTTGCCCACGCCGGTCGGGCCCAGGAAGATGAACGAGCCGGTCGGACGGTTGGGGTCGCCGAGGCCGGCCCGGCTCCGCCGCACGGCGTTGGCGACCGCGGCGACGGCCAGGCGCTGACCGACCACGCGCTCGCCGAGCTCGTCCTCGAGCTTGAGCAGCCGCTCGCGCTCGCCCTCGAGCATCTTGGTCACCGGAATCCCGGTCCACTTGGACACGATCTCCGCGATGTCCTCGGCGTCGACCTCCTCCTTCAGATACTTGGCCTTGCTCTGGGTCTCCTGCAGCTTCTTCTCGTCGGCCTGCAGCAGGCGCTCGAGCTCGGGGATACGGCCATACTGGAGCTCGGCCGCGCGCTGGAGGTCGCCGCGGCGCGTGGCCTGGTCCATCTCGGAGCGCAGCGTGTCGATCTCGGCCCGGATCCGCTGGATCTCGCCGATGGCGCCCTTCTCCGCCTGCCACTGCGCCTTCATCGCGTTGGCGCGCTCGCGCTGCTCGGCGATCTCGGCCTCGAGCGCCTCGCGGCGCTCGACCGCGGCCTTGTCCTTCTCCTTGAGCAGCGCCTGGCGCTCGATCTGGAGCTGGACGATGCGCCGCTCGACTTCGTCGATCTCGAGCGGCAGGCTGTCGATCTCGATGCGGAGGCGGCTCGCGGCCTCATCCACCAGGTCGATCGCCTTGTCGGGCAGGAAGCGGTCGCCGATGTAGCGGTCGGACAGCGTGGCGGCGGCCACCAGCGCGTTGTCGGTGATCCGGACGCCGTGGTGCACCTCGTACTTCTCCTTGAGCCCGCGCAGGATGGCGATGGTGTCGGCCACGCTGGGCTCGCCCACCAGCACGGGCTGGAACCGCCGCTCGAGCGCCGGGTCCTTCTCGACGTGCTTCCGGTACTCGTCGAGCGTCGTGGCGCCGATGACGTGGAGCTCGCCCCGGGCCAGCGGCGGCTTGAGCATGTTGCTCGCGTCCACCGCGCCCTCGGCGGCGCCCGCGCCGACGATGGTGTGCAGCTCGTCGATGAAGGTGACGAACTTGCCCTCGCTCTCGGTCAGCTCCTTCACGACCGACTTGAGCCGCTCCTCGAACTCGCCGCGGTACTTGGCGCCGGCCAGGAGCTGGCCGATGTCGAGCGCCACCAGCTCCCGGTTCCGGAGCGACTCGGGCACGTCGCCGTTCACGATGCGCTGCGCCAGGCCTTCGACGATCGCCGTCTTGCCCACGCCTGGCTCGCCGATCAGCACCGGATTGTTCTTGGTGCGTCGGGAGAGCACCTGCATGACGCGGCGGACCTCCTCGTCCCGGCCGATGACCGGATCGAGCTTTCCCTTCCGGGCGAGGTCGGTGAGGTTCCGGGTGTAGCGCTCGAGCGCCTGGAACTTCTCCTCGGGCGACTGGTCGGTCACGCGGTGCGAGCCCCGCACGTCCTGGAGCGCGGCCTGGAGGTCGTCGGCCGAGATCTTCCGGCTGCTGAGGAGCGCCCGGAGGGACGTGCCCTTCTCCTCGGCCATCGCGAGCAGCAGGTGCTCGGTGGAGACGTAGGCGTCGCCCAGCTTCGAGGCGTCGGCGTCGGCACGGTCGAAGATCCGCTGCACCTCGCGGCTGAACGACGGCTCGGCGGAGCCGCCTTCCTGCTTGGGGAAGCGCTCGATCTCGCGGTCGACGGACTCGGTCAGCTCACGGACGTTGAGGCCGAGCTTCTGAAGCAGGGGCTGCACCACGCCTTCGGCCTGGGCCAGCAGGGCGGCGAGCAGATGGGCGTCGTTGACGACGGGATTCCCCCGCCGGCGGGCGAGGTCGCCGGCGTCGCGGAAGGCTTCCTGGGCTTTGATCGTCAGGCGATCGGGTCGGATCATCAGTTACCTAGTGTGCGAGTCGTTCGGTTGATCGTCATCCCGAGCGGAGGGAGGACCTTGCCCTGGAATGGCTCGAGCGAGGGGAAGCAGGTCCCTCGCTCCGCTCGGGATGACGAGGCCTGCATCTGAAACACGATAGCACATCCCGACCGCAGCGAAAGCAACCCGCGTACCCTCGATCTCTGCCACATTGGCAGTCCCAACTCCACGTCACCGCCCAGAAAAGACAGAAGGACGGCCCACCCGGGCCGCCCCTCTCACTGCTGACTGGTCACCTTCTTCTGGGCGATCATCTTCCGGGTGAACCGCTCGCCATCGACCGTGAGCTGGTAGTAGTAGACTCCCGGTGTCGCCTCTCGTCGCCCGTCCAGGTACTTCCCGTCCCAGAACGCGTGGTACTCACCGCAGCGCAGTCGCAGACTGTCCAGCCGCTCCGGCCCGCTCACTCGAGGGCCGCCTCCACTATTGAGCACAGGTATCGCCACCACCTGCACCAGGACGTTGTAGATCTTCAAGCTGACGACCGGCTGATGCCCCCGCGCGCAGACCTCCTGGGCAATCACGAACGGAATCGTCGTCGTCGGAAAGAACGGATTGGGGTAGTTCTCCTTCAGCTCGATGCGAGGTGGCACGACGTTCGCCTGCGCCGCCACCGGGGTTCCGACACCCACCAGCAATCCGAGCCACCACCCCGGCCACGCGAAGCGGACCATGGGCGTACCTCATCTGACAAAGTGTCGAACGGTGGGCACCTCCATAGAGAACGAACGGATGCTGGTAGTATGCGGAAGATGGCCGCCCAAAAGGCGAGGTGTCAAGCGTTTCGGAGCCGCCGCTGGTCCCCCACCCGCTCGGTGATGCCCTTGGCGTCGGCCCATTCGAGCAAGGGGATCATGAACTTCCGGCTGATCCCCAGGCGATCGCGGATCTCGGCCGGCGCGATGAGGCTGCCACGGCCGATATCGGCCAGTGTGGCGGCGAACCGGTCCAGGGCCGGCCGGGCGTAGTAGCGCTCTCGCTCGACCGCCTCGACCCGGCCAGTCTGGGCCGCCAGCCGGAGAATGGCCGCGATGTCCCGCCGCCCGGTCTGGCGCTCGAGCTCGGCCAGGCTTGGCGGGCTCAGCTCGGCCTCCTCCAGGATACGGACCACGCGATCGATCTCCGCATCGCCGCCCTCGACCCGGGGCGTGAATCCCGACTGTACCGCCACGCCGTCGGCAAGCCGAAGCTGGCCCGCCGCCGCCGCGTCGGCCAGGGCCCGCTCGACGAGCAGCTCCGGCGCGCGAAGCCCATGGCGCAGCGTCTCGAGCGGCATGCCGCGATCGCTCCGATGGTCGCGGTGGTACGCCTTGAGACTCGCCAGGGCCCGGGCGCCGAGCTCGCGGAGCGTGGCCTCGCGCACCCAGCGATCGCCCACCAGGCGGATGTCGGTCCGGGTGCGGGCGACGGCCACCGCCTCGGCCGGCGGCAGACCCAGCAGCACGGGCAGCGCCGCGGTCGCGATTCCAGCGGGCCGGCGCTCGAGCAGCGCGGACAGGCGCTCCGCCGGCGACGTGATCGCCAAGGGCAGACGGCCACTTGGCGTGCCGGCATGGCGGCTCGGGATCCAGGACCCGCCCGCCACCGATCGTGGCGACCGGGCTGTAGCTCCGCACGACGAACCGGTCGCCTCCGCGCGCCACCATCGGGCGCTCGAGCACCAGTCGCGCCAGGCCGCGACCGCCCGGCTCGATCGGGCCGCGCGGCTGGACCCGTGCCATCGCTTCCGCCGTGCCGAGATGGACGCGGACCCGGCTCCGGCTCACGAGCGACCGTGGCGCGTCCGGCTGGAGCGCCAGCTCCACGTCGAGAGCCTCCGACGGCGGCCAGGCCGCCTCCGCGGCGACGAGCCAGCTGCCCCGATGAGCGTCGTCGCGGGTGAGCCCCGCGAGGCCGAGGGCGGTGCGGGCGCCCGGCTCACTCTGTTCGAGCGTCAGGCCGTAGCTCTCGATGGAGCGCACGCGGCCCTGCCGGCCCGACGGCAGCACCGTCACCGCGTCGCCGATCCGGAGCCGTCCGGACCACGCCGTGCCCGTGACCACCGTGCCCACGCCGGCCAGGGAGAACGACCGGTCCACCGGCAGGCGAAAGAGGTCGGTCCCGCTCCGGGGCTCCAGCGTTTCCGCGCGCGCCGCCAGGCGCGCCTTGAGCTCGTCGAGGCCTCGTCCGGTCCGAACCGACGTGGCGACCGGGGCCTCGAACGCCACACTCGACCCGGCCAGCCGCTCCGCCACCTCCAGCAGCACGAGGTCGAGCCACTCGGGCTCCACCAGGTCGGCCTTGGTGACGACGGGGATGCCAGCCGCGATGCCCAGGTGCTCGAGGACCGCGAGGTGCTCGAGCGTCTGCGGCATGATTCCCTCGTCCGCCGCGACGACCAGCAGCGCCAGGTCGATTCCCGAGGCACCCGCTACCATCGTACGCACGAAATCCTCGTGGCCGGGCACGTCGACCATTCCCGCGACCGCCCCACCGGGCAACGCGAGCGGCGCGAAGTTGAGATCGATCGTGATCCCGCGCCGCCGCTCTTCGGCGAGCCGGTCCATGGGCCGGCCGCTCAACGCCGCGACGAGCGCGGACTTCCCGTGGTCGATGTGTCCTGCCGTTCCGACGATCATGCCGCCACCCACGGGCGGCGAAGCCAGAACTCGAGGCCGGGGAGCTCCGCCCCCTCGGCCAGGTGGTAGCGCACGTAGCGCGCGAGAAGTCTCGGTGCGCGGCGCCATGACGCTCGTCGAGCGCCGGCAGCGCCGCGTCCGGATCGAGTAGCGCCACGAGGTCGGCACGCGCCTCGGCCGGGAGCTGCGTGGCCCCGTGGTGCGCGGCGCAGGCCGGGCAGAGCGCGCCGCCTTCGCGGGTACTGAACGGCAGGGCCCCGTCCGCTGGCAGCAGCGTGCCGTCCCGCACGCACGCATCGAGCGAGGGCGCGAAGCCGAGCACGCTCACGAGATGCCAGAGGGTGCGGAACCCGAGCGCCTCCACCTCATCCAGCGGCGCTTCCTCGAGCGCGTGGAGCGCGTTCCGAAAGCACGTCGTAGCTCTCAGGGTGCTGGTCGGCCGGCGCGAAGTGGATCATGACCTCGGCGAGCGCGGAAGCGGTGGCGTAGCGCCCCACGTCGGCGGTCAGGCCCACGGGGAGGTGCTGGAGGTCGAACGCCGTGAGCACGTGCAGCTCGCGGTGTTCCTTGGCGAGGTACTGGGCCTGACCCTCGCTCAGGAGCTGGAGCGCCGCGCCGAACCGGCTCTTCGGCCGGAGCGCGCCCTTCGCGATGGCGCTCTGGACGCCGTGCTCCCGGGTAGCGAGTCGGACGATCTTCGACGTCTCACTGTAGCGAAGGGCCGACAGGACGATCGCCGGGGTGATGACCAGGGCCATGCATGGAAATCTACACCCCGCCGGCACGCCCGACGCGCCACTTCACTCCGGCGGAATCTGCACGACGGCCGAGCCGACCGGGCATTCGCCCAGCGCGATGGTACCGGTCTCCTCGAGATCCGCGTCCAGCACGTGGGCCGTTCCCACCTGGCCCCCGGAGCAGGGGCCGGTCTCGATCCCGTACACCCGCCCCTTGCTGTCCACGGCGACCGTGGCGTTCGACTCGATGGGGATGCCGTGGCCCGCACCGCGGACGACCTTGTTGCTGTCGAGGTTGAACTCCATCACGCCCTGGCTGTACGAGCTCACGA
>CAVSLY010000027.1:0-13502 GCA_963728705.1 uncultured Gemmatimonadales bacterium
CCCTTCTCCACCAGCTTGTGGATGATGAAAGGCTTGAACAGCTCCACCGCCATCGCCTTGGGCAGACCGCACTGGTGCAGCCGGAGCTCCGGACCGACCACGATGACCGAGCGGCCCGAGTAGTCCACGCGCTTGCCGAGCAGGTTCTGGCGGAACCGGCCCTGCTTGCCCTTGAGCATGTCGGAGAGCGACTTGAGCGGCCGCTTGCCGCGGCCGCGGATCGCCTTGGAGCGGCGGCCGTTGTCGAACAGCGCGTCCACCGCCTCCTGGAGCATCCGCTTCTCGTTCCGGAGGATGACCTCCGGCGCGCGGTGCTGGATCAGCTTCTGGAGCCGGTTGTTCCGGTTGATCACCCGGCGATAGAGGTCGTTCAGGTCGCTGAGTGGCGAAGCGCCCGCCGTCGAGCGGCACCAGCGGCCGCAGGTCGGGCGGGATCACCGGCACCACGTCGAGGATCATCCACGCCGGGTTGTTCGGCAGGTCGCCCGACTCGCCCGACGTAGAGGAACGCGTCGACGATCTTGAGCCGCTTGAGCATCTGCTTCTTGCGGTGCTGGCTCGTCTCGGTCGCGACGCCGGCTCGCGGAGCTCCTCGGCCAGCTTCTTCACGTCGATCCGGCTCGAGCAGCTCCCGCACCGCCGGCGCGCCGATGTCGGCGCGGAACGCCGGTGTCGCCCTCCTCCTTCGCCTTCTGCGCGCAGGGCGAGGTACTCCTCCTCGTCGAGGAGCTGGCTCGCCTCGACGTCCTGCTTGCCCGGCTCGATGACGATGTAGCTCGAGTAGTAGATGACCCGCTCGAGGTCGCGCAGGGTCACGTTGAGCAGGTTGCCCATCGGGCTGCGGCAGCGTCTTGAAGAACCAGATGTGCGCCACCGGCACGCTGAGCTCGATGTGGCCCATGCGCTCGCGCCGGACCTTGGAGAGCGTCACCTCGACGCCGCAGCGGTCGCAGATGACCCCGCGGTAGCGGATGCGCTTGTACTTCCCGCAATGGCACTCCCAGTCCTTGACCGGACCGAAGATGCGCTCGCAGAAGAGGCCGTCCTTCTCCGGCTTGAACGAGCGGTAGTTGATGGTCTCGGGCTTGGTGACCTCGCCCCAGGACCACCAGGTGCGCTGGCCCTGCAGCTCCAGGCGCTCCCGCTCTTTAGGATCGCGGGGCCCGCGGATCTCCTCGGGCGCCGCGATCCGGATGCTGATGTAGTCGAAGCTCGAGCTCTTGGGCTCGCGTCCGCTGCGAAAATCGATCATCGTGACTCCTCTTACTCGTCACCGGCTCGGTGGTCCCGAGCGTGACCTTCAGGCCGAGCGCCTGCAGCTCCTTCACCAGCACGTTGAACGACTCCGGAATCCCCGGCTCGGGCAGGTTCTGGCCCTTCACGATGGCCTCGTACACCTTGCTCCGGCCGTTCACGTCGTCGGACTTGACCGTGAGCATTTCCTGGAGCGTGTGCGCCGCGCCGTACGCCTCGAGCGCCCACACTTCCATTTCTCCGAACCGCTGGCCGCCGAACTGCGCCTTGCCGGCGAGCGGCTGCTGGGTGACCAGCGAGTACGGCCCGATCGAGCGCGCGTGGATCTTGTCGTCGACCAGGTGGCTCAGCTTGAGCATGTAGATCGAGCCGACCGTGACGTCGCTCTCGAACGGCTGGCCGGTGCGGCCGTCGCGGAGCCGCGCCTTGCCGGCCGGCGTGAGCCCGGCCGCCCGGAGCAGCTCGTCCGCCGCGGCGTCCACGTCGGCGTCCTTCTCGCCGAGCAGCGCTGGCCAGCGCCGGCTTGCCGGCGGCCTCGAGCGCCTCCGCCGGCGACGCTGCGGCCGCCTTCTCGAGCTCCTTGAGCGCGACTTGCCGGCCCTGCTCGGCCGCCGGCCGTCGCCGGCTTGTGGACGCAGGTGCTCCAGCTCCTCGCGGCGCTGGCCGAGTTCGCGCTCGGCCAGCTCCCGCGCGGCCTCGGTCAGGAAGCCGCGGAGCCCCTGGTACAGCTCCGGGTCTCGGCCGACGCGCCCTTGCGCCGAGCATCGTCGATCCCGGCCTCGCGCGAGCGTGGTGCGCGCCGTTCGGGCCGCCACGGGCTTGAGGTCCTGCACCATCCGCGTGATCGCCGCGCGCCGGCACCGGCGGCGCGCTGGGTGCGAGCCGGAGGCTCTCCGCCGCCCACGTGAACCCGGCCAGCCGGAGCAGCACGCCGATCTCGCGCCTCGTCGGCGCCGCGGAAGACCGGCGTCTTGGCCTCGAAGCCGAGGATCCGGGCGCACCAGCCGAGGTGGGTCTCCAGGATCTGGCCCACGTTCATCCGGCTCGGCACGCCGAGCGGGTTGAGCACGATGTCGACCGGCGATGCCGTCCGGCAGGAACGGCATGTCCTCCTCCGGCACGATCCGGGCGACGATGCCCTTGTTGCCGTGCCGGCCCGCCATCTTGTCGCCCACCGAGATCTTCCGCTTCTCGGCGATGTACACCTTCACCAGCTGGATGACGCCCGGCGGGAGCTCGTCCGGCTGGAGGATCTTGTCGATCTGGTCCTCGGCCTTCTCCTCGACCTTGGCCCGCTCCCGCGCGGCCACGTCGATGGCGGCCCGGATCCGCTCGTTGGCGGCCTTGTTGGCCACCCGGAGCGTCTTGAGGTCGACGTCGGCTCAGGTCGATGTCCGGCCAGCACGGCCGCGTGAGCTTGGTGCCGGCCGGGAGGTACTCCTCGACCGTCCCGGCCTTCAGCATGAGCGCCACTTCCTGCCCGGCGAGCAGCGCGGCGCAGCTCGTCGAACATCACGTGCTGATCCGGGCCTTCTCGTCGTTCTCGATCCGGCGCACCTCGCCGATCCGCTCGCCGCGGTCCTTCTCGACGACCTGGTCCTCGATGCGGCTGAAGATCTTGACGTCGATCACGACGCCGGCCATGCCCGGCGGCACCTTGAGCGAGCAGTCCTTCACGTCCTTGGCCTTCTCGCCGAAGATCGCGGTGAGCAGCTTCTCTTCGGGCGAGAGCTCGGTCTCGCCCTTCGGGCGTGATCTTGCCGACCAGGATGTCGCCCGGCTTCACGTGGGCGCCGATGCGGACGATGCCCCGCTCGTCGAGATCGATCAGCGACTCGTCCGAGACGTTCGGGATTTCCCGGGTGATCTCCTCCTGGCCGCGCTTGGTGTCGCGGACGTGGAGCTCGAGCTCCTGGATGTGGATCGACGAGTACACGTCGTCCTTCACCAGCCGCTCGCGAGAGGACGATCGCGTCCTCGAAGTTGTGCCCGTACCAGGGCATGAACGCCACGAGCACGTTGCTGCCGAGCGCCAGCTCGCCGCGGTCGGTGGCGGCGCCGTCGGCGATGATCTCGCCCGTGGCCACCCGCTGGCCGAGCTGCACCAGCGGGCCGCTGGTTGATGGCGGTGTCCTGGTTGGTGCGCCAGAACTTCTTGACCCGGTAGCGGTCGTACTGGTGCAGCCGGGCGAGCGGCTGGTCGCCGATCGTCGATCCGCCGTTCACGCCGGCGTCGACGATGATCTCGTCCGCCGTGACCCGGGTGACCA
This sequence comes from uncultured Gemmatimonadales bacterium, assembly GCA_963728705.1. GTDB lineage: Bacteria > Gemmatimonadota > Gemmatimonadetes > Gemmatimonadales > GWC2-71-9 > CAVVWJ01. The sequence continues at coordinate 3,525 of CAVSLY010000027.1, forward strand.
TGCCCGCCGCGCCGCGCGGCGATCACCGCGCCCGAGTCGCGCGCGACCTTCTCCTCGAGCCCGGTGCCCACCAGCGGCGCCTGCGGGAAGAGGAGCGGCACCGCCTGCCGCTGCATGTTGGAGCCCATCAGCGCGCGGTTGGCGTCGTCGTGCTCGAGGAACGGAATCAGCGCCGCCGCGATCGAGACGAGCTGCTCCGGCGCCACGTCCATGAAGTCGATCCGGTCCGGCGGCAGGAGCGGGATAGTCGTCGCCCTTCCGGCAGAGCACCAGCTGGTCGGCGAACTTGCCGTCGGCGTCGAGCACCGCGTTGGCCTGGGCCACCGCGTAGCCCTCTTCTTCGCTGGCCGAGAGCCAGCGGATCTCGTCGGTGACCTGGCCGTCCTTGACGACCCGGTACGGCGTCTCGATGAAGCCGAGGTCGTTGATCCGGGCGTAGGTCGAGAGGCTGGTGATCAGGCCGATGTTCGGGCCTTCCGGCGTCTCGATCGGGCACATCCGGCCGTACTGCGAGTAGTGCACGTCGCGGACTTCGAAGCCCGCGCGCTCGCGCGTCAGGCCGCCCGGCCCGAGCGCCGACAGCCGGCGCTTGTTGGTCAGCTCGGCCAGCGGGTTGGTCTGGTCCATGAACTGCGAGAGCTGCGAGCGACCCGAAGAACGCCTGGATGACCGCGGACACGGTGCGCGCGTTGACCAGGTCGTCGAGCGAGATCTTCTCGGGATCGGAGTTGATGCTCATCCGCTCCTTGACCAGCCGCGCCATGCGCGACAGGCCCACCGAGAACTGGTTGGCGATCAGCTCGCCCACCGAGCGGATCCGGCGGTTGCCGAGGTGGTCGATGTCGTCGGTGAACCCGCGCCCGTCGTGCAGGTCGATCAGGTACCGGATGATCGCGATGAAGTCCTCTTCGGTGAGGACCGTGTGGTTCGGGTCGGTCTTGAGCCTGAGCCGCTGGTTGATCTTGTAGCGGCCCACCCGCCCGAGGTCGTACCGCTTCGGGTTGAAGAACAGCTTCTGGAGCTGCTGCCGCGCGGTCTCGAGGTTCGGCGCGTCGCCCGGGCGGAGCAGGGCGTAGATCTGCTCCAGCGCCTCGGCCTCGCTGTGGGTCGGGTCCTTGGCCAGCGTGTTCTTGATCAGCGGCGACTCCGACCGCCCGGCGGCAGCAGCACGTCGACCTTGCTGCACGCCCGGCCTCGAGCAGCTTCTTCCGGAGCGCCTCGGTGATCTCCTCGCCCGCCTCGGCCAGCACCTCGCCGGTCTCCGGATCGGCCGCGGCGAACGCCAGCACGTGCGTGTGCCGGTCGCGCGTGGTGGTGGGCTGCTCGTCGTCGCGCAGGTCGAGCGTGGTATAGCCGGCGAAGACTTCACCGCCTTCACCCCCACGTGCCGCATCTCGTTGACCGCTCCGGGGTGAGCTCGTCGCCCACGCGCGCCCGAGCGGCGCGCCGCGCCGCGTCCTCCGGGTTCGGCACGTCCGCCGGCCAGCAGCGCGCCCACCACCTCGCGCCGCTCGTGCCGGCCCTCGAGCTTGCCCGGTGATGTCGAGCTCCTTCGTGGCGAAGAAGAGCTTCAGGATGTCGGCGTTGGTCCCGTAGCCGAACGCGCGGAGCAGCGCCGTGGCCGGGAACTTCTTCTTCTTGTCGATGTGGACGTAGATCACGTCGTGGATGTCGATGGTGAACTCGACCCACGAGCCCCGGAACGGGATGATCCGCGCCGAGAACAGCCGCTGCCCGTTCGGGTGGGTGTCCTCCTCGAACACCACGCCCGGCGAGCGGTGGAGCTGGCTCACCACGACGCGCTCGGCGCCGTTGATGACGAACGTGCCGAGCGGGGTCATGATCGGCAGCTCGCCCAGGTAGACCTCCTTCTCGATGATGTTCTTGAGCCGGCGCTGGCCGTCGACTTCCTCGAAGACGTCGAGCCGCAGCGTGGCCTTGAGCGGCGCGGCGTAGGTCATGTCGCGCTCGATGCACTCCTCGACGGAGTACTTCGGCTCGCCCAGGGAGTAGCTCAGGAAGTCGAGCTTGTACTTCCCGTTCACGTCGGAGATCGGGAACAGGTCGCGGAAGACGCGCTCGAGCGACACGTCCTGCCGGGCTCCGTCGACGTCGTCGGGGACCAGCAGCGTCTGGAACGCCGCGGGTCTGGATGTCGAGGAGGTGCGGCATCGGCATGCCGCCCTCGCGCTTGCTGAACGTGATGACCGGTCGGGTCTCAGGCATCAGATCACTCTCAGGCAACACAAATAGGCCCCAACGCGGATCCCCCGCCGGCGGCGGGGTGTGTCGCGGGGCTCGGAAAGATCGGGTTTCCGGAAGCGTCAAGCGCATGCGTCTCACTGAAGAAGCGCCGAGATGGCCCGCCCGGCCCCCGTGGCCCGGGCGGGAATCATCGCGGGGCTACTTCAGCTCGACGACCGCGCCCTGTTCTTCCAGCTTCTTCTTGATCTCTTCGGCCTCGGCCTTGGACACACCTTCCTTGACGGTGCTCGGCGTGCCGTCCACCACGTCCTTGGCTTCCTTGAGGCCCAGGCTGGTGATCTCGCGGACCACCTTGATGACCTGGATCTTCTTGGCGCCGCCCTCCTTGAGGACGACCGCGCATTCGGTCTTCTCTTCGACCGGCGCCGCGGCCGCGCCGCCGCCGCCGCGCCGCCGGCGCGCCGCCGCCACCGGGCGCCGCGATCGTGACGTTGAACTTGGTCTTGAACCCCTCGATCAGCTCGGCCAGCTCGACGACCGTCTTGTTGCCGATCGCCTCGAGGATCTCTTCGTTACTCAGCGTGGTGGTGGCCATTGTCTCGTGTCTCTCCTCCGGTTGAAGAAGCCGCCTAGGACCGCTGCGCGCGAAGCGCCTCGAGGGCGCCGACCATCTGGTACAGCATGCCGTTCATGGCACCGGCGAACTGGGCGAGCGGCGCCTGGAACGCCGGCCAGCTGGCCGAGAAGCTGCTCGCGGGACGGCAGCGCCGCGAGCCGCTTGACCTGCTCGGGCGTGACGGGCTTGCCGTCCACCAGCCCGATCTTGATCGCCGGCTTCTCGAACTCCTTCTGCGAAGTCGGCGAGCACCTTGGCCGCCGCCAGCGGGTCCGCGCCCGGCGAGCACCAGCCCCGTGGGACCGGCGAGGTGCTCGTCCAGCGCCGCGACCTGTTGGCGGCGAGCGCGCGCTGGGCCAGCGTGTTCTTGACCACGACGTAGTGGACGCCCGCGGCCCGCAGGCGGCGCCGGAGCTCGGTCATCCGCAGCACGTTGAGGCCGCTGAAGTCGGTGACGTAGACGTTGGGCGACTCCCGCTGCTCGGCCGTGAGCGTCTCCACCGTCTCCTGTCGCGTTCGTCTTGCTCATCGATACACCGCCGTGTCGAGCCGCACGCCCGGGCCCATGGTGCTCGAGATCGTGGCGGACTTGATGTAGGTGCCCTTCGCCGCCGACGGCTTGGCGCGCACGATCGTGTCCATGAACGCCTGCGACGTTCTCGGCGAGCTGCTCGGGCCTGAACGACACCTTGCCGATCGGCGCGTGCACGTTGCCGGTCTTGTCCACCCGGAACTCGATCTTGCCGGCCTTGATCTCCCGCACCGCCCTGGCGACGTCCATGGTCACGGTGCCCGCCTTGGGGTTCGGCATGAGGCCGCGCGGGCCGAGCACCTTGCCGAGCTGGCCGAGCTGGCCCATCACGTCCGGGGTGGCGACGATGACGTCGGTGTCGAGCCAGCCGTCCTTGATCTTCTGGATGTACTCGATCCCGACGAAGTCGGCGCCGGCGGCCTCGGCCTCGCGCACCTGGTCGCCCTGCGCGATGACCAGCACCCGGACCGACTTGCCGGTGCCGTGCGGGAGCACCACGGTGCCGCGCACCACCTGGTCGGCATGCCGCGGATCGACGCCGAGCCGCACCGCGACGTCGACCGTCTCGTCGAACTTGGCGAACGCCGCCTGCTTCACGAGCTCGACCGCCTCGGGCATGGGGTATTCGCGCGCCCGGTCCACCTTGGCGGCCGCGGCCCGGAACTTCTTCCCGACGGCCGGCATCAGTCGGCCACCTCCAGCCCCATCGATCGCGCCGTGCCGGCGATCATCCGCATGGCGCTGTCGAGGTCGGACGCGTTGAGGTCCTGCATCTTGATCTCGGCGATCTTCTTTACCTGCGCCTTCGTCACCTTGCCGACCTTGTTGCGGTTCGGCTGGCGCGCTGCCCTTCTCGAGCCCCGCTTCCTTGAGCAGGAGGTTGGGCGCCGGCGGCGTCTTGGTGATGAACGTGAAGGTGCGGTCCGCGAAGATGGTCACGACCACCGGGATGACCATGCCCGCCTGGCTCTGGGTCCGGGCGTTGAACTGCTTCAGAACTCCATGATGTTCACGCCGTGCGGACCGAGCGCCGTGCCCACCGGAGGCGCGGGATTGGCCGCGCCCGCCGGGACACTGCAGCTTGACGACTGCGTTGATCTTCTTCGCCATGCGTCTCCTCGTATCGGATCCCGGTTGCCCGGGCTGCCGCCCGGGCTACCTGTCCTGCCGCGATGACCCGCGCGGTCGCGGGGTACGGGCCTAGTGCCCCCGGAGCTGCAAGTAGTCCAGCTCGACGGCCGTGGGCCGCCCGAAGAGACTGACCCTCACCTTGACCTTGCCCTTGTCCGACAGCACTTCTTCCACCGTGCCGCTGAAGTCGGAGAACGGTCCCTCGGTGATCTCCACCACCTGGCCGACCATGAAGGGGATCTCCTCCTTCGGCTCGGCCTCGGCCACCGCCTCGGCGATACCGAGCAGGCGGTTCACCTCGTCCTGGCGGAGCGGCTGCGGCAGCTTGCCGGTGCCGACGAACTTGATCACGCCCTGGATGCTGTTGACCACGTGCAGCGCTTCCTGGCTCATCTGCATCTCGACCAGCACGTAGCCCGGGTACAGCTTGCGCTCGACCTTGACCTTCTTGCCGTTCTTGATCTCGATGACTTCCTGCACCGGCACCAGCGCCTGCCGGATCAGCTTGGCGTCTGCCGGGCGCGGATCGTCCTCGATCCGCCGCTGGAGCAGGTTCCGCACCTTGTTCTCATGCCCGGCCGTGGTCTGGATGGCGTACCAGCGATATTCCATCGCGATCCATTACCGCGCCAGCTGGGCGACGCCGTCCACCAAGCATCTTGCTGGAGCAGCCAGTCCATGCAGGCCGATGGCGAGCCCGAGGACGATCGAGAGGATGACGATCATGCGCGTGGCCTTGATCAGCTCCGGCGCGGTGGGCCAGGTGACCTTCTCCATCTCGCTCGCGGACCGCGCGGAGGAATCCGCGCGGCGTCGCTGCACCCACCGACGAGACCTTGTTACCCGGCTGGGCGCGACCTGCGCCGTCCATGACTACTTCGACTCCTTGTGCGCCCGGTGCGTGTCGCACCGGGGGCAGTATTTCCGCGCCTCGACCCGCTCCGGGTGCTTCCGCTTGTTCTTCGTCGGTGAAGAAGTTGCGGTTCTTGCACTCGGTGCACTCGAGAATGATCTTGTCTCTCGGCATCTCGTGCCTCTCGGCTCGTCAAAGCTCGCGACCGGGATTGAACCGGTGACCTCGTCCTTACCAAGGACGCGCTCTACCGACTGAGCTACGCGAGCGGCGATCCTCATCCCTGGGACCGCTCACGGCGCGACCTCGCGTGCAAAGCGGGCGACGGGACTCGAACCCGCGACCCTCAGCTTGGAAGGCTGATGCTCTACCAACTGAGCTACACCCGCGCCGCTACATCCGACCCTGCTCCACCTGTCGCTCTCCCGCCGCTGCAATGGTGGGGGTAGGATTCGAACCTACGTAGGGCGAAGCCCGGCAGATTTACAGTCTGCTGCCATTAGCCACTCGGCCACCCCACCGGCCTACGCTGCCCGCCCTGCGACCACCTTGCCTGCGGCGCCTCGCCGAAGCCTTCGCGACACGATCCCTCCGACAGAACCCCGCCGCCCAGGCGGGGTTCAGGCATCTTCGGGTGTCGGCATCACCGAGCTGACGAGGGGAATCGAACCCCTAACCGCCCGTTTACAAAACCGGTGCTCTGCCAGTTGAGCTACGTCAGCCAAACAGGCCGAAAAGAACAGACCCATATGATAGACGACAAGTTACACGGAGTCAACGGGTAGCACAAAGGGAGGAAGGTGCCGGGAAGGGCGCAAAGGGTGCCGGATCGCCCCGCGCTTGTCGGCTCAGCCCCGGGCGATCTGGATCGACCCGTCCTTGCCGTCCCGTACCTCGAATCCGTGCCTCCGAAGCAGGTCTCGGATGCGGTCCGCTTCGGCGAAGTTCCTCCGCCGCTTCTCTCCCAGCCGTACCTCCGCCCACCGTTCGGCCCAACGCTCCGCGCCATCGGCGTCCGGCGGCGGCACTTCAGGCGGGGTCGTCAGCACGCCGTCCTCCTCCGGCAGCGGCCCCCCGGTCCCCTCGACCGTACCAACCGGGGTGACTGTCCCCCCGACCGTGATCGCCTCGGAGCTCGACCGCATCTTCGGCGCCCTGCCGGCCAAATCGGAGCTTGTGCCGGTGGCCGAGGCGCGCCGCCGCTCGGACCGACCCGCGAGGTCATCGAGATGGACGTGCCGCAATCCGTGGCCCAGTTCGGTCATAAGGGCATCGGGCGCAAGGACGAGGATTTCGTTGCGGCCTATGTGCTGAACTACATCATCGGCGGCGGCGGCTTCTCCTCGCGGCTGATGGAGGAGGTGCGCGAGAAGCGCGGCCTTGCCTATTCGGTCTACTCGAACCTCTATCCCTATGAGCACGGCGCCGTCTTCATCGGCAACGTGGCGACCAAGAACGAGGCCGTCGGCCAGTCGCTGCAGGTGATCGAGGACGAGCTGAAGCGCCTCGCCGAGCAGGGGCCGACCGAGCAGGAGCTGGAAGACGGCAAGGCCTATCTCACCGGCGCCTATGCACTCCGATTCGAGACGTCTTCGAGCATCGCCAACCAGCTTCTCTGGATCCAGATCGAGGATCTCGGCATCGACTATGTGAACAAGCGCAACGTTCTGGTCGACGCGGTCAGCATGGATGACATCAAGCGCGTGGCGAAGCGGCTAATCGAGGCCGACCGGCTGATCACCACGATCGTCGGCAAGCCGGTCGCGCCCAGTCTTGCCGGCCGGCGCGCCGGGCTAGCCCCGCGTGTCATTCCCGCGTAAGCGGGAATCAGTACTCCCTGAGCTTGATCATCTGCGAATGCGGTGGTTATGGATTGCCCGGTCAAGCCGGGCAATGACAATCCTCAGGGGGCCGCCCATGCATTTCACCCAGTCCATCGAAGGCTGCCTCGAAGCGCGGATCGGCGCGCCGGCCTTCCGCAGGCCTCGCTCGACGCTCTCCTCGCGAAACTCGAGACGCGGCTTGCGTCGCTGCGCGAGGCGCATGCGGCAGGCACGCTGCCTTTGCTGCACGTGGCGGAACGGCGCGACGACATCCCGCCGGCGCGCGAGGCATTGCAGCTTCTGAGCCACGGCGCGCGCACCCTCGTCTTCTTCGGCACGGGCGGATCGAGCCTCGGCGGGCAGACGCTGGCGCAACTCTCGCGGCTGGGGCATCCAGGGCGACGACAAACACGGCAGCGAGGCGCGGCCGCGGCTGCGCTTCTACGACAATCTCGACGCGGCCACGCTTGATCTGCTTTTGCCGGGCTCGACCTCAAAACCACGCGCTTCGTGGTGACCTCGAAGTCCGGCGGCACGCCGGAGACCTTGGTGCAGATCATCGCCGCGCTAGACGCCGTGCGGCAGCGGGGCTCGCGGACCGCATCCCGGAACTGTTCCTCGGCCTGACCGAGCCCGCGGTGGGCGGCAAGGCCAACGGCTTGCGCGCGCTGTGCGGGCATTTCGGCATCCCTGTGCTCGACCACGATCCCGGATATCGGCGGCCGCTTCTCCGGCCTCACCAATGTCGGGCTCCTGCCGGCGCTTGCCCGTGGCCTCGACGTCGAAGCGCTGCGGGAGGGCGCGCAGGGCGTCATCGCGGCGCTGCTCGACGAGCGCCCGGCTGAAGAGTTTCCGCCGGCGGTCGGCGCCGCCATCGCCATCGGCCTTGCCAAGGAGCGTGGCGTGCGCGCCAACGTGATGCTGCCCTACGCCGACCGGCTCGCGCGCTTCGGCGCCTGGTATGTGCAGCTTTGGGGCGAGAGCCTCGGCAAGGACGGCGAGGGGACGACGCCCGTAGCCGCGCTCGGCCCCGTCGACCAGCACAGCCAACTGCAGCTTTATCTCGACGGCGCGCCGCAGCATCTCGTCACCGTGATCCGCGCGGCTTGCGCGGGCGCCGGCCCCCGCGTCGCTCCCGATCTCGCCGAGCTTGCCGGAGCCGGCTATCTCGCCGGCCGCACGGCGGGCGACCTCGTGGCGGCGCAGCAGCGCGCCATCCCCGAGGCGCTGATCGACGCCGGGCGTCCGATGCGCTCGATCGACCTCGAACGTCTCGACGAGGCCGCGCTCGGCGCGCTGATGATGCATTTCATGCTCGAGACGATCCTTGCCGCGCATCTCCTGGGCGTCGACCCGTTCGACCAGCCGGCGGTAGAATCGGGTAAAGTGCTGACCCGCCGGTATCTCGCCGAGCGCGTGAGGCCGGGATGCCATACGCCAGCTGCCGCCCAATCTCGTGAACCGCATCGCCGCGGGTGAGGTCGTCGAGCGGCCGGCGAGCGTCGTCAAGGAGCTGGTCGAGAACGCGATCGATGCCGGCGCGCGCCGCATCGATGTCGTGGTCGAGGGCGGGGGCTTGGCCTCATCCGCGTCACCGACGACGGCGCCGGCATGGACGCGGGCGACCTCGCGCTTGCGGTCGAGCGCCATGCCACCTCCAAGCTCGCGGGCGACGATCTCGAACGCATCGTGACGCTCGGCTTTCGCGGCGAGGCGCTGCCTTCTATCGGCGCCGTCGCGCGGCTTTCGATCGCAAGCCGTGCGGCGGGCGCAGGCGAGGCCTACGCGATCGCAGTCGATGGCGGCCGCAAGTCGGCGCTGAAGCCAACGGCGCTCAATGGCGGCACGCGCGTCGAGGTGCGCGACCTGTTCTATGCGACGCCGGCGCGGCTCAAATTCATGAAATCCGAGCGCGCCGAGGCGGCGGCCATCGCCGATGTCGTCAAGCGGCTTGCGCTCGCCAGGCCGGAGATTGCCTTCACCCTGGGCAGCCAAGAGCGTGCGAGCCTGCGCCTTGACGCCTGCCCGCCAGGCCTGATCGACCATGCGCTCGCCAGACTCTCGCGCATTCTCGGCGAAGACTTCGCGGCCGATGCGCTGCCCTTGCGCGCCACACGCGGCGGGATGGCGCTCGAGGGCTTCGCCGGGCTGCCGACGCTCCATCGGCCGAACGCGCTGCAACTTTATCTCGTCGTCAATGGACGGCCGGTGCGCGACAAGCTTCTGGTCGGCACGGTGCGCGCGGCCTACGGCGATCTCGTGCCGCAAGGCCGCTATCCGATGCTCGCGCTGTTCCTGGACCTGCCTCCGCACGAGGTCGACGTGAACGTGCACCCAGCCAAGACCGAGCTCAGGTTCCGCGATCCGAACGGTGTGCGCGCGCTCATCGTCGCGGCGGTCAAGGAGGCGCTCGAGACCGCGGGGCACCGCGCGACGCGATCTCTGTCGCAAGTGGCGCTTTCCCGCGTGCTGCGTCCGGGGGAGGGCGCTGCGCAGCCGCTGGGCCCCGGTCTGTATCGGGCGCCGCTGCCTGGCCGGAGCCCGCGGGGGTTCGGATTTTCGGACAACGCCCAGGCGCCGCTCGATCCGCACGTTTCGCCGAGCGGCGATACGCGCGGCAGCCCCGCTGCGCGCGACCCTGGGCTCGGCACGAGCTTCCCGCTCGGAGCGGCGCGCGCGCAGGTCCAGGACATGTTCATCATCGCCGAGACCGACGACGCGCTCGTCATCGTCGATCAGCATGCCGCGCATGAGCGGCTGGTCTATGAGCGGCTGAAGAAATCCTTCGCCAATGGCGGGATCGCGCGGCAATTGCTGC
>CAVSLY010000028.1:0-27964 GCA_963728705.1 uncultured Gemmatimonadales bacterium
CCGTCATGATGTCGGCGATGGTGCGGTAGCCGTGGTCGGCCGCGTGCGGCGCCGGCGTTTTCTGGGCCTTGGCCCAGACACCGGGATTGGTGGCCTTGACCATCTGCTCGCAGAAGTCCACCCCGACCAGATTGTCCTGAAAGATGTTGTGGTCGAACATGTACTCGGCGGCCTCGCCGAGGTTGACGATCCACTCGGCGATGGCCGGCGGCGTCACGCCGAAGGCCATGTTCTGCGCGTAGGTGGCGCAGGTGGCGTGGTTGTCGCCGCAGATACCGCAGATGCGGCTGGTGATGAAGTGCGCGTCCCGGGGGTCCTTCCCCTTCATGAAGATGCTGTAGCCACGGAAGATGGACGAGGTGCTGTGACACTCGGCCACTTCCTTATTCTCGAAGTCGATCTTGGTGAAGATCCCGAGACTTCCCACGATCCTGGTGATCGGATCCCAGTTCATCTCCACCAGCTTCCTGGACTTACCCGGCGCCCCGGACTGGGGGCGGCCACCGTCGTAGTCATCGCTGTAGCTCCTTGCTGCTCAGAAGGACTTGGGGAGGTAGCCGGTGGTCAGCTCGGGCCGCGCGTGGCGCCACTTGGGCTCCTTGTTCACCGTCGAGTTGGTGAACGACCGGAGCGCCTTGATCGCCCGTCCGTAGACCTGCACGGTGGCGGTGGACATTCGAGCGCCGGGCGGCTCGTCCATGAACGGCATGAACTTGTCCGGGAAGCCTGGCATGGTGCACCCGATGCAGATGCCGCCGACGTTGGGGCAGCCGCCGATGCCCGCCATCCACCCGCGCTTCGGCACGTTGCAGTTCACGACCGGTCCCCAGCAGCCCAGCTTCACGATGCACTTGGGGCTGCCATACTCGGTGGCGAACTCGCCCTGCTCGTAGTAGCTGCCGCGGTCGCAGCCTTCGTGCACGGTCTGAGCAAAGAGCCAGGTGGGGCGGAGCTGATCGTCGAGGGGGATCATCGGAGCCAGGCCAGCGACCTGATACAGCAGATAGAGCAGCGTTTCCATGAAGTTGTCGGGCTGAACCGGACACCCCGGGACGTTCACGATCGGGAGGCCCGCCTTCGACTTCCAGTCCCAGCCGAGGTAGTCGGCCAAGCCCATGGCGCCGGTGGGATTGCCTTCCATCGCATGGATCCCGCCGTAGGTGGCACAGGTGCCGATGGCGACGACGCCCAGCGCCTTGGGGGCGAGCCAGTCGATCCAGGTGTTGGTCATGATGGGCTGGTTGGTCTCGACGTCCGTGCCCATCCCGGCCCAGTACCCTTCCTTCTTGATCTTCTCGTTCGGGATCGATCCCTCCACCACCAGCACAAACGGATCGAGCTTCCCTTCCTTCGCCTGATACCAGGGCTTGAGAAACGCGTCGCCCACCTCCACGGCGAGGACCGGATTGTGAAGGTGGACCTTGGGCAATCCTGGAATGGCGCCCAGGATGACGTCCTCGATGCTGGGCTGCGTGGCCGCGGTGATGGAGACGGAGTCACCGTCACAGCCGAGGCCCGCGGTCAGCCACAGCACGTGGATGTCGGAGACCGCCGGGGCCTTCTGAGTGATGCGACCGTAGGGAACGGGGGCCGACATAGACGCTCCTTCTCAGTCTCGGAACGGTCGGGAGGGAAGCGGACGGCTGCGAATTGGGGCAGTCGAGGGCAGCGGGCGGGCGCGGCGCGGAATCGCCCGGATGGGCTTCAATCTGGGATCGGCGGAAGGTGCCGCAAGCAGGCGGTGCCCCCCATTCTGCTCAGGGAAACCTCCGTATCAGGTACCGGGGAATCCCCCATGCTCACTTCGCGGGCTCGCCGAGCCTCCACTCGATGGCCCGCTGCACCAGGTCACGCGAGCTCTGCAGCGAGAGCTTCTCCTTGATGTGCGCCTGGTAGGACTCGACGGTCTTCACGCTCAGATGCAGCTCGTCGGCGATCCGCCGCGTCCCATGGCCCTCCCCGATGAGGCGGAAGACCTCCAGCTCGCGGTCGCTCAGCCGCTCGATCGGCGCCTGCGTGGACTTGCCGCCACCCGCCGCGAGCTGCCGCAGCATCGAAGTCGCGATCCGGTCGCTCACGTAGACCTCGCGCCGGAGGATACGGCGAAGCGCCACCAGGACATTCTCGGTGGCCTCCTGTTTCATGATGTACCCGTTCGCACCCGCCCGAAGGGCGCGCTCAGCGTAGACGGACTCGTCGTGCATGGAGAGGACGAGCACCGGCAGAGCCGTGTCGGTCGCCCGGATCGCCTTCAGCAGATCGATGCCGTCGGGCCCGGGCAGCGAGATGTCGAGCAGTACGACGTCCGGCCGCGCCGCCGAGATCGCGGCGAGCGCCGTCTCGGCCTCCTCCGCCTCGCCGCACACCTCCAGGTCGGGCTCCTGATCGATCAGCAGGGCGAGTCCCTGCCTGACGATCGGATGGTCGTCGACGACGAACACCCGGTGCTTCGCGCCTACGGCCCTGACTTCCGTCCTATGTGGCATCTGCCCGCCCTCTCAGCTCTCCAGTGGAAACCGGCAACAGATCAGGGTCCCGCGTGGCTTGCGGCGAGACACGTCCAGCGAGCCGCCGACCACGTTGGCCCGATGACTCATGATCCGGAGCCCCAGGCCCGCAGTGCTGGTCAGCACTTCGGGAATGCCCTTCCCGTCGTCCTCGACCGTGAGGTTCCCGGTCTCCCCCGCCCGGGCGAGCGTGAGGATGATCTGGCGCGGCTCGCCATGCTTGATGGCGTTGTTCACCGCCTCCTGGGCGATGTGGTACAGGTGCGTGGCCACCCCGACGTCGGTGACCAGGATCGGCTGGGGGCACTCGAACCGACAGGAGACGTGGAACAGATCCTCGACTTCCACCGCCCACTGCTGGAGCGCGGACATGAGGCCCTGGGCGTCCGAGAACACCGGTACCAGGCCGCGGGCCAGTTCGCGGGTCTTGTTGATGGCATCGTTCACCAGGCGGACGATCTTGGCCGCATGGGCCGCCTGGGTGGCGTCCGCCTCGGCCAACTGCTGCGCCAGGACCTTGCTCATGAACGCGATCCCGGTCAGGTGCTGGCCCAGCCCGTCGTGCAGGTCCTGGCCGATCATACGCTGCTCCCGGCCGCTGATCTCGAGCAGCGCTGATTCCATCTCCTTCCGCTCGGTGATGTCGATTCCCGTCGTGATGACGTGCGTCGGTTCGCGCTCCGTACCAGGCAGCACGGTACTGGACCAGGCGATCCGTCGCCGCGCCCCGCCACGCGCGGTCCAGTCGCTCTCGTACGACCGCTGCTGTCCGGGACGGAGCCCCTCCAGCAGTGCCTGGAAGCCCCGTGCCTCTTCCGGAACCGGGAACAGGTCCCAGAAGTAGCGACCGCGCACCTCGTCGAACGAGTACCCGCTGATGAGCTCGCAGGTCCGGTTGAAACGGATGATGGAGCCCGAAGGACTCAGCACCACCACCAGCGCGCCGACGGTATCGAGCACCGCCGAGAGCAGATTCCGCTCGCCGGCGAGCGCCACTTCCGTCTGCTTGAGCTCGGTGATGTCGAAGCCCACGCCGTGGATGAACCAGGGACGCCCGTCCTCGCGCCGCACCATCTTCACCTCGCACTGGAACCAGACGAGGTGCCCATCGCGGGCGATCACCCGGTAGGCCGATCGGAGCGGGCGCCCGGTCAGAAACATCTCCGCGGCCTCCACGCTCCAGCGAAGCTGGTCGTCCGGATGGATATGGTCGTACCAGCGGATGGGATCCTCGAGCCATTCCACCTGGGAGAACCCCATGACCTCCTCGATGCGGGGACTCACGTAGGCCTCGCCGATGCCGCGATCGAGGTAAGCCATGAAGACTACGGCGGGCACCTGCTCGACGAGGGTCCGGTACTTGGCCTCGACGTTGGGCAGCGGCGGGTCGACCGGAGCGGGATCGCCGGCTGCCAGGGAGCCGTCGCGCGAGAACACGGCAGCCAGATCGCGGAGGATGGTCTCAGCCTCGAGGTACTCGATGGGGCGGCTCATGGAGGGCACATTATTGGGTGTCTCGCCCGCTGCCCCGCCAGCTCGGCTCGGTGTTCATGGACGCCATGGTGAAGCGGCGGAGCGCCTGGATCGCGCGGCCGTAGGTCATCACGGCCGACGAGGACAGCAGGGAGCCGGGCGGCTGATCCATGAACGGCTGGAACTTGTCGGGAAAGCCCGGCATCGTGCAGCCGATGCAGATCCCGCCCACGTTCGGGCATCCGCCGATCCCCCCCATCCAGCCGCGCTTCCCCACGTTGCACTGCACCACCGGTCCCCAGCAGCCGAGCTTGACGATGCACAGGGGGGACCCGTAGGCCTCACCGAACTCGGCCTGCTCGTAGTGGCCGCCGCGGTCGCATCCCTCGTGGACGGTGCGCTCGAAGAGCCACCGTGGGCGAAGGACTTCATCAAGGGGGATGGGAGGAGCGCGGCCGACGAACTGGTGCAGCAGGTAGAGGAGCGTCTCGGTCATGTTGTCGGGCTGCACGGGGCAGCCCGGCAGACAGACGATCGGGTGCCCCGAGGCGGACCGCCAGTTCCATCCGAGGTAATCGGGCAGCCCCATTGCGCCGGTAGGGTTGCCGGCCATGGCGTGGATCCCGCCATAGGCGGCACAAGTACCCGCGGCCAGTACCGTCCAGGCTCGCGGCGCCAGCCGGTCGATCCAGTCGCACGTCGTGATCGGCTGGCCGCTGGCGGGGTCGGTCCCGAACGTGGCCCAGTACCCCTCGGCCTTGTTGGTCTCGTCCGGGATCGACCCCTCGACCACGAGGATGAACGGCCCAAGCTCGCCGCGCGCGCCGCGATGAAAGTACTCGACGAACTCGTCGCCGACTTCGGAGGCCAGAAAGGGATTGTAGAGCTTGACCCTGGGCGTCCAGGGAATGGCGCCGCTGAGGAGGTCCTCGAGGCTCGGCTGCGTGGCCGCCGTCATCGCGATGGTATCGCCGTCGCAGCTCAATCCCGCGGTGAGCCACAGGATGGCGATCTCCTGGGAGGTGCGTCCACGCCGTCGGTGGCGCTACGCGGCTGAGAGGCGACGGGCATGCAGGAACTCCGGGGCCGTCAGAACGGGGCGATGATTGTAAACTAGCCACTTTTCTGGACCGGGTAAGACGATCAGCCGATCATGGCAAGCCGCCGCGCACCGAGACGCCGGGCAGTGCATCTTTGAGCCGTACCTCTCGCCCGCGAACGCCCCTGAACCAGCCACCGAAAGAGGTCGGCACGATGAACGTCCAGCTCAGGTTTCTCGGATCGGCCGCGCTCACGCTGGCGCTGACGGGTGCCGCCGCCCAACCTCCTCCCGCGATGGAAGTGTCAGGCGCATGTGCGCTCATCACTCGAGCGGAGGCCGCGGCGGCCCTCGGTTCGCCCGTACCGGCCGGCACGGAGAAGATGATGAGCCTCCCGCTGCAGGGCCACGCCATCGAGGCCCAATACTGCTTCTACGGCTCGGAAGTGCTGATCGCGCAGTTCGACCTCGGGAGCGGCGCCGAGGCGCTGTTCGGCCAGTATCGGAAATCGCTCACGTCCGAGCCTGGCTACCAGTCCGTGGACGGGGTCGGCGACGAGGCGTTCGCCGCCAAGGGGCAGCTGGCCGCTCGAAAAGGGCAGACGGGCTTCATCGTGGATGTCGGACAGGCGCGCGGCGGCGGCGCGCCCGAGCTGGAGGCGGAGAAGGTGCTGGCGAGCCATGCGATCGGGCGGATGTAGACCAGCCGCGTGCTGCCTCAGTCGATATGGATGATCCCGCGCGCGAGCGCGATCGTCACCGCCCCGGTACGATCGTCGGCACCGAGCTTGGCGTAGATATTCCTGAGATGGATCTTCACCGTCTCGCTGGTCCGGCCGGTGGCCCGCGCCACCTCCTTGTTGCTCAGCCCCCGCGCCACCAGGGAGCGCGCCGGCCAGATCGGCGCCCAGGTCGCGGTGCGGAGCACTCCAGGTCAGGGCGCGCGCGTCACGCTGCTGGTTCCCTATCGCTCTCCGGGAACACCGGGCCCACGTGAGGCATAGCGTGAAGGGACAGAGGGCTGGTGTCGCGTGCCGCTGATGATGATTGGCGTGAGGTACGCCGCACCAGCGACCGGAGCTGCACACGATTTGGGGAAACCGGCACCAGATCCCACCGTGACGGCCAATCTGTCATGTACAAGGCGCCCTGACTTGCACGTCCATGCTCCCCCGATCGGGGGATTGTCCGGCAGCGGGCTGGTGGCGAGGCTCAGGTGCCCCGCGCTTCTCGCCGGGGCGACGCTGATTGCGGCCGCGCTCACCCCACCCAGCCTGAGGGCTCAGACCTGCCCCGAGCCTTACCGAGTGTCCCGTGAAGAGATCCGCCAGGCGATGAGCGCCCATGGCGCCTACAGTCTCACCAGCACCACCACCTCGATGCGCTTCGCCGCCGAGGCACTGCTCGCGATCGTCCGGCGAAGGCAGCGCGAGTCCCCCCAGAGCACCCAGCTCTTCATTTCTCAGGACGATTGGTTTGCCGCTCACCAGAAAACCGCCGGGGTGATGTATTCGGCCATGTCGGCGGCGGCACGAGCGGGGTTCGAGCACCACCAGGATGCCTTGGTCGACTACGGTCCCCAGGTCGTGGAACGAGTTGTGAAGGGCCCGGCCCCGCTGATGTCACTGGACGTGATGATCTTCTGGCCGGACTCGGGGGATGCCCCTGAGGAGTTCAGCTACAAGGACACGCTGTCGGTCCCCAGGATGGACATGTACGACAGCCGCGTGATCCGATTCAAGCTGCTGGAGTACGACAGCATGCTCGTGTTCGATCGGGTCACGGGAATCTCGGTTCGGCCCGTCGGCTTCCTCTCGGCGCTGTTCACGCTGATCGGCAAACCCGACCTGAAGCAGACCCGGATCGCGATCTCCAGTGACCAGTGGCAGGTGGTGCGGGGCCAGGTGAAGGTGTTCGCGGGCATCTCGAAGACCGGCACGGCGACGATCGAGCCGGGCGGACGGGGCCACGAAGGCGTTCCACCGGCGCGGCCGGACCTTGCGGCCCTGGCGAAGGGGATGAAGCGACCGCTCGAGCTCCGCTACGGGGAGCCCTCGTGTCAGGCCCGGATCAGAATGGGCCGCCGGGGCGGGGATGGAGCAGGGCGCGGCCCGAGCGGGATGGGAACGGCTGCGGATCTTCGCTGAGACTCGGACGACGGGTCTCTCCTAGAGACGCGCCCGCCGCAACAACTGCGCGTTGACCGCCACGATCACCGTGCTGAGCGACATCAGCACGGCACCGACCGCCGGCGAGAGCAGGATGCCGGCCCTGGCGAGCACGCCCGCCGCGAGCGGGATGGCAACGATGTTGTAGCCACTCGCCCACCAGAGGTTCTGCACCATCTTCCGGTAGCTCACACGCGAGAGCGCGATGATCCGCGACACGTCGCGCGGGTCGCTCCGTACCAGCACGATGTCGCCCGCCTCGACAGCGACGTCCGTGCCGGCTCCGATCGCAATGCCGACGTCGGCGGTGACCAGCGCGGGCGCATCGTTGACGCCGTCGCCCACCATGGCGACGCGCTTGCCCTGTCGCTGCAGCTCCTGGATCTTTGCTGCCTTCTCTTCGGGCAACACCTGTGCGAGGACCGTTTCGATGCCGAGCTGCCGGGCCACGGCGTCCGCGACCGGCTTGGCATCGCCGGTGAGCATGGCGACCTCGATGCCCAGCTCGTGCAGCCGGCGGATAGCCTCGAGCGATTCGGGCCGGATGGCATCGGCCACGGCAAAGGCTGCCAGAGACGCTCGCCATCCTCGAGCAGGTGGATCACACCCTGCCCCTGTGCCGAGGCCGTATCGGCGAACTCGACGAACTCGGCCGGGAGCTTGGCGCTCAGCCGACCGAGCAGGTTCGGCCCACCGACGGCGAGCCGCCGGCCATCGACAACGCCCTGGACCCCGTAACCGGGAATCGCCTCGAATCCGCTGGCGCGCGGGATCTCGAGCCCGCGCTCGCGCGCGCTCGCCACCACCGCCCGCGCGACCGGGTGCTCGGCGTCCTGTTCGACGGCGGCGGCGAGCCGGAGCGCGCCTTCCTCGGTGAGGCCGCCGGCCGTGTGCACGCCCACGACTCGATGCTCGCCCAGAGTGAGCGTCCCGGTCTTGTCGAAGACCACCATGGTAAGAAGTCGGGCTTCCTCGAGCCCTCGCCGGTCCCTCACCAGGAGCCCATTGCGGGCGCCCAGCGTGGTCGAGATGGCGATGACGAGCGGCACTGCGAGCCCCAGTGCGTGCGGGCAGGCGATCACAAGGACGGTGACGAGGCGCTCGACGGCGAACGCCGCGTCCGCACCGGCCGCGAGCCATCCGACGAAAGTCAGCGCACCCGCCCCGAGAGCTACCATGGTGAGCCAGGATGCGGCGCGGTCCGCCAAAGCCTGGGCTCGGCTCCGGGACCGCTGCGCCTGCGTCGACGAGGCGCATGATCCCGGCGAGCATCGTCTGCTCTCCTGTGCCGGTCACCCGGATCCGAAGCGATCCCGCAGCGTTCACAGTCCCCGCGATCGCGCGGGCGCCGGGGCTCTTCTCGACTGGCCGGGATTCGCCCGTGATCATCGACTCGTTGACGCGGCTGTGACCCTCGGCCACTTCCCCATCCGCCGGAATCCGCGCCCCCGGGCGGACCAGGGCCACGTCGCCCGGCTTCAAGGCGGCCACCGGCACATCCTCCTCCCGCTCTCCCGTGCCCTCGGGCACGATCCGGACAGCCGTATCAGGCAGTAGCCTTGCCAGCTCGGCGAGGGCGCCCTGCGCCTGGACGATCGAGCGCATCTCGATCCAATGTCCCAGCAGCATGATCGTGACAAGCGTGGCGAGCTCTTCCCAGAGCGGCATCCCGGGGTACCCGAGCGCCACGGCGAGGCTGAAGACGAATGCCACCGTGATGGCGAGCGCGATCAGCGTCATCATGCCGGGGAGCCGGGCCCGGAGTTCGCGCCAGGCGCCCTCGATGAACGGCCGGCCGCCGTAGAGGAAGACGGCCGTGCCGAGGACCGGTGCGATCAGGTGCGCGCCTGGAAGCTGGGGCGGTGTATACCCGAGCACTCGGGGGAGCATGTGGCCCCAGAACAGTGTCGGGATCGTGAGTGCGAGCGAGAGCCAGAACTTGTCGCGGAACATCGCGACAGAGTGGCCGGCGTGTCTGTCGTGTCCGTCACGATCCTGCTGATGATCGTGCATGATCATTCCGATGCGTCGGTCCCCTTCTCACCCGTATGTCCATGCATCTCGGAATCCATGGCATGCGCCCCCTCGAGCAGGCCAGGACGAACCCGCAGAAAGACCGCCAGGCCCATCGGCGTCCGGCTGCCGTATACGCTCTCGAGAGCGTCAGGTATCAGGTTGAGCGCCCCTCGCACGCCCACCCCGAAGGTCGCGCCGCGGAATCCGGCGAACTCCCGGATGTAGCCCAGCGCAAAGGAGCCGATGTCGAACTCCTCATCGAGGAGAGCCCGCCGAGCGAAAGCTCTTCCCCACTCTTTCGGACGTACTCCGCGCGCCCGAAGACGCTGTGGGCCCGGTCGAGCTGGAGGTTCGACTCGGCGCTGAGGCTGTGCTCCCACGACCCCACCGCACCCCCGGCGGGTACGGTGTGCTTGTTCGCCCCGTAGATCAGCGCGGATGCCCATTCTCCCTGCCGGCCAAGCCGCACCGTGTGGAGGATCGACGCGCCGACCCGGTGCTGGTTCTCGTTCGGATGCAGCGCCTCGGGCTGCTCGAGGTACCCATAGCTCGCGCTCAGCGCCCAGTGCGGCGTCGGGTTTACCGAGAGCCGTGCACCATATGAATCGAGCGGGTGGAAATCGAAATCGTACCGGTCTTCGTCGGGCTCCCGGCCGTTGAACAGCGTCGCCTCGAGCTTGACGTGCTTCGTGAAGAGACCGGCGGAAACCACACCGTACGTGATGTGCGTGGCATCGGTCCAGTGGTGAGCCAGCGGGGCGAACGGGTCATTGAGGGCCGAGGGCCGGTGCATGTAGGCCACGGGACCGATCGCGGGCTCGCCGACCGGCGCGACATACACCATGACACCGAGGCGGCGGCTGATCGGCCGCTCGTAGAGCGCCGACAGCTCCATGAAGAGGTCGTGGGGATGCTGCCGGTCGTGCAGCGGCTCGCCACCGTAGGTCTCGCCGCTCTGCAGCAGCAAGGGATAGCCGCGGGCGCCGATGGTCAGGGGCTCGGCACTCGCCATGCCGTGGAGATGGAGCGTACCGCCGCCCACCTGCCGCATCGCCATCAGCATGCCCCAGTTGATGCTGCCGGCCTGGTCGGCGCCGCGCGGCCCGCCCTGGTGGTCGAATTGCAGGAAGGCGTCGCCGTGGACCATCAGTATCCACGAGCCCGCCATCACATGCCACGCCCGCATCGGGGATGCGTCGGGCAGCCAGGCGGTGCCGGAGCCCATGCGGGTCATGGGGATACCGAACGGGCGCTCGGGCATGCCCGGCATCCCGGTGTCCGCCGGGGCAGGTGCGGTGTGGCCGGTCGAGTCGTGATGCTCTTGTCCGACTTGGGCGGCCAGGCTCCCAGCGGCAGCGCTCTCGGCGCCAATGCCAAGTGTGATGGGAACCAGCCAGGAGAGGGCCGCGCGGATCGATGCGACAAACATCTTCACTGCCTCCAAGCTCAAGCTCGATGCGACACGAGTGCCGCGACTGGCTCGCGGACCGCGTCAACGACGGCGTGATCCAGGCGGCAGCTTGAGGAGGAGGTGTGAGAGGTCCGTAAGGGATGGAGACGGCTCGCGGAGACGGGGTGAGATCTCGACGCGATTGCACGGCGAGGTCGGGGACGGTTTCTCATGAGGCTCAAGATAACTCCAGCCATGTGCCGCAAGGACGCTGCCGATTGTGTCCGCTGTAACCACTGTACATTGCCATGGTGGCGTAAGCCTCATCCTCTTTACCCTGACCGTCGATGAGCGGCATGCCGGCTGAGAACGCATTGGTCGCGGTGACGGTAGAGGTCGCACCACGCAGCGCGTGGACCGGCTACTTCCTGCGGCTCGGCGCCCTGGGCTTCGGCGGACCGATCGCTCTCAGCGCGGCGATGCAGCGGGATCTGGTCGAGGATCGCCGCTGGGTCACGCCCGACGAGTACAAGGAAGGCCTGGCGCTCGCGCAGCTCGCGCCCGGGCCGCTCGCCGCCCAGCTCGCTATCTACCTCGGCTGGCTGCGCGGCGGCGTGCTTGGGGCCACGATCACGGGCGTGGCCTTCGTGAGCCCGTCATTCCTGATGGTGCTGCTGCTCGCGTGGCTGTACCTGCGCTTCGGCGGGCTGCCCTGGATGCAGGCGGCGTTCTACGGCATCGGGGCCGCGGTCATCGCGATCATCGCCCGGGGCGCGATCAAGCTCGCCGAGCGCACCGTCGGCCGCGATCTCCTGCTCGCGTCGGTCATGCTGGTGAATGCGGCCGTGGTGGCATGGACCGAGCGCGAGCTGGTGTGGGTGTTCGCGCTGAGCGGGCTCCTGGTACCGCTGTTCCGGCGTGGCTCGCCCGCCGGTCTCGACCGGGACCCTGGCGCCGGTCTTCCTGCCGTGGGCCTGGTGGGTGACAGGGCTGCATGGCGCGGCCGACGAGGCGACGCTGGGCCGGGTATTCACCTTCTTCGCCAAGGCGTCGCTGGTCGTGTTCGGCAGCGGTCTCGCGGTGTTGCCGTTCCTGCATGGCGGCGTGGTGAGCTCGTTCAGTTGGCTGACCGAGCGCCAGTTTCTCGACGCGGTGGCGGTCTCGATGATCACCCCGGGGCCGGTCGTCATCACCGTCGCTTTCATCGGCTACCTGGTGGCCGGGCCGCTCGGGGGGCTCGTCGCGGCGCTGGGAATGTTTCTCCCCACCTATCTCGCGGTGGTGCTCGTGGCACCGTGGTTCCGCCGGGTCATGACCAATCGGGCGCTCCGGTCGGCGGTCGACGGGGTCACGGCGGCCGCGGCCGGAGCGATCGCGGGAGCCGTGGTGGTGCTGGGGCGCCGCGCGCTGATCGATGGACCGACGTGGGGCATTGCATTCCTCACCCTAGTGCTCCTCTGGCGGGTGAGGCGCATCCCGGAACCGGCCCTTATCCTCGGGGCCGGCCTGGTGGGAGTGCTGCTGCCGCGATAACCCGGCCCTCCGAGCTATCGGCTCCCCAGTCCAAGGGTGAGGGCGTCGGCCTGACGGGCACCGGGGTACGGAATGGCGCCCTTTTCGACGGCCCACAGCACCCGGTTGAACGCCTCGTCGTCGATTGCATCGGCCACGCGAAGATGAAGCCGCTTTTCGGGGGTCTCCACCATGTCGACCGCCGGAAGCGTCGCGGTGAAGGGCGTGAGATCCCGCTTGTCCCGCCAGTTCTCACGCAGCGCGCGACCGTAGTGATCGAACTGCGACATCGAGCCCAGGTGCAAGATCCTCGATGGTCTTGAGCACGCCCGTCGTGTTGGCGAACCGGTGCACCACGCCGCCCCCGGACCAAGGCGAGATGACGAGCAACGGGGGAGCGGTGCGAATCGACATGATCGGGCCGAAACCTCGAGCATGCTGGAGGGCGACGAACCGTCGGCCGCCAGAACTGCGAGTGAGAAGAGCTTCCACGATGCGGCCCACCTGTGCCCTATGGCTCGACGATCACTCGCGCCTGCATGAAGGGGTGCGGGGTACAATGATAGGCATAGCTGCCCGGTCGATCGAAGACGCGCTCGAAGCTGCGGCCGGGATCGATGAGCCCGGAGTCGAACGCGCCGCCATCCCCCGTCACCGAGTGCTGCACCTGGTCGTCGTTCACCCAGCGGACCCGGGTGCCGGCGCGGACCCGCACCTCGCTCGCGGCGAAGGAGAGGTTGGCGATGCGGACCACCGTGAGGCCGGCTGAGGGACCGGCCGGGACGGTGGTCGTGTCCGCCACTGGGGCGGGCTTGGCCCGGCGCCCGAAGTACCGGGAGAGGGTGAAGGGGATGGTGAACTCGAACCCCGCCATGTGGGCGCCTTTCACGCCCCGGGAAGACCCCTCGATCGAGCCGCTCTGCGTGTTGGTGACCTGGATCGAGAACGAGTGCGGGCTGTAGGGAATCCGGAGCTGCGCCCCGGCGCCCCAGGCGGTGACGCCAGGGTCGGCATCGGGAGCGTTCGCCAGGCTGAACACGTCGCCCGCAAGGCTCAGCCAGCTGGTGACTCGAACGACAACGCCGCCACCGGCACCCCAGAGCGAGCGTTGCACGTCGTACGCCGACGACATCCCCCGCACCGTGCCCAGCAGCCGGACCGGCCCCAAGTGCCGCCCAAGCGTCAGCTCACCGTCGACGCTCTGGGGCGCGAAGTTGTAGCCGGCCACGATGCTGGCGTCCAGCGGACTTCCCGCGACCCCTTCCCGCAGCACCGGCCGCCGGAGCGTGAGCTGATACTCGTTGGGAATGCCGCTGAAGACCGTCGAGTTGGTGGCGTAGTCGAGCGCGAGGTTCGCGCCGAGCGGGAGGCCGGTCGCGACGTGGAAGTTGGGAAAGCTGGTCACCTTCCTGGCGGGCGGCGCGCTCACCTCGAACCGGTGCAGGAAGTTGAACTGGATCACCCCGGGCCGCACCGTCCAGCCATCGTCGAGATTGGGCGTGCGATCGGTGACCGACTGCGCGCTCGCGAGCCGCGAGACGGACGCCAGCAGCAGCATGGCCACGACCAGGTGGCTCCTCCCGGACTTCTCCATCTATGGCGTCACCGTCAGCGTCCCCTTCATGAAGGGATGAATCTGGCAGAAATAGGTGTAGGTGCCCGGAGGGCCGGCGGTGAGCTGGAAGCTCGCGCCGGCGCCGAACGCGCCGGACTCGAAGGCGTCGTTGTCCGCGGACACGGTATGGGAGACATCATCTCTATTGGTCCAGGTGACGGTCTCACCCGTCGGCACACTGAGGTTCGGCGGCGCGAAGGCGAAGTTCTCGACGGCGACGTCGCTGCCATCGGCGGGCGGTGTCGGTCCGGTGCTGGGCCGATCGCTGAAGCAGCCCGACAAGCCTGCCAGGCCAGCGACGAGATACCATCCCGCGAGGAGACGGCGTGGCACGATGCCTCAGCGGCTCATTGGACCACGATCGTGCCGGTCATGGCGTCACCGTGGATGGCACAGTCGTATTGGTATGTGCCGGGGGTGGTGAACGTGAACGTGTACGTCTGGCCGTTGCCGGTCAGGTTGTCGCTGCTGGCGAAGCTGGGCTCCTCCTCGGAGCGCACGCTGTGCGGCGTGTCCCCCGTGCTGGACCAGGTCCAGGTGACCGTGGTGCCGGCGGCGACCGTATCGATCGCGGGGTTCTGGGTGCTGTTGTGGCCGCTCCTGAAGAAGATGTTTCCGACTGTGACGGTGCCTGCCGCGCCGCCGTTCCCGCCATCGCCGTCGTTGGGCTCGCTATCGCTGGAGCACGCGGCGGCCGCAGCCGCGGAAAAGATCAGAAGCCAGTGGAGCGTGGACCGCATGAGTGTCCTCCTTGTACAGAGCTCGCAGGCGCGGACCATCGCCCCGCCACGACCCTGGAACTCCAACCTTATTTGTTATCACAGATCTGGTCAAGAGGACTGTGATAACAGGTGTCAGGTTGATACTTTGTCGCATGCGTCACCTTCGGGAATCCATCAAGCAACGCAAGCCCTTCGAGAGCCTGGAGCAGGAGGTCTTTCTCGAAGTGCTGCGGACCGGGAATGCCTTCATCCAGGACCTGGTCGACCTGCTTCGTCCCTATGGGCTGACGCAGCCGCAATACAACGTCCTGCGCATCCTCCGAGGCGCGGGGCCCGCCGGGCTCCCGACCGGGGAGGTGGGCGAGCGCATGGTGGTGAGCCGAGAGCCGGATGTCACCCGGCTGCTCATCCGGATGGAGACGCAGGGGCTGGTCGAGCGCGAGCGGCGGTCCGACAACCGGCGATTCGTGACCGCACGGATTACCCGCAAGGGCCTCGGGGTCCTCAAGGCGCTCGATGAGCCCGTCCGCCGGATGCACGCGAAACAGCTGCAGCACATGACGCGGAGCGAGCTCGATCGGCTGGCCAGCCTGCTCGAACGGGCGCGGCGCGAGGCTGGGCCGGAAGGTGAGTGAACAGCGCACCGGGATTCGTGTGGCGCTCATCGGCTTCGGCGACGCCGGCCGCCAATTCCACGCACCGCTGATTTCGTCGACGCCCGGCTTCACGCTGGCCGTCATCGGTTCGAGCCAGGGGATCGGCGCCGCATCGGCCTACCCCGGGGTCGAAGTCGTCCCCGATCGGCTCGCCGCGGCCCGGCATCCCGATGTCGACCTGGTCGTCATTGCGACACCCAACGACACCCACGCCCCGCTGGCGGAGGCGGCACTCCGCGCCGGCAAGCATGTGGTGGTGGACAAGCCCTTCACGGTGACGCTGGCGGAGGCACGCGCGCTCGCCGCCACAGCCGGAGCGGTAGGGCGCGAGCTCTCCGTGTTCCAGAATCGGCGATGGGATAGTGACTTTCTGGGAATTGCCAGGGAGCTCGGCGCGGGGCGGATCGGTGACGTCGTCGAATTCAGGTCGGAGATCAGTCGCTTTCGTCCGCAGATTCGCGACCGCTGGAGGGAGCGTGCCGGTCCGGGAGCGGGCATCTGGTTCGACCTGGCTCCGCATCTCGTGGATCAGGCGATGGTTCTGTTCGGTCCTCCCGAGACCGTCCAGGCGGATCTATTGGTCCAGCGCAGCGGTGGCACGACCATCGACTGGTTTCACACCGTGCTCGGCTACGGCCGGACGCGGGTGATCCTGACGTCCAGCTCGATCGCCGCGGATGGCGGGATGCGGTTCCTTGTGCATGGCACGAACGGAAGCCTCAGCAAGCGCCGTGGCGACCTGCTGGACGATCACCTCGCAGACCCTCTGATCTTCGTGGCCGGTGAGGGGAGAGAGCCGATCGAGATCGCCGCACCGGCAGGCGGCCATCTCGGCTACTACATCGCGCTCCGCGACGCGCTCCGCGGCGAAGGGAAGCTTCCGGTGACGCCGGCACAGGCGACCACGCTGATGGCGATCATCGAGGCGGGCGTGCAGTCGTCGGACGACGGGCGCGTCGTGAGACCCGACTATACCGAGGCTGAACGATCGGCATGGGAACCGATGTGCCGTGTCACGAGTCTTCGGCAGCCTCGTTGTCTCGGTCCTCCACCGTGAGGACCGGCAGCTCAAGCCGCCAGAGGATCGCCGCGAAGCGAACCAGGGCGATGGTCGCCATCCCGGCGAGCGCCGCGGGGTCGCGTGGCGTGCCCGCGCGCTCGAGGAGGAGGTACACCGCCGCGCCCACGATGGCCGCGCTGGCGTAGAGCTGTCCGCGCCGAAGGATCAGCGGGATCTCGGCCAGCAGCACGTCGCGCGCGGCCCCGCCGACCACGCCCGTGATCACTCCCATGAGGAGCGCGAGCAGCCCCGACAGCCCGGACTGCTGCGCGATCTGCACACCGCCGACCGTGAAGAACGCCAGCCCCAGTGCGTCGGCCACGAACAGCGCGCGGAAGCCAGGAATGCGCAGGTGCACGTACAGGAGGGTGAGTGCGGTGGCGGCGAGGCAGACCATGAGGAACTCGGGACGTGCAATCCAGAAGATCGGGTGGCGGTCGAGCAGGAGATCCCGCACCGTGCCACCTCCGAGCGCCGTCACCATGGCGATGACGGCGACGCCGAGCCAGTCGAGGCTCTTCCGGCCCGCGGCGAGGGCGCCGCTGATGGCGAATACAGCGACGCCTAGGAGCTCGAGGACGTGGCGGATGCTATCGCGTCTCCCAATGTGGCCGGCCCACAAAGTCCTGGCAGTTTTCCGTGGCCGTTTCCGTGTTTTCCGTGCTTCCGTGGTTCAGCCGATTTCAACGCAGCCTACGTCATCCCTGTCCCCCTACCCCTTAGAATACTCGTCCCGCCGCCGCATCCAGAGGCCGGTCTCGTTCCGGCCGAGCGGCGCCCGGTCGAGCCACTGGTACATCCCCCAGACCGCGTCGAGCCCGCGCTCGTAGGCCGAGTAGGTGTGGTAGACCACGCCGTCCTCGAGGGCGAAGGCGCTCATCCCGGGCGCCTCGCGCGTGTACGTCGCCCAGTCCACGCCCGACATCGCGGCGAACTCCGATCCCGGCAGCGGCGCCGCGTCGGCCGCGCCGGCCTCCTTGATGCCCGTGGCGTCGCCCCGGCGGTAGTTGTACTCGAGGTCGCCCGTGCGCTGCTGCTCCTCGGTGAAGCCGGCGTGGAAGTCGAGGTTGAAGTCGCTGCCCCGCGAGGACGCCCAGGGGAAGCTCCACCCCATCCGCCGCTTGTAGCCCTGGAGCTTGGGCAGCGGCGCCCGCGAGATCGCCCAGAACATCACGTCGTGGTTGGCCAGGTGGACGGTCGAACGGTCGAACCCGTCGGCGATGGCCGAGCAGGCGGGGCATCCCGCGGTGTAGTCGGGACCGAACATGAAGTGGTAGACCAGGAGCTGCGAGCGGCCGCGGAAGAGGTCGGCCAGCGAGGCGGTGCCCTCCTCGGTCTCGAACCGATACGGCTTGTCCAGCCGGACCCACGGCAGCGCCTGGCGGTGGCGGGCTACCTCGTCGCCGCGGTGGGTCAGCTCCTTCTCTTCCTTAAGTAGCGCGAGCCGGGCGGCGAGCCATTCCTCGCGGGTGCCGGTGCGGTGGGTCGTCGGCTTGGTGGTCGTGGTCATGAGTCTGCTCTCCTCCTATAGCGTCAAAGCGGTCCTCCAGCCGGCGCGCAAGCGAGCGTGGGCGCCACGCGGCGGGCCGAAATCGGGGGCCAATATCGCAACCTAGGGAGGGCGGATGAGTGACGGTAGGACCGATTCCGGCTGGCACACCGACCGGGTGATCCTGGGGGCTGGTCACGGCTGGGATCGTCTCCCGGGCGGGGATGGATCCGACCCGCCGGCGAGCGGATCGCGACGGTCGTCACGCGGTCCCCTCCACCAGCTTCCGGAACCGCGGATGGTCGCGGACGCGGCTCGAACATGGGATCGATCCGGATCCACGCCGGCGTCAGCGTGTACGGCATCGCGAGCAGCGGCTCCAGCAGGTCGAGGGCCTCCTCGTTCCGCCCCGCCAGCAGGTAGATGCGGATGAGCTGGTGCTGCACGTACGTGCCCAGGTAGGCGTCCTTGCTCGGTGGCAGCATCGCGAGCCCGCGCTTGCCCTCGCTGATCGCCTGCTCGTAGCGGCCGAGGTAGGCGAGCGCGACGCCGTGGAGTGCCGCACGCTGCGCGTCGTCGGGCGCCTCCTTGGCTTGCTCCTCGAACACCGCCTCGCCGTGTCGGCCCAGATGCGCGACTTGGCCCGGTCGCCGCGGAGGTGTACAGGTACGCCCGCACCATGCCCCAGGCCGCGCGGTCGTCGTCGAACAGCTCCGGCCCGAGCTGGAGCACGCGGTCCTGCTGGGACCGGTCGAGGGCCCAGCCGAGCTCGTCGTATTGGGCCATGTAGGCGAGCAACCGATCGCGCTCCGCGCTCGAGCTGGGTGCATCGCCGATCCGGCGGACCATCTCGACGTCGCCCTCGCCGAGCGCCGCGAGCGCGAGGTTGTGTTGCAGCGGCTCGTTCCCCGGTGCCAGCGTGAGTCCCCGCTGCAGCGCGGTCTTCGCCTCGCCGAAGCGGCGCGTGACCATCAGCGCGTAGCCGAGCCGGCGGCTGATGGTCGCGGAGCGGGGATCGATCGTGAACGCGTGCTCGAGCCGGGTGATCATGTCCTCGAACCGGCCGAGCGTCTGCTCCTGGGTCGCCGCCACGGTGAGCAGGTCGGCGTTGTTGGGCGCCACCCGCAGGCCTGCTTCGGCCGTGGCGAGCGCTCGAGCCGGATCGCCCTCGACGTCCGCCTCATAGGTGGCCTGGGCCACGAACGTCTCGGGGTTGGTGGGCGCGAGCTGCCGCGACCGCTCGGCGGCCGAGCGGGCGATCTCGGCGAGCTGGGTCAGGCCGAAGTTCCGGTAGAAGTTCCCGGCCGTGCTGCTCAGGCGGGCCCAGGCGAGCACGAAGCTCGAGTCGAGCCTGATGGCGTCCTGGTAGTAGGCGATCGCCCGGCGCTGGTCGGCCGGCGAGCCGCTCGCCGCCGCGGCCTCGCCCTTGAGGAACGCGTCGTAGGCCGCGACGCTGCGGGTGGGCCGGGCCACGATCTCGTCGCGCACGCTGTCGGCCAGTGCCACGTCGAGCGCGCTCACCACCTTGCCGGCGATGTCCGCCTGCACCTGGAAGACGTCGGTGATGCCGGCGTCGAACTGCTCGCCCCACCGGGTCCGCGGCGTCTGGCCCGGCCGCACCTCCACCAGCTCGGGCGTGACGCGCACGCGGTTCGTGCCGTCGGCACCCTTGATCCAGCGCACCGTGCCGGTGAGCAGGTACGCCGCGCCCAGCTCGCCGGCGATCTCCTGCGCCCGCTTGGTCGTGCCCCGGTACTCGTTGCTGCTGCCGCGGGCGATGACGTCGATCCCGGTCACCCGGGCCAGCTTGGTCCGCACCTCGTCGGTGACGCCGTCGGCGAAGTAGGCGTCGGCGGAGTCGCCCAGGTTCTCGAACGGGAGCACGGCGAGCACGCGGCCGCCGGCGGCGTCGCCCTGGTGCCGCCGCCAGGCGAACAGGATGCCGAGTCCGATGAGAATGCCGAGCAGGAGTGTGGTCGCGGCGACCGGGACCCGCCGTCGGGCCGGAGGCGTGGCGGCGGCCTGCGCGGCAGCCGGCGGGAGACCCTCCGCGGGCGTCACCGCGGTCGGCGCGGCCGCGGTGGACGCGGTGGCGCCCGGCTGCAGCGCCTGGGCGAACTGGGCCAGCGTCGCCTGGCGGTCGGCGGCCACCGGTGCGAGCGCGCGCGTGATCGCCCGCTCGACGTCTTCCGGCACGCTCGGCCGCACCTGGCGCACCCGGGGGATCTCGCCGCTCAGGCGCTTGGCGATGATCGACTGGGCCGTCGCCCCGGTGAACGGCGCCTCGCCCGCCAGCATCTCGTAGAGCACCGTGGCCAGGCTGTAGAGGTCGGTCCGGGCGTCGATACCGCGGTCGCCGGCCGCCTGCTCCGGGCTCATGTAGGCCGGCGTGCCGATCGCGAGGCCGGTCTCCGTGAGCTTCTCCTCGCTGCCGGCGAGGGACCGGGCGATCCCGAAATCGGCCACCAGGGTGTGCCCGTCCCGCGTGATCAGCAGGTTCTCGGGCTTGATGTCGCGGTGGATGACGCCGTGCTCGTGGGCGTAGTGCAGGGCGGAGGCCGCCTCGCGCGCGATGCGCAGCGCGTCCTCGACGGGGAGCTGGCGCTCGCGCCGGAGCCGGTCGCGCAGGCTCTCGCCCTCGACGTAGGGCATGCTGAACCAGAGCCGGCCCGCGGTCTCGCCGGAGTCGAGCACGGTGAGGATGTGGGGATGCTGCAGGCGCGCGGCGAGCCGGACCTCGCGCTCGTAGCGCTCGGGACCGAGCGAGGCGGCCAGCTCCGGGTGGAGCACCTTGAGGGCCACCGGCCGGTCGTACCTGAGGTCCCGGGCGAGGAAGACCGTGGCCATGCCCCCGCGGCCGAGCTCGCGCTCGAAGGCGTACCGGTCCCGCAAGCCTTCCTGCAGCGCCGCTACCGGATCGGTCATGACCCTCTATGTGGAAATGGGAACCCGGCAAAGATACCGGGAGCGCCGGGCCCCGGGAAGGAACGGCGTGCCACAGGGCCGAGTGAGTCAGGGATGCCTGCGGGGTGCGGCTGGAAACGGGTTCGCCGTCTCCACTCTAGTCCGAGCCAACGGAGTAGCCCATGCCCCTGCGCCACTCCCCAGTTCGCCCGCTCCTCCTGATCACCCCGCTGCTTGCTACGGCGCCCGGCCGCACTGCCGGCGCAGGTGAAGCCCACCTGCGACCATGCCCTTCAGCTCATGCTGGCGCAGGTGACCGGGGCCCCTGCCGACACCGCCATCTACATCTTCACGAAACGGGAGGACGCCGACGACGCGCTCCGGCGGCTGACCTTTCTGGCGACCGGTTCGCCCCGCTGTCCTGCCGCGTTCGGGGCTCGCGGGCTGGTCAAACAGCGGCTGGCCAGGACTGACTGGGTACCCAAAGAGGCGGCGGGGCAGAAGCCCGGCATCCCGTGGAACCAGGGGGCGGTCTACGATCTCGCCCTCGCCGCCAAGGGCGGCGGGCCCGCTGCCGTAGCCGCCGCCACACTCGCAACCCAGGCGCTGCTTCCCGAGAAGGTGACGATGCCGTGGCTGGTGAAGGAAGTCGGACCCACCCTGCTCGAGATTCCCCCGGCCCCCTCGGAGATCCCCGACACGATCCGCTACTTCCAGCGTGGCCGGCTGGCGGCGTGGCTCTGGCGCCCCGCGAATGCCGACAGCGCGTTCTCCGCCTATCAGGCTGCGGGAGGGTCTCCTGAGCGAGCGGCCCTGGAGCTGGCGCGTATCCGGCTCGCCACCGGCGGGGCTGGAGCCGATTCGCTCTACTATCGGGCGGCTGCTTCTTCCAGTGACGGTATCGTCCGCGACCTGCGCTACGACCTCGCCTTCGTTGCCGACTCCCAGGAGCTCGGCGCCTTCGACCGGCTGCCACCCGCTGAGCGGGCTGCCTGGCTGCGACGGTTCTGGGAGGACCGGGACATCGAGTCGCTCCACCCCCGCGGGTCCCGCCTTCGGGAGCACTACCGCCGGATCGGGGTGGCGCGCGACAGCTTCCGGCTGCTCAGCTACCCGCGCCAGTACGAGCTGAACGAGCTCTGGGTCAACCGGGACGCCGAGTTCGACGACCGCGGCCTGATGTACATCCGGCATGGCCCCCCCGACCTGACGGCCGGGGCAGTCCGCGCGGGAGCCTGCCCCAATACCTCATGGCTGTATCGCCGGCCGGAGGGAAACCTCATCCTCCATTTCGTGGCCCGCCAGAACCCGGATGATTGGCGTGTGGTGGAGACCCTGGCCAACGTGAGCGGAGAGAATGGCGCCACCACCCGGCTGCGGCAAGCGGGTGCCTCCCACAGCTGCCGGGCCATCGACGATCTGCTGGAAACGCGACGATCCCTCGATCCGATCTACTCCCAGCTCGCGGGCGGTCCGACGCGACGAAACTGGGAACGGGAGCTGGACATCACGACGCGAAGCCGGGAGATCGGCACCACCACCGACAGCGACCTGCTGCGTTTTCCTTCGCCCCTCAATATCTCCTGGCGGGCCTACGGGCTCCTGGGCGATCGGCCGAGCCAGGGTCGGATGCTGGTGCTGGTCTCGGTGCCGGCGACGTCCTTGGCTCCGATCTCCCAGGACCCTCCGGCCTACGGGTTCCGCATGCGGCTGGGAGGCCGGTCGGGTCCCCGCTCGTTCCAGCTCGACAGCGTACGTCAATTCCGGGTCGAGCAGGCTCCCGAGCCGGGCCAGATGGTGACGTTCACGACGGAGGTTCCTCTCGAAGCAGGCACCTGGAGGGTCGGCCTCGCGCTGGAGCAGCAGCCTGACTCGGCGGGCGACGCCCTGCACGATCCGGAGGTTCCCGTCCCCGACGGAACGGGGACGAAGGCTCGCGCTCAGTGACATCGTGCTGGGCGACAGCACCGGCGGACGGCCCTGGACGGCTCCGGATGGTCCCTTTCCCCTGAGCTCCACAGGCAGCTACGTCAGGGGGGAGCCGATCCTGCTCTATTACGAGATCGCGGGTGCCGGCAAGGGTGAGATCGAGTCGGAGGTCACCTTCGTGCGGGACGATGGCAAGGGACGCGCGGTGATCCGCTTCACCGATCGGGCCGACCAGCCGATCCTGCGGATCAGACGTGAGCTCAACACCTCCAAGTCTCCGCCGGGCCGGTACACTCTCACGGTCAGGGTGCAGACCGCGGACAATCGTCAAGCGGAGCGACAGACCACTCTGATCGTGGATCCCGAGCGCGATTGAGCAGAGATCTACCCTCTCAAGGACTCACCGGCGTGAGCTGGTTGGTGACGAGCTTCCATCCCCCGTTCCGCCGCACCCACACAAACGTCCCCCGCAGGTCCGTGTCGGTCGGCGCGCCGCTGAAGGTGCCCCGGAGCGTCGACAGGTTCTGCACGATGGCCGCATCGCCGAACAGACGCACGGTGATCTCACGCTCGTTGTCGATGACCTGCACGTTGGTGTTGCCCGAGCCGAGATTGGCCAATCGCTCCTCCCGGGTCACGAGCCCGCCTTGGGGATTGATGAGGGTGTAGTTCTCGGTCCAGATCCGGGCCAGCTCCGCGGTGTCCCGGTCGAGAATGGCCTGCTTGTAGTTCTCCATCGCGGCGAGCACCGCCCGCTCTCGAGGAGAGGCGGTCTTGACCCGAGCCGCGGCGGGCATTGTGGCCGCCGGCCGAGAAGGGTTGGTCGGCTCGGCCTCGCTGTCGCGGCAGGCGGCGAGTGGGAGTGATGCCGCCAGGGCGATGGCGGCGGCGATGGCGAAGTAAGCTTGCATGATTTCCGTGTCCCATTCCCATCGTTACAAACGCGCCGTACCTTCGGCAGTGACCACACGACCATCGAAGGCACTCTGAACGGCAGCCGCGCTCGCCCGGGCGGAGAGCCTTGCCATGCGTGACAGCCCCTGGGAGCCAACCACATGACGACCATCCTGATCACCGGGACCAGCACCGGCATCGGCCTGGCCACCGCGCTCGCGTGCGGGCGCGCCGGCCACCGGGTGGCCGCCACTATGCGCAACCCGGCCGGCGCCCCTGCCCTGGCGGAGGCCGCCGCGCGGGAGCGTCTTGCCATCACCGTGATCCCGATGGACGTGGACAGCGATGCCTCGGTGCGCGACGGGATGGCGCGGATCGACCGCGAGATCGGCCCGATCGACGTGCTGGTCAACAATGCCGGCATCGAGCGCATCGGCTCTGTCGAGGAGCTGCGGCTGGCGGAGTTCCGCGCGGTCATGGAAACCAACTACTTCGGGGTCATCCGGTGCTGCCAGGCCGTCCTGCCGGCGATAGCCGCCGGTGGTGGTCTGACTACCCTGGCGCGAGAGGGTCTGGCCGGTCACTACCGTGCCGTCGTTCTGCACCGTGACGGCACCACCGTTGCCGGCCGCACCGCCGCTGCCGCCGATGGCGACGCTGGGCGCGTAGTCGGCACCATCCGCAGAGGAGGAGCCGCCGCCGGCATTGCCGCCACCGCCGCCGATCGACTGCGCCAGGATGCCGGAGGAGCCCGAGCCCAGTGTGCGCACGCCACTGCGGGCGGCGTTGGCGACCTCGACCTCGCCGCCCGACCCGGCGGCCCCGCCTTTGCCGCCGGCGCTGATGGTGACCGTGATCTTCCGCGTGGGCGCCTCCTCGGCAGTCGCCACGCCGCTGCTCTCGCTGTCGCTGGAGAGCGAGCCGCTGGAATTGCCGACTGCACCGTTGCCGCCACCGCCGCCCACGGACTGCACCATGATGCCGACCGCGTTCTGGCCGAAGGTGAGGATGCCGGCAGGCGCCTTCCCGTTGCCGTTCTTGACCGTGACCGGGCCGCCGGCACCCGCAGCACCGCCATCCCCGCCCAGGCTCACCGAAGCCGAGAAGTCCAGCATGGCGCCGCCGCCGGCGGCCGAGCTGGTGGTCGATCGCCGCCATTGCCACCGCCCGCACCGATCGACTGGGCGAGCACGCCGTGGGCGCCATCACCGCCCGTGACCAGGAGGCCGTTGTTGGTGACCGTGACCTCGGCAGCGCTCTGCCCGGTGCCGCCTTTGCCGCCCATGGCGTAGCTGGCGCTCAGCGTCGGGATGCCGTCCACCGGCAGCGCCTCCGACTTGGCGGTGGCACCGCCGGCATTGCCACCGCCGCCGCCGATTGACTGGGCCAGGATGCCGATCGCGTCCGCACTGTCGATCCTGGGCCCGGCGGCATTCTGGTAGCTGCTCGTGTCACCGTCGCTACACTTCTTGGGATCGGGACAGCCGGTGAGGATGCGCCCACTGTTGGTAACGCTGACGGAACCGCCGGCTCCGCCATCGCCGCCAGCACCACCCAGCGCTATGCTGGCGTCAAATCCGAAGCCCGTGCTGTCGCCCCGTGCCACGCCGCTCGTGCCACCGCCACCGCCGATCGACTGGGCGATGATGCCGGAGGACTGGTTGCCCAAGGTGACCAGGGTCACCCCGTTGGTCACGCCAACGTTGCCCCCATTGCCACCACCGCCGGCCGTCCCGCCGATCACGGCCGAGATGAACACGCTACGATCGTCCGCATAGCCGCCATTGCCGCCACCGCCGCCGATCGATTGGGCGATCCACCGGCAGCGTAGTCGCCGAGCGTGACGATGTTGCCCGTCCCGCTGCCGGGGCCGACGGTCACCGGGCCCAGCGTCACGGTCCGTGCCTGCCCGACACGGGAGCCGGCCTGCACCTGCTTCGGCCCGAACGTCCTCGTGTCGAACGAGTCGGGCCCGAGCTCGACATCGACATCGCCGCCATCACCGCCCGAGCCGCCCTGGCCGCCCACGGCCACGAACAGGCCCTTGGCGTTGGCCCCGTTGCCGCCGCCACCGCCGATCGACTGTGCCAGGACGCCCACCGCCCCCTTGTCGCGGGTGGTGACCGCCCCGTTATTCGCCACCCTGACCTTGCCGCCATCGCCGCCATCGCCGCCATTGTCGCCGACAAAGAGCGCGGTGCCGCTGGCCGAGCCGCCGCCGCCGCCGATCGACTGGGCGACGATGCCCATGGCGACATTGCCGCCGCCGCTGCCGTCGCCCGTCGTGACCGCACCGCTGTTCGCGAGGCGCACGGCCCCGCCATCGTGGCCGCTCTCCTCCTGGCCGCCCGAGCCGCCGCCCCCGATAATCGCCCCGTCGGTCCAGCTGTCGCCGCTCTTGCGCGCCTCGACCTCGGACGCGATCAGCCCGCCGCCGCCGGTGCTGATGGCGGCGAGGCCATGGGCGTTGGCACCCTGCGTGACGATCTCACCGCTGTTGTAGAGCGTGACCCTGCCCGCGGTCGTGGCATAGCCGGCCTCGCTGTTGCCGAGATGGCTGATGCCGCCGCCCGTGGCCGGAGCGACGATCCCGGCACCGCCGGCGCTGATCGCGGCGATGCCAACCGCCAGCGTGCCCGAGGTCGTGATCGGGGCCGCATTGGCCACGCTGACGTCGCCGCTCTCCCCGATACCGGTGGCCTGGATCGTCTCGCTCGTGCTACCATGCAGGTTGACGGGGGAGAGGACCGCCGCGGTCCCGCTGCTAATGGCGAGGATGCCGGCTGCGAGCGTGCCGCTGCCATCGCCGGCGCTGATCAAGCTGTTCTTGTCGACGAGCACATCGACATTGCCACCGCGCGGCGGGTCGAGGCTGGACGAGGTGTAGCTGCCGGCAGCGCTCACGGCCAGCACGCCCACCGCATCGCCGCCATCAAGCGCGATCTCGGTGCCTTTCAGCCCGACGGCCACGCCCGAAGCGCTGCCCGAGTAGTTGACGCTATCGTTGGCGGCCTTCCCGTTCCCCCGACCGACGCGGCCACGACCCCGATCGCCTCGCCCGCATCGCCCGTGATGCTGGCCCCGTTCAGGAGGACGCCGACCTTGCCGCCCCGTCCGCCGGCGCTGCTCAGGTGGTTGCCGACGGCGCTGAGGTCGGCCGCGTTGCCGCCCGCG
This sequence comes from uncultured Gemmatimonadales bacterium, assembly GCA_963728705.1. Classification (GTDB taxonomy): domain Bacteria; phylum Gemmatimonadota; class Gemmatimonadetes; order Gemmatimonadales; family GWC2-71-9; genus CAVVWJ01. The sequence continues at coordinate 26,549 of CAVSLY010000028.1, forward strand.
GAGAGGGCGGCCACCCCGACCGCAGGCACGCCCTGCACCGTGCCGTCGAGCAGGAGCGAGGAGCCGGGCCGCACCGACACCACCACCGTACCGCCATTGCCACCATTACCGGCACAGCAGTCATTGTTCGTATTGTAGGTCCCGCCGGCACCTCCGAACGAGTAGGCGCCGATGCCGGCCAGCATGGGCTTCACGACCGGGAGGAACCCTGGCTCACCTTGACGATGCTCTCGAGCTCGACCGAGCCCTGGAAGCGGATTCCGACATCGCCTCCGGCCCTGCCGGCATAGCTGGCGTCGGCCCCGCTCTGGTTGCGGATGCCGTCGAAGGACCCGATGGCTCCTTCGGACTGGACCAGGAGGGCTCCGGTGTAGGGAGCGGCCCCGGCATCGGACCAGATGATGCGGGTATTGCTTGCCTTCACGCCCAGGCTCGGGCCGTTGTTCCACGGGCCGATGGGCTCATTGGGATAGCCGTTGGAGGCGCCGTTGCCGATGAAGGCCGCGACCGACCCGACGGGCTGCTGGCCGGGCGGTTGGCCGAACGCCACGCTCCCGCCGACATTCCCGGTCAGGCTGTTCACGACGTTCGTGGCGTTGGACAGCACTGCCACGCTCTGCTGCGGCGTGCCGAGGCTCGTCGTGCACTTGTACCTGATCCCGTCCGGCCCGCTCGCAGTGACGGTGCATCTCGTGCCCCCGCCGGCGCCGACGTGGGCGGCGAGGCGCTTCCCGCCCGCATCGGCAGCGCCAGCTGCAGGCCAACCGCTCCCGATGCCGCCGCGCCCAGCATCGCCCGCCACGATGCCGAGGCCAGCCATCTGGCACGGCTGCGACGCTTGAAGTCCCAAATACGAGCAGGCATGCGCTTCCCGCCGATCGCGTGGCAGACCAGGGATGGGCTCTCGACACTGCCGACCGGGGTCGGCAGCCAAACTCGTGGCGCTCGGCAGACAGGTCGGCGTGATCGGGGCCGGATTCCGGATGAGGTCGGAACCGATACCGAGCGGCCAAGCGCTGGTGCCGGTCGATCGGCGATTGTACGTGTTGAGCTATGTCATAACGAGCTTCCGAGGACCGCGCCGGAACCTGCACTATTGGTTGATATTGGCTCATCAAGGTGTCAACTCACAGTTAGCCTGATCTTTAGGCATTTATCTCGAACCGTCGCATCGAAGTCGCAGGGTGGCTCCGTCACGAGACAACACAAGACGGTTCCAGTGGACGTACGCCGCTATCGTCGGGCGTGCTGCGGTCCGAGTGTCTTGCCCGTGGTGGCGTACATGTCGGTGCCGGTGGTCGCCTGCCGGCGAAGGGCGGCTCGACCCAAGGATCAGAAGGTCAAGAAGGTCCGGTGGTAAACGCCGTCAGCTAATCTGGTAGGCCTCCGTGGCGCTCGACGGTTAGCTGCTGATAG
>CAVSLY010000029.1:0-23223 GCA_963728705.1 uncultured Gemmatimonadales bacterium
TGGTTGCCTGGCTGTGGCCGGAGCGCGACGTGGAGCACGCCCGCAACCTGCTCAACCAGGGCGTCCACGCGCTGCGAAGGGCAATTGGTGAAGCCGCGATTGTCTCCACACATGATGAGCTGCGACTGGATCCGGCGGTGGTGGCGTGTGATGTGGTCGCGTTTGAGGACGCGCTTGCGGCGGGCGAGCTAGAGCGCGCGATTGGCCTCTATACGGGTCCGTTCCTCGATGGCTTTCATCTGCCTGGGGCATCCGAGTTCGAGCACTGGGCGGCCGGGGAGCGGGACCGCTTGCGCCGCTCGTACGCCCGCAGTCTGGAGAGCCTCGCGGAAGCGGCCGAGCAGCGGCGGGAATGGAGAAGCGCAGTAGAACGCTGGCGAGGCTTAGTTTCTGAGGAGCCGTACAATGCTCGCGTGACGCTGCGGCTGATGAGAGCGCTGGACGCGGCGGGTGACCGCGCAGGAGCGCTCCAGCAGGCGCGGCTGCACACGTTGCTGCTGCAGCAGGAGTTTGAGGCGGGGCCGGACCCAGACGTCGTTGCGCTGGCCGAGCGGCTGCGCACAGAGCCGGCGAACGGCAACAATCGCAAGGTGGCCGTGCGGCCACCAAACGCGCTGTCGGACGGGAGGCTCCCACACACAGGCTCTTCGCCGCCCGCCCGGGTAACCACGGATCGGTTCGCCTCGACCGCTGAGCTTGCAGGGACGCTCGACGAGGACCCCTCGCTCACCACGATCGCGCCCTCGACCGGGGCGCCACCGCCGCGCGCATCAGCTGGGCACCGCCGACCGGGCCTGCGTGCACTTGCCCTTGTTGCGCTGGGGGCGTTCGGCACCATGATCTGGGCCCTGCGGCCCACACCCCCCGTTGCCCACCGAGCTGCGGTTTCGCCTACAACCCTTGCCATTCTGCCGTTCGCCTACCAGGGAAGCCAGCAGTTCGCCTATCTGGGGGAAGGGATGATGGATCTGCTGAGTGCCAGCCTCAACGGTGCTGGCGAGGTTCGCACAGTGGATCCCGACGCTGTGCTCGCTCTCTTCCGACAAGTTGGCGGTGACAGGCTGGGGCCCGAGCAGGCGCGGAACTTGGCCGCTCGCCTCGGCGCCGGCTCGTACGTTCTGGGTAACGTGGTGGAAACGGGTGGCCATCTCCGCATCAGTGCGCGCTTCCACTCGGGTGACCAGAAGAAGGGTGGGGGGCAGACGCTGGTTGACGGGCGCTCGCTCCAGCTCTTCCAACTGGTGGACCAGCTCACGGCTCAACTGCTCGCCCAGCAGAGCGGCGGTCCTGCGGGGGCGCTGCCACGCTTGGCAGCGCTGACCACGGATTCGCTCGCGGCACTCAAGGCTTACCTTGAGGCCGAGCGGCATTTCAGGGCGGGGCGACTGGATTCAAGTATTCAGGCATCGCAGCGCGCGGTCCGAATCGATTCCTCCTTCGCCCTGGCGCACTATCGGCTGGCGACGGCGCTTATGTGGACCGAGGGACGGGACGCTGGCGAGTCGGTGGACCGGGCCCTGCGCCACAGCCACCGCTTGAGCGACCGCGATCGCCAGCTCATCGAAGCCTTGGCCGCGTTCCTTCACGGCCGGATCAGGGAGGCGGGGCGTATCTACCGCGAGATCGTGGCCCGAAATCCCGACGACCTGGAAGCGACATTCCAACTGGCGGACTTGATCCACAGTTGGAGTGGCCACCTGGGTAGCTCCTGGCTCGACGCCCGAGAGCTGTTCGAGCGGCTGCTGTCCGTACATCCCGGCTATCACGACGCGCAGTTTCATCTCAGCATCATCGCGGCCAGGGAACACCGGCTGGAGCAGCTCGACTCCCTGACCGATCGCCTTCTGGCCGATCGCCGTCCCCGGAAATTCCCGCCCTCCAGCACCTGGTTCCTCCGAGGACAGCGAGCCGTTGCCTTCGGTGACACGGCTGAGATCGCGCGCTTCATGGCGGCCCTGCGGAGGTCCGGCGACGACGTCGCGCAGCCGACCGGCGGCGCCGTGGTCTTTACAACCGGCGACCTGGTGGTCGGGCGCCGGATCTGGCGCCTGTTCACGGAGCCGTCTCGCTCCCGTGGCCTGAGAGTGCTCGCCCACCTCACTCTGGCGAAGATGGAGCTCATGACCGGTCGGTGGAGTGCCGCGAAGGTCGAGATCGACTCCGCGATGGCACTGGATTCCGCCACCGCCCTGGAGCATCGGGCGCTTCTATCGCTGTGGCCACTTCTCCAAGTGCCCCGATCGGAGCTTCTGTCACTGCGAACTTCGCTTCGGCGGTGGAAGGCCACCGCTGGTCAGCCGAACCAGGGCTTTGTTACAGCCGAGCACACTCTGGCGCACCCATACCTTCGACTGTATCTGCTTGGGTTGCTCAGTGTCCGCCTGGATGACCAGGCTCCCGCGCTCGAGTACGCGGCCGAGCTGGAGCGGCAGGCGGGAGCATCGTTCGCGCCCGCTTTCGTCCGCGGTTTGGGTCGAGGGGTGCGGGTCGAAGTCGCCCGGGCCCGTGGTCGAGCAGACCAAGCCCTCGCCGCATTGGACAGCGCCGCATCCGGGGCATGGGGGGAGCTGGGGTGGCGGGAGATAACCGGGAACTCGCCGTTCTATTTTCAGGAGTACCAGCAGTTCATCCGGGCTGAGCTACTCAATACCCTGGGGCGTGACGCAGAAGCGCTCCAGGCTTACCGGGGGATTGCCGATTACCTCTTCCATAGCGGAGGTCCGGCCCACCTTCGTCTAGCCCAGATTTATGAGCGACGGCGCGAACCGCAGAAGGCCGCGGGGCACTATGCCAGGTTCGCCGAGCTCTGGAAGGACTGCGACCCCGAGTTCCGGCCTCTGGTCGAAGAGGCCCGACGCCGCATGGCACCGTGAAGTGGGCTAGCGCCGCGATCCACCGCCACCAAAATCATATTCAATTCCGTCGTCGGTCGCTCGCCAGGGCACCATGGCCGGAACCCATGTGCGCTCGCTGCGCTCGAGCCGGCCCGAGCGGAAGGAGCTGAACCAGAGTGATCGGGCTGCCTCTTCCGCGGCGGGGGGATGAGTTGGCGGGATGGGATGCTTGATGAAGGGCTCGGGGTGCCACATGGTTTTTCCTGGCTCACAGCCAGCGCATCATCCGGGAGTGGATGAAGCCCCACCCCACCATGACCATGAGGAACGCGACGATCGCGACGAAGCCGTAGGTCGACTCGCTGGAGGGAAACAGATGGACGAAGTTCATCCCGTAGATGCTGGCCACGAAGTTCGGCACCATGATGATGACGGTGATGGCGGTCAGGCGTTGCATGATACGGCCCAGCCGGTTGAACGCGCTGAAGACGTGCACGTCGAGGGCGGCCGCCAGCAGGTCCCGATAGGTGTCCAGCTCTGCCAGGACGTGGACGGCGTGGTCCTGAACGTCGGCGAAGTAGGGGCGCAGACTCTCCGGAATGGTTCCCTCGCGGCGAAGCACCTCGGCGAGCACATGGCTCGTCGGCGCGAGTAGCCGAGGCACGCGGAGTAGCTCCTTCCGAAGGCGAAAGAGGTCGACCGCCGCTCCTTCCGCGCCGGTGAAGATCGCCTCTTCGATCCCCTCGATCCGCTCGCGCACGCGGTCCTGGATCACGAAGTAGCCGTCCACCAGGCTCTCGAACAAGGTATACACCAGGCCCGCGATCCCCGGCACTTGGTGCCGCTGGCGGTGCTCCCACCGGCGGCGTGCTTCCGTGAGCGCAGTCAGCACCGCGGCGCCCCTGCGGTGAATCGTGACCAGGTAGTTCTCACCCCAGAACAGGTTCAACTCTTGCGGCAGGATCACGTCGCCGGACTGTTCGGCGGCATAGACCACAATGAAGTAGTAGCCTGAGTAGGCATCGCACCGGGGGCGTTCGTGCGCCCGGGTCACGTCTTCGAGCACTAACTCGTGGAAGCCGAAGCTTTGCCGGAGCAGCGCGACCTCGGCAGGACCGGGATCGCTGATGTCGAGCCACAGCCGATTCTCGCGGTCGGCGAGCAGCTCGCCGAGGCGGTCAGTGCCGACCTCCGTCGGCGCGCCCTGGTCGAATCGATCGAGGACGAGTCGCATGGCTCCCATCGTGCCTCCTCTCGTGACATCGGGCCGCCGCCCCGGATGCGCTCATTTGAGCAGCTCCCCCGCGATGATCAACTGCTGGATCTCCGTGGTCCCCTCGTAGATCCGGAGCGCCCGCACCGCGCGGTACAGGCGCTCCACCGGGTGACTGGCCAGCACGCCCCGTCCGCCGACGAGCTGCACCGCGTCGTCCACCGCCCGCTGGGCCATTTCGGTGGCGAAGGACTTGGCCATGGCCGCCTCGCTCGTGATCCGCTCCTGGCCCTGGTCCTTCTCGTACGCGGCCCGGTAGGTCAGAAGCCTCGCGGCCGTCAGATCGGTGGCCATCCGGGCGAGCTTCTGCTGCACCAGCTGGAACTGCGCGAGTGGGGTCCCGAACTGGCGCCGCTGCTTCACGTGCGCCAGCGCTTCGGTGAGCGCCCGGGCGGCCATCCCGCACGCCGCGGCGGCCACCGTGGGCCGCAACCGGTCGAGCGCCGCGAGGCCGAGTCCAAAGCCGCGCCCCTCGGCGCCGAGCAAGGCATCCGCCGGTACCCGGCAATTGTCGAGCGTGATTTCCCCCAACGGATGCGGGGCGCTCAGGACCTGGGCCCGCGTGAACCTGAGACCGAACGTGTTGGCCGGCACCAGGAAGCAGCTGATCCCCTTGGCGCCCTTGGCCCGGTCGGTGGAGGCGAAGACGATGTAGAGATCGGCGATGCCGGCGTTGGAGATCAGGGTCTTGGCTCCGGTGACGACGTAGCCCGCCCCCTCGTGCCGCGCGGTGGTGGCGATGGCCGCCACGTCCGACCCCGCCTCGGCTTCGGTCATCGCGAAGGCGGTCATGACCTTTCCCTCGGCGATCGGTCCCAGCCACCGATCCTTCTGCGCCTGCGTGCCACCCAACAGAATTGGCGTGGTGCCAAGACCCTGTAAGGCGAACACCGCGTCGGCGAGTGGAGACGCTTCGCCGAGCGCTTCCCGCATCAGGCAGCACCCGCGGAGATCGAGGTCGAGAATCGGCTGGAGCCAGCCTCCCGCGCCGAGCAGCCCGAGCAGCGCCCGGGCCTCGCGCCGGGCGGCGCTATCGTCCGCCGGCTCGGGGCGCGTAGCGATCTCTCCCGTGGCAAAGGCGGCGGCCCGCTCGGCGAGGGGCGTGTGATGGGCCTCGAGAAAGGTGCGGATCAGTCTCGTGTCAGGCATGCTCTACTCGAACACCGGGTCGCGCTTGGCGCGAAAGGCCTCATACGCTTCTCGGAAGTTGGGGTTCTGCATGCAGGCGGCCTGCGCCTGGGCCTCCCACTCGATGGCGGCGACGAGATCCATCGCGGCCTCCTCGTTGAGCGCCTGCTTGGTGACGCCCAGCGCCACCGACGGTCCCCGCGCCAGGCGGGCGGCGATGTCGGTTGCTTCCGCCATCAGCCGTTCCGCCGGTACCACCCGGTTGTACAGCCCGATCGCCGCGGCGCGCTCTGCCGTGATGAAGTCCCCGAGCATGAGGAGCTCGCTCGCGTGGGACAGGCCGACGAGCCGGGGCAGGAGCCAGACCGCTCCCATGTCGGCGCCGGCCAACCCCACCCGCGTGAAGAGAAAGGCGATCTTGGCGCTCTCCGCCGCGATCCGGATGTCGCTCGCCGCCGCGATCACGGCCCCAGCCCCGGCCACCGTGCCGTTGAGCGCCGCGACCACCGGGCGGCGACATTGGCGAATGGAGAGGATGAGGTCGCCGGTGAGGCGGGTGAATTCGAGGAGCCCGGCGGCATCCCTCGCGAACAGCGCGCCGATGATGTCCTCGACGTCGCCGCCGCTGCAGAAGGCCCGGCCCGTGCCGGTGATGACGACGGCGCGGACGCCGGGCTCGGTATCGAGGGCCCGGAAGGTGTCCCTGAGTTCGGTGTACACCTCGAACGTGAGCGCGTTGAGCCGCTCGGGCCGGTTGAGCGTGATGGTGGCGACGGCGGTCGCGGAGTCAAGGGCGTACAGGAACGATTTGGGGTTCAAGGCCATTCAACGCCCTCACTCAACGGGGCCTACGGTCAGAAAAATTCATCAACGGGGACCGCCACCCCACCCCTTCACCACAGAGACACGGAGAACTACGGAGGTCGCACGGAGAAATACAACAATGTGGTTCTCCGTGCTGCCTCTGTGCCCTCCGTGTCTCTGTGGTGAAACGGGCGGAAGCCGGTGGCATGGCCCGCGCGGCCGCAGCCTACAGATTTCCCTTGTGCTGCGCCCCATCGACGACGATGCACGCGCCCGTAACCCAGCTCGCCCGCTCGGACACCAGAAAGGTGACGACGTCCGCGACCTCCTCCGGCGTGCCCATCCGGCCCATCGGGATCGTGTTGAGTACCGCGCCGTAAAAGTCCGGATTGTTCTGTCTCGCGTCCGCCCAGAGGCCACCGGGGAACTCGATGGAGCCCGGTGCCACCGAGTTCACCCGGATCTTCTGCGGGGCTAGCGCGAGGGCGAGCGATTTCGCGTGACTGACCAGGGCAGCCTTGGCCGCGCCATAGGACGGCGGGAAGCCCGTGGCCTCCAGCCCGGCAATCGAGGAGATATGGACGATCGCGCCACCGTCGGTGCCCATCCATGGCGCGACTTTCCAGCTGGCGCGCACCGCGGCCATGAGGTCCACGCTCAACGTCGACTGCCAGGTGCTTTCGTCATCCGTGAATCCGATCCCGCTCGGGTTGTTGACCAGGATGTCCACCTGTCCGAGCTTGGCCCGCGCCGCGTCGAGAAAGCCATCGAGCGCCTTCGGGTCCCCCACGTCGCACGCTGCCGCGTAAACGGGAACGGACCGGGCGCGCATCTCGGCTTCGGTCTCCCGCAATGCCGCTTCGCCGCGAGCGCAGATGGCGACGCCCGCTCCTTCCTCTGCCAGGCGGAGGGCGATCGCTCGGCCGATGCCTTTGCTCGCCCCGGTCACCACCGCCGACTTTCCTCGCAAGCCCAGGTCCATACAATCGCTCCCTTCTCAGCCCAGCACCGCCGTCGCCTCGATCTCCACCAGCGCCTGCGCGTCCACCAGCGATGTCACCTCCACCAACGCCATCGCCGGAAAGTGCGAGCCCATCCTGCGCCGGTACACCTCGCCCAGCGGCTTGAGGCTGGTGCGGTACAGTGCCATGTCGGTGACGTAAATCGTGAACCGCCCGATATCCCCCACCTCACCGCCCGCCCCGCGGACGACCGCGAGAACGTTTCCCAGCGCCCGGTCGAATTGAGACACGAAGTCGGTGGCCGCCACCTGGCCCGAGCCATCGCGCGCGGTCTGCCCCGCGATGAAGAGCAGCCTGCCCCCGGCCTGGGCCAGCATTCCATTGTTCCAACCCCGGGGCGCGCCGAGCTCCTCAGGGTTGACGATCGCGAGGCGGCCGCTCATCGGGTCTCTCCCGTCCAGGATCAGGGCCTCGCCATTGGGCGGCTGCACGCCGTCGGCGGCCGCGAACGAAACCACCGCCGCCGCCACCTCCTCGGCCGGGATGAGCCGAGTCTGGCCAGCCGAGGCAAGGGCAGCCGCCAGCGCATCCTCCCGGGTCCGGCCCGTCCTGGCCACGATCCGGTCTAATGTCTCGGCCGTCATATCGGTATCGACGAAGTTGGGGCACACCGCGTTTACCGTGACCCCGGTGCCGGCCACCTCCGCCGCCGCTGACCGCGTGAGTCCCACCAGGGCGTGCTTGGCCGCGGAGTAGGCCGCGAGATACTTGCCGCCGCTCAGTCCCGCGGTCGACGCTACGTTGACCACCCGGCCCCACTTCCGCTCCAGCATCCCGGGAAGAAAGGCCCGCGTGCAGAGGAACGCGCCGGTGGCGTTGACGGCCATGAGGCGGTTCCAATCTTCGAGCGAGGTCCGGGCGACGGGCATCGAGGCCGCGGCGCCGGCGTTGTTGACCAGCACCGCGACCGGGCCCAGCTCGGTGGCCTCGCGGGAGAGGGCCTCGACGCTCGCCTCGCTGGTCACGTCACAGACCACCGCTTTTGCCCCGTGCCCTTGCGCCACCAGCTCGGCGCTCTGCCGCTCGATCTGATCTCGACTCCGCGCGGCGACCACCACACGGAAGCCGGCGACCGCCAGCGCCCGGGCGGTGGCGGCTCCGATCCCTCGGCCGGCTCCGGTCACCACGGCTACGCGGCCGGACAGGGGATTCATGTTGCCTGCCCGGTCCTGGCCTCGAGCTCGGCCTGGACGGCTTCGTCGAGTATCGCGCCGAGGATCTCGATGGTCGCCCGGCCTTCCTCGGCGGTCGCCTGGGCTGGATACCCGAAGTAGGCTCGCGCGCCGCCTGCCTCTTCGAAGGTGTGCTTGCCATCCCGGATGGCACGGGAAAGCGACGCCGGATTGGGCGGCAGCGCAGCCCGTATGTTGTCGCGCACCAGCTCCGGGCGCTCGGCCAGCACGATCGATGTCTCGAACTGGCCGGCGTGGCAGGCGCCGCTTCGGAACTCGTCGCTCAACCGGAGGGCCCACGGCTTGGCGGCGAGGTTGGGACATGCCACCGCCAGGCCGAGGTCGCGTCGTATCGCATTCACGGCCGCATCCAGCGAGGCAAGATGGGTCGGATCGAGATGCGCGTTGGCGATGGCCAGCACTCCGAATCCATGGTGAGTCAGGCTGCCGGCGATATCCACCACCGTCGCCGTGACGGTCTCGGGGCGGAGCGAGACCGTTCCGGCGAAACCCTGGGCGAACGCCGCCGCGGTATACGCCAGCGGTGGAAGAATGACGACCCTCAGGCCCCGCGCGGCCAGCCGTCCGGCACCCGAGCGCGCCATCGCCTGGGCGATGATCACGTCGGTCTCCAGCGGCAGGTGCGGGCCGTGGGCCTCGATGGCGCCCACCGGAAGGACGGCGGCGGACCCGGGACCGGCGGCGCCCCGCGCCTCTTCCCAGGTCATTGCGGCGAGCGGCTGCACGGTTATTGTGTCCTCACTGCCGGTGTCCCGTCGGCTGTCATCCTGAGCGAAGCGAAGGAGCCATCACCCGGGGCATGCCCCCTTCGCTTCGCTCAGGGTGACAATGGGCGACGTTCTGTCTCGCAATGGCACCTGACAATGACTGCCGAACATCCCACGCAGCTAAACATCGCCGATTTCTTCCTCGATGCGCGGGTGCGCGAAGGTCGGGGCGACCGAACCGCGCTGCTGACCGATGCCGGGCGCTTGAGCTACCGTGAGGTTCAGGCACTGGCCAACCGCTATGCCAACGTGCTGAGTTCGGCGGGAGTGGCTCCGGAACAGCGCGTCATCATCGCCCTGCCTGACGGGCCCGACTACGTGGCGGCGCTGTTCGGCATCCTGAAGATCGGCGCGGTGGTGGTGATGGTCAACCCGGAGCTCAAGCCGGACGCCATCGAGTATTTCTTCGACTACAGCCGCGCCACCGTCGCGCTGGTCGCGGAGGAGCGGGTGGACGCGTTTCGCGCCGCGGCTGGCCGGGCCACCCACGCACCCGCGCTGCTGGTCGTGGGCGGCGCCGAGTGGGAGTCGCGCTTGGCCGCGGCACCGGAAAGCTGGCGCAACTTTCCCACCCATCGCGACGACGCCGCCATCTGGCTCTTCTCCGGAGGCACCACCGGCCGGCCCAAGGCCGCCGTGCAGCCGCATCGATCGTTCGTCAACACCGCGCAGTGTTACGCCGCCCAGGTCCTCCGCTATGCCGAGGACGATGTGACGCTCTCGGTGCCGAAGCTCTATTTCGGCTACGCGACCGGATCCAATCTGTTGTTCCCCTTCGCCGCCGGCGCCACCAGCGCATTGTTCGACGACCGCTGCACCGCGGAAGTCATCTTCACCCGGATCGCGCGGCATCGGCCGACCATCCTGATCACCGTCCCCACCATGATCAACCAGATGGTGAGTCACGCGGACGCGGGACGCCAGGACTTCTCCTCGCTGCGCCTGGCAACCTCCGCGGGCGAGGGGTTGCCGGAAGAGCTGCACGGGAAGTGGGAGCGGATCTTCGGGGTTCCGCTCCTCGACGGGCTGGGCACCGCCGAGATGTGGCACATCTTCCTCTCCAACCGAGTGGGCCGCATTCGGCCGGGGACACTGGGGGAGGTGGTGCCCGGCTTCGAGATCAAGGTGGCGGACGAGGAGGGCAGGGACGCTCCCGACGGAACGGTCGGGCACCTCTGGGTGCGAGGTGGGTCGCGGGCCCTCGGCTACTGGCAGCAGTTGGACAAGAGCCAGACCTGCTTCCGGGGCGAGTGGGTGGTGACGGGCGACCTGGTCCGCCGCGACGCCGACGGCTACTACACCTACGGCGGCCGAGCCGACGAGCTGCTCAAGGTGTCCGGCAAATGGCTCTCCGCCACCGAGGTGGAAAGCTGCCTGCTGCTGCATCCGGCGGTTTCGCAGGTGGCCGTCGTGGGCGTGGCGGATCACAGTGGGCTGATCAAGCCGCATGCTTACGTCGTCCCTCACGAGCGGCGCGACGGCCTCGCGGAGGAGCTCAAGGCCTTTGTGCGGGATCGGCTGGAGGCGTACAAGCATCCGCGAGAGGTGATCTTCGTCGAGTCGCTTCCGACCACGCACCTCGGGAAGGTCGACCGGGGTCAGCTTCGAGCTAAGCCCGGGCAATGAAAAAAGCTCACCACGGAGACACGGAGGACACGGAGGGATTCACGGCTCCGTGTCCTCCGTGTCTCCGTGGTGAATGGGGAAGGGTGTGGGGTGTCCTGATCTGGACTACCGCGCCCCCAGCGCCCGGTCGAGGTTGAACGCGGCGCTGATCAGGGCGAGGTGCGTGAACGCCTGCGGAAAGTTGCCAAGTGCCTCGCCGCTGTTGCCGGTCTGCTCGCCGTACAGGCCGAGGTGGTTGGCGTAGCTGAGCATTTGCTCGAAGAGCAACCGGGCGTCGTCCAGCCGGGCCGGGTCGGTACGGCCGGCGCGCGTCAGCGCCTCAACCATCCAGAAGGAACACATGTTGAACGTCCCCTCGCGGCCCGGCAGCCCGTCCGGGGCGGTGAGCGGGTCGTACCGGTAGACCAGGCCGTCAGCGGCCAGCCCGCCCGCATCAATCGGCCGGCGGATCGCGTCCAGCGTGCTGAGCATCCGAGGGTCGTTGGGAGCCATGAAGAACACGAGCGGCATGAGCAGGGTCGCTGCGTCCAGGGACTCCGAGCCGTACGCCTGGACGAACGCATGTCGGCGCGCGTCCCAGCCCTTGGTCATGACCTCCTCATAGATCTCGTCGCGGGTCGCCAGCCAGCGCGCCCGGTCTGCCGGGAAGGAGCGCTTGTCGGCCAGTCGCAGGCTTCGGTCCACGGCCACCCAGGACATGACCTTCGAAAAGACGAAATGCCGCCGCCCGCCCCGCACCTCCCAGATGCCCTCGTCCTCCCGTTTCCAATTGTCGCACAGCCAATCCACCAGCCGCCGCAGGCGCATCCATGAGTCATAGCCGACCGGTTCGACGTACTTGTTGTGGAGATAGACCGCATCCAGCAGTTCGCCGTAGATGTCCAGTTGCAGTTGCCGATGGGCCGCGTTGCCGATCCGCACCGGCCGCGAGCCGCGGTAGCCTTCCAGGTGGTCGAGCGTCTCCTCCGGCAGGCCCGCCCGGCCATCGATGCCGTACATCGGCTGCAGGGGTCCGACCCCTTCGCTGTCCGGCTCTTCCCAACGGTCCTTGAGCCAGTCCCAGAACCGTGTCGCTTCCTCGGTGAAGCCGATGCGGAGCAGGCCGTACAGCGTGAAGGCAGCGTCGCGGATCCAGGCGTAGCGGTAGTCCCAGTTGCGTACGCCCCCGATCGCCTCCGGGAGGCTGCAGGTCGGGGACGCGATGATCGCTCCGCTCGGCTCGAACGACAGGAGCTTCAACGTCATGGCAGAGCGGTGCACCATCTCCCGCCAGCGGCCGGTGTAGGTGCACTTCGAGAGCCAGCGCCGCCAGTAGGCGACGGTATCGCGAAACAGCGCTTCCGCTTCGACCAGGTCGGGACAGCTGGCAGGCTGCGCCTCGGGGTCAACGCGGCTCAGGACGAACGTGACCTTCTCCCCTGCTTTGAGCGTGAAGTCCGTGATCACCCCGTCACCGTCGAGCTGCAGCGGCACCGCAGTGGCCAGGGTGAGGCTCAGGCCCGGAGCGTCGAAGCGGGCGCCATCCGCCACGAGGTGGACCTGGTGGACCGCGCGGGCGTAGTCGAACGCGGGCCGACATTCCAAGTGAAAGGTGACCTGACCGCGGACAACGGCGACCCTCCGGACCACCTCGTCCGGCACCGTGCGGGTGCCGCCGATCGGCATGTAGTCCTCGATTTGCCCCACGCCGTCGTCGTGCAGGAAGCGAGTCACCAGGACGGCGGTGTCCGGCCAGTAGAACTGCTTTCGGCGGAAGTCATCGCCGGCCGGGGCGATGCGAAAGCGCCCACCCTTCCGGCAGTCCAGAATGGCGGCGAAGACGCTAGGGGAATCGAAGTGCGGCAGGCAGAGCCAGTCGAGGGAGCCGTCCATTCCCACGAGCGCGGCGGTGCGCAGGTTGCCAATGATCCCGTAGTCCTCGATCGGCTGGTAGCCCGATTCCATCCACGTCCTCCCCGCGGCGTCACGGTTGCGCGCTTTCCTTTATGGTATGCGCGCCGGGCGCCGGGGGCCACCTGATGAGAGTAGCGGGAGTACGGCCGCTACTCCGCTCTCAGCGTAATCGCCGGATCGAGCCGCGCCGCCCGCCAGGCCGGCCCCCAGCAGGCGAGTGCCGACACGCCGAGCAGGAGTGCGACCACGCTGGCGTACGTCACCGGATCGAGCGGCGGGAGCTCGAAGAGGAGCGCGGCGAGCGAGCGGCCCGCCGCCCACGCCAGCACCAGCCCCAGCACGACCCCCACCGCCGCGAGCACCATCCCCTGGCGCAGCACGAGCCCCAGGATGTCGCGCGACGAGGCGCCCAGGGCCGAGCGCACGCCGATCTCCCGCGTGCGCTCGGTCACGCTGACCGACAGGATGCCGTAGAGCCCGATCGCGGCGAGCACCAGCGCCGCGACCCCGAACGCCTCGAACACGACGAGCGCGAAGCGCCGATCGGCCACCGAGGCTTCGACCAGCTCGCGCATCGTCGCGACCCGCACCACCGGCTGGTCTTTGTCCACCGACCAGATCGCGGCCCGGACAGCGGGGGCGAGCGTTGCGGGGGCCCCCCTCCCGCGCACCACGAGCGACATCCGCCGGTCCACCCAGTGCCACTGCGTGGGCGTCACGTACACGGCGCTCGAGGTCGTGAGCCCCAGCGCCGTCTGCCGCACGTCGCCGGCGACGCCGACGACCGTATACCAATCGCCCTCGGCGTCCCCGAACCGGAGCCGCTGACCGATCGGGTCGCCGCCGGAAAACGCGGCCCGCGCGAACGACTCGCTGACCACGACCGAGCGCGGGCTCCCCGCGCCGTCGTGCTCGTCCAGCCGCCGCCCGGCGCGGAGGGGAATGCCCATGGCCGCGAAGTAGCCGGGCGTGACCGCGTAGCGGAGCGCCGCGCCATCGTTCGCCGGATCGGACTCGCGCTCGAGATGCACGCCGTAGACGTCCAGGTCGTCGCTCAGCGGCAGCTGGCTGGTGTACGCTGCCGCCGCGACGCCCGGCACGCCACGCACGGCCTCGAGGCTCTGCTCGAGGAAGCCGTAACGCACGCTGTCCGCGTCGTAGCGATGGCCCGTGACCTGGACCTGCATCGTAAGCAGCGGCGCGTCATCGAAGCCGGTCTCCACGGCGAGGAGCCGCGACAGGCTCCGGAACAGGAGGCCCGCGCTCACCAGCAGCA
Organism: uncultured Gemmatimonadales bacterium; assembly: GCA_963728705.1. Lineage (GTDB taxonomy): Bacteria > Gemmatimonadota > Gemmatimonadetes > Gemmatimonadales > GWC2-71-9 > CAVVWJ01. The sequence continues at coordinate 13,817 of CAVSLY010000029.1, forward strand.
CGAGCGCGAGCGCCACCTCGGCCACCACCAGCGACCCTCGGGTGCGCCGGTAGTCGCCCGCCGCGCGCCGGGAGTTCCGTTCCACCCCGGCCCGCAGTGCCGGGGTCGATGCCTGGAGCGCGGGGACGATGCCCACGCCGATGCCGATGATCGCGCTCAGCGCGCACGCGAAGGCGAGCACCGCGGTGTCCACCCGGATCGCGTCGAGCCGTGGCAGGCCGGCCGGGCTGAGCGCCACGAGGGCCCGGACGCCGATCTCGGCGACGGCCAGCCCGAGCACGCCGCCCACCAGCGCGAGCAGCAGGCTCTCGGTCAGGAGCTGGCGTACGAGCCGGGCCCGGCCGGCACCGAGCGCGGCCCGCATCGCGAACTCCCCGTGGCGTTGCGCGCCGCGGGCCAGCAGCAGGTTGGTCACGTTGACGCCCGTGATCGCGAGCAGCAGGAGGACCGCGGCGACGACGGCGAGCAGCGCGGGCCGCACGCCCTGCGTGACCTCGTCGCGCAGCGAGCTCAGCAGCAGCCCCCCGGCGAGGTCGGCCCATGGGACACGCGGCAGCTCGAGCAGGGGCGAGCCCGCGATGACCGCGAGCTCTCCCGCCGCGGCCTCGCGATCCATCCCGGGCCGGAACCGCCCGACCATGCGCAGGTGATGGCCCCATTCGCGGCTGTTGGGCGCGAACGACTCGCCGTACTGGAGCGGGGCCCACGCCTCCGCCGAGGGCGCGAGGAGGTTCTCGAACCGGTCGGGCATCACGCCGATGACGGTGTACGGCGTGTCGTCCAGCGTCACCGTGCGGCCCACGATGGCGACGCTCCCGCCCAGGCGCTGCCACAGCGCGTGGCCGAGGACGACGACGTCGGGACCTTTCGGCCGATCGTCCGTCCCGGTGAAGTCGCGCCCGAGCAGCGGAGCGACGCCGAGCGTCCGGAAGTAGCCGGCGCTCACCCGCTGCGCGTCGAGCCGTTCGGGCACGTCGCGCCCGCCGAGGGTCGGCTGCCAGGCCTTGAGGACCGCCAGCGAGGCGAACGCGTGGCTCCGCTGCGCCAGCTCGCGGTAGGTCCCGTAGGTGACGTCGAGCCGGGCGCCCGCCGTGCCGACCTCCGAGATCGTCACCAGGCGCTGCGGGTCGGGATACGGCAGCCGTTCGAACAGGACGGGATTGACCGTGCTGAAGATGGCCGTGGCGGCGCCGATGCCGAGCGCCAGGGTCAGGACGGCGAGCGAGGTGAACGCCGCGTCCTTCCGCAGTCGCCGGGCGGCGTACGTGAGGTCGTCGGCCGCGCCGCCGACGACGCGCTCCCACCCGTGCTCGCGCACCTCCTCGCGGGCCGAGAGCGTGCCGCCCAGCTGGACCCGCGCGGCGCGCCGGGCCTCCTCGGGCGAGAGGCCAGTGGCCACGAGGTCGGCGGCGGCCTGGTCGACCCAATGCTCAACCTCGGCGTCCAGCTCCCGGTCGGCCTGGGAGCGGTGGACGAGGACCCGGAGACCGCGGCTGAGCTGGCGCCAGAGCGACACAGGGCTACGCCTCCGCGCTCAGGAGGCGGGCGACGGCGCCGGCGCGGCGCGCCCAGTCCGTCGTTTCGGCGGCGAGCTGCTTCCGGCCCGCGCGCGTCAGGGCGTACACCTTCGCCCGGCGCGCGTTCTCCGTCTGTTGCCACTCCGCGTCCACCCAGCCGGCGCGCTCGAGCCGCTGCAGCGCGGTCAGGAGGGAGCCGGGGTTGACCTTGAAGACGCCGCGCGAGATCTGCTCGATGCGGCGGGCGATCCCGTAGCCGTGCATCGGCTCCAGGCTCAGCGTCTTGAGGATGAGCAGGTCGAGCGTGCCCTGGATGACGTCGGTGGTGGGCTGTTCCTGTTCCACGGGCGCTCCGCGTGAGGGGACCTCTCGACGATAGCGCCTTCATGTTGATTGTCAAGATGTGACGGTCGGGAGGACCACCCGCGTACAGGGCGGATGGCATTCATGGGTCCGCCGCTCCATGGGCCACAGCGCTCCGACTGCGAATTGGCCTCACGCAGAGGCCAAAGCCCCCAGCGATTCCGGCTGGACTTGCCCTCCATCGACGATGATGGTCTGGCCGGTGATATAGGCCGCTTCCTTGGAAGCGAGGAATGCGGCCGCGTGGCCGATATCCTCGACCGACCCCAAGCGCTTCAGAGGGATCGAAGCGACCATCGTCTCAAGGTACTCCTCGCCCAGGCCCTGCAGCCCTTCCGTCATGATGTTGCCGGGCATGACCGCATTCACCGTGATACCGTATTTCGCCAGCTCGATGCAGGCGGTGCGCATGAAGCCGAGCTGCCCCGCCTTGGTCGCGCCGTAATGGGCCCAGCCGGGATTGCCGGTGACCGGTCCGGTGATCGAGGAGGTCATAATGATGCGCCCTTGGCTGCTCTTCTTGAGATGCGGTACGCAAGCCTTGATCGCCAGAAAGGTGCCCTTGAGGTTGGTATTCATCACGTCGTCCCAACTCTCCGGGCTCATCTCTTCGATCTTGGTCTGTGGAAAGATGCCGGCATTGGCACAGAGAACGTCGAGCCCACCATGCCGATCGACGGCCGCCTTCGCCATCGCCTCCATGTCAGAAAGCTTGGTGACATCCGCCGCAAATGCACCGACGGTGGCGCCACCCTTGCTCAATTCCTGCGCCGCAACCTCCGCATCCTTCAAATGGCGGGCAACGATCAGCACATTCGCGTCGTGGCCGGCAAACACCCTTGCGATACCCTTACCGATGCCCTTGCTGCCGCCGGTGACAATGACCGACTTGCCTTTCAGAGATGCAGACATGGCGTTTTCTCCTTACGAACTCCTGCTCTTCCTGACGTATGGCCCCAAGACCCGGCGCGAGTCTCTCAACCTGCTGAGCTGGAAGGGCGGGAAGGTCGGGGACTGACGATCTCTACAACCTTCGATACCGCACCTGCAGGATGAAGTACAGCCCGTAGCAGATCAAGCCGAGCGCCGCCGCGACGAGCAGCCACCGGCCCTGGCCGATCCCCGAGAGCAGCGAGAGCGCCTCCGACCATCCGCCCGCCTCCGACGGGTCGTACTTGATCGCCACCTCCACGAGGGACCAGCCGGCCGATCAGCGAGAGGATGCCGAGGGTCAGGTATCCGACCCTTCCACTGATGCTCGTCATCAAGCGCGCGAGCCTCGACCGGCCGGTCTGCAGGTTCTTCCGAAACCGGCCGGTGATGCCGAGCCGGAGCTGGAGCACACCCGCCGTCATGACGATCAGGCCCGCGAGGCCGACGAGCGCGCGCCCGACGTGGGGTGTGAGCACGGTGGCGAGGACGTGCTGCAGGTCGAGCCCACCGCCGCCTCTCCAGCCGAGCAGCAGCTTGAACGCCGTCAAGGCGATCAGCGCGTAACCGATGCCGGTCACGAAGAACCCCAGCCGCTCGGCGATCCCCTGGAAGCTCTCCCCTTTGCGCTCCGGATCCACGAAGGCGGCGACGAACATCCAGAGCGCGTAGGCCGCGAGCCCCACGGCCAGCGCGACGAGCATCAGTCGGCCGAACGGCTCGCCCAGCACCAGCTCCACCGCGCCTTCCTGGCCGGTGATCTCCCCGCCGCTTCGGAGGGCGAAGCGCAGGGCCAGCACGCCGACCAGGATGGTGACGATGCCCTTGGCGGCGAAGCCGACGCGGGTGACGACGTCGAGCGTGGGGGCGGCGGAGCCGGTGGCGCGCTGGAGGTCGGGGTGGGTCATGAGGGAAGGGTTAGGCCACGCGCCGCGTGGACAGCCAGATCACCAGAGCTGCCATAGCGCTGCTCAGCAGACCAGCAGCGAGGCCCGCCGCCAGTCCTGATCCGCCCCACACGACGGGAGCTAACCCCCCAGTCAGCGTGACGAGCCCAGCCCAAAGCCACACCACCCCCAGAGCCCAAGGCAGCCGGCGCACGAGTGCACCAGCGCCCACTACGCCCGCCACCGCATATCCAAACTGAGTCGCGGTGGCCACCTGTTGGCCGGCGTTCTGCGCTCCATCCAGATCGAGTGCGCTCTGCAAGCCCAAGGCGCTAAGCACGACGAGCAGGCCTATACCTGCCCAGAAGGCGATCGAGCGTATTCCTTGCGACATAGCTTTTCCGCGTCGGCTTGACGAAATGCCAATCAGCTGTAAGCGACCTGTGATAACCTACGGTCCATCCGTCTCCGATGCATATTGCTGAGTCCCTGCCTGGGGCGTATCCTCTCTGGACTCGCCCGTACCTCCGAGCCCCTGAGGTTGACCATGCGCTCCTCTTCCGTAGCCCTGCTGGGGCTCGTGCTCGCGATGGGCTGTGACCGGACCAACCCGACCGGCCCCACCGAGAAAGACCCCGTGTTCGCCAAGCATGAGATCACCCACCTCGACGAGCGCACCGGGACGTTCGAGCTCCGCGGACTCGAGGGCTGCTTTGGCGAGTTTGTCATCGTGACCGGCACCCTGCGGTATAAGGAGCACACGATGACGTCGCCCGAGACGGGAAACCAGGATCACATGCGGTTCACCTTCTTCGAGGAGGGGACCGCGGTCGGCCAGGTGACCGGGAGGGTGTGGAAGTTCAAGGAGAAGCTCCAGGGAAACTTCAATACTCCCAATTTGGCCGCGCCTCATGCGACCTTCACTCTGACCGCGACGACGCACTTTATCGGCAACGGGGCCAGCCTCGTGGTCAAGACCGCCCTGCACGTGACCGTCAACGGCAAGGGAATCGAGAAGGTTGTGGTGAATACCGCCAAGGGGCCCTGTCGGGCTATCTGACCCTCGCGTGCGGCGGCGCGATCGCGAGACGTTCGGCCAACTGACTCCTCAGAACATCGAGTTGTCGTTGGCTGACGTCTCGGGAACCGGCTGCAGCACGTCCCAGTGCTCGACCACCTTCCCCTCCGGATCGAGCCGAAAAATGTCAATACCTGCCCAGTCGCGATCGCCCGGCCACTGCTGGTAGCAGTGCAGGACGACGTAGTCCCCCTCCGCGATCACCCGCTTGAACTCCACCCGCTTGCCGGGGTACTCCCGCGCCATCCGGTCGAAGTACGCGATGAATGCCGCCTTCCCGTCCGCGACCATCGGATTGTGCTGGGTGTAGGTCGACCCGACGTAGCGCTCGACCGCCTCGGCCGGCCGCGAGTGGTTGAACATGAGATCGTAGAACGCCGTCACCGTTCGCTTGTTGCGCTCCAGACGCTCGTCCACCGGCCCTCCTTGCTGTCCCGATCCTCGTGCCCGCCTCGGCGTTCTTGCCGCGCTATCAGCCGTTTTGCGAGACCGGCACCAAGCCGAGCTCGGTGGTCTGCACTCCATACCTGAAATCTAGGCCAAGCCGGCCCGTCGGCCTAACCATAAACAGACTGGAACCCCGTCTCCCCAACCCATGCGGGCCTCGCAGCGCATTTCTCCCGGTGGCAGCCCTCACGACACTCCAACCTCACTCGCGCATCCGCACCAATCGCGCGACGTAACAACGACGGCCTACCCGCGTTCTGTCGCACCTGAGTCCGAACCGCGCCGAACGCGACGCATCAATGCATCCAAGTGTCGCGCTCGCGTCTCGACCCGCGCTTCTTCCCCCAAAGCCAAACCGCCGCCGAGAGTCCGGTTCTCTCGACGGCGGTTCAGTCTTCCTTCCCCGGCACCTTCCGCCTCCACCTCTGCCGGTTCACCCACCCCGGCCTCACGCTGCGGGCCTCACGTCGCCGCCCGCCGCCGGCGTCCCACCCTGCGCACTGCCCTGCGACTGCCCCGACGCCGACCCCTGCGTCGGTCCTGCGACCGGCGGAATCGCCGGCTCCGACCCCGACGCCGGCCCCGGCTTCCCGAGCACCGTGCTGGCGCTGATCCACTCCCCCAGCAGCTTCGAGTCGTTCTTGAAGCGGATCCGGTTCCGGCCATCCAGTGTCCGGACGATCAGCCGGACTTCCTTGGCGAGCTCCCGGAGATGCGGGGTGGCGCCCTTGTGCGCGGCGCGCCCCTCGTCGCCGAGCCGGACCGCGGTCTCGGACTGGCTGAGCAGCTCGCGGTACGCCTCGAGCACCTCGGCCGACAGGCCGTACTTCGCCAGCAGCTCCTGATGGGCCTCGGCCTCCGCCAGCAGGCCGCGAGCGGCGGCGAGATGTCCGCCGAAGGTGTTCCCGCCCGGCCGATACTGCACTTGCGTCGCCAGGCTGGGCTCGTCCTTCCGCGCCAGGTCGGCGACACCGACGACGTGCGCGATCGGTCCGGCCAGCATCTCACGCCGGAGCCGCCGCTTGTCGAGCGCGCTGGTGTGTCGGTCCATCAGCGCGCTCCGCTGCAGCCCTTCCTCCTGCTCCATCTGCTGCACCACGGCCTTCAGCCTGCCCACCAGCACCCCGTGCGCGGGGTCGGCGTCGGGATGCCGTTCGCCTTCCAGCACGACACGGACTCCCATTTCCTTAGTCCTGCGTTCGTCGTCCTTCATACCTCCCTCGTACGTGTGTGCGCATCCCGGATGGCCCGGCGTCCCTCGGCGCGACTCCTCCAGCACCACCTATGGACCTCGAAGGATCGGGCCTCACACGGGCTGGTGACCCGATCGCGAGGCATAGGACGCATCACGTGTGCCAGACCTTGCATGGGAGATCGAGGTCGCAGATCAGTGCACCGGAATAATCCTGGTGCTGCAGGCGGAACATCGCGTGCTCAATAAGGATGCGTGAACGCGCCGCCGCGATGAAGGACGGGGCGTACGCGAGCGCGGTACGGCGCTGGAGCGCGATGGTTGAAGGGAAGGACCAAATGCTCGTTGGACAACCGAGGACGGTGAAATGAGACGGATTCGACCGCGCGCACGCGGCGAGTCGTCGCTCGGGTGTGGATCTGGTTGCGCAGCCGAGGATCTGATTGCTCCGGTCGAGGATCCGTTTGCGCGGGCCGGCGAATCGGACGTGGGGGCCGGAAATTCAATGCTCCGGCCGGCGGATCTCTGCTCGCGGGCCGGGATCGCTCTTGCGGCCGGCGAATCGCCGGCTCGGCGCCGGATTCGGTTGCTCCCGCCGGCGAGCCACTCCCTCCGCGGCGCGTTCGGCAGCTTCAGCGGTCCGCGCGCCTGCTCGGACGCCCGGCTGCTCTCGTCGGAGTCGAAGATGCCTGCGGTGGAATTCGTCCGTCGGCGTCAGGAACCGGAATGTCGGCTCCGGCGCCGACTTGTCCGCTCGGCGTTCGATCCGTTGGCTCCGGAGCCCGATTCATGGCCTCGCGAGCCGATCCGTCGTCTCCCGAATCCGATCTGTCGTCTCCGCGTCGGATTCGTCGGCTCGGGCGCTCGAATGCGGGAACCGTTCAAGGCAGACAAGATGATAGTGGCCAAAGCGGCACCGCTGGGTGCGCCTGCGTACGCAGGCCATCGGTCACAACCTCGATCGATTTTTCATGTTATTCTCACGGCCTGCTCTGGACAGTCCTCCAGTCGACGGCTCACACCGATCGGTACTCTCTCTCCACGAGAAGGCCACACGTGATGGTTCGGCCTCACTGGCCTGGCCGGACTGCTCGGGCTCAAGCGCCGGGACGACGTGCGCGATCGCGACGTCAGCAGGAACGACACGAGCCGCACCGCGGACGCTCGAGTCTGAGCCCATCGCGCGACCCGGGGTCGGCTCCGCCGGCCCTCAACTCTCACGCAGTCAGGAGCTCCATCCATGACACCACGGAAGAATGAGACTCAATCGAGCACGCCGCGCGTCGCGGGCGAGACCGTCGTCGCCATGTTCGCCGACCAGACCGCCGCCGAGCGCGGGATCCAGGCCCTGAAGGCCGCCGGCTTCACCGAGCAGCAGATTGGCGTCGCCGTGCGTGACAGTCAGCAGCAGGAGGAGATCACCGAGGGAACCGGGACCCAGGCCGCCGAGGGCGCGGCTAAAGGCGCCATGGGTGGAGGGATGGTCGGCGGCGTCATCGGACTACTCGCGGGTGTCGGGGCGCTGGTCATTCCCGGCATCGGGCCGATCATCGCGGCCGGGGCCCTCGCCTCGACATTGACCGGGGCAGGGGTCGGCGCCGCGGCCGGCGGGTTGATCGGCGCCCTGGCAGGTATGGGCGTGCCGGACGAGGACGCCAAGCACTTCGAGCGCGGTTTCCAGGAGGGCGGCGTGCTGGTGACGGTCGAGGCCGACGGGGACGCGGCCCGGGCGCGCGAGGCGCTGATCCTGGGCGACGCGGATCTTGGTCCGGCCCACGCCACGATGCGGACGTCCGGTGCGGTGGCCTCGCATGAGGCGGACCGGCGGGAGCTGCGCGAGGAGACCGGAGAATCCTGGCGCGGCAACGAGCGGCGCTACCGCGAAGACGCTGAGTACGCCGGCCCCGAGCGGCGCCTGGCCACACGATAAACCATCGAACGAGTCATTCGGGCCGAACGGCATCCGCCGTTCGGCCCTTGCTCATCCCCCGGGGCCGCGCGTCCATGCCGAAGTCGGCTTCGATGCGATCGTACCACGCGGCGTCATCGAGGCCGCCCAGCTCCACCCACGCCTCGTCGCTCATCCCCCGGCGCCAGCCCAGGAATGGCTCGGCGTCCGGGCCCACCGGATGCCGGAGCTGCGTGGTGTCGCCCACGGCGATCTCGAGAATCTTGTCCGCGACCACCGAGGGCGACACCGGAGACTTGAGCGCCGTGGTGAACAGGGCCGCCACGCGGCGCTGCTGGGAATACGGGCTCGGGGCTCCCGCCGTCCCGATGTTCCTGGCCATCTGTGTGTCGATGATTCCCGGCTCGACGATGGCCACCCGGATGTTGAACGCCTTGACCTCCTGGGCCAGGCACTCGCTCAGCGCTTCCAGCGCGAACTTGGAAGCGGTGTACGCGGCCAACGGCGCCACGGCGACGTGTCCCGCGACCGAAGAGACGTTGATGATGCATCCGCTGCGTCGCTGCCTCAGAGCCGGCAGGACGGCCTGGCAGCACCGGATGACCCCGAAGTAGTTGGTTTCCATGACCGCGCGGAACTCCGCCAGCGGCAGCTCCTCGACAGAGCCGATGCGCTCGATGCCGGCGTTGTTGACCAGCACGTCGATCGGGCCGATCTCGCGGTCGATCCGCGCCATCCCGTCGCGCACCGAGGCATCGCTGTCCACGTCCATCGGGATCACGGTGATGGCAAGACGCTCCCGCGCGGCGGCCTCCGCCAGGGCAGGGGCGCCGGCCGGGTTGCGCATCGTGGCGGCCACCCGGTGGCCGGCGCGCCCGCACGCGAGCGCGGTGGCCAGGCCGATGCCGGTGCTGGTCCCGGTGATCAGGATGGTCGTCATGTGGTTGCGCTCCAGGGGCGTGTCACGCATGGCAAGGCTCTCCGCCCGGGCGAGCGCGGCTGCCGTTCAGAATGCTTTCTCGATGGTCGTGTGGTCACTGCCGAAGGTACGGCGGCTTTTTAACGATGGGAATGGGACACGGAA
>CAVSLY010000030.1:0-83438 GCA_963728705.1 uncultured Gemmatimonadales bacterium
TAAGGCGGCCAATGTCCTGGGCGCCTTGCCCAAGAGCGTCCACGCGGCGCCCGCCGCGCGCTGAACGAGATCATCGGCGCCGAGGACCGCGCCTACGCCGAGCGGGCCATCGGGGCGCTGGTGGCCGACTACGGGGCCAAGTGGCCCAAGGCGGTCGCCAAGGTCGTCGACGACACCGAGGCCTTGCTCGCCTTCTTCGACTACCCGGCCGAACACTGGCTGCACCTGCGGACCACGAACCCGATCGAGTCGACCTTCTCGCCGGTGCGGGCCAGAACCCGCGTCACCAAGGGCCCGGGCAACGAGGACGCCGGGCTGGCGATGGTGTTCAAGCTGCTGGAGGCCGCCGAGGGCCGCTGGCGGGCGGTCAACGGGCCGCACCTGGTCGCGCTGGTCCGCGCCGGGGCCAGATTCAAGAAGGGCAGGCTGGTCGAGCGAGCCGACCCGGCCGTCCAGAACGCGGGGAGCATGACGGCGCCACCTGGGGTGTGATGACCAGGCCAGCTTCGAGGTGCGCTTCGAGTGGGGCCTGGCCGCGGCTAACGCGCCCGCCTGGGAGCCACAGGTGCTGGTGGTGGTGGATGTGCTGTCGTTTTCGACGGCGGTGGAGGTGGCGCTGGCCCGCGGCGCCACAGTGGTTCCAACCGGTTGGAGCGACCAGCGAGCGGCCACCCTGGCCGCCGAACATGGCGCGATCCTGGCCGTCGGCCGCAGCCAGAGGACCCAGGCGGCCCCCTACTCGCTGTCCCCAGCCTCACTCGCCGACCTACCCGCCGGGGCCTGCCTTGTGCTGCCCTCACCCAATGGCGCCGCCATCGTCAGTGCCGCTGCCCAGTTGGGCCCGCTGGTCCTGCACCGGCTGCCTGCGCAACGCCGGTGCGGTGGCCAGGGCCGCCGACGCGCTGGGCGGCACGATCAGCGTCATCGCCGCTGGCGAGCACTGGCCGAGACGGCAGCCTGCGGCCGGCGTTGGAGGATCTCCTCGGCGCGGGCGCCATCCTCGACCGGCTGGACGGACGCACGCGCTCCCCAGAAGCCCAGGCCGCTGCCAGCACTGCCCGGATCCTGGACCCAGCAACACAGCTCCAACATGGCACGTCCGGACGAGAACTGATCACCGCAGGCTACGAGCACGATGTGCAGATCGCAGCCGAGCTAGACCTCAGCCAGTGTTCGTGCCCTGCTGCGCCACAGCGCCTTCACCGACTACGGAAAGGAGCCGCCAGCCACCAACTGAAGCAGTCCCGGAAGGCGCTACTGGCCAATCAGCAAGTCTTGACGATTCCTCAGCGTGAAGGGGAAAGGCCGAGGGTGAGCCCCGTCCTCACCCTAGCCGGGTGATTCGGACCTTGGCAGTGTTAGCCCGGTCGTTCCCTCGGTCATGCCACGCCCCAGACCAGAAGGGCACCAGCAACACGGCACCCCTAACCTGACCTGCGTGGACGGCACTGCGCGTTACCCGTCAGCTGCCCGGCTCTTGCTGGGGCGACTACTGCTTGGCCATGACGAAGTGGAGCCCTGGAGACGCTCGAGTCCTATCGGCAGTGCTACCGGCCGGTCGCGGGTATCGCCGGGATGGCACCCGAGTTCGACACCGCCGGGCCCCTCGAGATCGTGGAGGACAAGTTCGGAACCGGTTCGACCGACTTCTGGGGCATCTCCTTCTCGCCGTCCGCATCCCGCGCTCCAGCTCCGCCTCGCCCATCGGCCCCAGCTCGGTCGCCGCGACCAGATCATCCGCCACACCATCCGCACCGAAAGCGAGGACTTGTGGGAGATGGAGGACAAGGACCTCTCCGCTCAGGACGGGGCCTGACCCGCCTAGCTCGGACGCTTGCGTCCCACGAGATGGAAGACGCGACTGAGTTGGCGGTAGGGGTCTCGTCGGCTGGCTTCGAGCTCGACTGCGGCCGTCGCCGCTACCTGCGTTGCATCGCTGGGGTCTAGCTCGGCTCCGCTGAACTCGAGCCAGTCGACGAACAGCCATACCCCGTACCAGCGCAGTGGCTCCACGCCGCGGCTCCGCAGGAGCTCGCTGAGTTCCTCCACCGTGTCGGCTCGGCCCGGCACTCCCAGCACCCCGATCTCGGTTCTGGCGTCGAACGCCGCCAGAGCGTCGTCCCACCGCCGTTCCAGGGCCGGGCGCACCGCCATCGCCTTGGCGTTGCCCGTCATGATCGAGACGATGCCACCGGCGGCAGCGCACCGGCACAGCTGGTCGACCAACGGCTCGGGCTGCTCCAGGTACCCGAGCACGCCATGGCACAACACGGCGGCGAAGCGCCGGCCATCCACCGCCTCGTCGGCGTTCTCGCCGTCGGCCTGCAGGAGCGTCACCCGTCGCTGGGCCTCAGCAGGCAGCCGCTGGAGTCGCTGTTGAGCTTTGTCCAGCATCGCCGCCGACGGGTCAAGCAACGTCACGTCGTAACCGGCTTGGGCCAGCGGAAACGACTGATGGCCGGCGCCGCCGCCGACGTCGAGCACCGGCGCTGGAGGCGGCGGCAGATGCTCGAGCAGCTGCTGGTGCATCACATAGGTGCGCACGAGCCCCTTCACCGAGGCATACGCCTCATCGGCAAACTGGTCAGCCAACCTGGCCCAGATGTCATCGCCCACCACACCAAGATAGGCGATCCCAGGTGCCGGGATCGCAGGCGCTGGAGTCGCGGTAGGGTCCCTGCAGGAGCCCTGCGTTGCGGGTTGTTGGCGGCGGAGAGCCACGCACCATTCACGCAAAGGAACCGTAGATGCCAGAACTGGTCGTCGACTTCATCACCTCGCTCGATGGCTACGGGGCCGCCGAGGGCTGGCCCGGCTGGTGGGGCCTGGAAGGGCCCGAGTACCTCGCCTGGTTGGAAGACCACCCGGAGGCGGACTACACCGTCCTGATGGGCGCGAACACCTATCGGCTCATGTCCGGGCTGGCCACCGACGGTGAGCCGGGCACCGATGTCCTGGCGGGCCTGTCGAAGGTCGTCTTCTCGACCACCTTGACGGAGCCGCTGGCGTGGCCGAACACCCAGCTGGTCACCAAGGACCCCGTCGAGGCCGTGCGGGAGATGAAGGACAACGGCACCGAGTCCATGCGCACCCTGGGCAGCCTCACCCTGTGCCGCTCGCTCCTGAACGCCGGTCTCGTGGACCGGTTCCGCGTGGTCGTCTTCCCCGTCATCACCGGAAGCACCGGTCGGGACCGGATCTACGACGGGTACCCCGACGTCGCCCTCGACATGGTCGACAGCCGCACCTTCGACGGTCGGCTGCAGCTGCTCGAGTACGTCCCCACGGTGCTGGCCGGGCCGCCCGGCACCACCAAGGCCGACGCCTGACCCATGGCCCGAGCTGGCTAGCGTCGCGGGGGCTCGTCGCGTCGAGCCCCAAGGTGCAGGTAGACCCGGCCGCCCTGGACCTCGAGCTCGTCGACCTCGCGTTCGAGGTAGTCCTCACAGCCGGCCTCGAAGGCCAGGACCTCCAGGTCGCGGGGCAGGTACTGGAGCTGGGCCAGTAGTTCTCGTACGGTCATGCGCTCAGCGTAGCGCTTCGGACGCTCTAGGTGGTCTTGACCGTGCTCATGCTGGCCCGGATCCGAACAGCGCAAGGCCTCCCGGCGGTGGATGGTGAGGTCGACCATGACGGTCGACGCTCGGGACCGGCGGTTACTATCGCCGCAAGGAGGAGCTGAAGGATGCGGGACCCCGCGATCGACCGCGTGCCCACCGGCACGACGGGAACGGTCGGCGCCTGATGGCCGCCGTGCGCTGGGGCATGCTGTCCACCGCCGGGATCGGCCGTGTCGTGGCGCAGGCAGTCCGCGACTCCCAGAAGGCCGAGTTCGTCGCCGTCGCCGGCCGGGACGCCGCGAAGGCCGCTGCGTATGCCGCTGGGCTGGGCGTGCCGCGCAGCTTCGGTACCTACGACGAGTTGCTGGCCTCCGAGGAGGTCGACGCGGTCTATGTGCCGCTGCCGATCGCGCTGCACACCGAGTGGACCATCAAGGCGCTGGGGGCGGGCAAGCATGTGCTCTGCGAGAAGCCACTGGCCATGTCCGCCGCCGACGCGGCCGCCTGCTTTGACGCCGCCGACGCCGCCGGACGGCTGTGTATCGAGGGCCTGATGTGGCGTCACCACCCACAGACCCTGCTCGCCCAGCGACTGATCGCCGAGGGCCGGATCGGTGAGGTCGGGTTCATCCGGGCGGCCCTCACGGTCAGCGTCGACCCCGGCGACATCCGCCGCACCGGCCGCCTGGGCGGCGGCGCGGTGCTGGATCTGGGCTGCTACTGCATCAGCGCGATCCGGCTGTTCGGCGGCCAGCCCCTTGCGGTGTCGGCCGCGCAGGTCATCGACAGTGCCGAGGACGCCGACGGGTGTGACCTGCGGCTCGCCGCGACCTTCACGTTGCCCGGGGACGCGTTGGCCCAGTTCGACGTCGCCCTGGACTACCCCCGCCGCGACGAGCTCGAGATCATCGGCACCGCCGGCAAGCTCACGCTCCCCGACCCTTGGCTCTGCCGGCACGGGTACATCGAGCTCGACCAGGGCGACGGGCCCGAGCGGCTGGCCGCCGACCCGACCGGCGAGTACCAGCTCGGCGACCACCGCGACCCCGACAACGACGATGCCTACCGCATCGAATTCGACACGGCGTCCCGTGCGATCGCGACCGGTACCCCGCCCGCCTTTGGCCGAGCCGACGCCGTCAACCAGGCCGCCACGATCGAGGCCGTCCGCACCGCCGCCGCCACCGGCACCACGGTCACCCTGCCCACCCCCATCACCGGCTGAGGGCGACGGACCGTCACTCCCTTCACCGCCAGCCACAGCGCCAGAGAGCGCTCCGGCCTGATCATGGCGCCGACTCTTCCTTGGGGAAGATCTCCGGCACTGTGTCCAGGAAGTTGCACTGCGCGTCGTGGAACCGGTCGGTCACGCTGAGCTGGTTGTCGAGCACCAGCGTCGGCTCGTGGCCGCGGTTGTTGCGGGGCCAGTGCAGCAGGCCCGGGCCGTCGGGGTCGGCGGTCTTGGCGAAGTTGGTCCAGTAGTCGGTCATGTTCTTCGACAACTGCTCTTCGGCTGCGGTCGGCGTATACGGGATGTTCGAGAAGGCATGCCACAGGAACAGATCCTCGAGGATGTGGCTCGCCCGGAGGTCCGCCAGTCCTGGGTGATTCTGGTAGACGTGGGTGTAGAGGTACCGGTAGACCGGCACCTGCGACTTCACCGCCCGGGCGAGCTTGCGCACCTGGCAGCCGCGTACGGTATCGGTCTCCATGGTCACGTACGCCCAGAACCTCGAGGGGTAGTCCTCCGGCCGGTACAGGTCCCGGGCCTGGTCGTCGTAGTCGCGGCCGACGAGGTATCGGCTGTAGGTGAAATAGATGTCGGGCGTGAACGGCTCCTTGGGTTTGATGAACGCCCGGTCGTCTTCTCGGTTGTGGCCGATCAGGAGCGGCACGGTCTCGCGTTCGGTCACCAGCTTGAGCGGCGTCCGGGGCAGCACCTGCCCGTCGATCCACGGATACAGCGCGAGGTTGGGGTCGGCCGCCTTCACCAGAGCATCCGCCGGCTTGGCGCGCAGGCAGGCCAGCTCGTTGGCTGCGCCCTGACACCCAAGGGAGGCAAAGGTCGTGACGCCGAGCCGCTCGGCATCCGCCATCCGGTTGTCGTCACCGGTCAGGGCGCGGAAATGCTCGCTCTGGATGGCCGCCCGCTGCAGCAGGCCCGCGCCCATCGGCGACGCCATGATCGCCACGGCGTCATAGGAGCCCGCCGACGCGCCGAACAGGGTCACCCGTGCCTTGTCGCCGCCGAAGGCGGTGATGTTGCTCTGCACCCAGCGGAGCGCCGCCAGCTGGTCGAGCAGGCCGTACTCGCCCGATGCGCCGCCGTTCTCGGCCGAGAGCTTGGGGTGGCCGATGAACCCCAGCGTGCCCAGTCGGTACTGCAGCGTCACCACCATCACATTCCGGGAGGTGAAGGCGCGCGCATCGGTATAGGCCGCCCCACCGGTGTTGCCGCCGCCATGGAGGTGCACCAGCACCGCCAGCTTCGAGGAGGCCGTGGCCGTGCTCGGGGCGAAGACGTTCAGGTACAGACAGTTCTCGGAACCGCTTGTCCCGCCGGGGGCGCCAGGATCGACCTGGATGCATGGCGGTGCAAAGGTGGTCGCATCGCGCACCCCCGTCCAGGACGCCGCAGCGGCGGGTGGTCGCCATCGGAGATTGCCGACCGGCGGTGCCGCGAAGGGGATGCCGCGCCACTCCTTGGCCGTGCCGTTGTCGACTCCTCGGACGTCACCGCTGGTCGTGTGCACCACCGGAGGTGGGGCGGCCACAGCCGGCCCCGCCCACAACGGCGGCAACGCCATCAGCAACGCACCGAGCAGCAGACCCAACCGCCGCACCCGCCGCCTCGTGGCTCTGTTCATGACCCCTCCCCTGAGTGCTCACCGATCCGGTGGTCGGCCAGCATGGCCGGCCCCCGTCCCGGGATCGTTACGGCTCCTTGGGGTCGCAGCCAGAGCGACGCCCGGGTCGGCTGCATCGTCTGGTCGACCACGGCGAGCAGCTCGACGGTCAGAGTGTCCAGGTCGACCTGGTCACGTAGACGGGTGCCGAAGGCGGCGATGCTCTGGGTGGCATCGTAGCGGCGCCGGTTGAAGCGGCGGTCGACGAGGGCTTGGATGCGGTGACGGGCCGGCTGGAAGGCGGCGGCCACGGCCAGGGTGGCGCCGGCAACGGCCAGGCTGGAGTCCTGGCCGAGGAGCTGGCCGAGCGCCAGGACCACCGCGGCATAGCCCGATCCCAGCGACAGCGTCAGCAGCCCATAGGCCAGGGTCCGGCTGATGACCCGGTCAAGGTCGTACAGCCGGTAGCGCAGGATCGCCGCGGCGATGGCCAGGCACAGGACCGCCGCCGAGCCGAGCACGGCGACGCCGACCACGGCGGCACTCTCGATCGAGATGCCCGCCACGGCGACCGGGATACCGGCCGCCGCCACCACCGCCGCGGACGCCACCCAGCGCAGCTGCTGGCGTTCCTCGCCCCTGGCCCGGCGGAAGCGGACCACCAGCGAGGCGCCGCCCACCACCACGCTGAGCAGCGTGATCGCGAGCACGGGCAGCGCGACGGCCATCGCCGGTGCCGACAGGGCGGGGACGAAGTACGGGTTCGGGAACGAGTAGAAGGGCGGGAAGTCCGCTGTTTCGATCCCGAGGACGGTCGCAGCCTTCCACAACAGTGGCGCGACGACGGCGATCCCGGCCCACCAGCGCCAGCGGGCCGACGGGAGCGAGCCGGTCGGCGTGAGCAGCAGGATGAACCCGATGCAGGCCGGCCAGAGGGCGAAGGTGTCCCCCAGCACGCGAACCTGGCCGACGGCCGGGACCGCCCCCGGGCTGACCAGCAGCCCGTACCGGGCGTAGCCGTCGGTCACCCCGTCCACCGTCACCGACAGCCCAAGGGCCAGCATCAGCCAGCCAACGGGGTGACGCGGCCGGCGGCCGGCCAGAACCGCCCCCACCGTCGCCATCCCGACCACCGCCGCCACATAGAGCAGCTCGTGGGGGCGGATCGTCAGCTCGGGGCGTCCCGCCCGGCGCAGCAGGTTGTCGAGCCAGAGGGCGGCGGCCAGCCCCGACAGGGTCAGCGTCCACAGCAGCCACGCCAGCCCAGGCGCCCACCGGGCCGCGCCCGGACGGCGGCGAGGGACGCCTCGCGGCTCGCCGGCCATGCTTCTCGCCTCGAAGGTGCTGGGTGTGGGCGTAGCCACAGCCACGCCTGGGTTGGCTGCATGGTCTGGTCGACGACGGCCAGCACCTCGGCGGTCAGCCCGTCCAGGTCGACCTGGTCGCGGAGCCGGACGCCGAACCCCTCGATCAGCCGGGCGGCGTCGTGGCGGCGGCGGTTGAAGCGCCGGTCCACCACCGCCTGGAGGCGGCGGCGCAACGGCTGGAACACCGCCGCCACGGCGAGGGTGGCGGCCGCCACGACCAGGCTGGACCCTTCGGGCAGGAGCCGGCCCAGGCCAAGGACCACGGCGGCATAACCCAGCCCGAGCAGGACCGTGAGGAGCCCGTAGGCCAGGGTGCGGCTGATGATCCGGTCAAGGTCGTACAGCCGGTAGCGCAGGATCGCCGCCCCCGTGGCCAGCGGGAGCAGGGCCATGCAGAGCGTCAGGGACACCAGGACCAGCGGGTCTCGGCCCAGCAGCACGCCGGCGACGCCGACCAGCAGGAGTGCCGGCGCGCAGGCCGCGGCCAGGGCCAGCCAGCGCAGCTGCAGGCGTTCGGTCCCGTGGGCGCGGCGGAACCGCAGCACGAGCGACCCGGCCCCGACCAGCACGCCGACGACGGTCACGAACATCGCGGCCAAGGCGGCGACCAGCAGCCCGGGGGCCAGGGCGGGAACGGCCAGGGGTTGCCAAGGTAGTCCGGGGCCATCGGGTCAGGCTGAACGGCGAACCCGAGCACGGTCAGCACCGGCGCGGCCGCGGCCACCCTGGCCCACCAGCGCCAGCGGGGCGACGGCAGCGACCCGGTGGGGGTCAGCAGGAGCACGAACCCGGCGCAGGCCAGCCCGATGAACCAGGCCGAGTACATGAGCGGGATCAGGTAGCGGGCACCCGGGAGCGACCCGGGCCGGACTACGAGCCCGTACTTCACGTAGGGCTACGAGCGCACATTGACGGCGATCGCGAGGCCGACCCCGAGGAGCAGCCAGCCGACCGGGTGGCCGGGCCGGCGGCTGGCCACCAGCGCGCCCACGGCGACCGCGCTGACCACGGCCAGGGCCACAGGCGCGACTTCGGCGACCCCGGGCGCGGCCTCGGACGAGCCTTCGAACCACACCAGCGACAGCAGCCGGTACGCCGGGACCAGGCTGGCCACCGTCAACCCGGCCACCGCCCAGGCCAGCACGGCCGGCCAGCGGGGCGCGGTGGCCGGCCGGGCGGCCAGGGTCACCGCCACGATCGTCGCCTCATGCCGGCCTTCCAGGTCCAGGGGGTCGGCGCGTCCGGAAAAGGCGGCGTCGGCGGCGGCCGCCAGCTCGGCCAGCGACCGGAGCTCGAGGTCGTAGCTCCAGGCCTCGGACGGTTCGGGGGTGGCGCCCCAGCCGGGCCGGTCGTGGCGCCGGTTGATCCACACCGACGCCAGCCCGGCCTTCCGGGCCGGCACATGGTCGTGGAACAGGCTCTGGGCGACGTGCAGGAGCTCGCCCCGGGCGATCCCGAGGTCGTCCAGGGTGCCGAGCAGGGCCCGGAAGTGGTTGCCGGCCGGCTTGTAGGCGCCGACGTCCTCGGCGGTGAGCACGGCCGCGAACTGCCCCCGCAGGTGCCGGTTGCTGCCGGCGAAGCCGGCGCGGTGGACGTTGGAGACGATCAGCAGCAGATAGTGCGTGGCCAGCGAGGCCAGGGCGGCGGCGGAGTCGGGGAAGGCCGGCCAGTCGGGCACCGAGTCCCCCAGGCGCCTCGCCCAGGCGTCGTCGACCGGCCGGCCCAGCGTCTCCCCGGTGTGGCGGAACGCCGTGGCCAGCACCTCGGGGTACGGCGCCGAGGGGTGCTCGCGCTCGACCTCGGCCTCGTTGACGGCGTAGGCGGCCAGCAGCCGCTGGTCGTCGAGGTCGAGGCCGACCTCGCGCGCCCAGGGGACGAGCACGTCGGCGATCCCGGCCTCCCAGTCGATCAGGGTGCCGTAGCAGTCGAAGCTGAGGGCCTTGTAGCTGGCGAGGTCCATCGCAACACCACCTCTGTGGCCGGGGTCCCAGCGGCAGCATTCGCGCCCTCCGTCCCGGCATCGTTACGGCTTGCGCGGCCTGGCATCCCGGGCCAAGCTGCATCGACCCCCCCGAACCATCGCCAAGGAGAACGCATGCGACGGATCACCCTGACCGGCACGGCCCTGGCCGTGCTGCTCCTCCTCGGCGGTGTCGCCATCGCCGGCGCCACCCCGGCGGCCACGCCCGACAAGGCCAGGACGCTCCATTTCGACGTGCAGTTCAGCCCCTTCAAGCTGATCGACGTCGACCACGACGGCGGGCCGAGCCTCGGGGACTACGTGATCTTCCACGACCTGCTGTCGTCGCGCGGCAAGCAGGTCGGCGACGAGGGCGGCACCTGCCCGATCGTCGACGCCACCGAGGGCCTGATCCACTGCACCGGCACCATGCGCCTGCCGGGCGGGCAGATCGCCTTCCAGGGGCTCACCAGCGCCGCGCCGACCAAGGAGCTGGCCGTCACCGGCGGCACCGGCCGCTACCAGGGGGCAGGTGGGGAGGTGACGCTGGTCGAGCTGGGCGACGGCACCGGCACCCTGACGGTGCGGCTGCGCCGCTAGCGCGTCAGGACGGGATGGTGACCCTGGCGGCGCGGCGCTCGCCGTCGAGGGCCCGGAGCGCCTGGGTGAGGGTGGGGACGTGGATCTCGCGCTCGCCCCGGGCCCACATCAGCTCCAGGGCGGCCAGCAGGTCCCTGGCCTCGGTGGCCAGCGACTGGGCGGCCCGCAGGCAGCTGTAGGTGTGGCCGCCGCTGCGGGCCGGGTTGATGCGGGCCGCCAGGTCGACCACGGCCAGGTAGTGGTCGATGAGCGAGCACTCGGCGTCGGTCAGGGCCGGCATCGGCGGCCGGTCGGGGGTGCGCCGGCGGTCGGGCAGCACGCCGGTCACCCGCCGGCGGCGGCCGGGGCGAGCGCATCGGCGACCCGGCGCCCGGTCAGGATCTCGTCGACCAGGCCGTACTCCAGGGCCTGGTCGGCGCCGAGGATGAAGTCCCGGTCGGTGTCGCGGGCGATCCGCTCGACGTCCTGGCCGGTGTGGGTGGCCAGGATCTGGTCGACCAGGGCCCGCTGGCGCAGGATCTCCCGGGTTGGCCCCGAGCGTCCCGGCGAAGCCCCGCAAAGCCGGCAGAAGGCTCGGAGCAGCGGTTTGCAGACGATCGTCAAGGGCGGGCATCACTGGCCGCAGGAACGCAGGCACTTCGGGGATCGGAAGGACGTGAGCGAGCTCGATCGCGCACGTCCCGAAGTGTGCGGCGGCCCATCTCGC
Organism: uncultured Gemmatimonadales bacterium; assembly: GCA_963728705.1. Lineage (GTDB taxonomy): Bacteria > Gemmatimonadota > Gemmatimonadetes > Gemmatimonadales > GWC2-71-9 > CAVVWJ01. The sequence goes on from CAVSLY010000030.1 coordinate 11,040, forward strand.
GGCTGCGAGTGATGGCTGACGAAAGTCCACGCCGACCAGTATGCGCTCGGGCGCCATCTGAGGGGTTGTCCTTGTGGCCGAGCTTGAGATGGCCTTGACGACTGTCATGCGTCTCAGGCCCCTGAACCGCAGCGCACGCAGGTATTGGTTTCAGGAATGACCGCCAGACGCTCGTACGGGATCAACGACCGGCACATCAGACACGCACCGTAGATCCTGCCTCGCATGCGCTTCAGTGCGTCAAGGACGGACTGGATTCGCATCTGCGTCCGCACATCGTGACGGTTTGCGCCGAGTGTGGTGCCAGACCTCAACCGGCGCAGCTCCGCCAGCAGTTCCGTGCTCAGCTCGCCCAACTGAGCGTCGGTCAGGTGCGACACTGGTGCTGGTGAGTAGGCAAATGACGCAGTCATCCTTCAGCCCCCCGTCCCTAAGCTCAATGCTGTCACAACGGCGCGATGCACTCTCGACGCCAGGTTGACATTGGGTGAACTAGACGGCCGCCAGGCGGTCGCATGGAACTTCTGCATGCGCCGATAAACGCCGGTATTCCGCAGTGCATGCCACATGACACGGGCTCGTCCGATGGCGAATACATCGACACCCTCCTCCGGAAGCAGCCCGATCTCGAAACCCCAGCTGCCGACTTCCGGCCCTTCGGCTGCCGGTGGGAGCAGCGTGGCCAGAACCCCGGCAGGCGCGATGACAGCCTGACTGGACCCATGGTCCATGACGAGGACCTCGGAGTGGCCAGTCGCTGACTGTGCCTGCTCTCCGCGCCGTCGAGTCAGCGCCAGGTGCGCTACCGAAGCGGCCAGGGCCGCGTCATCGCGAGTCGCAAACCCCAGGAAGCTCACTGCGGTCTCGTTGACCCGACCGATCTCGTGCTCCCCTTGAAACAACCGGAACTCAGATCCGGTCCCTACACGTCGTGCTCGCATCTCTCTCTCCTCCAACCGAAACGTTCCCCACACATCGGACGCGCAGAGGTCGCGACCCCGACACCAACGACTTCGTGACTCAGCAACAACTACTCTAGCACCGGGCGAGTGAAGTTGTTCAGAAGGGATCCTGAAGCTGCCTTCATCAGGCCACTGGACGGTCTCACATGCGATCCTCGTCTCGCTATGGGGCTATCCAGGACGGCGTCTTCGCCGACGGATCCACCTTCATCCGGATCCACATGCCGGAGATGCCGTGTCCTGGGACTCCGCAGAAGATCCGGAAGGCGCCGCTCTCCGGAGCGGTAAACCGGATGACATCGGTCCCGCCCTGAGGTATGCCCTGGGTGGCATTCCTGGTGTAGGCACGCGGGATGGCGGGATCGCCACCCATGTTGGGCATCGGCTCCGCGTCGGCAATGATCTCCGCGCTGTGAGGCGTTCCGTCATGGTTCACGAAGTTCATCACGACGGTGCTCTTCGAGGGTACGACGAGCGTTGCCGCGCCGTTCGTGTAGCCGTCGAAGTTGAACGGGCCAGCCATTCCCCGTGCGCCAGCTTCGAGAGCGAATGTGACGGTGTTCGTCGCAGAGTCATAAGAGATCAACTGACGTTCTTGTACTTGGGCCCACATGGATGGCGTCCACCCGAGGGCCGTAAGCCAGAATAGGATTGACACAGTTCTGTTCATGAGGCGACCTCGCTCTGCGCCATTGGGGGAGGTCTTCGTGCTCCCGTCTGGATTGCGGCAGCGGACTCGAGCCTCGCCAAGGCCCGCCGGCCCTGAACCGAGAGGTCGGCTCTGGTCAGCCCATCCGTGACTCGCTCGAGCTCTTTGAACCAGGCGCCAAGGAGTTCGAGGAAACGGCAGGAAGCCGCAGCCACCACCTCAATCATGTTCCGCCTCCCCGCTATCCGGTTGACATGTCGGCGCATCAGCTCGAGCTCCGTTGTTGCGCTTCGCAGCAGGAAGGCATCGGCAGGTCGGAGGAGCGGGAGGATGGCCTTCACGAGCGTTCGCTGCCGGCGATACTTCCGGTCGAACTGATCGTTGATGTATCGCGCGGCGCTCCAGCCGTCCCAGAAGTCCGCGCTGGGAGAGAGCGTCGGCGCCAGCCACCGCAACGTGTCCCTCATCCACGCGTGGTGAATGTCACGCAGGGCCGTGCGTACGGTCGGTGGTGAGCCGGTCGCGACTGGGCTGACGCAATGAGCTCTGACAAGGGCAGCAGTTGTCATCAGGATCACTCCCTTCCTTGAAAGGTGCGAGATCCAGGATAGTCAGTGCTGTATGAAGGGAGCGTGAATGGCGGAAGAAGGGTCCTTATCCGGTTGTTGCGGACACTTCTCTCTGAGTCGCGAGTCTCGCCGTAAACCTCCTCCGATAGTCCTCCGCTCGCTCCCAGTTTCTTCCGTTGGAGCAGTGAAGGAGGCTTAAGGGCAGCTTCACCCAACCTTCACGGGAGAGGTGCCATCTTGGTCCCATACCCGCCAGGCCCCAGGCTTGGCTCAGTTGCCCAGGAGATGCAATGACAGATGCAGTGATAGTGGCCGATATCATGGAGAGCGATGTGAGGACTGTAGCCGGCGACACCCAGGTGTCCGAGCTCGTGGCGGCTCTCGCAGCCGCGAGGGTCACGGGCCTTCCGGTGGTGGATGCTCGCGAGCGAGTGATCGGCGTCGTTTCGAGCACGGACCTGATTGCTGCGCAGGCTGGGATGCGTTGTGCCGCTGAACGCGAGATCCTGATGGAGCAAACCCCGGTCCGCGACATCATGACGCCGAAGCCGCTCATGATCGAGTCCACGGCCCAGGTCCGTGAGGCAGCTCGCCACATGCTTTACGCGGAAGTGCGTCGATTGTTTGTCGAGGAACACGGGGTTCTTGTCGGGGTCATCTCGCACACTGACATCGTACGCGCGGTCGCGACCGGGAAGCTCGCCTGAGTCAGGCTGGTTATGGGCCTGCGTGGACCACACCAGATGGTTCAACGCGAGTGCTTGTGGGCGAGAATCGGAGACCTGGCGGATTTGTGGGGGAAGGTCGTCACCTACGAGGGATGAGAGAACCGATCATGGATCAGCGCATCAACTACGGCAAGCTGGCGCCCGAGGGGATCCGGGCGGTGGGCGGACTCGAGACTTATCTGCGGAGCTCCGGGCTGGAGCAGAGCCTCCTCGACCTGATCAAGACCAGGGCCTCCCAGCTCAACGGCTGCGCCTACTGCCTGGACATGCATACGAAGGACGCCCGCGCCCGCGGTGAGACCGAGCAGCGGCTCTACGCGTTGCCAGCGTGGCGCGCGACTCCATTCTACACCGCTCGGGAACGAGCCGCACTCGCCTGGACCGATGTGGTGACGCTCATCAGCCATGGCCCCGTCCCCGACACGATCTACGAGGAGGCCCGCCGGCACTTCTCGGACAAGGAACTCGTGGATCTGACCCTCGCCCTGGTCGCGATCAACGGGTGGAACCGTCTAAGCATCGCATTCCGCACCGTGCCGGGGACGTATCGGCCGAAGGCCCCGGGGCGGGCGACAGGCGAGTCGCGGAAGGGAGCGATGGCATGATCCGACTGAAGCGCGCCTATGAGCCCGCCGCAAAGACCGATGGGCGCCGGGTGCTGGTAGAGCGGTTGTGGCCGCGAGGCGTGCCCAAGGCCCGGCTCCGCCTCGACGAGTGGGCCAAGGACGTGGCGCCGAGCCCGGCCCTCCGACGCTGGTTCGGGCACGACCCCGAGCGGTGGCCCGAGTTCCGGCGACGCTACCTGGCCGAGCTGCGGGGGCATCCAGCAGCGTGGCAGTCACTCCTCTCCGCGGCCCGTCGCGGGCGGGTGACCCTGATCTATGCAGCGCATGACGTCGCGCACAACGGCGCGCATCGCGCTCAAGGCATTCCTCGACCGACGGCTGTAACTCACGCAGCCCTACCGGCACATTCGAGCTACGAGCTCATGGAGACGACAATCATGGCGACAGCAATCACGGCAACGGATCAATCGGGTCGAACAGGCATTGTCCTGGCGATCGCGCACGCGCTGCTCATGGCAGCCGCCGCCGCCGCTCTGCCCGCGGTGGCCGGCGCGCAGACTGGCCAGTCGAACGCAGTCTACGTCGCCCATCTATCTGCGCTGAACACCACGATGACCGGATTGAAGTCAGTGGGCGAGGCGACGTTCGCGATCAAGGGCGATAGCCTGACGATCGCGGTGAACGCAAGCGGATTGCCGAAGAACATCGAGCACTGGCAGCACTTCCACGGCTTCACCGATGGTCGTGAAGCCGCGTGCCCGACGCAATCGGCGGACGCGAACGGCGATGGCATCATCGACGTAGTCGAGACCGGTGCGGCAGCGGGCACGACGATGGTGCCGTTCAGCAGTGATCCAGTCAGCATGGACGTTCCACACGGCACCTATCCGAAGGCTTCGGCGACAGGAACGCTTCAGTACCAGGAGACGGTTTCGCTGAGCGCCCTGCAGGCCGCCTTCGCCAAGGCATTTGATGGCCAGACGCTGGATCTCGATCGGCGCGTGGTCTTCATCCACGGAATCCCGGCGGCCAGCACGCTCAAGGCGTCCGTGGCGTCCCTCGGTCCCATTCCCGGCCAGGTCACGTTGCCGATCGCTTGCGGCAAGATCACCCGCGCGAAGTAGTGGGATTCATGTCGAGTCCTCTATCAAGTGCATGATGGCTTCGAGCGGTCGCCCAGGCATGGCTCCGGAACGGTCCATTGTCGGCTTCCATCAAGATGAGGAGCAGCATTGGGTGGCCGAGCTGGAGTGCGGGCACGTCCAGCACGTCCGTCACACTCCACCATGGCAAGTACGGCCCTGGGTGCTGACGCCCGTCGGTCGAGCGCACCACCTGGGCACGACACTGCCCTGCCGCTTGTGCGAAGACGCGGAGCGTGACCGTGAGTCCTGAGTCTCTGCGCATGGCTGAACAGGCAGGGCCGCTTGGTGCGCGCTGCACAGGCGGCACATGAGGACGCAGCCTTGCGAGGCATGACCCTGACCGTGTGGACGGTGGGACATTCGACCCGCTCGCTTGCCGAGTTTCTCGCCATCCTCGCACCGTATGGGATCGAAGCGGTCGCGGATGTCCGGCGCTTTCCCGGTTCTCGTCGCCAGCCCCAGTACAACCAGCCAGCGCTCGCCGTCGCGCTTCACACCGCCGGGATCGACTACATATCCATTCCCGCCCTGGGCGGCCGCCGGCAACTGGCGTCGAAGGCGCCGCGTAGCGCCTGGCGCCACCCGGCCTTCCAAGGTTACGCGGATCACCTCGACAGTGATGAGTTTGCCGCTGGCCTGTTCGAGCTCCTGATGCTGGCCTGGGGTCTCCGGACCGCCGTCATGTGCGCTGAGGTCCTCTGGTGGCGCTGTCATCGGCGAATCATTGCCGATGTGCTGGTCTCTCTGGGCGCCCGCGTCGTTCATATCGGGGATGCGAAAACCGCCCAGGCGCATCAGTTGGCCGCTCCTGCGCGGCTCATTCGTGGCGTGCTGACCTATGCTCCGGAGCGCCGCGTCGACCGATGAGCGCTTGCCGCGACAGGATTCAGGCCGGCGCCAGCCTCCAGGCGTGCAAGCAACAGGTGGTAGTAGAGCATTCCCCGCTCGGGACCAAGCGCCTCGAGCACAGCCGCGACATCTTGTGGCGCCGATCCGCCGACCAGCGCCAGATTACGCGTCACGCTGGTGTCGTTCGTGGGAAACACGTCGAGCCTCCCGAGTCCGCGCAGCAGGATCACGGCGGCCGTCCAGGGGCCGATCCCCTTGATCCCGCGAAGCAGGGCGGCGGCCTCGGGACTCGGGGATTCCTCTATCCGGACCTCATCGAGCGCCCCTTCCTGGAGCGCGGCAGCAACCCGCCGCAACGTTGCGAGCTTGGCGGCGCTGAGGCCGGCCGAGCGCAAGAGCCGGTCCGGGGCGCGCTGGACCTGCTCGACGCCCGGAAAGCGATACAGCCGTATCCCGCCACGCTCGACGGGCTCGCCGAGCCCCAGGGTGAACCGGCCCATGATCGTACTCGCTGCTACCAGGCTGACCTGCTGGAAGACGATCGCGTTGACGCAGGCCTCCCACAACGTCGGATAGCGGGGTGGCCTCACACCCCGCATGCGGAGAACGAGCGGATGCAGCCATGGAATGCCCGATGCTGCATGGTAGAATCGTGTGAGGTCGACATCCAGGCCGAGCATCCGCCGCACAAGCGCGAGCAGCCGCGGGTGTTCACGCCGGTCGCCCTCGAGGAGGACGCTGATCGTCCCGGGGCTCGGCTGCCTTACGCGTACGACCGCGGGCTCAGCCAAGTCACCGAGTACCCGGAGGTAATCTCCGTCCGGCGTGAGTACATCCACGCGGTTCGATGACAACCGCCGCAGGGCATTGACGGTGAGGTCGAGTCGGTAGGGTGCCCGTACTCGAATGGAGTGGCCACTGTCGGTGTGTCCATCGCGGCGGCGGCTCATCATCTCAACATCGGGCGGTCAGGAAGGGTCATCCAATGGCAAAGACCCGTTTCAAGCGCGGCGATCACGTGAGTTGGAACTCGGAAGCCGGGCGTGTGCGCGGCCGCATCACCAGGGTCATTACGACCAGGATCAAGTTCAAGGGTTACACGGTTCACGCCAGCGAAGATGACCCGCAGTACGAGATCAAGAGCGACAAGACCGATCATATCGCGATGCACAAGGGGTCGGCGCTTCGAAAGCTCGCGCGTTGAAGCATTAACCGCCCGCGCCGGCAAGAGGACCTCGGTCCAGACCCGACCTGCGCAGCCTGAACCGGTGCCGTTGATCGGCATGGCCATCATTTCCTGACTCACTTGCTGGCGAGTTGCTTGCCGAGAGTCCGCGCCATGTCCAGGTGGGCCTTGAACGCAGGGGCGACCTTCGCCACCATGGCCCTGAGCTCTGCGTTCGCGGCCGCGGGCAGCAGGGTGTTCTCTATGGCGGCGATGGCCGTCTCATGAAACTCCACCTCATGCTGCAGAAACGCACGGTCGAACGCGGGCCCGCTCAAGCTGCTTAACCGTTGCATCGCGACGGCCCGATCCTGAGCACTCTGATCACCGCTGGGTGGGGTGGGTATAAAGCCGAGCTTCTTGGCCAGGTCACGGCCTTGCTGGCGAACCATCTGGTGGTCGCGGGCGAGCATGGCGCCAAACTGACGCACTTCGTTCGAGTGACCGCGTTGGGCGGCAAGCTGGCCCGTCTCGATATCGGCTGTGTTCGCGTTATCGAAGATCGCCACAATGGTTGCATCGTCCAGCGCCGGCTGTCTGATGTGAACCTCCACCATCGCGGAGTAGTCCTGTGGTGCGGGGACTTCAATGGCCGGCTGTCGGATGTGCTCCTGCGCCCGCAGGCAGGTGCCCCCAAGACTCAGCATCAAGAATGCGAGTACGATCGGGGCTCCTGCATAGGAAACGTATGCCGTTGACATACTTCAACTCCGATCCTGGTATGGGAGGGACAGTGCCGCCTCCAAACGCTCTGGCGGGTCCACTTCCTCGGCTCGCAGTGCGGCGAGAGTCGCCCTGTGGCCGCCGTGCCCTCTCGAGTAGTGCCGCAGTCTACGCCAGTACCGATGAAGAGGTCGTGAAGCAACCACGAACCCTACTTTAGACGACCACCCTCCTGCAGTCGATTCCCGCCGTTGCACGAAGGCATTTCAAGACAGGCTCGCGTGGCCCCGAGGACAGAACTCTTGACCCTGGTCTCACGATGACTTCGGAGTGGGTTCCGTAAACTGGCTTCGGTTGTCGAGGGGAATGGTCCGCGGGACTGCGAGCCTCAGGCCTTTGGCCACGCTCCACCCGCATGGGGAGCGCAACTCGCTTGGAGTCCAACGCTATCTACCGGTAAGACCGGCATGCCCGGCAAAGCGCAGGGCGCGGCCTTGTTGGTGTCCTGATTGCGGCAGTCATCCTCCCAGTACATCCCGAACCAGTCGCCGGACGCGATTCCCATCGCGTGCTGCGACGTAGAGAATCGTGGCACCGCGTATCATCCGAGCGGTAAAGATCTTCATCGAGCCGCTGCAGGGTGAGCTGATCGGAGCTCGATGCCAAGTCCGGGAAAAGAGCGCTGGAAGCGAAGCACCCGGCTCGCTCGGATGCCGGCCTCGAAGCCATCGACTACAAGCAGGGTGCGACGATGACGACCGTGCCGATCGTGATCAAGGACCTGGTCATCACCGGTATCTCGGGTGGGGAGTTCGGCGTCCGCGGCCGCGTCTCCGCGTGGGACGTGAACACGGGGTCAGCACAAGTGGACCGTGTACAGCACCGGCTCCGACCGAGAAGTCGGCATCGAGGGTGAAGCCGACTCCAATTACCCGTCCCACAAGGGCAAGGATCTCGGCCTCACGACTTGGCCAGGCGACCAGTGGAAGCGTGGCGGCGGTCCGACCTGGGGCTGGTACTCCTACGACCCCGATATTGACCTGAACCCCATGACCTACCTAGGGGCAAGACGGACTAAGCAGCGCGTACTTGGCCGTGTACTCGGCTTACCGGATTGCTTAGGCTGGTATTGGCGTAGCCGCCGGCATCGGGGCCGAAGATCCCACCGCTGGGCTGGGCACGATCGGTGCGTTCGGCGACGCGGGGCAGTTTTCCACCCGAAGGCGACTGGTATTGCTGGTCTTCTCGCTCTAGCTCATGAGGGGGCGGCGATCGCTTTCATCGCCGCCTCGCGCCATCAAGCCCGCCCCAGGAGGGCGTGAATGCGATTTAACACGTCGTCGAACTTGAATGGTTTGCTCAGATACTCATTGACGCCGGCTGCCCGACCACGATGGACGTCCTCATCTGAGTCCCGTGCGGTCAGCATCAGAATCGGGGTTTGTTGCCCGCGAGCGCGGATGCCCTCTGCAACCTGAACTCCGTTCTTCTTGGGGAGCATATAGTCGAGAAGGATCAGGTCGTAGGCTCCTGCGGCGGCCATCTCGAGGGCCGCCTCGCCGTCGTAGGCCCGATCGACGAGGAAAGCCTCCCCCCGGAGACCCACCTCCAGGAAGCCTCCTACCTTTAGATCGTCTTCAACCAACAGGATCCTCATTTACGAATGTATCTCTTCGGTCTCCCGACCGGTGAAAGGCTCCTGAAAGAACCTCCACGCACGCCCTCTCTTACGCCGGCTGCCTAGGCCCTGCATTCGAGCCTATCGAAGGGAGATCATCCTCGGGCGGCTTCTGTCACGACATGTTGCCGATGGATAACGCAAATACTAGGACGCGCGCCGAGGCGCTGAAGCCCTGATCGTCTTAGCTTCGGGTGGCTCAAGGCGACTTTGAGAGGTCACCAGAGTCGCTCCCTCTCCGGAGGCTGAATCCCACCCCACGCACCGTCGCCAGCAACGGCTCACCCGTCGCCTGCGTCAGCTTCCGGCGCAAGTTTCCCACGTGAACATCCACCACATTGCTCTCGGGGTCGAAGTGCATGTCCCATACCTTCTCCAGGAGCGTGGTGCGGCGGACGACCTCCTCGGAATGAAGGAGGAAGTATTCGAGGAGCTGGAACTCCTTGGGGGTGAGATCCAGTCGCCGGTCGTTGGCGGTCGCGACGTGGCGCAGGCGGTCGAGAGCAACCGCGCCGTAGCGCAGCACATCCAGCCGTTCGGCACCTCCGCGCCGGTGCAGGGCCCGGATTCGCGCGAGCAGCTCGTCGAAACGGAATGGCTTGGGCAGGTAGTCGTCTGCCCCAGCATCCAATCCCCGGACCACATCCTCGACAGCGTCGCGGGAGGTGAGCATGAGGATGGGAGTGCTCCGCCCCTCCCGCCTGAGCTCGGCCGCGATCTGGAACCCGTTCTTCTTCGGGAGCACGACGTCGAGCAGGATGACGTCGTAGTCGTAGACGTGAGCCAGCATCGTGGCTTCATCCCCGTCGGGGGCTACGTCTACGACGTACCCCTCCTCCTTCAGTCCCTGCTCGATGAAGCCGGCCACCTTACGGTCGTCTTCGACAACGAGAATCTTCATAGTTGAAAATCTAGAGCGGATGTTTGATGCCGATCGGAAGTTGATGTGAAGATCTCTTTAGGATGCGCTCGCGGGGACCTCCAGGATGAAACATCCCCCCTTTCCAGGACGCGTTACCGCGTGGAGCTCACCGCCGAGCAACTGGGCAAGCCGCCGTGAAAGTGGCAGGCCCAGTCCTAGCCCGCGACCTTCCTCGCCGGCCTTGGTTACATAGATATCAAAAATCCGTTCCACCTCGCTCGCTGGCACTCCGGGCCCTTCATCCTCGATCTGGTAGACGATACGCCGTTCCCGCGACGTGATGGTGACGCGCACGGTACTCCGCTCGGGAGCATACTTGATGGCGTTGCCCAGCAGATTGACCAGGATCTGCTCGACTCGGCTCGCGTCGGTCTCGCAGGTGGGCAGGTTGGGACTGGGCGCCAGTTGCAGGGCGACTTGCTTGAGGTTGGCCGCGGGGGTCACGTGGGCCATAGCGCGGTTGGCTATGGATACGGGCTCGACCGCCCGGATAACGGGCTTTAGACGGTCCTCATCCAGCCGGCTCAGATCCAGGAGGTCGCTGATCAGGGCGACCGCGTACTGTGCCGAGTCTAGAACCTCGAGCGCGGCGCGCGGAACCGTCGCCGGGTCTTTCTTCCGCACCAGCATCTCCGCCCAGCCGTAAACCGCGGCCAGCGCATTCCGGAGCTCGTGGTTAACCATCGCAAAGAACCGTTCCCGGGTCCGATGCAGTCGCTGCACTTCCTCCAGCAGTCGGGCGCTCTCCTCGTGGTGCCGCACGTTCTCGACGGCGGCCGCGGCCGTGGCCGCGAGCAAGATCGCGATGCCCTCGTCCTCCTCCGTGAACACCTCGCCACCGGTCTTCTCGGTGAGGTATAGGTTCCCGACAACGCCGCTCCGGCCGACGATCGGGACACCCAGGAACGAGCGCATCGGCGGATGGTTTCGGGGGAAGCCGTAGGAGTCGGGGTGCTTGGTGAGGTCCGGCAGCCGGATCGGTTTGGCCTCGCGGATCACGAGTCCGAGGATGCCGTGGCCTCGCGGCGGCCGGCCGATGCTGGCTCGGAGTTCGGCCTCGATCCCGTAGGTGGTAAAGCTCTCCAGGACCCTCCCGTCGGGCGCGACCACTCCGATGGCCGCATAGCGGGCGCCGATCACCTCGGCGCCCACCTGCACCACGCGTTGGAGGACCCCTTCCACAGAGACCTCGGTGATGAGCGCCGAGGAGGCCCTCACGAGCCGCTCGAGCCGTTCCTGCGTTGACGGAGGGTGTGCGACGGAAGGTGAAGGCATGCCGAAACATATCGCCGGGACGCGGGGTCCCGTAACCCGCCGGAAGCTTCCCAGCCCTTTCATCCTTTCTTCACGGCGGCCTGGCTAGTCTGCAACCCACCCTATGGGAGGTAGCGATGAATCTGCATCATATCCTGGCCGCCGCCGATGAATCCGAGGCAGGACACCAAGCTGTCCGATCCGCCATCGATCTGGCTGCGCGTGCCCGTGCTGGCGTGACCGTGATGCGCGCCGTTCCTGTCGGCGCGATGGCGGTGGCTGCGGGAGCAACCGAGGCCTCCGATTTCGCTGGCGTGGAGATGGAGCGGCCGTCGATCCAGGACCTGCACCAATGGATCAGGACTGAACTGCGCGCGCAGCGCGAGCCGCCGCATGTAAAGGTGGGCATCGCGGCGGGCGTGCCCGCCATCGAGATCTGCCGATTGGCGGAGCGGCGGCAAGCCGACCTGCTGGTGCTCGGGCGGAAGCAGCGCTCACAACTGGGCCGGCTTCTCTTGGGCGACACCGCGGACGCCGTGGCCCGGCGGAGCACGATCCCGTGTCTCTTCGTGCCGCCCAACAGCGGCCCGTTCCGTCAAGTCCTGGTGGCGCTCGACGGCTCCGAGCGCGGCATGCTCGTTCTTCGAGGTGCCCTCGGTTTCGCCCTGGGCGCTGGGGGCGAGTCTCCGGATGATGACGGTCGAAGCCGGTCCGCCAGATGAGCGGGATGAGCTGGCGTTCACTCTCGCGGCCGCTCGGAGCGCCAGGCTGGAGAGCGAGCTGCAGGCGCTCCTCGCCCAGAAGCCGGTGCCGGGAGCCGTCCCGACCGTGCAGGTGAGACGTGGAGAGATCGTAGAGCAGATCCTCGCCACGGTGCATGCGACCGGCGCCGACGTCCTCGTGATCGGCTATCATCGCGGCGGACTGCCCGGAATCATCGAGGCCGGAAGCACGCCCGGCGCGTCGTCCACACCGCGCCCTGCGCGGTGCTGACCATCCCGTTATGAGCGCCCCCCATAATGACTCTAATGTCCTGTCACTGATGTCAGTACATCCTCGCCTCCGGAGCGATTCTATGTCGCGATCCTCGACTTACCCCCTGTTCGGCGCTGTTTCTGGCCCTCGCGCTGCCTGCCGGGCTGCGCGCCCAGGCGGCCTCCCCCAAGCTCTCCGACCCCGAGGTCGCCCACGTGGCGGTGACCGCCAACAGCATCGACGTCGACCTCGCCAAGCTGGCCCAATCACGCACCGGCAATCCGGACGTGAAGCAGTTCGCGACCACGATGATCACCGACCACAGCGCGGTCAACGCGCAGGCAACCGCGCTCGCCACCAAGCTCGGCGTCACGCCGAAGGACAACGCGGTCAGTCAGTCGCTCCTCAAGGGGGCGGCCGAGGCTCGCGCGGCGATCGAGCCGCTCAAGGGCAAGGCGTTCGACAAGGCCTATATCGACCGTGAGGTGGCGTACCACGAGGCCGTAATCGACGCGCTGGACAAGGTCCTGGTCCCCAACACCTCGAACGCGGAGCTCAAGAAGCTCCTGGTGGACGTGCGGCCGGCGTTTGAGGCGCATCTGGCGCATGCGAAGAAGCTTCAGGGTGCACTCGGAGCCGGCAAGTGAAACGTGGTGGCCGTCGGTTCGCAGGGCTCCCGATCGCCGCGCTGGCGGCGATCGGAGTCCTGGTACTCGCCGGCGCCGCCGCTCCGTCTCGTCCTGCCGATCCCGTCTCCCAGCGTCACGTCATAGAGATCCGGGGCATGGCATTTCACCCGGAGGTGCTGGAGGTCCGGCGGGGGGACACCGTGGTCTGGACCAATCGTGACATCGTCCCGCACACCGCGACCGCGACTCGGAAATCCGGATGGGATACAGGCACCCTCCTCCAGGGGAAGAGTGGCCAGTACGTCGCGTCTCATGGAGGTGAGGACCCGTACTTCTGCAAGCTGCATCCCGTCATGCTGGGCAAGCTGATCGTCCGGTAGGCGAGCGCCATGGTTGGGCCAGTGCGGAACGACGGCCACAGCGACAAAGACTGCCAGCTGGAGCCACCACCTATCAGGAAGACTGGCCAGAATAACGGTCGCGCCGACTGCCACGACACCTGAGAGCCAGGAGACGACTTTGACATTCACCCCGATTGACCCTCCCTAGCTTACGAAGTCTCGGACAATTCTCGGAGACTTTGGAGGGCCATGCACTGAGATGCAGCTTGAGGGGACGCGCGGTAAATCGTTGAAGCGAAAGGAGTGCCCGAGGCGAGAGTCGAACTCGCACGGGGTTGCCCCCGGTGGATTTTGAGTCCACTGCGTCTGCCATTCCGCCACTCGGGCCTGCGGTATCTTCGCCGCCAACGGGCATGATCGCAAGCCGAGCCGATGGCGGAGTCGCGCCGGCCGGCGACCCGCGCCTATATTGCGCCGCTCCGGCGCGCGACGGTCGCGCGCCTCACCTACTCGCTCGAGGCCCTGCTCCACCGTGCCGAACATCCCCCAGCGCAGCTTCCACCCGTGGCACGACATCCCCACCGGCCCGAATCCGCCAACGGAAGTCACGGCCGTCATCGAGATCCCGACCAATGAGCGCAACAAGTACGAGCTCGACAAGGAGCTCGGCGTGTTCCGGCTCGATCGCGTGCTGTACAGCGCCGTGCACTATCCGGGCGACTACGGCTTCCTCCCCCGGACCTTCGGCGACGACGGCGATCCGCTCGACGTGCTCGTGCTGATGACCATTCCGGTCTTCACCGGCTGCCTGGTCAACGCGCGGCCGATCGGCCTGTTCCACCTGGTGGACCGCGGCGCGGCCGACGAAAAGGTGCTCGCGGTGCCGACCGGCGACCCGTACTCGAACGGACTCAACGACCTCGGAGACGTGCCGCCGCACTATCTCAAGGAGATCGAGCACTTCTTTCAGGTGTATAAGGATCTCGAAGGGACGCGGACGGAGACGCGAGGATTCGAAGGGGCGGCGGCGGCGCGGGCGGCGATTTTGGACTCGATGGAGTCGTACTCGAAGAAGTTCGGCAGTCGCTAGGCCCGAGCTCGTCATCCCGAGCGCAGCGAGGGACCTTCTCCGCCGCGCTCGAGCCATTCCCGGATAAGGTCCCTCGCTGCGCTCGGGATGACGCTCGGCCCTACCACTCCTCCCCTTCCCCCCGCAGCGACACCGGCGGCCCGAGTATCTCCCGCCACACCACCGCATCCCGGAGCTGACGCGCCGTGTAGCCCTTGGTCGCGGTCTTGTCCGCCGCCTCCTGGCGAATTCGCTCGTCGAACGCCCGATGGTCCGCCTTCGTGAGCGGTCTGCTCTGCGCCTCGGCGGCCGCCATCCGCCGCGCCACGATCCGCTCCGCCTCGTCATCCTGGTCGACCTCGACTCGCGCCTTCCGCTTGGGAGCGGCCTCGAGGCTCTGTACTTCCGGTGTGACCTCCAGCGATTCGCGCTCTTCGACCTCCTCGGCCGGCGGCAGGCGGTAGTCGGGGGCCCGGCCTACGGGCCCCGAGCCCTGCTCCAGCGTGCGGCCCAGCTCCCGGAGAAGCGCCTCGAGCTGGCTCCCCTCCCGCTGGGTCGCGTCCGCGCCGCTGACCGGCGGAAGCGGCCTGGGCCGCGCGCCCGGAAGCTGTCGGGCGCCCTGGCGCCCGGGTATCGTGCCGGAGCCCTGAGTCGTCCCGGGAGGGCGACGCGGCGGCGTACCTGTGCCTGGCGGCTTGCTCCCCGCTTTTCGGATGGCGTTTATCACCAGCCATGCGAACCCGATGAGCAGCGCCGGACCGAGATCCACCGCTCAGCCTCCGGTCGTCGGGGCGCTGTCGCCGCCGCCCGCGATCGCGGTGCGCATGGTGGTGTCCGCCTGGATGTTCCGATAGCGCTGATAGTCCATCACGCCGAGATTGCCGCTCCGGAACGCCTCGGCGATGGCCAGCGGGATCTGGGCCTCCGCGGCGATCACCTTGGCCCGCTGGTTCTGCGCCTCCGCCTTGAACTCCTGCTCGATGGCCACCGCGAGCGCACGCCGCTCCTCCGCCTTGGCCTGGGCGATCCGTTTGTCCGCTTCGGCCTGGTCGGTCTGCAGCTCGGCGCCGATGTTCTTGCCGACGTCCACGTCGGCGATGTCGATCGACAGGATCTCGAACGCCGTCCCGGCGTCGAGTCCCTTGGCGAGCACGGTCTTGGAGATCAGGTCGGGGTTCTCCAGCACGGCCTTGTGCGAGACGGCCGACCCGATGGTGCTGACGATGCCCTCGCCCACCCGGGCGAGAATGGTCTCCTCGCCGGCGCCGCCGACCAGCCGATTGATGTTGGCCCGAACCGTCACCCGGGCGAGGGCCAGCAGCTGGATCCCGTCCTTCGCCATCGCCGCCACCTTGGGCGTGGTGATCACCTTCGGGTTGACGCTGACCTGCACCGCCTCGAACACGTCCCGCCCGGCGAGATCGATGGCCGTGGCCTGCTTGTACGTCAGCGCGATGCCCGCCTTGTCCGCCGAGATCAGCGCGTTCACCACTCGCTGGACGTTTCCGCCGGCCAGGTAGTGGCCCTCGAGATCGTTTACGCCGAGGCCGATGCCCGCCTTGTGCGCGCTGATGAGGGGAAACACGATCGCCTTGGGATCGACCCGCCGGAACCGCATCCCGAAGAGGGTGAAGAACGAGACCCGCACGCCTGAGAAGAGCGCGGTGAGCCAGAGCCCGAACGGGATGAACTGGAAGAACACCACCAGGATGATGATGCCGATGAACACCAGCGCCAGCACCACTCCCAGACTCAGCATCGATTCATCCACGGCCTTGACCTCGAAGTAGAAGGAGAGCACTGCTCATTGAAGCCCTCGGACGACGTGCCGGTATCCCTCGCTGCGCACCACCCGGACCGTGCGGCCCTGGGCCACGTATTCCCCCTCGGTGACCACGTCGACCCGCTCGGGACCGATCTGCGCGGTGCCGGAGGGCCGGAGATCGGTCACGGCGACGCCGTCCATTCCCACCAGATCCGCCCGCGGCAAGGCGGCAATGTATCCGTCGGCCTGGTGGGCGCCGCCGCGGAGGAAGAGCCCGGCGAATCGCCCGCTGTTGGGCAGGTGGCGAAGCCACGCGTAGGCCACGGCCACCGTGATCGCGAGGCTGGCGCCGAGCACGACGAACGCCTGCGCCACGTCGGTCGTCGTCGGTGACGTCCCGATCATCGCCAGGGTGACGGCCGCGCCGAGCGCGACCAGTCCGAGGATGCCGGCGGCGCCGAACCCCGGCAGCACGAAGACCTCGATGCAGATCGCCACCACGCCGACGCCGAGCAGGATGATCTCCTCCCATCCCGCGAGCCCGACGAGGAAGCTCGAGCCGAAGAAGAGCCCGAGCGACGCGAGGCTGATCAGCCCGCCAACGCCGAACGCGCCGGTCTTGATCTCGAACACGAGGCCGAGGATGCCGAGAGAAAGCAGCAGCGGGGCAACGAGCGGGTTGGTGAGGAACCGCACGACCAGCTCGGCCCAGTTCGGCTCGAGCGTCACGACGCGCGCATCGACCAGGCCGATCGCGCGGAGCAGCTCGGGCTCGCCTGCCACGGCCGCCTTCGCATAGCCCACTCGGAGCGCCTCGTTGGTACTCAGCGTCAGGAGCTGGTCCGGCGTGTCGAGACCGGGCACCTCCACCCGCTCGTCCACCATCGCTTCGGCCACGCGCGGATCGAGCCCGCGTGCCTCGGCCAGGGCACGGAACTCGCCGCGCATGGCGGAGACCATCTTCTCAGACCCCTTCACCCCCTGGCCGTCCACGGGCGTGGCCGCACCGAGCACGGCGCCCGGCCGCATGTAGATGGCCTTGGCGGACAGGGCAATGAGGGCGCCTGCGCTGTAGGCACGGGGATTGACGAAGGCATAGACGGGGACCGTGGACGCACCGACCGCGTCCGCGATCCGCTCGGCGGCATCGATCCGGCCGCCTGGCGTGTCGATGTCGAGATAGACGGCAGCGGCGTCCGCCGCGGCGGCCTCACGCAGGCCCCGGGCGACGTAGGGAGCGAGGCCGTTCTCGACCACGCCGGTGACGGCCAGGCGGTACACGGTGGGGGCCTGTGCCGCCGCCTGCGACCCGGCCAGGAGCAGGAGGGCGAGCGTCATCACGAGCCGGCAGCGCATCGCGAAGCCTTGATGGAGAGACGCCCCAAATCTACTCCGGTGGAGCCCGCCGTTCCATGAGCGGGCGGCGCCCCGGGAGCCCCCCCTTGCCCCGCTCGAGGAGCCGCTCCCGGAGGACCAGAATCCGGGCCCGCTGCACCGGATCGAGGAACCGTGCCAGCTCCGCCTGCTCCTCACGGAAGGTCTCGGCATAGTGCACTCGAAGCCCCATGAGCTCATCCGTCAGCCGGGCCACGCTGTCCGGCGAGGCGCCAACCCCTGGGCGGAGCTGACCGGCCAACGCCTCGCGGAGTGTTCGCTGGCGAGACTCCATGTCCCGCCGGCGGCCGCCGAACTTCCCGACCGTGCCGCGGAGCTCCCGCATCTGATCATTCGTGAGGCTGAGGTCCTGCCGCACGCGCTCGCCGAAGCGCTCGCGCACACGCCGCCGGAGCTCCTCGAGACGGGGCCGCCCCCCGCCGGGCTCCTGCGAGTGAAGCGGCGCCGCCGCGAGGGCCATCAGCAGGGTCAGCACGCCGACCATCGAGCGTCGCATCATCCCTCCAGTCCGGTGAGCACACGCTCGAGCTCGCGGTCGCCCGGGTCTGCGAGCGCCGGGAGCTCGTAGGCATCGGCACGCGCCCCGGACTCATCCAGCGCCTGGAGCATGGAGTCGAGCGCTTCCGCCGGCAGGTCGTCGAGCTCCGGTAGCGGAAGCTCGGCGCGTGCGGTGCCGGTCGGGGCGGTTGCCACACTGGGAGCTGGCTCGCCCGGACGGGCACCGGTTCGAGCTCCCGTCCACAGCGCGAGAATCACGGCGGCCGCCGCGGCGAGGCCGGCTGCAGTCCAGAGCCGAGCCCGCAGCCGGGTGCGCTGGCGCTCGCGCGCCAGGCGCTCGAGCAGCCCGGCGCAGACGAGGGCGGGATCGGCTGGCGACCGGAGGGCCGCGCCGAGGCGGCTCGCGGTCGTGACGAGCTCCCATTCCGCTCGGCAGTCGGCACACGTCGCCAGATGCTGCTGCTCCTCCTCCGTCCACCGCGACGTCCCGTGCGCCACGTCGGGCATCCGGTCCGACAGCTGCGTGCAGGTGGTCATCGTAACAACTCCTTCAAGCGTTTCACTGCGTGATGGTAGTGTACCCGTGCGGCGCCGGGAGTAGTGCCGAGTGCCGCCGCGATCTCCTCGTAATCGCCGCCTTGCTGCGTGCGGCGAAGAAATACTTCGCGCTGCAGCCGCGGGAGGGTCGCCACTCCGTCCCGCACCCGCCGTTCGGATTCGGCCGCGGCGAGCTCCTCATGGGGATCGGCGCTGTCGGGCAAATCCCGGTCGTCGAGGGTGAGCATCTGGCGCCCTTTCCGCTTGCGGAACTCGTCACGCAGGAGGTTGCCGCCGATGGTGAAGAGCCAGTTCCGGAACGACGCTTCGCCCCGCCAGCTATCAAGTCCCCGGAACGCCCTGAAAAAGGTGTCCTGGACCAGGTCGTCCACGTCGCTCGACGCCGCACCGCTGGCGTACAGAAAGCGGCCGACCGGCCCCGCGTGGCGGCCCACCAGCTCGGTGGCCGCCCGCTGATCGCCGTTCCGGTAGGCGGCCACCAGCGCCGCATCGGTGGGAAGCTCGGGGGTCTGACGCGCGGTCATCCAGCCACGATGGACGTCGGTTGGACGGGTCCGTTAAGCGGGACTACCTTAGAGGCCATGCAACGACCGGCCGTCATCGCCCATCGCGGCGCCTCCGGATACGAGTACGAAAACTCCCGTGCGGCGTTCCGCCGCGCGCTGATGCTGGACGCGGATGCCATCGAGCTCGACGTCCATGCGACCTGCGACGGCGGCCTGGTCGTGCACCACGACGCCGAGGTACCGGGATTCGGGCCGATTGCGGAGCTCACACGGGCCCAGGCGCGACAGCTCCGCATCGGGAACGGCGAGATCCTGCCCCTGCTCGAGGAAGTGCTGGACCTCGTCGGCGACATGACGGTGTGCGTCGAGGTGAAGACCCTGCCCCCGGAGCACGATCACGCGCTGCTCGCGATCCTCGCCGGCGGACCCGCCCCCGAACGCTACGCGGTGCACAGCTTCGACCACCGCATCGTCCGGCGCCTGGGTGAGGCGTGTCCCGGCCTCCGGCGCGGCATCCTGCTCAGCGCGTATCTGGAGGACCCGGTGGCCGCCCTGGAGGCGGTTGGCGCCACGACGCTCTGGCAGGAGGCACCGCAGGTGGATCAGGCGCTGGTCCGCCGGGTGCATGACGCCGGCGCGGACATCGTGGCCTGGACCGTGAACGAAATCGGCGAGGTCGATCGTCTGGTACGGTTGGGAGTGGACGGTCTCTGCGGGAACTACCCGGATCGGATTCGAGTGGCGCTGGCAGCCCGGGACAGGTCCAGCACTCCTGCCTGACCAAGATACTCGGTCACGCCACCGCTGGCGGAGGGAGCGCGGCGGCGAATTCCTGCATCGTGGCGAACCGCTCGGCCACCGACTTGGCGGCCGCCCGTGCGAGGGCCGCATCGACTGCCGGCGGCACTCCCGCCCGAACCCGTGAGATGGAAGGAACGGGTGCCCGCAGGATCCGTGTTGCCACCTCCGTCAGGGACCGCCCGGTGAACGGCGGCCCGCCCGCCAGCATCTCGTACAGAATGCACCCCAAGCTGTAGATATCCGCCCGCTGGTCGAGGTTGCGGTCCTCGCGCAGCTGCTCCGGACTCATGTAGAACACCGTACCGACGATCACCCCGGTCTCCGTGAGCCTTCGATAATCCGCCGCGCCGATGGCCCGGGCCAGCCCGAAGTCGGCGACCAACGCCCGTCCTCCGGCAAGCAGGATGTTCTCCGGCTTCACATCGCGATGCAGCACCCCGCGGCTATGGGCGTACCCCAACGCCGCGGCCACATCGTGCGTGACCTGCAGCGCCCCCTCGAGCGGCAGTTGCCGCTCCCGCTGCAGCCGCGCGTAGAGCGACTCCCCCTCGACGTACGGCATGATGTAGTAGGGTATGCCGCCCGCATTTCCGGACTCGGTGAGCGGCACGATGAGCGGGTGGTGCAACGAGGCCGCGATCTCCATTTCGCGCTGAAATCGCTCCGCGCCGATGTCGGCGACCAATCCCGGATGCATCACTTTGACGGCCACCGCTTGCCCGCTGTGCACGTCCCGGGCGAGGTACACGGTCGCCATGCCACCGCGCCCGAGCTCGTGCTCGAGCGCGTAGCGATCACCCAACGCTTCCACCAGCAGCTCCCGCACGGCGGTCACGGTTGCCCGACCGCCGGGACAGTGCGTCGCATTCGCATGATCAGGCCGAAGAGGTGAGCGGACAGGTCTCAGGAGACCAGGGTGATGGGCGCGACCCAGCCGACGCCGCGAACGAGCGTGCTCTCGGCCAGGCCGTCCTCGTCCCGGTCGTCCCAGACCAGGTGCAGGACATCGCGCAGCTGATGGTCCTTGAACAGCCCTCTCGCCAGGACGCCGAGCTCCACCGTGCGCTGCGGCAAGGGGCGATACGAGAAGACCGCGGCGTGGAAATGCCCGTACAGGTTACCCGTCCAGCCGAGTGGACGGAGATGGACCGCGAGCGGTCCCTCCGGCGAGCGCGCGACCACGCCTGCCGCCAGCGTCGTGGTCAGCGAGGCCGCACGCTCCGGCATGAACGACAGCCAATCGCGCAGCGCCGATACCTCGAACTCCAGCGGTGACGCGTCGGGTGCGGCCGGCGACCGGCGAATCCTCGCCCCGGAGATTCCCAGCGTCTCCGCCGCGATGACTACCCCCGCGGCGGTGCCACCCACGGCGTCGAGGCACACGCCAGCCACCTCGGACAGGGGCACCGCGTCCACATCGGGCTTCGGGCTGAATCGGACCAGCTTCGAGAACTCTCCCTCGCAGGTCAAACCCGACGCCAGCACAGCCCGCGGGGCGACCTCGCCATCACCGACGAGATAGTCCGCCATCCGTGCGCCGTCATTCGGGAAATGCGCGAGGCATCCGGCGACCGCGATCAACTCCCCGAGACCCTCGCGGCAGTCGCCATAGCGGCCACCGATCGCGCCCAGGCCGATGCCGAACGCATTGGCCGGGAGGGCCACGACGTCACAGTCGTCCGATCCGAGAGGAACGCGCCTCAGCCAATCAGGGTGGCCGTGAAGCCGGCAGCGCAGCGTGCCATCCGGCACGCAGGCCGAGGTCTGGTAGTCGCCACTCCTCGCGATGGTGGCAGGAACTTGCCAGGAAGACAGTCGAAGGTCCGTCGGCCCGTCGACGTAACCAGGCCCGGCGTTCGCCTCCAAGCGCGCATCCCAGCCCAGGACGGCCAGCGACTCGCGCACCGCGGGCGGCAGGGACGTCAGCTGCACTTCACCGCGCAGAACGGCAAGCTCCTGGCGCCAGCGCGACAGGACGGTGGTGGCGGCCGAGCTGATGTAGGTGACGGTCGAGAGGTCGATGGTCACCGAGCGCACACCGTCCCTGAGCAGCTCCTCCAGGCTCTGAGACAGGTGTTCGGCCCCCTCCCGGTCCAATCGACCCGCGACCTGCAAGACCGCGGAGCCGCCGTCCCTGGTGGATTCGATCATCATTCGGGAGCCCTGATGGGGCCGTCCCGCTGCCAGGCGCCCCTCGCTCCGGGCCGTGATGTAGGCGTAGATCTGTTCGATGCGCTGATCGTCCAGCAGCTCGGCGAACCCCTTCATCTTCCTGTCCTCCGACCCATTCCGAACGACGACCTTGAACGAGTCGGCGGTGACTCCTCCTTCGGGCGACACGGAATACCGCAGGTCTGGCGCATCCTCGGTGCCGACCGCGTCCGGTGCATGGCAGCGCTCGCAATACACTGCGAAGTATCGCCATCCCTGGTACTCGGTCTCGGTGACGAGCAGCGGATCGGGGCGGGCCTGCCCAGCCGACGGCCGGCGAGGTGTCGACTGCGGGGGAGGCGGCTGGAGCTGAGTCAGCGGGCGGTGGTGCGACGGTGACGGCGGGTGTTGTGGCTCCGCCGCTAGGGCTGGCGCACCCCGACAGGCACGTGGCCGCCGTCACGCCGAGGGCCCAGGTCCTCATTAGAGCTGCACCACCGCCTGGCGCCAGCGATCGGCGTCTTCGTCCTCACGCAGGGTCACCGCCAGATCGACGACCACCGTGTCTCCGTCACGCCGGACCGGATGCCGGTCCATGGCGCGGGTGGCCCGACCCGAGACGAACGTCCCGTCCGGCTGGAAAGTGCTCTTGTGCTTTGGGCACCGAAACTGTCGCTCCTCGTCCTGCCAGCGCAGGGCGGTGCGCTGATGCGGACACCACAGCGCGAATGCGTAGATCCGGTCCTGGTGCCGCACCAGGATGACCGCGTGGTCGCGGTCGATGGTCGCTCCATCACTCGGGGGGAGCGGATAGGCGGCCTCGTCGCCGAGCACGCGGAGCGCCGACCGCCGCACGACCTCGAAATCGAGCGCGAGACCCGGTGTCAGACCCAGCGATGCGACACACCCCAGCAGCGACGCGGCCTCGCGGAGGAAGATTCGGCGGGAGGCCGGATCCAGGCATGGCAGGTCAAGCGGCGCCTGCGGTGGGGAGGAATCCGTCATTGACTCATCAGGAGCGTGCCGGCGAAGATCAAGCCGAGCCAGAGCGTGATGCTCGCGGCCGAGACGTAACGGAGTCGGGCCCAGAGCCGAGGTTCGTCGGGTGCGCCCTCGCGGAGCGTCGTCTCGGTGCGCGACAGGAGAAATCCGTTGGCCAGGAGGAGGGCGAGCAGGAGCATCTTGATCCAGAACACCGGCGAGCGCGCGAAGGTCTCGACATCGGCGGCGAACAGCAAGAACCCGCTGCTCAGAGCAATCACAAGGCCGACGAGCACGGGCCGATGAATGGTGTGGAGGTGTGCCAAGTGGCGAATCTGGCCGGAGAGCCGGGCGTTTCGCATCGCCATGAGCGTCTCCCGGTCGGTGGCAATCGCGAAGCCGCCGCCGAGGAAGATGCCGGCGACATGAAGGAAGGTTACGCCGGTCTGCAGGGCCCCGCTGTCACCATAAAGGGAGGCCCAGGGTTGGGCGAGGCGCGCAAGCTGATCAACCAGATCCGTGCCCATTGGCATCGCCAGCCTCTCCGGGCTCCTACGGCCGCACCGCTCAGCCGAGACCCAGCTTCTCCACCAACGCGCCGTATCGCGGGTCCGACCGCAAGGGGTCGAGCCAGGGCGCGACCTTCAGGAACAGCAGTCCGGGATCGCGAATCTCGTATGCCTTGTGCAGTTGCTGGAACGCCCGATCCTTGATGTCCAGCGCCGTGAACAGGAGCGCCGACAGCAAGGCCAGCCGGTCTTCGGCCGCCAGCTTGGACTCCAACTCCCACAGAATCCCGTTGGCCTCTTCCGTTTCGCCTGCGGCCGCGCACGCGTATCCCAGCATCAGCTTTTTCACGGTGCGCAATCCGGGCCGCTCGGCTTCACGCCGGATATCGGCGATCGCCTCAGCGTAGGAGCCCTTCGCAACCCAGACCCACCACAGCACCATGCGGGCGCCCAGGAAGTCCGGGTTCATCGCCAAGGTCTTCTGCAGCTCGTCGATCGACTCGTCGTAGCGGCGAGCGAAATAGAGTACCCACCCCACGGCCCGGTTCACCGGCACGGCGAGCGGATCGAGCTGCTGGGCCCGCTTGATCTCGGCGAGTGCCTCGTCGTGCCGGCCCAGCGCCGCCAGGTACTCCGCGTACCACTCGTGCGCCATGACGTAGCTCGTCTTGAGCTCGATGGCGCGCTTGAATTCCCGCTCCGCGCCTGGCCAGTCCAGGTCCCCGAGCCAGCGGGCGTAGGCCAGGGAGGTGTGCGCCTCGGCGAGGCTGTCGTCCATCTCCAGTGCCTTGAGCGCCATGGCCTTCGCCTGGCCCAGGTACACCACCGGGGGCTTCGAGCTGAACCCGATGCTTAGCAGCTCGTACGCATCGGCCAGACCGGCGTAGGCGACCGCGTAGCCGGGGTCCTTGGCGATGGCGCCCTGGAAGCACTCGATCGCCTTCAGCACGTCCGCTTCGGCCCACTTGTTCGCGTGAAAGCGGCCGAGAAGATACTGATTGTACGCGTCGACATCGCTGGTAGCCTTCTTCTCGACCCGCTGCTTCTCCTCCGGCGACAGGGCCAGGGACAGCGCTCCGGTAATCTGCTGTGCCACCTCGCTCTGCACCTCGAAGATATCGGTCAACTGGCGGTCGAAGGTGTCGCCCCACAAGTGCTTCTCGGACCCTGGCTCGACGAGATGCACCACGATCCGCACGCGCTGTCCGGCCTTCCGGACGCTGCCTTCGAGGATGGCCCCGACACCGAGCTCCTGCGCGATGGCCGTAATCTTCTTGGTCGTCTTCTTGTATTGCATGGAGGACGTCCGGGAAATCACCTTGAGCGCGCTGATCTTGGAGAGCTGGGCGATGATGTCATCGGTGATCCCATCGCTGAAGTACTCATTCTCGGGATCGGTGCTCATGTTCTCGAACGGCAGGACGGCTACCGACTTCGCGGCGATGACCTCCTTGACCATCGCCTGTGCCGCCCCCACCGCGATGTCCACGGTCGCGGGAGTCCCCAGGGCGTCGGCAAACTGGGATGCCGTGGTGAAGCGATCGGCCGGCAGCGTGGCCATCGCCTTTCTCACCGCCGCGTCGACCGCTTCGGGCACCAGCTCGCGGAACGCACGCGGCGATGGAACGGAGCCGCTCAAGCGATTGGCGATGATGGCCATCACCGTCGACCCCCGGAACGGCGGCTCTCCCACCAGCATTTCGAAGAGGACGGCGCCCAGGCTGTACACGTCGCTGCGGCCGTCGAGGTGCTCGAGGCCTTCGACCTGTTCGGGGCTCATGTAGGTCGGCGTGCCGACGATGTGCCCAGTCGAGGACTCCCCTGCCCCCATGGCACGGGCGATGCCGAAATCCGCGACGAGCGCGTGACCGGAGTCCAGCAGGATATTGGCTGGCTTGATGTCCCGGTGGACCACGTTGCAGCTGTGCGCGTAGCTCAGGGCGTCGCCCACCTCGCGCGCGATCCGGAGCGCGTCACCGATCGGGAGCTGCCGCTCCCGGGTCAGGCGATGCCGCAGGGTCTCGCCTTCGATGTAGGGCATGACATAGTAGACCAGCCCATCGGTCTGGTCCGAATCGTACAGCGGCAGGATGTGAGGGTGGTGGAGGCGAGCGGCGATCTGAATCTCGCGCAGAAACCGGGCCGGTCCTACTTCGGCGGCCAGTTCAGGGCGAAGCACTTTCACAGCTACCGCGCGCTCGTACTTCAGGTCGTGGGCCAGGAAGACTCTCGCCATCCCGCCCTGCCCCAGCTCCCGCTGGATCTTGTAGCGGGCGGCAAGCGCGTCGCTGACGCGTTCGAGCAGCTCCACCATGGTCGCCCAACTCCGCCAGGCGCCAGCGCCTGGCCAGTGTCGAGGTAACGCCGCCGCCCTGGTCCACCTGAGTCAACGCGCGCGGCCGAAAACCTGGGCTCCGCCCTTTTATCGGGTGCTTGGCCAATATAGGCACAATCTCGGGTGTCGCTAGATCGACGTTGGCGCCGCCTCCGCCGCGTCAGCCGTCCACGTCGATTTGCAACGCGCGCGATGCGGCGCCTCTGGTGGACCTGCCGGGCGTCCTCAGTTGGTCGCGGGACTCGTCACCGGGCTCGCCGTAGGTTCCGGCTTTCGCCGCGCATCCACCAGCCCCTCCAGCCGCGTGACGTCGGCTACGAGATCATCCAGGCGCAGGTACAGCGCGTCGACCCGGCGCGGCTCGACTTCGCCACCCCGCTCCCGCCGATAGACCAGGAGGCCGAGATCCCGGGCGGCGTTGTCCCGCCGCTTCCGCGCGCGCATGAGCTCGATCTGCAGCTTGCCCTCGTCGAGAGCGGCTTGGGCCTTCCTGCCGATCGCTTCGAGCTCATGATTGAGGCGATCGAACAGTGTGGAGTTGGACATCGCGTCCTCCGGAAAGTCGTGGATCTGCCCGACCGCGAGGCCGGGTGCTCTTGAATCATACACGCAAAAAAGCGGGGCGTGGCTCTCGCCCCGCCCCGCGCGCTGGTGCTTCGGCCAGGTCAGCTCGCGGTGACCTCGAGGGCCGGGTACACCGACACCTTCTGCCGATTCTTGTCCTTGAACTCGAACTTGACGACGCCGGCGACGAGCGCGAACAGCGTATCGTCGTTGGCCCGCCGAACATTCTTCCCGGCATGGAACTTCGTCCCGCGCTGCCGCACGAGAATGTTCCCCGCCACGACCTGCTCGCCACCGTAGCGCTTGATGCCGAGATACTGGGGGTTACTGGTCCGGCCGTTCCGGCTGGAGCCTACGCCCTTCTTATGTGCCATGGAAGCCTCAGCCGAGCGTGACGTCGGTGATACGGACCTCGGTGAACTTCTGCCGATGTCCGGTCTTGCGGCGGTAGTTCTTCCGCCGCTTGAACTTGAACACGTAAATCTTGGGCTCTTTCCCCACGCCCACGACCTCCGCCACGACCTTGGCGCCCGCCACGAGCGGCGTGCCGGCGCGGATGGTCTCTCCGTCCGAGGAGAGCAGCACCTCGTCGAAGGTCACCTTCGCGCCCGCCTCGGCGTTCATGAGGGGGAGGCGGATCGTCTTGCCCTTCTCGGCCCGGAACTGCTTGCCCAAGGCCCGGAAAATCGCGTACATGGAGTGCCCGTATCCTGAGTTAGCTACAGAGTTAGCCTGTAAACATAGGCTGGGGCTGCGGTTGAGGCAAGGGGGCTCACGCCACCGCGTACAGCTCCGTCACGTCTCTGCCCGCCGGCCGGCTCATCAGCCGGAACTCGTCGAGCCGCATCATCGGGTCGTCGCGGAGCTCGAGGTCGAGGCCGGTCAGCTTGGACAGCGTCTGGAGCAGCTTTGGTTCTTCCTCAAGGAGATACAGGGCGACCTCCGGGTGCAGGCGCACCGTCAGCTGCCGCTCCCGGTGCTCGTGGCCCGCGCGCTTCAGGGCGCGCTCGAGCCGCCGCGCCACGACCTCGGGTGTGAAGACCCGGCCGCTGGCCGCGCAGGTGGGACAGTCGGTGGTCATCGAGTGCCAGAGCGACGGCCGTACCCGCTGCCGGGTCATCTCCACCAGGCCCAGCTCCGAGACGGCGAGCGCCTTGGTGCGGGCCCGGTCGCGGCCGAGGTGCGTGCGCAGCTCCTGGAGCACCTTGTCGCGGTTGGAGCGGGTCTCCATGTCGATGAAGTCGCACACGATGATGCCACCGATGTCCCGGAGCCGGATCTGCCGGGCGATCTCCCGTGCGGCCTCCAGGTTGGTCCGGAGGATCGTTTTCTCGGGATCCTTCTTGCCGGTGTAGCGGCCGGTGTTGACGTCGATGCTGACGAGCGCCTCGGTCGGCTGGATGATCAGGGAGCCGCCCGTGGGCAGCTCCACCCGGGCCTTGAACAACTCCCGGATCTCGGACTCGATGTCGAATTTGTCGAACAGCGGGGTGGCCGCGGTATACATGTGCACGCGGCCGATGAGCTCGGGATCGATCTGGCTGAGATACTGCTCGATCTCGTTGTAGAGCTCGCGCGAATCGACGTGGAGCGCGTCCACCTTGGCGCTGAAGAGGTCGCGGATGATGCCCCGCGTCAGGCTGGTCTCGCGCTGCAGCAGGGCCGGCGCCCGCCGCACGAAGGTCTTCTTGCGGTTGATCTTCCGCCAGAGCGCGAGGAGCGAGTCGATCTCCCGTTGGAAGTGCTCCTCGGTGACGCCTTCGGCCACCGTCCGCACGATGACGCCGCCCGAGTCCTTGGGCAGGATCTTGGTGACCATCTCGCGCAGCTTGGCCCGCTGCTCGCGGCTTTCGATCTTCCGGCTGACCCCCACCTTGGAGGCGTAGGGCATGTAGACCAGGAACCGGCCGGGGAGCGAGATCTGAGCGGTGACCCGGCAGCCCTTGGTGCTGATGGGCTCCTTGGTGACCTGGACGGGGAGGGTCTGGCCCTTCTTGAGGATGTCCTGAATGTTCGGCACGGCCCGCCGCGGGGAGATCTCGCGCTGGCGGGCTTCGCCGGTATTGGGAGCGCGCTCAGTGGCCGCCGCGCCGCCGATGGGCCGGCCACGCCGGCGGCGGTCACGCCCCCGCCACCCGCTCTTGCGCTCGACCTGCCCCTCTTCGACCGGGACCGCCTCGGTCGCGTCGGCCGCAAGAGGGTCGGCTTCGACCTCCTCCTCGGTCTCGGCGTCCTCGACGGGATCCTCGTCCTCGTCCGGCTCGAGGAGATCGGAGGCGTGCAGGAACGCGCTCTTCTCCAGGCCGATGTCGACGAAGGCCGCTTGAATGCCCGGCAGCACCGCCTCGACCCGTCCGAGGTAGATGTCACCGACCGAGCGGCGATGGTCGGGGCGGTCGACGAGAAGCTCGACGAGGCGGTCGTCTTCCAGGATCGCCACGCGGGTTTCCCGCTGGCTTCCGTTGATCAGGATCTCGCGCTTCAAGTGATGACCTCAGCCACGGTGGGGCGCTGTGAAACGCGCCCCGAAACCGCTCGCCGCGGCATGCCTGGGAATGGACTTCGGTCTTGCAGCAACGCGCCGACCCGGCGGGCGCGCCCGGAAACAGCCGGGCCCGCGAGGCGGCGCGTCAGCACTCGCGCCAATTATATGTCGCGTCAATGCTTAGGGCAACTCAATCCACCACCTGTCCGAGGATCTGCCGGGCGATCACCAGTCGCTGGATCTCACTCGTCCCCTCCCCGATCTCGCAGACCTTGGCATCCCGCATCATCCGCTCGACCGGATAGTCGGTGGTGTAGCCGTATCCGCCGAAGATCTGCACCGCTTTCGTGGTGTTCCGCATGGCCAGCTCGGAACAGAAGAGCTTGGCCATCGCTGCCTCCTTCTTGAACGGCTTGCCGTTCTGCTTGAGCCAGGCAGCGTGATACAGCAGATGGGTGCCTGCCTCGATCTCGAGGGCCATATCGGCCAGCTGGAAGTTGACACCCTGGAAGCTCCCGATGAGGCGGCCGAACTGCTTCCGCACGCCGGCATAGCGCAGCGCCTCTTCGTAGGCACCCTCCGCGATGCCGAGCGAGAGCGCCGCGATCCCGATGCGCCCCGCGTCGAGCGTCTTGAGGAAGTTGATGAACCCGTAGCCCACTTGGCCGAGGACGTTCTCCTTGGGCACCACCGCGTCCTCGAAGATGAGCTCGCGGGTGTCGCTCGCGCGCCAGCCCATCTTGTCCTCCTTCTTCCCCGCCCGGACCCCGGAAGTCTTGGCCAGGTCCGCCGCGTGGCCCACACCGAGCCGAGCTGCCTCGCCGAGGTCCACGGTGTCCTTGGTGACGATGAAGCTGGTGATCCCCTTGTTGCCGCGGCCGCCGTCGGTCCGGGCGGTGACGGAGAAGATCTCGCCCACGCCGGCGTGGGTAATGAAGATCTTCGAGCCGTTGAGGAGGTAGTGATCGCCCTTGTCGACGGCCGTTGAGGCAGTGCCGCCGGCATCGCTCCCCGCGCCCGGCTCGGTGAGCCCGAAGCCACCGAGCACGCGCCCTGCCGCGAGCAGCGGCACGTACCGCCGCTTCTGCTCTTCGGTGCCGAACTCGACAATCGGCGAGGTGCCGAGGTTGGTATGGGCGCTGATGGTGAGTGCGTGGCTCGCGTCCACCTTGGCCATCTCGTGGATCGTGATGTAATAGGACAGTTGGTCCATCCCGGCGCCGCCGAGCTCCTCGCTCCACGGCACGCCCAGAAGGCCCAGCTCGCCCATCGCCTTGATGTTGTCCCAAGGGAAGGTGGACGTGCGGTCCAGCTCGCGGGCAACGGGGGCGATCTGGGTCCGCGAGAACTCGCGGACCATCTCCCGGATCTGGTGATGGTGCTCGGTGAAGTAGAGCGAATCGTCCATGGAAGCGACCGGGAGAGTATGAGGTGACGGAATATAGGCCGGCGGTCAACGCCCCGTGTTGCGGCGGTTGCCCTGGCGGCGATCGGCGCGGCGGCGTTCGGCGTCGGTCAACGGCAGAGCCTCGCCGGTCGTGCGCCGCTCGCCCGCCCGCCGGTCGCCGACGCGGCGATCACCGCGGCGGAACTCGCCGAGGGCCTCGCGTCCGGCGTCGGTGATGAAGCAGGGCCCGGCGAAAAGATAGGCGCCCGCGTCCTCATCCGCCGCGTGGGCCACGCTCCGCTCGGGCATGTCGATCAGGCCGCGGTCCCGCAAATCCCTCAAGTGGGCGACGAGCGCCTCGAAGCCGGGACGAGCCCGCTCATCGCCGCCGGGACGGAAAACCCGCTGGCCCGCGTCGATCCGCTCGAGGATCTCGGCATCACCCTGATCCATGGGGAGAAGATAATGGTCGGGGGGGTGCGCCGCGATCAGCCGGAGCAGCGCCTCGCCATGCTTCGCGAGAGCTCGGGGGCCGAGGCCGGGAAGGGCGGCGAGGGCACGACCATCGCGCACATCGCAGGTCGCGAGCGCGGCGACGGTTGCGTCGCGGAGCACGACGTACCGGGGGACGCCGAGCTCGACGGCGACGGCGTCACGCCAGCCGTCCAGGGCCCGTCGGCGGGGGCCTCCCTGCGCGACATCGGCATCGCCGGGGATCCTGCTCTGCCCCGATTCGCGGCCCGCGACCCGCGCCGGTGCGCCGGCTGCTGCACGCGTTGCCCCGCGAAGCGCACCAAGAATCGCCCCGCCCCAGCGCTCCGCGAGCGCGGTCCCCACGCCGGGCACATCCGCCAGCGCGGCCCCGTCGGCCGGCGGCCGCCGGGCGAGCGCGAGCATGACTTCGGGCTCCAGGATGGGTGTGCCCCACGGACCACGCCTGGCCACAACCACCGCACGCAGCCGGGCCAGTCGCGCCGACACCTCCGGCTCGGCCGGCACCGGCACGGCTCGCCCGCGGCAGCGATCGCAGCCGGAGCAGCGCTCGAGGCGTTCGCCGAAGTACTCGAGCAACGTCCGCCGCCGGCAGCCCCTTCCCCGCGCATACTCCTCCACCGCTGCGATTCGGGCCTCGGCGCGGCGGCGCCGGCCGGCGACCACCGACCAGTCGACGCTGCCCAGCTCCGGCTTGAGCTCGTGCCGCAGGCGCTCCGCCGAGGCGCGCACGTTGGCGGGAACCCCCGCGCAGCGCTCGCCCTCCCGCCAGAGGCGCTCGAGCAGCGCGCGCGGCGGAAACGTCACGTCGAGCTGCCGCCGGTGGAGCACGGCGTCGCCGGCACGCCAGAGCAGCACGCACCGGGCGAACTCGCCATCGCGTCCGGCACGGCCCGCCTCCTGGTAGTACGCCTCCGGCGTGGGCGGCAGGGTCCAATGGACGACGAGCCGGATCCTGGGCTTGTCGATGCCCATCCCGAAGGCGCAGGTGGCGACGATGACGTCGAGGCGGTCGTCGAGGAACGCCTCGAGCGTGCGGCTCCGACGCTCCCGCGTGAGGCCGGCGTGATAGGGCGCGGCGCGGTGCCCGGCCTGCGCCAGCGCCCGTGCGACGGCCTCGGTGACGCTCCTCGTCGGTGCATAGACGATCACCATCCTGTCATCGTCTGCGAGCAGACGCACGAGCGCCTCCAGCCGGGCCCGCTCGCTCGCGACGGGAACAACCCCGAACCAGAGGTTGCCGCGATCGAAGGAGCCGAGATGCTCGTCGTAGTGGCCGGGCCGGAAGCGAAGCGCGCGGGCGATGTCCCGGCGGACCTCGGGGGTGGCGCTGCCCGTCAGAGCAATGGCCGGCGGACGACCGAGCCGGTACCGCGCGGCGCCCAGCGTCCGGTAGCTCGGCCGGAAATCGTGCCCCCACTCGGCGATGCAGTGGGCCTCGTCGACGGCGAGGAGTGCCGGGCGAATGGACCGATCCTGGAGCTGGGGCGCGAGCCGCGTGAGCCGCTCCGGCGAGACGTAGAGCAGCCGGAGGGAGCCATCGGTGAGGCCGCGCCAGATGGCTTCCCGCTCCGCGCCTCCCACCGCGCTGTGCAGGGCGGCCGCCGGAATGCCTCGGGCGGACGCGGCCGTGACCTGATCCTGCATGAGCGCGATGAGCGGGGAAACGACGAGTGTAAGCCCGCCCGTAACCAAGGCCGGCACCTGAAAGCAGACCGATTTCCCCCCGCCGGTGGGCAGTACCGCCAGGGTGTCCCGCCCGGCAAGGACCGAGGCGATGACCGGCCGCTGGGCGGGCCGGAACTCGCCGTGGCCGAAGTGGTGGCGCAGGAGGCGGCGGGCATCGTCCATGGACCCGGACATGGGGCCAAGATGCTCTGCAGTGGGGAGGCCGCTGTATCCCGGGTGCCGCAGCCACGATCCCGGACACGCATCGGCCGCCCCGCGGACGCGAGGCGGCCGGCCCAGCCATCCTTTCATCGATGTTGTCGGTTGGCTTCCAGTTGATTCGCTCGCAGCCACCGGTCATAGAAGGCGGACTGGCGGCTGGCAGCCGTTACCGCCGAGCCCTGGCCATTCCAGTCCGGCCCGGTCTCGAGGGTCTCCGGTCGGTTGCTCAGGTTGATCTGGTTGCTCCCGTCCGCATTTATGATGTGAATCTCGCTGTCGCCGCTGGACTCGGATCTGGTAAACACGATCCGCGTGCCATCGGGTGACCAGACTGGCTGGAAATCAAACCCGGGAGGATGCGTCAGGCTCGATTGCCCGCTGCCATCGCGATTCACCACGCCAATCTGCATGTCCGCCGCGCCGGCCTGCGCCGTACCGAAGGCGATCCTGCTCCCATCCGGAGACCAAGCCGGCGCGTCATTCTCGCTGAGGCCCTGCGTCAGGTTCATCTCACCAGTGCCATCCGGATTGATGAGGAACAGATCCTTGGCATCCAGCGTCACAAACGCGATCCGGCTGCCATCCGGCGACCAGGCCGGCTGGAAGCCTGCCAGGCTGGTAGTCAGGCGGGCCTCGCCACTCCCGTCCGCATTGATGATCCGAAAGTGCACGTCACTGAAATCGGCATCGCTCGTGTACACCAGCCGTCCATCCGGCGACCAGGAAAAACTGAAGGCATTCTCGGCCACCTTGATCTTCCCGGTCCCATCCGGGCGAATGACCCAGAGGTCGTCGAACACATCTTCGCCCTCGAACCTGGTGTCAACGTAGGCGATCATCCGGCCGTCGG
The DNA here is from genome assembly GCA_963728705.1 of uncultured Gemmatimonadales bacterium. Lineage (GTDB taxonomy): Bacteria > Gemmatimonadota > Gemmatimonadetes > Gemmatimonadales > GWC2-71-9 > CAVVWJ01. The sequence continues at coordinate 44,431 of CAVSLY010000030.1, forward strand.
CGGACCAGCGATGCTCGGAGATTACCTGCCCGTCGGCCAGCTTGACGCGACCAGTGCCATCGGCATTCATCAGGTAGAGCGAGCCCTCACGAATAAAGAGGATCTTGCGTCCGTCAGGCGACCAGATCGGGTCCGATTCGAAAATGCCATCCGGAGTGAGGTTTCTCAGCCCCGTGCCATCAGGCCTGATGACGAGCACGGCCAGCAACTGAAAGGCGTTCGAGGTGAACGCGATCAAGGCATCCGCCCCCAGACAGGTGACGTCGAAGGTGACGGTCGTCGAGCCCTGCGCGATTTCCACCGTGCGTGGGTTGTCTCCGGCGAGGTGGCAATTGCCGGCAATACCGGAGAGGGCAATCGAGTGGGTGCCGACGGCGAGCCCTTCCAAGGCGAGCGTGCCGTTGGACCCGATGGCCTGTGACGTGCCCCCGTCGACGCTCAACGTGTATCCATCAGGATCCGGCAACGAGCCTGCCGTGACGGTCGTGACCTGAATGCTCCCCGCCGGCAGGGCGCAGATCACCTCGAAGCCAAGCTCGGAGGTCTCTCCGACCGCCACGGTGACGCTTTGCGTTGGTCCCCCGGTCACGGCACAGTCAGCGTCCAGCTCTGCGAGAGCGACGGTGTGACTGCCGGCCGCCACGCCGGTGAAGGTTACGTTGCCGTTCGACTCGATCGAGAGGCCCGGATCGCCGCCATCCAGCTTGGCGACGTAGCCGTCCGGATCGACGTGTGATCCGGAGGTCGCGACGCTTACCAGGATCGCCCCCCCAGGAGTCGTGCAGGTAACCACGAAACCGAGCCTAGCGGTCTTCCCTGCCTCGACCTGGATCGAGCGGGGGTTCTCACCCGCTACCGTACAGGTCTCCGCTACCCCCGCCAGCTGGACGGCGTGATTTCCGGACTCGACATTCTGGAGTTGGAGGGTCGCGTTGGCTCCGATGACGGTTGGGGCCCCGTCATCGACCATGACCACGAAGCCGTCCGTGTCCGGCTCAGCCCCGCTGGTGGCCGTGGTGATCTCGAGGATTCCGGTGGTGGGGGCGACGAGGTCGTCGCCGCCACAACCGGCCCAGGCGAGCACGGGTCCCGCCGTGAGGAAGCTCAGGCGCAACTGCCGCAGGAGCATCTGCATCCGCTTGCGCATTCGGCCCCCGGCAAGAATTGCCTGCCCCAAGTTCACGAGGATTTCTGCAGTAGTCTCCGGGGCTCACTCCACTATACCGCCGAGACCCCCCGGGCTCAGTAACGACGGTCACGGACACGCACCGGCGGCCCCGCGGGAGCGGGGCGGCCGGTGGAAGGTGCCGATGGGTCAGTGACCGCCGAAGCGCACGCCGATCGTCAGCGGAATGAAGGTGGTATTACTGCCCGTGGTGAACACGTCATGGAACCGGCCCTCGACAAACAGCCCAGCGCCGCCCGCCTTGATGTCGAAGCCCGCGCCGGCGTTGATGCCGAACTTGGTCTCCGAGTCGTCGATGCCGCTCGGAACGTCGTCGCCCTTCACTTTGAAGTTGTACACCCCACCGCCGCCGATCAGGTACGGACGGAACCGGCTCTCCTCGGACGTCTTGAACTTGTAGACGATGTTGGCGGTGCCGTAGATGAGCTGAAACTTCTGACGTCCAGCGGCGTGTCGTCGCTGAACTGGCTGTAGTTGCCGTCGACTTGAATCCCCACCGGCCAGTTGGCCGGCACCACCGACACCCCCGCGAGCCCGTGGAAGCCGAGCTTCGCCACGTCATCGAAGTCGCCGAGCGGGAGGTCCACCCCGCCACCCAGCGAGAACTCCGCGCCTTGAGCGTGCAGGGCCGACGTACTCACGAACATCCCAAGGGCCAGCACCGCCACGGCCTTCGGTACCCACATACTGCCCCTCCTTCAGTCTGATTTCCATGAAGCGGCGCACCGGGAACGATGCCCGCTCGCTTGCCCGTCGAGGCGACGGGCCGTGGCCAAACTAGCGGGGACGGGGAGCGGGCCATGTGAGGTGCGTCACACCGAACAGCCGCTCACTCCTCCAAAGTGTCGCCTCCCTCGTGCGATCCGCTCCTCGCAGCGTCCCCGCCGCTCGATTACGCGCACCAGAAGCGATCCGGCGAGCAACGCGATCGCCCCCCAGCCGAATCGCTGGTCCTCGAACGCGACGGCGAGCAGCGCCACCGCGAACCCCCCGAACGCCAGGCCAAGCCGCAAGTAGGTCACCGCACCTCGGCCCTTGCCCAATCTCAGCGTTTGAGAAACTGCGCGATGGCGGCCCGGAAGTCTGGCGTCTGCCGCGCGAGCGCGTTGATCCGCGCGCCGAGCGCCACGCCATCGTCCAACGACCGGCCGTCCAGCTGGTAGAAGAGCTGCTTGGTGAGTGCGAGGGCCGAGGGGCTGGCGCCGGCGAGCGCCCCAGCGAGCGCACCGGCTTCCCGGTCGAGCTGGGCGTCGGGGACCACTCGGGAGATGAGGCCGGTGGCACGTGCCTCTTCGGCACCGAGAAGGCGCCCGGTCAGCACGAGATCAAGCGCTGCCTTCTCGCCCATGGCCCGGCGCAGCAGGGTCATGACCATCGCGGGCACGAAGCCCCGCTGGATCTCGGGATAGCCGAGCTCTGCGCCCGTTCCCGCGATCGCGATGTCGCAGGCCGTCACCAGTCCTGCGCCGCCCGCAAGCGCCCGGCCATGCACAACCGCGAGGACCGGCTTGGGCAGCGCCCGCATCCGTCCGAACAGGGCACCCAGCCTAGCCGCCGTCGCCTCGTTCTCCGCCAGCGTCAGGTCGGCCGAGGCGAGCAACTCGTCGAGGTCGGCGCCGGCACAGAAGTCCTTCCCCGCCCCGCGCAGCACCACGACCCGCGCTTCGGCGTCGAGGTCGGCCCGCTCCAGTGCCGCGTGCAGCGCCTCCACCATGGCACCAGCTGAGCGCGTTGCGCTTCTCGGGGCGGTCGAGCGTGAGGGTGAGCACGCCGCCCGCCAGCGCCGACCGGAGCGGGACGGTGCCCTCGGTCATGCCCGTGCCAGCCGCCGGGCGAGCGCAACCGGCACCGGAATCTCCATTCGGAGCAGCGCGGTCGAATAGACCTTGCCCTGGGCGTCGGTCTTGAGCGAGATCGTGCCGCCCCCGTCGAGCGCCTCGTGCAGCAGGAAATTCAGCGCGTGCAGATTGGGTAGCTCGAACCGGTCGACGCCGTTGACCATCCCCTTGAAATGCCGGGCCACGCGTGCCACCGTCACCTCCCGCACGAGGAGGGGATAGTACTCGGGGTCGAGGGCGATGAGACCGACGTTGGCGGTGTTGCCTTTGTCTCCCGAGCGGGCGTGCGCCAGGTAGCGCAGCTGGAGCGGGCGGGTGGGGCGGCGCCTTTGCGCCCTGCGGCGGTCTTGGCCACGGTCATGCCTCCAGGATCTCGACCCGGACGTGCGGCTCGATCTCGCGCCGGTCGATCAGCGCCGGCCAGTAGGCCACGACCTCCTCGACGGCCGGGCGGCCGCCGGCGAAGCCGGTGACGCTGGGGGGTCCGGTGAGAACCAGCGGCGCGATCTCGCGGGTGAACCGCTCGACCGGCGCCTTCTCGCGGGCGCGCACGCCGACCCGGAGCTGCACCTCCGGCAGGTTGGGATGCGGTGGCCCGCTGAGCCGGCCATGGGTCGCGTCGACGCCGACGAACTCGGTGAGGATCTGGTCGAACGAGAGGCCCAGGTCGGCCAGCCGCTGGCGGAGGACCCGGTCGGCAGCCTTGGCCTTGTCGAACGCCTCGGGCCAGGCATAGACCAGCGTGCCGACCGCCTTGTAGCCCCAGAAGTAGGCGATGGAGACCTTGAGCATCGGCGTTCGGGGACCACCACGGATGCCGCTCACGCGCACCCGATTTCTCCCGGCGGGCCGGAGCTGAATGGTCGTGAAGTCGGCGACGCCGTCGGGCGTGATGTAGCTCCGAGGATCGCCCATCTCGTAGACCAGCTGCTCCGTGACGGAGGCGACCGAGACGACGCCGCCGGTGCCCGGATGCTTCGTGATGACGAAACTTCCGTCCGCCGATGCCTCGGCGATCGGGAATCCCGGATCGGCGAGGCCCTTCACGCTGCGCCAGCCCTTGAGCAGGTTGCCGCCCGAGGCCTGCGCCCCGCATTCGATGATGTGCCCCGCCACCGTTCCGGCCGCCACCTTGTCCCAGTCGTCCGGCGACCAGCCGAACTCGTGGAAGATCGGGCCCAGCGTGAGTCCGGTGTCAGTGACCCGCCCGGTGACGACGACGTCCGCCCTGCCCCTCAGCGCCTCGACGATCGGCGCCATGCCCAGATAGGCGTTGGCGCTGAGGACGCGATCGCGAATGTCGGCGAGCGGGCGCCCGGTCTCCATGTCGCTCAGCGGGTGACCGCGGCCGATCAGCTCGTCGAGCCGGCCGAGGATGTCGTCGCCCGAGACCAGCCCGACGCGGAGCTTTCGTGGGAGCCCCAGCCGGCGCGCGACCCCCAGCACGGCCTCGGCGCAGCCCCGCGGGTTGACGCCGCCCGCGTTCGAGGTGACACGGACGCCGCGCTCGACGATGTCGGGCAGGATCCGCTCCATGAGCGGCACGAAGTCCCGCGCGTAACCCGCGGACGGATCGCGCGACTTCTGCTTCTGCATGATGGACATCGTCACTTCGGCGAGGTAGTCCATCATCAAGTAGTCGATGGGGCCGCCGCGCACCTGGCGGACCGGCGCCTCGAGCCAGTCGCCCCAGAACCCCTGCCCGGCGGCGATGCGGACGGTGCGGCCGTCACCCGGCGTCACGGGACGAGCGCCGTGCCCGGGGGCGTGAGCTCGATCTCGCGGGTCCAGCTCCGGTCGTCCGCGCGCGCCACCAGCAGACCGAGGGGAACGAATTTGGGGCCGAGCGGCCAGGGTGAGGCAGGTAAGCGCGAAGTCGGCCGTGGCCGTGGCGTGCGGCGCGATGCGCTCCGAGCCGGTATCGGCCCGGGCCAGCACGACCGACGTGTCGGCATAGACCCGAATCGAGGCGCGGAGACTCCACCGCTGGTCGCCGGCGGGATCGGCGAAGCCGGGGAAGAGGCCGAGCGTCACCGGGACGTCGCCATGGCCCTCGGGCAGCTCCACCTGCAGGCGGCCGAAGTCGTAGTTGAGCGGTTGCTTGCCGAGCTGTTGACCGAGGGAATCGAACAGCGTCACGCCGAAGTCGGTGAACCGGCCCCACTGCGCGCGGTCCATCGCGATGTCGATCACCACGCCGCGGGACCATTTCGGTACGACGAAGGGAATCCGCTGCGCCGCCGAGCCGCTGGCGGTCACCGTCTCGAGCCGCGCGGCACCACCCAGGTGCATTCCGACCAACGCGTCGACCGGGGCGCCGGTGAGGTTGGTGAAGCTCGCGTGCACCGATTCGCCCCGCCGCACGGCCTGGAGCGCGAGCGGCGACTGGCTCACCGACACCGTGGCGCTCAGCGGCTCGTTGGGCGGGGCCACGACGACCGATTCATAGGACCCCTGTATCACGTCGCGCGAGTCGGCCTCGTACTCAGCGCTCTGCGGGCCGAAGCCCGCCGACCGGGCGCCCTCGTCGCGGAACGGCATGCCGTCGGGCTCGTGCAGGAACGACAGGGCACGCTCGGCCGCGCCGCCGGTCTCGACCACGAGCGCGAACGGGCGCGCGCTGTCGGCCTGGAAGAAGGTCCGAAGCGTGCCGCCGGCCGGCAGCGCGACCTTCTCGCGCAGCTTCTGCGTGCCCTGGGCCACCGGCGCCGCGGCGATCACCGTGACGACCAGTCGGAAGGCGGGGCCGGCGAGCGTATCGGCGCCCCACCCCGTGATGGTCCCGACTCGCGACGCCCGGCGCGGCGATCGCCTTTCGGGCAACCTTGAGCTGCAGCGTCGTGCGTCGGGCCTTGAGCGTGAGCGCTGCCGGCGCGGTGAGCCAGGGTGCGTCGCTCCGGAGCGTATACGTCGCGGCGACGGTGCCCACGGAGCGAACCAGCTCGAAGGTCTGCACGGTGTCAGGCAGGCCGCCCAGCGCCACGAAGCACCGCGCCGGTGGCATCGCCCGGACCCACGGCCCGGACACGAATCTCGGCCACCGTGGGCGCGGTGGAGAGCCAGCGCCAAGCGCGGTCGACATCGGCGAGCCCGCTGCCCTCGTCGACGAACGTGGCGCCCGTGGTGGGCTGCGCAGTAATCATGAGCGCCTGCCGCACTTCGCGTGCGGCTGACCGGACGCCGCGCTAGGCTGGCGGCCGACTCGAGCAGCGCGGCCAGGCCGGCGGCGTGCGGCGCTGCCATGCTGGTGCCCTGCTCCACCTCGTCCCCGGCGTTCCAGAGCGGCACCGTGCTGTAGGCCACGCCCGGGGTCACCACATCGGGCCGCGCGACCTCGCCGCCGCGCGAGCTGAAGTAGGCGAGCTGGTCGGGCGAGCGGCGCGCCGGTCGGGACCGGGAGGCAGGAAGCTCGACGGGAGGGTGGCGCCCACGCTGATGGCGCGGCTGGCGCTGCCCGGAAAGCCGATCGTCGAGAGTCCCGGGCCGTCGTTGCCGGCGCTGATCGTGAGCACCACATCCGGATGCGCGGCGAGGACCGAGTCCACGATGCCGTCGATCCGCGCCTGGCCTTCGAGCTCGTTGCCCACCCCGAAGCTCATGTTGAGCACCAGCGGCAGGTGCCGGGCCTCGGCGAACGTGATGGCGTAGTCCATCGCCCGGAGCATGCTGCCGGTGGTCGTGATGCCGCCCTGTGCGCTGTTCGCGATCTTGAGCCCGAGCAGCTGCGCGCCGGGTGCCACCCCGTCGAAGCCCGGCACGCCGTACAGGTCGTGACCCGCCGCGATGCCGGAGACGTGGGTGCCGTGACCGCCAGTGTCGAAGAAAAGATCGAGCTGGGGCGTGGCGACGTCCGCGCCGAAGTTGGCCGCGACGTTTACGCGGGGAGGGCCGCCCTTGGGGGCCCACCCGAAGCTTTCACGGCCCACGAGGTAGTCGTGGATCGGCCGCTCGCTCGCGAGCGAGCCGTCGCCGTCGGTATCGGCCAGCAGCACCCAGCCGTCGGTCGCGCGAACCACGACGATCGGCAGCGTGTCGCGCACGGCGCCGTTGCCGTTGAGGTCGGCCGCCGGCGGCGGACCGAGCGGCAGCTCGGCGATGGTGCCGGCGTAGTACGGCCCCGCAGCACTGAGCGCGGCGACCCGTCCGAACCCGCCGAGGCGCCGACCGCCGACCTCGACCGAGTCGCCCGCCGGCGCCACCCGCGTGAGCGCGACCGCGCCCTCGTCGGAGAAGTCGCGCAGGTCGAGAATCTTCGGGACTCGCCGGTGGACGTGGTCAGCAGGCCGGGCACGCCCGGGTCGATGCCGGTGTCCAGGATGCCGATCAGCACCCCGCGGCCGTCGGCCTCGGGGTGGGCGCGAAGGAACCGATCCACGCCGGTGCTCGCGAGCGGCATCCAGCCATGGGCGTGCGCCACCTCGGGCGGCGCCACGCGCCGCACCGAATCGGCGGGCGGCGTGGCGGGCGCCCCGGTGTGTGGCGTCGGGCGGCCGGTCGCCGCGGCGGCGGGTGGCGTCGCTCCCGTCGGCGGGGCCGCACGGTGCGCGGTCTGGCCGCGTCGTGCCCGAGGGCACCACGCCGGCGCTGTCCGCCTTCGGCGTCGGGACGGGGCCTGACGCCTGGGGCCGGCTGGAGGCACAGGCGAGCGTGGCGGCGAACACGGGAGCGATGGCAGCGGCGAGAAGCGACGGACGCATGCGGGTCCTAGCGGGAGGAAGCCGCGTCGAGCGGCGGGAGCACGAAGGGGCCGAGATGCGGCCCGGCGTAGTTGGCGGCGATCCGGAGCGCGAAGGCGAGCTGGTCACGCGTCTCTTCGGGCGTGAGGATGGCATCCACCTGCCCGCGCGCGGCTGCGTAGCGTGCATCGAGCTGGGCGTCGTAGTCGGCGCGCATCGAGGCCACGGAGGCCTGCACCTCGGCCGTGAGCTTGCGCTTCTCGCGCTGGGCCCGGTCGATCTCGGTGCCGTGCACGGCCATGACCGCGGCCTCACCCTCCATCACCCCCATGCGGCCGGTCGGCCAGGAGAGGATGAAGTCAGGATCGAAGCCCTGGCCCGCCATCGCGTAGTAGCCGGCGCCGGAGGCGTGGTTGACCGTGAGGACGATCTTGGGCACCGCCGCGGTCGCCATCGCTTCGACGAAGCGGGCGCCGGCGCGAATGATCCCGCTCTGCTCGGCCTCGGGGCCGACCATGAACCCGCTCACGTCCTGCACGAAGAGGATCGGCAGGCGCTCGCGGCTGGCGGTCTCGATGAAGTAGGCGACCTTCTCGGCGCTGCCGGTGTAGACGATACCGCCGAATCGCGGCCGCTCGTCGGCCCGGCCCTTGATGATGCCGCGCTGGTTGGCGATCACCGCCACCGGCCAACCCTCGATGTGGGCATGGCCGCACAGCATCTCCCGCGCCACGCCGGGCTGGAACTCGTCGAGGGCGCCGCCGTCGAGCAGGGCCTCGAGCACATGCCGCATATCGTACGAGAGCCGGTGGTCCTGCGGCAGAAGGTCGTACAGCGCCTCGGGCGGACGGGCCGGCGGCATCGGTGGCCGAATTTGATGGCGAATGCCGTCGAGTCGGGGCAGCCGTGCGACGTAGGCCCTGATCCGGACCAAGCAGTCCGCGTCGTTGGCGGCACGGTAGTGCGCGACGGCGCTCACGTCGGTGTGGGTGACGGCGCCGCCTAGGGTCTCCGCGTCGATCGTCTGTCCGGTCGCGCCCTTCACGAGGTTGGGGCCGCCGAGGCCCATGAAGCTGGTGCCTTCGACCATGAAGATCACGTCGGACAGCGCGGGCAGGTACGCGCCGCCCGCGATGCAGCTTCCCATCACCGCGCTGATCTGCGGGACGTGAAGGTACCGGCGCATGATCGAGTTGTAGTAGAAGATGCGGGCGGCGCCGTACTGACCGGGGAAGACCCCACCCTGATACGGCAGGTTCACACCGGCGCTGTCGACCAGGTAGATGATCGGAATCCGCTGGCGCATCGCCACTTCCTGCGCGCGGAGGATCTTGCGGATGGTCTCGGGCCACCAGGAACCCGCCTTCACCGTCGCGTCGTTGGCGACGACCACCACCTCGCGACCTTCGACCACGCCGACGCCGGTGATGACACCGGCACCGGGCGCCTGCCCATCGTACTGGTCGTAGGCCACGAGCAATCCGAGCTCGAGCCAGGGTGTGTCCGGATCGAGCAGCTTTGCCACCCGCTCCCGCGGCGCCAGCTTCCCCTGCTGGTGCATCTTGGCGACGCGCGCCGCGCCGCCCCCCGCGCGCAGGCGCTCGGCGAGCTGCCGGTATTCGTCGGTGAGCGCCCGGAGGCGGCTTACCGCTCCAGGTGTTCGGACGCCCACGAGGTGATGTAGGTAATGAGATCGGAGGTGGGCGTTCCCGGGCCGAACAGTTGCCCGATGCCGCGTTCCCGGAGCGCGTCCATGTCTTCGGCAGGGATGATGCCGCCGCCGGTCACCAGCACGTCGGGGCGCCCCATGGAATCGAGCAGCTGGCGGACCCGGGGGAAGAGGGTCATGTGGGCCCCCGAGAGAATCGAGAGCCCGACCACGTCGACGTCCTCCTGGACCGCCGCGGTCGCGATCATCTCGGGCGTCTGGTGCAGCCCAGTGTAGACGACCTCCATTCCCGCGTCGCGGAGCGCCGCGGCGACGACCTTGGCGCCTCGGTCGTGGCCGTCGAGCCCCGGCTTGGCGACGAGCACCCGGATCGGGCGAGGCAGCGGCCGCGAGGGTCCGGAGCCATACGTGGGTGCAGCCGTCATGAGGCCAGTCTCTCCTTGAGCAGGTCGTCGGCCAGCTCCTGGAGCGAGCCGACGGTGGCACACCCCGCCGGCCGCGGAGCGCCGGGCGGCACGAGCAGCACCGCCGGAATGCCGGCGGCGTTCGCGCCCAGGACGTCCACGTCGTACAGGTCGCCCAGGTAGAGCGCCTCGGCCGGCGGGACGTCGAGGACGTCGAGCGCGGCCCGGAAGATAGCGGGATCGGGCTTCTCGACCCCGACCAGGGCCGAGTCGACCACGACATCGAAGTATCCCTGGAGGCCGGCGGCCTCGAGCGCCTCCGCGACCCGTCCATCGCTGTTCGAGACCACCCCGAGCTTGAGCCCGGCGGCCCGGAGCCGCGCGAGGGCGTCGTGCGTGTCGCCGGCGGTACCGCTCCAGAGGTGCCGCTCCAGGTGCAGGGTCGACAGGCAGCTCCTCACCTCCGGGAGGCGCTCGGCCGGCACGCCCGCCTCGAGGAAAAGCGCCTCCAGGTAGGCCGTGGCGCGTGCACGGTCGTCGACCCGTGGCGCTTCCATCGCCCGGGACGCGGCGGCCCCGCCCGCCGCCAGGGTGGGGCCGGTGAGCGGCAGACCCAGCGCCGCCCCGACCGCTGCGGCCATGCGCGGGTGATCGAGAAACAGCAGCGTGTTCCCGGCGTCGAACAGGACCGCGCGAAGCGGCACGTCGTGCTCGACGATCACGCGGTCAGCGGAATCGGAGCAGCGCCGCCAGCCCGTCCACCGATGCGCGCGCCTCGGTCTCGTAGACCACGTTGAGGTCGACCCCCTGCCGGAGCGCCTCCTCGATCGCGTCGTCCACGATGTCGAGCACCGGTACCGGCTCGCCCTCATTCCGGCATTCGCGCTCGGTGCGTGCCAGCCGGCCGGATTCGCCGCAGCGGAAGCCGGGCTCGCTGGCATCGGCGTGCACGAGCAGCGTGCGCACCTGCCCTCGCGACAGCGCGTGGAGCGTCGGGTCCATCCCATTCACGCTCCATCCACTGCCCAACCCCTCGAGCATCTCGCCCACCTGCGCGCGCTCTTCCTCGCGCTCCCACGCCTCTCGGACGGCGAGCGTGGCGGCGTGGACGGCGGCGGGCGTCGCCTCCTTGGGATTGAGCCGAGCGGTACCGATGACGCGCTCCACGAGATAATTGTGCAGGAACGGCTCTACCGCCCCGGCGTCAGTGCCCGTCCCCGCGATCACGATCCCATGCGCCGGCTGCCGGCGGTCCAGCATGAACAGCTCACGCGCGATGGCTTCGTAGTGCCGCTGTTTCTCGGTGCGGATCCGGTTGTGGTAGGTGTGCTCCCCCCAGCCCGAGCCGCTCTGGTCGCCGTGGAACCGCCCGCCCCGGGTGCTGTCGGCGCGGAGGCCGGACAATTCCCGGGTGTCGTAGGCCGTGACCTCGAAGAACCGGGCACCCATCCGGTCCAGCACCACCGTCAGCAGACGACCGAACTCTTCCTCGACCGACGCGAGCTCGCGGACGAGCGGCGTCGCATCCACGGCCAGGCGCGAACGGTAGACCACCGGCAGCGGCAGCGCCTCGAACAGGCCGATGGTCTCGCAGGCGAACAGCGCGATACCAAGCGACGACGGCAGATTCGCTGGCGCCCGGAGATAGTCCTGGATCCGCTCGAGATCCCGGACGATCGCGTCCTGTACGCCGCGCGGCAGGCCGAGTCTTGGCAGGGCCTGGGTCACCTCGCGTACGCGATTCTTGACCTTGATCAGGTACTTCCCGCGGCTCCGGTCCCGCGGCTCCAGCTTCAGGTAACAGCTGACCACCCGGTGCGCGCCCGGGGGCACGGCGGCGAGCCGCGCCAGCCGCTCGGCCACCTCGGGTACGACCTCTCGTGCCCGCCCGCGCCCATTGCCCGACGTCCGCGCCGCCGGCCGTGCCGCCGTCCGCCCCGCCATCCGTCTGCCGTCAGAAGAAGATCGGCTCCCGGTAACTGCCATAGATATCCTCGAGCACATGCCGGATCTCGAACAGCGTGCAGTAGGCACGTGCGCAATCGAGCATGGCTGGAATAATGTTTCGGTCTTCGGCGGCGGCGCGCCGCAGCTCCCCGAGGCGCGACTCGACCAACGCCGAGTCCCGCTCCGAGCGCACGCGGGCAAGCCGCTCGCGCTGAGTCTGCTCGGCCGCGTCCCCCACCTTGAGGATCTCGACCGGCGCTTCCGCCTCCTCTACGAAGTCGTTCAAGCCCACGACGGTCCGCAGGCCCCGCTCCACCTCGCCCTGGAACCGCATCGAGCTCGTCGCGATCTGACGCTGGAACCAGCCGGACTCGATCGCCCGGACCACGCCGCCCTGGGCCTCGATCTCGGCGAACAATCCCTCGGCCTCGCGCTCGAGCCCGTCCGTGAGCGCCTCCACGTAGTAGGATCCGCCCAGCGGGTCGGCGACGTTGGGGACGCCGGTCTCGTAGGCCAGGATCTGCTGCGTCCGGAGCGCGATGCGGACCGACTCCTCGGTGGGCAGCGCGAGCGTCTCGTCGAGCGCGTTGGTGTGAAGCGACTGGGTGCCGCCGAGCACCGCGGCGAGCGCCTGGTACGACACCCGCACCACGTTGTTGTGCGGCTGCTGGGCGGTGAGCGTCACACCGGCGGTCTGGCAGTGAAAACGCATCCGCCAGCTCCGCGCGTCCCGCGCGCCATAGCGCTGGCGCATGTGCCGAGCCCAGATCCGCCGCGCGGCGCGGAGCTTGGCGATCTCCTCGAAGAAATCGTTGTGGATGTCCCAGAAGAACGACAGGCGGGGCGCGAACGAGTCGACGGCGAGACCGCGGGCCAGCCCGTGCTCGACGTAACAGAACCCGTTGGCCAGCGTGAACGCGAGCTCCTGGGCGGCGGTGGATCCCGCCTCCCGGATGTGGTAGCCCGAGATGGAGATCGTGTTCCATTTCGGGGTGTGCTCCGCCGCCCACTCGAACAGGTCGACGATGATCTTGAGCGCAGGCTCCGCCGGGAAGATCCAGGCGTGCTGCGCCATGTATTCCTTGAGGATGTCGTTCTGGATGGTGCCCTGGAGCTGGACGATCGGTACGCCCTGGCGCTCCGCGGCGGCGACGTAGAAGCAGAACAGCATCGCGGCCGGGCCGTTGATCGTCATGGAGGTCGAGACGCGGTCGAGCGGGATCCCGTCGAACAGGGTCTCCATGTCGGCCAGGCTCGAGATGGCGACGCCGCACTTGCCCACCTCGCCCTCCGACCGCGGATGGTCGGCGTCGTACCCCATCAGGGTCGGAAAGTCGAATGCGACCGAGAGTCCGGTCTGCCCGCGCTCGAGCAAGAACTTGTACCGCTCGTTGGTATCGGCGGCCGTGCCGAAGCCGGCGAACTGCCGCATCGTCCAGAGCCGGCCCCGGTACATCGTCGGGTGGATCCCGCGGGTGAACGGGTATTCGCCTGGAAGCCCGGCGGCTTCATGCAGTCCGGGCTGCAGGTCGAGCGGCGTGTATACCGGCTCGACCGAGCGGCCGGAGACCGACGTGAAATCGCTGTCCGTGCGGGTGGGGAGGCCGGACGCGGCCGCTCGCCAGACCGCAACCTCCGCGCGGAGCCGCGCGAGCTCGCGCTCCTGGTCGTCCAGGCGGCGGGAGGCATCCGCATCATGTTCGGTGCTCCAGGTCGTCATATGCGCTCGCCCTGTTTGAGGCCGTCGAGTACCTCCGCGGCCACCTCATACGGACTCACCCGCCCCGCCACGATCTCATCGAGCCGTTCGGCAATGCGCTCGTCCGCCCGGGTCTCGTCCCAGATCCAGCGGCGGGTGGCCCGCTCCACGACTTCCCGCGTCCGGTCAAGCAGTCGCCGGCGGCGGCGCGCATCGAGCGTCCCGCTCGCGGCGAGCCACGCGTGGTGACGATCGAGGCCCTCGATCAGCTCGGCGACGCCGTCGCCCTTGGCGGCGACGGCGAGGATCACGGGGGGGACCAGGAGGGACGGTCGGACGGTCCGACCGTCTTACCGACCGTCCGACCGTCCGACCGTCCGTGGTGTCCCGCCATACCTCGGAACGCACTGCCCCGCCGGATCCCCAGCGTGATCTCGATCTCCTGCCGCAGCTTCTCGGCACCGGCGCGGTCGGCTTTGTTGACCACGAAGAGATCGGCGATCTCCATGACTCCCGATTTGAGGGCCTGGATACCATCGCCCGACTCCGGCACCAGCACGAGCACCGTCGAATCCGCCATGCGGGCGACGTCGAGCTCCGACTGCCCGACGCCGACCGTCTCCACGAGGATCATGTCGAACCCGGCGGCATCGAGGAGATCGCAGACCTCGCGAGTCGTCGTGGCAAGACCACCAAGTGACCCGCGGCTGCCCATGGAACGGATGTACACGCCGTGATCGAGCGCCACGGACTCCATCCGAATGCGGTCGCCCAGCAGCGCGCCGCCGGTGAAGGGACTGGTGGGATCCACGGCCACCACGGCCACGCGGAGTCCAGCCTGCCGGTAGGTGGTGACGAGGCGTTCGACCAGGGTGGATTTCCCGGCGCCCGGCGGCCCCGTGATCCCCACGCGGCGAGCCCGACCGAGGAGTGGATGGACGTCGGCGAGCAAGCGCTCGAAGCCCGCCCGTCCATTCTCGACCACCGAGATCGCGCGGGCCAGGGCTGCCGTATTGCCGGTGCGCAGTCCCGCGAGGAGGAGGTCGGGATCCATGACGGAAAAGTCGCCTGAGAGAGGGGTGGAGGCAAGCCGAACTGCTAACGGTTGCACCTCAGGCGCTCCCCGAACCTCATGTTCCCTCCTCCTCATCGACGTGCAGCTCTTTCTTTGCCGTCCAGTGGATGACGAACACCAGCAACGCACCCACCAGGACCGCCCCCAGCAGCCAGCGCTCCACCCGTCGCACGCGGCCGAGCAGGACCGTCGCGCTTCCGCTCACGGCATAACCGAGCCCCGTAAAGACCAGCGACCCGAGCACGCAGCCGATCGCGTCCACCAGCAGGAACCGCGGCAGCGACATCCCATTGAGGCCCCAGAACACCATGCTTGCAGCCTTGGTACCGTACACGAAGCGGGACGCGATGAGCTCCGCTGGCCCGAGCCGGCGGGCGAGGATCTCGATCCGGTGGCCGACACGCCGGTAGAGCCGGCCGGCCCGGAACTGCGGGCCGCGCCTGCGGCCCAGGGCGTACCAGGCGAGGTCCCCGAGGAGTCCGCCCAGCACGCTGGCGGCGAGCGCTGTAGGAAAGGAGAAGTAGCCGAGGTGGGCGGCCACGCCCGCCAGGATGAGGGTGAGGTCGCCCTCGACAGCCGCACCGACGAAGACCGCGGCGAGGCCGTAGCGCAGAATGAGGTGCTCGAAGCTCACACGGCCTCAACCGGGCGGGCGCGGCTGCCGGCGCCGATCTTCGCGCGCCACGGTGGGGACCGCAGAGGCGGCGCGTGGGACGGGGGCCAGGCCCAGATGAGCGCGCGCGGCGTTGAGCGCGTCATCGATGTTTCCGACCAGAGCGTCTTCGGGAAGCTCGTCCGCCAGGGAGGAGCGCTGCAGGGCGAGCATGGGTTGCGCGTGGACGTCCGAGAGGATGACGCGCGTGCCAGCGCGTCGGAACCGGACGACCACGTCACGCAGGGCGTTGAGCCCGGTCGAGTCCATGGCCGGCACGTTCCGCATGCGGATGATGAGGACCTTGGGCGTCCGCCGGAGCTCGGTGATCGTCTCCTTGAACTTCTCCGCGGCACCGAAGAAGAACGGTCCGTTGATCTCGTAGACCTCGACCCCGGGCGGCACCTCTCTGCGCCGGACCGAGTTTGGGTCACCTTCCCCCTCGTCATCGCTCTCATCGAACTCCCGCCCAAGCACGCTGACGGTGGACACTTCCGCCATCCGGCGCATGAAGAGAAACGCGGCCAGGACCATGCCCACCTCCACCGCGACCGTGAGGTCGACCAGCACGGTGAGAAAGAATGTTGTGAGCAACACCGCCAGATCGCTCTTGGGCGCGCGGAACTCCGAGCGGAAGGTCCGCCACTCGCTCATGTGGTAGGAGACGATCACCAGGATGCCGGCCAGGGTGGCCAGAGGGATCAGGCCCGCCCAGCGGCCGAAAAACACCGTGATGATCAGGAGAGTGAGCGCGTGGATGATCCCCGCAACCGGCGTCCGGCCGCCATTCTTCACGTTGGTGGCCGTGCGCGCGATCGCGCCGGTGGCGGGAATGCCGCCGAACAGCGGCGCGGCGATGTTCGCGACGCCCTGCGCCACCAGCTCCATGTTGGACCGGTGCTTGCCCCCGATCATGCCGTCGGCCACCACCGCCGACAACAGCGATTCGATCCCCGCGAGGAGCGCGATCGTGAACGCGGGCCCCACCAGCGCGGTCACGGTGGCGAAGGACACGCTGGGGAACGACGGACGCGGAATACCGGCGTCGATGGCGCCGAACCGGCTGCCGATCGTCTCGACAGGCAGCGCGAGCAGATGCACCATGGCGGTGGTGGCGAGCAAGGCGACGAACGGCCCCGGGATCCGCACATTGAGCCGCGGCCACAGCAACAGAATGACGAGGGTGACGCCCGCCACGAGGACGGCCGAAAGATTGACGCTGTCGAGGTGGTGGGCATATTCGCCCCACTTGCCGAGGAACTCCGCGGGCAGCGGGCCCATGTCGAGCCCCAGCAGATCCTTGACCTGGCTCGAGAAGATGATCAGCGCGATGCCGCTGGTGAACCCGGTGACGACGGGGTACGGAATGAACTTGATCGCCCCGCCCAGACGCGCCAGGCCGAAGCCCACCAGGATGACGCCGCCCATCATCGTCGCCACCATGAGCCCGTCCACGCCATAGCGTTGCACGATGCCGTACACGATGACGACGAATGCGCCCGTCGGGCCGCCGATCTGCACGCGCGAGCCGCCCAGGGCCGAAATGAGGAAGCCGGCGATCACGGCGGTGTAGAGCCCGCGATCGGGCGTCACGCCGCTGGCGATGGCGAAGGCGATCGCCAGCGGCAGCGCCACGATGCCCACGATGATGCCCGCGCCGAGGTCCGCCACGAACTGCGCGCGGTCGTAGCTCTTGAGCGTGGTCATCAGCTTCGGTATCAGCAAACGCGACTCCTGAGGTCGGCG
Organism: uncultured Gemmatimonadales bacterium; assembly: GCA_963728705.1. GTDB lineage: Bacteria > Gemmatimonadota > Gemmatimonadetes > Gemmatimonadales > GWC2-71-9 > CAVVWJ01. The sequence continues at coordinate 61,323 of CAVSLY010000030.1, forward strand.
TGGGTCCGCGAGTCGGGCGGCCTAGCGAAGCAACGCGCCCGCGAGCGCGCCACCCGCCACGAGCCACGAGGAATTTACTCCGGCCCGGAGCAGGAGCACGCTCGCTGCGGCCAGCGCCCCCAGCCAGGGCGAAGTAAGCGCGTGCCGGCCCAGCTCCCACGTGACTACGGCCATGAGTGCCACCGAGCCCGCGTTCACGCCGTCGAGGAATGCCCGCGCCGGCGGCGATCGGCGGAGCCAGGGAATGAGCGCCCCGCTCACCCCCACGAGCAGGAATGCAGGGAGGAATATCCCGAGCGTGGCCACCAGTCCGCCGGGCACGCCATGCAGCAGATAGCCGATGAACGTGGCCGTCGTGAAGACCGGTCCCGGCGTGAGCTGGCCGGCCGCCACGGCGTCGAGCAGCTGCGCCTCGGTGAGCCAGCCGCCCCGCTCCACCAGGCCACCGCGAAGAAACGAGAGCAGAACGTAGCCGCTGCCGTAGAGCACCGCGCCGGTCTTGAAGAAAAAAAGAAAGAGCCAGCCGAGCCCGGGAACCGCGGCGGCGGGAACCCCCGCCGGGAGCCAGGGCACGAACGCCGCCACGCCGGCTGCCGCACCGCCTATCCGCGAGGGCATTCTGACCGCGAGGACCAGGAGTCCCGCGGCCAGCAAGACCGCGAGCTCGTGCACGCCCAGCGCCGCGAGCACCAGCGCCAGGAGTCCCGCGACGACCCCGGGTATCGTCCGGAGCGCCGTTCGGGCGAAGCCCACGAGGGCCATCGCCACTACCGCGACGACGACCGGCTGGGCTCCGGCCCACGCGCCGAGCACCGCGGGAAGATGCCCGTAGCGCACGTACGCCCAGGCGCAGACGAGGACGAGCGCCATCGGCGGCAGGATGAAGCACGCGCCCGCCACCAGCAGCCCCGCGGTGCCTGCTTGCCGCCGGCCGATGTGGAGCGCGAGCTCGGTCGAGTTCGGGCCCGGCAGAAGGTTGACGGCGCCGACCGCGTCCATGAACTCGTCGTCGGCCATCCACCCGCGCCGCCGGACGACCTCGTCACGCATCAGCGCGATATGGACAGCCGGTCCGCCGAAGCCCACCAGACCCAGCTTGAGGAACAGGCGCGCGATGTCGCGCAGCGCCGAGGCGCGCGGTTCGATGAGGGACCTCGCGGGACAGAATGGCTTGGTGAAGCCGACGAACGGGACAGAACGGCTTGCGCCGTCAGCTATGCGAGGAGAATCTGCCGAGGAAGCCGGCCTTCCACCATTGGCCGCATTCTTGCCCCCTCCCCGCGCATGCGCGGACCCCGTGAGACCCGAGGCCATCGGCCGTGGCTAGATTCCACGGCTGCACGCCGAACGCCGAGCCACTGGCCGGCCTCACCGAGGGCAGCCGTACGATGGGTTACGAAGGTCGACCGCCTCACCGCCAAGACCGCGCGTGAAGCGCCCCGGATGGCTGAAGCACCCCCGATGGTTGTGGATCATCGGCCTGGTGCTGGCCCTCGCAGCCCTGCACTACGCCGCTCGGTTCCCCTGGCTCGTCACGTGGAACACGCTCGCCGGAGCGGACTGGGGACTGCTCGCCGCCGCGGGCGCGATCAACCTGCTGTCGCTCGCGGCCAAGGCCTGGGCCTGGCAACTGCTCGTCCGGCCGTTCGGCCCGCTCTCCTTCCGAACCGCCCAGGCCGCGACGTTCGCGGGAGCGGCGATCAACGCGATCGGCGTCGCCATGAGTGGTGAGGCCGGCCGCATCCACCTCGCGTCGAGCCGAGACGGTGTCGCCGCGGGACTCGCCGCGCGCTCGGTCGTAGCCAGCCGCATCGTGGAGGCAGCGGCGCTCGGCATCTTCCTGCTCGGGGTCGTCGCGGGCGTGACCTCGGAGCACGGCTGGCGCCTGCTCGGCGGGGGCGTCCTGCTCATCGGCGGCGCGCTCGCGCTGCTGCGTTGGATCCCGTGGCTCCGGCCGGGACGCGGCGAGGGCGCGGCACCCGGCTGGTCCACCGCGCAGCTCGTCGCGCCGCTCGCCCTCAACGTCGGCTCGTGGGGGCTTCAGTGGGCCACCTACCACTGGTCGATCGTGGCCACGGGCGCGAAAATCAGCCCCGCCCTCTCGGTGCTCGCACTGGTCCTGTCCAACGTCGGGGGCATCCTTCGGCTCACGCCCGGCAACGTGGGCGTGGTGCAGGGCGCGGTCGTGCTCGGACTCCGGCCGGCGGGCATCGAGGCCTCGCGCGCCGTGGCCGCGGGGGTCGCCCTTCAGGCCGTGCAGGTTCTCCCCGTGCTGTTGGTAGGCGTAGGACTCCTCGGCCGCCACGGAATGCGCGAGCTGGCGCGGCGACGGGCAGTGGAGCCGGCCTGATGCCGATGGGCCTGCCCCGGCGCTTGGCGGTGCTCACGGCCGCGATGGCGATCGTGCTCGTCACCGGCGCCACCGAGATCGCGCTCTGGTGGTCGGCACGCACCCGGCTCGAGGACTTCCGGCTGGAGACGGTGACCCTTGCGAACACGCTCGCGACGCTGCTCATGCGGAGCGCGCCGCACGGCGAGGCCGTGGGCCTCACGCAGGGACTCGAGGGGTGGTCGCGTCACCGGAGCACGGAGTCCCAGGCGATGGTCTACGTGTTTCGCAGCTCCCGGCTCGTGCCCGCCGCGGCGAGCGGGCTGTCGGACTCCACACCGGCCGGGCGCTGGGCCTATGCGGCCCTCACTCGACGCGCGCCCGAGGTGCACCTGCAGGGAGGATCATCACCGGCCTGGCAGGTGGTGCTGCCGCTCGGGATGCCACGGCCCTACGGCGTGCTGGACGTACGGGTCTCGACCCGGCGGCTGCAGGATTGGGCACGGCTCGAGCGCCGGCGGGCCTACCTGCTCGCCCTCCTGTCGGCACTGCTGGTAGCGCTGTTCGTGGCGGTCATGACGGCGCGCTGGGTCGGACGGCCGCTGGCGGCCCTGGGGAGTGCCATGGCCGCGGCGCATGGCGGCGCGACCGGAGCGCCCGCCGCGCAGGAGATCGGCCCGCCGGAATTCCGCGAGCTCACACGACGCTACAACCGGATGCGCGCCGCCCTGGCGGCACGCGAGCGCGAGAGTGCCGCCCGCGCGATGCTGCTCACACTCGAGGAACGCGCCCGCGGGCTCGACCGGCTCGCGCTCATGCATGAGACGGCGGCAGTGTTCGCGCACGAGATCGGAACGCCGCTCAACACGGTCAGCGGCCACCTGCAGCTGCTGCGCGACGACTTCGAGGCTCAGCACGATCCGAAAGGCATGGAGCGCACACGGCTGCTGCTCGCGCAGGTGGATAGGGTCGCCGGAATCGTTCGTGCGGGACTCGACCGTGGCCCCTGGCCCACGCCGCTGAGACAACGGGAGGACCTCCATGCCATCGCGCTCCGGATGACCAGGTTCTTCGAGCCGAGTCTCTGCGAGGCGCGGGTCCGGACGCACCTGCCCCAGGACGGCGGCCAGCCGGTGCTCGCCACTTGCGACCCCGCCATGGTCGAGCAGATCCTGCTCAACCTCCTCAAGAACGCCATCGAGGCGCTGCCCGGTGGCGGGACGGTGACGATCGCCACCGGCCACGCGGACCACCAGGCGTACATCGACGTACAGGACGACGGCCCGGGCCTCGACGCCGAGGCGACCACCAATCTCTTTCGGCCGTTCTCGACCACGAAGGGACCGCTGGGCACCGGGCTCGGCCTCGCGGTCAGCCGGCGGCTTGCCCGGATGCTCGGCGGAGACCTGATCCACGTGCCAACCGCGCGAGGCGTACGCTGGCGGCTCACCTTGCCGGTCGAGGAAACCGTATGACGACCCTGCCCTCTGCACGCCACGCCCGGCTGCTGCTGGTGGATGACGACGAGGAGGCCTGCCGGCTGCTTGCGGAGGTACTGGAGCGGGAAGCGTACGAGGTCGTCCCCGCGCTCTCCGCCGATGAGGCGCTGGCCAAGGTCGAGGAGGCGGGACCGTTCGACGCCGTCCTGACCGACCTCCGCATGCCCGAGAAGAGCGGGCTCGACCTGCTCAAGCTGCTGCGCGAGCGGGACCCCGGCGCGCTCGTGCTGGTCCTGACCGCCTTCGGCGACGCGACCGCTGCAGGCGAAGCCATCCGCGCCGGCGCGTACGACTTCATCAGCAAGCCGTACGACATCGCCGCGCTACGGGAGACGCTCGCGCGCTCGCTGGGACGCCGCAAGCTGGCCGGCCTGCGCCGGGACGGCGGTGCCGAGCCCGCGTCGCCCACGGGGCCGGCCGGAGGGCCGGCACTCGTCGGCCATAGCCCGGCCATCATCGACGTGATGAAGACGCTGGCGCGGGTGGCGCCCGCGCAGGCCACGGTGCTGGTCTTCGGCGAGACCGGCACCGGCAAGGAGCTGGTGGCCCGGACGCTTCACCACTTCTCCGCGCGGTCCGACCAGCGCTTCGTCGCGGTCAACTGTTCCGCCCTCGCGGAGGGATTGCTGGAGAGTGAGCTGTTCGGCCACGTGCGCGGCGCGTTCACCGGCGCCGCCACCGCGCGGCCCGGACTGTTCCGCGAGGCGGACCACGGCACGCTGTTCCTCGATGAGATCGGCGACATCTCGCCGGGGCTCCAGGCGCGGCTGCTGCGCGCGCTCCAGGAGCACGAGATCGTCCCGGTGGGCTCGGAGACCGCGGTGCGGGTGGACGTGCGGGTGCTGGCGGCCACGCACCGCGACCTGCCGGACCTGGTCCGGCAGGGGCGCTTTCGCGAGGATCTGTACTATCGGCTCAACGTCGTGACGCTCACGCTGCCGCCGCTCCGCGCGCGGCGACAGGATATCCCGCTCCTGATCGATCATTTCCTGCGCGAGCTGACGGCGCGCCACGGCCGCGGGCCGGTCGCAGTGGATCCCGAGGCCCAACGCCGCCTGCTGGCGTACGAGTGGCCGGGGAATATCCGGGAGCTGCAGAACGTGCTAGAGCGCGCCATGCTGCTCGCGGAGCAGGATGTGATCGGTCCGGAGCACCTCACGCCGCTGGTACGAGGCGCCGAAACGGCGCCGGACGCGCCGCTGGTGTTTCCGGCAGCTGCCGACCCGGATACCGGCGCGCCGGCCGATGCGGGCGTGGACGACCGGCTCCAGTCGCTGGAGGAGGTCGACCGGCGGCACGTGCTGCAGGTGCTGACCGCTCTGCGCGGCAATCGCGACGAGACATCCAGGGTGCTCGGCATCAGCCGCCGGACGTTGAGCCGCATGATTCAGCGCTGGAACCTGCCCCGCCGCTTCGACTGAAGCCACTCTGTCCCGCGCGGGACAGAGTGGCGCGCCATGGCTCGCCAATGAGCGCCGACTGCCTCTCGAAGCGCCCTCGCTGGCCTCTCACCGTTGGCATATGGCTTGCCCTTCCTCCGGGACGTCCCCTGCAGCCGCCCGCCCCGGACGGCCGCCGTACTCCAGAGGAGGAATCCATGTTCCGATCACTCGCCCTCGCTTCCGCCCTTGTCGTGGCTTCGCTCTCCGCGAGCGCGCTCTCGGCCCAGACTTCCGCGGCGCCGTCCAAGCCGTCGCCGTCCGCCACGAGCCATGCTCCGACCGTCCACGCGAAGCTCGACTCGAGCAGCACCTCCGCGATGAACAAGTCGACGAGCCAGTCCATGACGTGGAGCACCGACCAGATCAAGGAGGCCCAGGAGGGCCTCGCCAAGGCCGGGTTCTACAAGGGCAAGCCCACGGGCCAGTTCAACGCCGATACCCGGAAGGCGCTCAAGAAGTACCAGAAGCAGAACAAGCTGCCGGTGACCGGCCGGCTCGACAACGAAGTGCTCACCAAGCTCAAGTCCGCCTGAACCGACCGACGTTCCTCCCTCTCCAAACGCCCCTCCGCAAGGGGGGGCGCCCTCCTGTCCGGCCGCGATGGCGCCGCCGGGTGGAGGCGCACCTCACCGCGCACCTCGAGCTCTATCTCTCGGGCGTGGCCCTGGCCGTGGCGCTCATGGTGCCGCTGGCCCTGGAACTCGGAACGAATACCCAGGAACTGGCCGGCGCGGCGCTCGCGGCCTGCGTGCTTCAGGGCTGGCTCCACTGGCTGCTGCGCCGCCGTGCGGCCCGCGTGCGCCGCGAGCTGATCGCCGAAGTCCGCGGGCTGCTGCGCGATCGGATCAACAACCACCTCCAGATCGTCATGTTCTCGCTGGCCGGCAGCAGGGATTCCGCGGCCACGGACCCCGACCGCGCCCTCCTGGCGCTCGCCATGGACGCGGTCGCGGCGGTGTCCCGCACGCTCGACGAACTGTCGACGGATTCGCTGCGCCGGTGGCGAGAGCGCTATGCTGACTCGCTCAGCGAGCCGGCCAGCGCCGCCGGAAACGGAGCGGGTTCTGGAAGAGGTGGGTCGGCAGGAGGAAGATGACGAAGAACATCCCGAAGGCGATGAGCAGTCCCAGGACGAGCACTTCGAGCCGCCGCGTCGCCAGGTAGACGACGCTCGCGATGACCGCGACGGTGAACGCGAACAGGGCCAGCAGGGCGCGCCGCACCTGCTGCGCCAGGAACCGTTGGAGCTCGAGGGTGTCGCGCGGGTGCCAGCGGACCCGGAGCTCGTCCCGCTCGACCCGGCGGACGAGGTCGCGAAGGGTCCGCGCGAGGGTGAATGCCTCCTGAGTCCAGTCGGTGACCCGGGTGCGCGGATCCTGCTCGAGCACCCCCCGAATCAGCCGCTTCGCGGAGCGGTCAAGGACCGGCCGGGCCATCGCGAGCGCGTTGAAGTTCGGATCGTACCGGAGTCCGATTCCCTCGACGAGCACGCCCGCCCGCCCGAAGTAGACCAGGTTCGACGGCAGCATCAGCGGCCACTCGTAGAACGTGTTCAGGACCTGCTCGACCAGCCGCTGGATCTGCCGCGGCGACGTCTCGTCCTTGAGTGAGACCGCCATGAGGCTCTGTGCCGCGTCGCGCACGGTGCCGCGATCGACATCGGGGTCGAGGATACCGAGCTCGTAGAAGCCGTTGATAACGCCGTCGACGTCCTGGCGCGCGGCGGCGAGCACCGTCTCGACCAGCCGCCGCCGGGTGTCGCGCTCGACCTGGAGCACCATGCCGAAGTCGAGCAGCACCAGGCGGCCCTGCGTATCGACCAGCAGGTTGCCGGCGTGGGGATCGGCATGGAAGACCCCGTCCTCGAGCATCATCTTGATGTAGGCGTCGACCACGGTCTCGACCAGCCGCTGGAGGTCCAGCTCGCCCGAGGCCAGGCGCTCGTGCAGCCGGTCGATGCGCGTGCCCTCCACGTACTCCAGCACCAGCACGCGCCGCGTCACCAGCTCGGTCACCACCTCCGGCACGACCACCCGCGGCTCGTTCTGGAAGTTCCGCCGCAGCATCGCCGCGTTGCGGGCCTCCTCCCGGAAATCGAGCTCGTCGCGGATGCGCTTGGAGAACTCGCTCACGATCGCCGTGATGGCCCGTGTGCGATGGTTGGGGAACAGCAAATTGAGCAGAAACAGGATGCGGAAGGAGACGTCGAGATCTTCCCCGACGAGCTCCTCGACACCCGGACGCAGGACCTTCACCACGACCTCGCGGCCCGCGTACGAGGCCCGATGAACCTGGCCCAGCGAGGCCGCCGCGAGCGGCTCCGGCTCGAAACGTCCGAACACCTGGCCCACGTCGCGTCCCAGTTCCTCGCGCACCACCCGCTCGGCGACACCCGGTGGCAGGGGCGGGACCTGGTCGGTGAGCGTGGCAATGGCGCTGAGATACGGCTCGGGCAGGATGTCGGCCCGGGCGGCGAATACCTGCGCCAGCTTGATGAAGGTGGGCCCCAGCTCGGCCAGCGCCCTGGTCAGTCGCTCGGCGCGGAGGCGGTGGCGCTCGGCGTCGCGGCGCCGGGGCCGGCCCAGCACGAGGAAGCGCCGTCGATCCCACATGAAGGCCAAGACGAACGGAAGCAGCCGGCCGAAGATGACGAGAGCGCGCACCTACCGCGCCCTCACAGCAGGAGCCATCCCGCCAATCCCAGCAGGAGGAGGAAGCCGCAGACGTCGGTGAACGTGGTGACGAAGATCGAGGAGGCGATGGCCGGGTCGATGCCGTAGCGCTCGAGCATGACGGGAATGAACCCGCCGGCGAACCCGGCCACCAGGAGATTGCCCGCACATGGCGAGGAAGACCACGAGCGCCGAGCCGGCTCTGCTCTGCCCATCAAGCATCGCGACCACGCCCACTACGCCACCGATGGCGAGCACCGTTCACCATCCCGACGAGCACTTCCTTGCCTACCACGCGCGCGAACAGGTGGCTCGGCATCTGCCCGAGCGCGAGCCGGCGAACCGTGACGGCCAGCGCCTGTGTGCCCGCGTTCCCGCCCATGCCGGCGATGATCGGCATCCACACCGCGAGCGCGACCGTGCGCTGCACCGTGCCCTGGAAGACGTAGACCACTCCGCCCGCGAGGAACGCGGTGAGCAGGTTGACGTAGAGCCACGGGAGCCGGCTCCGCACGGCTTCCCGCCAACCCGCCGCCAGGAGCTCGCTCGCCGGCACGCCGCCGAACTTGAGGATGTCCTCCGTGGTCTCGGCCTCCACCACGTCGATCACGTCGTCGAACGTGATCTGGCCGAGCAGCCGGCGCTGGTCGTCGACGACCGCCACGCTCGGCAGGTTGTAGCGCGCGAGGATCCGGGCCACGTCCTCCTGGTCGGCGCCGGGCGAGACCGAGACGTCGGCGGGCTCCATGAAGTCGCGAACCCGGCGCTCGGGGCGGCTGATCACCAGGTCCTTGAACGGCAGCGTTCCGACGAGGCGCCGGTCGCCGTCCACCACGAACACCTGGTAGAAGTCCTCGATTTCCGCCGCCTGGCGCCGGATCTCGTCCAGCGCCTCTCCCACGGTGGCCGTGTCGCGCACCATCACCATCTGCGACGTCATCCGGCCGCCGGCGGTCTCCTCGTCGTAGCGCAGCAGCCGCTCGACGTCGGCCCGGTGCTCGAGGGTCGAGAGGATCCGCTCCTGATCCGCGGCCGGAAGCTCGCCGAGGATGTCGGCCGCGTCGTCGTCGTCGAGCTCCTCGACGATTTCCGCCGCCTGCTCCGGCGCCAGCGCCGCGAGCGTGGTCTCGGCGTGCTCCTCCTCGGGCATCTCGGCCAGCGCCTGGCTGGAGAGCTCGGGCGGGAGCGCCTTCACCACCGTCAGGCGGTCCCGCTCGTCCAGGGCCGAGAGGACGTCGGCGAGGTCGGCGGGCTCGAACTCGTGGGCGCGGCGGACGAAGGTCGCGAGCTCGCCGGTCCGCACCAGGTCGACCATCCGCCCGACCTTGTCGTCGGGCGCGGTCACAAGCCGCCTGGCAGAAGCGTGACGGCGGGGGCGGCGCCCGAGCGGATGACCAGGCGCTCGATGCGGGTGGGAGAGGCCTCCAGAACGTCGAACTCGAGCCCGCGGATGGTGAACCGCTCGCCCGCGTTGGGAATCCGCCCGGCCCATTCGGCGAGGAGCCCGGCGACCGTCGTCGACCGGCCCTCGGGCAGCGAGACGCCGAAGCGCTCCTCGATCGCCTCAGGCGAGACGTTGCCGTCGGTCTCGAACAGCGCGGGCCCGGACGCGGGCGTAGTCCGCACCTCGTCGTCGTGCTCGTCGAAGATCTCGCCGACCAGCTCCTCCAGCAGATCCTCGAGCGTGGCGATGCCCAGCGTGCCGCCGAACTCGTCGAGCACGACGGCAAGGTGGCGGCGCTCGCGCTGCATGTCGAGCAGCAGGTCGCCGCAGCTCCGGCTGGCGGGCGTCACCGCGACCGGCCGCACCGGCAGCGGGTCGCCCGGCTTCAGCCGGAACAGGTCGAACGCGTGCAGCATGCCGATGATGTCGTCCAGCGTCTCGCGGAAGACCGGGATCCGGCTGTAGCCGCTCTGCGCGAACACCATGCGGATGTCGTCCAGGGCCGCGTGCTCGTCGATGGCCACGATGTCGGTTCTCGGCGTCATGACCTCGCGGACCGGTCGGACGCTGAAGGCCATGACCCCGCCGACGAGCTGGAGCTCGTCGTCCGCTCGGAGTCCGACCGCGGCGCCCTCGCGCCAGATGGAGCGCAGGTCGGTGGGCCGCGTCGCCGTACGGGCGGGAAGCAGGAGCCCGACCACGCGGGACCAGAGCCGGAGCGGCGGGATGACCCGGTCGGCCACCGTCTCGGCGCGGGGCTGCGTGAGCCAGCGCGGCACCAGATAGGCCGCGAAGAGGACGAACGGGACGCCGAGCACGGTGAGCCCTACGACCACACGGGGGGCGCCGGATCCGGCCAGGCCGGGCAGCGCGGCGCCGACGATCAGCACGCCGAGCGAGGTGGTGGCCGATGCGGTCGTGAGGTAGTAGTCGACCTGGGTGAGCCAGACGAGCGACGGCGTGCCGCCGCGGAGGCGCCGGCTCACCGCGCGCGTGAGCTCGGCGCGGCTCACGGTGATGAGCGCCGCGCCGGCGGTGGCACCGAAGGCCGCCACCATGAGCCCGACGGCGATCGCCAGCCAGATCATGGCAGCACCCGCTCCGCGCTCCCGAGCGCGCGCCTCGACAGCCGGCCGGTAGACGGCGACCCGGCGCACCCGCCGCCGGATGACCTGCTCCACCACGAGCCGGTAGCCGTGCGAGGTCGATCGATTCGCCGGATCGCGGCACCCGGCCGAACTCGGCCAGCACCAGTCCGCCGACCGTGCTCACGTCCTCGCGGTCGAAGCTGTGCCCGAGCACGCCCTCCAGCTCGGAGAGGGCGACGCCGCCCTCGACCCGGAGCTGGTCCTCGGAGACCACCTGGATCGGCGCGACCTCGTCGGTGTCGCGCTCGTCCTGGATCTCGCCCACGATCTGCTCGAGAATGTCCTCCAGCGTGACGATGCCGGCCGTGCCGCCGAACTCGTCGACCACGACCGCGAGATGGCTCGGGCCCCGCTGGAAATCGCGGAGCTGCCGGTCGAGCGTCTTGCCCTCGGGCACGAAGGCCGAGGGGCGGATGAGCGTCTGCCAGGGCGCGCCATCGCCGGCGCTGGCGGCCAGGATGTCCTTGGCGTAGATCACGCCCGCGACCGCATCGGGATGCCCGTCGTAGACCAGGAGCCGGGCGTGCTCGGAGCTCTGGAGGGTCGCGGTGACCTCCTCGCGGTCCGCCGAGGAATCGACCGCGACGATGTCGATCCGCGGTGTCATCACCTCGGCCACGGTCGTGTCCGCCAGCGAGAACACGCCCAGCAGCATGTCGCGCTCGGCGGCGCCGGCGTGGTGCGGGGTCATCGTGGTGGCAGGTGTGCGCGCCCGGGCGTCGGCCCACGCCGCCAGGCGCAGCAGCGGCCGGAACGGCGCCAGCGTCGCGGCCGCGGCTCGCCGGGCGGGTCCGGTGAGCTCCGGCGCCACCGCGGCGAGCAGCCGGGGCAGCAGGTCGCCGAGCACCCAGACCAGGCCGACGGCGAGCATCAGCCGGATGAGCCCCGCCGCCGGGGAGCGCGCCCACCAGGCCACCGCGCCGCCGGCGGCGGCGCCCGCGAGCACGAGCAGCGCGAGATGGGCCACGTGCAGGTTGCGCGACAAGCGTGCCCGCGCCGGACTCGTTCGAGAACTCGCCGCCGAGCGCCCGGGGCAGGTCGGCGTCGGACTCGGCGGCGAGCGCCAGCCACGCCGCCCACAGCGTGAGCGCCGCGGCCACCAGCGGCGCGATGAAGAGCTGCAGCATGGCCATCATGGCCGGGCGCTCAGGCCGGCGCTCACGCGAGCGCCTCCACGTAGCGCTCCTGCCGCCGCCACATGGCCGACGAGGTCCGCCGCTCGTCCTCGGGATGCTCCCGGCCGAGCGCGTGCAGCGTCCCGTGCACGACCAGCCGCACGAGCTCCTCGCGCGACCGGAATCCGGCGCGCCCGCGCCTCGCGCTCGGCCACCCAGGGACAGACGTAGACGTCGCCGACCGCCCGCCCGGCCGCGATCGGCCAGGGCGAAGGTGAGCACGTCGGTCGGCCGGTCGTGGCCCTTGTGCTCGGCGTTGAGCCGGCGCATCGCGTCGCGGCCGACGAAGGTGACCGAGATCAGCGCGCGCCGGCGCTCGCCGCGCAGGACGGCCTCGACCACCCGGCGCACGAGGGCGGCCGGGCAGCGGCACGCGGCGGCCGTTCACCGCCACGTCACTCCCGCTCGACGGACTGGAATTCCGGCGTGACGCCGCCGCTGGCGCGGGGATAGCCGATGCGCTTGTGGTAGGTGCCGGACATCACCCGCGCGAACTCCCGCTTGACCCGGTCGAGATCGCGCAGGGTGAGCGGGGCGTCGTCGAGCTGGCCGGAGGCGAGCTTCTGCTGGACCAGCTGCTCGATCGCTTCGCGCACCTTGTCGGGCGTGTGCTCGGGCAGCACCCGAATCGCCGCCTCGGCCGAGTCCGCCAGCATGGCCACCGCGGTCTCGGCGCTCTGCGGCCGCGGGCCGGGATAGCGAAAGTCGGCCGGATTGGGGGACAGGGCCGTGAGTTCTGCCGGGCCTGCATGAGAAAGTACGTGATCTCCGTCGTGCCATGGTGCTCCGGGATGAACGCCTTCACCACCCGCGGCAGCCCAGCCGCCTCGGCGAGCGCGATGCCGTCGAGCACGTGCTGCCGGATGATGCGCGCCGAGTCGATGGGCGGCAGCTGGTCATGCGGGTTGGGGCCGCCGCCCTGGTTCTCGACGAAGAAGCCCGGCGCGCTGAGCTTGCCGATGTCGTGGTAGTAGCAGCCCACGCGCGCCAGCAGGCCGTTCGCGCCGATGATGTTGCAGGCCGACTCGCAGAGGTTGGCCATGGCGAGGCTGTGGGCCCAGGTGCCCGGCGCCTCGAGCGCCAGGCGCCGGAGCAGCGGCCGCCCGAGGTCGGAGAGCTCGAGCAGCGTGAGATCGGTGGTGATCCGGGTGGCCGACTCGGCGAGCGGCATGACCATCATCGCGAGCGCCGCGCTGGCGAGCGCCATCAGCGAGCCGAGCAGCGCGCTCGCCACGATCGTGATCGTGGCCCAGCCCTGGAGCAGGCCCACGGTGATCGACGCGAGGATGCTCGCCGCCGGCCACGACCGCCGACCGTGAGGTAGAGGTGCCGCCGGCGCCGGACGACCCGAATGCCGATCGCGCCCGCGACGCCGCCGACCAGCCCGAAGAAGAGGATGCCGCTCTCCCGCAGCGGCCACTGCCCGTCGAGCAGGACGGCCAGGGTGAGGGCGGCGAACACGCCGATGCGCCCGTTGTAGAGCATCGTCACCAGGATGGCGGCGAAGGGGATGGGCACCAGCTCGGGCCGGATGGGGAGGAGCTGCGTGGTGCCGGCGGTGATCAGCGACGACGAGCGAGAAGAGCGCGCCGAAGAAGGCCATCTCGCGCAGCTCGACGTAGGTCTCCCGGCGGTAGAACACCATCAGCAGCCAGAACGACGCTCAGCACGATCACGTTGTAGAGCAGCGCGCCCGACCGCGCCGGGCGCCCAGAGCCCCCGGCGCCCCGCCGCTGGAGCTCCTGCCGCAGCGCGACCAGCTTGGCCCGCGTCTCCTCGGTGACCGTCTCCCCCGCGCCGACGATCTGCTCGCCCGCGCGCACGCCGTACGTATCGGGTCCACGCTCGCGCGGAGCTGCTCGCGGCGGGCGCTCGTGAGCGTCGGCGTCGGGCACGATCGTGGGATGATAGAACGCGCCGACGATGCGCCGGAGCGTCGCGCTGGCCGGCCGGATCCTCCACCACGATGCCCGCGGCCTCGGCCTGCTCCATCAGGTCGGCGAAGGTGAGGATCGAGTCGCGGGCCACGACCCGCTCGGTGTCGTTCCGCCGAAGCGTGATCTGGCGGCTGGCCTCGCCGCGGATCACGCCGGCATCGGCGACGCCGCGCGAAAGCATGTCGCCCAGGAAGTGGGTCACCAGGTCCCGCATCTGCGCGCCGGTGCGCCGGGTCGGCGAGGTAGCGCGTCTCCTCGGGGCCCAGGTGCGCCTGGGTGGAGGCAACCGCGCGCATGAGCTCCGGGCCCTGCGCGCTCGCGCGCTCCAGGTCGCCAAAGAAGTCGCGCGCGCCGGCGAGCGACGAGTCGTAGGCGGTGGGGCTGAAGCGGTAGACGGGCTGCGCGGTCAGGGCCCGCGACTCACCCTCGCGCGCGATCTCGTCGGTGGTCTTGCGCACCTGGTAAGGAAACGGCGCCACGACCGTGCGCTCGGAGCGCTCCCCGACGCCGGGGATCCGGGCGCCGAGGCCGGCCGGCGGCGGAAACAGCAGGTAGGTGAGGACGGCGATGACGAGCAGGGGAATCCACCGGACGAGGTGGAACTTGATCCGGTCCGCCAGCGTGTCCCCAAATGGGCTGCGAGGCACCTCCGGGGGAGCCATCAGCCGTTCTGATCCTCCGCATAGGCCCGGATGATCTCGCGCACCAGCCGGTGCCGCACGACGTCCGCCTCGTGCAGGTACTGGAACGCGATGCCTTCGATCCCGGGCAGGATCCGCTCGACCTGCACCAGCCCGCTGTCTTCGCGCCGGGGCAGGTCGATCTGCGTCTTGTCGCCGGTGACCACGGTCTTGCTGTTCACCCCCAGGCGGGTGAGGAACATCTTCATCTGGGCGCCGGTCGCGTTCTGCGCCTCGTCGAGGATGATGAACGCGTCGGCCAGCGTGCGCCCGCGCATGTACGCCAGGGGCGCGATCTCGATCGTGCGGGTCTCGAGCGCGCGCTGCACCCGGTCGTGCGGCATCATGTCCTCGAGGGCATCGTACAGCGGCCGGAGATACGGATCGACCTTGGCCTGGAGATCGCCCGGCAGGAAGCCGAGCGACTCGCCGGCCTCGACGGCCGGCCGCGCCAGGATGATGCGCTTGACCCGCTTCCGCGCGAGCGCCTCCACCGCCTTGGCGACCGCCAGGTACGTCTTGCCCGTGCCGGCGGGGCCGATCCCGACCACGATGTCGTGATTGCTGATCGCCTGCAGGTAGTCCCGCTGGCCCTGAGTCTTGGGGACGATGGCGCGCCGGAGCCCGGGGAGCACGATCTTGCCGTCGCTGGTCTGGGCCGGCAGCTCGCTCGGAGGTCCCTCCGAGGCCAGCCGCAGGACGTCGTCCGGCGAGACCGGCTCTCCCATCCGGGCCAGGTCCAGCAGTCCCTGCACGACAGGCGTAGCGCGCTCGAGCTGTTCCGCGGTGCCCGCCAGGCTGACGTCGTCACCGCGGAACGAGACGCGGATGCCGAGGGTCCGCTGCAGCTCCAGCAGGTTCGCGTCGTTCACCCCCGCGAACAGCAGCGGATCCGCGCCTTCGGCGGAAAGCCGGTGATGCGTATCGTCGGCCATGGCTACTCGTCCGCGGGCCGCAGGTGCAGCGCCCGGAGGTCGTTCGGGTCCACCGGCGTCGGCGCACCCTCGAAGAGGGCCCGCGCCGCCGTGGTCTTGGGGAACGCGATCACGTCGCGCAGCGACGGCGCCCCGGCCAGCAGCATCATGATCCGGTCGAAGCCCAGCGCGAACCCGCCATGCGGCGGCGCGCCGGCGGCCAGGCCGTCGAGCAGAAAGCCGAACCGCCGCCGCACCTCCGCCTCCGAAATGCCGAGCAACTCGAAGATGCGCCGCTGGAGCGACGGGTCGGTGATCCGGATCGACCCGCTGCCCAGCTCGTTGCCGTTGTACACGGCGTCGTAGTGCAGGGCCCGGACGCGGCCCGGGTCGATATCGAGCGCGCTCCGGTCGGCCGGGTGGGGCGCGGTGAACGGGTGGTGGGCCGGCACGTGCCGGCCCGTGTCGGGATCCACCTCGAAGAGCGGGAAGTCTACCACCCAGGCGAACGCGTGCGCCGTCGTGGGGCGGACCTCGGGCCGGCGCGCGAGCGCGCTGCGGACGGCGTGGAGCGCGGGCGAGGTGATCGCGTCCGCTCCCGCCACGGCGAGCAGCAGGTCTCCCTCGGCCCCGCCCACGGCGTCGAGCAGCGCCTGGCCCACCGCCTTGATCCCCTGACCCTCCCAGCCGTTGGCTGTCCGCCGGGCCCAGATGAGTCCGCTGGCCTTGGCCTCCTTGGCCACGGCGGTCAGCGCGTCGATGTCCTTCCGTGAAAGCGCCGCGCCGCCCGCGAAGACGATCGCGCGGAGCCGGCCGCCCGACGCCGGGTGTCGGCCAGGAACGGCGCGGCGTCGGTGCCGATCAATGGGCGTCAGGTCCCGGATCTCGAGACCGTACCGCAGGTCCGGCTTGTCGATGCCGAAGCGCTCCATCGCATCCCGCCAGCCGAGGCGGGGAAACGGCCGCGGCACCTCGAAGCCGCCCTCGTCCCAGAGCTCGACCAGCGTCCGCTCCACCACCCGCTGAATGTCCTCGGCGCTCATGAACGAGGCTTCGAGGTCGATCTGGGTGAACTCCGGCTGGCGGTCGGCTCGCAAGTCCTCGTCCCGGAAGCAGCGGGCGATCTGGAAGTACCGGTCGTACCCGGCCACCATGAGGAGCTGCTTGTAGATCTGCGGCGACTGCGGCAGCGCGTAGAACTCCCCCGGGTGGATCCGGCTCGGGACGAGATAGTCGCGGGCGCCCTCGGGCGTGGGCTTCGTGAGGATCGGAGTCTCGATCTCCAGGAACTCCATGTCCGTGAGCGTGCGGCGCGCGCGCTGCAGCAGCCGGTGCCGCAGGATGATGTTCTGCTGGAGCTCGGGCCGGCGCAGGTCGAGCACACGGTGCTTGAGCCGGAGCTCCTCGGCCGCCAGCTCCTCCTTCTCTTTCCGCGCCACCGGTATTGCCGGCGTCTGGGCGGGCCCCGTGATCTCGAGATCGGTCACATGGACCTCGACCTCGCGCGAGCCCAGCGACGCGTCGCGCGACGGCTCCGGCCGAAGCGCCACGGTGCCCGTGACCATCACGACCGTCTCGGACCCTGCGGCCGCGGCGCGCTCCATCACGGCCGCCGGGGTCCAATCCGGATTGCACGAGAGCTGTACCAGTCCGGCCCGGTCCCGCAGGTCGATGAACACCAGCCCGCCCAGGTCACGGCGGCGGTGGACCCATCCACCGAGGCGGACGTGCTTGCCTACGTGGGCGCGGGTCAACTCGCCGGCGCGGTGGGTGCGCAGTGCGGTGGCGCTCGCGGAATCGGTCACGGGAGAGGCGGAGCGGACCAGGTCAGCGCGCTTCGGCGTCGAGGAGGACGTTGTAGAACTCATCAGCGGTGGTGGCCTCGAGCAGTTGCTGGCGCACCGAGTCTCGGCGGACCAGGCGGGCGATGCGACTCAGGATCTTGACGTGCAGGCCGGCCGACGCCTCCGGCCCCACGATGAGAAAAACCAGCCGCACCGGCTCCCCGTCGATGGCGTCGAACGGAACCGGGGCCGGCATCACGCCGGCGACCATCGTCAGCTCGTGCACCGCGGCGGATCGCCCGTGCGGAATGGCCACCCCGAAGCCGATGCCCGTGCTCTGCACCGATTCGCGTTCCAGCACTGCGGCGAGGACGTCGTTGTATTCAGCGTTCGCGAGATCTGCAAGTTTTCGAGTGAGCGCCGCGATGGCGGCGTGCCGATCGCCGACGCTGAGCGGAACCACCACCCGGTCCGGCGAGAGCAGCTCGGTCAGGAGCACGGCACGGCCTGGCGGCGCATGGGACAAACGTAACCGCCGGCGGAGGGGCGGGCAATGCGAGAACGGCGGGACGAGCCGCTCCGATCGGGGCTATCCGATTAGATTCCAACACGATGAGCCACCACCCCGACGCCGCCCCCCACCCCCCGGTCAACCTGCTGGACCGCACCCCGGCCGCCGCCCGCGACCTCTGGCCGCCTGGGTGGCCGAGCGGGGACTGCCGCCCTATCGTGCCGGTCAGATCTTCCGGCGGCTCTGGCAGGCGCCAGTCGCCGTCTGGCGCGATGCCACCGAGCTGCCGCTGGCCCTTCGGGCCGAGCTGGATGGCGCCTTCCCGCTCCCCCGGCTGGCCGCGGAGGTGGAGCAGCTGTCGGCGGATGGCACCCGAAAGTTCCTCTGGCGGCTGGCCGACGGCGAGGCGATCGAATCGGTGCTGATCCCCTCGGGCGGCCGCCGGACGCTCTGCATCTAGCTCCCAGGCGGGGTGTGCCCTCAAGTGCGCGTTCTGCGCCACCGGCCTGATGGGCTTCCGGCGCAACCTCACCGCCTTCGAGATCGCGGGCCAGGTACGGGAGATCGTGCTGCGAGATCCGGCGGACCTGCCGACCAACATGGTCTTCATGGGCATGGGGGAGCCGCTGCTCAACTGGCCGGCGGTCGACACCGCCCTCACCATCCTCAACGCGCCCGACGGCCTCGGAATCGGCGCGCGGCACATCACCGTGTCGACCGTCGGCATCCTGCCGGGCATGGCAGGCGTTCGCGCGGCGGCCGGAGCAGTTCCGCCTCGCCATCTCGCTGCATGCGCCGACCTCGGCGCAGCGCGCTCGGCATCATGCCGATCGAGAAGAAGTACGATCTGGAGGCGGTGCTTGCCGCGGCGCGCGGCGTTCCGGAAGCGCGTCACGTTCGAGTACGTGATGATCGCCGGCGTGAACGATCGGCGACGCGGATGCGGACCGGCTCGCCCGGCTGGCGCGCCGCCTGGGCGCGCTGGTCAACATCCTGCCGCTGCATCCGGGCGGCGCGCCGGACCTCACGCCGACGGCCGGCGGGCGGATCCGGGCGTTCGCGGCGCGGCTCCGGAACCAGGGGGTCGAGGCGACGGTGCGGCGGAGCCGCGGACTCGACATCGACGCGGCGTGCGGCAGCTCGCGGGTGAAGACGGAGCGAGAAGCGGAAAGAGTCGATGGCGAGCGAGTCACCCTGAGCGCAGTGAGGCATGTCGGTTATCCCTTCGCTGCGCTCGGTGACTCAGTTCGTTCCCCTCCCCGTCGCTCCGAACCCCGTCGCGATGCAGTTGATCGACAGCAACAGCGCCGACAGCAGCTCCTCCTGCGACTTGTCGCTCCGCTCTCCCGGAACCGGCGCAGGAGCTCGATCTGCTGCCGGGAGATCTGATTCAGGATCGGCAGCCGGCGCGCGAGCTTGCGCCGAAACCTCGGAACCGCTCGGCCAGCGCCGTTCCACGCTGATCCGCAGCACCGCCTCGACCGTCCAATGGTACTCCTCCTCGATCAGCGCGGAAGACGGCGCCCGCACCGCTCCTCCGGCGCCAGCTCCGCGTACTCCCGCGCCATCCAGATCGACGTAGGACAGCGTCTCTCGACCTCGTCCACGATCAGCCGGAACAGGCGTGAGTCGTTGAACACCTGGGCGCAGAACGGCTGCCACACCACGGCCATGTCGATTTCCTTGCGCTGCAGGGCGGCGAGATAGTTGCCGCCGCCGCCGACGATGTTGACGATCTTGAGTGCGTTGTACTGCAGCCCGCTCTCCTGCACTCCGGCCGCGAACTTCAGCCACTAGATCGAGCCAGCGCCGATGCCGATGCGCTTGTCGGCCAGGTCTTTCCAGTCCTTAACATCCTCGCCCTTGCGCACGAGCAGGCAGTCGTTGCCCGACCCAAGACCGGCGAGGCCGAGGAGCGACTTCGCGCCTTGACCCAGCGCCAGCGAGATGTCCTGCGGGCCGAATGCTGTGAGCTGGAGATCTCCCGAGACCAGTGCCGTGCGTGCGTCTGAGAAGCGTTGGAACATCACCATTTCTATCTGGATGTTGTACTTGGCCGCCTCCTCGGGCAGCAGCCAGAGCGGTGACAGCGCCGGCACATTCAGCATGCCCTGTTTGATCTTAAGGGGCTGCGACAACGGGGTGCGGAGGTCGGCCTGGGGCCAGCGCCGCCTCGGAGGCAAAAACGCAGCAACGCACGTGAGCACCAGACTGCAAAGCGCCTTCATCAGAACCTCCCGCTATTGGTCACGACCGCATTCTGCAAGAATTCGATGTGATAGTCATCGCTGCATTTCCGTCGCAACCAGCGCGGAGCTGTTGGCAGCCCAAAATCCCCGCGCCCGACACATACAAGGTGCCAAAGCCGGCGTGCGTCGCGACCAGCGCTGTGAATGGCTGGGACGATAGCCGGTGCGCTATCCGAGGGCCATGGCCAATGCGATCGGCACGTACCGGGCCGATTTCGCGACGCCCTTCGCGGCAACTCCCGGGCAAGCGGTGGGACAAACAGTAAGATCGGGTATTTGACGAACACTTACTCATTGCCAAAGTCTCGTTCAAATTTTGCGTGAGGCGGGGTACTGTTGCGACCTTGGCGACGCGCGAGCATATCGCGTCAGTGCTGCTGGTTACCGGGCTGACGCGACAGAAAAGTGATCCTCATGTTCGGTCGAATTGCCTCGATATTGTTTGTCGCCTTGCTGGCTGCGTGCGGGTTCAATTCGCGTGCCGATAACGAGCTTCCGCAGCGGCCCATTAAGATCCTTGTCGGGGCCTCGGCTGGCGGTACGACCGACACGATGGCGCGTGTGATAGCGCAGCCGCTTTCGACTGCACTCAGCAGGCCGGTGCTGGAGACCATGAGGCGCTGGGGGGAATTCTCGCGGATGCGGTCGCAAAGTCCGTACCTGACGGCACGACTTTGCTTGTCAGCTTCACAAAATGCAGCGCCATCAATGCGACTCTCTATCCTAGTTGTCGTTCGACCGGTCGCGGATTTCACTCCAATCAGCTATAATCGCCACCGTGCCCAGCTTGCTGGTTGGCAACCCGAGGCTTGCGGCGCAAGACCTCAATAGCGTTGATCGACCTTGCCAAAGCCAAACCAGACAGCCTGACAATTGGGTATTGGCGGCATCGGCTCTTCGCTCCACCTCGCCGGCGATCAATTCTAAGCTGATGGCAGGCGTCAAAATCCCCCTGAAAAAAGTACCTTACAAAGGGGACGGCTCTCCTGCGTTGACTGATGTGCTTGGCGGGCAGGTCGAGCATGATGTTCATCAGCCTGGTCACCGGAACGGCACAGGTTCAGGGCCGGCAAGCTCCGTGCGTTTGGAGTGACGAGCGTCAAGCGGCAGCCCTATGTTTCCCTGACTTGCCGGCGATTGGCGAAGTCGTGCGAGGTTTCGAGTCCGAGGCTTGGTTTGGCCTGTTGGACCCGCCAAGCTTCCGGAAAGCATCAGCCGCAAGCTCAACGCGTCGCTCGTCGCGGCGCTCAACGATCCAGCGCTGCGGGCGCAGCTCGAAGGGAAGGGGCATCGCCTGCGCCGAGAACAGCCGAGGATTTCGCAAGTTTTGTCCGCGCTGATGTGCAGCGCTGGGCGCCCATTGTCAGGCAATCCGGCGCGCGTCCAGACTAAAGGGACGCACGTGGATTTCGCGCTTATTTGGCTTGCGGTATCGCCCAGGGCCGATCAGCCCGGTCTTTTGTTTTGAACGCGGGAAATCTGGTCGCGATAGCTTTCTGTCAACGCTATGTCGTCCCAAACTCGTTGAGCAGCCGCGTGCGGCGAGACCGGGTCGATGCTGAACTTGTAGGGGCGGTTGCCGACCACGATGGTCTGCTGCTCGAGGTCAACCGTCACCGGCAGATCCGGAGTGCGCTCCAGCGTTTCCATGATCTCGGCGGCCTCCGCGTCGGTTACCGTCGCGAGCAGCAGGCCGTTTTGGATTGAGTTGCCCGAAAAGATGTCGCCGAACGACGGGGCGATCACGATGCGCACGCCGTAGTCATAGAGCGCGTAGACCGCAGCCTCGCGTGAAGAGCCACAGCCGAAGTTGCGGGCGCCGACTACGATCTTGGGGTTGCGCCACGTGGGCTTGTTGATCGGAAAATCCGGCCTCTCGCATCCCTCGGCGTCAAAGCGCAGGTCCTGGAACAGCACCTTCCCGATGCCCATAGCGCGCGTCCATTTGAGGTAGCGCGCCGGCAGGATCTGGTCGGTGTTCAAGTTGGGCTGGTTGATGGGGCAGGCCACCCCGGTGATTTCGTGAACTTGTCCATGCCGTCACACCTTCTGGCCTTCGAGCAGTGGCCGTACGTCGGCGAGGTGCCCGCTGACCGCGGCTGCCGCGACCATGGCAGGCGACATCAAGTGCGTGCGCGCGCCGGGTCCCTGGCGGCCGCGGAAGTTGCGGTTGGTGGTCGATGCGCAGCGTTCGCCTGGCGCGACCAGATCGCCGTTGATGCCGACGCACATCGAGCAGCCGGATATTGCCCCATTCCAGTCCTGCGTCGCGGAAGAGCGGTCAAGTTCTTCCTGCTCAGCCTGCTGCTTGATCAAGGTGGAACCTGCGGAG
>CAVSLY010000031.1:0-9343 GCA_963728705.1 uncultured Gemmatimonadales bacterium
AGAACCGCTGTACAGTTCCCGCCTAGAAGATACTCGATCCGCGCGGAGGTCACTCCGCATGTGCAGAATCAGTTGCTCGCAAATCACTTGTTCGCGAATCTGCGGACGCACGTTGTGATTTCTGCAACTGTCGCGTCCTGTTCCTCCCCAGGCGACATGGGCCGCCAACTCGGCACAAGGCGCGCGTCCCTACGCTCCGGCGCCAGGTTGTCACAGGGTCGTTATCGGCATTGTGGAACTGCCAAGGATAGGCCTCTAAAGGCCTTTCTCTTGCCGCTAATGAGGGACCTACCAGCTGGCGGCGGGATCCTGGGGAAGTGTCGTCGAGTCGAGTTCGGCCAAACGACGGCGTCGTTCTGGCGCCGCCGCATCAGGGCAGGAAAGTCGTCCAACATCCGGATCTGTAATTGCGGGTACTGGCTGCGCCACTCGGGCAGCGGGGGATCACCACTGGGAACAAGTTCGATCGTCCAGTCTCCTCGGTGGCACTTCTTCGCACGCGCTCCTTGGACGCGTCGCCGGCCGCCGCTGTCCAAGCCCCGCAGGTGCAATTTCCTGGCGTCGCTGACACAACTGGCCATGGTTGAAGCGCGTCGAGCAGCTCGCTTCACAGCGGAGGGAGAGGCCGGGGAGTATCTAACGCGCACCACCATGGCGATCCCATTTACACAGTGGGACATTAGTAGACATGGAGCAGTTCACCGCATCTTAAGGAGGCTTTCGATGTCATCCTCGGCGCAGGTCCCTGCGGGCAGTGCAGCATCTCCCCCGGAGGCGAGGAAGAAGAAGGACAGGACCCATGTTCTCTACATGACAGTGATCGCAGCCGTCGTGCTGGGCGCTGTGCTCGGTCTGGTGGCGCCGGGCTTTGCACAGGCGCTGAAGCCGCTGGGCACCGGCTGGCGGCCTGATCAAGATGCTGATCAGCCCGGTCATCTTCTGCACGATCGTCCTCGGCGTCGGGTCGGTCGCCAACGCCGCGCAGGTCGGGAAGGTGGGTGGCCTGGCGCTGGCCTATTTCCTGACATGTCCACGGTCGCGCTGGCGATCGGGCTGGTCGTCGGCAACCTGCTCGACCCCGGCTGGGGCTGCAATCTCCAGCGAGGGCGCTGCAGCGGCCAACGAGGCCGCATCGGGTGAGAAGCAAAGCACCGTCGACTTCCTCCTCCGCATCATCCCGACGACCCTGCTCTCGCCGCTGACCGGGGAGTCGGTGCTCCAGACGCTGTTCGTCGCGCTGCTTGTCGGCTTCGCCCTGCAGTCGCTGGGTGAGAAGGGCCTGCCGGTCCTGCGGGGCATCGCCCACGTGCAGAAGCTCGTGTTCAAGATCCTCGCGATGATCATGTGGCTGGCGCCGATCGGGGCGTTCGGGGCGATCGCGGCGGTGGTCGGGCGACCGGTCTGGACGCGCTGCGGGCGCTGGCCGTCATCATGATCGGCTTCTACGCCACCTGCTTCCTGTTCGTCATCGTGATCCTGGGGACCCTGCTCAAGGTGGTGACCGGGTTCAACCTGCTCAAGCTGCTGCGCTACCTGGTCGCGAGTTCCTGCTCATCGTCTCCACCTCCTCCTCCGAGACCGCGCTGCCGCGGCTGATCGCCAAGATGGAGCACATGGGCATCTCGCGGCCGGTGGTCGGGGTCGTCGTGCCGACGGGGTACTCCTTCAACCTGGACGGGACCGCGATCTACCTCACGATGGCCTCGCTGTTCATTGCCGAGGCGATGGGCAACCCGTTGGCGCTCAGCGAGCAGATCTCGCTGCTGCTGTTCATGATCATCGCTTCCAAGGGCGCGGCCGGTGTCACCGGCGCCGGGCTGGCCACCCTCGCCGGCGGGCTGCAGTCCCACCGCCCCGACCTGGTGGAGGGCGTGGGCCTGATCGTCGGCATCGACCGGTTCATGTCCGAGGCCCGGGCGCTGACCAACTTCGCCGGCAACGCGGTGGCCACCGTGCTGATCGGGACCTGGACCAAGGAGATCGACAAGGACCAGGTGGAGCAGGTCCTGTCCGGTGCCTTCCCGTTCGACGAAGTCACGATGGACGAAGACCATGGCTATGAGGGTCCTCCGGAAGGCGTCCGGGAACACGAGGAGCACGAACGGGAGGCTGCCGGTGCGGCGGCGCCGCGCAAGGAGGAACCATCGATGTACCAGCGTGCGACGTGCCCTTGAACATCATGGCAGCGCCGCCAGGCGTGGCGAAATAACTCTCGTAGAACCCCGTGCCCCCAGCCGTCAGTGCCGCGCTCGAAACTACCGTTCTCGACTATCACGGCGGCAACGTGCCCTGGCGCTGGCACTGTCGACGGTGGCGGAGTGGGCTGGAGCTGGCCGTTCACATAGACGTTGACCTGGACTGGAACGGGCGGCGCGCCAGGTGCGGCTGGTCCTCCGGAAGCTGGAGGCGGCGGCACCGCCGCGCTAGTTGGTGGCTCTGGTCTGCGGCGGAACATCGAGAGCAGCCATGCGACAGTAAGGCCAACCGTAATGACGAACAGCGAACGTGGCGTAGCCACGGATTGCCTTCAAAATACGTCGAGATTGGTAGGGTCTGGTCGTTGTAGTAAGTCCACGCCCACACGGCGCCGCCCGTGAAGGCGGTCGCAATCACTCCCCCGACTGCGTTTTCCCAAATCGCCCGCATCGTACTGGCCGGCAATTCTAGCTCGTCACCTGCGCGAACGTCGTTGATTGTTCGCCCACTCTTGTAGTAAGTTAAGGGCTGCATCAAGAGCAGGCGGCGAGCAGCCGCCTCACCAACCCGAGCCGTACCGGGTGGTAACCGGGGTCGAGAGATCACCGGGGATGCGGTCCGAGAGGACAAGGACGGCGCGAGGCCAGCGCTAGCTGGCCATTCGCATTTCTAGCCCTCCTTCCCGCCGCATTAGAGGCAGCGCTCCCGTCAAAGGGAGGGACTTTGCACGAGAACGATCTCCGCTGGTTTGCATCGGGCTTCCGAACGGTGGCTGCGTGGTATGACGCGATGCGAGCCCACGACTACAGCATGCCTCTCCAGCTCTGCCACGGGCTGGATCAAGCGATGACACGTCTGAACCTGACATTTCCCGAGGCGTTCCGCTTGCTATGGGACAAGAAGAAGATTCTCGTGAGCGGACGGGCGCTTATTTACGACGAGTCGGCTCGGATGCTATGGCAAAGAGGAGAGCCTCCTCTAGGCGCGAGTGCATCGCTGGCACAGGACGTTCTGGCACAGGTCCCGCCCACGAAGGACATCCTCCACCTAGAAAGCGTCTGGCGGCTCGCTGCCAATTCTTCTCCATTGGAACTACTCGAACTTTGGCAACCGACCGACGAAGACGACCAGTGCCTCCGCCGCTTCCTCCTAGACTTCGGTCGCCGAGTCTTAGCGGCTGAACGGCGGAACTCGAATGTCTGAGAAGGACGCTTGATCTATGTGTTCGGGCCTACCCAAGATTCTTGTAGCGCTCCCATCTGAGCGCGGAACAGTCTCCATCCTGCACCACCCGCAGCGCACACACGTGCTGCGGCAACCTAGCACCAGACAGGGAGGGCGTCATGAGTCACGGTAGGGTTCGTCGACGTGTCTGGACCAAACGCGGCCCCACAGGGCACCAGATCAAGGTGACCTCCTGGGGTTTCACGGTCCAGGCTGATGGAAAACAGCACAAGCGATTCAGCGCAGAATGGACAAAGGAAACCGCACAGGAGGCCCTCGCCAAATTTCTTCTGGGGAAGGATCAGCTGAAAACGAAGCCCATCACTTTTGCTGATGCGGCTCAACGATACGAGCAGGCCAAGGCGCGGAAGCGGTCGCTCAGCGAGGACAAGAAGACTTTGAAGCGCTTGCTAGCTCATTTCGGCCGGGAGACAAAGCTCAACAAGCTCACGGCGGACGTAATTGCCCAATACCGCGACCAGCGATATGCGGCCGGTTCGAAGAACCGCAAGGGCCCAGATCAGAAGCCGCTTCCGCTCAGCACCGCGGCAATTAACCGCGAGCTCGCCCTCCTTCGTCATCTCCTCCGTCTTGCCCACGAGGAGTGGGGGGCGCTAGCAGCGGTGCCGAAGATTCGTCTTGAGAAGGAACCCCAGGGCCGACTCCGGTGGCTTACTCCCGAGGAAGCCACTCGACTCTTGGTCACGTGTCGCGAGACAAAGAACGCGGTGCTGGCCGAACTGGTTGAGTTCTGCCTCTTCACCGGCCTTCGTCAAGCTGAGGCCCTGGGGCTCACTTGGGAGCGGGTCGACCGCTCGCGTGGAGTGCTCCTTCTCGAACTGACGAAGTCCGGTCGACGTCGGGAAGTGCCGCTCAACAGTGAGGCGGATGCGGTGCTCGTGCGCCGCGGGCCGCAAGCCGACGGCCTAGTCTTTGGCACTTCGTCATGGTACGCCTTCCGCTCGTATTGGGAGAACGCCGTGACTGCAGCAAAGATTGACGACTTCCGCTTCCACGACTTGCGCCACACGTTTGCTTCGTGGGCGGTGCAGCAGGGAGCCACGCTTCAGGAGGTCAAAGACTTGCTAGGGCACAGCTCCCTGGCCATGGTCATGCGCTACGCCCACCTGAGCCCGGAGCACCTACGAACGGCGGTGGGACGGCTGGACGGGCTGCTAACAATGGCGTCGAGCTCAGCCCACAAGATCAACCCTGCCCGCAATCCCTCGCCTGTTCAGCCCACAGTCAGCCCATGAAGCACCATCGGGGAGCTCCGATGATCTGGAACTCCCCGACTTGTTTGGTGGGCCGTCAAGGACTCGAACCTTGGACCCGCTGATTAAGAGTCAGCTGCTCTACCAACTGAGCTAACGGCCCGCGTCGTAGCGGGTGCTGCTACATCAGAACTTCTACACCAAAAAATGGTGCGCCCAAGAGGATTCGAACCTCTGACCTTTAGCTCCGGAGGCTAACGCTCTATCCAGCTGAGCTATGGGCGCCCGAGCCTGGCCGACCTCAGGAGTGGGGTGACCGAAGGGAATCGAACCCTCAACCCCTGGAGCCACAGTCCAGTGCTCTAACCAATTGAGCTACGGTCACCGTCTCAGGACGACAGCCAAGTTGTGACTGTACCGTATGTTTCGGGACTGGTCAACGGCCGCTCAGGCGCCGGCCGGCGCCGCATCGAGCGCGGCGCGCATCGCGCGGAGCCCGGCCTCGACGCCGCGCAGCGGGGTGCGGAGCTCGGCCTGCGCCTTCTCGATCCGCAGGCCGCCGTTGAGCGGGCGCGCCGCCTTCTGGCCGAGCTGGGCCGTGGTCGCCGGCGTCAGATTGGAGGCGTCCAGGTCGAAGACGCGGCAGACCAGCCGCGCGTACGCCATGCGGTCCAGCACGTCGGCGCCGGCCAGGTGCCAGGTGCCGCGCAGCTCCCGCTCGCAGCATTCCACGGTGGCGGCGGCCACGTCGGGGTTGTAGCTGGGGCTCGCGCGCTGGTCCACCGCGGGGCGGAATCCCTTGCCGCTGCGGCAGGCGCGGATGAGCTGGTAGGCCGAGTTCTTCTCCTGGCGCTCGGGGCCGTAGACCACGCTGGTGCGGACCACCAGCGCGCGCTCGAGCGCGCCCAGCACCGCCTGCTCGCCCTCCCACTTGCTCTGTCCGTAGACGCCCAGCGGCCGCGGCCGGGCGTCCTCGGCATAGGGCCCGTCCACGCCGTCGAAGACGTAGTCGGAGGAGTAGTAGACGAAGCCGGCGCCGGCGCGGGCGGCCGCCTTCGCGGCAGCGAGCGGCCCGTGCAGGTTCGCAGCGAAGGCCTCGGCGGGATGCTCCTCGCAGTAGTCCACGTGGCTCAGCGCGGCGGGACACAGCACCCAGTCGGGGCGCGTCTCGCCGACGAGGCGCTCGGTCGCGGCGGAATCGGTGAAGTCGAGCGGGACGAGACCGGGAAAAGCCTCGTGGGCCCACGTGCCGACCGCCTCGTGGCCCCGCGCGCGGAGCACGCGCAACAGGGCCGCGCCCACCTGTCCGGAAGCTCCGATCACGAGCGCGCGCATGAGATTGCACCTTACCGGACGGTCCGGCGCGGAGCAACTCGCCGCCAGCCAAGAGGCCTTGCCGGGCCGCCGGCTGGAGGCTACGATCCCGCGGGGAGGACTCACCCGACATGGCCACCGATCGTCCGCTCGTGCTGCTCTGGATTCCCGACACCGCGCCGTACCGCCAGGGCCTCGCGCGGGCGGGACTCGACCAGCGCGTCGAAGTCGTCGACGTACCGCTCGGCGAGACGCCGAGGCCCGAGCTGCTCGCGCGCTGCGAGGCCATGATGGCCTTCCGGGCCGGCGCGGGCGTGCTCGCGCAGATGCCGCGCCTGCGGTGGCTGCAGGCGCTGACCGCCGGCGTGGAAGGCTGGCTCGCGCTGCCGGACCTGCCGAAGGACCTGACGCTCACGTGCGCGCGTGGGACGCACCGGGTCCAGATGCCGGAGAACATCCTGGGCGCGCTCTTCCACCTCACCAAGGGCTACGCGGGCATCGCGCAGGATCAGAAGGCGCGGCACTGGCGGCGGCGTGTCTCGACCACGCTGGCCGGCACCACGCTCGGGATCCTGGGCCTGGGGGTGATCGGCCAGGAGCTCGCGCGCAAGGCCGAGGCCCTCGAGATGCGGGTGATCGGCACGCGGCTCCGCCCGGCGCCGATGCCCCACGTGGAGCGGGTGTACGGGCCTGCCGATACCGACACCGTGCTGGCCGCCTCCGACTTCGTGCTGCTGTTGCTGCCGGTGACGCCGGACACGCGCGGGTTCATGAGCGCGACCCGCCTCAAGCGCATGAAGCCCGGCGCGTACCTGCTCAACTTCGGGCGGGGCGAGCTGATCGTGGACGCCGACCTGATCGAGGCGGTCACCGCGAAGACGATCGCGGGCGCGGTGCTCGACGTCTTCACCACCGAGCCCCTGCCCGCCGAGCATCCCTTCTGGGGCACCGAGGGCATCATGGTGCTGCCGCACATCGGCGGGCTCCACCCCGGACGCGATCACATCGTGGCCGAGCTCTTCACCGACAACCTGCAGCGCTTCCTCGCCGGCCAGCCCCTGCGGGAGACGGTGGACCGGGCGCGCGGCTACTAGTCACGATGAGCCGGTCGCTCGGCTCCGCGCTGCCGCCGGAGCTGGTCGCGCGCTTCTCTCAGACGGATCTGGCCGCCATGCTCGGGCCGTGGCCTGCCGTTCCTCACGCGCGCCGCCGACGGCACGCTGCACCCGATGCTGTGCAGCTACCTCGAGTGGCTTGCGGTGGATGCCCGGACGCTGCGCGTGGCCATCGCCGCGCGGAGTCGCAGCGCGCGGAACCTGGAGGAGCGCGGCGTGGGCACGCTGCTGGTGGTCGAGCCCGGGCTCACGATGTATATCAAGTGCCGGGCGACGGGCGCGCCGCTTCGGCTTGGCGAGCTGGCGCGCTTCGACCTGGCGGTCGAGGACGTCCTGGAGGACACGCCCACCGCGGAGGAAGGTGACGTGCGGATCACGAGCGGGATCACGTATGCGCCGGTGCCGGCGCTCGAGGAGCCCTGGGTGACGGCGGTGCTGGGCGCGCTGCGGGCCGGATAGCCCACCCCCTCACCCTGCCCTCTCCCCCTCCGGGGGCGAGGGTTGAACCACGGTCAGGGGTTCGCCGGCGGCGCGGCACCGATCTCGAACTGCGGCAGCACGGGCTCGATCTGGCGGCCGCCGGAGACGAAGAAGCGCGCGACCTGCTCCTGCGCGGCCCGCCCGATGGC
The DNA here is from genome assembly GCA_963728705.1 of uncultured Gemmatimonadales bacterium. GTDB lineage: Bacteria > Gemmatimonadota > Gemmatimonadetes > Gemmatimonadales > GWC2-71-9 > CAVVWJ01. Next base: position 7,693 of record CAVSLY010000031.1, read on the forward strand.
GTACACCTCGGGGAACGCGGTCCAGACGAGGAACCCGTGCGGGTTCTTGAAGCGCTCCGAGACGGCGGCGGGGTCGTGCCGGTACAGCGAGGACACCGGCTGTAGCACGCCCGCGCGCAGCAGGGCCGCCGTCGTCGGATTGGGCACGGTGCGATCGCCCACGGCCCACTGGTAGAGCACGGCCTTCACGCTGACCCCGGGCAGCGGCGCCTGCTTCAGATAGGGCGCGAACGCGACCGGATTCGCGGGCTGGCTGAGCCACTCCGCGCGGTCGAGGAACGCCTGGATGTCGAGCGCGCCCGCGACCGGCTCGCGCACCGGCGCCTCGCCCGGCAGCGGGATCGCCTCCGCGAAGTCCTGCTCGCCGTTCATCAGCGGGGGCTGCCGCCGCTTGAGCTGGTCCGCCACGAGCCCGCGGAAGACCGGAGACTGGCGCGCGATCTCCACGATGGGCCCGCCCGCCACGTTGAGCACGCCCACGCGCACCAGCGGGTCCACCGCCATCAGGAGCGTCCCGTAGATGCCGCCGAAGGACTGCCCGAGGTAGGCGATGCGCTCGCGATCCAGATCCACGTGGCCGTCGCCGTCCACGTCCACGCCCCGGCGGATGGCCCGGACGAGCTGCATGAGGTCCGCGGTGGTCTGGCGCAGCCCGTCGCGGCTGCTGATCAGCGCGAGCGGCGTGCCCGCGCGGGTCCCCACGCCCTCCGTCGAGCCGATGCGTCCGTCGCCGTCCTGGTCCGTGCCGCGCCCTCCCGCGGGCAGCGTCACCGGATCCTGGCCGGTGCGGAGCACGGTGAGCGTGCCCTCGGACCCGCCGCCGTGCCCCACCACGTTGATGGCCGCGGTGGCGTAGCCGAAGCGCGCCATGGTGCCGGCCACCATCATGGGCACGACGTGGCGGTCGTTGCCGAAGCCGTGACCGAAGATCGCCACCGGCCAGCCGCCGGTCGGCCTCGTGCCGGTCGGCAGATAGATCGTGACGTCCACGTCCTCGCTGCCCTGGACGGCGGGCGTCTCGTCCCGGGTCCCGGTGGCGGGGATGATGCGGTCCGCGGTGAGGAAGGACCGCGCGCTGAATCGTCCGACCGCGATCGTCCGGATGTCGGTGGGCGGGACCAGCATCAGCGGGAGCTTCACCGGCTCCTCGAGCCGGGCGACCGGATCGGTGGCGACGTGGCGGCGCAGCTCGAGGCCGTCCAGCTCCACCCGCGCGTACACCGAGCGGGCGCCGGCCGGCCCGAGGGCGAAGCGCAGCTCGGGCGCGGGGCCCGCGTCGAGCACCGCGCGCATCTGCTCGAGCCCCGCGGTCACGCTCTGGGTGGTGAAGACGGTGACGGCGGCGACCTCGCGCTTCGTGACGCCGAGGGCCCGGAGCCGCTGGAAGACCACGCCCTGGGCCGAGATCCCGTAGGCGGCCTCGGCCACGATCGGCGCGTTCTGCGCCGGCGCGACCGGCTGCCCGGCATCGTCCAGGACTCGCGTGGTCAGGACCAGCGCGTAGCGGCGCGCCTGAAGCAGGGCGCGCTCCGGCCGGGCGTAGAGCGTGTGGCTCGCCCCGTCCCAGACGAGCTGGTCGAGCCCGATCGGCGAGGCGAACGGCTCGGGCGCGAGCGGGAGGATGAATACGCTGGCCTTCGTGACGCTGTCG
>CAVSLY010000032.1:0-69484 GCA_963728705.1 uncultured Gemmatimonadales bacterium
AGTGCGCGGCTGCCCGGCCGATCGCCGGAGTGTCGGTCGAGACGATGACGGCGGAGAACAGTCCGCTCGCGCGGGCGGCCGCGATGCTGTAGGCCAGCAACGGATGTCCGGCCAGTACCCGGACGTTCTTGGCGGGCACCCGTTTGGAGCCCGCCCTGGCGGGAATGAGCGCGACTCGGGTCGGCGTGCTCACCGGCTCACACGCCCCGCGGGTCGTGGTTGATGTAGATCGTCTTCCAGTCGGAATACACGTCGAGCACCTCGGTCCCGGCTTCGCGCCAGCCGTTTCCCGAATCGCCCAGACCGCCGAACGGCATGTGCGGCTCGCTGCCGTAGGTCGCGCCATTCACCACCGCGACACCCGCCCGCACGCGACTGAGAAAGGTCATCGCGCGGTGCACGTTGGCCGTGTGGATGGCGGCGGTCAGACCGTACGGCGAGGCGTTGGCGAGTGCCAGGGCCTCGTCGAACCCACGAACGCGGTAGAGCATCGAGATCGGGCCGAACAGCTCCGTGCGCGAGATCTCGGACTCTCCGTCAACGTGCTCGAGCAGCGTCGGCGCCATGAAATAGCCGCCGTCGTAGCCCGGGCCGCTGAGAGGAGCCCCGCCCGCGAGTACCGGCACACCCGCGCGGCGGGCGGCCGCCACCGCGGCGCACATGCCGGCGAGCTGGCCGCGGTTGATCACCGGTCCAAAATCGTCGGCGTCGGTGCATCCCACGCGGAGCATGGCGATCCGCGTCGAGCATACCCTCCCGGAATCGGTCGTAGACGCCGTCGAAGACCAGCAGCCGGCTGCCGGAGGCGCAGCGCTGGCCGGCATTGCTGAACGCGGACAGCACCGCCGCCTCGACGGCCGCCTCGAGGTCGGCGTCGTCGCAGACGATGAGCGGGTTTTTCCCGCCCAGCTCGAGGCACACCTTGGCCAGGCGGGCGCCGGCGGTCTGCGCGATGGCGCGGCCGACCGCGGTGGACCCCGTGAAGCTGATGATGTCCGCCTCGGGAGAGGCAACCAGCGGTGCGCCCGCTTCCTCGCCAAGACCGTGCACCACGTTGAGCACGCCGGCCGGCAGGCCCGCGTCCCGGGCCAGCCGCGCGAAGGCCCACGCGCTGAGCGGCGTGTCCTCGGAGGCCTTGAGCACCGCGGTGTTGCCGCAGAGCAGCGCGGGAAACACCTTCCACGCCACGTTGGCGATCGGCGTGTTGGCAGCGATGATCAGGCCGGCCACGCCGAGCGGCTGCCGGACGGTGAGCGCGCTCTTGTGGGGCACGGCGCTGGTGGTCGTGCGCCCGTAGAAGCGGCGGCCCTCCCCTGCCAGAAACATTCCCATCTCGATCGCCGCATTGGTCTCGCCCCGCGCGTCCTTGGGCGACTTGCCGGTCTCCGCCGCCACGAGCCCGGCCACCTCCTCCTGCCGCTCGCGCAAGGCGAGCGCGATCGTACGCAGCATGTCGCCGCGGCTCACCACGGTCCGCTCCGCCCAGGCCGCCTGCGCCCGGCGCGCGGCGGCGAGCGCGGCGTGCACGTCTGGCGCCTGAGACCGGACCACCTGCGTGAGGAGCTGCCCGGTGGCGGGTGAGTACTTGACGAAGCACTCGCCCGCCACCGCGGCGATTTCCTGGCCGTCGATGAAATTGGGAACCAACGATGGACTGCGGAGATCGGTCATGTAGGCCCAGGGCGCGGGGCCGCTACCACGCGGTGAAGCCGCCGTCCACCCGCAGCTCGATCCCCGTCACATAAGAAGACATATCCGAGGCGAGGAATATAAGGGGGCCCCGGAGGTCGTCGGGAGCCGCCATTCGGCCCAGCGGGACCCGGCTGGCGAATTTGCGCTTGAATTCCGGGTCCTGTCCGCCCTCCACCCCGCCCGGCGAGAGCGCATTGACCCGCACGCCCGCCGGGCCCCAATGCGTTGACAGATAGCGGGTAAGGTTGACCAGTCCCGCCTTGGAGGCCCCGTAAGCGGGTGGTTTGAGGAAGGGAGGGTCGGCCGGCAGGTGATCGTAGAACCGGGCGTCGGGAGACACGGAGGCGTAGAGTGAGCCGATGTTGACGATCGACCCGCGCCCGCTCCGCACCATGGCGGGGCCGAAGACCTGGCTCACCTGAAACGCGCCCGCCAGGTTCACGTCGAGCACGCCGCGGAACAGCTCGAGCGGCACGTCCTCGACGCGGTACGTGACGGTCGGACCCGGCGACTGGTCGATGCCGGCGTTGTTCACCAGGACACTCGGCTCCCCGACCTCGGCCGCGCAGCGTCCACGGGCGGCCTCCAGCGCCGCGCGGTCGAGTACGTCGGCCGGATAGGCGCGAAGCCGGCCGCTGGCCGTGCGCTCGAGCGCCGTGAACGCGGACGAGGGCGGAACCTCCGGTCGGTCGAGCCCCACCACGAGCGCGCCCGCGTCGAGCAGGGCGGAGCACCAGACCGGGCCCAACAGCCCGTAGGCACCGGTGACCACGGCCACCCGGCCCTCGAGCGGCAGCATCAGTCGGCCTCGCCCTGCCCCAGCACCTTGAACGTGATATCGTCGTCGGGCTCGAGCGGAAACAGCACCGTGCGCCCGAGCACGTCCGTCAGGTGCACCGGCGAGAGGCCGTCCCCGGGCGACTTCATGGCGATGTCATCCGCACGCAGCACATGCCCCACGCAGAGCTGGCGGCGGGCGACGAGCTTCTTGCCCATCTTGAGCAGGGGCTGGCGCTCGCTCGCCACCGGATGCTTCACGCCGTCGCCCAGCGCGGCCCGGGTGCGCCGCAGGTCCCGCACCAGCTTCCGCATGCCGATGGGCTCGAGCGAGAAGGCGTGATCGGTGCCCTTGTCGGTGTGGTTGAGCGTGAAGTGCTTCTCCACGATCCGCGCGCCCAGTACGTAGGCCGCAACCGCCATGGCGATGCCATTCTCGTGGTCGGAGAGCCCGACGACCAGGTCGGGAAAGCGTTCCCGCAGGGTGGTGATCACCCGAAGGTTCAGGTCCTCGGCCGACGCGGGATACGCCGCCGTGCATTGGAGAAACGCGATCCGCCGGTTGATCGGCGCAATGGTGTCGTAGGCGCGCTCGACGTCCTCCATGGTGGCGCCGCCGGTGCTGACGACCATCGGCTTGCCGAAGCGCGCGATGTGGGCGAGCAACGGCAGCGTCTTGATATCGCCCGAGGCGATCTTGTACGCCGGCATGTCGAGCGCCGCCAGGAAGTCGGCGCTCGGGATGTCGAAGGCGGTCGCGAAGAACCCCAGCCCCAGCTCGCGGCAGTAGCGCTGGAGCTCGACGTACTCGTCGCGCCCGAACTCGAGCGCCTCGCGGTGCTCGCCGTAGGTCGCGCCGAAGCTGTTCTCGTTGTCGTAGGGCTTGTCGAACATCGCCCGGGTGTAGAGCGATCGGTTGTCCCGCTTCTGCAGCTTCACCGCATCGGCGCCGCATTCCTTGGCGACGCGAAACAACTCACGACACTTCTGCACGCTCCCCTGGTGGTTGTGGCCGACCTCCGCGATGACGTACGCGTCGGATTCGTCGCTCAGGGTGGCACCGTCGATGGTGAGGGATCGCATGGGCCACAAACTTAACCCGGGGCACGGTGGCGTCGCCAACCCGAGTCGGAGGGATCTGGAGCTAGTCGGCGAGGTGCGCCGGCTTCTGGATGGTGATGATCGCGACCCCCTCGGAGGGGGCCTGAGTGAGGTAGTTCTCGTATCCATGGACGGCGATCTCGCCCGGAGTGGTCCGTCGCCACACGCCCCTGCGGCCCCGCTTCTCGAAGAACGAGATCCGGCCCTCGTGAGGCATGATCCTTCGCAGCGCCGGTTCGTCGTAGACACGGTATCCCCGCTGGACGCCTGGCCGTCCGGCAGGGACCGAGAAAATCAGCCGGCCGCCGGCCCTCACCTTCTGCCACAGATGTGTCAGGGCGATTCGATCGCCCTCTCCGCGGGACGGATCGCCGTAGTGGCCCAGGCCCACGTGCTCGATGGTCGAGATGGAGTACACCACGTCGAAGTCGGACGGAAGGAGGTCGAGCGGCTGGAGGATGTCGTGCTGCACGATCCGCAAGCGCTCTGCCACGAATGGGTATCGGCGCTGATCGACGACCGTCACCTCCAGGCCAAGCGCCGCAAGCGCCAGAGGCATGGTCGACTCGAAGGCGCCGAAGTCCAGCACGGTCCGCACCGACGAGTCGAGCTCGCGAAGAAGAAACGCGTTCTCGATGACCTGCTCGGAGACGATGACCGAGGGTCCGCCCGCCAGGAGCGAGGTTTCCCTGGCTCGAGTGGACAGCAGCCAGAAGCGATCCGCGAGCCGCTGCCGGAATGTCCGCCGGCCGGCCTCCACGACGATGTTCTTGTTTCTGGTGTGGCGGAGTGCATCGGCGGTCTGAGTCCGCGTAGCGTCGTCGGGCAGATAGTGATCGGTCACGATGCGCGGTGCTCCATGGGTCGAACGGCGATGCATACGAGGTTGTCGCCTCGGCACGACGGATCCAGCGGCAGGGGTGGGCCCGTGCGTACGGCCTGCGTGGCGCGGCGAAGATAGCGCCGGAGCAGAGCCTGGTCTAGGCGCAGGCGAAGTGCCGCGCGGAGCCGTCCGATGAAGGCCGGAACTCCGGTGCGAGGCTGGGCCGCGGCGACGACGGAGGCCTCCGGGCTCACCGTGTTATAGGATCCGAGGACCCCCACGGTGAAGCCGGCGTGATTCAGCGCTCGAGTCAACGAGCTGCGATCGAAGAGATAGATGTGAAACGGGTTGAAGCCACGCCACTTCTCCCCAACGACCCCGATGTTGGCGCCACCAACGTTCGGCGTGTCCACGATCAGGCATCCGCCGGGCCGCAGGCAATCGTAGGCGCTGCGCAGGAACGGCCCGGGCTCGGAGACATGTTCGAGCACGTCCTGCGCCAGCACCACATCGAAGCGGCGGTCGTCGGTGTTCCTGAATTCCTCCAGCGTACCGGTGAATACCTCCACCCCGAATCGGCGCCGGCTGAACCGTGCCGCGTCCTCGGCGAGCTCGACGCCGGTCACCCGCCAGCCTCGGCCGGCCATGAGCGCCAGCATGTACCCCTTGGCACTGCCTACCTCGAGCAAGGTCCCCGGTGTCGCATCGGGCAGATGCGCCACCGTCCGAAGATAGGCGTTCCGGATCCGCTCGAACTCCACCCCCGCCGGCCGGGAGAAGAAGTAGTAGTTGCGCCGGTAGAGGTCACCCAACCGCTCGCGGGAAAGCCTCGGCGAGTTGAAGACCAGGCCGCATTCACAACATCGCTTGAGCACGAAGGTGTCCATCTGTCCCCACCGTCGCACGTCCGGAACGAAGGCCACTTCGCTACGATCGGCTCCGCACACGAAGCACGGCCGATTGACCTCCTCGTGGCCACCTGGCATTTCGCGCTCGCGCAGCGAGGCCCGCTCGACCGGTTGGTCCATCTCCTACGGCCGTTCCCGCATCGCGATCGCTTCCCGCGGGTCGAGCTCGGGAGCGAATCGGAGCAGCAACGCGAGATACACCATGGCCCCGACGACGACCGCAATGCCGACCAGGAGCGCGTTCGCACCATGCGGCGCTATCCGGGCGAGGCCCAGAACCGCCGCCATCCCAGCAGTCGCCGCCAGCAGCGGACTCCAGAGCGCGATGCGCACCGATGGGGTCACTCCGACCCAGATCTTTCCCAGCCAGTAGGCGACAGGAACCAGCAGGAGGTTCGCGGCCGCGAACGCGGCGGCAGCGCCCTCGAGCCCGCCGGCTGCTCCAAGCGCCAGCGCGGCGGAGGTCACCAGCGTGTAGCTCGCCGACCAGATGATCAGTCCACCAGGCCGGTTCAGTCCCTTCAGCAACTGCCCGAACGGCGAAAAGACCGCCCAGGCCACAGCAACCAGGGCGAGCCACGGCATCACGCGTGCGGCCGCCGCCCACTTTGGCCCGAACACAATGCCGACGAGCGGACCACCCGCCACCGCCGCGGCCAGGGCCAACGGGAGACTGATGCTCAGGATGATCCGCAGGTAGCGAGTGTACTCGAGGCGAACGGCATCCTGGTCGGCCTGGATCCGGGAGACGTGGGGGAAGAAATGATTCGAGATGGCACTCGCGAACGAGGTCACCGGGAAGATCACCACACGGTACGCGAGGGCGTAACTGCCGACCGCCGCCGGTCCGAGCAGATGGCCCAGCAGAAGGCGGTCGGTATTCTGGCTGAACGCCTTCAGCAGGTTGAAGCCGAGGACCCGCGAGCCATACCCCCACAATTCCAGCGCGTGGACTCGGGAGAACTCACTGATTCGCGGCCGCCAGTCGACGGAGCGCCAGACCAGCACGACACTCATGAGCGCCACGGCCAAGCTCATGCCGACGAAGCTCCAGACTCCGGCGCCCCCCAGCGCCAGCGCGATTCCGAGGACGCCGCCGGCCGCGTTGGCGAGCGTGTCGCGAACGGCCAGGGCCTTGAAGTCGAGCCGTGCGTTGCAGCAGCGCGGACTGGGTCAACCCGAAGGAGCGGATGACGAACCCGATCGAGAGCACCGCCATGACCGGCCGCACCTCCGGGCTGTGGAAGAACACCGATGCCGGCCACGACAGCAGGAGGCCCAGCACCGCCAGCGCCATGCCGGTCGCGATGTTCAGCGCGAAGGCGGAGTGCGCATGGGCGGGCGCAAGTTGCTCGCGCTGGATGAGGGCGGCGCCGAGTCCGGCCTCCGCAAAGCCGCCGACGATGGCGAGCCAGGCGTTAGCCATCGCGACCACGCCGATCTCCTCCGGCCGGAGGAGCAGCGCCAGCACGAGGAAGGTGACGTACGATGCCGCCTGCCCACCGATCTGCTGGATGATGGCCCGAGGTCACGGCAGTAACAGCACGTTGCGGTGTCGCGTGCTGGTCACGAGCTCGTCGAACATCCGCCGTAACGAACGGATGTCCTGCGTGATCGGCGTGTCACCGAGCAGGACGAAGGTATTGAACAGCGACTCGAGGATCCCGCAGAACTGGTCCCGATCCATGCCGCTTCGGCGGATGCCATACGGCCAGAACTCCGCCACCACCGGCACACCGGCCCGAATGGTCCGGGTGCCGCCCTCCAGGACGCGCCCCTCGAACCCCTGCACGTCCATCCAGATAAGCGAAGGGCGTTCCCCGGCCGGACAGACGCGGTCGATCAGGCCATCCAGCGTCGCCGCGGGGACCGTGACCGTCGCTCGCGAGTTTTCACCGTAGGCGCCGGGTGCGAGCCCCAGCGGCCCCCGGACGCGGTGGTCTCCCCAGTTGTCGGGGGACAGCTCCAGCTGCACGGAGCCCTCCGACGTGCCCAACGCCAGTCGCTCGCAGCGGATCGCCTCGGTCATTCCGTTCTGCCGTACATTGCGCAGCAGCAGCTCGAAATTGGCCGCCTCGGGCTCGACGGCGATGACGCGCGCCGCGTATCCGCGGAGGACCAGCGCGATCCCGATGACGCCGATGTTCGCGCCGATGTCCAGGGCGGTTCCGTGCGGGTGGGGCGAGGCCACGACGGCGCAGCTCCCCGATGGCGGCATCGATCAGATATGATCGTATCTCGCCCCACGTACAGCCGCTGGGCCATCAGCCGGTAACCCGTGTTGACCGTCAGGCGCCCGTTCGCCGTGGCTACCGTTAGCAGGCGTGGAGCGCCTCGCTCCAGGCGGCGCCACTGGATCGCCCGCACCTGGCGGCGAGCCCAGCGAAGAGCCCGCGACCCGAGCGCCCGCCGACCATCACGCAGCAAGGAATCGGCGCGGGTCACGCCCATGCTACCAGCGGCGGCGTGTCGCTGCCGACGAAGACTGCTGCCTCCGCTGATGCGAGCACACGGTCTCGGGGGCATCGCACGGGGCTCAGGAGACCTCTCCAGCACCGCTCCGCGGGCCGGCGATCCGGCGCTGGCACCAAGAGGCGACGGCCAGCCTCGTTTCGCCACAGCCGTCAGCACCGCCTCTGGCCGAATGCTCTCCATGCATTCACGCCAGGTACAATCCGGCGACAGTATCCCGCCGGGAGCGAGACAGGGTTCCGGTTTCCACGGCAGCCGACCGGCATGAGCATGGTGTGCCCCGTCCCGTAGGGCCTGGTCCGGGTCCGGTCGGTCGGCCCGAAGATGCTGAATATCGGTGTCCCGACGGCCCCCGCAATGTGCGTCGAAGGCGCTATCGGTGGAAACCAGGAGCTCACTTCGCTCGAAGATCGCTGCGGCCACGTGGAGTGAGAGGAGCCGGCCAGGTTGACCACTCCGGTCTCGTGGCAGATCTCCGCGAGGAGATCCTGCTCGTCCGCTGACCCGAGCCCTAGCACGGTGAATCTGGCCGCAGTCAGCCCACTTGCCAAGGGTTCGCCAGTGCTCGGTTGGCCAGCGCTTCCACTGTTGATGCGCGCTGCTCCCGGGCTGGATCGCAGCCAGGGACGATCCGGCGCGAAGCCCGAGATCCTGGGTAAGGCGCGCGGCCGCCGCCCGATCTTCGTCGGGTACAGCCAATCGAGGCGCACGGCGAGACGGCACCTGCCCAGCTTCTCCACCAGCGCCAGGTACCGATCGACTTCATGATCGTAGTCGCCCATGGTCACGGGCAGATTGAAAAGCCAATCGAGCTCGGAGCTGAATCGGCCGCCGCTCACGTGGCCGACACGATACCGGATGCGTCCGAAAATTGCGGCATGACGACCTCGTGCGTCGCGCCGTTGAAGCGGACGACGCACAGATCCCATCCCTCGCCGCGCAAGCCGAAGGCCGGCGATCGCCCGAGCCCCACGGGACTCCCCGCGGACCACGATCACTTCATCCACCAGCCCCGGCCAGCTGAATACGGCCGACTGGCGTGCCTCAGGATCCAGCGCGACCGCGACGTGAGCGGCAGGAAACCGTTCTCGAAGCGCACGCAAGGCCGGCTCGAACATCACGGCGTTGCCGATGCCCATGCTGCCGGAGATCAGGATACGGCGGATTCCCTCACTCGGAATCGGGCCGTGCACGCGGGGGGCAAGAAAGCGAAGCACACTTCGCAACGCGAAGCGATTGAGGGGACCGGTGGCCGCGCGAAGTCGGGTCCTAGTGCGGAGCACTTCGGGGCCGGTCACTCGGCCATCCCGTACTGTCTGGCCGTCCATGCCCGGTAGCTGCCGTCCATCACTCCCCGCCACCATGATTCGTGCTCCAGGTACCAGGCGAGCGTCTTCCGGATCCCCGTCTCGAAAGTCTCGCCGAGGACGCAACCCCAGCTCCCGCTCGAGTCTTGCCGGCGTCGATGGCATAGCGCCGATCATGTCCTGGTCGGTCGCGCACGAAAGTGATAAGGGTGCTCGTCCTGCCGCCTGTGCTCGCCGGGCAGTTCGGGAACCTGCGGCGGAGCTCGGAGTTCTGCGGCGAAGGCCTCGTCGATGAGCTCGCACAAGAGCCGAACCAGGTCCAGGTTGGTCCGCTCGGTCCTTCCACCGATGTTGTAGGTCTCTCCCAGGCGGCCACGCAGCAGCACTTCCTCGAGCGCCCGGCAGTGGTCCTCGACGTAGAGCCAATCGCGCACGTTCTGGCCGTCGCCGTAGACCGGCAGCGCGCTTGCCCTCCAGCGCGCTGCACCAGCATAAGCGGGATCAGCTTCTCGGGAAATTGGTAGGGACCGTAGTTGTTCGAGCAGTTGCTGGTGGTGACCGGGAGACCGTAGGTGTGATGATAGGCCCGCACCAGGTGGTCGGACGCCGCCTTGCTCGCGGCGTAGGGCGAGTTGGGGGCGTAGGGCGTGCGCTCGGTGAATGGCGGATCCGTCCGGCCCGAGCGAGCCGTACACCTCGTCGGTCGAGACATGGTGAAATCGCGTCCGCTTGGCCGCCCGCGCCCTCCTCCAGCCAGACCTCTCGCGCCGCCTTGAGCAGCTCATGGGTGCCCATCACGTTGGTCTCGATGAACGCGTCCGGCCCGTCGATCGAGCGGTCCACGTGCGACTCCGCGGCGAAGTGCACGACAGTCGTGATCTCGTGCTCCCGCAGCAGGCGCTCGGCCAGGCCATGAGAGCGAATGTCGCCCTGGACGAACGAAAACCCAGGCATACCCTCTGGCGGCATCCAGGCTCGCCAGGTTGCCGGCGTAGGTCAGGGCGTCCAGCACGACGACCCGGTCCTCCGGGTGCCGGCCGAGCCAGTAGTGCACGAAGTTGGCGCCGATGAACCCGGCGCCGCCCGTCACCAGGAGGCTAGCCACGGGCGAGCGCCTCCAGCATCCGCCGGAGGTTGACGCGCCAGTGCGGCGGCGTGTGGCCGAGCGCTTTCCAGCTGCCGCCCTTCTCGAGCACGCTGAACGGCGGCCGCCGGGCGGGCGAGGGGAACTCCTCGGTCCGGAGTGGCCGCACGGTCACCGCTCGGCTGAGCAGGCCCGCCGCCAGCGCTTCCTCCTGAATGGCGACCGCGAAGTCGTACCAGCTCGCGACGCCCGCGTCGGTCCAGTGCACGACACCGTTGAGATCCGTGCGTCCCGCGGCAGTCCACAGTGCCTCGGCGAGCGAGCGGGCCCACGTCGGTGTGCCGACCTGGTCGGCGACCACGCCGACCTCGCCGCGCTCGGCCATGAGGCGGAGCATGGTGAGCACGAAGTTACGCCGGTGGCGAGAGTACACCCAGGCCGTCCGCACGATGAGCGCCCGACCGTCCAGTATCCGCGCGGCCGCGCGCTCGCCCTCGAACTTCGTGCGGCCATAGACCCCGAGTGGCCGCGCCTCGTCGCCCGGGGCGTAGGGTCGGCCCTGCGCGCCATCGAACACGAAATCGGTCGAGAGATGCACCAGCCGGGCGCCCACCTCTCGCGCCGCCTCGGCGACGTGCGCCGTTCCCTCGGCATTCACGGCCCGCGCCCGATCGGCGTTGGCTTCGGCCGCGTCGACCGCCGTATAGGCGGCGGCGTGGATTACCACGCTGGGCCGGAACGCGGTGATGGCCACGCGCACGGCGTCGGCCTGCGTGACATCGAGCTGGTCGGATGGGCAGGCGGCGACCACCCAGCCACTCGGCGCGGTCGCCTGCAGCTCGAGGCCAACCTGTCCGCCGGCACCCGTGATGAGCGCGCGATGCGCGATGGTCACGGATACACCTCGGCGAGGTCCAGGCCGGGGGCACCGGCGTCTCTGGCCGACAGCAGCGGCGGCGCGGCTTCGACCAGCGGCCAGGCGATCGCCAGCCGAGTGTCGTCCCAGCGGAGCGCACGGTCGTGCTCGCGGATGTATTGGGCGGTGCACTTGTAGCCCACGTCGGCCTCGGTGCTGAGCACGTAGAAGCCGTGGGCAAAGCCCGGCGGGATCCAGAGCTGATGATGGTTCTCGTCGCTCAGCATCGCGCCGACCCATCGGCCGAACGTGGCGGACGACCGCCGGAGGTCCACGGCCACGTCGAAAATGGCTCCGGTGGCGGCGTGGACGAGCTTGCCCTGGGGCTGCTCGACCTGATAGTGCAGCCCGCGCAGCGTGTGCCGCTGCGACCGGCTCTGATTGTCCTGCACGAACGGCAGCGCGAGGCCCGCCGCGCCGTATCGTGCCTGCGTGCCAGGTCTCGACGAAGAAGCCCCGATGATCGCCGTGCACGACCGGCTCCACCAGCAGGACATCAGGAATGGCGGTCGGGGTGACGATCACGGACGCAGCGGGTCCTGCAACAGCTGCAGCAGGTACTGCCCGTAGGTCGTCTTCACCAGCGGCTCGGCCAGACGGCGCACCTGCTCGGCGTCGATGTACCCCATCCGGTAGCGCGATTTCCTCGGGGCAGGCGATCTTGAGACCCTGGCGCTCTTCGATCGTCTGGATGAACGTCCCGGCCTGCAGCAGGGATTCGTGGGTGCCGGTGTCGAGCCACGCCGTCCCCCGCCGGAGAATTTCGACCTCGAGCGCGCCGAGTGCGAGGTACCGGGCGTTGACGTCGGAGATCTCCAGCTCGCCCCGCGCCGAGGGGCGGATCTCGCCGGCGATGTCGACGACCCGATAGTCATAGAAGTAGAGGCCGGTCACCGCGTAGTTCGAGCGTGGGCGCGCGGGCTTCTCCTCGATTCCCACGACCTTGCCGGTCGCGTCGAACTCGACCACGCCGTACGCCGAGGGGTTCTGCACGTGGTAGCCGAAGACGGTGGCACCCTCGGGGCGCGCGGCCGCCCGCTGCAGTGTCCCGCTCAGGTCCTGTCCGTAGAAGATATTGTCGCCCAGCACCAGACAGCTCGGACTCCCGCCGAGAAAATCGCGCCCGAGCAGGAACGCCTGGGCCAGCCCGTCGGGTGAGGGCTGCACCATGTAGCAGAGGGACAGACCCCACTGGGAGCCGTCGCCGAGCAGGCGTTCGAACGCCGGCAGGTCCTGCGGGGTCGAGATCAGCAGGATGTCCCGCATCCCCCCGAGCATCAGGGTCGAGAGCGGGTAGTAGATCATCGGCTTGTCGTAAATCGGGAGGAGCTGCTTGCAGATCGCGCGGGTGACGGGATGCAGCCGCGTACCCGAGCCGCCGGCCAGGATGATGCCCCGGCGCCCGACGGCGCTCCCGTTCGCCACGCTCAGACCTCGAGCGGCAGCGCGACGCGGCGTCCGTCTCGCGCGGAGATGTAGGTCGCGATGAGGATCTCGAGCGAGTGGAGCCCCTCGCGGCCGTCGGTGGCAGGCGGCTCTTCGCCCCGAAGCGCCTTGATGACGTTGTCGTAGTAGAGCGGATGGCCGAAGCCGTACACCGAGGTGGTGTCGTAGCTGGCCTGCTCGACCGCCGCGTCGTCCGGGTCGGCGTCGGCAAAGGTCCAGTGCTCGATCTTGTTCACCGCCACGCCGCCGATCCGGACCGTCCCCTTCTCGCCGATGATCGTGATCGAGCCTTCCAGGTTCTTGGGGTAGGTGAGCATCGTGACGTTCATGCTGCCGAGCGCCCCGGCCCGCCAGCGGACGCTCACCACGCCCGTGTCCTCCACCTGGATGTTCCGGGCCAGCGTGGCGGTGTAGGCCTGCACGCTCTCGACCGGGCCGATGAGCCAGTCGAGCAGGTCGACATAGTGGCTCGCCTGGTTCATGAAGGCGCCGCCGTCGAACTCCCAGGTGCCCCGCCAGGAGGCGCTGTCGTAATAGGACTGCGGCCGGGACCAGAACACGTTGATGTTCACCATGTAGATCCGGCCGAAGCGCTTCTTCTCCACCGCCCGCCTGACCAGCTGCAGGGTGGCGTTGCGCCGGTTCTGCTTGACCACGAAGAGGTGCACGCCGGCCTGGTCGCAGGCCTGCACCATCCGCTTGCCGTCCCGCCAGCGGGTGGCCATCGGCTTCTCGGTCATCACGTGCCGGCCGGCCGCCGCCACCTGCGCGGCCTGGTCGGCGTGGAGGCCGCTGGGCGTGCTCAGGATGACGATGTCCGCATCGGTGCCGGCCAGCAGCGCGTCCAGGGTCTGGAATCCAGGCGCCCCGGTCCGCGCGACCGCCTGCTCGAGCGCCTGGGGGTCGATGTCGCACACGCCGACCAGCTCCGCCCGGTCCTTGTGGCGGTCGAGGGCGTCGAAATGGTTGGCGGAGATCCGCCCGCAACCCACCAGGGCGAACCGGATCCTGCGGTCGCGGACAAACGGCTTGGTGATGAACATGGACGCCCGGGTGACGGGGACGAGTTTCGGACGCCCAAGTATAAGCAGGCGCCGTCCCTGCAAGGAATTGCGCCATTCGGTCCGGCGCCCCACACTAGGGGGGTCTGGCGCGATGCCGCACCTCATTGCCCATATTGTGAATAGTTTCACAAACCCTCGCCCGCCGCCTGGCGCGGCTGAGACGTGCGGCGCCTCGCCCTCCGCGGCGGCGCCGCGATCCATTCGAAGGAGAGAGCTCTCATGGCGACTGCGACCACCCCGGCGACCTCCAAGAGCTCCTATCCCGCCGAGGCGGTGGGCCGGCTGTTCGCCCCGCCCGAGACCGAGGTCCCGGCCGACAAGCTCCGCCGGATCCTCCAGGAGGCCCGGGCGGCCAAGTCGTTCGTCCACACGGCCGGCGCCTACGACGCCTTCACGTCGGCGATCATGACCAGCCTCGGGCTTCAAGACGCTCTACGGCAGCGGCTGGCAGCTCGCCGCCACCAAGAGCATGTACCCCGACATCGGCATCTACCAGTCGCACCAGATGGTCGAGCTGGTGCTGGAGATGCGGAAGGGCATCGAGGGCGCCCGGAACACCCGGTGGTACGACAGCGAAGGGAAGGACAAGCTGTCCGCCCCGCCCGCGTTCGTCGACATGGAGGCCGGGTTCGGCGGCCCGACGCAGACCTTCACGCTGGCCACCGAGCTCATCCGGGTCGGCGCCGGCGGCGTCCACCTCGAGAACCAGGACCCGTCGAACCGCACCTGCGGCCACATCGTGAACGTCGGCAAGCAGAAGCGGAACAAGGTGCTGGTCCCCCGCGCCACGTGGCTGGCCAAGCTGAAGGCCATCAAGGCCGCGGCCGAGGCCACGGGCGTCGACATCGTGATCATCGCGCGCACCGACTCCATCGACGGCGCCCTGCCCGACCAGGAGCCGGGCGGCGTGAAGATGGCCATCGATGACGCGTTGGAAGCCGCCGAGCTGGGCGTGGACGTGATCTGGCCGGAGTTCAACAACACCGAGCTCGACCAGCCGCAGGAGTTCTCGGAGGGCGTCCGCAAGTACTACCCGAACCAGATGCTGGGCTTCAACCTCTCGCCCTCGCTCTACTTCGGGAAGGCCAAGAAGGCCGGCACGCTGATCACCAACCAGCAGCTCGGCGACCTCGGCTTCATCCTTCAGTTCTCGACCCTGTTCAACTTCCGGACGGCCGGCATGGCGCTCGAGAAGGGGCTCCGCAAGTTCCTCAACAGCGGCATCGAGGCGCTGGCCGACCTGCAGATCGAGGAGGACGGGCAGGATGTGTCGCCGGCTACGAAGATGCACCAGAAGTTCGCCGGGATGAATCGGTGGTTGATTCTGGAGCAGGTGCTGAGCGGTAAGTGACATGAAAAAGGGGACAATCAGCGATTGTCCCCTTTTCTGTCACCCTGAGCGCAGCGAAGGGGCCATGACTCAGATTCTGGCCCCTTCGCTGCGCTCAGGGTGACTCCCTAATGGGCTCTGGGCCCACCTCGCACAACCCTTCAAGCCACCTCACGCCCCGAACGCCCGCCTCAATCCCCCCTCCCCCACCGCTTCCACCACCACCACACCCTCCCCCCGCAACCGCTCCACCTGCCACCGATCCAGCCGCACCGTCAGCTCCACCTCGTCCGCGCCATCCTCCCGACCCAGCACCTCGCCCTCGCGGTAGAGCGACGCCACCCGTGCTCCGTCCGCCACCGGCAGGCGCACGCGCACCGTTGGCCGGCCCTCGCGCTCGAGCTCGCGGAGCCGCGCCTTGAGCGCCAGCACTCCGTCGGTCCGCATCGTGGAGCTCGTGACCGCGTCGGGATACAGCTCCCGCACCCGCGCCGCGAACGCGAGCGGGTCGGTCACCGCGTCCATCTTGTTGAACACCACGAGAATCGGCCGGTCGGCCAGGTCGAGCTCGGCCAGCACCCGCTCGACCACGCGCATCTGCCCTTCCCAGTCCGGATGGCTCGCGTCCACCACGTGCAGCAGGAGGTCCGCCGCGCGGGCCTCCTCCAGCGTGGCGCGGAAGCTCGCGACCAGGTGGTGCGGCAGCTTGCGGATGAAGCCGACCGTGTCGGTCACCCGGGCGCGCTGGCCCTCGCCCAGCTCCACCTCGCGCGTCAGCGTGTCGAGCGTGGCGAACAGCCGGTCCTCGACGACGATCTCGTGCTGGCCCGAGAGCGCGCGCAGGATGCTCGACTTGCCGGCGTTGGTGTAGCCCACGAGCGAGACGCTGAGCATCGGGTCGCGGCCGGCGCGGAGGTTCTCGCGGTGGCGCTCGACGCCCTGGAGCTTGGCCTTGAGGCCCTGGATCCGCTGGCGGATGATCCGGCGGTCGGTCTCGAGCTGGGTTTCGCCCGGGCCCCGAAGGCCGATACCGCCGCGGATGCGGGAAAGGTGGGTCCACATCCGGGTGAGGCGCGGCAGCAGGTACTCGAGCTGCGCCAGCTCGACCTGGAGCTTGGCCTCGTGACTCCGCGCGCGGGTGGAGAAGATGTCGAGGATGACTTCGGACCGGTCCATGACCCGCACCTTGAGCTCGCGCTCGAGGTTGGCTCCCTGGACCGGGCTCAGCTCTTCGTCGAAGATGACCAGCGTTGCGCCCGACTCGGCGACCGCCGCCGCCACCTCCTCGACCTTCCCTTCCCCGATGAGCGTGGCCGGACTGGGCGACGCGATCTGCTGCGAGATGCGCCCCACCACCTCGGCACCGGCGGTGTCGACCAGGCGGGTGAGCTCCTCGAGATGCTCGGTCACGTGCCGGGCGTCCTTCGACCCCTTCCGCGGCGCGGCCACGAGCACGGCTCGTTCGATCGGATCGCGAACCTGGATCAGAGACCTGATGTAGAGCTCCTCGGCCAGCGTCACTGGCCGGCGGGTGGGGGGGCTACACGACCCGACGCGGGTGAGCGGCGCGCGGCCCTCGCGGGTGAACGGGATCTTGCGGTCGCCGAACGGCGTCCGCCACTGTCAGCTGGCCCGTGATCTTGTAGGGCAGCTCGCCGTAGCCCAGCGCGCTCCGCACCGCTGCCAGCAAGCCCGTTCCAGTTGAACTGCACCGGCAGCGAGATCGCGGTGGTGTCGCCCTTCTGAACCTGGAAGTCGCTGGCGTAGGTCGACGTCTCCGACGTGCGAGTTCTCGACGTCGAACCCCACCTGCAAGCCGGGTGCCCTGCAGGTCGAAGCTGTTCGGGTTGTACACGCTCACGATCAGATCCATCGTTCCGCCGGTGAGCCCCACGCCGCGCACGACGACGCGCTGCAGCTTGAGATCGGGATCCTTGAAGTAGGCCGGCAGGCCGGCGCATCCGGCCAGGAGAACGGCGCTCAGAATCCCGCGGGTGATGCGTAGGTGCACGGCGGTCCTTTCGTCCTGGCGGAATATAACTATTGGTACCGCGCGACCACGGTGCGACCGGTCACAGGGCGGTCATCCTGCCCTCTCCCCCCTCCGGAGCCTCCCCACCCCCCGACCCCTCCGCCTTCCTGCGCTCCCACCACTCCAGCCGCTCGGCCACCTTCTTCTCGTACCCGAACGGCCCCGGCTGGTACAGGGCCGTGCCGCGGAGCTCGTCCGGCAGGTACTCCTGCGGCAGGTACGCCCTCCGGCGAGTCGTGCGCGTAGCGGTAGCCCTTGCCCGTAGCCCAGCTCCTTCATGAGCCCGGTCGGCGCGTTCCGGATGTGGAGCGGCACCGGCGCCGCCGGGGTCTCGCGCGCCGCTGCCAGCGCGGCGCCGAGCGCGACCTTGGCGCTGTTCGACTTGGGCGCCGTGGCCAGGTAGATCGTCATCTCGGCGAGCGGCAGGTACCCCTCGGGCGGGCCGAGCATGTGAAACGCGTCCCGCGCGGCGACCGCCATCATCAGCGCGTTCGGGTCCGCCAGCCCGATGTCCTCGGCCGCCATCGCGATCGCGCGGCGGAACAGCGTCATCGGGTCCTCGCCGCCGTCGAGCATCCGCGCCATCCAGTAGAGCGCGCCCTGCGGATCGCTGCCCCGGAGCGACTTGTGGTACGCGGAGAGCAGGTTGAAGTGCTCCTCGCCGGCCTTGTCGTAGCGGGCGAAGCGCTTCTGCATCGCCTCGCGCGCCACCTCGACGGTGATCCGCCCGCCCTCGCCGACGTGCGCCGCCGCGGCCTCGAGCACGGTGAGCGCCCGCCGGGCGTCGCCGTCGGCCTCGACGGCGATCGAGCGGAGCGCGTCCTCGTCGACCGTCAGCCGCTCCAGCCCCAGGCCACGCTCCTCGTCCGCGAGCGCCCGGCCGACGAGCGCCTCGATGTCCTCCGCGACGAGCGGCTGCAGCACGAAGACGCGCGTCCGCGAGAGCAGCGCGCCGTTGATCTCGAAGCTCGGGTTCTCGGTGGTGGCGCCGATGAGCGTGACGGTGCCGTCCTCGGACGGCGGCAGGAGGCTGTCCTGCTGGGCCTTGTTGAGCCGGTGGATCTCGTCGATGAAGAGGATGGTCTGCGCGCCGCCGGCCTCGAGCCGCGCCTTGGCCGCGGTCACGATCTCCCGGATGCGCGGCACGCCTTCGGTCACCGCGCTGAACGGCACGAACACCCGCTGCGACGTGCGGGCGACGAGGTGCGCCAGCGTCGTCTTGCCGCTGCCCGGCGGCCCCCAGAAGATCATCGAGCCGGGGACGCCGCGCTCGATCGCCTCGCGCAGCGGCTTGCCGGGCGCCAGCAGGTGCTCCTGGCCCACGAACTCGTCCAGCGTGCGCGGCCGCATCCGCGCCGCGAGCGGCTGCGCTCCGCGCACCGTCGACGCGAACAGGGTCTCCTCGGTCTCGTCCGAGCCGCGCTTCCGGACCATCAGCGAACCCATCCCTCCAGCAGCCGCTCGGCGACGAAGAACGCCAGCGCGCCCCCGAAGAACGCCACGGCCGTGAGCCAGCCGCGCTTGGCCTGGAACTCGGGGACCAGGTTCGAGGCCGCCACGTAGAGCGTCACCCCGGCGGAAATCGCGAGCCCGTGCCGGGCGAGCGGCGCCATCTGCTCGGTGAGCAGCACGCCGAGCACCGTGGCGGCGCCGAGCGCCACGGCGCCGCCGATCGCACGCCCGCGGCTCTGGCCGCCGGCCACCATCACGCTCGCGATGGTCACCCCTTCGGGCAGCTTGTGCAGCAGCACCGCGAGGAACAGCAGGACGCCCAGCTGCCCCGACACCAGGAATCCGCTCGCGATCGCCACGCCGTCGAAGAAGGTGTGCAGCGTGAGGCCGAGCAGCGCGGAGATGCCGGCGGACCGGCTCACCCGGTGGGTCTCCTCGCCGAAGTGGAAGTGCGGGGTCAGCACGTGCTGGGCCAGGTGCACGGCGAGGTAGCCGAACAGCACGAAGAGCGCCGCGCCTGCCGAGTCGCGCAGCACCTCGGGCAGCACGCCGAGCAGGGCGACCGCCAGCATGAACCCGGCGCCGAACGCGAGGCAGGCATCGATGAACCGGAGGCTCCGGCGCTCGTGGCGCACCACCGCGAGCGCGCCGACGACGTTGCCCAGCGCGGCGGCCACGGCAAAGCCGATCGGACTCACGGGAGCTCCCTGGCCAGCGCGAGAAGGGTGGCGCGATCGTTGAGGCTCGGATCGTCGAGCACGCGGTCGAGCAGGGCCGCCAGCAGCTCGCCGATCCGGGGGCCCGCGGCGCCCAGCGCCTGGAGGTCGCGCCGGTCACCGCCAGGTCGCCGCGGGTGAGCGGCTCGCGGCGCTCGCGAATCTCGCCGACGGTTGAAGCCCACGGCGCCTCCACGCCGGTACGGAGCTGCTCCAGGGTGAGCAGGTCGTCCGCGGCGCGGCCCACGGCTGCGAGCCAGCGACGGACGGCGCGGGCGTCGCCACCCGAAGGGGCGGCGGGCCCGCGCGCGACGGCCGCGGCGCGCTCGACCTCGGCGTTCGACGCGCGCAGGCGCCGGAGCACCGGTGCTGCGTCGTCGAGCAGCACCATCGTGAGCAGGACCGGGTCGCGACGGTCGGCGGGCACCTCGCGCAGCGCGTTCCAGGCGCGCCGTCGGGACCGACCCGAGCTCCGGCATCCACCGTTCGGCCGCTCCGACCCGGATCCAGAGCTCCACCAGCTCCGCCGGCGAGCGCGCCGTGCGGAGACCCTTGAACCATTCGTCCCGCACCCGCTCGGCGGAGAGCTGCGCGAGACCCGGCGCGGCCGCGACCGCGGCGGCCCACGTGGCCGGCTCGAGTGGTGAAGCCAAGCCGCGCCGCGAACCGCAGGCCGCGGAGGATGCGGAGATAGTCCTCGCGGAACCGCTCGGCCGGCTCGCCCACGGCGCGGATCAGGCCGCGGGCGAGGTCGGCTCGGCCGCCGAACGGGTCGCGCCACTCGCCGCGCAGCGGATGGTACGCGATGGCGTTGATCGTGAAGTCGCGCCGGGCGAGGTCCTCCTCGAGCGACACGCCGTAGGCCACGACCGCGTGGCGGCCGTCCGTGGCGACGTCGCGCCGGAAGGTGGTCACTTCGTGCAGGACCCGGAAGCGGTCGAGCACGCCCACCGTCCCGTACTTCTCGCCCACCGGCGCGGTGCGGCGGAAGAGCGCGGTGATCTGCGCCGGCGTGGCGGAGGTGGCGAAGTCGTAGTCCGAGTGGGGGTGGCCAAGCAGGGCGTCGCGGAGCGCCCCGCCCACGCACCAGGCCTCGTGACCCGCCGCCTCGAGCGTGCGGGCGATCTCCAGCACCTCGTCCGGAATCGCCGGGGCGACGGGCGCGCTCATCTCGCAGCCGTAGCGCGACGCCGGCCGAGAGCGCGAGCACCAACTCCATCCGCGCCTGCGACGGCGTGCGCGGGCCGGCCGGAATCGCGCCCATCGCGACGGTGCGGGCGCCGCCGCCTTCGAAGGCGTAGACCGGGGTGACCTCGCCCGAGTGACAGCGGCTGGCGAGCACGACGGGCTTCCCCTCGTCGATCCAGCGGCGGACGGCCGGCACGGCGCCGGGAGGCATGTTGCCGCTCCCGAAGGCCACGACCACTACGCCGTCGTGCTCGGGCCGGGCCAGATCCAGCATGGTGCCGTCGTCCCCCACGACCAGCGAGACCAGCGCCACGCGGGCGCCGAGCCCGTCGGGCTTCACCGGCGGCGGGCGCGGCGCGGGCGGTGCATCGTAGGCCACGAGGCCCTGCACGATGCGCCCGATCGGCCGGGCGTGCGGCGCGGAAAACGCGGCGACGTCGGTGGCGTGCGACTTCACCGCCGTCTCGCCGGCGAAGATCTCGCCGTGAAAGACGACCATGGCCCCGCGGCCCGCGCTCGCCGGGCTCGCCGCGACGCACGCGGCGTCGAGCAGGTTGCGCGGGCCGTCCCAGCCTTCGTCGCTCGAGGTGCGCATGGCGCCGGTGATGGCTACCGGCACGGCCGCGGGCAGCGTGCGGGCCAGCAGGTACGCCGTCTCTTCGATCGTATCGGTCCCGTGGGTCACCACAATGCCGGTCGCCTCGCCGTTCCGCGCGATCTCCTCGACTCGTTCGCGCAGGGCCCAGAGCTTGTCCGGGCCGAGGTGGCATGCCGGAAGCTTGGCCCAGTTCTCGATCCGGTAGGGGGTGATCGCATCCAGTCCCGGCGCGAAGGCGACGAGCGCCTCGCCGCCGTGGGTCGGAACGTTGCCGCCCGCGGCCGGATCGCGCTCCATGGAGATGGTACCGCCGGTGAACAGGAGGTGGATCATCCCGCGCGGCTCACCCGCACAGCACGCTGCCGCCATTCACGTTGACGACCTCCCCGGTCACGTGCCGCGCGAGATCGCTGCACAGGAAGAGAATCGGCCCCGCGATGTCCTCCGGCGGCGGGATCCGGCGCAGCGGAATAGTGGCCTCCACCCGCCCGCGCCCCTCGCCCGCAAAGGCCGGGATGCACATGTCGGTGTCCACCCAGCCCGGCGCCACGCAGTTGACCAGGATGTCCGGCGCGTACTCGATGGCGAGCGACTTGGTGAGCGCGATGACAGCACCCTTGGTGGCGGCGTAGTCACTGTGAAACGCTTCGCCGCGCTGGCCTGCCGTGCTCGACACGATGACCACCCGTCCACCCTGCGCCCATCAGCCCCAGCGCCGCCCTGGTGCTGAGGAACACGGCGTCGAGGTTGGCCGCCATCGTCGCGCGCCAGCGGGCGGTAGTGAGCCGTCCCAGCGGCACGTCGTCTGGCGGCCAGATGCCGGCATTGGCCACGAAGCAATCGAGCCGCCCGAACTGCTCGCGCACCGCATCGGCCATCCGGTCCACCACGACGGGATCGGCCAGATCGCCGCCGACCGTGAGCGCCCGCCGCCCGAGCGCCCGGATCTCCACCGCGACCGCCTCGGCCTCCGCGGCGCGCGCATGATACGTCAGGGCGACATCGGCGCCCGCCCGCGCGAGCAGCAGCGCCGTCGCGCGGCCGATGCCGCGGCTCCCGCCGGTCACGAGCGCGGTCCGTCCCGCGAGCGAGATCATCGACCGCCAGCCCCGAAACCGCTCATCCCGCGCCGAGCAGGGCCGACTCGACCAGCTCGACGACGAGGTGCTCGAGCGCGAGATGCAGGAGCTGGATCTGCCCGGTGTCGTCGGCGGGCACCACCAGGGCCTCGTCCACTTCCCCCATCAGCGTCCCGCCGTCTCGGCCCAGAAAGGCCACGGTCGGCGTACCGCGGGTACGCGCGGCTCGTGCCGCCGCCACCAGATTGGAACTCCGGCCGCTGGTGCTGTGCAGCACCAGCAGGTCGCCCGGCCGGCAGAGCGCCTCGACCTGGCGCGCAAAGATCTGCTCGAAGCCAAGGTCGTTGCCGGCGGCCGTGAGCAGCGAGGTGTCGGTGGTGAGCGCGACGGCGGCCAGCGGACGGCGCGTGGCGGCGTAGCGCACCACGTACTCGGTTGCCATGTGTTGCGCGTCGGCCGCGCTGCCGCCGTTGCCACAGAAGTACAGCGTGCCGCCGCCCCGCAGCACCTCGACGTAGCGCGCCGCAATCCGCGCCACCTGCGGCGCGAGCGCCTTCGAGGCGCCCGCCAGCGCCGCCAGGCGGTCCAGTCCGGCCTCGACGTGGGCCGCGCTCACACTTCGCCGCCGAGCAGTTGGCGGAGGCGCTGCATCCAGGTGCGGCGAATCGTGAGCGGCGGCACGTCGGCCAGCGGCTCGTCGCGCAGTATGGCGCCCGGATTCTGCACCGTCAGCAGCTCGGCGTGCTCGGTGCCGTCCTGCGCACGGAGGAAATCGGCGCCGCCGGCAATCGTTCGCTCGTCGCCATGGTTGTCACCAGCCAGGATGTCCGCCAGGCCAGCCGCCACGAGCTGACGCGCCCGCTGGCCGCGGGCCTGCGGCGAGTGCAGCGTCGTCGCGTCCACCTGCATGCGCGCGCCGAGGCCGCGCCAGAAGGCCACGTTCTCGACCGAGCAGCAACTGTAGCGCTCGGGATGCGCCAGCACCGACGTGAGGCCCGCCTCCTGCACGCGGATCAGTGCGTTCGTCACGGCGTCGGCGGAGACCAGTCGCGGAAACTCGACCAGGAGGTAGCGGGTCCCCGCGAGCGTGATGCGCCGCATGTGATCGCCACCCAGCGGCAGCGGTCGGTCGAGCATCACCTCGGCGCCGCGATGCAGGCGCGGCAGCTCGGGCGCCTCCGCGCGGAGTGCTGCAAACGCCGCGTCGTGCCGCTCGGGCGGCGCGCTGGCCGCCTCCTGCGCGCGGAGGTGGGGCGTGAGGCAGACGTCCGTGATCCCCCGCTCCGCCATCCGTCGCAGCACCCCGACCGACTGCTCGACCGTTCGCGAGCCGTCGTCCACGCCGGGAAGGAGATGGGAGTGAAGGTCGATCACGAGCCGGGCCGGACGGCCTGAAGGACGGAAGTGGCGAAGGCGCCCAGCGCTCCGGGGGCCGTCTGTGCCTGGGCCAGCAAGGCCAGCGTGATGAGCGCGTCGGCGGCCAGCAGGTCGAGCGCCACCGAGCGGTCACCGGGGTGCGTCACGACCCGCTCGAGCGCTTCTCGGCTCGCGAGCGCCAGCGCCGCCGGCAGCGGTCGCGCCGTGCGCGCGGCCAGGGCGTGCTCCCGAACCCGCGTGCGAAGCGCCGGTGGCGCCGCCGCTGTGTGCTGGTCGAGCCAGTCCGGGAGCGCGGTCATCCGCCGTTCCTCCCGGCGAGCCAGTCGGAGACCAACGCCGGGGTCGCCGCGCGGGCCGCGGACAGCTTCGCCGGGTCGCCCGCGCCGGCGGAGGCGAAGTGCGGACGCCCGCCGCCCTTCCCTCCGCTCAACGCCGCGATCCGATTGACCAGGTCGCCTGCCTTGCGGCCAGCGCCCACCAGGTCGTCGGTCAGCGTCACGTGAATGGCGCCCCGTCCGGCGCTGCTGAAGAGGACGAGCACCGAATTGCGCTTGCCCTCGCGGAACCGGTCGGCGATCTGCCCCACCTCGGCCCGGTCGTCCGAGGCGGTCTCGGCAATCGTCACCTGCACGCCGTTTACGTCGCTCGTGTCACCCGCGAGCGTCGCCGCCGCCGGAGCGGAGCGCCTCCGCCAGCCGGGCCTCGAGCCGCTGGCGCTCCTCGAGCAGCTGCTCCACCCGGCGGACCAGGTGCTCCGGCTGCGCCTTGAGCGCGTCGGCCACCTGAGCCAGCCGCTGCTCCAGCTCGCGCACGGCGCGGAGCGCGCCCGTGCCCGTGAGCGCCTCGATCCGCCGCACGCCGGCCGCCACGCCGCTCTGGCCGGAAATGCGGAACGTGCCGACCTGGCCGGTCGTGCGGACGTGCGTGCCGCCGCACAGCTCGATCGAGGGCCCCATCTGCACCACGCGCACCCGGTCGCCGTACTTCTCGCTGAAGAACGCCATCGCGCCGAGCGCCAGCGCGTCGGGATAGGCCATCTCGCGCGTGACCACCGGCTCGTTGGCCAGCACCAGCTCGTTGACGTCCTGCTCGATGGCGTGCAGGGTACCGGCGTCGATCGGGCCATGGTGCGAGAAGTCGAACCGCAGCCGGTCGGGCTGCACCAGCGAGCCCTGCTGCCGCACGTGGGTGCCCAGGTGCTTCCGAAGCGCGTAGTGCACCAGGTGCGTGGCGCTGTGGTTCCGCTCGATGTCGTGCCGCCTGGGTGCGTCCACCGCCGCGCGGACCGTGTCGGGCTCGAAGCTCTCCGCGAACGTGCCGCCCACCACGGTGCCCTTGGCGTCCTTCCGCACCGCGTCCACGGGCAGCGACCAGCCCGGGCCCGCGACCCCGCCCACATCGCTCACCTGCCCGCCGGACTCGGCGTAGAACGGGTTCTCGCGCAGCACGAGCTCCACGCGCGGCCCCTCCTGACGGAAGGCCAGGATGTCGGTGTCGGATTCCGTGGTCTGGTAGCCGACGAACTTCTGCTTGCCGCGCTTGACGCTCCGCCACTTGCCGGACTGCGACGTGCGCACCGCCGGGCCGACGGCCGTCTTCCCGCTGGTCCGGGCCGCGCGCGATCGCTCCTGCTGGGCCTTGTAGGCCCGGTCGAAGCCCCCCGTGTCCACCTCCACCCCGCGCTCCGCCGCGATGATCCCGGTGAGATCGATCGGGAAGCCGAACGTGTCGTAGAGCTTGAATGCCTCCTCGCCGGGGATGACGCGCGCGCCCGAGGCGAAGATCTCCTCGAGCCGGCGGAGGCCGCCCTCGATGGTCTGGAGAAAGCGCTGCTCCTCGGTCTCGGTCACCTCGCGGATGTAGCCGGCCTTGGCGGTGAGCTCGGGATAGACCTCGCCCATCTGGGCGACGACCACTTCGGTGAGCGGCGCCAGCGTCGGCTCGCGGCGGCCGAGGAGCCAGGCGTGCCGGACGGCGCGGCGGAGGATGCGGCGCAGGACGTAGCCGCGGCCTTCGTTGTCGGGATAGACGCCGTCGGCCAGCAGGAAGCTCACCGCGCGCGCATGGTCCGCGAGCACCCGGTACGAGGCACGCTCATCCGCGTTCCGGTCGTATGGGCGGCCCACCAGCTCGCCCACCCGATCGATCAGCGGCTGGAAGGCGTCGGTGTGGAAGTTGTCGTCCTCGCCCTGCATCACCGCCGCGATGCGCTCGAGCCCTGCGCCGGTGTCCACCGACGGCTTCGGCAGCGGCGTCAGGGTGCCGTCGGCCGAGCGGTCGAACTGCATGAAGACGAGATTCCAGATCTCGAGGAACCGACCCGCCTCGGCCAGCTGCTCGAATTCGGCTTGGGGAATGACCTCCTCACTGACCGTCCGACCGTCCGACCGTCCGCCTGTCCATTCGAGATCCACGAAGATCTCGGTGCACGGCCCGCACGGGCCGGTGTCGCCCATCTGCCAGAAGTTGTCCTTGTCGCCCAGCCCGTAGATCCGGTGATCCGGGAGCCCCGACACCTCGCGCCAGTAGCTCCGCGCCTCGTCGTCGGTGTGGTGCACCGTGACGCGCAGCCGGTCCGCGGGGATGCCGAGGTACGTCGGGCCGGTCACGAACTCCCAGGCGAACGCGATCGCGTCGCGCTTGAAGTAGTCGCCGAAGGAGAAGTTGCCCAGCATCTCGAAGAAGGTGTGGTGCCGCTTGGTGTGGCCCACCTGCTCGAGATCGTTGTGCTTGCCGCCCGCCCGCACGCACTTCTGGCAGGTGGTCGCGCGCGGGTAGTCGCGCCGCTCCTGCCCGAGGAACATGCGCTTGAACTGCACCATGCCGGCATTGGTGAACAGCAGCGTCGGGTCATCGGCGGGCACCAATGACGAAGAAGGCACCTCACGGTGCCCCTGGGCGACGAAATAGTCGAGGAACAGGCGTCGAATCTGGGAGGACTGCATGGGGGGAAAATATAGAGACGCCCGCATTTAGGGGCCATGGGCGGTGCGGCCCCCATGACCCGCGCGGCGGAGCCTTCGTCGGGGTGAGCAGACGCCGCGCGATTCAGACGACGACGCGGGACACCAGCTCAGAGATGTCCCGCCCGGCGAACCCCCGCCGGGCCAGATACGCCAGCACACGGCGGCGCTTGACCTGTCGCGGCAGATGGCCGAGCTGCGCGGCGCGCTTGGCGGCGAGCGCCGAGGGCATACCGCTTCGGTCACTGCCCTCGGGCCACTCGGCGGCGAGCGCGCCGTCGATATGCCTCCGCTCGACACCCATGGCCATGAGATCTCGGGTGAGCCGCGCCGGCCCACGGCCGCGAGCGGCGCGCGTCTGCACGTAGTCCCGGGCGAACTCCGCGTCGTCCAGCAGGCCGAGGCTGGCCGCCCGCTCCAGTGCCGCATCCACCGCCGGCCGGGGATGCCCCTTCCGGATCAGGCGGCGGCCCAGATCGACCCGCGCGAACGAACGCCGCTCGAGGGCCCGGAGCAGCGTCCGGAACGCGGCCTCCGCGTCCGCGGCGGCCGCGAGCCGTTCCTGCAGCTCCGCGTCCACCGGCCGCCCGACCTCCAGTCCGGCGGCCTGCGCCAGCGTCTCGGGCACGGCACCGAACCGGACCCCGTCGACTTCGACCCGGAGCGTGCCCGGGCGGCGGGGATCCGGCTCGAGCGCCGTGAGGACGGGCAGGCTCACTCGTCGTCGTCCGCGACGGTCCCGGCGCCCACCGGGGCATGCATGCCGAGGAGCTCCTTCACCTTCACCTCGACCTCGGCCATCAGCGGCGGGTTGTCCCGCAGGAACAGCTTGGCGTTCTCACGGCCCTGGCCGATGCGCTGATCGCCGTAGGAGTACCAGGCGCCCGACTTCTGGATGATGTTGGCCTCGGCGGCAAGGTCCACCAGCAGCGAGGTGTGGCTGATCCCCTCGTCGAACATGATGTCGAACTCGGCCTGGCGGAACGGCGGCGCGACCTTGTTCTTGACCACCTTCACCCGCACGTGGTTGCCGACGACGGTCTCGCGCTCCTTCACCGGCCCGATCCGGCGGATGTCGAGCCGGAGCGAGGCGTAGAACTTGAGCGCCTTGCCGCCGGTGGTGGTCTCGGGGTTGCCGAACATGACGCCGATCTTCTCGCGCAGCTGGTTGATGAACACCACGGCGCAGTTGGAGCGGTTGATGGCGCCGGCCAGCTTCCGGAGCGCCTGGCTCATGAGCCGGGCCTGGAGGCCGACGTGGCTGTCGCCCATTTCGCCCTCGATTTCGGCCTTGGGCACGAGGGCCGCGACCGAGTCGATGACGACGATGTCCACCGCGCCCGAGCGCACCAGGATCTCGACGATCTCGAGCGCCTGCTCGCCGGTATCGGGCTGCGAGACCAGGAGATCCTCGATGTTGACGCCCAGCTTCTTGGCGTAGTCGATGTCGAGCGCGTGCTCCGCGTCCACGTAGGCGGCGACGCCGCCCGCCTTCTGCACGTTGGCCGCGAGATGGAGCGTGAGCGTGGTCTTGCCGCTCGACTCGGGGCCGTAGATCTCGGTGATCCGGCCGCGGGGAATGCCGCCGATGCCGGTGGCGGCGTCGAGGTTGATGGCGCCGGTGGGAATGGCGGCCACCTTCACCCGGGCCGACTCGCTGCCCATCCGCATGATGGAGCCCTTGCCGAGCTGCTTCTCGATCTGGGAGATGGCGAGCCCGAGGGCTTTCCGGCGGTCGGCTTCGAGCCGGGTCTCTTCTGCGGCCATGGTAGTCCTCTGAGTATTGATGTGACTGATTTTGCTACACCGAAGTAGCTTGGACCAACATAATACCGAACACTGACCGAATCAATAGTACGCTAGTGACCGATTTCGATACACATTGACTCACCGCTCGATCCGCCAGGCATCCGCCGTGTGCTCCACCCCGTACCGCCCGCCCCGCTCCACCCGAACGGCGATCACGTCGAACCGGTACACGTCTCCAGGCTTGCCGTGCCTGAGCCGCCAGCATTCCGCCGCCCGCGCGATCGTCCGCCGCTTCCGCGGACCCACGCTCTCGATCGGCGTGCCGAACCCGCTCGAGCCCCGCGTCTTCACTTCCACGAAGGCCACCAGCGGACCGCGCCGCGCGACGAGATCCAGATCGTGCCGGCCCCACCGGAACCGGTGCGCCTCGATGAGCCAGCCGCAGCTCGTGAGATAGGCCATGGCCACGCGCTCGCCCCAGAGCCCGCGACGCTGCCGCGGATCGGCCCACTGTGCGCTCGGGACGAAGGCTCGCTTCGTGGGCATGGCGCAAGGTACGGGCGTGCGCCGGCGGCGCCGGCACCTTTCCGGCGGGAGCGGGTGCCCCAAATCGCCGGTGCTCGGGACGCGATGCGTTCCGTCGTTGTGGCGTCGAAGAAGTGAATGCGGTCGGGGGCGATGCGGGCGGCAAAGGCTGCAGCGGCGGCCGCTGGAGGAACGCGCGACCTGCTAGCGGCAGTACTCGTCGATCTGATCGATCCCGATCCGCACATCCCGAGGCTTGCTGCCGTTCGCCGGCCCCAGGATGCCGGCCTCTTCGAGCTGGTCCATGATCCGGGCCGCCCGCCCGTAGCCGATGCCCAGCTTCCGCTGCAGCAGCGAGGTGGACCCGCCCTGGTTCTGGATGCAGGCGATCGCCGCGTCCTTGAACTGCGGGTCCCGCTCGCCCGCGTCGGCCGCCCCCTCGCCGCTGCCCTCGCCGCCGTCCCCGTCCGGTACCTCGTCGAGAATGTTGCTCTCGGCGCCCTCGATCGTGCCGCGGTGCTCGCGCTCCACCTTCCACTGGCGGTAGCGCTCCATGATTTTCTCGCTCTCCTCGGTGGAGATGTAGGCGCCCTGCAGCCGCATCGGCTCGCTCTTGCCGGGCTCGAGGAAGAGCATGTCGCCCTTGCCGAGCAGGGCCTCCGCGCCGTTCCCGTCGAGGATCGTCCGGCTGTCCACCTTCGACGCCACCCGAAACGCGATCCGGCTGGGGAAGTTGGCCTTGATGAGCCCGGTGATGACGTTCACCGACGGCCGCTGGGTCGCCAGGATGAGATGGAGGCCGACGGCCCGCGCCTTCTGCGCCAGCCGCGCGAGCGGCGTCTCCACCTCCGCCTGCACCGTCATCATCAGGTCCGCAAGCTCGTCGACCACGATCACGATGAGCGGGAGTTTGCCCTCCGTGTACGCCTCGAGCTCCGGCGGCGGCGGCGGGGTGTCCGGCGCCTCGGCGGCGATGTCGGTGAGCGTGACCCGTCGCGCCGCCGGATGCTTGAGCGGCTTTCCTTCAAACACCTTGCGGTTGAAGTCGCTCATGTTGCGGGCGCCATTGGCCTCGAGCAGCGCGTAGCGACGCTCCATCTCGCCCACGGCCCACTTGAGGACCCGGGCGGCCTCCTTGTTGTTGGTGACGACCGGGTGCCGGAGATGGGGCAGGTCCTTGTACATGGACAGCTCGACCATCTTGGGATCGATCATCAGGAGGCGGAGGTCCTCCTTGTGCTGGTAGTGGTAGATGAGCGACGTGATGATCGCGTTGATCCCGACCGACTTGCCGGTGCCCGTGGCACCGGCGATCAGGAGGTGGGGCATCTTCGCCAGGTCCGCGATGACCGCGCCGGCCCTCGAGGTCGAGCCCCAGCGCCACCGGCAGCAGTCGCTCCTCGGCCGACCATCGCTCGTCCTCCAGCAGCTCGCGCAGGACCACGATGCGGGCCTTCGGATTCGGCACCTCGACGCCCACCATGTCCCGCCCGGGAATGCGGGCCACGCGGATCGAGCGCGCGCTCATCTTGAGCGCCAGGTCGTCGGCCAGGTTCACCAGCCGGTTCATCTTGACGCCGGGGCGGAGGCGGACGCCATACTGCGTCACCACCGGCCCGGTCGTGCGGCCTGCCACGTCGCCCTCGACCTTGAACTCCGCCAGTGTCTCCTCGAGCCGCTCCTGCAGCGCGTCGAGCTCGCCTTCGCCGGCATCGATGCCCTTGGTGCGCGGGGCTGCGAGCAGCTCGACGTCCCAG
Source organism: uncultured Gemmatimonadales bacterium (assembly GCA_963728705.1). Classification (GTDB taxonomy): domain Bacteria; phylum Gemmatimonadota; class Gemmatimonadetes; order Gemmatimonadales; family GWC2-71-9; genus CAVVWJ01. The sequence goes on from CAVSLY010000032.1 coordinate 30,357, forward strand.
ACGGGGCCGAGGTCCTTCTCGCCCGGCGCGCGCCGCGGCTCGGGCTTCTTCGCCGCCGGCCGACCCTTGGCGAGCTTGCCGTCTCCCTTCGCGTCGGGCTTCTCCGCCTTCGCGGCCCGGAGCTCCTCGCGCACCCCAACCGGACCCTCCACGGGCGGCTCGAGCGCCTCCTTCGCTGCCTTGCGCTTGCCTTCCGCCTTCTCGCCTTTCGCCGCGAGCGGCTTGGCGCTGCCGTCCGGTTCGTCGGGCTGGCGCTCCAGCCGCTGCAGCGGGTGCCACGCGAACGTAGCCAGGGTGAGCGCGCAGAGCGCCAGAAAGCCCGCCAGCACCGCGCCGGCCACGCCGATCCCCTTGGGGATCTGGACCGCGAAGAAGCCGGGAACCACACCCACCATCCGGCCGAGGAACCGGTCCGTGTCGAGATCGGCCACGGTGACGTGGAAGAGCACGCCGGTGAGATAGGGAAGCAGGACGCTGAGCCCGACGATCAGGAACGCCGAGCGCTTCATGTCCAGGGTACCGAGCCGCTCGAAGCCGGCGAGGGCGAGCCCGATCCCCAGCAGCGGGATGCCGAGGGCGCCCGCGCCGAGTACCCGCCAGAGGCTCTGGCCGAGCGAATGGCCGATCGGCCCCGTGACCGGGAACGGCAGCAGCGTCAGGCCGACGAAAAGACCGGCGACCAGGGCGGTGATCGCGCCCAGCCGCCGGCGCGAATCGGAGCTCATACGGGCACTGGTACGAGCGTCACCCGACGGTCGTGGAAATGCGCCAGCACGGGGTACGCGTCGAGGCGAGCCGCGTCGAGCACATCGTCGCGGAAGCCCAGATGAATGAGCTCTCGGCCCGCGCGGCTGTAGGTGAGGGGGCGCTCCCAGCGATCGCCGTAGCGGCGGACCAGGTCGAGGCTCGCGATCGCCGCGTCGTTCAGGCCCCGGCGCGGCTTTCGGCTCTCGAGTGCCGCGGCGGCGAGCCGGCCCGCGCAGTAGGCGTCGTCGAGCGAGAAGGTGCCATCGCGGCCGGCGCAGACCACCAGCACGCTCCCGTCCCGTTCGATCACCTCGCGCGCCTTCTCGGCGGCGAGCGTGAGGTTCGCGGCCCCGGTGGCGAACACCGCCGCCGCGCCCTGGGCGGCGAGCAGCGCCTTGGTGCCGTTGGTCGTCGTGACGATGAGCGTCTTGCCGCGGACCGCGGTCTCGGTCATCTCGAGCGGGCTGTTGCCCAGGTGGAAGCCGGGAATGCGGACGCAGTCCTTCTCGCCGGCGAGCAGCACGTCGGCGCTGCCGATCGTCTGTGCCAGCCGCAGCGCCTCCTCGGTCGAGGCCACCGGGATGATGGCTCTCGCGCCGTGATCCAGCGCCGCACACATGCTGGTGGTGGCCCGGAGGATGTCGATCACGAACACGGTGCGGCCCTGGACGTCGGCGGGAGTGAGGCCCCCGGGCGCGAAAACGACGTGGAGTTTCATGCGTCGCCGCGAAGCAGGTGCGACTCCCGCTCGAGGAACCGCGTGTCGATGTCGCCGGTGACGAAGTCCGGGTGGCGGATGACCCGCGCGAGGAACGGGATGGTGGTCGTCACACCCTCGAGGATGAAGCTGTCGAGCGCCTGGCCCATCCGGGTCAGCGCCTCCTCGCGGTCGTTGCCGTGCACGATCACCTTGGCCAGCAGCGAGTCGTAGTACGGCGGCACGGTGTAGCCGGCGTAAACGTGCGTGTCCACCCGCACGCCGGGGCCGCCCGGCGGATGGTAGGCGGTGATGAGTCCCGGGCAAGGCTGGAAGTTCCGGGCGGGATCCTCGGCGTTGATCCGGCACTCGATGGCGTGCCCGCGCAGGCGGCGCCCGTCCCCCTGAAAGCTGATCGGCTCGTTGGCGGCCACCCGGATCTGCTCCTTGACCAGGTCGAAGCTCGTGACCATCTCCGTCACCGGATGCTCGACCTGGATCCGGGTGTTCATCTCCATGAAGTAGAACGAGCCGTCGGTGTCGAGCAGGAACTCGAGCGTGCCGGCGCCGGCGTAGCCGATGTTGGAGGCCAGCGCCACGGCCGCCTGGCCCATCCGGTCGCGGAGCACCGCGCTCAGCGCCGGGCTCGGGCTCTCCTCGATCAGCTTCTGGTGGCGCCGCTGGACCGAGCAGTCGCGCTCGCCGAGGTGGACGACCTTGCCGAAATTATCGCCGACGACCTGGATCTCGACGTGCCGCGGGTGTTGGATGTACTTCTCGACGTACACCGCGCCGTTGTTGAACGCCGCGAGGGCCTCGTTCTGCGCCAGGCCGAAGAGCTGAGTGAACTGCTCGGCCTCCTGCACGATGCGCATACCCTTGCCGCCCCCGCCCGCCGTCGCCTTGATGATCACCGGGAAGCCGATCGACTCGGCGAAGACCAGCGCCTCATCCGGGTCCTCGATCGTCCCGGGCGAGCCCGGCACGGTCGGCACGCCCGCCTCCGCGGCGAGCCGGCGCGCGGTGGCCTTGTCACCCATCTGGCGGATCTGGTCGCCGGTGGGGCCGATGAAGACGATGTTCGACGCCTTGCAGATGTCGGCGAACTCGGCGTTCTCCGCCAGGAAGCCGTAGCCCGGATGGATGGCGTCGGCACCGGTGATCTCGGCGGCCGCGATGATGTTGGGGATCTTGAGATACGATTGGCGGCTGGGCGGCGGGCCGATGCAGACGTCGTCATCCGCGAAGCGGACGTGGAGTGATTCGCGGTCGGCTTCGGAATAGACCGCCACCGTCTCCAGCCCGAGCTCTCGGCATGCGCGAATCACCCGCAGGGCGATCTCCCCGCGGTTGGCGATCAGGACCTTCTTAAACACACCCGGCTCCGGCCCTCAGGGGGTCAGATCCATTGCGCGCGGCGCCGCCGTCTCCCCGCTGACATCGGTGAACTTGCGGTCGGAGGCCGAATCGACGCCCGACACCCGGAGCGCGAACTCGCTCGGGTTGGTCGAGTAGAACAGCGCGCTCTCGTACGAGATCATGCCGTCCTTGAACCACTTCATCAGCGACTGGTCGAACGACTGCATGCCGTAGGAGACCGTCCCCTCGGCGATGAGGTCGGGGATGTTGAGCGCCTTCTCGATGTCCCGGATGTTGTCCGCCACAGCGGCCGTGTTGACCAGGACCTCGGCCGCCGGCACGCGGCCCCGGCCGTCGGCCCGCGGCACCAGCCGGAGCGACACCACGCCCTGGAGCGCGGTGGCGAGCACCATCCGGATCTCCTGGTGCTGATGGGGCGGGTAGAAGGAGATGATGCGGTTGAGCGTCTGGGTGGCGTCGGTGGTGTGGAGCGTGCTGAAGACCAGGTGCCCGGTGTCGGCCGCCTTGAGCGCGGTGTCGAGCGTCTCCATGTCGCGGATCTCGCCGACCAGGATGACGTCCGGGTCCTGCCGCAGCACGTGGCGCAGCGCCGAGGCGAACGAGAGGGTGTCGCTCCCGACCTCACGCTGCGAGATGTTGGACATCACGTCGCGGTGCAGGAACTCGATCGGGTCCTCGATCGTGATGACGTTGACCCGGCGGTTCTGGTTCACGTGGTTGATCATCGCCGCGAGCGCGGTCGACTTGCCGGAGCCGGTGATGCCGGTGACCAGGATCAGCCCGCGGGGCTTGAGCGCGAGCTCCTCGAGCACCTCGGGCAGATGCAGCTCCGCGATGGTCTTCACTTCGTACGGAATGGCGCGGAAGGCGAACGCGAGCGTGCCGCGCTGCTGGTAGATGTTGGTCCGGAACCGGCCCACCCCGGGAACGCCGATGGCGAAGTCCGCTTCTTTCTTCTCCGCGAACTCCTTGACCTGGCGCGGCGTCATGACCTGCTCCGCGAGCGCTTTGACGTCTTCCGGTTTGACCGGCGGCATCTCGAGCGGCTGCAGCTCGCCGTTGAGTCGGATCGTCGGCGGCCGGCCCACCTTGAGCAGCAGGTCGGACGCGTTTCGCTGCACCATCTGGGCGATGGTCTGCTTGAAGTTGAACGTCGAGACGGCGGAGCTCGCGGCCGGAGCCGGGCTCGAGGGCGGGGACTCAGCCATTGGGATCCACTCGGAAGAGGACCTGGCCGAACTCCACCGGCTGCGCGTCGTCCACCATGATCTCGCGCACGACGCCGGCGATCTCGGCCTCGATCTCGTTCATGATCTTCATCGCCTCGATGATGCACACCGTCTGCCCCGAGGTCACGCGGGACCCCACCTTGACGTAGGGCTCTGCCCCCGGCTCGGGCGACTTGTAGAACGTTCCCACCATCGGAGAGCGGATGTCCTTAAGCAACGGCACCGCCCGCACCTGCTCGCCCTCCCCGGCACCGGGTGCTCCGCCCACCCCGGCGGGGCCAGACGGAGCGTGGTACGCGGCCGGCGCGGCCATGAAGGTGGGGGCACCGGAGCCGGTGCGCGTGATCACCACCTTGGTGCCGAACAGCCCCTTCACCTCGATCGAGCCGATCTCGGGCGTGTCGCGCAGGAGCTGGGCCAGTCCCTGCACGTCCTCCAACTCGATCGACTTGATCCCCGGGGCCGTCTGCAGCAGCTCGGCGAGCTGCTTCATCTCCTGGGGCGTCATACGCGGGTGAGGTACTTGTCTTCGCGGCGGTCGACCCGGATCACTTGCCCCTCCTCGATAAAGAGCGGGACCTGCACCGTGGCGCCGGTCTCCAGCGTGGCCGGCTTGGTGGAACCGGTGGCGGTGTCGCCGCGCACGCCCGGATCGGTCCGGGTGACGGCGAGCTCGACGAAGTTCGGCAGCTCCACGAGGATCACCTGGTCGTTGTGGACCAGGCCCTCGCACTCCATGCCTTCCTTGAGATACTTGAGCTGATCGGCGCCGATGAGCTCCTCCGTCAGCATGATGTCGTCGAAGGTCTGCTGATCCATGAAATGGTAGAAGTGGCCGTCCACATACGAGTACTGGATGGGCCGGCGCTGCAGCCGGGCGTCGACGACGCGCTCGCCCGCGGTGAAGGTGCGATCGAGCACCGCGCCCGTCCGGATGTTCTTCAGCTTGGTCCGGACGAACGCCCCGCCCTTCCCCGGCTTCACGTGCTGAAAGTACACCATCTGGTAGAGGTGGCCGTCGATCTCGAGGACGATGCCGTTCCGGAAATCCGCCGTAGTTGCCACCGATGCTCCAACCAGCCCTTCGAGTCACCCTGAGCGCAGCGAAGGGGGCACGCGTCAGGTCATGGCTCCTTCGCTCCGCTCACGATGACTCAGGGCGAGGCACGCGCACCAGCTCAGTCGGCTACACCAGCTCCACCAGCTCCGTCCGTGCGTCCGACAGCACCACCACCCCGTCGGGTCCCAGGTACGCGTCGTCTTCCAATCGCACGCCGCCCCAGCCCGGAAGATAGATCCCCGGCTCCACCGTCACCACCGCGTGCAGCGGCAGCGGTGCGTCGGCGGTGGGGGCCAGCCGCGGCCCTTCATGCACTTCGAGGCCGAGCCCGTGCCCGAGCGAGTGGCCGAACGCCTCGCCGAAGCCCCGGGCCGCGATGACATCCCGGGCCAGCGCGTCACCCTCCCGACCGGTCATGCCGGCCCGGAGGTGCTCGAGCGCGCGGCGCTGGGCGGTTCGGACGAGCTCGTAGATGGTCCGCTGGCGCTCGTCCGCACGCGCCCCGACCACCACGGTGCGGGTCAGATCGGCACAGTATCCGTCCACCTGCGCGCCGAAGTCAAGCAGCAGCCATTCACCCGCTTGCACGGGTCGCGGGCTGGTCCGCGCGTGGGGTAGGGCGGCCCGCGGACCACTCGCCACGATCGTGGGGAACGGGTGCCATTCGCTGCCGCGGCGACGGAGGGCGGCCTCGAGGGTCGCCGCGATCTCGAGCTCGGTGAGACCCGGCCGCACCGCCGGCAGCACCTCCGCCAGCGCCGCCTGCGCCAGATCGGCCGCGGCGCGGATGGCCGCCACTTCCTCGGGTGACTTGACGGTCCGGAGCCGCTCGACCAGGTCGCTCGTCGGCACCAGTCTGCCCCGGGTGAGGCCCCCCGCGCGCTCGGCATCCCGCACGGTGAGCGCCTGCGCTTCGATGCCCAGGGTACCGGGCGCCGCCGCCGCCAGCAACCGTCCGAGCCGGTCCCAGACACTTTTCTGATCGACCTCCACCACTGCCGCCGATCCCGCCTCGTTCGGCGCCTGCACCGCGTAGCGGAAATCGGTGATCAGCGTGGTGACATCGGGCTGGACCAGCAGCAGCGCCGCCGATCCCGTGAAGCCGGTGAGGTACCGGATGTTGGGGAGATGGGTGACGAGCAGCGCGTCCAGCCCCTCCGCCTCCAGCGCCCCCCGCAGAGCCGTCTGCCGTTCGCTCCGGCGGTCAGCCTGCACGCAGACGGCCGACCAGCGCCTGCAGGCCCAGCAGATAGCTCTGCGGGCCGAACCCGGTCACCATCCCCAGCGCCAGGTCCGCAATCATGGAATGGCTGCGGGCCGGCTCACGGGCGAAGATGTTCGAGAGGTGCAGCTCGACGAAGGGAACCTGCACGGCCAGCAGCGCGTCGCGGAGCGCGAGGCTCGAGTGCGTGAGCGCGGCGGCGTTGATGAGCGCCCCGTCCGCGCGCCCTTTGAGGGCCTGCACGGCGTCGACCAGGGCGCCTTCATGGTTGGTCTGGAACCAGTCGATGTCGGCATCGTACCCGCGGGCGGCCTCCCGGACCATCGCCTCGATCTCGCTCAGCGTCGTGCGGCCGTACACCTCCGGCTCCCGCTGCCCCAGGAGGTTCAGGTTGGGGCCGTTCAGGACACTGATCCGCATTCAGCGCTTCAGGTTCTGAAGCCAGGCGTGGAACTGGTCGAGATCGTCGCTCTTGGAATCGGGTGCCCGCGGCGGGCGCGGGGTGGTCGAGGCGCCGGGCGCGCCGAAGAACTCGTCGAACGAGACGCCGCCCTGGCCGCCGCCACCGGCCGCGGAGACGGCCGGCGGCGTAGGCGCCGACTCATCTCCGAAGACCGAGCTGAGCGAGAGGCTGTCGTGCGCGGGCCGGGTTGGCGCGCCGTCCGGGTCGGCCGCGGTCGTACGGGCAGGCTCGGGTTGGCTGGAGACCGAACCGGCGGGGAGCCTCCCACCGAAGACGCCGCGGAGGAATGCCTGCACCGACTGGCCGTGTGTTTCGACCACGGAGTAGGCCGGCCGCGGTGGCTCGGGGGTCGGAGTGGGGACTGGTTCGGCCGCGACAGCGGGCGGCTCCGCCGGCGTCGCAGCGGCATGCTCGAGCTCGGCGATCTTTTCCGCGAAGCGCGGCTCGCCTGCGTTCCGGCTCTCGAGATGGCGATACACCGTGAGCGCTTCGGCCGCGTGACCCTGCTGCGCCAGCAGCTCGGCCATCGATTCGGTGACGAGAAGGTCGGCCTCCACCCGGCGCGGCGGCTCGGCCACGGGCGCCGTCCAGGGCATCGCCGGCTCCAGTGGTGGCGGTGGCACGTACTCGGCGGCGGCCGGCTCCGGGGCCGGCTCCGCGGACCGCTCCGCCTCGATCGGTGGAACGTCTGCATCGAGCGGCGAGCGCTCGGAGACCGGCATCGGAGGCAGCGGGGGCTCCGGCAGCCCGAAGCCTCGGGTCGTGAGCAACTCTTCCGACGCGTTGGCGACCTGGAACTCACTCCCACCGCTGCTCTGCAGGACGATGTCCTCCGCGGTCTCGACCCGGAACTCCTCGGAGATTTCCAACGAGTCGAGTGTGTCCGCGTCGAGCCCGTCGCGCTGGGAATCGCTCAGCCCCACGATGCCCGCGAGCGGCTCAACCGGCTCCTCGAGAGTCACCGGCTGCTCGAGCTCGATCCCTTCGGGCACCGGCCCCGACTCCACGGACAGATCCAGCTCCTCGAGCGCGAGCGGCACGGCCTCATCGGCGCTCGCGCTGTCGGATTGGGACACCCAGCCCAGCATCGCGTCGCGCGGTGGCTCCGGCAGCGGCGGAGGGCTCATGGCGGGCGGCGCCTCGGCCGTGGCCACCGACTCGGTGGCAGCCGAGGCGTCCGCGAGAACGTCCCCTGCCGCGGCATCGGGCGCGGCCGAGGAGGCCGCTTCCGCCTGACGGCGCGCGGTTTCCACGCGTCCCAGCTGGTCCCGGGCGTCGTCATTGCTCCGGTCGACCGCCAGCAGCGTCCTCAGCCAGCGCTCCGCCTCGTCGAACCGGTACAGTCGCTCGGTGATGTCGGCCAGCGACTTGAGCGCGATGACGTTTTCGCCGTCCAGAGCGAGGACGTGCGCGAACGCAGCCTCGGCGGCTGGGAGATCGCCCAGGTCCAGGTGGCAGCGCCCGAGCACGATGCTGGCCGGGATGTAGTCGGGGTGCAGCGTCAGGCCGGGCCGGAGGAGCTCGAGCGCCCGGGCGGTGTCCCCGTTCTTCCGATGCACCTCGGCGAGCGGCGCAAACGTCAGGCCCTGGGGATTTTCGGCGTACCGGCGCTCCAGCTTTTCGATCTCGCTAAGTGCCATCCGGGGTCCGCGTTCCGAGGAGTCCGAGGTGCCGTGGGGAACGAGCGATCGACTATGCTTGCGGTGAGTTCCGTGAGAGTAGCGAGCCACCCCCGGCCTGTCAACTGCTAACCGTTGCGCAGCCTTGAGGTTCGGTGTTGATCGGCTTAAGCTTATGGCTCTCTTGTTTTCCCCAGGGCGGGAGTTCGGTTTCCACTATGCAAGCATTCCGCAACGCGGCCAAACCCCTGATGGTGGTGGTGGCCTTCACGTTCTTCGCCTGGCTCGTGGTCGACCTCAGCGGCATCACCGGCGGCGCGGGTCTTCTGACCAAGACCTCGGTCGGCAAGGTGAACGGCCGCAGCATCGACTCGCGCACCTACCAGTCCGTGGTGCAGCAGAGCATCGACGCGCGCCAGCGGCAGGCGCCGGCGGCGCTCGGGCTCGAGGACTATCAGCAGATCCGTGACGAGGTCTGGGAGCAGTTCGTCCAGAACAACGTGCTCGAGGCGGAGTACAAGCGGCGCGGCATCACGGTCAGCGAAGACGAGATCGTGGAGGCGATTCGGAATTCCCCACCGCCCGAGTTTCAGAAGATCCCCGAGTTCCAGACCGACAGCCAGTTCGACCTGGGCAAGTACCAGCGCTGGCTCACGTCGAGTGTCGCCCAGCAGTACCTGCCGTCGCTCGAAGCACAGTACCGCCAGCAGTTGGAGCGCTCGAAGCTGCTCCGCGTGGTCACGGCCGATATCTATCTCTCGGACGCGGCCCTCTGGGAGCAGTTCCGCGACGAGCACGAGGAGGTCAAGATCGGGCTGACTGCGATCATCGCCCGCAATGTCATCCCCGACTCCGCCGTCGCACTGAGCGACGCCGAGATCACCGCGTATTACAAGGCGCACCTGGAGGAGCTCAAGCGGCCCGCGACGTACTTCCTGAGCTTCGTGGCGCTCCCTCGACTCACCACGGCCGCGGACACCGCGGCCGCACGCGGCCGCGTCGATTCGGTGCGCGCCGAGATCGCGGGCGGCGCGCCGTTCGCCGAGGTGGCGCGGCGCGAGTCGTCCGACAGCGCGAGTGCGGCGCAGGGCGGCGATCTGGGAGAGTGGACCCGCGGCTCGATGGACGCCGCCTTCGACTCGGCCGCCTTCGCACTGCCGCTCAAGACGCTCTCGCAGCCGGTGCTCTCGCAGTTCGGCTACCACCTCATCGAGGTGACCAGCCGCAAGGGCGACAAGGCCAAGGGCCGGCACATCCTGATCCCGATCGAGATCGCCGGTGCCCACCGCGACCAGCTCGATGCTCAGGCCGACAGCCTCGAAAAGCTCGCAGCCGAGAAGGCCGATCCAGCCGCGCTCGACACCGTCGCCCGCGCGCTCAAGCTCCCGATCGGCAAGTCGGGCCCGGTCCAGGAAGGCACCAAAGTCCAGCTCGGCACGCTCGTCGTGCCGGACGCCGGGGTATGGGCGTCGACGGCCAAGCCTGGTGCGACGAGTCCGGTCATCGAGGCCTCGATCGCCTTCTACGTTTTCCGGCTCGACAGCGCGCAGGCGGCCGGCGTCCCGCCGCTCAATCAGGTCCGGCAGAGCGTCGCCGCGCTGGCGCGCGCGGAGAAGAAGATCGAGGAGGGTCGGAAGGTGGCGCAGGAATATGGGAAGCGCCTCGACGCGGGCGGCACCATGGCCGCCGTGGCCGATTCGATGAAGCTCCCCTACAAGGAGTTCGGCCCGTTCAGCCGGGTCAACCCGCCGCTGACGGATCCGGTCGTGGTCGGGACGGCTTTCGGCCTCGACGTCGGCCAGCGAAGCGGTCTGCTCGACACCAAGGACGGCATCTACTTCATGAAGGCGCTGGAGCACACCAAAGCCGACTCGGCCGCCTTCACGAAGGACCTCGACAACTTTCGTGCCCAGATGGTTCGAGCGGCCCAGCAGGACCGAGTCCGAAGCTACCTGGAGGCGCTGCGCCAGAAGGCCAAGGTCGTCGACGATCGCAAGAAGGTCCTGGAGCAGACCGCCCCCGTGGCGCAGGGGGCGTAGCCGTCGCAGTCGACCGGCATCGTTCCGGGAATCACCTGAGCAACGCGAAGGGGGCATGCCTCGAGGCATGCCCCCTTCGCGTTGCTCAGGGTGACGAGAGCTCAGGCCCAACGAGGCTGCGCTACTGCGACAGCCGCTTCGGCTCCCCCTGGGGCGCCGCGGCCGGCTGCGACGGCGCGGCGCCGTCCGCCTGGCGGGGGGGCAGGTTGTTCCGCTGGGCGTCGTCCGAGCCCATGATCGCGTCCTGCGTATCGGTCAAGCTCCGCTTGAACTCGCGGATCCCCTTCCCGATCGAGGCCCCCACTTCCGGCAGGCGCTTCGCCCCGAAGAGCAGCAGGACCACGACCATGATCAGCATGATTTCGGTGAATCCGAGGTTTCCCACGGGGACCCCCTACTAGAAGATCGAGCGGGCGATCAGGTACGCCACCAGGACACCGATCAGGGCCAGCAGCGAGACATGCAGCCCGATCGGGCCCAGGGTGAAGTTTAGCACCAGAAGATCGGCGGAGACAGGGCCGAAATTGGCGGTCCACGTGCTGGTGAAGAAGGTCCGGGCGGCGCTGTCGGGCAAGGTCTGCCGGAGGAGCGAGGTCAGTGCCCCGCCGGCGATGAAGCCGGCCACGAGGATGCCGAGGTAGAACCCCGGACGATGCGGGCTGGCCATCAGCGCCTGCGATCCACGACGTAGGTGATGCTCGCCCGGAGCGCGTCCCGCGCCGGCGACGGCGGCAGCTGGTCCAGCTCGCCGTCGGCCTGCTGCGCCAGGCGGAGGGCCCGTTCCCGCGCATAGTCGAGCCCACCCGACTCGGCCACGGTCGCGATGACCTCGGCGATCTGCACGTCGTCCGGCTCGGCGCGGTCCATCAGCGCGTCCACCCGCCGGCGGCCGGCCGCGTCCATCCGCGGCAGCGCGGCGATGAGCGGCAGCGTCACCTTGTGCTCGCGCAGGTCCGAGCCGGTGGGCTTGCCGGTCACGCTCGGATCGCCGACGTAGTCGAGCAGGTCATCCACGATCTGGAATGCCATCCCCAGCGCATTGCCGTAGCGGCGGAGCGCCGCGCGCTCGGCGGGGGCGGCGCGGAGCGCGCCGACCTCGCAGGCCCCACTCAGCAGCGAGGCGGTCTTCGCCTGGATCAGCAAGTCGTAGGACTCCTCGGAAAATTCCAGCGGCTCGTGCGCCAGGAGCTGGCGCATCTCTCCCACCGTCATCTCGTTGGTGACGCGGCTCAGCACGCGCAGCGGCTCCATGTCGTCCAGCCGCACGAGCTCGATCACCGCGCGCGAGTAAAGGTAGTCCCCCATGATGACCGAGACCTGGTGGCTGAACAGCGAGTTGATCGTCGGCATGCCGCGCCTGAGCACCGAATGATCCACCGAGTCGTCGTGCACCAGGGTCGCCAAGTGGATCAGCTCCACGGTGGCCGCGAGCGTGATGGTGCGCGGATCCCGGGCGCCCGTCGCCTCGTCGGCCAGCAGCAGCAGGGTGGGCCGGAACATCTTGCCCTGCATCTGGAACAGGTGCGAGTTGACCTCGGCGATGAGCCCGAAGTCCGCCTCGACGATCCGGTGCAGCTCGTGCGGTACCCGCTCGAGGCGGGCGTGCACCGGCAGCTGCAGGTCGGCCAGGGTGATCGGCGCGATCTGTGAGCTCATTCGCGCCGTCCCGCCGTGAGCCGGTGGATGCGCTCGCCGAGATCCATGAACCGGATGTCCACGGCCATCGCGCGCTCGTAGCTGGCGATCGCCTCGGCCCCTTTGCCCTGCGCCTCAAGCGCGCGGCCCAGCCAGTACAGCAGCCCGATCTTGGCCTCGTCCCCCTCGGTATCGCCGTCGATCGCCCGGCGGAGCACGGTTTCCGAGACGGCGAACTGGCCTTTCTCGAAGAAGGCCGTCCCCAGGGCCTCGGACGTCCGGAGCCGCCCGTCGGGCGCGCGCAGCGCCTTCTGGAACTCCGCGATGGCCTCGTCGAGCAGGCCCATCTCCTTGAACGCGACGCCCAGGTCGTAGTGCGACTGGTAGTCGTCGGATTCGAGGTTCTCCTCGATGCCGCGCTTGAACTGCTCGAGAATCTCATGGAACTCGCGCTGCTCGTCCCCGGCCTCCGGCTCCCGCCGGTCGATCCGCATCCGCGTGTCGCGCGGCGCCGACTCCTCGAAGATCATCGAGCCGAGATCCACGAAGCTCACGTCGGGCGACGGCGCCCGCGCGGGCGGGGCCGTGGGCGGAACCGCGGGCGGTGGGACAGGCGGCGCGCTCGCCGATACGGGGGCCCCGGCCGGCGGCGCGGGCCGCATGCTGGGCGGCGCCACCGGTGCCCGCGTGTCCGAGAGCGCCGCGATCGCGGCCGCCGCCCGTGAGTTGTCGGGATCGTGCTCGTGGACCCGGCCGTACACGGCCAGCGCCTTGTCCCTGGCGCCGGCCCGGCCGAGCGCGTCGCCCAGCGCCAGATACGCCTCGAGCAGCGGGGCTCGCTCGCCGGTCCGGAACGCCAGCTCCACTCGCTTCTGGTGATGATGGATGGCGTCGGGCTCGAGGGCCACCAGCCGGTCGGCGACTCCCGACGCACCGTTCCAGTCCTCCGCGGTCTCGTACGCCTCCAGTGACAGCCGGAGCTCCTCGGCCGCCCGGGCAAGATCTCCGCCCAGGAGCAGGTGATCCGCGAGCTCCCGATGGAGGTCCGGATTTCCGGGGTCGTCGGCGATCCGGTCCTCCAGCTCCACCACCTCGGTCGTGGATTCCGGACCCAGCGGACCGCCGTCGATGAGCGGGAGGCCGTCGGTCGGCGCGGGGGCCGAGTCGTCCTCGAGAAATTCCAGGTCGAGGTCCGCGTCCATCGCGTCGGCAGGAGCGGTCTCGCTTTCGGTGAGCTCGAGGTCCAGATCCTCGCCCACGTCGATCAGCCCCTCGGGTGGCGCCGCATCCACCTCCGTCACGTCCACCGCCTCCAGGGACTCGAGGGGGGCGTCATCGAACTCGATTTCCTCCGTCGGAGCCTCGAGCTCGAGGCCGGGTACGGCGCCCACCGAGTTGAGGTCGACGTCATCATCGGGGCTCTGCTCCAGACCCGCGAGCGGCTCCGCCCCGAGCGCGTCGCCCGGAGCATCGAGCTCGATCGTGGCGAGCGGATCGATGATCAGCTCGCCGCTCTCGACCATGGCCTCATACGCCGGCTGGGTGGGCTCGAGCCCCTCGGCGGCGGGCGCATCCACGACCAAGGGGAGGTCGGCCGCCCTCACCTCGGGCGGATGAGCGGGCGGGCGATGACCCTCGGGCAGAGGAGCGGTCGGCGCGTTGAAGCCGGTGTCGAGAAAGATCAGGTCGCCCCGGCCCGGCGGGACGGCCCGCGGCCGATCTGTCGGCATCGGGGGCGCGTGCGAGCCGGCCTCCCCGCCGGCCGGCGCCTGGGGCGCCTGGCCGCGCGTCTCGAGGTCCCCCGCGATCTTGGCCAGCTGCTCGAGCGCCTCTTCTTCACGCGACGCCGCGCGCAGCAGCTCGACCAGCATCATCCGGATCTCCTGGCTGCCGGAGAACTGGTCGGCGAACTCCTTGACCGACTGAAACGCCTGATCGAGCTGTCCGAGCGCGTTCATCCGCTCGAGGAACTCGATCAGGTTCCGCTTGGCCTCGATGACGACGTTCTTGCGCGCATGGAGCTGGGCGAGCTTGAGATAAGTCTGCGTGCGGCCCGGGTTGACCCGCAGGATCTTGCCGCAGAGCGCGATGGCGTTGTTGAAGAAGCCCTGGTCGGCATACAGATCGACCGCGCGTTCGTAGGAGCGAACGGCCGAGGCGGTATCGTTGATCTTGAGGTAGAGGTCGCCGACGCGGTTGTACAGGGAGAGGTCCGGGCTGGTCTCCGCCCCGGACTCGATCTGCTGGATGGCTTTCAGGTAGACTTCGATCGCCTTCCGCCAGTCCTCCTTTTGCTCGAACTTCCGCGCCGAGTCTTTCAGCTTTTCCAGATTCATGCGGCTCGGGCAGAGAAGGGGAACCGGAGATAAGGCTTGGAGTGACCGAAAGATACCGGGCTGCCAAACCCCCGGCAAGCACGCGGAGCGAGGCCTAAATGCCCGCCGGATCGAGCTCCCCAAGGGCCACCGCGAGGGCCAGGCGCTCCAGGTCGGGAGCGGGCGGCCGGTCGGCGCCCAGCCTCGGAACGGCCGGGGTGAGACCGCGGAGCCGCCCGTAGATCTGCCCGACGCCGCGGCCCGGCGTCAGCGGCTTGAGAAACTCGAGCCCCTGCGCGGCGCAGAGCAGCTCCGCCGCCACCACCCGCTGGGCGTTGGCCAGAATGCGCTGCGCCTTCCAGGCCGCCGCCATCCCCATCGGCACGAAGTCTTCCTGGTTGGCGTCGGTCGGGATCGACCCAATGCTCGCCGGCATCGCGATCGACCGCGACTCGGCCACCAGCGAAGCGGCCGTGATCTGCACCATCATGAACCCGCTCGAGAGCCCGGGATCGTCGGTCAGGAACGCCGGCAGGCCCTGCGACAGGTCGGGGTTGACCAGCCGCTCGACCCGCCGCTCGGCGATGGCCTGGAGCGTCGTGAGGGTCATGGCCAGCAGGTCGAGCGCCTGGGCGACGGGCTGGCCGTGGAAGTTGCCGCCCGAGATCACGTCGCCGTCGTCGAAGACGAGCGGATTGTCGGTCGAGGCGTTGAGCTCGACGGCCACGGTCTCCTCGGCGAAGCGGATCGCGTCGGCGACCGCGCCGAGCACCTGGGGCGCGCAGCGCAGGCTGTAGGCGTCCTGCACCCGGGGGTCGTCCTCCGCGATGGGATTCGCGGATCTCGCTGTCGACCAGCAGGGCCCGCATCAGGTCGGCGGCCTCGATCTGCCCCCGATGCGGGCGCGCGGCGTGGATGCGCGGGTCGAGCGGCGCCGGCGTGCCGCGGAGCGCCTCCAGGCTCATCGCCGCCGCACCCACCGCCGTCCGCCAGAGCACCCGCGCGTCGTGCACCAGCAGGGCCAGCAGCGCCGTTTGCGCCTGGGTCCCGTTGATGAACGCGAGCCCTTCCTTCGGCGCGAATCGGAACGGCGCGAGCCCCGCCCGACCGAGCGCCGGCGCCGCCGGCGCCGCGCCGGTCGCCATCGAGCACCTCGCCTTCGCCCATGAGCACGAGCGCGACGTGGCTCAGCGGCGCGAGGTCGCCGCTGGCGCCCACGCTCCCCTGCTCCGGCACCCGCGGGACGATGCCGGCATTGAGCAGGGCGACCAGCGCGTCGACCAGCTCGGGCCGCACACCGCTGGTGGGACGCAGCGAGCACGTTGGCACGGAGCAGCATGAGCCCGCGCACCACCGTGGCGGGCAGCGGCGTCGCCGACGCCGGCCGCATGGCTCCGGATCAGGTTGGCCTGAAGCTGGTCGAGCTTGTCGGGCGCCACCCGCACGTTGGCGAGCTTGCCGAAGCCGGTGTTGATGCCGTAGATCGTCCGCCCGGAGGCGATGGCGGCCTCCACCAGACGCCGGCTGCCGCGCAGCGCCTCCCGCGCCGCGGGGGCCACGGTCACCCGCACCGTCGCATCGCGCGCGACACGCACCACCTCCGCGACCGTCAGCGACCGGCCGTCGAGCTCACAGGTTGTCTGGGTCATGGCCCGAAGTAACTCGGCTGGGGGGAGGGATTCAAGAGGACGGACGACGCGCGACGGGCAGAACGAAAGCGGGCCGAGATCGCTCTCGGCCCGCCTTGCTCGCCACCTCGGAGGTTACCGCTTCTTGACGATCAGCTCGGGATTGCCCGGGTCGGTCTGGTACGCCCAGTCGAGAATCAGGAAGTCCTGCCCCACGTGCGAGACCCGCACCGCGCCGTAGCGCTTGAAGCCGTCGCCGCCGTCCATCTCGAAGACATAGCCATACCCCGGCAGGGCCAGGATGCCCGAGGTGGCGGTAGGTGCGGTCCTCAGCGAAGTCGATCGACGTGAGATCCTCGACCGGGTCGTTCGCGTCGTAGTACTCCACGCCCGTCCCGGCGCGCACGGGGGTGAGGAACAGGTCGCCCGCGCCGTCGCGATCGACCGACGAAGTCGATGTCGCCGCCGGCGCCGGACGCGCACCAGGCCCAGCTCCGCTCCCTGCACCAGACCGTCGCCGTTGAGATCGTCCCAGAACCGGAAGCCGCTCCCCGGCGTACTGGAACTGGAATGCGTACAGCACCACGTTCCGCGTGTCGGGACGGGGCGTGTCCGACCGCAGTGGCGAGCGATCGCTCTCGAACCCATCCACGCTCACCGCCGTCACGGTGAAGCAGCGCGGCACGCCGTTGGTGAGCGCGCCGACGATGAACTCCGGGGCCACAGTGGTCCCCTCGAGCTGGCAGCTGGTGCCGCAGAGGTCCTGGTCGAGGTTGTAGGTCGTGCTGTAGATGCGGTAGTTCAGGAAGATGTCGGGGTCGGAGGCGTAGGAATTGTCGCTCCAGGTAAGCGCGATGGCGCCGTCGAGCGTGGTGCTGCTGAGGCTCGCCGGGACGTCGGGCGGAACGCCCGGTCCGTTCCGGTCGTCGGATGAACAGGCCGCGGCGAACACGAGAACGACCGGGATCGACCAGCCACGCATACAGGTCTCCGATGGAGGTGTCCGGATCGAGAAGCAGATCGCGTGCCAGGAGGCGGGCCAGCCAAAGCTGGCGCCGGGGACCGACTTACGAGCGGTTTCGTGGACGGGTGTACCGCCCCGGGGACAGGCAGGGCACCCGGGCGTTACCGTTCGATCGTCGTCTGGTCGTAATCGAACTTCAGCTCCGGCAGGTCCGTCAGGTAGATCGTGAAGTAGAACGCGAAATTGCCGTTCGGATTGCGCACGAAATTGAAGGCCGCCCGCCACTCGTGCAGCTCGCGCTCGAGCCGAACGACCTGGTTCTCGAATTGCCCGTCGGTGATGTTGTACTGCGACGACCAGGAGAGGGACCAGAACGGCGTCGGCGAGAAGCTGGTGCTGAAGCCCAGGCTCTGGTGGTCGGCGGATTCGCTCCCCGGCGTCGCCACCACCCCGAACGGAGGCCGAGTGCGGGTAAGCTGGTAGTTGAAGTTCGCGGTGAAGCTCCGGCTGGGACGGCGGAGCGGCGCCTGGGTGCTGCTGAAGAACGATCCGGGCCGGCGCGCGCCGGCCGGACTCGGCGACGTAGGAGGTCGGCACCTCGTCGCGCCGGCGGGTGCTCAGGCTGTCGGACGACTTTCCGCCCAGCCCGAAGATCGACCCGATCGACCGGAAGGTATTCCCCGACACGGCGAAGCTGGCGCTCACGCTCTGGAGGAACGGGTCGAACTTGGCGGTGTCCACGCCAACCGTCCCGCGCCAGAGATCGTGGGTGAGATTGAGGCTGAACCCCGGCAGCAGGTCGCTCAGGAACGGAGTTGGTGATCGACTGGGTGGCCCAGCCGGTCAGGCCCGGCTTCTTGGCCTGCTCGAAGTCGTAGGTGATTCCGCTGGTGTTGAGGCTGAGCAGCCGGATCTTCCGCGCGCTCCGCGCCTTCGGTCGCGGTCGTGTCGCGGTTGCGGGACCGGTACTTCCCCTCGAACGCCTGCGAGAGGCTGACCGTGACCTGCTGCTGCGCATCGCTCCGAAGCGCGATCGCCTGGCCCGGCTGCGCGATCGCCCGGGCATACTCCTCCGGCACGTTGGCCGCCGGCTGGTAGTTCCACGCGATGACAGGCGAGAAGCTGTGGCGGATCCGGCTCAGCGGCCCGATGCCGGGAAAGAAGGCGAACAGTGTCGGCGACGCCGTGGCGCCGAAGCGGAAGCGCTTCCCCTGGCGGACGAAGCTGCCGTTCGTGTTCCGGTTCCGGATGGCGAACGGCTCCGCTCGTCGTGTTGCCCATGCCGACCGACGGCTGGACCTTCCAGGAGCCGCGGAAGAGCACCGGCAGGTTGATGCCGGTGTCCCAGTCGAACGTGCTCTCGAAGTTGCTCAGGAAGGTCCGGCGCACGCTCACGCTGTCGGTGGGATCGGCCGTGGACGGGTCGTCGACGCGGAAGTTGACCTCACTGGACCCGCGGTCCTGCCGGTCGTTCACCTGCACCGAGTTCTGCCAGTTGAAGCCGCCGAATCGGAGCGGCGTGTCGAAGCTGAACGCCGTGACGCGCTGGGTCGCGTCGAGCGCCAGTGTGTCGAACAGGCCGCCCGGCAAGGCACGGAGCACCGTGTCGGCCAACGGGTTCTTGGTGGTGTTGTTGGTGAAGCTGAGCCCCGGCGACCAGGTGATGTCGGACCCGATCGCGATCGGCACCGGCGACAGCGTGACGGCCGGGAGGAGCTGCTGCACGCTCCCGTCGGTGAGGCTCTGCCGCCGGTTGCCGCCCAGCGTCAGCGTGGCCCAGCTGAGGCGCTTGGAGTAGTTGAGCGAGCTGGTGATCTGCTGCGTGTTCTGCAGCGGATCGATGGCGTTCCCGCGGATGACCGCGGTATTGCTGGCGTAGTTGACGTTGAACTTGAGGCTGGTCGAGAGGTTGAACTGCTGCCGGTGGTCCCACCGGAACGTGAGTCCCGATCCGCCGCCCACCTGCCGCTGCTCGTTGAACCCTACCGAGCCGCTCACGAACCGGTTGAGCCAGCGGTACTGGCCGGTCACGCCGTACTGCACGTACCGGTTGGCGAACCAGTCGAGCCGGGCGGTGAAATCCAGGTAGTCGTTCGGCGCCCAGTAGTAGCCGATGTTGGTGACCTGCCGGTTGTACCCGCGCGTCGGGCGCACCAGGTCGTTGAGCCCGAACTGGGGCACCAGGATGCCCGACCGGCGCCCCGGCCGAACGTCCTGGAAGATGAACGGCAGCCACAGGATCGGGACGTCGCGCACGTACAGCACCACCGGCCGCGCGACCAGCACGTTTTTCGAGACCCACTTCATTTGCTTGGCGCTGAAGTGGTAGTGCGGCGTCGGCAGGTCACAGCTCGTGATCTCGCTGGACCCGGCGTAAATCCGGCTGGAGCTCGAGTCCTGCGCGACGTTCCCGCGGAGGAACCAGACCGTCGAGCCCTCGGTGAAGTTGGTGAGGGCGTCGTTCACGATGCCGCGGCGCCGGCAGGTGTCGTAGCGGATGCCTTCGCCCACCAGCACCTGGCCGCGGTCGAACAGGTGCGGATTCCCGCTGGCGTCGAGCATGCAGCCTTCGCGCTCGTAGCGGATGGTATCCGCCTCGAGCTGGGCACCCTGGCGCTCCGTCAGCGCCTGTCCCTCGAGCAGGACGCGCTGCCCCTCGATGAACACCGTGGCCGAATCCGCGCGGTAGCGCGTGGCCTGATAGCCGGGCCGCGCCTTGAGCGAAGTGAGCACCGAGTCGTCGGGCGCGAAGCTCCGGGTGGGCGCGGTGGGGATGCCCAGCCGGCCGGCGGTGGCGCTGTCGAGCGCCTGGCCGGGCTTCCGGCGGGTGGTGTCCTGAAGCGAGTCAGGGAGGCCGGCGCGGGCCGGGGGCCGCCGCTGCTGACCGGGGACCTGGGCCTCTGCCCGGCCGCCGCCGAGCGTGAGCGCGAGCAGCACCAGCCCGGCCATCGCGGCCGACTTCCGGCGCCGGCGCTGAATCACGACGGCGCCCGCATACCCCACTTCGTAGAGCAGGAGCAGCGGGATCGTCATCATGATCATCGAGACCAGATCGGTGCCCGGCGAGAGGATGGCCCCGGCCGCGAAGGCGCCCACCACCGCGAATCGGCGGAACCGGGCCAGCTCCGACGCGCCGATCACCTCGAGCCACGCCAGGATGATGATGATCAGCGGGAGCTCGAACGAGATCCCCAGCGCCAGCACGACCTGCAGCACGAAGTCGAAGTAGTTGTCGTAGGTGATGAACGGCTGGATCGCCTCGGTCTGGAAGCTGAAGAGCACCTTCAGCGCCTGCGGCACGACGAAGACGTAGGCCACGGCCGCCCCCGTCAGGAACAGCAGCAGGCCGACGAACAACGCGGGCACGAGCGCCCGCTTCTCCCGCGCGTACAGCGCCGGGGCCAGGAATGCCCAGAGCTGCCACAGGATGATCGGCGAGGCGAGGACCAGGCCGACGAGGAATCCGAGCTTGAAGACGATCATGACCGGTTCGGTGGGGCTGGTGACGATCAGCTTCCCACCGGCGCCGGTCAGATACGGAGCGATCGGCTGCTTGAGGAGATTGACGAGCTGGAACTGCTGCACCAGCCAGAGGCCGGTCCCGAACCCGATCACGACCGCCCCGAGCGAGCGGAGAATGCGCCAGCGGAGTTCCTCGAGGTGATCGAGGAAAGGCATCTCCCCGGGCGAGCCGGTCATGCGGCGGCGACGCCCGGGCTTACCGCCCGAGCGCCTTCAAGCGATCGCGGGCCAGCGCGGCCTCGTCCGACTGAGGGTACTTCTGCACCACGCGCTGGTAAGCCTCCTTGGCCTTCGCGCTGTCCTTCCGGCGCTCAGCGAGGAGCCCCAGGTTGTACAGCGCCGCCGGGGCCCGGGCGGACGTGGCGAACCGGTCCACCACCTGCGTGTAATACGCCGCGGCCGAATCCGGATTCTCCGTCGCGTAGCTCTGGCCGATGAAATACAGCGCGTCGGGCGTGCGCTGGCTGGTCGGATAGTTGCGCAGCATCTCGCGGAGCCCCAGCCGCGCGGTACCGGTGCTGCCGCGCCGGAGCTGCGCGAGCGAGGCCTCGTACATCTGATCGGCGGACGCCGAAGGCGCCGCCGGCCGGCTGTGCGGTGTCGCCCGGAGCAGGCGCGCCGCCCGGCGGCGCGGTGGTCTCGATCTCGGCGCCGCGCGCCTCCAGCTGGGTGCGGAGCTCGCTCAACCGCTGCTGGCTCTGGCCGGTGAGCTCCTGGAGCTGGACCAGTTGCTGCTGGATGTTATACAGGTCCGACGAGATATCGCCCTTCAATTGACCGACGGCCCGGCGGCTGACGGTCAGCGAATCCATGATCTGCCGCTGGATCTGCAGCACCTCGCCGAGCTGCGCCGCTCGGGTCGAGTCCCGCCGCATGGTCTCGGCCCGGAGCAACGCCACTTCGCCCTGCACCAGCTGGACGTCGCTCTTGGACACGCAGCCGGGCAGCCCCGACGCGACCATGAGGGTCGCGGCGAGGCCGGCGGCCAGGCGTCCGTTCGACGAGCTCACTGCGGAGCGACGAGGTTGTCCCCGCCGGCCGTCACCTGGAACTCGTCGCGACGGTTCTGGGCGTAGGCTGCCTCGTCGTGACCGGCGTTGAGCGGGCGCTCCTCGCCGAAGGAGACGACGTCCAGCCGTGCGGCGTCGATGCCCTTGTTCTCGAGATAGCGCTTGGCCGCGCCCGCTCGCCGGTTCCCGAGGGCGAGGTTGTACTCGTCCGACCCGCGCTCGTCCGCGTGCCCGCTGATCTGCAGGCGCACGTTCGGGTTGGCGGCGAGGATGGCGGCCTTCTTGTCGAGCGTCGC
This sequence comes from uncultured Gemmatimonadales bacterium, assembly GCA_963728705.1. Classification (GTDB taxonomy): domain Bacteria; phylum Gemmatimonadota; class Gemmatimonadetes; order Gemmatimonadales; family GWC2-71-9; genus CAVVWJ01. The sequence goes on from CAVSLY010000032.1 coordinate 52,183, forward strand.
CTGGTCGGTCGTGCGCACGGCCGCCTGGTCGTACTCGAAGTTGATCATGGCCGCCAGATCTGCGGCGACGGCCCGGGCGCGCTCCGAGGCCTCGCGCGCCAGCCGTTCGCGCTCCAGACGATCCCGCTCGGCACTGTCGTCCACCGGCGCTGGGGTGGGCGGCGCGGGGGCCGCGGTCGGTTCCGGAGCGGGCTGCTCGGGCGCGGGCTTCCCGCCGCAAGCGGCAGCGAGCCCGGCGGTGGCCAGGACCAACAACAGGGAAGTTGCGCGCATCAGGACTCCACGTTCGGGGTTAGGGAGCGACCGCGGTCCGACTCAGTCGGCGGGACCACGCAGGGAGCCGCGCCGCACCAGGCGTCTTCAGCTGGCGCACGCGGCCGGTTTCGACGTCGATGACCCAGAGCTGCCGGATGCCGCTCCGGTCGGAGACGAAGGTGATGTGCCGGCCGTCGGGTCCCCACGTCGGATCTTCGTTCCGGCCGGCGGACGTGAGCTGCCGGACCCGCCGTCCCGACACATCGACGAGAAAGAGCTGCGGACTGCCGGAGACTTCGCGGTGGAACACGACGTTGGCTCCGTCAGGGGACCATTCCGGTGCGTTGGAGCTGCCGGTCGCGCCATAGTCGAACGGCGCGAGCAGCTCCTGATCGGTCCCGTCGGCAGCCATGACGTAGATTTGGGGCGGTCCCGCACGCGTGGAAACGAACGCGATGCGGCGGCCATCTGGTGAAAACGTTGGTGATAAGTTGTCCGCGAAGCGTCCTACGGTCAAGCGTTGCGCGCAGCAGCGATCGGCGACGTTCGCGAGATATACGTCCGTTCCGTTCTCGTCGGAGTGGGCGTAGGCCACCAGCCGTCCGTCGGGCGAGAACGCCGGCGTGATGTTGAGCGCGGTGGCCGTGCCCGGCACCTGAAGCGTAGCACCGCTCCCGAGACTTTGTACCGCGACGGTCCCCGCCCCTGGCCCGAGCTGGGTAAACGCGAAGCGTCCGCCGTCCGGCGACCACGCCGGCGAGAGCGCCGTCTGGCCGGCCGGCGTGAGCGGCGTGAGCGTCTCGCCGTCGCTGTCGATGCGGTAGACCCGGCCACCGGAGACCAGCAGGAGGCGACTCGCGGCGATGCCCGGAGTGCCGGTGGCCCAGCGGGCGACCTCGTCGGCCACGCGGTGGACCTCGAGCCGGTAGCCCGGATCCGTGGCGGGTGGAAGCGTGAAGCTCTGCTGATTGCGGACCTTGCCGGCGTTCAGGTCGTGCAGGCGAACGGTGACCGCACCGGCCGTTTCGGTCAGCTCGACCCCGAACTCCGCGCCGAGGGCCGATAGATCCCGTAGTTCACACCCCCGCCCTCGGAGCCGCCGCGGCCCTCGGGCGTGGTGGCGACGTCGCGCAGGATGATGACCCGGAAGCGGTCGGTGTAGTCGAGATCGCGGCCGACGATCGCGCGTACCGAGTCGAGCCCGGCGCCCGGCAGCACCACGAGCCCCGGCTGGACGCCCGGGTTGTAGTCGAGGCCGACGCGAATACCCTCTTTCACCTGCGACGTATCCTGAGCCGCGGCGGAGGTGACGCCCGCGGCGAGCGGGGCAAGCAGCGCGAGGCAGGTCAGGCGGGCACGCAATCGGGTCATCGAGATATGGGCTTGAAGTAAAAGCTCACCGGCAGGACGTCGGCGTCCCAACCGTCGGGGAGCTCGCCGAAGCTGCGGGAGTTGCCGGCCGCCTCGATGGCACCCTGGGCGCCGAGATCGAAGCTGAAGCTGCCGGACCGGGTGACGAAACGGATGTCCCGAACGGAGCCGTCCCTGAGGATCAGGAAGCTGATCTCCGCGAAACTGTTCTGCCGGGCCGATTCACGGTCCCAGTTCCGGTACACCTGGGTCACGATGTTCCGGAGGTACTCCGGAAAGGGGAATTGCAGGCCCGGCGTCTTGATGGTCGCGACGTCGGCACCCGTGCTCGGCGTCTCGCCCGGGGCCGGGGCCACTGGGGCCGCGGTCTTGGGCGGCGGCTCGTGCTTGGCCTCAGTGGGCGGCGTCTTGGGCGTCGGGGGCGCGGGTGCCTTGGTCGGCTTGGGCTTGGGCGGCGGCTTGACCGGCGCCGGCTTCTCCTCGGGCGGGGGCGTCGGCACGGCCTCACGGGCCAGGCGCTGCTTCGGCGCGGCAGCCGGCGCCGCGACCAGCTCCACCGCGTACGAGGGCGGTCCGGCCTTGACGGACTTCACTTGAGTGAACGCGAATGCCGCGGCGGCCGCATGCACCAGCACCGTCCCGGCCAGACCTACCGTGGTGCCCGGCGGGCGGCCACGGTCGGCGCGGACGATCACGGTGCTGCTTCTTCCTGCGCCACGAGCCCCACGTTCTGAATGCCGGCCCCGCGGATGATGGCCAGCACGCGAACGACCTGCCCATAGGGTACACGGGTGTCCGCCTGGAGGTACACGCCTTGGGGCTTCCGGGTCGTCACCAGGGACTTGAACGTCACGCGAAAATCGTTGTAGGAGACCGGTGTCTGGTCGATGAAGATGCGCCCGTCGCGATTCACCGACACCACCATCCCTTCCTTCGGCGAAAGTGGCCGGGCTTCGGCCCTCGGCAGCTCGACGTCGACACCGCCCTGCATCATCGGTGCCGTGATCATGAAGATGATCAGCAGCACCAGCATCACGTCGACGAGGGACGTGACGTTGACGTCGGCATTGAACGGCATCTCGCCCCGGTCGCTCCCCAGACCGCCCATCGCGCCGCCCGCCATCTACAGCAACCCTTCCCGGGCCATCGTGCCGATCAGCTCGTAGGCGAAGCCTTCGAGCTCGCCGACGAAGAGCCGGACCCGGTTGACGTACAGGTTGTAGGCGATGACCGCGGGAATCGCCGCCGCCAGGCCCGCGAAGGTGGCCACCAGGGCCTCGGCAACGCCCGGCGCCACCGCGGCCAGGTTGCCGGACCCCTTGGTGGCGATGCCGGTGAACGCGTTGATGATGCCGAGGGTGGTGCCGAGGAGGCCCAGCAGCGGGCTCACCGATCCGATAGTAGCCAGCCACGGGATGTAGTGCCCGAGGAGATCCCGTTCGGCCGAGACCTCCTTGCCGAGCACCATCTTGAGCGCCTCGAGCTGGGTCGGCGTGAGCGAGCTCCGATCGGCGCCACGCTCCTCGCGCAGGGCGCCGGGGCGAAGCTCGGAGTAGAAGGTGATCGCCTCGCGGAAGAGCCGGTTGTAGGGCGACGGCGGCTGCTTCATGACGGAGTGGTAGGCCTCCTGCAGCCGGGTGGTGCGCTCCATCTCCGCGAAGAACTTGTCGGCCTGCCGGTTGAGCTTCCGGAACTGCCACCACTTCAACACGATGATGAACCAGGAGACCAGGGAGAAGACCGCGGTGATGACCAGGACGATCTTGGTCTCGACGCTCGCGGTGAGGACCAGCTCCACCGCGGAGGCCGGAACGGCGCCACCAGCCTGAAGGATCACAGTGCGCCCTCCTTCTCAAACCACTCGACCAGCAGCCGTAGCCCGTCGTCGAACTTCCATTCGGGCGCCCACTTCAGCACCGCCTTGGCCTTGCTGATGTCGAGGGCGCTGCGGAAGAGCTCGCCCGGCCGGGGCGGCGCGAATTCGAGCTCCGGCTTCCGGCCCATGACCTGGCCGACGATCTCGGCCAGCTCGAGAACGTTGCGCTGGACCGAAGTGGCAATGTTGAACGCAGGGCCGTCGAACTCGCCCGTGGCAGGGAGCGTCACGCTGGTGGCGAGGACGTTGGCGCGGGCGACGTCGCGCACGAAGACGTAGTCGCGCGTCTGCCGGCCGTCGCCAAAGACGGTGAGCTTCTCGCCGGCCAGGAGACGGGAGACGAAGATCGAGACCACGCCGGCTTCCGACTTCGGATCCTGTCGGGGCCCGAAGACGTTCGCGTACCGCATCGCCACGCCCTGGAACCCGCGCAGAGCGCCGAGCGCCCGGGCGTAGTACTCGTCGGCGAGCTTGCTCACACCGTACGGGCTCACCGGAAGCTTGGGGGCGGTCTCGGGCGTGGGGATCACCGCCGGGTCGCCGTAGACCACGCCGCCGCTGCTGGCGTAGACCACCCGTTTGACGCCGCCCTCCCCCGCGCCCTCGAGGAGGTTGACGAAGCCCACGATGTTGATACCCGCGTCGAACGCAGGCTGTTCAACCGAGACGCGCACGTCGATCTGCGCCGCGTGATGGTTGAGCGCGTCGAACTTCCCGGTGACCAGCAGCTTGCGCGCCTCAGGCGAGCGAATGTCAGCGCAGACGAACCGCGCGGCCTTGGGCACGTTCTGCTCGTGCCCGCGCGAGAGATCGTCGAGCACGACAACCTCCCACCCATCCGAGAGGTATGCCTCCGCGACGTGGGAGCCTATGAACCCGGCCCCGCCTGTCACCAGGACCCGCCCGCTCATGCGTCGCGTCTCGCCATGATCTCTCCGACCGGGGATTACCGAGGGAATGGAACCGTCGCCACGCAATATAGATACGTGAGCCGAGGAAGGAACCGGGGACCGGAGGCGGAAATGCGACGCGGCGCCGGGGAGCCCCCCCCCGGCGCCGCGCCACCGCCTCACTCCCGGAGGTCAGGACGGGAGTTTGGCGACCTGCCGCGCGTCGGTGCCCGCCGGGATGTCCGGCGAGAGAATATTGATGAGCCGGCCGGTGGAGGTGCGGTCGCCCACGTGCACGACCTGCAGCGTGGCCATCACCTCGTTGATGAGCTGGCGCCCGTCGGGCAGCCGCTCGGCGCGGCGCCGGATCTCGAACAGGTCGCCCGCCGCGACACCATCCTCGCGGCCCTTGTTCAGGAACACGACCATCTGGGGCGCCTTGAGGTCCTGCCGGCCGGGGCCGCCGATGAACTTCGCCCGCACGCCCTCAGTAACCGGGACCGCGTGAGCGTCGCCCGACGGCGTGAACTTCTCGGCCGGGAGCACTCGCTGGCCGTTCCGGATCGGCCCGTACGTGGCGACGACATTCGCCACATAGCGGCCCTGCACGGTGTCCACAACACGGATGAGACCGGTCGGCACCACCACCCGGCCGTAGGTATCGATCTCCGGGCCCAGAGTGGCTACGAGCAGAGTATCGCCGATCTGGTAGCTGGCGCCGCGGGGCGCCTCGACCGCGATGGTCGAGAACGGCATCGCGTTGGCGTTGGCGCTGGTCGCGCGCACCTGCTGCGGCGTCACCGGGCCCAGCACCGTGCCGAACGGCAGCTTCTGCTTCTCGGTGAGGAAGCCCGACGAGAAGAACTCGCTCCGCCGAAGCGCCCGGTACGGCTGATTGTTGTAGGCCTTGATGCTCTCCTCCAGCAGCTCCTTGCGCTTGGGCCCGAAGAGCCCGCGCTCGTCCTCGCCCGGTTCGTTGGCCGAGACGGTGGTGAGCTGCGCGAGCGTCTGCTGGGGCGGAACGTCGTCGGGCGCGTCCAACGCCAGCACGGACGCGGTATCGGCCAGCGTGGTGTCGGCACGGGTGGTGTCGACAGATGTGGTGTCGGCCGGCGCCGCGGCAATCGGCGTGGGCGACGGCTCGGGAGTGTCGGTGGCCGGAACGGCCTGAACGTTGTCGGCGCCGGCCAGGCGGAGATTTTCGCCAGGGTAGATCCAGTGTGGATCCTCGACAACGCTCGTGTTCATGCGATAGATGTCGGGCCAGAGGAACGGATCGCCGCGATAGTGCTTGGCGAGATCCCAGAGCGTATCGCCCTCACGGACCGTGTGGGTCTCGGGCGCGGCGGCCTGAGCGAGGACCAGACCCGGGGTCAGGGCCAGGGCGAACAGGCCTACCAAGCGGAACGAACGGGGCATCAGGGTCTCCCAGCGACGTCGGTGTCGGATATGGAGATGGCGAACCGGGAACGGTTCACGGGTCCGGGGGCGCAATTTCAACGCCAGTGCGGGCTGGCTCGGTTGGAGACCGCTAAATGATTGCCTCACATGGCGTTGCTCACATGACCGTCCAGGCAGGGAGGTCAGGCGGCTCTGGCGAATGGCAGGGGGTCGGGAGATATCCGGGCGGAACGAAAAGCCGGCGAGACCCCCGAGATCTCGCCGGCATCCGCATCACCGCATTGGCGACCGCCGGCGCTTAGAACGGGAGGTCGTCGTCCTCGGCGTCCAGTGCCTCGGGGAAGTCCTCGAAGGATTCCTTGCCTTTGGGCGCGGCCGCGGCTGCGCCGGCCGCCACCTTGCTCGGCGCCGAATACGAGGACTCCGACCCGTCGGACTTGCCGGAGAGCATGATCAACTCGCGCGCGGTGATCTCGGTGGTGTACCGGGTCTGGCCCTCGCGGTCCTGCCACGACCGGTACTCGATGCTGCCCTCGATATACACCTTATCGCCCTTCTTGCAGTACTTCTCGGCGATATCGGCGAGGGTCGAGCCCTTGTTGTTCCACAGCACCACACGGTGCCACTCGGTCTTTTCCTGCTTCTCGCCGCTCTGGTTCTTCCACTGCCGACTCGTCGCGACAGAGAGCGTCGCCACGCGGGAGCCGTTCGAGGTGCTGCGGACCTCCGGGTCCGCCCCGAGGTTCCCGATCAGGATGACTTTGTTCAGACTCCGGCTCACGTGCACCTCCTGGGTTCTAGCGTGGGGCCACCCATGTGGACCCGAATAAAATGTAGACCGCGCAAGTCGTTCCGTCAACCAAAGTTACGCCCCCGGCAACAGAATCGCGCACCGGGTCACGCCCGCTGCTCCAACTCCAGCCGCAGCACCAGGGCGTCCTCCCGCGGATTGCGGTAATATGCCGCCCGCTGTCCCACTGCCCGAAAGCCGTAGGCGAGATAGAGCGTCTGCGCCGAACGGTTGGACTCGCGCACCTCGAGGAAGACCTCCTCCACCCTCCGCCGCTGCAGCGCCGAGAGGCCAGCGTCGAGCAGGGCCCCGCCGATGCCGCGACGACGAAACTCGGGTGCCACCGCCAGGTTCAACACCTCGCCGGTGCCCGCCACCTCGCGACCGATGAAGTAGCCCGCGAGCCCGCGCCCTGTTTCCGCCACCAGTCCGAACGTCCACGCCGACGTCAGCGCCTCGCGGAAGCTCGCCTCACTCCAGGGATCGCTGAACGCGCGCCGCTCGATCGCGACGAGCCCAGCGGCGTCAGCCGCGGCTGCCGATCGAATCTGGTAGGGGGCGTCCATGCGCCGTCTCCCAGCGTGCCTGCGCTTCGGCGGGCCGGCCGTACTCCGGCTGCCAGCCCTCGACCGGGTCGACCCTCACCGCGCCGCCGGGCCGTCCCACGAGATCGAGCAACATCCGCGCATCCGGCCACCCGGCCGGCGGGCCGATGACGGCACGCCCCGCCCAGCGCTCCAGCAGCTGCCGGGCGGGCTCGGGAAGCTCACCCACCAGGACGTCCGGCGATAGGGCCCCCGCGACGAGCTCCTCTGGCCGGCGGACCGCCGGCGCCAGCAACGTGCGGATACCGGCGGCGTCGAACTGGTACGCCGCCACGTAGAGCTCGCCCCGAAGTGCGTCGGACACCGCGACCACCGTCGCGCCGGGCCGGGCGGCACCGGCGGCCCGGACCATCAACGATGGCGCGATCCAGAGCGGCAGCCCGCGCGCCTGCACGAGCGCCTTGGCGACGGCGGCGCCGACGCGGAGGCCGGTGAAGCTGCCGGGGCCGTCGCTCAGCACGATTCCGCGAACGGCGTCGAGCCGAACGCCCGCCTGGCGGAACACCGCGTCGATCATCGGCAGCAACTCGGCCGCATGCCGGCGAACGCCGCCGATCTCGCGGGTCACCGCGTCGGTCGACGAGGTACCGAGTGCAACCGACGCCCGGTCGGTGGCGGTCTCGAGCGCCAGCCGCATCAGAGCGCCTCGAGCCCGCGGCGCGCCGGGTCGGTCAGGTGATGCAGGCGGAAGCGACGCGCCGGCGGGGGCAGCCACGCGCCGGCCTGCTCGGGCCACTCGACCAGGATGGCATCACCCTCCGACAGCAGCCCTTCCCAGTCGAGATCTGCCGCTTCCTCGGGCGACCGGAGCCGGTAGCAGTCGAGATGGAACACGGGCCCGCGCCGCCCCTGATACCGGTGCACGAGCGCGTAGGTCGGGCTGGTGGCCTGGCCGGCGACGCCGAGTCCGCGCGAGATGGCTTGGATGAACGTGGTCTTGCCGGCACCGAGCTCGCCCTCGAAGGCGAGCAGGGTGCGCGGCGGCAGCGACCGGCCGAGCGTCTCGCCCTCCGCCCGCAGTTCGGCCTCCGTGAGTTCGCGGATCACGCGTGGCGGCGGAGCCTGGGCACCAGACCCCGGCGCACGTCGGGGGCGGCCAGGGCCTTGAGCTCAGTGACCTGGTCGCGAAGCATGGCGGCAAGCTCGAACTCGAGGTTGGCGGCCGCCTCACGCATCTGCCGCTCCAGCGCCTGCACCATGGCCGCGCGGCGCGCGGGATCGTGGAGATCGACCCGGTCCATGAGCGCGCCCCGGGGCTCGGGCTTCTCGGTGCGGGCATCGGCGACGTGGGTTGAGAGCCGAACCTCCTCCATGGACTTGATGATCGAGCGCGGTGTGATCCCGTGCTCGAGGTTGTAGCTCTGCTGAATGACCCGGCGGCGGGTCATCTCGTCGAGCGCCCGCTGCATCGAGCCCGTGATCCGGTCGGCGTACATGATGGCCCGGCCGTTCAGATGGCGCGCCGCACGGCCGATCGTCTGCACCAGCGACCGATCGCTCCGGAGGAAACCCTCCTGGTCGGCGTCGAGGATGGCGACCAGCGAGACTTCGGGAAGGTCGAGGCCCTCACGCAGCAGGTTGATGCCGACGAGCACGTCGAAGTCACCCAGCCGGAGACCGCGGAGGATCTCCATCCGCTCGATCGCATCGATGTCGGAGTGGAGGTAGCGGACCCGCACGCCGGCCTGCTGCAGGTAGTCGGTCAGGTCCTCGGACATCCGCTTGGTGAGGGTCGTGACGAGCACCCGCTCGTGGCGGGCCTCACGCACGCGGATCTCGTTGAGCAGGTCGTCGACCTGGCCGCGGACCGGGCGAATATCCACCTCGGGATCGATCAGGTGGGTGGGCCGGATGATCTGCTCCACGACGACGCCCTGCGAGAGCCGCAGCTCGAAATCGCCCGGAGTGGCCGAGACATTGATCATCTGCGGGACGAGCGTCATGAACTCATCGAACTGCAGTGGCCGGTTGTCGAGCGCCGAAGGCAGCCGGAATCCGTACTCGACCAGCGTGAGCTTCCGCGCCCGGTCGCCGTTGAACATCCCGCCGATCTGCGGTATCGTCACGTGCGATTCGTCCACGACGACCAGGAAATCGGGCGGAAAATAGTCGAACAGGCACGCGGGGCGTTCGCCCACGCGGCGTCCGCTCAGGTGGCGCGAGTAGTTCTCGATGCCGGCACAGGTGCCCACTTCGAGCAGCATCTCCACGTCGAAGCCGGTCCGCGACTCGAGCCGCTGCGCCTCGAGCAGCTTCCCCGCCGCCTTGAGCTCGGTGAGCCGCTCCGCCAGCTCGACGCGGATGGCCGAGACGGCGCGCTCGATCTTGGACCGCTCGGTGACGAAGTGCTTGGCCGGATAGATGGCGCACTGCTCCAGCTGACAGATCGTCTCGCCGGTGAGCGGATGGATCTTGCTGATCCGCTCGACCTCGTCGCCCCAGAGCTCGATGCGGATGGCCTGCTCGGCGTACGCCGGGAAGATCTCGATCGAATCGCCGCGCACGCGAAAGGTGCCCTGCTCGAACGAGGCGTCGTTTCTGGCGTACTGGATGCGCACCAGCTCACCCAGGATCTCGTCCCGCCCGCGCTGCTCGCCACGGCGGACGGTCACCATGAGCTTCCGGTACTCCACCGGGTCGCCGAGGCCGTAGATGGCGCTCACGGTAGCGACGATGACGACGTCCTCGCGCTCCATCAGGCTCGACGTGGCGCGGAGGCGGAGGCTCTCGATATCCTGGTTGATCGACGCATCCTTCTCGATGTACACGTCGGTCGAGGGGACGTAGGCCTCGGGCTGGTAATAGTCGTAGTACGAGACGAAGTATTCGACGGCGTTCTTCGGCAGGAACTGCCGGAGCTCGCCGTAGAGCTGGGCCGCGAGAGTCTTGTTGTGCGAGAGGACAAGCGTCGGCTTGCCGAACTTGGCGATCGTATGCGCCAGGGTCATGGTCTTGCCGGACCCGGTGACGCCGAGGAGAGTCTGGAACTTGTCACCGCGCTCGAGCCCCGCACCCAGCTCGGTGATGGCCCTGGGCTGGTCACCGGCGGGGGAGAAGGGGGCGATGACCTCGAAGAGGGGGCTGCTCATGGGGGGAATATAGTGATGTCGGGGTTTGTTCGGGAGGAGGAACCGGAGTGCTCAGAAACTCGTACACTCGCTCGCTGCGTCCCGCTCTCCCTCTTTCCCGATTCCCCTTTTTCCCTCCTCCCCTACCCCGCCAGCACCCCGCAAAACTCCCCAAACACCCCGATATAGTGATCAATGTCCGCCTCGGTGTGCTGCACCGACAGCGTCCACTGCTCTTCGTCGCCCGGGGTCATGAAGATGCCGCGGTTGAGGAGCCAGGGGTACGACGCGGCGAACAGCTCGGGCTTGGTGTCGAGGAAGTCCCGGTAGTCCTTCATCGGAGTGGGCCGGTAGGAGACGCAGCCCTTGGCGCCGAGGTCCACCGTGTGGGCCGGCAGGCCGTGGCGGTCGATGGCGGCCTGGCACCCGCGGGCGAGCCGGGTACCAATCTGCGCGAAGTGCCGATACGCGTCGGGCGTGAGCACCTCGGTGAGCGTGACCAGTCCGACGTGCGCGACCAGCGGGTTGCCGTTGTAGGTCCCCATCTGCGACACGCCGCGCTCGATGAGCCGCATCAGGTCCTCGCGCCCGCCGAAGGCGGCGGCCGGGAGCCCGCCGGAGATGGCCTTGGCGAGGCAGACCAGGTCCGGCTGCACCCCGAAGCGCTCGGTGGCGCCGCCCGGAGCGATCGTGAAGCCGGTCTTGATCTCGTCGAAGATGAAGACCACGCCGTGCTTGGTGCACAGCTCGCGCACCCGCTGCAGGTACCCGGGCTGCGGCACGACGATGCCGATGTTCATCATGGCGGGCTCCATGATCAGGCAGGCGATCTCGTGGCCCCGCTCCTGGAGCACGCGCTCGAGGTGGTCGGCGTCGTTGAACGGCACCACCTCGATGTACTTGGCCGCGTCTTTCACCATTCCCTTCGACACCGGCGCGCTGCCCGGCCGGTCGCGGCCGCCCATGAGGTCGGCGTTGGGGACGATCGAGAACATCACACTGTCGTGATGCCCGTGATACGAGCCCTCGATCTTGCAGACCACGTCCCGTCCCGTCGCTGCCCGCGCCACGCGGATCGCGTCCATCGTGGCCTCGGTGCCCGAGTTGGCGAACCGCAGCATGTCGAGATTGAACCGCCGGCAGATCTCCTCTCCGAACGCCACCGCCGATTCGGTGGTGACCGCGAAGTGGGTGCCGCGGCTCGCCGCCTCGTGGACGGCCTCGACGATCCGCGGGTGCGCGTGGCCCACCACCATGGCGCCGAACCCGCAATGGAAATCCAGGTACTCGCTGCCGTCCTGGTCCCAGATGTGGCTGCCCTTCCCGTGAGTCACGTAGATCGGGTACGGCTGCATCTTCTGGAACGACGACACGACGCCGAAGGGTAGGGTCCGGGCCGCCCGCTGAAACAGCTGCGCCGACTTCGGGGTGCGGGCCAGCAGACGGGTCATCTCCGCCTGGCCGATCTCCTGGGCCCGGCCGAGCAGCCGATCGCTCATCGCCCGCTCGCCGGCGGCGAGGCTGGTAGTCATGGGGTCACGTCCTGTTCTGTGGCGAGTCGCTGGTTGGAGTGCTTGGAGGTTGAGGCGCCGGCCGGTGGTTGTCAACTCCTCAAAGTGGGTACACATTCAGCCAAGATGCCTACCCCCGACACCTCCCGTACAGCCGTTTCGCCGACGCCCGCGCCAACCGGACGCGGTGACGATCCTGTCATCACGCTCGAGCACGTCGTCAAGCGCTTCGGCGGTTATGTCGCCGTCGAGGAGGCCAATTTCGCCATCGAAGGTGGCGAGTTCTTCTCGCTGCTCGGCCCCTCAGGCTGCGGCAAGACGACCACGCTGCGGATGATCGCCGGCTTCGAGCTGCCCACCTCCGGACGCATTCTGCTCGACGGCCGGGACGTCTCGCGGGTCCCGCCCTATCGGCGCAACGTCAACACCGTCTTTCAGCACTACGCGCTCTTCCCCCACATGACCGTCGCCGACAACGTCGCCTTTGGCCCCCGGAGCCAGAAGGTGGATGCCCGGGAGACGGCCTCCCGGGTGGACAAGCTGCTGGCGGTCGTCCGGCTGACCCAGTACGCCGACCGGAAGCCGGCGCAGCTCTCGGGCGGACAGCAGCAGCGCGTGGCCCTGGCCCGGGCGCTGGCGAACTATCCGAGTGCCCTGCTGCTGGACGAGCCGCTCGGCGCACTCGATCTGAAACTGCGGCAGGCGATGCAGATCGAGCTCAAGCGCATCCAGCGCGAGGTGGGCATCACGTTCATCTACGTGACCCACGACCAGGAAGAAGCGCTCACGATGTCCGATCGCATCGCGGTCATGAACGACGGCCGCGTGGAGCAGATCGGCACGCCGCAGGAGATCTACCACTCACCGACCTCGGTCTTCGTCGCCAACTTCATCGGCGTGGCGAACCTGATCCCCGCCGTAGTCCGGGACCCGGGCGGGATCGACGCCACCGTGATGGTGGCCGGCCGCCATGCGGTGCCGGTCCCGCGCGGAGACCAGCTGCTGCGGTCGGGCGCCGCCGCCACCATCATGGTGCGGCCCGAGCGGCTCCGCCTCACCGAGGCCGCGCCGGCCGACGGGTCCGGCGTGCCGGTGACGGTCGAGCACGCGGTCTTTCAGGGCCCGGTCGTCCGCTGTACGCTCCGCGCGGCAGACCGGCACCGAGATCGTGGCCCACGTGGGGCCCGAGCAGTCGCTCCCGGACCTCCGGCCCGGCCTCGGCCTCTGGGTGGGCTGGGATACCAACGCGGCCCGGCTGCTGCCCCCGGCCCCCGGCGTCGCCGCGGTGAGTCTCGACGACGTGACCCCGCAAGACACGATCGAGCGGGTCGCCATGCCGCGCCACCCATAACCAGCGCCACCGTCCCCATCACCCGTACCTCCGCAGGAGTGTCCCCATGAGCCGACGCAAGTCCGACCCGCGAGACGACGAGCTCCACGCCCTGCTCCGCCAGGCGATCAACCGCCGCGGATTCATTCGGCGAACCGCGTTGGGGGCGGGCGGACTGGTGCTCGGGAATAGCCTGCTGGCCGCCTGCGGCGGCGGCAAGGAAGGTGCGGCGGCCGGCGGTGGAGATTCGGCCGCGGGGGCCGCCGGCGGCGGGGGCCGGACGCTGCGGGTCTCCAACTGGCCGCTCTACATCGACAAGCAGACCGTGCCCGACTTCGAGAAGGCCACGGGCATCAAGACCGAGTACACCGAGGACATCAACGACAACGCCGAATTCTTCGCCAAGATCGACGAGCCGCTCAAGCGGAACCAGAGCATCGACCGCGAGATCATCGTCCTGACCGACTGGATGGCCGGCCGCCTGATCCAGCTCGGCTACGTGGCGCCGCTCGACGACGCCAAGTTCCCGAACAAGGCCAACCTGGTCGACAACGTGAAGGACGTGAGCTTCGATCCGGGCCGGAAGTTCAGCGTGCCATGGCTCTCCGGCATGACCGGCATCGGCTACAACCCGAAGAAGACCGGACGCGAGCTGACGAGCATCAACGACATCTTCGACCCGAAGTTCAAGGGCCAGGTCACGATGCTCACCGAGATGCGGGACACCATCGGCCTGGTCATGCTGGGTCAAGGCAAGGATCCGGCGAAGGCCACGGCCGCCGACGCGAAGGCCGCGGCTGCCAAAATCAAGAAGGCCCGGGAGAGCGGCCAGATCAGGAAGTTCACCGGCAACGATTACGCGGAAGACCTCGCGGCCGGCAATATCGCGGCGGCCATCGCCTGGTCGGGAGACATCCAGGGGCTCGCGGCGGACAACCCGAACCTCCGGTGGATCGCGCCCAAAGAAGGGGCGATGCTGTTCTCGGACAACATGATGATCCCCAAGACGGACGACCGGCAGGATCTCGCCATGGCGTGGATCAACTACGTCTACGATGCGAAACACTCGGCCCAGATCGTGGCCGGCGCGCCCTACCTCTCGGCGGTCAAGGGCGCCGGCGCGGAGCTCGCCAAGATCGCGCCCGACCTGGCCAGCAGCCCGCTGGTGAACCCGCCCGACGATCTGCGCTCCCGGCTGCACGTATTCAAGGCCCTGAGCGACGCAGAAGACACCGAGTTCAACCGCATTTTCCAGGACGCGATCGGGGCGTAGAGGCCATATGGCAGGCACGGCCTCCGGGGGGTCGAGGCGCAGCCGCCTCGCCCCCTACCTGCTGGTGGCTCCGGGCATCCTCTGGCTGCTGGTGTTCTTCGTGGCGCCGACCATCACCCTGGCGCAGACCTCGGTCTCCGGACCTGGCCCGTGGTACGAGGCGTACGGCCGCGCGCTGGGCAACTACGGCGTCCATTTCTTCCGCTCTCTGCGCTACGCTCTTGGTGCTACTCTGCTGGCGCTCGCGATGGGCTATCCGTTGGCCTACTTCATCGCCTTCCGGGCGGGGCGGCTCAAGAACCTGCTCCTCGGCTTGGTCGTGCTGCCGTTCTTCACGACGTTCCTGGTCCGCACGTTCGCGTGGAAGACCATCCTCAACGACAGCGGGCCGGCGGTCTGGCTGCTGCAGCAGCTCCATCTCCTGGGCGAGGGGGGCCGCCTGCTAGATACCACGATCGCCGTGGTCGGCGGCCTCACGTACAACTTCCTGCCGTTCATGATCCTCCCGATCTACGTGAGCCTCGAGAAAATCGACCTGCGGCTGGTCGAGGCGGCGGAGGATCTCTACTCCACGCCGCTCGAAGCATTCCGGAAGGTGGTGCTGCCGCTCTCGCTGCCCGGGGTGTTCGCCGGGAGCCTGCTCACCTTCATTCCGGCGACGGGCGACTTCATCAACGCCCAGCTTCTCGGCAGCCCCAACCAGCAGATGATCGGCACGGTCATCCAGAACCAGTTCCTGGAGGTCCGAGACTATCCCCTGGCCGCGTCGCTTTCCTTCGTGCTGATGGCGGTGATCACCCTCGGCGTGCTGGCGTATGCCCGCGTGCTCGGTACCGAGGAGCTGGCCTGATGCGCCGGCTGGGGCGCTGGCTGCTCGACGGGGTGGCCTGGCTGGTCCTGCTGTATCTGTTCCTGCCGATCTTCGTGATCATCCTGTACAGCTTCAACAAGCCGGCCGGCAAGTTCAACTTCGTGTGGAAGTCGTTCTCGCTCGAGGCGTGGAGCAATCCGTTTGCTTACGGAGCGCTCTACGAGTCGATGAAACTGAGCCTGCGGGTGGCGGCATTGTCGACGCTGGTCGCGACGATCTTCGGGACGCTCATCGCCCTGGCCCTCACCCGGTACAAGTTCCGCGGCAGCTCGGCCGTCAACCTGCTGCTGGTGCTGCCGCTCACGACACCCGAGGTGGTGCTCGGCTCGTCTCTGCTGTCGCTGTTCCTGGACCTCAACGTGCGCACCGGGTTCAACACGATCGTCATCGCTCACATCATGTTCTCGGTGAGCTACGTGGCGCTGATGCGTGCGGGCGCGCATCCGGGGCTTCGACTGGACGCTCGAGGAGGCGGCCATGGACCTGGGCGCGACGCCGATGCGGGTGTTCTTCAAGGTCACGCTGCCGATCATCGCGCCGGGCATCGTGGCGGCGGCGATGCTGGCGTTCGCGCTCTCGCTGGACGATTTCATCATCACGCTGTTCAACGCCGGCAACCGGGTCACCTACCCGCTGTACGTCTACGGTGCCCGCCGCGCCGCGTTCCCGCCCCAGATCAACGTCCTGGCCACGGCGATCCTGCTTCTCAGCCTCCTGGCGCTCGGCGCTACGGTGCTGTGGCAGCAGCGCACACTCCGCCAGCGGGGAATGAGCGTCACGCCGCTCGCCTGACGCTGCCCCACCCATGCAGCCAATCGAACAGGCCTGTTTCTGGCTCGCCCGCCGCGCGCCGCGCGGCCACCGCCCGCTCGAGGGCGACCACGGCGCGGACGTCGCCGTCATCGGCGCGGGGCTGACCGGGCTCTGGACGGCGCTGTTTCTCAAGCAGCTCGACCCGGCCTCGAGGTGGCCGTCATCGAGCAGGGGCTGGCGGCGTACGGCGCGAGCGGACGGAACGCGGGCATGCTGTCGGAGACCATCGACCACGGCCATGGCCTCGCGATCGAGCACTTCGGCGAGACGGAGGCGCGCCGGCTGGCGGCGCTGGGCGAGACCAATGTGGCCGAGCTGGCGGCGTTCCTCGCCGACCGCGGGATCCAGTGCGACTACGAGCCCACCGGCCGGCTGATGGTGGCGCTCACCGCGGCGCACGTCGAGGAAGCGGAGCGCACGGTGAGGACAGCCCGGCGGCTGGGGCTCGATCCTTTGATCTGCTCGACCGGTCTGCCGTGCAAGCGGAGCTGCATTCGCCGCTCTATCTCGGCGGCGTCGCGGTGACGGGCGGAGGAATCCTCGATCCGGTCAAGCTGGTGGACGGGCTTCGCGCCGAGGCGGAGGGGCAAGGCGTCCGGGTCTACGAGCGGAGCCGCGTGACGGCGATAGAGACGGTGGGCGCGGCGACGCGGGTGCGCACCACGGCCGGCAGTGTGCACGCGCGGCGCGTCGTGCTGGCGACGAGCGCCTACACCCACCATCTTCTCCCGCCCTCACCCACCGGTTCATTCCGCTCTACGACTACATCCTGGTGAGCGACCCGCTCACTCCGGCGCAGCGTGAGGCCATCGGGTGGCCGCGGCGCCAGGGAATCACCGACGGCCGCACCTTCTTCAACTACTACCGACTCACGGAGACGACCGGATCCTATGGGGCACGAGCGAGGCCGCCTACTACACCGGCAACCGGGTCGATCCCTGGTGCGACCACTCGCCAGCGCACTTCGCCGCGCTCAGGGAAAGCTTCCGGCGCCACTTTCCCGCGCTCGCGAGCTTGGAGTTTCCGTATGCCTGGGGCGGGCCGATCTGCTCGACTACCCGGATGACGCCGTTCTTCGGTCGCGCGCTCGGGGGCCGGGTGTGCTACGGCTGGGCTACACCGGGCATGGCCTGGGCACGACGCGACTGGCGGGCGGATCCTCGCCCACATGGCGCTCGACCGGCCGAGCGAGCTGCTGGATCTGTCTCTGGTGCGAAAGGACCGTTTCCCTATCCGCCCGAGCCGCTG
>CAVSLY010000033.1:0-15035 GCA_963728705.1 uncultured Gemmatimonadales bacterium
GAGTTCCTGAATCTGTTGAGCTGGAAGGGCGGCAAGCTGGGCGACTGACTAGGCCCGATCAGGGGCCCTGGCCTCCGGCCCTAGCAGACGTCATCGGCATCAGTGGAGAGCGCCGGCCGGCGGCACCGTGCCCGGCACGCCGGCCAGTGCGGCGGTGGCCTCGGTGCGGAGCGCAGTGAGGGCGGAGACCGGCCGATCGAACCGCTCGAGAAACTCGGCGTAGTATCCGGCGGCCCCGCTATCCAGCGTTAGCAAGCGCCATGTCGTGTGTTACTGGGAACATTACTATGCCGGCAGGCCCAACCAAGCGCATATTTCAGCAGGCGACCACCGCGACGGGCCTTCTGGCTAGATTCCTCTCATGCCGGGGGCATCCCCTCTCCGCCATGAAGCCGCTGTATCAGCGGCACTCCACTACACCATGGCTGGCATTGAATCCTGTGTGACGTTTCGGGGTGCGATCTTGCGCCGGCGGTCCGGCCAATTCGATTTCAGTGGGGAAGCGTCATGGACTTCAGATCCCTGCAATCACTAGCGCTGAGAGTCGGCGAAGCCCTCACCCTGAACGATGTGTTCAACCGCATCGTCGCGGGGTTGGCAGCACAAGCTGACGTTGCGCTGGCCCGCGTCTGGCTCGTACTTCCCAGCGATATTGGCGGGCCCCGCGGCATGGGAGCGGAGACCCCGGACCAGGCACAGTGCCTCCATCTGGTCGCTAGTGCCGGAACCCCCGAAGGGTCCGTGGAGGACTGGACTCGCGTGGACGGACACTTCCGCCGAATCCAGCTGGGCGCGCAGAAGGTCGGGCAGATCGGCGCGAGTGGTGAACCCGTACTGATCAGCAACAATCTGCCAGAGAGTCATTGGGTCGCACGCCCCGACTGGGCCCGGCGCGAAGGCATCCAAAGCTTCGCCGGTCAGCCCCTTATCTATCGCGGCGACACCCTCGGCGTGCTGGCGGTGTTCAGTCGCGCGGAGATAACGCCGAGCGAATCCGATTGGCTGCGCATCTTCGCGGACCACGCGGCGATCGCCATCGCGAACGCCCGGGCCTACGACGAGGTCGACCGCCTGCGCCGACAACTCGAGCTCGAGCGAGACTATCTGCGCGAGGAGATCAAAGAGGTCCTTGCCTTCGGCACGATCGTTGGCCAGAGCGCTGCCCTGCGAGGCGTCCTGGAGCAGGTCGAGCTGGTCGCGGCAACGGACGCGACGGCGCTGATCCTGGGGGAATCGGGTACCGGGAAAGAGCTGGTCGCCGCGGCCATTCACGAACGCAGTCCGCGACGGGGTCGTCCACTCGTGCGCGTCAACTGCGGAGCGATCCCGGCGGAGCTGTTCGAGAGCGAGTTCTTCGGCCACGTGAAAGGCGCGTTTACTGGCGCCCTTCGGGATCGGGTCGGCCGCTTCCAGCATGCGGACGGCGGAACGCTGTTTCTCGACGAGATCGCAGAGATTCCGCTCGCGCACCAGGCAAAGCTGCTCCGGGTGCTGCAGGAGGGGCAGTTCGAGCGGGTCGGTGATGACAGGACGCGCACAGTGAATGTGCGGCTCGTTGCCGCCACGAACAGAGATCTCAGAGCCGAAGTCGCTGCGGGGCGCTTCCGGCAGGACCTCTTCTATCGAATCAGCGTCTTTCCCCTGGAGCTCCCGCCGCTTCGGCAGCGGCTTGAAGACATTCCGGCCCTCGCGCATCACTTTGCCTCGATCTTTGCTGCTCAGTTGAATCGCCCCACGGTGCGACTCACCCGCGAGGACGCTGCGCGGCTCATGCAATACGATTGGCCGGGCAACGTGCGAGAGCTGCAGAATGTCATGGAGCGCGCAATTATTCTGGCGAAGGGCTCTCGGCTCCGCCTCGATCTGGCCCTGGCGTATGGGAACCTGCAGCTCTTGGCTTCGGACCCGACGACCGAGACTCCGCCAGCCTCCGCTCCTGAGAAGCTCATTCGCAGCGAGGAGCTGAAGGGCCTCGAGCGCGACAGCATCATCGCCGCTCTGGAGCGCGCGCATCGGAGAGTCTCGGGGCCGGGTGGCGCAGCCGCCCTCCTGGGCGTCAATCCCAATACCCTGACCTCACGCATGCGCTCGCTTGGCATCAAGCGCAAGGGATGAGGCCCCGGCCGGCGCGGGTTCTCGGCTACGCGGAACCCGACCTGGCCTGTGACACAGGTGGTGCCCAGCCAGCACTCTGAAGGGCCTCCTCCCACGGTCAGTGGTGTGACGAGAGCCTCCCCGTAACCGCCGTGCCCTCTCGACTGGGCTTATAGGTCTACGCCAGCTTCTATGAAGAGGCCGTGAAGCAGTGCGAGCCCTTCCGCAAGCCGTTCGACTTGTTGCGGTGCCGGGGGAACTGATAGCCCGGCGCGCTACGTCGGCCTCGCGTTTTCGTTCTCGGCTCGTCGCGTGGCGACGAGCCGAGGAGAGCGGTTTCATGAGTTCCCACATCCCACCCGTTGGAGAGCCACCGGAGCCTGGACCGTGGCCGACATTCCTCTGTCCACCGCCAGCGCAACCCGCGATTGCAGCGTCCGCGTCTCCCGCCCTCACTCATTGGCCCGCTTCTCGGTGCCCAATGGCCATCTCCGTCTCTGCCTAACTGCTCGCAAGGCCGCCTAGGGAGGCGCCTTGGGTTTACCGGCGCCACAGCGATCGTCGTCGGCCCGGAAAGCAAGTGGCCTCCCCACGATTTTCAACGAAAACTTCGTGATATCCCAAGACGGGAGTGTTGTCCGATCGGCTAGCCGCCATTTGACGGGGTCGCGGGCGGCATCCGAATTGCCCATGTAGACCAGGCACCAGGGTCGTACAAGCAGATCACACTGCAAGACGGGATACCAACATGACAAGCATGACACGCAAGACCCTGAGCCTGATGGCTGGCGCCGTTTCCCTCGCACTTGCCGCGAGTCCGCCTCCCCGAATCGACCCCATCCGGATTGACGACGGCGCGCGGGCGCTGTTGAACAGAGTCGGGAGCTCGCCTGAAATGGGCACCTCGACCGGAGGAAGCCGGTCGGTCACCGGGGAGCAGGCTCTGCTGGACGAAAGCGCCGGAAGCCCTGGCCCTGCGCCGGCCTCGGACCCTGCAGCCGATCGGAGCCGTATGCAGATCAGCGGAGTGCAAGCGCTGCTTGGCCGCAAGTGAGCAGGTGCGATGGGGCAGGCCCCGCCTGCCCCGTCGGGGGAGCATGTGGCACGTTCCCGTCCAGGCTGGCGTTCGCTAGTGACCTCCAGCGAGTTGCTCGAAGTGACGAGAGACCGAGGTGCCAGCTTAGAAACATCTTATTCGTGGACGAGGCCGCGTTGCCGATGGGTGGCGGCACCGTCCCTCCCACAAAAGGATTGGAGTTAAAGTATGTCAAAGGCTTACCTCACCTACGCAGCCACGCCGATCGTATTCGCTCTCTCCGCACTCAGTGGTGGGACGTGCCTGGTGGCACAGGAGCAGCACATCAGACTGCCGGCAGTTGAAGCGCTCGCACAGCAGGACCTCTCCAGGATTGTGGAGGTGCACATCAGACAGCCGGCGAGAATCGCACCCGTCGCGGTGCAAGGAGATCATCCCATGTCGAAATCACCGAATATCGTGCTGGTTCACGGGGCCTGGGCCGATGGGTCCAGTTGGAGCAGCGTCATCCAGCGGCTCCAGAAGGCTGGGTACCACGTTGCCGCTGTGCAGCTGGGCCTGACCTCGCTGGACGACGACGTCGCCAGGACCCGCGCCCTGCTGGCGGCGCAGACCGGTCCCACGCTTCTCGTTGCGCATTCGTTCGGGGGCGCGGTGATTACCCAACTAGGCACCGATGCCCCGAACGTGATCGGGCTGGTATACGAGTCGGCCTTTGCGCCGGATCAAGGCGAAACCCTGAAGGGGTTGCTGAGTCAGCCGCCACAGCCCCCCGGCGGGGTCGCGATTCATCCGGACCAAGGGGGGTACCTCTGGCTGGATCCAGAGGGGTTCCTCAAGTTTTTCGCGCCTGACGTGCCTGTGGCCGAGGCCCGGGTGCTGGCGGCAGTGCAGAAGCCCATCGCGGCCGACGTCCTCTTCAGTCAGGCAGCGTTCGGCCCCCCGTCCTGGCGGTCGCTCCCCTCGTGGTATCTGATTACCACTGAGGACCAGATGGTGCCTCCCGATGCCCAGCGGCTCTTCGCCAAGCGGATGGGCGCGACCGTGACCACAATTGCGGCCAGCCATGCGGCGATGGTGTCGCATCCGGACGTCGTGGCCAGCTTCATTGTGAAGGTGGCCGCGGCCGCGGAGGCAAAGGCAGCGGTCGCCTCTCACTAATTCAGCCCAGGTGCCTCGACTGCCCCGAGCCGTCGAGGCGCCGAAGCTAGCCGCGATCGCCACCGCTTACCCATGCCGGAGGACAGCACGATGCGCACCTTGAACATCCACTTGGCAGGATTGGTGGCCGGCCTCCTCGCACCACCCGGCCTGCTGTCCGCCCAGGACCCTACGGTCCGCAGGCTGATGATCGCTCTCGTTTCCTCTGCGGCCTTGCTCCTGGGCAGCCCGAGCCTCTCTGCCCAGGCTGCGGACATACCCACCTCACTGCGATGGGCCGTGGCGCCTCCGTTGCTGCCGCCGGGCGCCATGATCGCCGTGGTGTCCGGTGATCCCACGGGGGCGGGTCAGTCCACCATCCAGCTCTCGATGCCGGATGGCTACCGGATGCCACCCCACTTTCACCCCACCGACGAACGGGTGGAAGTGAAGCAAGGCACGCTCCTGGTCGGAATGGGAGACCAGCTCGACGTGGGGAAGACCATGGCCTTGGCAACCGGGGACACGATCGTGGCCCCGGCCGGTTTTCATCACTATTCCATCGCCAAGGGAACGACCGTGGTCTCGGTGCGGTTCATCGGCCCCTACACCATCACATACGTTCATTCCTATCAGGCCCCGCGGCAGGCCTCCTTTCCCTATAGCTACTAGCGGAAAGAACCTGAGCGTCGCGTTCGGGAGGAATGGATGGACAAGCCCCGCATCTTGGCTCGTCGGGCAAACAGGCGAAGCTGCTGCAGGCGCTGACCCGCGGCCTCGAGGAGGTCGCCCACGTAGACCCCTGGACGACATCCTTCAATCCCGGCACCACCACGCTGGACCGCCTCGTCGAGCTGGCGCATGAGGTCGACTTCGCCGCGTTCGTGTTCGCCAGGGACGACTGGACGAGCATCAGCCCGTCCGCATCGCCCGACCCTGACTCCGGCCAGGCTTCGCCGCGAGACAACGTCGTCTTCGAAGCCGGCCTGTTCGGCGGCGTCCTCGGCATGCGCCGCACCTTCATCCTCCACGCCAAGGACGCGAAGCTTCCGAGCGATCTCCTCGGTCTCACGTGCATCCGATACGGCGACGCGACGACTCCTGCCGAGGTGAGAATCGTCAACCAGAAGCTCCGGAAGGCGATCGAGGACGCGGGCCGGGTCGCCCGCGTCGACGGTCTGTGGTGGCAGTTCTCCCTGACGGAACTCAGCCCGCTCGAGCCTTCCGCCGTGGGCATCGTTCGAGTCTCGCGGGACCGCGACGGCGCGTTGGAGCTGCACGGCCAGTCCTGGCAGCAGGATGGCAGGCTGTCGGCGAGATGGTGGTGCGAAGCGTCGAAGGAGAGGAAGGAGCCTTCGGGCGTCTTCTACTATTGGAAGGGGGAACGGCCTCGGGACTCGAACGCACCGCAGCTAAACGGGACGGGAGAAATCCTATTGGAGTCCGTCGATCGCGCGTCCGGATACTTCACGACTCGTTCGGACACGCCCGCGAGCACGAACGCGCGGACGGCCGGTGTGTATTGGCGCGCCGAACCAGGGGACATGAGCATCGTGGACCGAAGCGACGAGCAGCAACGCGCCGAGTTGACCTCAAAGCGGCTGAAGCAGTGGAAGTCGATCACACGCGCCTGACATTAGATGCACGGGGGGTGCTCGGCCTACGATTCTCCGTGCCCAAGTAGTATCTACCCTTGGAGTCAATCACCACACGCGGTCTCTGGGTTGGCGGGGTCGTCGTTCGTTACTGGGAACGTTGCCGCGAGCGGGGATGCTGCACGCATGAGAAACCCCTCTGCGACCGAAGTCGAGGAGGGGGAAAGCTTCCAGAGAGCGGGCGACCGGACTCGAACCGGCGACGTCCAGCTTGGGAAGCGAGCGACCCCAGCGCCGACGAGCGCCCACCAGCGTAAACCCAGGTTCTCGATACCCTGCCCCGCTATCCAGCGCCGGCCGGCGCTGGATCGTTCGTCACTGGGACTGACACTATGAACCGCGCTTCGGCGTCGTTGGGGACGCCGGGCTGTGATCTTTCCCACGAGCGCAGGCTGGGAGTGTGCTCAGGACTTGCTGGCCTTCCGCCGCATTGTGGCGCACCGACCGCAGCTATCCCCTGTCGTGGAATCGAACGCCTTCCGCGCTAGGCGGGACCGACCGGGGCCCCGAGGCGGCAGTCTATTTCCGGTGGAGACTCTTGTAACTATCTGCCAGCTGTGGTCTAGCGACTCTCTATCTCGCTACTAGAAGCACCTCCTCTGCCGCGCTCGATGGTGAGTGCAGCATTTCGCATCTGTCGAGGTCCAATACTTGCGACCTCATCGAGCCAGTCCGCCGCCCGCGGTGGACGGAGACATCGACGTCACCCGATAAGAGCACACCCGGAGCGATCCGGGGCCGCAAAACCAGAGGTCTCACCAACCCTTAGGTGAGATAGCTCGGTGCCGAAGGTGTACGATCACGCGCACTCGATAGCGCGGTGCTCGGCCTCGGCCCCTTGGAGGAGCACCGCGCCTTTACATGTGGGCGCACGACCGGCAGCGGGCTGCCGGCGGCTCCTTCCGGCGGCAGAACCCGCAGGTGGAGAGGCGTCCCATGAGTCGCAAGACAACGATGCGGTTGCTGGCACTGGTGAGCGGGCTGACCGTGCTCGCGTGCTCCGACGGCCGCACGCCGGTCGAGCCCTCGAACGGATCCGGCCCGCAGTTCAGCGTGGCGAGCGACGCGGCACACGCCCGTCACGAGGCGCTGAAGCAGGAGCTCGAGGAGCGCAGAGCCTATTTCAAGGCACAGAAGGACGCCAACAAGGACGAGCTGCAGGCGGCCAGGAACGAGTGGAAGGCCTGGCGGCGGGACTGGAAGGAGCAGTACAAGCTCGAGCGGGAGGCGTGGAAGCGGGCGCATCCGGGGGAGAAGGGCGGCCCGGATAGCGATCTCCTGCGCTGCGAGCCGCAGCCATACGATGCGGATGTGGCGATCATCGGCCCGAACGGCGGCACACTCCACGCGGGCCCGCACGAGCTGGTCATCCCGAAGGGCGCGCTCGACCACGAGGTGTTGATCACTGCCGAAGCGCCGACCACCTCGCTCGTGAACGTGCGATTCGGGCCAGAAGGGCTCCAGTTCCTCGAGCCGGCGCAGCTCACCCTTTCGTACAAAGGTTGCGTTCGTCCGACTAGCGCCGAGTTCCTCATCGCGTACCTGGGCCAGGGCAATCGGATCCTCGAGCTGCTGAACTCGACGGACCAGAAGACTGATGACAAGGTCGAGGCGGGCATCGACCACTTCTCGCGATACGCGATCGCCTACTGATCAGCGGTCGCAGGGGGCGGTTGCCGGCCGCCCCTGAAAGTGAGGCTGGATGGACACAGAATCCCCGGGACCGCCGGCGGCGCCTGACAGCGCCGCCGAGCGGCTGGAGATAGCCCGGCAGGAGGAGCGGGCGGGCAACGTGGCGGGGGCGGAGCCGGCGTATGAATCGGCATGCGCGCTGGCTGAGGCGGCGGGCGACCCGGCCACGCTTTCAACGGGGCTGCGCCACCTGGCGCTGCTCCACCATCAACGCGGCGCGTCGGCCCGAGCCGGAGAATTCGGGCGGCGTGCCTACGACGTCGCACTCGCCGCCGGTGAGCGTGAACTCGCCGCGCATGCCCTCAATGTCCGCGCGGCATTCGCTCTCGAAGCTGGCGACCTGCCCGGCGCACGGCGCACCTTTGACAGTGCGCTTGCGCTCGCCAGCGGCAGCGCCGCACTCCGCGCGCGCATCGAGCAGAACCTCGGGATCATCGCGACGGTCCAGGGCGACCACGAGCGGGCGTTGGCTCACTACGCCCGGAGTCTCGAGGCCTACATCATCCTGGGCGACGAGCGTGGCGTTGCGCTCGCCTATCACAACCTCGGCATGATCAATTCGGACCGCCAGCGCTGGGAGGAGGCCGACGCCTGCTTTAGGAGCGCATTCGCCGGCGCCGAGCGGGCCGGCGACATTCATCTCCAAGGTCTCTGCCTGCTCAACCACACCGAGGTGCATCTCGCTCGGGACCAGCACGACCGGGCATGGACGGACGTGGAGCATGCGCTTGCCATCTTCGACCAGCTCGAGTCGCGTATTGACAAAGTTGACGCCTACCGCGTGCTCGGCACCGTGCACCGTGTCACGGGTCGGCTCGCGTCGGCGGAGGGTCACTTGCTTCAGGCCCGCGGCCTCGCCGTCGAGGTGGAGTCCGTCCTCGGCGGCGCCGAAGCGAACCGCGAGCTCGCACTCCTCTATCAGCAACTCGGCCGCAACATGGACGCGCTCGGGGCGCTGAACGCCTCCTACCACCTCTTCCGCCGGCTCGAGGCCCGGACTGAGCTGGTGGACGTCGGTCGGAAGATCGCCAATCTCGAGGGAACGTACCTCGGGGTTGTGCACGAGTGGGGACAGTCGCTCGAATCGGCCGACAGCTACACGCACGGCCACTGCGGCCGCGTGGCGGAGCATGGCTTGGCGGTCGGCCGCGCGCTTGGCCTCGATGCGGGACAGCTCACTACCCTGCGACTGGGCGCATACCTCCACGATCTCGGTAAGGTCCGTATCCCGCAGGAAATCCTCAACAAGCCGGGGAAGCTCACCGCCGAGGAATTCGACATCGTCAAGATGCACCCGGTCTGGGGACTCGAGATGCTGGCCGAGGTGGATTTTCCTTGGGACCTGAAGCCAATCATCCGCTGGCACCATGAGAAGTATGACGGAAGCGGCTATCCCGATGGGCTCAAGGGCGACGAGATTCCCGTGGCCGCCCAGATCATCTGCATCGTGGACGTGTACGACGCGCTCACCACGACGCGGAGCTACAAACCAGCCTACACGCCTGCCGAGGCGCTCGAACGGATCACCGAGGTGCTGCACTGGTGGCGGGCGGACGTGCACCAAGCGTTCTTGGAGGCGGTGGGCCGGCCAGAGATTCGCCGGCGCGCGGAGGAGCGCGCGGTGTCAGACGCAACGCTGGGCGAGGCGGCGGCGTGAGGCTCCACCAACGCGGCCGGGCGGATCCAAGTGGAAGCCGAGGGCGGGTATACGGCTCGGCCTGAGCTGTGAACTGGCTCCCCTGCTATAGGGATTGTTCCGTGGCTTTGCGGCCCCGGCTTTTGCCGGGGGTGCTTTTATCGAGGGAGGCCTAATCACAAAGTGATATTTGGGCTGTCAAGCTCCTCACCACTGGGTACGGTGCCGTACCGAGTTGTGTCAGCGCCGCGCCTGTGGCCCTGACAATCCTCCGCGCAGCCGGCACGTCATCGGCACCGCTAGGAGCCGCGTCAGTCAAGGCGTAAGGCAAGACGATGGCGGCGTGCCCTCGGGCCTGCGTCACAGCAATTACCTCGTCGAGCGGCTACCATGGAGTACCTGATCCTGGAGCCACTCCATGCGCCGCCGCCAAGGCCGCTTGAAGGCGAAGTTCTGGTCCTACTATCCAACGGTGCAATCGGGGGTCTGGCACGGGGCTGCGGAGTTGGTGCGCAGCGTGCTGTACCGCCATCGCGGCCCCCCGACGTTTGCGAGCCTCCTCGGCCGCCCGCTGCCCCAGGAGCACTTCGATTTCCGCGATGGCGACGCCCCACGCCGTGGGCAGGACCCGCAGGCGCGTGACCGCCTGAATGATCCGGGAGCTGGGATGCCGGGGTCGTGAGGAGACCCCCAATCCCCTACCGCATCCGGCCCGACTGACGCGCCCGCCTCCAGCTCGATTCAGCCCAGCCGCTTCAGCGCCTCCAGCCGCTCGACCAGCTGAAGCTCATCGGGTGTCATCCCTCGCCGTCCGGTCCCTCCTCGAGCTCCAACCACGCGCCCCAAACAAGCTGCAGCCGCGGGCCCAGATCCACCCACACATAGCCCTCGAGCGGCGGTTGTGAGACGTCGGGATTTCCATCCACCACCGGGAACCACACGCCGCGCTCGAAGGGGGGGACCTTGGTCTGGGAGAAGGTGGCCGCCACCCGGGCTCGGCCGATAACTCGCGGCCGCACCGGTGTACGATCGACGCGGCGGCGGTCGGGCCCCAGGTGCCATTGTCGGTAGCCTGAAGGCGGCGCGCTATCCTCGGGATCTCTCAAGGTGAGCTCGTCATAGAGGGCATCCACTGGACAGAGACTTCCCCGAGCTTACCGCCGCCTACCAGGGTTGCTAGACCGTCACCGAGGTCTTACACGAGTGACGGGTCAGACGTTGCCGGGGCGATCATCTGAGCCACCTGTTTGAGGAATGCCCTTGGCCCGAACGGCTTGGCAAGCAACGGAGCCGGTACATCCCGGTGTGTGGCAAGGCCGGAGATGAACAGTACGGCGGGCGGAGGCGTGAGGCTGGCGAGGTGGCCGGCGAGTTCCACGCCGTCCATCACCGGCAAGAGGATGTCGGTCACGACAAGGTCGAGTTGCCCTGCCAACGTGCTCGCAATAGCATAGGCCTGTTCGCCGTCCTCAGCCGTGAGGACCGCGAAGCCCTCCTGCGTGAGCGCCTCCGCCAAGATGCTGCGGAGCATTGCGTCGTCCTCGACCAGCAACACAGTCTGCTCGCGCGGCCGCGGTAAAGTCATTTGCCCAATCTAATCGACCGGTGGGCTCGAACTTGCGCACGTCCGTCTACCATGACGAGGGCCTCGCGGAGACCGGATCGGGCAAATGACAGCCGCTGGTAAGGTAGGCCACCATCAGCAGCACCGTGAGCAGAGAGGTCACGGCCATGGTCACGATGATGGTTCTAAGCCTAAGATCGTGGCCGATGGTAAGGCGAGGCTAGGGCGCCCCTGCACAATTTGCCGACTGCCAGTGGCGGACCGCGCAGCGCTCGACCGGGCGCTGGTGGACGGAGGATCTGACCGCGAGGTTGCCGCGAAAGTACGCGGAATCTCCCACGACGCCGTGCGCCGGCACCGGGAGTCGCACCTGCCGGCCGCGCTCGCCACGGCCGCGACGGACGGCCACGGGCAGCGGGCGGGCGAGACGCTCGCGCAGCTCAACCGGTGCCTCGAGCGGGTCAACCTGCTCTTCGACGCCTGCGACCGGTGGCTCCGGGATCCACACGACCCGATGCGTTACGACATCGGCCCCCGCGCCGAGGACCTCCGCGTGACCTACATCGAGCCTGATGGCGAGGGGAAGACCGTCCGCAAGAAGGCCAAGCTGTCCGAGCTCCTGGCGCGGCTCGACGGGATCGCGCCCGAGATCCGCATGGTGGAGACGAAGCACGCCGACCCCCGTGAGCTGGTCCTGCAGACGGCCAAGCGCCTAGAGGCGCAGACCGAGCTCCTGGCCCGCATCATCGGCCAGCTCAAGGACCCCACAGTGCTCAACCTGACGGTGCACGTCGAGTGGATCCAGCTCCGGGGGGTGATCCTTCGCGCCCTGGACCACTACCCCGATGCCCGGATCGCGGTGGCCGAGGCCTTGGAGGCGCAGAGTGCTGGGCACTGATCTGCGCCACGCGCTCGACCCGGCCACGATCATGCGGGCTACGGGCATCACGCCCGATCCCTGGCAGCGAGACCTTCTGCGCGGCCGCGCACGGCAGATGCTGCTGCAGTGCTGCCGCCAGGCGGGGAAGACCGGAACGAGCGCGGCCGTGGCGGTGGATGAGGCCGCACACCGCCCGCCGGCGCTGGTGCTCATCCTCGCACCGGCGCTCCGCCAGAGCCAGGAGAGTTTCCGTAAGGTCAAGCAGACGTTGCATGCCTTGGGCGAGGCCGCCCCGCCGATCGCCCGGGAGAGCGCACTCACGCTCGAGCTGGTGAACGGTTCCCGCATCGTCTGCCTGCCGGGGAAGGAAGCCACGATCCGGGGCTATTCGAGCGTTGCCCTCATCATCGTCGACGAAGCCTCCCGGGTGAGCGACGACCTCTACATGAGCGTCCGCCCGATGCTGGCGGTGAGCGGGGGTCGCATCCTGCTGCTCTCCACACCTTTCGGCAAGCGCGGCTTTTTCTTCCACGAGTACGCTGAGGGCGGCCCGAGCTGGCACCGCGTGACCGTGCCCGCGACGGCCGTGCCCCGAATCAATCCCGTGTGGCTCGCCGCCGAACGCGCTCGCATCGGCGACTGGTGGTACCGACAGGAGTATCTCTGCGAGTTCGTGGAGACGGATGACCAAGTGTTCGGCTACGAGCAGGTGATGCGCGCCATCTCGAGCGACGTGGCACCGCTCTTCCCCCCGCGGCCGGTGGCCGCATGACCTTCTTCCTCGGCCTGGACCTCGGGCAGACGTCGGATCCCACGGCGATCGCGATCCTCGAGCGGCAGCACGCGCCGAAGCCGGCGAGCGTCGTGGCCGCTGCAGCCACCGAGGATGCCACCTGGACGATGCCGCCGACCGGAGTGCCGTCGACGCACTGGCCCCTGGCCAACCGGCGAGAGGTTGATGCCTCGCACCTCTTCCACTGTCGCCACCTCGAGCGGCTCGCCCTCGGGACGCCCTACCCGACTGTCGCTGAGCACGTGGGCAAGCTGCTCGCCTCGCCGACGCTCCGCGGCAAGACCAAGTTGGTAGTGGACGCCACCGGGGTCGGCCGTCCCGTGGTGGATATGCTCTCGGCGCGGGGCCTCGAGCCGATCGCGATTACCATTACCGGCGGGGATACCGTCACCTGTGACGGCGGCGGGTTCCGTGTGCCCAAGCGGGATCTCGTCGGGGTCGTCCAGGTCCTGCTGCAGACCGAGCGGCTCAAGTTCGCGAGCGAGATCCCCGCGGTGCCGATGCTCGTCCAGGACCTGCTCGCGTTCCGGGTGAAGATCGACCCGCTGACTGCACACGATTCCTATGGCGCTTGGCGCGAAGGCGCGCACGACGATCTCGTGCTCGCCGTCTCCGTGGCCACGTGGTACGCGCAGCGTCCGGAGGCACCGCGCCGGACGCTGCCGGGGTCCAGGGCCTACTCCATCGGATGGTGATGACGACCGCCGGCCTCGCGGGCCTCCGCGCCCTCGCTGAGTCACTTCCAACGGGCACGGCCATCCCCGTGCCGCGGGAGCTACTGCTTGAGCTGCTGTCGGCTCATGATGAGGCCGCCTCGGCCCCGGTCGACCCGACAGTGGACGAGATGGCCGCACGGTACGGCCGCGCCCCGTCACGCGGTTGGTGTGAAGCGGGCAGGTTCCCCGGTGCATACAAGCTCCACGATCGGGAGTGGCGGATCCCCGCAGCTGCGATCGCGGCCTTCGACGTAGCGCAGCGGGAGCGTGCGACTGGCAACCGCGGGCGCCCCGTGCGATCCTTGTCCGACTGGCGGCACGCGTCCCTGAGGAGCACCGGATGACCCCACGTAAGCGGAAGTCCCGTGTCTACTGGCGCACGCAGGGCGGTGAGCGCCGCGCGTGGTTCGACGGCCGCGACTACCAGGACGTCGGGGGCAAGCGTGAGCCGCTGGTGGCGCCAGGCGCGCGCGCCGCGACGACCGATCCCGACGTGGCCACCCAACTCGCTGCCGTCCGGCTCCAGGAGCTCGAGGCGGCTCGCCGCCGGCGTGGCTTCCATGGCGGCCGCGCCGTCGAGACCCAGCTCGGCGCGTTTGCGCGGCTCCATCTCATCGCGAAGAAGCAGGCGGGCAAGGTCACCGACGAGTGGCTGGCCCTCGCCGAGCTGTCGCTGAACCGCGCGATCGCGTACTTCGGCGCCGAGCGGGAGCTCGATACGCTGCGGGTGAGCGACGTCCGCGGCTGGATCACCTGGCTCGAAGCCCTGACGACGCCGCGGGAGCGGCGACTCGGGCCCGGGACCATCCGGCACCACCTCAACGCCCTCTCGAACCTCTATCGCCGTGCTCAGGAGGAAGAGGTCGTGCTGCCCGGGTACAACCCCGTGGCCGCCCTCATGGAGAAGCCGGCCGGGCCGCGGCGCGAGGCGCGCTGGATCGAAATCCATGATGCCGCGCTCGTGCTCGAGGCCACGCGTCAGCTCCGCCCTCTCGGTGGCACGACGCTGGACGCCGCGGGGATGGCACGTCTGCGCTCGGAGTGGGATCGCGGGCTCTACGCGTCCCTTCGCGCTGCGGGGCGGGCCTACGGCGTCTCGGACGTCGTGGTGGGGCGAATCCTCCGCGGGGAGCAGGAGGCGACGGCCCCGATCGACGATGCGGCTCACGCGCACGTCCTGGTCGCTCTCTTCCTGTTCACCGGCTGCCGGTTCCGCGAGGTCGCCGGGCTCGAGCTCGACGACGTGTCCTTCGATCGGAAGACGATTACGGTACGCCCCAACCGCTGGCGTGCGCTCAAGACGCGCACCTCGCACCGGGTCATCCCGATGTGGCCGCAGCTGGAGGCCATCCTGCGGGCGTGGGTCTTCGGCCCCCGTCTCGAGCGCGGCGGCACGCTGCTGGTGCCGTCCTGGACCAGCGGGGGCCAGGAGCGGCGGCTCCGGGACATCCACCGACTGCTCGATCGCGTCGCGAAGCGCGCGGGCCTCGGCGCCGGCGAGCTCCGGTCGAAAGCCTTCCGCCATACCTACTGCGCCGCCCGGCTGCAGACGCTCGACCGCGGGGCGCCGGTCTCGATCTACACCGTCGCTCGCGAGCTCGGTCACGGCTTCGACGAGATGGTCAAGCGGATCTACGCGCACCTGGGCGACGTGCGGCACCGCGCCGAGGTTGTGGAGTATCGAGTCGAGCAGCACCTCGAGCGCCTCGGCGATCGCCTGCAGCGACTCGGCTTAGCTGGGTCTTCCGGCACTGGGAAGGACACTGCGATTGCAGACGTCTGCACGATGACAAACCCCGCCTCAACCGAAGTCGAAGCGGGGTCGGAGC
>CAVSLY010000034.1:0-25065 GCA_963728705.1 uncultured Gemmatimonadales bacterium
TGCAGATCCTGCTCGGGGCGCTGAACGTGTGGCTCGGCGAGCATCCCGCGCTGATCGTGACCCACCTGACGCTGGCGACGGTGCTGTGGGCGACGGTCGTCCAAGCCGCCGCTTCGCTTGTCCCGTGCCCGCCGATGCCCGGCGAAGCCTCGAGGGCTCTGGGGCAGCCGAGACCCAGGCGGCAACCGCCTGACCGCCATGGAGAGCGCCACCAACACCGGCGAGCTCGCGCAATCGATGGGGGCGCCGCTGGCGGCCCGCCGGCCGCTGGGGCAGGTGCTGCGCGACTACCTCGCGCTCACCAAGCCGCGAATCATCGCCCTGCTCCTGATCACCACCGCGGCGACCATGTTCGTCGCCGACCCCTCCGGGCCGTCCCTGGCGACGATCCTCTGGACGATGGTGGGCGGATACCTGGCCGCGGGCGGCGCCGGGGCGATCAATCACTACGTCGAACGCGACCGCGACGCTCGCATGGCGCGGACCTGCGGCCGTCCCCTGGTCGCCGGGCGGATCGAGCCGCGCCGCGGGCTCGCGTTCGGGATCGCATTGGGGTCGCTGGCAACCGCCGAGCTGGCGCTGGCGGTCAACGCCCTCGCCGCGGCCCTGGCGCTGGCCGGGCTGCTCGGCTACGTGTTCGTGTACACGCTGTGGCTGAAGCCGAGCACGCCCCAGAACATCGTCATCGGCGGCGCCGCCGGCGCCGTGCCGCCGCTGGTCGGCTGGGCGGCCGCGACCGGGGGACTGACCCTCGACGCGCTCTACCCGTTCGCGATCGTCTTCCTCTGGACGCCTCCCCACTTCTGGGCGCTGGCCCTGCTGGTGAAGGACGACTACGAGCGCGGCGGCATCCCCATGCTCCCGGTCGTCCGGGGCGAGGCGGCGACGCGCCGCCAGATCCTGGCCTACAGCCTGGCCCTGGTGGCGTTCACGACGATGCCGTTCCTGACCGGCCTGTTCGGGGCGCTCTATCTCGTCGCGGCGCTGGTGCTCGGCGCCGGCTTCATCGGTCTCGCGCTCCGCCTGGCGCTGCGCCCCTCGCGAAGGCCGCGGTTCGCCTCCATCTCGGCTCACTCGCATACCTGGCCTTGCTGTTCTGCGCCATGGGGGCCGACCGGGTGATCCTCAGCTGACCGCGCGCCTAAGCCTGATCGCCACGTCGGTGGACCTCTCGATCTCACCGATCCGATGACGCTCGCGGCGTCATCCCGGCTGACGCCCGCCCGCAGCCAGATGGCGTTCACGCTCGGGTTCCACATCATCCTGGCCTGTCTGGGCGTCGCCTTCCCGGCGATCATGCTGATCGCCAACTACATCGGACTTCGCCGCAACGACGCCGACGCACTGGAGCTCGCGCAACGCTGGTCGAAGGTCACGGCGGTGACCTTCGCGGTGGGCGCCGTCACCGGCACCGTGCTGTCGTTCGAGTTCGGGCTCCTGTGGCCCGAGTTCACGAGGCGCTTCGGCAGCGTGTTCGGGATCCTGTTCGCGATCGAGGGGATCTTCTTCTTCGTGGAGGCGATCTTCATCGCGATCTACATCTACGGCTGGAAGCGGCTCTCTGGCTGGGCGCACTTCTGGACGGGCGTTCCGATCGTGATCGCCGGGCTCGGCGGCGCCTTCTCCGTGGTCGCCGCCAACGCCTGGATGAATCAGCCGCAGGGGTTCACGCTCGTCAACGGGGAGGTCACCGACGTCGAGCCGCTGAAGGTCATCTTCAACCCCGCGGTCCCCTACGAGGTCCCTCACATGATCCTGGCCGCCTACCTGGTGACGGGCTTTCTGGTCGCGTCCGTCTACGCCGTCGGGATGCTGCGGGGACGGCGCGACCGCCACCACCGTCTCGGCCTGCTGATCCCGCTCACCGTGGCGGCGATCGCGACGCCCCTCCAGTTCCTGGTGGGCGACACCGCCACCCGGGCGATCGCCGACGACCAGCCGGTCAAGTTCGCCGCCATGGAGTGCGTGCAAACGACCCACAGGGACGTGACCGAGTACCTCGGCGGAATCTGCACCGAGGACGGCGTCGAGGGCGCAATCGGGATCGATGGCCTGAACTCGTTCCTGGTCGACTGGGACACGGACACCCAGGTCACCGGGCTGGACTCGGTCCCTCCCCGAGATCGCCCACCGGCGAACACGCTGCTCCACTTGGCATTCGACGCGATGGTGGGCATCTGCGTGATGCTGATCGGCTTGGGAGCCTGGCTCGGCCTTGCGTGGTGGCGCCGTCGCGACATCCCGCGCTCGCGCTGGTTCCTGCGCGCCACGGCCGTCTCCGGCGTCGCGGCGATCGTCGCCCTCGAGTGCGGCTGGATCGTCACCGAGGTTGGTCGCCAGCCTTGGGTGGTGTACGAGGTGATGCGCACCGAGGACGCCGTC
This sequence comes from uncultured Gemmatimonadales bacterium, assembly GCA_963728705.1. GTDB lineage: Bacteria > Gemmatimonadota > Gemmatimonadetes > Gemmatimonadales > GWC2-71-9 > CAVVWJ01. Next base: position 2,383 of record CAVSLY010000034.1, read on the forward strand.
ACCGGCGCCAGCGGCGTCTGGTTCACCTTCGCCGCGGCGCTGGCCCTGTACGCCGCATTGGGAGTGGCGACGGTGCTCATCCTGCGGACGATGGCGCGCCGCTGGCGAGCCGAGGGGGTCGGCGAGGCCGAGGTGCCGTACGGGCCCAGCGAGCCGCGCCGCCGTCTCCATCGCCACCCGGACACGGGGGGCCGGGATGAGCGCCGCCGACGCCGTCGCGGGCGTCCTGTGGGTCTGCGCAACTCTGTACGCCGTCTTCGGCGGCGCCGACTTCGGGGCGGGCTTCTGGGCGTTGCTCGCCCGCAGGGGCGAGCGCGGCGAGCGGGCGCGGGCCCTGGTCGATTGGGCGATCGGCCCGGTCTGGGAGGCAAATCACGTCTGGCTGATCTTCCTGTTGGTGGTGCTCTGGACCGCGTTCTCGGTCGCCTTCTCGTCGGTGATGTCGACGCTGTTCATCCCGCTCAGCCTCGCCGCGCTGGGGATCGTGCTTCGCGGCTCGGGCTTTGCCTTCCACAAGATGGCGCGGCGGCTTCGCAACCGGCAGCTCGCGGAGCGGGCGTTCGGGCTCTCGTCGGTGGTGACGCCCTTCTTCATGGGCACGGTCGTCGGCGCCATCGCTTCCGGACGGGTGCCGGTGGGCAACGCGGCGGGGGACGCGGTCACCAGCTGGCTGAACGCGCCCTCCCTGCTCACGGGCGCCCTGTTCGTGGCCACCGGCGCCTATCTGTCGGCCGTGTTCCTGGTCAGCGACGCTCGCCGCGCGGGCGATCCGGACCTGGAGCGCTACTTCTCGGCCCGCGCGCTCGGCGCGGGCCTGGCGGCGGGGGCCATCGCGCTCGCCGGGCTACTCGTCTACCGCGCCGAGGCCCGCTTCGTCTACGACGGCCTGACCAGCGAGGGCCTGCCGCTGGTGATCGTCTCGGCGGCCTGCGGCCTGGCGGTGCTGACGCTGCTTTGGCGGGGCGCGCCGCGGGGAACCCGCCCGCTGGCCGTGGGTGCCGTGGCGGCCGTGATCTGGGGCTGGGGCGCCGCGCAATACCCGTATCTGCTGCCGGAGACCCTCACGATCGAGGAAGGCGCGGCGGCGGATCAGACCCTGACAGCGGTGCTGATCGTGTTCGGGATCGCCGTCGTCGTGGTCCTGCCGGCGCTGGGATTCCTGTACGCGCTCGCCCAGCGGAGCATGCTCGACGGCGAGGCGGAGCGCGATCGCGGCGGCGGGAGGGTGTGATAGAAGAGCGTCGATGGACCGGAAGCTGGCGCAACGGAATTTGACGGCGGGGCTACTGGCGGCCGGGCTGGCGCTGTTCTTCTTCGGCCTCAGCTTCCTGATCACGGTCTTCTACGTGGGCTAGTGGCACTTTCCCACGATGAGTGACGGTCGCCAGCCACCCCCGCCCTCGGAGCTGGTCTACGTGCCGGCCCCCTCCTGGCTGCCGGTGCTCGCCGCCGCCGGCCTGGCCGGCCTGCTCGTCGGCCTGTTCGCCGGCTCGCCATACGCGATCGTGGGCGCGATCGTCCTGCTCGCCTCGCTGCGGTCCTGGCTACGGGGCAGCCGGGACGAGATCGCGCGGCTTCCCCGCGAGCAGCACCTGACCTCCGCCGTGCTGCCGGCGATGCCGCTGCGACGTAGCGAGCACGACTCCTAGCGCCAGCCAGCGCGCTACGCCGCGGTCGCTTCGCTCTCGGGGGGCGTCATCCCCGAGGTCGCGCCCTCGGACGTCCAGACGCGAACGATGTCCCGCATCGAGAGGATGCCGACGAGCTCGCCGCCTTCCACCACCACCAAGTGGCGGATGTGGCGCCTGGCCATCTCCATCGCGGCGCGCTCCAGGCTCCAGTCGGGCGCCGCGGCGATGAGGGTGTCGCTCATGTGCTCGCCCACCGACTCCGAGTCCGGGTCCTCGCCCTTGCCGAGCGAGTTGAGGATGTCGCGCTCGCTGATGATGCGCGGACCGGGGTACTCCTCGTCGATCACCACGGCCGCCCCCACTCCCTTTTCGACCATGCGCGTCGCGGCGTCGCGCAGGGTGTGGCCGGGGCCAACCGTGAGGACCACGTTCGACATGCCTTCCCGAACTTCCATTCAGCGCGCCCCCTGGGCGATTCGACCACTAGTGCGTATTGAGGCAACCCTAGCCGAAAGGGCCCGGAACGCCAAATGAGGCCGGCCGGGCGCCGCACGCCGACGATAGGATCCGGCCCAGTGGCGAGACGGATGCCCATGCCCCGGCGAGCGGCGCGCCCCGCGGCCTTGGCGCTCTTCGGGATCGCCCTGCTGACCGCGTCCGGCTGCGGCGTCGCGGAGGGCGGCAACGTGGACCGCGGCGAGCAGCTCTTCGCCAGCAAATGCGCGAGCTGCCATGCGCTCAAGCACGCGGGCATCGCCGGCGCGCTTCAGGGCCCCAACCTGGACGCGGCCTTCGCCCAGGCGCGCGCCTCGGGAATGGACTCCGACACGATCGCGGGGGTGATCAAGGCCCAGGTGGAGAACCCTCGACCGAGCACGGACAACCCCAGCGTCTCGATGCCGGCCAACCTCGTCACCGGAGAGGACCTCGACGACGTGGCCAGCTACATCGCCAGCGTCGCCGGAGTGCCCGGGATCGAGGGGCCACAGCTACCCGACGATCCCGGGGCGCCGGTGTTCGCCAACAACCAGTGCGCCGGCTGCCACACGCTGAGCGCGGCCGACGCCTCGGGCACCGCGGGCCCCAGCCTCGACGAGGTGATCCCCCGCCAGAGCGTGGCCCAGGTCAAGAGGTCGATCGTGGACCCCAGCGCCGAGCTCACCCAGGGCTACTCGGACATCATGCCCAAGAACTTCGGCGACGTGATCAGCCCGCAGGAGCTGAACGACCTGGTCGACTTCCTGCTCGAGTACTCCGGCAAGGGCGGCAAGCGGAGGTAGCGGCGGGGGGCGGCGGCGCGGTCAAGCCGCCGTCTCGGCCGTTCCGGCAGCCCCCGCGGCCTCGGCCTCGAGGTCCACGACCACGTGGGTGATCGGCAGCGGCACCTCGCGCCGGGCGCGATCCACCACGCCCCGCTCGAGCCACTTGGACTTCTGGGGCGGGTGGGTCGAGATGATCACCTCGTCGGCGGCGAAGTAGCGCAAGGCGTCCTCGAGCGCCGCGTTGGGCTCGTGGTGGTCGCCGACGCTGCCCCGAGCGGCCAGGCCCGCGGATTCCATCGCCCGCAACGAGTCCGCGAGCCGCTGCTTGGCCTCGGCGATTGCGCCGTCCACGTCCGAGGCCCAATGCTCGAGCGGTGAGCTGGTCAGCGCGGGAACCACCACGAGGATCTCGCTGTCTCGCCCCTTGCAGCGGCTCTTGATCTCCGCCAAGAGCGCGCGACCGCCCACCGTCTGATTCGCCATCACGATCACGCGGTAGGCGTCGTCGGCATCCCGCGCCACCTCGGCCTGGTGCGGAAGCGTGCCTCGCGCCCGCCGCCACAGGACCCAGATCCCCAGACCGGCCTCGACTGCCAGCAGCACCGCCCCGAAGGCGGGCCGGGTGAGGAGCGCGAGCGCGATCACGACACCCGCTCCGATGCCGATCACCACCACCGCCCGGAACACGTCTCGCTCTGACCGCAGCGGGTTGTGCATCTCAGCCCTCCTCCGTAGGTGGCGCCAAGGGGAACTTACCGCTCCACCGGTGCCGGCACGCGAAACGCCCGATAACCCTCCGTGGCGCCGGCGGAACCCCCCGTGGCGCCGACGGCTGGGTGACAAGGAGGAGGGATAGAACCCAGCCGCCGGGCGCCAAAGCAGTCTCTCTCGGGAGGCTCCTTCGAGCATCTTAACTGGCCAGCCAACCAAAGGTCGTCCCACCGTGCGGCCAACGGCCCTCCCCTCCAACGGGCGACGCGGCTGAACCTCAATGGACGCTTCTTCGAGGGGCGCCCCGGCCCGTGTTAGGGTCGCAGGCGGATGAAGGGGGAAAGGACGGGCAGGCCAGGGCGCGCGACCGCGTTCTGGAAGCACTCGTCGTGATCCCGGTCCTCGCCACCCTTGGCGTGATCGGCTTCGGGACGGCGCCGGCCATCCACGGTCAGGCGAACGCGGCCGAGGAGCCGCCCAACGTAGTGGTGATCGAGACCGATGACCAGACGGTCGAATCCATGCGCGTGATGGCGAACGTCAACGCGCTGTTTCGCGGCCCGGGAGCCACGTTCAAGAACAGCTTCGTCAACTACTCGCTCTGCTGCCCCTCACGGTCCACCTTCCTCACCGGCCAGTACGCCCACAACCACGAGATACTCGACAACAAGGCTCCCCTCGGCGGCTACGACCGCTTCGCGGCCTTGCATGGAGACAACAACCTCCCCGTCTGGCTCCAGGCCGCGGGCTACCACACCGCCCTGATCGGCAACTACCTGACCTACTACGCCAACAGGCCGCCGGTGCCGCCGGGCTGGTCGGAGTGGCGGGTGGCGTCGCCGGACACACACGACGCCTACGACTACACGCTGAATGAGAACGGCACGCTGGTCCACTACGGCACCGACCCCGCCGATTTCAAGCAGGACGTGCTGACTCGACAGGCGGTCGACTTCGTCGCCCGCCAAGCGCCGCAGGCGCAGCCGTTCTTCCTCTGGCTGACCTACACGGCCCCCCACAGCGCCGGCCCGAACCCGAGCCCGAATCCGCCCGCCAACTGTGGCTTCACCGCGAAGCCGGCGCCTCGCCACGCGACCGCGTTCGACTCCCAGCCGCTGCAGAAGCCGCCGAGCTTCAACGAGGCCGACGTCTCCGACAAGCCCGCCAACGTCCGGGACCGTCCTCTGTTGACCGCGAGTCAGGTATCGGACATCCGTCGGAGGTACCGCTGCCGGCTCGAGTCCCTCCTCTCGGTCGACGAGGGCGTCAAGGCGCTCGTCGATGCGCTGAGACCGGGCCACGAGCTGGCCAACACGCTGCTGATCTACACGTCCGACAACGGCTTCTTCCACGGCGAGCACCGGATCCGCGAGGGGAAGACGCGCATCTACGAGGAGTCGATCCGGGTGCCTCTGCTGATGCGGGGCCCGGGCATCCCGCGCGGCGTGATGATCAGCGACCTGGCGACCAACGCCGATCTGGCGCCCACGATCGTGGATGTCGCGAGCGCCACCCCCGGCCTGGTGATGGACGGGAGGTCGCTGATCCCGGTCGCGCAGCAGCCGGGCCTCGAACAGGGGCGAGAGCTCCTGATCGAGGAGCCGAGCTTCACGGCGATCCGCACCGCGCGCTACAAGTACGCCGAGCACGTCAGCGGCGAGACGGAGCTCTACGACCTGCAGAAGGACCCCCTCGAGCTTCAGAGCCGACATGACGCGCCCGCGTACGCATCGATCAAGGCCCAGCTTGCCGCCCGCTTGGCGCTGCTGAGGGAGTGCGCCGGCGTCGAGTGCCAGGCCCATCCGTGAGCCAGGCCGTCCGCCGGAGCACCCGGCCCTCGCCTGGGCTACATTCCCTGGTCGGAGCGGCGGCTCCGCCTTGCGGGATGGATTCGTAAGAGGGGGAGTCCGACGGGGCCGCCGCCCCTTTGTCGCCGCTGATCCCGGCGCCTCAACCCCGAGACACCATGCCCCGATTCACCTGGACCGGGGGGGTGATCGGATAGGGTCGAGTCCGGCAAAGGGGGAGCGATGAGGATCGAGGACTACGGGCTGATCGGTGACCTGCAGACGGCCGCGCTGGTCGGTCGTAACGGCTCGGTGGACTGGCTGTGCCTGCCGCGGTTCGACTCGGCCTCGTGCTTCGCCGCCCTGCTCGGGGACGAGCGCCACGGCCACTGGCGGTTGGCGCCGGCCGGTGAGATCAGCGCCGTCTCGCGGCGCTACCGGCCCGGAACGCTGATCCTCGAGACCGATTTCGAGACCGTGGATGGCGCCGCGCGGGTGATCGACTTCATGCCGCGCCGTGGCGGGCGGGCGCCACAGCTGATACGCATCGTCGAGGGCCTGCGGGGCCGGGTGCCGATGGAGATGTCGCTCTCGCTCCGCCCTGACTACAGCGCGAGCATCCCCTGGCTGCAGCCGGCTCCAGAGGGCATCAGCGCGGCGGCGGGGCCGGACGCGTTTCGCCTCAGCACCCCGCTGCCACTGCGCGCCGAGGAGGGGACCGTGTTGACCGAGTTCCCGGCGATCGAGGGCGCCCGCCAACGGTTCGTGCTCAACTGGCATCCCTCGCACGAGGCGGCCCCTCCCGTGGAGGACGCGGACTCGGCGCTTGCGCGAACCGAGGCGGCGTGGCGCGAGTGGTCGGACCGGTGCACGTACGAGGGGCCGTACCGGGATGCCGTGGTCACCTCGCTGATCGCGCTCAAGGCGATGACCAACGAGGTGACGGGCGCGCTGATCGCTGCCCCCACCACCTCGCTGCCCGAGGAGATCGGCGGGGTGCGCAACTGGGACTACCGCTTCTGCTGGCTGCGTGACACGGCGCTGGCGCTGACGGCGCTGCTCACCAACGGATACGCCGAGGAGGCCATGGCCTTTCGCGACTACGTGATCCGGGCGGCGACGGGCGATCCGTCCAAGCTCCAGATCATGTACGGGATCGGAGGCGAGCGGCGCCTGACCGAGTTCGAGCTCGACGAGCTCCCGGGCTATGAGGGATCGAAGCCGGTGCGGGTGGGAAACGCCGCCTCCGAGCAGTTCCAGCTCGACGTCTACGGCGAGCTGGCGGTCGCCTCCCACATCAGCCAGGTCATGCTCGCCCCGCAGCTGGGCGACGCGCATCCGCTCGAGGCGCAGATCGAGTGGACGCGCTGGCAAGCGCTCGCGGAGCACGTGGAGAGCATCTGGCGTGAGCCTGACGAGGGCATCTGGGAGGTGAGGGGCCCGAGGCGCCACTTCACCCACTCGAAGGTCATGGCCTGGGTCGTCTTCGACCGCGGCCTGCGGCTGGCCGAGCACTTCGGCCACGAGGGGCCGGTCGAGCGCTGGGAAGAGATCCGCGCCGAGATCCACGACCAGGTCTGCGAGCACGGCTACGACCCCGAGCGCCGCACGTTCACCCAGTACTACGGTTCGAAGGAGCTCGACGCAAGCGCCCTGGTGATCCCGCTGGTCGCCTTCCTGCCGCCGGACGACGAGCGCGTACTCGGCACGATCGACGCGATCCAGAACGATCTCACCCGCGACGGCCTCGTGTCGCGCTACTCGACGGATCACACCGACGACGGACTGCCGGGCGACGAGGGGCAGTTCCTCGCCTGCTCCTGCTGGCTGGTCGGGGCGCTGGCGCTCAGCGGGCGGATCGACGAGGCACGCGAGCTGTACGAGCGCCTGCTCGGCCTGAGGAACGACCTCGGGCTCCTGTCCGAGGAGTACGACGTCAAGCTGCGGCGGCAGGTCGGCAACTTCCCCCAGGCCTTCAGCCACCTCGCCCTCATCAACGCCGCCACCGTGCTCACGGTCGCCGACAAAGGTGACGCACATCCGCTGGTGGCCCAGCTCAGCCCTCGGTGAACTTGGCCTCGCGCCAGCGGCGCTCGAACGGCAGCCGCCAGCGGTGCGGAGCGATCAGGTCGCGGATGGGTCCCGGCCCCCAGGACCCAGGGGCGTAGAGCAGCACCTCGGGCGGATCATCCAGCAGGGGTGCCGAGACCTCCCACAGGCGCTCGATCCCCTGCGCGGTGGTGAACAGCGTGTGGTCGCCGTTGATGGCGTCCCGGATCAGGCGCTCGTAGGCCTCCAGCGTGTCGCCCTCGCGCTCGATCTCCACCAGCGAGAACTGCATGCTCAGCTTCTCGAGCATCATCAGCGGCCCGGGGCGCTTGCCGTAGAACGAGAGGGAGAGGCGCGAGGACTCGTCGAGGTCGAAGGTGAGGTGGTCGGGCCCGTAGTCGCCGACCCCCGAGCCCGCGGGGAACATGCTCTGGGGCGGCTCGCGAAAGGCGATCGAGATGATCCGCGCCCCCTCCGCCATCCGCTTGCCGGTGCGCAGGTAGAACGGCACCCCGGACCAGCGCCAGTTGTCGATCTGGCACTCCAGGGCGACGAACGTCTCGGTCTGGGAGTCGGGGTCCACCCCGGGCTCCGAGCGGTAGCCCTCGTACTGCCCGCGCACCACCCGGTCGACGTCGAGCGGCCGCAGCGAGCGGAACACCTTGCTCTTCTCCTCTGTGATCGCTACCGGAGCCAGGGCCGTCGGCGGCTCCATGGCGACGAAGGCGAGCACCTGGAACAGGTGGGTGACGACCATGTCGCGGAAGGCGCCCGTCCGTTCGTAGAAGCCGGCCCGGCTGCCGACCTCGAGCTTCTCGGGCACGTCGATCTGCACGTGGTCGATGTGGTTGCGGTTCCAGATCGGCTCGAAGAGGCCGTTCGCGAACCGCAGCGCGAGGATGTTCTGCGCCGCCTCCTTGCCGAGGAAGTGGTCGATGCGGAAGATCTGCTCCTCAGCAAAGACCTCGTGGACGGTGGCGTTGAGCTCGCGAGCGCTGGCGAGATCCGTCCCGAAGGGCTTCTCCATGATCACCCGCGAGCGCTCGGCCAGGCCGGCGTCCCCGAGCAGACGCACGACGTCGGCGGCGGCGGCGGGCGGGATGCTCAGGTAGTGGAGACGGCGGGGCGCGCCACCGAGCTCGCGCTCCGCCCCGGCGACCGCCGCCGCCAGGCCATCCGGGCCGGCGTCGTGCGCCAAGTAAGTGAGAGCGGAGACGAAACGGTCGATGTCGTCGGCACCCACCGGGTGGCGCGCGAACTCCTCGCACGCCCGCCTGGCGAAGGCGCGAAAACCGTCGTCGTCGAGCTCCTCGAGCGAGGTGCCGACGATCCTGAAATCGGGTATCAACCCGGATTGGGAGAGGTGGAGCATGCCCGGCAGGAGCTTCCGCCGGGCCAGGTCGCCGGTGGCGCCGAAGAGGACGACGACGTGGGGGTCGAGCGGCGGCAGCGCCGCGATCTGAGCGTCGCGCGGGCCCTGGGCTTGCTGCATCGGTCGGGTGCGCCTCAGTCCGGCCGGGGGGCACCCGCCGGCGGCCGCTCGGCCTCGCCCGCGGCGGCCGGCTCCAGCTCGCGAAGGAGCTTCTCGCCCTCGATGTCGAGGTTGGGCATCGCGCGGCCCATCCATCCCGGCAGCCACCAGGCGCGGCGGCCGAGCAGGGCGAGGACGGCGGGCACGAGCGTCATCCGGACGAGGAAGGCGTCGGCGAGCACGCCGAACGCAAGCGCGAACCCGATCGACTTGATGATCACGTCGTCGCTGAGGATGAACCCCGCGAACACGGAGGTCATGATCAGCGCCGCGGCGGTGACCACGCGGGCGCTGGCCTGGAACCCGTTGACGGTGGACTCGACCGCTTCGCCGGTGTGAACGTAGTCCTCACGCATGCGCGAGACCAGGAACACCTCGTAGTCCATCGCCAGGCCGAAGAGGATCGCGATCATCAGCACCGGGAGGAAGCTGACGATCGGGCTGACGCTCTCGACCGCGAAGAGGTCGACCAGGTGCCCCTCCTGGAAGATCCAGACGACCGCGCCCATGGCGGCGGCGATCGTGAGCAGGAACCCCACCACGGCCTTGATCGGGACCGGGATCGAGCGAAACACGAGCGTCAGCAGCAGCAGCGCGAGCCCGACGACCATGACCAGGAACACCGGGAGGGCCGAGTTGAGCTTGTCGGAGGTGTCGATGTTGATCGCGGTGTTCCCGGTCACCAGCCCGTCGATGCCGTACTGGTCCCTGATCTCGCTCGCTCGAACGCGCAACTCGGAGACGAGGTCCTCGGTGGCCTGCGCGGCGGGGCTGGTCTCCGGCGTCACGGTGATGATCGAGACCTCGCCGGTCTCGTTCGGGTAGGGCGGCGAGGCCTCGGCCACGTTGGGGAAATCGTTGAGCCCCTCGGCGGCTCGCGCGGCGATCTGCTTCGGGGTCTCCGGAGCCGTCTCGTCGGTGGAATCGATGACGACCGTCAGCGGCCCCGTGTGCCCGGGCCCGAACGACTCGGACAGCAGGTCGTAGGAGCGGCGCTCGGTGGTGTCCTTGGGCTTGGTGCCGTCGTCGGGCAGGGCGAGGACCAGGTCGAGCGCCGGTATCGCCACGGCCCCCAGCAGGACGATCACGCCGACGATCGCCACCAGCGGCCTGCGGGTCACCAGGCGTGCCCAGCGCACCCCCATCCCGCCTTCGCGAGTCTGCCGGCGGGCGGCGACGCGATGTCCGGCGAAACCCAGCAGGGCGGGCAGCAGGGTCAAGGCGATCAGCACGGCGATGACGACGGTTCCCGCCGCCGCGAGCCCCATCACGGACAGGAACGGGATGCCGACCACGACCAGGCCGACGAGGGCGATGACCACAGTGAGGCCGGCGAACACGACCGCGCTCCCGGCGGTCCCCGTCGCCCGCCCCACTGATTCGGCGGGGTCCATGCCGTCGTCGAGGTGCTGGCGGTGCCGGGAGACGATGAACAGCGCGTAGTCAATTCCCACCGCCAGGCCCAGCATCAGCGCCACGGTCGGGGCGGTCGAGTTGATCTCGACGACGCCGGTCATCGTGGTGATCGCGGAGAGCCCGATCGCGACCCCGATCAGCGCGGTCACCAACGGCATGGCCGCGGTGAGCAGCGAGCGGAACGAGATCAGCAGGACGAAGAAGGCGACGATGACGCCGATCGTCTCGGTGCTCGTGCCCTCCTCCGACGCGGTGCTGATCACGCCGCCGGAGAACTCCACCTGCAGGCCGGCATCGCGCGCCGGCTCGGCGACGCGCTCCAGCGCGTCCTTGGTGGAGTCCTCCAGGTCCTCGACCGGGACCTCGAACGAGAGGTCGGCGTAGGCCACGCGCTCGTCCTTGGAGAGGGTCGCGCTGGCGGCGAACTGCTCACCCGTGGTGACCGTCTGGGGCACCTTCTGCGCGGCGTCGATCGTCGGCTGAACGATCTTCTGATAGCCCGGGTCGGAGATCTTGCGCCCCTCTGGGGCCGCGAACACCATCCGGGCCGTGGCGCCGCCGGTGCCGGGGAACTTCTCGTTCAGCAGGTCGAGCGCTCGCTCCGATTCGGTGCCCGGGACCTCGAACTTGTCGCTCTCCTCCCCCTTGACCGCCTGCGAGAGCGCCCCGACGCCGATCAGCATCGCGACCCAGAAGCCCAGCACGAGCCAGCGCCGCCGAAAAGCCCAGTGGCCCAGTCGATACAGATACGAAGACAAGCGACTCCCCCTCTGTGGACTCGATGGACGGCGGCACCCTATCCCGTGCGCCGAGCCCAGGTCAAGGGCCGGAGCCCTGCTGCCTCCGGTACGCCCCGGCGCCCAGCGCGGCGAACCCGAGCACGGCCCAGACGATCAGCACCCACAGGTGGTCCCAGGAGCGCGCGCCGTCGAAGAAGGCCGTGCTGCGAAGCGCGTTGCCGCCGGCGCCGGGCGGAAGCAGCTGGCCGATGTCGCCGATCGGCCGCGGCAGCAGCTCTGGCGCCGACCCGATCCCGGACCAGGGGTTGCCGATCAGCACCATCAGCACGGCCGCAACCCCGATCCCCGGCAAGCCCATCAACGCAACCAGACCCGCCACGACGGATGCGACCGCGAGCACGGTCAGGCTCAGCACGCCGGCGTTCGCAACCCAGCTTCCCTCGAGGACGTCCAACCAGCCCTGGGCGATCGCCACGGCCGCCAGCCCCGCGAGCACGGAGGCAGCGAACAAGGCGCCCACCTGAGCCAGCCCAGGGGCGGTGAGCGACGAGATCAGGGCCCCGGTGATGATCCCGGCGAGCAGCATGGGCAGCACGGAGGCGCTCAGCGCGGCACCCCGAGGATCGTCCTCCGGAGCGGGCACGACGTCGACGACCCTCGCGGCCACGGGACGAGCGCTGCCCCCCTCGGCCGGCGGCGCAGCGAACCGCTCCTGCAGGAGCCCCGCGACGGCTGAGCTCCCCGCCGACGCGGTCAGCAGCGTCACGCCGGCCGGCGAGGCGACGACCGCCCCGTAGACATCCCTGTCCTCCACTGCCGCTCGTGCCGCCGGCTCGTCGGGGTAGCGATGAATCTCGAGGGCATCCCCGGCGTCGGCCAGCTGCGCCTCGATCGGGCCGGTTGCCTGCGGAGGGCCGGCGACGCCGATCGGAAGGTCTCGCGGCTCGAGGCGAGTCTGCGGCCACGCGAACAGCGTCAGCACGAGCGCGACCACGAGCGGTATCAGTAGAACCGCGGGGAGATGCCGACGGTCCGCGTCCAAGAGCCAACTCCTTTCGTCTTCGGCTCAGTCCGCCGCGGCGACCCTATCCCATGGGCTTCCAGCTAGGGGGCGGCCCAGTGCATCGACAGCTCTGGGGCGATGCCCGGTGCGGCCAGCGTGTCCACGGACGTTCCGGAGGAGCTTTGTATGACGCGAAGCTCAACGTATTCGCCCGCCAACAGGCGAGAGATCGTGGAGACGTTCTGAGTCATGCGATCCGCCGCCGAGGCCGTGCTCATCTCCTCGGCGATCGTCTTTGCGCCCGGTGAGCCCAGGTTCTTCTCGATCCGCAGGTGACGGACGCCGCCCGCGCCGCTCTCCCAGCGCACCCTGCCGTTGATCTGGTACGCGCCCGTCACGGGGGCCGTCAGCCGGGAGTTGTTGGTGGTCGTGTCGTGGAGGTTGGCGGTGTCGAACCCCTCGCTGCCCAGCGAGATCACCGTCGGGGTCGACTCTGGGATGGTCTGGTTCGTGGAGTTGGTCGCGCGAGCCGCCGGAATCGCTCCCAGCTCCGCCGGCCCCAGCGAGCCGTTGAGAACCTCCGTACCTGTGAGCGAGCCGTCGGTCACCTCGTCGGCGCCAACTGAGCTCGAGCCCAGGTCCGCAGCCCCCAAGCTGCTGTCGGACACCTCGCTGGTGCCAACCGAGCCCGCCCTCAGGTCGGCGGCCGTCAGGCCGCCCCCCGAGAGGGTGTCGTTCCGCACGTCGGCGGGGTGCACCTGGCTATCGATGATGTCGGCGGAGTTGATCGTGTTGGCGCCGCCCGGGTGCGTCGCATACGCCGTTCCGCTCAGGGCGATGAAGATGGCCACCAGCCCGAGCACGTTCTGGCGCATGAAGATGCGAATCCTCCGCGACAAAGCCACCTCCCAAACAAGACCAACAGCGAATCTGCCCGCTGTTTCAGGGGACGGTACACCGGCGAGCCGGTCGCTGCTCCACGCCAGCCTTGAGGCGGAATGGGCGGGTTATTGCCGCATACCGGCAGGAAGCTGCCCGACGCGCAGAAGAGTCGTTTCTAGAGGATGTAGACGGTGGTGTAGACGATGATCCACATCACGTCCACGAAGTGCCAGTAGATCCCCGGCACCTCGACCCCCAGATGGTCCTTCGGAGCTGCCCCGAAGTGGCCGCGCCAGGCGCGGATGTTGGCCGCGGCCAGAAGCCCCAACCCGACTGTCACGTGGGCGCCGTGCAGGCCCGTGAGCGCGTAGAAGATCGAGCCGAAGGCGCCGTCGCGGGCGCTGAAGCCTATGTGCCAGTACTCGTTCATCTGGATGAACAGAAAGGTGGCGCCGAGCAGCCAGGTTGCGGCCAGGCCCATGATCAGCCCGCGGCGGTTGCCGCGGCGCACCGACTCCAGGGCCCAGTGGATGGTGAAGCTCGAGGAGATCAGGATCGCCGTGTTGACGCCGGCGACCGCCTTCGGGAGCTCGATGCCCTCCGGCGGCCAGGGATCGACGTTGGCGACCACGCGGAGGAAGAAGTAGGAGGCGAAGAAGGAGCCGAACAGCATCACCTCGGAGACGATGAAGAGCAGGATGCCCAGCGTCTGGCGGTCGATCCGGGAGCTCTGATGCGCCTCGGGCGGCCCGTGATGCTCGGCTGCTGCAGCGTGCGCTTCCATCAAGTCACCGCATCTTCCGTCACGCCGGGGGAGCCGCTGGCGGAGGCGGCGGCGACGGGGGCGGGAGCCGCCCCTGCCTCGACGTGCTCCACGGGCTTGTCGGTCATCGCCCGCACCTGGTCGATCAGCCCCTCCTCGAGCCACTTCGACCGCTCCCCGGCGAGGGTCGAGATCAGGACCTCGTCAACGCGATAGTGCTCGATCGCGTTCTGGATCGCGGCCAGCGGCGCCGGGCTCATCGGCTGGCCGGTGGCGTCGATCTCCGAGCGGTAGAGCTCCGCCAGGGTGCTGGCCAGGCGCTCGCAGACCTCCTCGCGGCTCAGCTGGCCGGAGGGTGGGCTGATGAACGTGTAGCGATGAGGCCGCTCGGCTGCCTTCCCCTTCAGGCGCGCGACCAGGTCGGCGCCGGCGACGGTCTGCGTGGCGACGACCAGGGTGTGGGTCACGTCCCAGCGAATCGCGTCGTCCTCGATCCGCACGGGGATGTGGGTGACCGGGACGTCGAAGCGCTGCTTCGCCCACTCAACCAGGTCCTTGCGGGTGAGCCCGAAGCGGGTGTCGTACAGGCACGAGAGCAGGACCTCGCGGGGGGCGAAGGCTCGGATCGCGTCGTCCAGCGCCAGGGCGGGGTCCGGGTCCATCACCGCGCCGGGCGCCTCGATCCCGAAGTCTCGGAAAACCGCTTGCGTCACCTCGACCCGGCTCAGGGCCGCCTCGCGCACCTCGTCGTGGTCGACGATCTGGCCGGCCAGTGGCTGGTTCTGCGGCGCCGCGAGCGCGACCCCGTCGGCGCCCCCGTCGATCCGCTCGCGGGTGGCCTCGAGCAGCTTTCGCCCACCCGCCACCTCGTTCAGGAAGGCAAGAATCACCCCGCCAGAACCTTCGGCTCTATAGGGTCCGCTGAGGGATGGCTCCTGGTTCACGGGCTTCGCGCTCCCATTATTGACGTTCTCCGGCACTGGCTCGGTCCCGTGCTAGCAAGGATTCAGGCTGCGGTCATGAGATCGACGGCCGTCCGGACGCCGGCCACGTAGCGCGCCGGTTGCTCCCAGGCCGCAAAATGCCCGCCGGCCGCTTCCTCCGACCAAGAGCGCACGTCGAAGAACCGGTCGGCGAACTCGCGCGGAGCGTTCACGAGATCTTTCGGGAAGACCGTGAAGGCCGTTGGGATCTCGATCCGCCGGCGCGGCTTGCTCGCACCTTCGGCGTACGGGGTGAACGAGGTGCCGATCGCACCCGAGACCCAGTAGGCGGAGATCCAGGTGAGCAGCTCGTCACGGGCGAACACGGATTCGACGTCGCCCCCGCAGTCGGTCCAGGAGCGCAGCTTCTCCAGCAGCCACGCCGTGAGCCCGGCGGGGGAGTCGCCGAGCCCGACGGCCAGGGTATGCGGCTTGGTGGACTGCTCGTGCATGTAGCCGCCCTCGGTGGCTTGCCAGTGGTGGCCATATGCGACGTAGGCCCGTTCGGCGTCGGACAGGTCGGTGGGTGGGTCGACCAGGAAGCGGTGCTGCGAGACGTCGGTGAGGTGTAGTGCTGCAACGCGGTCGGGGTGCTGGGCGGCGAGAGCCTCAGCCACGTCGCATCCCACGTCCCCGGCCGATATCACGTAGCGCCGATAGCCCAGCTCGGCGATGCCGGCGGCGACAGCGCCAGCGAGGTTAGCTGCCAGAATCCACCCTGAGGGACCGATGCGGCGAATGGGAACCCGGGAAGGGCGGGGACGACGACGCGGAGGTCGGTGAGGAGCGGCAGGACCTTATCGAACCGCAAGACCGAGTCGGGCCAGCCGTGCAGCATCAGCACCGGGATCGCCTCCGGGTCCGTCGCGGTCTGGTGGATCATCCGTATTGGCACGCCATCCTCGTCGGCAAGAGTCCACGGCAGTTCCCTGATCCGGTCTTCGTGCTCGCGCCAGTCGTAGGAGTCAGCCCAGTAAGCCAGCAGGTCATGCAGATAGTCGCCATCGACGCCGCGCGACCAGCCGTGCCCTGCCGGGACGTCGACCGGGCGGTACGAGCGCAGCCGCGCGGACAAGTCCTCGAGCACCTTGTCGCTGACTGCCGGCGGGGACGCGGACGTGATCACAGCGTCATTATCCCGGCTAGCTTTCGCGCTGTGAGTCAAGGGTGAGTCCGGGTATGTGCAGTGGCCGACGACGCTGGGGGTTGCGTGTCGGTGTTAGGGCGATGAGGTGTTGGGTCGGTTCGCGCGCAGGGCCGCTGGTCGGCATGCTGATCAGGCGCCGTCGAGCGGCAGGCTTTCGTGTGCGCCATGAGGCGGCCCAGCGCGGACGGGCGGCAAGCTAGGTTGCGCCGTCGAGCGGCATAGCTAACGTGGCCGTCACCGTCCGCGACTGTGCCTTCCTTGACGATACGCTCTTCATCGAAGGGTCTTGGGTAGGAGTCGGTAGGCCAGGCGGCAGGCGTGCCGGGCGAGGGCGACCCGGGCCTGGATCGGTGCATGCCCCGGCTGCGGTACTCGCGGTCGCGTTCGGCGAACGACGGGGAGGACCGGGACAGTCCCCAGGCGATACCCATCAGCGCGTCGCGGTGCTCGGCCAGTCCTTGCCGGGAATCGGCCGCGGCGGCGCACGCGTGGCCGACTCGTAGAGCGCTGGGGCGAGGCCGGTCGCGAGTACAGGTGCTCGGCGTCGGGGTATCGGGTGATAGGCAGGCTGTGCGCGGCGAACGCGGCGCCCGGATGACGGCGACGCCGGGCAGCGTAGTCAGCACCTGGCCGTCGGTGCCGGCCAGCAGCTGCTCAGCTCGACTTCCAACGCGGCGATGTCGCTGCAGGGCCTGGAAGCGGGCGAGGTCGCGGCCAGCCGCTCGGCTCGAGCTCGGCGTCGGGCGGCGGCGGTAGACACGACGCCACCGTTGCACCCAGTACTGGGCGTCGGCGCTGCGAGCCGGCCCGTGGCCCGGGCCTGCAAGGACCGCACGGTGGGTGCCCGACCAGCGAAAGCCGCCGCGCACGCCAGGACGGCCTGACCAGACGGCTGGTCGAGCGCCAGGCTACGACCGTGGCCAACCGGCGCCGACAACCCCGGAGCCAACCCGTTGAGCTGGTCGTGCAGCCGCTGCCGGATGACCTTGCGGTCGTCGACCAGGCCTCGGCGATACCGGACCACGGCCCGAAGGCGTCGACCTCGACCTCTCCACCCAGCGCCGGCCCTCCTTCGCCAAGGACCCAGCCCCACCAGGAACTAGGAGGCCGTCCCTCGACAGCCCATCATCAGCATGCGCTCGTCGGCATCAACGTCGTTCTTGCTCGCTTCGCTGCCCGTGCTCCACGTTGACCCCTCCCACGCGCCGGCTAGCGGGCCACCAATCAAGGGAAGGCCATACACGAATCAAGGGAAGGCCATACACGGCCCATCGGCTAACGAGGAGCGACGCGGCCCGCAGCGAAGCGAGGACACGCGTCGCTAGGCCGGGCGAGCCCGGCACTTGATTGAGAAGAGCCATATGCAGCAACACGGGATCTCGCTGTCGTGTCCTGGGTTACGTAATGCGGGGGCCACCCGGTGGCCGCGCTGATGGAAGAGCGAATGGCCAAAGCCGGTGGACGCGTCGCGTGCTCATCGGCCGCTGCCACCCGGCGGGTCATGCGCAAGTTGGGGTTGCCGGGAAACATCTCGCACGTAAGGCCGGGACCACTGCACCAGTCGACCGCCTCCGGTAGCGACAGACCTTCATCGTCAGTCATCGTCAGCAGCGCCTGCCCGGCGCCTTTCCGCGTCGCGGACCGCGGCGTCGCGTTCACCGAGCGCAATCAGCACGGCGACCGCCAACCTCTCGAGGGCCATTCAAGATCACGGCGGGGTCTATTTGTGGGCCCTGACTAGATGATGGTGGGAGCAAGCAGACTCGAACTGCTGACCCCTTGCTTGTAAGGCAGACCGCACTCACCTCAACCAGCACCATTCCGCTGCATCCAGCGCATCCCTCTCCCCTTGTCAGGGGGTTATTCCGGGGACGAGTACCTATCGTCCTGCGGCATCGGATGCGGTCTTCTGCGACCGCGTGGAAATGAGTGGATTTCCGTCCCTTGTGAACATCCGGCTGAAACGGAGGTGATGCTGCCGAAGATCAACTAGCCATTAGCCCGACCCACATGAAGAAGCGGCCCGCCAGGAGGGCGAACTCCCGACGGGCCTGAGGATCCACCACAAAAGGAGCTAGACCCTCAATGTCCAAAATAACGCCTCTAGCCGACGCCCAGCTCACCCCATCCGACACGCTCAAGATCGAGCTTGTCGAGACCGACACAACCCCGGCCGTGGTGATTGTCACCTGGCCGGCCAAGCCCACCGTGTGCCACCCCAGACGCTTCCCCGAGATCGCAGCCGTCATTGTGCGACTGTTCGCTACCGCTAGCACCGAGCTGGCCCGGATCAAGGGCAGGAAGCGGCTGTGAGCGGCCGTGAGCCTGGCCGCCGGAGCGGTCCGCGGCTGACCCCGATCGACGGGCTATGGCTGATCACGTTCATCATGCTGGGATCGCTGGCCCTGTACCCGCTGATCTTGCTTCTGTCCTGATCGCTCATGTATGAAGCGCCAGGAGGGGACGGCTGTCAAGGAGCCGTCCCCTCCTGCCTGTCCCAGCAGGAGCGATTCCTGGCCATCCTGATGCGCTGGTGCGCCCGGCAGTCGTTGCAGACACAGCCTTCACCGCTCTCCGCGCCGTGATCTCGTGCCGCGCTCAAATCCCACCCGCGTCCAGCGCTCCAGCTCGTCATAGTCCAGCGGCAGACCGCGGGCCGCCTCTGGCGAGGATGAGCATTCCGGCGCCGATCAGCTCGTAGCCGACGTGAGTGGCTGGGCTGGCATACCAGGCGCCCGCGGTGATCCCGGCGGCCTCGGCCAGGATGTCGTTACGCCCGTCGGCGATCTGGCGCAGCTCTTCGATGCATTTGTCGAGGTTGCGGCGCTCGGCGGCGTACCGCATTGCAGTGCCGTGAAGGGCGCTGTAGAGGAGCTGATCCTTGGTGGACGTTGCCCCAAACTATCGAACACTTATTCGAACCCGGAAAGAGTCGCAGGGTAACGATCCGGCCACGATGCATGGAATGTTCCCACCCGTGGAGCCTGCTTTACGCGATCCTTTGCCCAGACTTCCTATGCCAAGGGAGCGTGCATGTCCCAGCCGCCAATGCCAACGGGGCAACTCCAGCAGCTGCAGCCGTTGCCGCCGCCGATCTACCGGGCGCCGAGGCCGGAGCAGTTCGGCTGGCTTGCCATGATCATCGCCGTCGTCGGGGCGTTTGGGCTTGGTGCCGCCGTTGTGGCGTTGGGCAGCACGGACATCACTGGGAACACCGGCGGCTACTCCCACGCTTAGTGCTGAGGCCACTGCCGAGCCCGCCGGATTCACCCCGAAGCACTGTGACTTCGAGATCGGGATCAAGATCCTTGAGAAGACGCGCTTCGGCTCCACAGGCTGCAGCATCAGCTACCGCATCAAGCCGAAGTACGTGGGCACCCAGGAACTGCCCGATGAGGGGACGATCGAGGTGAGCTATCGGGTGACCGGCGACGAGTCGGGACCGCGGCAAAACACGTTTCAGATCGTGGGCGGTCAGACAGAGTTCGACCAGGAGGAGTTCGCTGGCACACGGTCATCTGGCACCGTATTAAAGGCCAAGGTGATCGAGGTCAGCTACACCGAAAACTGAACACTGCACGTAACTACCGCGACAACCTTCGTACCGCCAAGGAACGGTTGGGGCACATCGAGCTTCAGAAGCTCACCAAGGCCCACCTGGACGATCTGGTGACCTATATGCAGAAGTCCGGTCGGCGGGTCGGCAACGTGCAGCGCAAAGGCCTCGGGCCCCGCTCCATCCAAGCGACCCTCACGAGACTAGAAGCGGTGCTGGAGGATGCGGTGCGCCAAGGCACCCTGAGCCGCAACGTAGCGACGCTGGTCGAGCGTCCCGCCCAGATCTACGGGAGATGAACACCTGGACCGCGGAGCAAGCTTCCCAGTTCCTGCAGGCTGTGACATCCGAGCGGCTCAGTGCGGCACTCATGTTCTCTCTGGAGGGATTGGCGTCGAGGCGAAGTGCTGGGACTGCGCTGGTCCGATATCAACCTGGATGCGAAGACCGTCACGGTCAAGGTCAACCGAGTTGATGTCGCCGGCCTCGGGACCGGAGAGACCCCACCCAAGACCGAACGCGGCAAGCGGACATTGCCATTGGACGATGGCCTAATCGCCGCTCTGAGAGCGCTGAGAACTGAGCAGTTCGCAGAGCGCCTGGCAGTGGGCCAGACCTACACCACTACCTGTGCTGACTGTGGTGGTGAGCATCTTGTGGTCGACGAGCTGGGCAGGCCGTATCGACCGGAGTGGTACTCCGACACGTTCATAAGGCTGTTCAAGGCAGCAGGACTGCCTGCCATCCGATTGCACGACGCCCGGCACACTTGCGGGACCTTGATGCATCTTCGCGGGGTGCCTACAGCCGTGATCAGCAAATGGATGGGCCACTCAACCCCCGCGTTCACCATGTCCGTCTACGTCCACAGCCAGGACGATGCCCTGACTGCAGCAGGGGAGACTCTGGCCGGTGCTTATCGGGCTTCTCAGAGTGGTATGTGAGGGGACTTGTGAACATTTGGGGAAATCCAGCTCCCGAGCGCCTGATGTAGATCGTGCAGAGCTAGGAAACCCGGGTCTCACTAGGTGTTTCACGGGTGGGAGCAAGCAGACTCGAACTGCTGACCCCTTGCTTGTAAGGCAAGTGCTCTAACCAACTGAGCTATGCTCCCGGGTCACTTCATGGGCCTGGTCGGAGGGCTTCTGGCCCGCACCCTCGAGCCATTCAACCGGTACTCACAGCCTCAGGTGTGCACCGTGTGTGCAATCAGGTTAGCGCCACCGTTCACCGCGTCTGATACAACCGCGCCGATGAGGAGCCTGTCCACGTCAGCGGCTGATCGCGATCAAGGCTTGCCTGAGCAGCTTTGCCCACTACCGCGATGCCAGCACCGGAGGCGATCCTGGCGAAGCTGCCAGGCAGCAGCGTCGCGATTGGGAAGTCTGACATCGCCACCGTGCGGAGCCCTGCCTTGGGTAATTGGGTTCTTCTGTAATGCAGCGCTCCCCGAGTGCATGAAGTAATATCGTCACATTGTTATAGTGGAGGTTATTTACATTTCCATGACGAAATTTCCTCTTAACAGCCTGATAGGATTTCTGACATTTGCGATGCTTTCGAGCGATGCCTCATATCTTGCCTCTCTTCAGGCGTCGTCGATGGTTATTCCGGCGTTTGTACAACCCAGCCCAGCGGCTGGTTCTCCTGCACCAACAACCTCAGCTGATGCATGTGTCGCACCAGCAGGAGCCGTGTTACAGGACCAGGATTCGAGCGATGAGCAGGTTCCATGGGAACGGCATGGGGCTGGCAAAGTGGTCATTGCCTTTGAGACCAGGGAAGTACCTGCCGATTGGATCGCGGAATTGCAAAAAGGAGTTGCTGCCTGGAACCGAAGTCCCTGTCTGGATACCAAACTCGTCGAGACTTGCCTGCCAAGTACGAACTGTGTGACGGTAACCGTGGGTATGCGGAGCAGGATCCGATGGCAACTTCGATGCTGTCGAGTCGGGTGGCTTCACCACAGCTGGCCACATAGACCTCTTAAGTAAGCTGACCCGCGGCCAGAGGACAAATGTCACCATTCACGAAATGGGGCATGCTGTCGGTCTTGCCCACCGTTTGACGGAAGGGGTGCTTATGAACGGTGATACCTACGATGACGTCTTTGATCCTGATGAAATTGATTTCCAGAACCTGCTTGTATCGTACGGTGGTGAGCTACAGCAGCCGGGAAAGAAGAAGAGTTGGATTGTCCGGCTGTGGAATTGGGTCGAGAGCAGAATTGGGTAAAGCCGAAGCGACGGAATGTGACTGGAGATCGTGCCGGCAATGATCGACACCCACGTAGATCATCGGTGACTCTTGGCAGTTTTCTGGTACCCATGCCCGGCTGGACGATGCGGCCTTCGACGATCTACGCAAGCATTACTTCCCGGCCGACTGTCGCGCTGATGCGGCGGAGTACGCCGGTCGACGGATGGGTTCACATACAAGCAGAGGTGTCGACCACCAGCTTGAACCAGTCGCGGAGACCGCGTGGGTGGAGTCGCTTGCCGAAGAAGCGAGCGCCGCAGCCCTGCCAGGTCCGCTGGCATGCGTCGTCTACGCCGACTTGCGGGCTGCGAATGTGCGCGACCTGCTGTCCGGCGTCAGTGCAGCTATCCGCTGACCCGGGGAGTCCGACAAGAGGCCTGGTTCGATCCGGCTCGACCCAAGCAGACATCCCGCGAGAGGACTTGCTCAGCGATCCTGCCTGGCAGGAGGGCTATCGAGCCCTGGCGGAGTTCGGACTCTCTATTCGATCTGCTGGTCTGGCCCACTCAGCTGCCGCGGGTCGCCGCCATCGCTGCCGACAATCCCGCCGTGCCGCTGGTGCTGGAGCATCTCGGCCTACCTGACCCCTTCCGCGACCCGGGTCTGCGTACCTGGCGGGCTGGTGTGGCGATCTTGGCTCAGCTTCCGCAGGCCTGCGTCAAGTTATCGGGCGTTCAGCTGGCTGCGGCAATCCGCGCGACGAACAGGCCGTGCGTCGTGCGGCGAGCGAACTGCTCGAGGTTTTCGGCCCAGAGCGGTGGATGATTGGGAGCAACTTCCCCGTCGAGCGTCTGGCCGGCGATTTCGGCTCGCTCTACCAACTAGTGCTCGCCAGCCTGCGAGATCTGTCCAACGAGCAACGTGCTGCCGTCCTCACAGGCACCGCACGACGCTTCTATCGAATAGCGCATCCTGGACCTCCCCCCGTGGCGAAATACACCGACGTAGCTCCTCGAATGCACG
>CAVSLY010000035.1:0-24502 GCA_963728705.1 uncultured Gemmatimonadales bacterium
CATCGAGGTGAACACCGAGGAGCGACGGCTCATCGAAGCTGGCCGCACCGCGGAGGACCTGGCGACGGTCGAGCCGGCGCCTGGCGCCTGGTGATCCGGGACCGTCAAGTGCAGCTGCTCACAGCGGGATATTTCTGTGTCAACTATCTGTTCTATTTCTTCTTCAACTGGCTGTTCGTCTACCTGATCGAGAATCGGGGATTCAAGCTGCTGGAAGGCGGATGGTACGCGTCGATTCCGTGGCTGGCCGGCGCCGTCGGGGCGGTGTATGGAGGATGGCTGTGCGATCGCCTGTGGAAGCGGCTCGGGGCGCGGCGTAGCTGCAGGTACCTGGGGGCGGGCGGAGTGGCGGCGGCGGCGGTGCTGCTGCTGGCGGCCGGGTGGGCGCCCCACCCGCTGGTGGCGGTCGTGCTGCTCTCATTCTGCCTCGCGGCCGAGCAGTTCACCGATGCGATCTATTGGGCCGCGGCGATCTCCGTCGCTGGCCGTCGGGCGTCGGCGGCGTGCGGGCTGATGAATACCGGTGGGAACCTCTCGGGCGGTGTGGTGGCCCTGGTCGTGCCGCTCGTGGTCGATCGGTTCGGCTGGCCCGCCGCGCTGGCGACGGCGTCGGCTTTCGCGCTGATCGCAGCCGCTCTCTGGCTGGTCACATCGGCCGACGTCACCATGGATGAGCGAGTGCCCGTGCCAGCCGCCGCCTAGCGGCCTCAGCCGGCCGGTCCTAACGTTGAACACTCCCACCCACGGCACATCATCGTGTCCACGGCTCCTGACCGTCTGATCGAAGCGTTGGCTGCCCGCTACCTGCTCGAGCGCGAGCTCGGCGCTGGTGGGATGGCCACGGTCTACCTGGCCCAGGATCTCCGACACGACCGTCGGGTGGCGGTCAAGGTTCTCCGTCCGGAGCTGGCCGCCATCATCGGAGCCGAGCGGTTCCTGGCCGAGATCAAGACTACCGCCAATCTCCAGCATCCCCATATCCTGCCGCTGCACGATTCGGGCGAAGCCGATTCCTACCTGTACTACGTGATGCCCTTCGTCGAGGGCGAATCCCTGCGGGCGCGGCTCCTCCGGGAGAAGCAACTGCCCGTGGCGGACGCCCTGAAGATCGCGACCGAGGTCGCCTCGGCGCTCGACTACGCGCATCGGCATGGCGTGATCCACCGTGACATCAAGCCCGAGAACATCCTCTTGCACGACGGGCAGGCGCTCGTGGCCGACTTCGGCATCGCGCTCGCCGTCTCACGGGCCGGCAGCACCCGGATGACGGAAACCGGCATGAGTCTCGGCACACCCCACTACATGAGTCCCGAGCAGGCCACGGGCGAGCGCGACATTACGCCCCGCTCGGACGTCTACGCTCTCGGCGCGGTCGTCTACGAGATGCTGACCGGCGAGCCGCCTTTCACCGGGCCGACCGCACGGGCCATCGTCGCCAAGGTGCTCACCGACGTGCCCGCGCCGATCCGCACCCACCGGCCCACCGTCCCGGCGTCGGTGGAGAGTGTAGTGCTCACGGCGCTCGAGAAGCTCCCGGCGGATCGATTCTCGGGTGCCGCCGAGTTCGCGCGGGCCCTCACCTCGGAGCAAGTGGTCACCACTCGCCGTACCGCCGCGGATGGCCGTGCCGGTGGCTCGGGGCATCGGTGGCTCCCGCACAGGTGGACAGCGTGGGCCGGGGCGGCGTTCGTGGGCGCGCTCGCCTTGGCGTCAGTGTGGATGCGCTCGCGCGGGCGGCCTACGGAGTCGACCGGTGTTGTCCGTTTCGGCGTCGAGCTCCCTACGCCCTATGGCCTGGCCAACAGCTCTCCCGCGCCCGTCTTCTCTCCCGACGGCCGCTCGTTGGTCATCCCCGGGATGCGGAGCAACGTTCGGCAGCTGTTCCTGCTGCGACTCGCGGACGGCCATCCGACACTCATCCCCGGGAGCGCCGACGCCCGACCACCTGCGTTTTCGCCCAACGGACGCTGGCTCGCCTTCTGTGCTGGTGGCAAGCTGCTGAAGGTGGCCCTCGACGGTGGCAGTCCGATCGTGCTGGCAGAGGCCGACGGCCTAGGCCTCGCGTGGCTGGACGATCAGACCATCGTCTACAACCGGAAGTACAACTCGGGACTGTGGCGCATCAGCGCCAGCGGCGGCACGCCGGATTCGCTCACTTCCCCTCGTGCCGGCGAGCTGGGACACTGGTGGCCGCAGGTGCTGCCGGGCCGGCGACGCGTGGTGCTCTTTACGGCGTACGGTGGCGCCATCGAGCAGGCCCGGATCGCCGCGGTGGACTCCGAGTCCGGTCGTCGGACCGATTTGGTAACCGGTGGCGTCTACGGACGCTTTCTTCCCCCGGGACGACTGGCGTACTTTCGTGCGGGCAACATCTTCGTCGTGCCCTTCGATCCGGCGCGGCTGGAGGTGACCGGCGCGCCGCTCCCGGTACTGCAGCACGTGGCCGCCGACCGAGTGACGGCGATGCCGCTGTTCGCCGTTTCCGCTTCGGGGCATCTGGCGTGGGTCCCGGACTCGCAATACGACGCTCCTCGCCAGCTCACATGGCTGAACGAGAAAGGCGCGGAGTCACCGGTCCTGCCCGAACCGGGGCTGTTCAGCCATCCACGCCTCTCGCCGGATGCCCGCCGAATCGCAGTCGCGATCGACGGCGAATCGCCCGATATCTGGGTCTTGGACGCGGCCACGGGGGCCAGGACCAGGTTGACCAGAAGTCCGGTGATCGACGGACGGCCGCTGTGGACTCCGGATGGTCGCCGGGTGATCTATCAGTCGGAGAACGGCGCGTTCGATATCTACGCGCGGGCCGCGGACGCCAGCGACACCGCGGTCCTGCTCTACACCAGCCGGTTCGACAAGTACCCCTACTCCCTGACGCCCGACGGCCGCGTACTCACCATCATGGAGGACAGCCTCTCCGAACGGATCGTGGTGGTCCCGCTGGACGACACTGCCAATGCTAGGACGTACGCGGGCGGTCCGTACAACCAGGAGGCGCCGGCGCTCTCGCGCGACGGACGCTGGCTCGCGTTCGCTTCGGACGAGTCCGGCCGATGGCAGCTCTACGTATCGCGGTTCGATAGCACTGGCGCGTCGCCACGGGCGCAACCGGTGTCCCAAGCGGTCATGACCGCCTCCGCTGACTATATGTGGATCCGCTGGGCCGGATCGGGGCGGGAGCTCTACTACGCGGTGGGAGACAGCCTCATGCGGGTGCCGTTCGACCCGGCCGCCGGACCTAGCGGCCCGGCCAGGCTCGTGTTACGCACGCCCGGTGAGGTCGCGGACGTCAGCCCCGACGGTCGACGGTTTCTCACCGTGCAAACCCCGCCCGAGACCGCTCCTCGGCGCATCCAGGTGGTACTCAACTGGATGAAGGAGGTGGAGGCCGGCTCGACTCGCTGAACCGTTATTCCCTCAGCACCCGTCCCACCATCGCCTGCGCCTCGGCCACCAGCCGCGCCAGGTGCTCGGCATCCCGAAAACTCTCCGCGTACAGCTTGTAGACGTTCTCCGTGCCGCTCGGCCGCGCCGCGAACCAGCCTTGCGTCGTCGTCACCTTGAGGCCGCCGATCGGGGCACCGTTGCCGGGCGCCTTCGTCAGCTTCGCCGTGATCGGATCGCCCGCGAGCGTCGTCGCCCCGATGCTGTCCGGCGTGAGCCGCTTGAATCCCGCCTTCTCCGCCGGGCTGCATGGCGTGTCGATCCGGGTGTAGACCGGCGCGCCGAGCCGGGACGGTGAGCTCCGCGTATAGTGCTCGCCGGGATCGCGGCCCGTCACCGCCGTGATCTCCGCTGCGAGCAGGCCGAGCAGGAGCCCGTCCTTGTCGGTGGTCCAGACGCCGCCATCCCGCCGGAGGAAGCTCGCGCCGGCGCTTTCCTCCCCTCCGAAGCAGCAGCTCCCGTCGTAGAGCCCCGGCGCAAACCACTTGAAGCCGACCGGCACCTCGAGCAGCTCCCGGCCGAGGTCCGCCACCACGCGGTCGATCAGCGCGCTCGACACCAGCGTCTTGCCGACCCGGGCGGTGGGCGCCCACGCGGGACGGTGCGTGAGCAGATAGTGGATCGCCACCGCCAGGTAGTGGTTGGGATTGAGCAGCCCCGCGCTCGGCGTGACGATGCCGTGGCGGTCGGCGTCGGGGTCGTTGCCCCACGCCACGGCGTAGCGATCCTTGAGCTGCACCAGCCCCGCCATGGCCCAGGGGCTCGAGCAGTCCATCCGGATCTTTCCGTCGTGATCGACGGGCATGAAGGCGAACGTTGGGTCGAGCGCCGGATTCACGACGGTGAGGTCGAGCCCGTATCGCTCCGCGATGCGCGGCCAGTAGGCGAGCGAGGCACCGCCCAGCGGGTCCACCCCGAGCTCGAGGCCCGACGCCCGCACGGCGTCGAGGTCGATGGCCTCCGCCAGCGCCGCCACGTAGGGCTCGACCAGGTCCTCCTCATGCGTCGTCGCCGCGGCCCTCGCGCGATCGAGGGGCACCCGCCGCACGCCGGCATTCCCGCCGGCGAGCAGCGCGTTGGCGCGGTCCTGGATCCAGGTCGTGACGTCGGTGTCGGCGGGGCCGCCGTCGGGCGGGTTGTACTTGAACCCGCCGTCGGCCGGCGGGATTGTGGGAGGGCGTGATGACGATCCCGTCCGCGAGGCCCGAGCGCCGGCCCGCGTTCCGCGCGAGGATGGCGTGTGAGACCGCCGGCGTCGGCGTGAAGCCGTCATCGCGCTGCACCACGATGGTGACGCCGTTGGCCGCGAGCACCTCGAGCGCCGTGCGCTCGGCGGGGCGGGAGACGGCGTGCGTGTCCTTGCCCAGGATCAGCGGCCCGGTGATGCCCTTGGCCTGCGCGGTAATCGGCGATGGCCTGGCTGATCGCCAGGATGTGGCGCTCGGTGAAGGTCGCGTCCAGCGGCGTGCCGCGGTGCCCGCTGGTGCCGAAGCTCACGCGTTGCAGCGGATCATCAGGATCCGGCCGGCCTTCGTAGTAGAGCCGCTCGAGCCGGCCCGACGTCGACCAGCAGCTCGGCCGGAGCGGGGTGTCCTGCCAGGGGATGTGGGGCCATCATCACCTCGGGCCAAGAGGAAATCCCGCGAAACATGGGCGGGCCGGGAGGCGCCGACAACGGGGAGCGTCGAGCTGCAGCCGCCGGGAACTGGCGCGCCCGCCGCCCGTGCCGCATCTTGGCGAGTCAGGCCCGCCCGTATCGCGCAGACGAGGTCACTCCCATGACGCACCCGACCGGCGGCATCGCCGCCCCACCGACGCGGAAGCCGACCGACGACGAGCTCGACGTCTACGGCCTCACCCACCGCGGCAAGGTCCGCACGACCAACCAGGACCACTTCCTCATCTGCTCGCTGCGAAAGCAGATGCTGGTGCACCTCACGAGTCTCTCCGGCCTGGACCAGATGCCGGTGCTGGCCGAGCGGCTGGCATTTCTCGCGGTCGGTCGCCGACGGCGTCGGCGGCAGCGCCGGCGGCGAGACCGCGAGTCGGGTGGCGGTCGAGGCCGTCACCCGCTACATCGCGGAGAGCGTGCAGTGCTACTATGCCTCGCACGGCGAGAGCGATGACGTCGTTTCTCGCATCGCTCCAGAACGCCGCGGCGCGATGCCACGAGGACCTGCTCGAGCTCGGCCGCGACCAGCCCGATCTCGAGGGCATGGCCACGACGCTCACGCTCTGGCTCGGCGTCTGGCCGCGCGCCTACCTGCTGCAGGTGGGCGACAGCCGCTGCTACCTGCTGCGCGACGGGGAGCTCACCCAGCTCTCCCGCGACCAGACCATGGCCCAGGAGCTGGTCGACGCGGGTGTCATGGCGCGGGCCGAGGCCGGCCGCACGCGCTGGGCCCACACGCTCTCGAGCGCGATCGGTGGTCGCCAGACGGCGCCGATCGTCACCCGTCTGGAGCAGGAGTGGGGCAACGTCGGCCTGCTCTGCAGCGACGGCCTCACGCGCCACGTCTCCGACGAGCGGATCCGCGACCGGCTCCGCGCCATGACCTCCGCCCGGCAGGTCTGCGAAGACCTGCTGCAGGACGCCCTCGACGACGGCGGAACGGACAACATCACCATCCTCGTAGGGCGCACGAAGCGGAAACACACCGAGAACTGACCAGGGAGATTCGGCATGGACACCAGTCGTACCGAGACGCGCTCGTTGCTCGGGCCTACGCTGATCGGCACCGGCCTGCAGCTGCTCATGGTGCTCGCGGGGCACTACAGCCCGAGCGTGGCCCAGTTCTTCGCTCCCGGCGGCATGGCGATCTCCGCCCTTGCCGGCGCGCTCGCCGGCGCTCGGCAGCCGACCGGCCTCGCTTGGCTCGGCGGCCGGCAGCGGCGCCGTGGCGGGCGGTGTTTGCGCCTTCGTCGGCATCCTCGTCTCGTACTTCCTCGGCGACGTGCCCGCGGCGGTGCTCGGATTCGGCACGGCAAGCTCCGCGGTCACCGGCGCCCTCGGCGGTCTCGTCGGCAAGGTACTCTCCGCGCGGGCCGCGCAGCGCGCGTGAGCCGGTGCGGCGAGGCCGGCGCAGTTGACCCAACCTGTGCCGCCGGCTAGACTTCCCGGCTGCCCAGGAGAGGAATCATGTTCGCATTTCTGCTTACGCTGCTCATTCTCGACGCGCTGCTGCTGTCGGTCGTCGTGCTCCTTCAGGCGGGGCAGGGCGGTGGCCTCGCCTCGCTCGGCGGCGCCACGACGGACACGGTCCTCGGCGGCCGCCAGGCCGTGACCCTGCTGACCAAGGCCACCTGGTGGTGCGGGGGCATCTTCCTCGTGCTCGCCCTGGTGCTCTCGCTCGTGCCGCGCGGCGGTGGCTCGAACGCGTTGCAGGAGCGGCTCCGGTCCGCCACACCCGCGTCGGCGCCGAGTGCGCCGCTGCCGCTGGGCGGAACACCCGTGTCGCCCACGGCACCCGCGACGGGGGCCGCACCCGCGCCGACACCCGCTCCAACCGCGCCTGCAAAGGTACCCTCGCCGGGAGCACCCGCTCCCTCCCAACCGAAGAAGTGACGGCGATCGACGGCGGGGTGACCGGATGACGGATCGCCCCGCTTTCGTTTTGCTCGAGGACGGCGCGTGGTTCCCCGGAACCACGGCGCGGCCCGATCGACCCCGCCTTCGGTGAGGTCGTGTTCACTACCAATCTCACCGGCTACCAGGAGACCTTCACCGACCCCAGCTACCTCGGCCAGATCGTGGTGATGACCGCGCCGATGATCGGCAACTACGGCGTGAACGTCGAGGACATGGAGTCGGCCCGGCCCCAGATCAGCGGCGTGGTCGTGCGGGAGCTCAGCCGACATCCGTCCAACTGGCGCGCCACGCGGAGCTTGGACGAATGGCTCACGGAGGCGGGCGTGCCCGTGCTCGAGGGGGTCGACACCCGCCGCCTGACCCGCCACCTGCGCGAGCGCGGCGCGATGCGGGGCGTCGTGGCCGAGGGCCGGCATCCGAGCCGGGAGCTCACGGCTCAGCTGCTCGCCTCGCCGTCGATGGAAGGGCTCGACCTGGCGTCGCGGGCATCCGTCCGTGAGCGGTACACCGAGGGCGAGGGACCGCACGTCGTGGCCTACGACTACGGCATGAAGCGGAACATCGTCCGGATGCTGGTGCGCGGCGGGCTGCCGCGTCTCGGTCGTGCCGGCTGAGACGTCGGCCGCCGAGGTGCGCGCGCTAAATCCCGACGGGCTCTTTCTTTCCAATGGTCCAGGCGATCCGGCCGCGGTCGACTATGCGCTCGGCACGTTGCGCGACCTCGCCGGAGGAGGGCTGCCGACGTTCGGCATCTGCCTGGGCCACCAGCTGGTGGGACTCGCCTTCGGCGGCTCGACGGCCAAGCTGCCCTACGGTCATCGCGGCGGCAATCATCCCGTGCGAGACGTCCGCTCCAACCACGTGCTGATCACCACGCAAAACCATGGATTCGCGGTAGTTGGTGACGCGGACGGGGTGCCTGGCGCGCCCGGCGCTCGAGGTCACTCACCTCAACCTGAACGACGGTACCATCGAGGGCGTGCGCCATCGCGAGCTCCCGCTGTTTGCGGTGCAATACCACCCCGAAGCGGCACCCGGACCGCACGACGCCTTCCCCCACTTCGCCGAATTCATGGCCTCCGTCCGGCGCGGGATCGCCCCCCGGACTGCCAACCCCTTGACAGACAACACTTAAGCTCATAGAATCGGCAGAAGGAGGCCTGCTCGCTCCGCTGCCAGCAAACCGTCTGGGGGACGCATGACCAAGGCCGATCTCGTCGAACAGGTGACCGCCTCGATTGCCAAGACCGCGGGTCCGATGATCTCCAAGAAGGACTGCGCCAGGGTCGTGGACGCTTTCCTCGAGGCGGTGAAGGACGCGCTCAAGGACCAGCACAACATCGAGGTCCGCGGGTTCGGGACCTTCAAGATCCGTCGCCGCAAGACGCGCATGGCGCGGAATCCCCGTACTGGCGATCCGGTCGAGGTGGCTGCTCGCCCCGTTCCGGTGTTCAAGCCCAGCAAGGAGTTGCGGGCACTCGTCGCGGACGAGGGCCAGCCAGAGGCGGAGCCTGTGCCGGGTATGTGACCGTCCGATCCCACTCGGGATCGCGCTCTCGTCGGGGTCGCTCCGCGCGTTGGTCGCGGGGCGGCCCCGTTTCGTTGTAAGTTCCATCCATGCCTGCCGCCGCGCCGTCCGCCCCTCACCGTTCGCGTTCTGCTGTTCGCCAGCTACGCGGAGAGCCTGGGCGCGGAGACGCTGGAGGTGACGGTTTCGTCGCCCGCGACGGTGGGCGGCGTCGTCGACCAGCTTCGCGCGCTGCCCGGGGGCCGGCTCCTTCCACCCAAACCTTTGTGCGCGCGGAACCTGGCCCACGCCGACGCGGCCACGCCGGTGGCCGAGGGCGACGAGATCGCTATCCTTCCGCCCCTGGCCGGAGGCTGAGCATGTCCTTCCTCACCGACCGGCCGATCGATTTCGCCGCGCTCCACGCCGCCGTCCAGGCGCCGGAGCGGGGCGGCGTGGCGGCATTCGTGGGCCTCGTGCGCGATCACCATCAGGGCCGCGCGGTGCTTCGCCTCGACTACTCCGCCTACGGGCCGATGGCGGAAGCCGAGTGCGCCCGCATCGTGATGGAGGCCGAAGCGCGCTGGCAGGTGGCGGTGGCGCTCCAGCACCGGATCGGCGCGCTCGCCATCGGCGACGCCGCAGTGGCCGTAGTGGCCGCGTCGGCGCACCGCGACGAGGCATTCGCCGCCTGCCGCTTCCTCATCGAGGAGGTGAAGCGCCGGGTGCCGGTATGGAAGCGCGAATACTACGCCGATGGCACCGTCGCCTGGGTGGACCCGACTGCCGCGCTGCAGCATGCCTGAGCTGCCGATCGACGCGCTCGGGCGCCCGCTCCGGAATCTCCGGATTTCCGTGACCGACCGCTGCAACATGCGCTGCCGGTACTGCATGCCGGAGGAGGAGTACGTCTGGCTGCCGCGCGCATCGATCCTGACGTTCGAGGAGATCGATCGTCTCGCCGGGATCTTCCGCGAGCTGGGCGTGCACAAGATCCGTCTCACCGGCGGGGAGCCGCTGCTGCGCCACGACCTGCCGGCCCTCGTGCGCCTGCTGAGCCGCCACGCCGGCATCGACGACCTGGCGCTCACGACCAACGGTATTCTGCTGGCGCGGGAGGCCACCGCACTGCGCGGGGCCGGCCTCCGCCGCGTGACCGTGAGTCTCGACACGCTCCGCCCCGAGCGGATGCTGGCATTCGCCCGGAGCCCGCGTCACGACGACGTGCTCGCGGGCATCTCGGCGGCGTCCGCTGCCGGCTTCGATGCCGTCAAGCTCAACGCGGTAATCATCCGCGACTACAATGATGACGAAGTCCCGGCGCTGCTGGAGTTCGCGCGCGAGCACGAGGGCGAGATCCGCTTCATCGAGTACATGGACGTCGGCGGGGCCACGCAATGGGACCTCGGCCGGGTGGTCTCGCAGCGCGAGATTCTCGAGCTCATCGGCCGGCGCTACGGGACGGTGACCCCGCTTCGCGAGGACGACTGGGCGCCGGCGGAGCGGTTCCGGTTGCCGGACGGCACCACGTTCGGCGTCATCGCCTCGACCACCGCGCCGTTCTGCCGCACCTGTGACCGCTCGCGCCTGACCGCGGACGGGACGTTCCTGCTCTGTCTCTACGGCGAGCGTGGACTCGACCTCCGCGAGCTGCTCCGAACCGGCGCCTCCGACGAGGAGATCGCCGGTCGCCTGAGGGAGACGTGGATCTCGCGCACCGACCGCGGGGCCGAGGAGCGGGCCGGACTCATCGACCGCGGCGTCCTGCACCAGATCGACAGCCTCCGCGCCGATCCTCGGCGCGAGATGCACACCCGCGGCGGCTGATGGCGCTCCACGTCGCGCTCATCCAACCGCAGATCCCTCCGAACACAGGCAATATTGCCCGGCTGTGCGCGGCGACCGATTCGCCGCTCCATCTCATCGAGCCGCTCGGCTTCTCGCTCGACGCCCGAGAGGTGCGCCGCGCGGGGCTCGACTACTGGGACAAGACCGACCTCTGGCTGCACTCGGACTGGTACGCCTTCCGGGACGCCATCAGCCGCGATCGCTGCCTCTACTTCTCGGCGAACGCCGAGCGCGACTACCGCCATGCGCAGTATCGGGACCGGTGCGTGCTGGTGTTCGGCAGCGAGACCGAGGGGATGCCGGTACGGATACTGGAGAAGCATCCGGAGCGCTGCTTTCGGATCCCCATGTCCGCCGAGGTCCGGAGCCTCAACCTGGCAAACGCTGTGAGCGTGGTGCTCTACGAGGGCCTCCGGCAGCTCGGGCTGGAGGTGCCCGCGGGGTTGGAGGTGGAATCGTAGGCCGCTAAAATTCGGGGATTTTCGGATTCAGCATCCGGCTTTCTCCACCCTCCCGCACGAGAGCGACCTCGCATGCTCGAAAAAGTGGCCGTCGTCGGCGCAGGCAACGTGGGCGCCACCGCGGCGCAGCGTCTCGCCGAGAAGCACCTCGCCCGCACCGTGGTGATGATCGATGTCGTCGAGGGCGTGCCGCAGGGCAAGGCGCTCGACCAGTGGCAATCGGGACCGATCGAGGGCTTCGACGCGCGGGTGATCGGTGTCAACGGGTACGACGAGGCGGCCGGCGCGGAGGTCTTCGTGGTCACCGCCGGCATCGCGCGAAAGCCAGGCATGAGCCGGGACGACCTGGTCAAGACGAATGCCGGGATCGTCCGCTCGGTCGCGAAGGAAATCGCCCGGGTGGCGCCCAAGGCCATCATCGTCGTGGTGTCGAACCCGCTCGACGTGATGTGTTACGTGGCCATGCGGGCGAGCGGCTTCCCGCGCGAGCGGGTGATCGGCATGGCCGGCGTGCTCGACACCGCGCGCTATCGCATGTTCCTGGCCGAGGCCATGGACGTCTCGGTCGAGGACATCCAGGCTATGGTGCTGGGCGGTCATGGCGATACGATGGTTCCGCTGGTCTCCTACACCACCGTCTCCGGCATCCCTGTCAGCCAGCTCATCGCCCCCGACAAGCTTGCCGCGATCGTTGACCGCACCCGGAACGGTGGGGCCGAGATCGTTGCGTTTCTCAAGACCGGCTCCGCCTACTACGCCCCGAGCGCCGCGGCGGTGCAGATGGTCGAGGCCATCGCGCTGGACAAGCGGCGTATCCTGCCGTGCTCGGCGTGGCTGCAGGGCGAGTTCGGCCTCCGGGACGTGTTCTGCGGAGTGCCGTGCAAGCTCGGGCGGCGTGGCATCGAGCGGATCGTGGAGATCACGCTGACCGACGCGGAGCGCACGGAGCTGGTGAAGTCGGCCGACGCCGTGCGCGCCACCCAAGCGGTCGTCGACGCCATCTGACCGAGGACCAGCAATGAATCGGGTGGCGGCGCTGTGGCACACGTCGGTGGGCAAGAAGGCGGTCATGGCCGTCACCGGGATCCTCATGGTGGCGTACCTCATCACGCACGTGCTGGCGAATCTGCTGGTCTTCCAGGGCCCGGAGCAGATCAACACGTACAGCAGGTTTCTGCACGGCACCGGCGGCGCGCTGTGGGCCGCGCGGCTCGTGCTGTTCGCGGCCGTGGTGCTCCACATCGTGGCGGCGGTGCAGCTCACGGCGCGACGACAGGCCGCCCGCCCGGTGGGATACGCCGGCGGCCGGGAGGCGCAGGTGTCCACCTTCGCCTCGCGCTCGATCCGCTGGGGCGGCGGTTTCATCCTCGTGTTTCTCGTGTACCACATCCTGCACTTCACGCTCGGCACGGTGCACACCGCGTTCGTCGAGGGCGACCCCTACCACAACGTGGCCACCGGCTTCGCACGACCGGCGGTGGTCGTGTTCTACGAGCTCGCCATGGCCGCGGTCGGGCTGCATCTCTATCACGGAATCTGGAGCAGCGGGCGAAGCCTGGGCCTGAGCGCGCCGTCGCCACGCCCGCTCCGGCGGCAGCTGGCGCTAGTGCTGTCGGTGATCGTGTGGGCAGGGTTCGCGGTGATTCCGGTGGCGGTGTATGCGGGGGTCATCCGGCCGTGAGTACGCGACGGCGGACGGCGTTCGTCACTCTGAGCGCAGCGAAGGGGCCATGCGTTGGGTCATGGCTCGTTCGCTTCGCTCAGGATGACTCGAGAAAGACAATCCGGAGTGCGGCATGGAGCTGAAGTCCAAGATCCCCGATGGCCCGGTGGCGCAGAAGTGGGACACCCACCGCTTCGAGATGAAGCTCGTGAATCCCGCCAACAAGCGAAAGTTCACGATCATCGTGGTCGGAAGCGGGCTGGCAGGCGGAGCGGCCGCCGCCACGCTGAGCGAGCTCGGCTACCACGTGAAGTGCTTTTGCTTCCAGGACTCGCCCCGGCGGGCGCATTCGATCGCGGCGCAGGGCGGCATCAACGCGGCCAAGAACTACCGCAACGACGGCGACAGTATTCACCGGCTGTTCTACGACACCGTGAAGGGCGGCGATTTCCGCGCCCGTGAGGCCAACGTCTACCGGCTGGCCCAGATCAGCGTCGAGATCATCGATCAGTGCGTGGCCCAGGGCGTGCCGTTCGCCCGCGAGTACGGCGGACTGCTGGCCAACCGGTCCTTCGGCGGCGCTCAGGTCTCGCGCACGTTCTACGCGCGCGGGCAGACCGGCCAGCAGCTCCTGCTCGGCGCGTACCAGGCGCTCGAGAAGGAGGTGGCTCGCGGGCGGGGTGACGATGTACCCGCGGACCGAGATGCTGGACGTCGTCGTGGTGGACGGCCGCGCCCGCGGCATCGTCGTGCGCGACATGGTGACCGGGAAGATCGAGAGCCACGCCGGCGACGCCGTCGTGCTCGGCACCGGCGGGTACGGCAACGTGTTCTACCTGTCGACCAACGCCAAGGGCTCGAACGCCACGGCCATCTGGCGGGCCCACAAGCGCGGGGCCGCGTTCGCCAACCCGTGCTACACCCAGATCCATCCGACCTGCATTCCGGTGAGCGGCGAGTACCAGTCCAAGCTCACGCTGATGAGCGAGTCCCTCCGGAACGACGGCCGCGTGTGGGTCCCCAAGCGGGCCGGCGACGACCGCGCACCCGGCCTCATCCCCGAAAGCGAGCGCGACTATTATCTCGAGCGCCGCTACCCGAGCTTCGGCAACCTCGCGCCGCGCGACATCGCCTCACGGGCCGCCAAGGCGGTGTGCGACGAGGGCCGCGGGGTCGGGCCGGGTGGCCTCGGCGTCTACCTCGACTTCGCCGACGCCATCAAGCGGGTCGGCGTCGATACGATCCGGGAGCGCTACGGCAACCTGTTCGAGATGTACCAGCGGATCACCGACGAGAATCCATACGAGCTGCCCATGCGGATCTTCCCGGCGGTCCACTACACGATGGGCGGGCTCTGGGTCGACTACAACCTGATGAGCACGATCGCGGGCCTGCACGTGATCGGGGAAGCGAACTTCTCCGACCACGGCGCCAACCGGCTCGGCGCGAGCGCGCTCATGCAGGGGCTCGCCGACGGGTACTTCATCCTGCCGAGCACGGTCAGCGACTATCTGGCCGGCGCGAGGCTTGCACCGATCGACACATCGCATGCCGAGTTCAGGCGGGTGGAGGCCGAGGTCGCCGAGCGGATGCGCACCTTCCTCGCGATCAAGGGCAAGCGGACGGTGGACTCGTTCCACCGCGAGCTCGGGCGGCTCCTGTGGGACCGGTGCGGCATGGCGCGTAACGCGGCCGGGCTGCAGGAGGCGCTGGCGCGGATCCCCGAGCTCCGGGAAGAGTTCTGGCGCAACGTCAACGTCCCCGGCAGCGACGCGGAGCTGAACCAGGCGCTGGAGAAGGCCGGCCGAGTGGCCGACTTCCTGGAGCTTGGCGAACTCATGTGCCGCGACGCGCTTCATCGTGAGGAATCGTGCGGCGGCCACTTCCGCGAGGAGCACCAGACCGAGGACGGCGAGGCCCGGCGCGACGACGAGCGGTTCGCCTACGTGGCGGCCTGGGAGTATACCGGCGACCTGCAGTCGCCCCGGCTGCACCAGGAGCCGCTCGCGTTCGAGTACGTGCATCTGGCGCAGCGGAGCTACAAATGAACCTGACCCTGCACGTCTGGCGGCAGGCGGGACCGGCCGACGCCGGCCGGATGGTGCGCTACGAGGCGGGCGACATCAGCCCGGACATGTCGTTTCTCGAGATGCTGGATGTCGTCAACGAGCGGCTGATGCTGACCGGCGAGACGCCGATCGCTTTCGACCACGACTGCCGCGAGGGCATCTGCGGCGCCTGCAGCCTCATGATCAACGGCGTGGCGCACGGCCCCAATGCGGGCACGGCCACCTGCCAGCTCCACATGCGGAGCTTCGACGACGGCGACGAGATCTACGTCGAGCCCTGGCGGGCGCGGGCGTTCCCGGTCATCAAGGACCTGGTGGTGAACCGCTCGGCGCTGGACCGGATCATCGCCGCGGGCGGCTTCATCAGCGCGCCGACCGGCAGCGCCGTCGACGGCAATACCACCCTCATTCCGAAGGAGGCCGTGGACACCGCGATGGACGCCGCCCAGTGCATCGGGTGCGGGGCCTGCGTCGCCGCGTGTCCCAACGGCTCGGCCTCGCTGTTCACGGCCGCCAAGATCACCCACCTCGGCCTGCTGCCGCAGGGCCAGCCCGAGCGGCTGCTAGCGGGCGCGCCGCATGGTCGAGCAGATGGACGCGGAGGGGTTCGGCGGCTGCACCCTGTACGGCGAGTGCCAGGAAGCCTGCCCCAAGCTGATCAGCATCGACACGATCACCCGAATGAACCGGGACTACCTCCGGGCCGCGGTCATGCCCGTGCGCGCGGCGGCCGCCGAGTCGGACTGAAGCCGGCCCTCGCGCTCTGGCTGGCGCTGCTGGTGCCGGCCGCTGGCGATAGGCGCAGGACGCCCGACCCAGGGTCTGGGCGCACCTCGGCGCGCAGGCGGTCGTCGGCGCTGGAGCGGGCGGATCCCGTGCCCGGCGGCGGCTCGCTGGCCGAGCTGCGGGTCGTCCAGCCGGTCCTGCACCTGCAGCGCCGGCGGCCTGGGACCGCTTCGCCTGACCGCCGTGCTCAATCTCGAAGGCGCCACGATCCCCAAGGGCGAGCTCGCTCTCGGGCGACTGGGGCGAGGGCTTCGTCGACCGGCGCCATCCTCACACCTACCTCCACGAGCTGATCGTCACGGCCGACGACCTGCTGGCGACGAGCGACGGCACGGCCCGCCTGTCGCTCAGCGCGGGGAAGGGCTTCGCGCCCTTCGGCACGGACGACCCGATGGTCCGGCCGTTCCTGCGGTATCCGGTGAACCATCACCTGGCCCAGATTCTCGAGCGGGCGGTGGCCATCGCGGCGGTGCGCGCGGGTCCGCTCCTCGCCGAGGCCGGGCTGTTCAACGGAGATGAGCCCGAGCGGCCGGGCCAGTGGCCGCGGGTCGGCGGGCGGTTCGGAGACTCGTGGAGCGGCCGGCTCACGGCGCGCTCCGGCCCGGGGTCACGGTCAGGGCAGTTACGCGCGGGTCCATTCGCCCGAGCACCGGCCTGGGGCGGGGACCGACCAGGGCAAGTGGAGCGCTGGCCGGCCGGTTGGACGCGCCGGATCGGCGGCCATCCGGCATATGCCCTGCTGGAGTGGGCGCGTACCTCCGAGGCCGACGGGTTCTTCGTGTTTCACAGCGTGCTGGCGGAAGGTGCATGGAGCAGCGGGCCGCCATCGTCTCCAGTACCGGTTCGAGCGGACCGAGCGCCCGGAGGAGGAGCGGATCGCCCGGTTTCGCTCCCTGCGGCCCCACCTGGAGAACTCGATTCTGGGCACGACGCGCTGGACGACCCACACGGCGGGGTACGAGGTCGTGGCGCTCCAGCGCCCGGGCTCGAGGTGCGCCCGCTGGTGGAAGTGGCCTATGCCCGGGTCGCCAAGGTCGGCGGCGGGCTGTTCGACGTCGAGCGAGTTGTACGGCGGCGACCTCTGGTCGCTCGCGCTGGGGGTGCGGCTCAGCGCCGGCGCCGCGATGCACCGCATGGGCCGCTACGGCGCCGCGGATGATGATACCGGCATGACGGGGATGACGATGCACGATCACCTGACGGCGGGGCAATGACAGCTTCGATGCAGTGGATGCGGCGGTACGCGTTGGCTCCGGCACTGCTGGGCGCGCTCGCCGCGTGCGGCGGTGGGGATGACGGCGGCGATGGCACCGCGGCGGCAATGAGCCGCCACCGCCGGATCGAGCTTCCAGGTCCTGGCCGGCGGCGACAACGTCAACGAACGGTACAGCTCCGACCTCTGGGTACACGGCTCGTGGGCCTACACCGGTACCTGGGGCGGCGTGCCCCGCGGGGGGCCCCGCGGCGACGTCGTCAAGATCTGGTCGCTCGACGCGGCCGGCGCCCCGACTCTGGTCGACTCGTTGAAGGTGCCCGGAATCGGCACGGTGAGCGACATTCAGGTCTCCGACGACGGGGCGCTGCTGGTTTTCAGCGCGGAGTCCGGGACGCGCGCGGGACTGTACGTCTACGACCTCACCGACCCGCGCGCACCGACTTTTCTCGACAGCGCTCTAGTGACGACCGGGCTTCACACCGCTACGGTCGCGGACATCGACGGGCACCGGTACGTCTTCGCCGCCCGCAATCCGGACAACCCGGCGCTCATCATCTATGACATCTCGGTGCCCGCCGACATCAGCGTCGCGGCAACGGTGCCGATTCCGCCCGCGTACGGCATCCACGACACCTTCGTGCGCGATGGGCTGGCCTTCGTGTTCGCGTGGGATACCGGCGTCATTATCTACGATGTCGGCAACGGCATCGCAGGCGGCTCCCCGGCCCAGCCCGTGGAAGTGAGCCGGCTCCTCACGGCCGTCAACGACGGTACCGGCGGCTCGGCGGCGGTGCACAACGGCTGGTGGTTTCACAACCCGGTGCGGAACGAACAGCGCTACCTGTTCATCGGGCAGGAAGGGCCGGGAGTGATCGGGTCGCAGTCGAGCGGCGATCTGCACGTGGTGGACGTGGCCGACCTCGCCCACCCGCAGGAAGTCGCGTTCTTCCACCTCGATGGCGCCGGGACCCACAACTTCTGGGTGGACGAGGCACGCCAGATCCTGTACATGGCCTACTACAACAGCGGGGTGGTCGCGCTCGACGTATCGGGGGAGTTGGCCGGTGATCTGTCGGGTCGGCTGATCGCGCAGATTCGGCCGGGCCCCGTGGGGGACACGTACACCTGGGGGGTGCAGCTCGCCGGGGGGTCGTTGTACGCGATCGACATGCTCAGCGGGCTCTGGCAGCTCAAGGTGCCTTAGGCCGGCCGAAGCCCGACGCCGTCATCCCGGGGAGCGAAGCGACGAGGGACCTTGTCAGGGAATGGCTCGAGCCGTTCCTGGTCAAGGTCCCTCGCTGCGCTCGGGATGACGGGTGTCGCAACTATGTTGCTGGCGGCGCCGCCATTACCGCGCTCCTAGCGTCGCAGTGATTCCCGATCCGGCGTCGCTGCTATTTCGCTGCCGGCGTCGGCGCTGGTGGAGCAGCTCCCGCTGCCCCCGGTCCCGCGGGAGTGGCCGTGGGTGCCGTGGGGGCCGTCCTGGGTGCCGCAGGCGCAGCCCCCGACGGCGCGGGCGTCCCCGCCCCAGGTCGCGGCGCCGCGGCGGGCGCAGCAGCTCCCGCCGGCGCCACGGGCCACCGGTTGTTCTTCCGGTCCACGTCCGGATACCACCCGTCCGGATCGATCACCACGCTGTTCACCTTCCTGGGCCCGGGGATAAGCGCCGTATAGGTGTTCCTGAGCCCCCAGATCTCCACCGGCAGCCGTACCCGCTGGGTACTCCCGTCATCCATCACCAGCGCGAGCTCGACCGGCATCGGCATTTCCCCCGCATTCCGGAGGTAGACGCGGGAGACCACGCCAGACGAGTCCGACAGCGTCACCGAGTCGACCGCCTGGTCCAGCCGGTCAGTCGTGTAGAACCACGAGCGCCAGAACCAGCTCAGGTCCTCCCCCAGCCCGTCCTCCATGGTGCGGAAGAAGTCGGCCGGGGTCGGGTGCTTGAACGCCCACCGGCGGATGTACTCCCGGAACACGGGGTCGAATCGCTCGGGCGACGTGATGTGCTCCCGGAGCAGCACCAGTCCCACCGCGGGCTTGTTGTAGAGCGCCTGGCGCCAGTTCTCGTTGGTGCGCATCCGGTCGGCGGGGGACATGATGGCCTCCTCGTCGCCCGAGAGCGCGTTCTTGATGTAGGTCTCCGGCACCCCGCGCGCCGTCGGCAGCGGCGAGTCGGGGAACTTGAGCGGGAAGCTGTAGTGGTTCATGAAGCTGTTGAACCCCTCGTCCATCCAGCCGTAGAGCCGCTCGTTGCTGCCCACCATCATGGGGAACCAGGTGTGGCCGAACTCGTGGTCGGTCACGCTGTAAAGCGCCTGAGCGTCGGTGCGATTCCGGCAGAAGACGATCATCGGATACTCCATGCCGCCCTCGATCCCGTTCACGTTGCTCGCGACCGGGTAGGGATAGGGAGCCCACTGCTTGGAGTAGTACTCGATGGCGGTCTTGGCGTACTGCGTAGCGTCCTTCCAGAGCGGCTCCGCCGACGGCGGATAGAAGCTCATCGCCATCGTCTTGCCACCGTTGACGCCGACCGCGTCCCAGACGAAGTGGCGCGCCGCGGCCCAGGCGAAATCGCGCACGCTGTCGGCGGTGAAGTGCCAGGTCAGCGTCGGGTACTGCGTCGGCGGACGCGAGGCCGGGTCACCGATCTCGTCCGTGCCGCGGATGACGACCGTCTCGTTGCTCGTCCGGGCGCGGGCGAGCCGCGCGCGCTGCGCCGCGGTCAGCACCTCATCCGGGTTCTGGAGGGTCCCGGTGGCCGCCACGAGCATGTCGGTGGGCACCGTGAGGCTGACGTCGAAGCTGCCGTACTCCAGGTAGAACTCGCCTTGCCCCATGTACTGCTCGGTGTTCCAGCCCCGCACGTCGTCATAGACCGCCATGCCGCGGGTACCACTGGGCCACCTCGTAGATGGTGGATCCCGTCGATGTCCTCGATGCCCATCCGGTTGCTGTTGGCCCCGAATGGGAACGACCACCCCAGCTCGAGCAGCTGCTTGCCCTTGGGCGGCAGCGGACGGGCGAGATCGATCCGCATCATCGTGCCGTTGACGACGTACGTGAGCGGCGCCGCCGGTGTGGCCGGCTTCCCGCGCGCCGCGGCTACCGCCGGCTCGCCCACCTTGAGCAGCCGCACCGACACCTCGGCGCCTTTGGTGCCGAACCGCGGGTCCTGGCCGAACACCCGGTAGCCGCGGCTCTCGCTGTTGAACAGGTTCTGATCGAGCTGCAGCCAGACGTAGCGCAGGGTGTCCGGCGAGTTGTTCGTATAGGTGATCCGCTCCTCGCCCGTACCGAGCGGCTGGTGGTGTCGAGGGTCGCGCGGATGACGTAATCGACGCGTTGCTGCCAGTACCCGGACCCGGGGCTCCGCTCGCAGTGCGGACAGTGTTCGGCGTGGGAAGCTCGAGCCGGTGAAAGACCGTCTCCGGATTGGGGCCCGATGCGGGGGAGGGAGGAGCAGCCTGCGCGGCCAGCGGGCCGGCAAACATGGAGCACACGATGGCGACGCGGAGGGAGCTCAGGCGCACGGGTGGCGTCCTCACATGGGAGAAAGCAAGGGGACGCCCGGAGTCTAGCGTCCCCGCGAATCGGGTGGCAACACTGACGTACTCGGCGGGAGAGGGTTTCAACGACCCGCGCGCGTGGGGGCGGCGGACGCTCAGGGCGTCGTGCCCGCGGGAGCCGTCCAGGCGTCGTTGCCGGGTACGAGATCGGGGAGCAAGCCGTCCGGATTCACCTGGGCGCGCACGATCACCTTCCCGGGCTTGAATTGGTAGACGTAGCGGTTGCCGCCGTACCAGATCTCCACCGGCAGCCTCACCACCTGGGTGCTGCCGTCGTCGAAGGCGAGCCCGAGCTCGACCGGCATGACGGCGGCTCCCAGGCTCCGGATGCTGATGAACGCGGTACCATCGGGCGTCTCCTTCACGCTCTCGACACTCTGGTCGAGCGCCGCCGTGGTGTAGAAGAAGCCGCGCCAGAACCAGGCGAGGTCGCGCCCGGACACCTCTTCGATGGTCCGGAAGAAATCGGCCGGCTGCGGGTGCTTGAAGGCCCAGCGCCGGGTGTACTCGCGGAAGGCGGTGTCGAACACCTCCGGGCCCAGCACCTTGTTCCGCAAGCGTGAGCAGCATGATCGAGGGCTTCACGTACGCCAGGCTGCCGAGGTTGTCGTTCGACTTGTACCGGTTGGCCGGCGTCATGATCGGCTGGGCCGACGGGGCCTGGTCCAGCGAGGTCACCTGGCGGATCTCGTTCCGGCGGGTCTCGCGGTCGTCGCGCTTCCAGTAGTCCTCTTCGGAGAACGTGTTCATGAAGGTGTTGAACCCCTCGTCCATCCAGGCGTAGCGCCGCTCGTCGGAGCCCACCGTCATCGGAAACCACATGTGCCCGATCTCGTGGGTGATGACGTTGTACAGGTCCGGTGCGTCGTCGCTATGCGCCTCCATCGCCACCATCGGATACTCCATGCCCGAGACCGGCCCTTCGATGGCGGAGATCTGCGGGTACGGATAGCGGAACCACCGGGTGCTGTACTCCTGGATGGAGTAGCGGCTCATCTTGGCGGCGTCCTGCCAGAGATCGCGCGGCCGAAGGCCGGTAGTAGGCCTGGGCGAGCACGCCGTCCCACCCCGACGCGTCCCACTGAAAGTCTGGCGACGCCGCCCACGCCACGTCCCGCACCGACTCGGCCCGGAAGCGCCAGGTCAGCATGCCGTCGCGCTTCGGGCGGGCCGCGCCGGAGGCCAGCTCCTCGGGGGTCACGATCGCCATCGTGGTGTCGGACTGGACTGCCGCGGCCAGGCGGGCGCGTATCGTCGGCGTCAGCACCTGTTCCGGGTTCTGCAGGGTGCCGTGCCGGCCACGATGTAGCCGGCGGGCAGCGTCACCTCGTAGTCGATGTCGCCGTACTCCAGGTAGAACTCGCCCTGGCCCAGGTACTGATCGGTGTTCCAGCCATGCACGTCGTCGTACACGGCCATCCGGGGGTACCACTGGGCGATCTCGTACAGGCTGCCGTCGCGCCCCATCCGGTCGGCGCCGTGCTCCGGCACATTGAATCGATAGGCGAGGTCGAACACCGTGGTCGCGCCCGGGGCGAGCGGTTGGGCAAGCTCGACGTACATCATGGTGTCGTCCACGCGATGCTCGAGCGGCGTCTCCGTCGCGGCAGCGGCGGCGGGAGCGCGCCGGCGCGTCCCCGCCGCGCGGGCCACGGCGGCCGGACTCTGGGTCAGGCTCAGGATGTCGAAGCCGCCGGGGAATCCGGCCCCGCCAAACCGGCTGTCCGCCGGCGAAGAGCAGGGATCCGGTACTGCC
This sequence comes from uncultured Gemmatimonadales bacterium, assembly GCA_963728705.1. Lineage (GTDB taxonomy): Bacteria > Gemmatimonadota > Gemmatimonadetes > Gemmatimonadales > GWC2-71-9 > CAVVWJ01. The sequence goes on from CAVSLY010000035.1 coordinate 21,912, forward strand.
CGGCCGGAACAGGTTCTGGTCGACCTGCATCCAGACGAACCGGAGCGTATCGGGCGAGCGGTTGGTATAGCGGATCTGCTCGGTGGCGTCGATCCGCCGGGCGGCCGTATCGAGCGTGGCCTTGATGACGTAGTCGGCCCGCTGCTGCCAGTATCCGCGGCCCGGGGGCGCCGTCGGCCCGGCGGATCTCGTTCGGGGGCGGAAGCGCGATCGGGCTGAAGATCCCGGTGTCGGCCACCGGCGGCTTGAGCGCGGGCTGGAGGTTGAGCGGGCGGGCGGGTTGCGTCGGCGCGTTCGAATCGGGCTGCTGGGCGGCGAGCGGCGCCGCCGCCAGGGCGAGGACGAGCGGGAGGAGTCGCATGGGATCCGGTTAGAGCTTGGGCAGCGTGACGCCCGTCTGCCGCTGGTACTTGCCGGCCTTGTCGGCGTAGCTGGTCTCGCAGATGTCGTCCGCGTCGGCCTCGAAGAAGAGCACCTGGCAGATCCCCTCGTTGGCGTAGATGCGGGCGGGCAGCGGGGTGGTGTTGCTGATCTCGAGGGTGACGTGGCCTTCCCACTCGGGCTCGAAGGGGGTCACGTTGGTGATGATGCCGCAGCGGGCGTAGGTGCTCTTGCCCACGCAGATCGTGAGCACCTCGCGCGGGATCCGGAAGTACTCGACCGACCGGGCCAGCGCGAAGCTGTTCGGCGGCACGATGCACACGTCGCCGCCGAACTCGACGAAGCTCCGGTGATCGAACTCCTTGGGGTCCACGATCGCGCTCAGCACGTTGGTGAAGATCTTGAATTCGGGGGCCACCCGCATGTCGTAGCCGTAGCTCGAGACGCCGTAGGAGATGACCCGGCGGCCCTGGGCGTCCACCTGGCGGCCCTGGGCGTCCACGAAGGGCTCGATCATGCCGCGCTCGCGGGCCATGCGTCGGATCCAGCGGTCGGATTTGATGGACATGCTTCCTCGAAAACGGTGGGCGGCGGGCGGAGGCCCGGGGTCGTCGGGCGGGGAATATAGTCGGGCATCCGGACGGCGCGCCGGTTGAATTGACCTGCTAAGTCGGTTACTTTCTGCGGGATAAGTGAAAAAATTCACGAAAGCCGAGGCGTATGCTTCAGCCCTACATTCCGATCCTCTTGCTGATTGCGTTCGTCGTGGCCAACGCGATACTGATGCTGGGCTTCTCGCACGTCCTTTCGACCTACCGCCGGACTCCCGTCAAGATCGCCCCGTATGAATCCGGCATGCCGGTGCTGGGGGACGCGCGCGAGCGGTTCTCGGTCAAGTTCTACCTGGTCGCGATGCTGTTCATCATCTTCGACATCGAGACCGTGTTCATGATTCCGTGGGCGGTGGCCTTCCGCCAGCTGGGCGACATGGCCGGCCTGCTCATCATCGAAATGTTCGTCTTCATCGTGATTCTCGCGGTGGGGTACGTGTATATCTGGAAGCGTGGAGCGCTGCAATGGGATTGACCGATCCCCCCGCCGAGTACACGCCGGACCGACGCGACCAGGTCTCCTCGGTTTCGCCGAACTGGGTCACCACCACGCTCGACTCCCTGACCAACTGGGCCCGGAGCCAACTCGCTCTGGCCCATGCCGTTCGGCACCGCCTGCTGCGCCATCGAGTTCATGGCGACGGCCGCCAGCCGGTTCGACCTCGCCCGCTTCGGGATGGAGCGGATGAGCTTCTCGCCCCGCCAGGCCGACGTGCTGATCTGTGCCGGCCGGCTGCCGTTCAAGCTGGCGCCCGTCATCCGGCGGATCTGGGACCAGATGCCCAGCCCAAGTGGTCCATCTGGATGGGGGCCTGCGCCTCCTCCGGCGGCATCTTCGACAACTACACGATGGTCCAGGGCATCGACACCATCATTCCGGTGGACGTTTACGTCCCGGCTGCCCGCCGCGGCCCGAAGGGCTCATCTACGGGATCCGGCTGCTGCAGAAGAAGATCATGGGTGAAACCATCGCCGACGACATCCTTCGGGTCGAAAGCTGGTCGACCCCCCCGGCCTTTTCCTGCCACCGGAACGGGTCGACGAGCTGTCGGAGCCGTTCGGAAATTCCGTCCATCAGACCCGGTCCGCGTCATGATCGTCGAAGCCAGCAGGTGGGCGCCTCACGGGGCGGGGCGGCAGCCGCGTGCTGCGTGCGTAGCGGAGATCACGGGTCCGATAGCATGAGCACCTGTCTCCCCATCGTTCGCCGGCGCTCCGCGCCGAGTTCGGCCCCGCCATGACGCGCCACACGTTCCAGTGGCGACACCATCGTCTACGTCGCCCGCGACCGTTCCCACGATGTCCTCGCGTGGCTCAAGGACACCCCCGGGCAGGCAGTACGACTACCTCACCGACATTACCGCCGTCGAGTACCGCGATCCCGAGCGCCCGCTCGAGCTGGTCTACCAGTTCCGTTCCCTCGCGCGCAAAGCGGACCTGCGAGTCAAGGTCGCGCTCGACAAGAGGCGGCCGCTCGAGGTCCGCTCGGTCTACGACCTCTGGCGCGGGGCCGACTGGCTGGAGCGGGAAGTGTACGACATGTTCGGGGTGACTTCGCGGCCATCCCGACCTCCGCCGGATCCTTATGTGGGAGACGTA
>CAVSLY010000036.1:0-12633 GCA_963728705.1 uncultured Gemmatimonadales bacterium
GAATGAGCGGCATTCCCCGCAACGAATTCGGTGGAACTTCCTTTGGCAACCCCGTTTTTCTCCGGCCAAGAGGGTCGGCTGGTCGAGCTCCCGCCGTGTTCGACACGGGTGTGCGACTCACCTACTCACTGCGGCCGTGGGCCGGGGCATCGCTTCGACCCAGACTTTATCTCGATTTGTTCCAGCTCGGCAATCGCCGTACGCCGGTCGCCTTCGACGAGCTGCATTTCCTGGAGCAGGACGCCAACGGCAATCCAACGACGCCGAACCGAACCTACGGCAGGCCGTTTGATTTCCAAGCTCCTATGAGTGCCCGCCTGGGCTTATCAGTGGATTTCGGGGTGCTCGACTGAGGCGCAGTCACCGGGGCTCGCCGACCAGCTCTGCCAGCTCGGCGCGCACCCGGTCGACCTCGGGCCTGAGCGACGGCTCCGGATCCCACCGGAGCGCGAGGTAGTGCTGGTAGGCGCGGATCGCGCCGGCCCTGTCTCCCCCTAGCGCGGCCAGACGGCCCTCCTCGCGTAGGTAGGTGGAGAGATACCGCGGCACCATGCCATAAACACGACGCCGCACGGCCGCCAACGCGCGAGGCACGTCACCCTGAGCCTCCAGCAGCCTTGCAACCACCAGATTCCAGGCCTCGTTCCAGCCGGCAGGGGATTTCCGTGACAGAGAATCGAGACGGTTGACATGGCGAGGTGCGTCGGAGTGCCGGGCAGCGGATGCCAACCAGGCCTCGAGCAGCGCGGCGCAGACCTGGGCCTCCTCTGCCACATTGGAGGAGTCGTGGACAGAAAGGCCTACAGGGACCGCGCCCCGGAGTCTGGTGATCGCCGAGGGAACATTCCCGAACTCCCCGTGTGCCAGCCGCCACTGCTCAGTAATGCAGATGTCCCCGCTTCGTTCGGCCGCTCCGCGCGAAGAACGGGCGAGCGGCCCGTCAGCCGTCTCGGCGGAAGTCCGCAACACTCGAAGGGCGGCGCTCGAATCGCCATCCCAGAACAGGGTGGCAAGGATCAGGACCTGTTCCGCGTCCCGACCCTGCCGACGCGTTGCGGCCAGCGCTTCCCCGGGGCGGCCGCCGTTGAATGCCAGGAGCTTGAGCTGGGAAAGGGCCCACTGCCGCTCGTCGTGGGTCTTGGCGGTACTGAGCAGTGCCTTGACCGCACGTCTGGCGTCATCGGGCGCGAAGCCGGTTTCCTGGCTCCGCAGTGTGATGTCGGTCAGGCTGGCAATATTCATCCTGTCGAATCGTGCCCTGAGCGCCGAAAGTGCGACGGAGTCGCCGAGGACATAGGCCATCTGCCATCGCACGTAGTCAGCGGACTCGTTATCGGGATCAGCGAGTGCGGCGCTTCCGAGCCGCCGGACGCTCGCGGTATCACCCTCGATAGCGGCGATGTCGAAGACATGCTCGAGCGGGCCCGCATCCGGCTTTCGACCGGCCGCGGAGTCGAGCTCCTGGCCCCGCCGCAAGCCGGCCGCTGCCTGCCCCAGCGGGTGAGGAAGGCTCAGCAGGGCCCCCCAATGGAAGTATTCATCGCCCAGCTTGTACCATGCCTCGGGGCGCTCCGGAGCCGCGGCGACCGCCTGTTCCGCGGCTTCCAGAAATTCGGCGGTCGACGACGGGGCGGGAAAGCGTGGGCCTGCGTGGGCCAGGAGCAGGGCGCGATCCCGGGGGCTCAGGCGGTCCCGCACTGGCCAGGCCAGCAATACCCCACGCGCCCCATAGTCCTGGGGCAGCCACCCGGATGCCCATCCAGAAGCCTCCTGGACCTCCAACGCCGCCAGCGCGAATGTCGAGTCGATATTCAGCGAGTGATCGAAGCTCTTCAAAGCATCATCGAAATGGCCCGCCCGAAGCGCTGCCTTGCCGTCCAGGTAAGCTCGAATCGCCGGCAGAGAGGTCAGAGTCGCCAGATCCGTCCTTCCCGCCTCGCCGGCGAGAGCTTGTGCCGTGAGTCGGTCGACCAGCAGGGGCAGGTTGTCCGCCGGCCCTGCCACGCTGGCGCGGGTCAGCGTTCCGCCTGCCGGAACCGCAATGACCGAGGCTGTGAGGATCAGATGGCTCGCGGTGCCCACGATGCTGCCGTCCACCAGTCGTCCCGCACCAAAACTCTTGGCGATCCCAACCGCCCGCGTGAGATCGAGATTATCGTCTGGAGAGGCAGCAACGCGTCGCCATCGATTGAACACTGCCCGCGGATCCACCGCCCGCGGCCCTCCCTCGCCGGTAAGCTTTACGGCCAGCAGGTCGGGCATGCCGTCACGCAAATACTTCAAGCTCGAGTCGGCATCGGTCACGCGGAAGGGGAGGACCACCACGAGGCTGGGATCGGTATTGACCGCAGAGGTGGGGTGCCCTCGGAAGAGGAGAACCCCCAATACGCTAAGAGCAGCTAACGCGACCCCGCCGAGTACGGCGAGCCGAACGGAACGTCGAGTCTTGAGACGAGGGAGGAGTCGAGGTCGCGGCCGCCTGGCCGTCGCGCCCTCCGCGAGCGCTTGGCCAAACTCCGTGGCTGTGGCGAACCGATCGGCCGGCACTTTCGCCAGCACCCGGGTGAGGATCCGTTCGAGGGATTCCGGCACGGTCGGCCGCACGCTTCGGAGGGACGGGACCGGGTCCAGCGCGTGGCGAGCCAGAACTGCCCGAGCAGTCACCCCTGTAAACGGGGGCTGTCCGGCGAGCATCTCGTAGAGCACGCACCCCAGCGCATAGAGATCGCTTCGCTGATCCAGGTTGTGCTCCCCGCTCCCCTGTTCGGGGCTCATGTAGGTCGGAGTCCCTAGCGCGAGCCCCGTCTCCGTCAGCCGCTCCGCACCTGCTGCTTCGACGGCCTTCGCAATGCCAAAGTCCGCCAAGAAGACGCGCCAGTCGCCTAAGGCCCCGCGGTAGCCTGATAGCAGAATGTTTTCGGGCTTGATGTCACGATGGATGACGCCCTGCTTATGGGCGTAAGCTAGAGCGGCGGCTACGTCGCTCGCGATCCGGAGCGCATCCTCTACGGACAGCTGACGCTCCCGCGTCAGTCGGCTCCGCACCGACTCTCCATCGACAAATTCCATGGCGTAGTAGAGGCCCGGCACACCATCCGCCAGCGCCAAAGTACCGGAGTCGTAGAGGGGCAGGATGTTCGGGTGACTTAGGCCAGCGGCGAGCTTGATCTCGCGCAGGAAACGGTCAGCTCCCAGCGCGCCGGCGAGTTCCGCATGTAGGACCTTGAGAGCAACCAGGCGGCCGTGCTTCAGATCACGAGCGAGGTAGACCGCGGCCATGCCTCCACGCCCCAGCTCGCGCTCGAGCAGATAGCGGTCGCGGAGGGCATCAGCGAGAGGCGAGTCGACCACCGTCACGAAAGTGCCTGGAGGGGATGACTAAAATGTGTGGTGGAGGGCTAGGGATTGCCAGCAAGCCTCGGCAGCCCACCGCTTGAGCCAAGGTGAACTGTCGGCGTGCATGTCTCTTAACCCCATAACGTCTTGAGGGTTGGTTGAAGGGAGGATCCGGCGGTTCCGCGTGATTGAACTTCTGCTCATTAGGCACACACGGGCCAGCAAAACGGCCGCTCGCTCGAGCGGTCGCAGGATATCTTAGTAGGAAAATCTGGTTGGAGTTATGGGGAATGGCCAGAGAGGGAATCGAACCCCCGACACGCGGATTTTCAGGGCGTCAAAGGTCGATCAGCCGAAAGCCACGGAGAACCATTCGGCAGCCTTCAGCAACAACTTAGGACAATCCAAAGAGCGGTCCAGCGCCAGCCAGAACCCTCCAGGAACGCGGAGTTCAGGTACTAATCAGGTATCAATCGGAGGAATCAGGCAATCTGGCCGGCTCAGGGCCCTACGCGCTGGTGCGACACCGTCCGGCCCAACAGATTAGGGGAGTCCCCATCCTCGGCCAGAGCGTGTCCACCCCTCCCGTTTCATTCGCGGACTCCTTGCGCAGTCGCTACACGCTCGAACGCGAACTCGGGCGCGGCGGCATGGCGACGGTCTACCTCGCCCGCGACCTGAAGCACAAGCGCCCTGTCGCGCTTAAGGTGCTTCACCCGGAGCTCGCGCAGGCGCTCGGGCCGGAGCGCTTCCTGCGCGAGATCGAAACCGTCGCCCGGCTCCAGCATCCCCACATACTGAGCGTCCACGACTCCGGGCGAGACCGCCGGGTGCCTGTGGTTCACGATGCCATTCGTCGAGGGCGAGTCGCTCCGGTCTCGGCTCACTCGCGAGCAGCAGCTCCCGCATTGACCACGCGCTCCAGTATCGCGACCGAAGTCGCGCGCGCCCTGGACTATGCCCACCGTCAGGGCATCATCCACCGCGATATCAAACCCGAGAACATCCTGCTCTCCGACGACCAGGCGCTGGTGGCTGATTTCGGCATCGCCAAGGCCCTGGAGGCCGAAGGCGGTGAGAGGCTCACGCAAACGGGGTTCTCGCTGGGCACCCCAGCCTACATGAGCCCGGAGCAGGCTGGCGCAGGGCCGGTGGACGGACGGGCCGACATCTACAGCCTGGGCTGCGTGCTCTACGAGATGCTCGCCGGCCAGCCGCCGTTCACCGGCTCGAGCCATCGCGCCATCATGGCTCGGCACGCCGTGGACCCAGTACCCGCGATCCGCACGGTACGGCCAGCCGTCCCAGTTCAAGTAGAGCGGGCGATCGACCGAGCACTCCAGAAGGTGCCCGCCGACCGGTTCCCGACCGCAGTCCAGTTCGGGCGCGCGCTCGAGGATGGCGTTGGGGAGGAAACATCCCGGGCGCAATCGGCGGATGACGCTCACTCGACCGCCGACGGTCGACATGGATTGCGCTTGCGCTGCTGGCCGGGTTTGCGACAGCAGCCGTGGCCATCTGGCGTTCACGTGGGCCACCGGAACCTGGGCTCGACCCGAACCTGGTAGCCGTCGCGCCGTTCGACGTCCTCGATCCCAAGCTTGCCCTGTGGCGCGAGGGACTGGTGGACGTGCTCGCCCGCACGATCGATGGCCTGGGCCCGCTACGCACGGTCTCGCCGACGGTCGTGCTGCGCCGCTGGGCCGGTCGGGCTGATTCTCCTTCGGCCCGGGATCTGGGTCGCCGCACCGGCGCTCGGCTGGCGATCTTCGGTCAGCTCGTCGCGATCGGCGGTGACTCGGTTCGCCTGAGCGCGACGTGGTCGACGTGCCGACCGGCACGCAGCGCGGCGAGTTCGAGCGTTCAGATCGCGCCGACCGGCTGATCTCACTCGCCGACTCGCTCTCTTTCGCCTTCGTGCGCGATCTCGGCGTGTCGAGCCGCGGTCCGGTGCGCCTCGCATCCGTGGGAACGACCTCCATTGTTGCGCTCAAGGCGTTCCTTCAGGGTGAGCAGCATTTTCGCCGGGGCGCGCTCGACTCGGCGATCGCGTACTTCGAGCGCGCCACCTCCCTGGACACAACCTTCGCTCTGGCGTTTCGGCGCCTGGGGCTCGCCCACGGCTGGAGAGACGGCGGTATACGGTATCGGCCCCGTTCTACCTCCGAGCCGGCCGGCTCAACCATGGGCTATCCCCGCGTGACAGTCTCCTGATCACCGCCGATTACCTGATTGCCCTCGCACGAGACAGTTTTACCGACGACTCCCTCGATTCGGCGAGGCGGTCACTCTTTGGAGAAAGGCGGTTCCGAATGCTGGAAACCGCGAGCCTGAGCTATCCCGGCGACCCGGAGGTCTGGTACCAACTGGGGGAAGCGCGCGAGCACACCGGCTATGAGGCCGGTGCGACCGTGGCCCAGGAACTGGACGCGTTCGATCGCTCGATCGCACTGGACTCGACTTTTGGTGAAGCATATGTGCACCCGATCGAGCGCACGTTGCAGCGCGGGGATTGCAGGCAGGCTTTGACCTACCTTCGGCCTGCTGCGTCCATGAATCTTGCGCTCGAGAACATGCCTGCCGCGCTTGCTGCTGCGCCCGTTCTCGCGCGGCTCCTGTACGCACCGCCGGCGGAGGAGCGCGCGGAGATCCAGCCCATCCTCGACACGCTGTCGGACGAGATGGTGAACAACGTGGCCTTTATGCTCCGCCACTGCGCCGATTCGGCCGAGACGGACATCTGGCTGCGCGCGGCAGCTGGAGCGACCCCGCCCTGGCCGGGCCAAGATGGCCTATCCGCAAGACGCCAACAACGGGCTGGCATTGAGCCTGGCGAATCATGGCCATCTACGGGAAGCGTATCGAGGTGCTGCGGCGGCAGCCGATCGTGGCGGATGGCTCCGGCTTCATGGTCATCCAGCTCGCGCTACTCGGCGCGGTGCCGAAGGACAGCGCGGAGATGCTCTTTCAACGATGGCTGAGGGGCCCGGATGCTGAGCTGGCGATGTTCCCGCTGCCGTGGTGGGCCAGTCAGGGCGACACGTCCGCGGTCCAGGCTGCGATCACCCGAGCGGGTGCGACGCTGTTGGCGAGCCCGGACAATCCCGTTGCGAGCGATGCCGCCGCAATCGGTCCGATGTACCTGGCTCTGGCGAGACACGATACGATGGAGGTCTTGCGAAGGCTCCCCGGCCTGCCCGAATGGGCCGACGTGCTACTCCTACGGGCCAGACTCCTCGTCGCTCAGAGGAGGGATTCTGCGGCTGCGGCATGGCTCGACTGGTATGGCTCCTGGGGACCTCTCAACGTACTTGGGCGGTTGGAGCAGGCCCGGGTTAACGAGCGCCTGGGCGAGCGCGACGAGGCTCTCGCCTCGTATCGATTCGTCATCGACATGTGGCGGCACCCGGACCCGGAGCTGCTGCCCTACGTCACGGAGGCCCGTGCGGCTCTGGTGCGGCTCACGGGGGAGAGCATGCCGTGATTGCCAGTCAGGGCTCCGCCCCAAAATCCACAGACAGGCCGAGCCGTGCGCTCATCGGCGGCTGGAACACCACCGGCCGGCCGTAGTTCGGATTCGGAAACGCCTGATTCCCGTCGGGATCGAGCCCGAAGAAATGGAAGTCGTCCCGAGCCAATGGGGTACGCCGGTTCCCCACCTGATACAGGTCCAAATACACCCTGGGCCGGAGCGTGGTGTCACGCCATGGGCCGGGCTCGTAGCTGAAGCGTAGGCCGGCATCGAGCACCGCATCGGTCCGACCGGCCGACCCGCGAGGCCGGAGAAAGGCCCAGCTCTCACATGCCGGTGCACACCCGAACTCGTTCCGCGGTATACCGCTCATCCATCCGAGGGCGGCACCTATGGTGAGCCCGAAATCGAGCCGGTAGGCGCCCGAGAACTTGAGGACGTGCGGTCCGGTCGTTGGGCAGCAGGCCGGTGCTGTTGGGAAAGCGCCCTGGTGCGTCAAATTGCTCCGACTGGTTGGGCCCGGCCCCGTTCGCATCGAAATCGTAGAGACCGGCGTAATTCCCCCACGATCGGGAGAGCACGTACGAGCCGAGGAAGTCGAACTGGCCGCCGGCGGGCTGCTCGACCGTGACCACGAGCGCCGTGTAGGTGCGCCTGGCCCGGGGCGTGAAGGCCAGATTGCCGCGCCCTGGATTGCCGACCTCGAATTTTCCCGCCTCCGTATTGAACGCGTCCTCCACCGCCCAGCGGAGGCTGCGGTAGACTCCGCGGATTCCCGCCCGAACCTTCCCGACCGCCCGCTCGTAGCCCAGGGTGAACTCGTCGAGGGACTGGCCCTCCAGATCGCGTCGAGGCTCCACCTCACCCGGCACGAACCTGAGATCAACGATCGTGTCCGCGCCATTGGGATCGATCCTCGGATCATGATCGTATTTCAATACGACGAGCGGCTGCGGATTCCCGTAATAACCACCGGTGAGTGCCAGCGGAATCTGCTCGTAGAAGCGCGCGTAGGACCCGAAGAGCTTCTGGGGCCCCCGCGGGCCGAAGCCGTAGATCAGGCCAATCCGCGGCTGCCACTGGTCGGTGAAGCTCTGCGCCACATCGCCGGCCGGACCGATAAAGTACTGCCCGTCCCAGCGCACCCCCGCATTCAGAGTCACCCGTGAGGCGAGCCGCCAGGAGTCCTGGACGTAGACGCTGGGAACCCGGTTGTGCACTGCGCTTTGCGTGCGGAGGCGAACCCACGTGTACGTGGTGTCGTCGACACGCCGGATGAATCCCCCTGGCGAGCCCGGCTGTGCTGAGAAATCAAAGTCGCTCTCGAGTCTGTTATCCTCGTATTCGAGGCCGATCTTGATTGCGTGCGGCCCCAGTGCGGCCGAGACGCTGGCGCGTGCCGCCGTGCGCACACTGTGCTCGCGATCGCTTATCCCGAGGCCGCCCGAAACAAGCCCGGTGCTATCAGTGAATCGGGGCGCGGTCCGCCCGAGCTCGGACGCGCCCTCGAAGTCATCGTGCCGGGTGAACCGCGCCAGGCTGAGCTCCGCCTGCGTCTTCCCGCCCAAACGCTGGCGAACCAGAGCGGAGAGCACCAGCCCGCCATGATGACCCAGGGCGGTGATGGCTTCAGGGTTGACGAGGCCATTCGGCGCATCGTTCGGATCGGAGCTGTGATGCACGCTGGGATCGCCATGGACGGTGAGCACCACGTCGGTGTGAGGCCCCGCCTGCCACGTGAGCTTGCTCGCGAAGAGGTGCTGCGTCCCGCGATTGTCCGGGAGCACCAGCCCCGAGATCTCCGCGCCTTGCCGGTGGAAGCTGGGGTTGTAGGCGGTGAAGAACCACAGCCGGTCCCGGAGGATCGGGCCCCCGAGACTCCCACCCACGTCGTATTCTGAGAAGCCAGGCTCCTTGGCGCTGGAGGCCAGAAAACTCGGCTCGGCGGTGAGTCCGTCGTTGGTAAAGAAGCCGAACACCTGCCCGCCGAAACGGTTCCCCCCGGAGTGGGTGATGACGTTGACGATGCCCCCCGTGGCCCGGCCGTATTCCGCCTCATAGCCGCCCTGCTTGATCTCGAGCTCCCGCACGAAGTTGTAGGGCAGATCGGCGCTCGTAATCGCGGAGACCGGGTCGGTGATATTCACGCCGTCCAGGAAGTACGCGTTCTCCGGACCGGTCCCTCCCGAGATGTTGACCTCGTCGTCGGGCAAGCCGCTGTGGACAGCCTGCGGAGCCAGACTGATGATCGAGCGGAAGTTGCGGTCGGTCGGAAGATCTTGGAACTGCTTGGAGGAGATGTTGGTCACGGCTGCGGCGCTGGCGAGATCCAGGAGCGCGCGCTTTGCCGACACCACGATCTCGCCGAGCTCGAGCGCCTGGGACTCCATCTGAATCTCGCCCAACGAGGTCGTGCGGCCCAGGCCCACGCTCACATCGGTGAGTACCACAGGGCGGTAGCCGATCAACGCGAGGCGGACCTGGTAGGTCCCGACCGGCAGGGCGATCAGCCGGAAGTAACCCCGGGTGTCAGCCTCCACGTCGCGCCGACCCTGCAGGCTCGGCCCGCTGGCCGTAATACGAACGGAGGCTGCCGGCTGGGAGTCGGGCGCGAGGACCCAGCCGTCAACGCGACCGGTGGCCTCCTGGGCGGTGATACCCCCGCTCACGGTTGCTAGAGCCAAGGCGGCGACAACTCCGACGCGGCCGATCATGGCGGCCTCCCGCGCGTTCCTTCCAACACAGCGTCGAGCTGCCAGAATAGCGGCTCAGCGATCTGGGAACCTTCGTGGCGTCGGAATCGGGCGTCGCGAAGGTGGGGACGCCCAGTGTGGCGCCCCCAGCTTCTCAGAAAGGCTGTGTCAGCGGAGTGAGCTTATGCTACGGGACCGAGCGGAGCCAGTCAAGCGCGTTGGCGGCTCGAGTCCTCTCTGCTTGTACTACGCGGTCAAGTACCGAGTGCGAGGTTTTTCAGGCACTTCCCCAGTACTCAGACACACAAAAAGGCCCCAACGAACGGGAGCTGGCTTATTAGCAACACTTGTTGGGTGAAGGTGTTACGACAAGTGGCCAGAGAGGGAATCGAACCCCCGACACGCGGATTTTCAGTCCGCTGCTCTACCAACTGAGCTACCTGGCCTGGGACCAACTTACAAAATACCGTCTCGGACTAATTCCGTGTTATTCCGTGATATCTCTACTCCTAACCTCAGAACAGTGGTGAATGTCACCAGCCGGCACTGGGAGGCGTGGGCAGTGATAGCGCCCGAATATAGGCAGGGGCTTTGCAGACCCCTTCCTTACCACTTGGCTACGGCGCCAAAGGACACATAAACTAGCGGGACGTAAAGGGATGCGGTAGATCATCGACGCCGGCTCGAAACGCCCCCCTGGACATGTGAGGAAATACGTGGGGAGGAGGCTGTGGGAGCGTGAACAACCTCAAGAGCACACTTCAACAATATGGAGAAGTCGCTCCGCTCGGCGATTCGCTGGGTGCCGACGCAGGTGGTGAAACAGACATGACTGCGGGTCCTTGCCCGCAGTCAGGTCGACCCTTACCTCGATCCCTTGCCCGTCGCCATCCGCAGGATGTCGTCCAGGGGATTCCCGTCCCTGTCCATGTCGAGCATCGAGGCGAGCCCACCAGCGGTGCCGCCGGAGCTGCTCCCTCCTCCGCCGAGCAGCCCTCCCAGCAAGCCTCCGAGCCCCCCGGCCGACGGCGAGGCCTGTGTGGTGGTGGCGCCGGCGCCCGCGCCGCGCTGCTTCGCCATGTAGCCGGCGACCAGCATGGCCAGCATCGGCAACATCTTCTTGAGCAGGTCCGGGCTCAGCCCTGACTGCGAGGACGCGTTCTGCGCGACGGCGCGGCTCACGGCCTTGGAGCCGAAGATCTGACCGAGCACGTCGTTGCCCCGGCTCACATCGGTCGGCTTCGCCGCCACGACGTCATCGAGCAGGCCGCCGCCGCCGAGCTGGCTGAGGAGTCCGCCCAATCCTTCGAGCCCGGTGGGCTGGACCTGCGCCTGCTTCTTGAATCCGCCCAGGATCGCCGGCGCCAGCGCGGCCGCCCCGCTGGCCGCCTGGTCTTCGCTGATTCTCAGCTCGCGAGCCATCGACTGCAGGCCGCCCATCTGGCGCAGAATGTCCGTGATCTGCATATGGCTGCTCCTTGCGTGAGACCTAGATGCATCGGCCTGTCCGCTTACGCGTTCAGGCGTGGACCATCGCCCCGAGGCGCTCGAGCAGCGCCTTGGCGGACGCTTCCGAAGATGCCGGATTCTGACCAGTGACCAGATTCCCGTCCACCACCGCATGGCTGGCCCAGTCATCCGCCTTCGAGTACTTGCCGCCGTTGGCCTTGAGCACATCCTCCACCAAGAAGGGAACGATGTCGGTGAGTCCGACCGCGGCTTCCTCGGTGTTGGCGAATCCCGTCACCATCTTTCCTTTGACCAGCGGAGCTCCATCGGGCCCGTTGGCGCGGCGGAGCACCCCAGGACCGTGGCAGACCGCGCCGACCGGCTTCCCCGCCGCGTAGAACCGCTCGATCAACGCGATGGAGTGCCGATCCTCCGCCAGATCCCACAGCGGTCCGTGGCCACCCGGGTAGAAGACCGCGTCGTAATCGTCCGCCGACACGGTAGCGAGCGCGACTGTGTTCGCCAGCGCGCGCTGCGCCGCCGGATCGCTCCGGAACCGCTTCATGGCCGGCGTCTCAGCATCCGGCTCGTCGCTCTTCGGATCCACGGGCGGCAGGCCGCCCTTGGGCGAGGCCAGCGTAATCTCGACACCCGCGTCTCGCAGGACGTAGTACGGCGCGGCGAACTCCTCCAGCCAGAAGCCGGTCTTCCTGCCGGTATCCCCGAGACGGTCGTGGGAGGTGAGTACCATGAGGACCTTAGCCATTGCTCAGCTCCGCTGCATGATTGTTGACATTGCACGATCACCAGGCGGGGCGCGCGCGGCGCCCCATTCCAGCGCACTGTCCCATTCGCAGCATAACAAGGATTGCGCCCATCGCCACCCATGACACTATATAGCGGCAGTAAAATTGTTACGGTAATATATTTTTTAGTTTGGTAGTGTCCGGTTTCCCCTGAAAACTCTAAGTTCTTCGTCTCGCTCACCCACGCTCTCGGAATCTCCTTATATTCCGCTCCCTGTGCTCCCGTCGCCCGATGCGGGCCTCTGCTGCCTGCGGCCTCCTCTATAGGCCCGCCGGTCAGCCAGCCTCGGGCATCCGCGCGGGACCCGATCCCGAATTGGGCTGGTCGGGGCGGTCAGAGAAGGCGGGGTCGGCCGCGTGGTCGGCGCACACTCTGTGACCCTCAGCCCAGCCATGACTGACCGCCTGGCATAGCATCAGGGCATTCTTTGTAGGACCCGCAGCTGATTGACTCCCAAGCCAACTCGGCCTCTTCCGGCCGACCGCTACCTGCTCGAGCGCAGCTCGGCCGGCGCTGGACGGCCACGATCGACCTGGCCCATGATGTCGACGACGACAGGCGGGCGGCGCTCAAGGTGCTCCATCCCGAGTCGCCGCCTCGCTCGGTCTGGAGCGTTTCCTTCGCGAGAATTGCATCATTGCTCGTCTGCAACATGTCCATATCCTTCCGGTCTTTGACACTTGTGAAGCGGCAGGTCCATCTGTGGAGACGATGTCTTTCGTGGATGGGGGATCTCCGGCAGAAACTGCGGCGCAAAATCCAGCTGCGTTGACGAGGCGATTCGAATCACCCAGAGACGTCGCGCAGGCCCTGGACTACGCCCACCGGCACGGGGTGGTTCATCGCGAACATCAAACCCGAGAACATCCTCCTCGC
>CAVSLY010000037.1:0-16909 GCA_963728705.1 uncultured Gemmatimonadales bacterium
GCTCAATCCCGTTGCTGGAACGCTCTACGGGGGGCAGGGATCGGCGTTCACCTTCCCCAGCGTCGCCACGGTGGGCGGCCTGAGCCTCGACGTGGCCGTCAACGCGGCGGGGACCCGGGCGTACGTCGCGTCGACGGTGGATGACCAGGGCGAGGGGATCGCGGTGGTGGATCTCGCGACCAATACCCGGCTCGACGTGCTCCATCCCGCGATCCCGAACAACCTCCTCGCGGTGGCCCTCTCGCCCGACGAGTCCGCCCTCTTCGTCGGGACCGGCAACGGCGTCGAGAAGATCGACCTGGCGACCAAGGTCGCAACCCCGGTCTCCGGCGTCGTCGGCAGCGTGACCGCGTTCAGCCGGCACCCGACCGAGCCGCGGCTCTACGGCAACCAGGCGTACGCCAACGTCGTCGAGATCGACATGGCGAACGGCACGGCTCTCCGCACCTTCGATCCCACCCTTCTCGGCGTCTCGGGCACGGTGCAGGGCACGGCGGTCTCGCTGGACGGGACGCGCCTGTACGCGGCCCTCGAGGACGGCGACCTGGTGAGCTGGAACCTGGAGACCGGGGCGGGCGCCGGAAAGCTGACCGCGGGCGGTGGCTTCGGGCTCGCCCTCTCGCCGGACGACGCGGTGCTCTACGTGGCGCGCGGGGGCTCCGTGCTCCTGGTGGACCGCGCGAGCCTCTCGCTCCTCAAGACCGTGTCCGTCGGCGGGACCGTCCGGCGGGTGGCGGTGCGCGCCGATGGGGTGGCGTTGGCCGCGAACGAGGCGGGGGGGTGGACTTCATCAAGTAGGCTGTTCGAAGCCCTGGCGACATGCCTGGCGGGCGTGGCGAGGCTCGATCCAGGCCTACGGTCGTTTGGGCTCTGGGCGTGCATGGGGGAAACATTGCGGGCCACGATTTAGCTGTGGGGCTTGCAGTGCCGTTCCGGCAGGTCATCGCGACGATTGGCTTGCAAGGTCGCGCCGTTGATCCGGATGCGCGACTGAGGCGGGAGGTTTGAGGCTGCCATCAGAAAGGTTAGGCTCTCTAGGCAGGTAGGGGGGGGTTGGGGGGAGGGGGTTGCAGTCTATTCAGAGTCAAGGTGACAACTACCAGGATTCGTGAGCGACCCGGTTTGTCATTGTCAGCTGCGTCGGTTCTGGTTCCCCGTGGTACTAGGGCTTCGGCATCGGAGCGACGGCCACCAGTGAGAGCGAAGCTCACGCGCTGGCGCAGGAAGCGGCTAGTCGGTACTTGCCGGCTGGCGCGCGGCTGCTGGGTGTGATCCCCGACGTGGATGTGAGCACCTTGGACGCGGGCCACGTCCTGCTGAACATCGGGCCGCCGGTGGTTCGCGGCGTGTGGTATCCGCGGCTCAACTTGTAGGCAGTCATCACGCGCCCTGCCGCGTAACCCGCAAATGCAGCCGACAGGCCGAGGAGCCTCGGCCTCCGTGTGGGCAGACCCTTCCGTGTGGGCGATGGCGATAAGGAAGCGATCGATTTGTGTGGGCCCCGGCATGATCGCCTGCAGCTGATTTGCAGATTCGTTAGGCCGCACACCTCTCCCGGAGCCACAACGCGCTCGACCGCCGCCACCTGGGTCCTATCGTTCGCAGCCATGGGCTGCAGCGCAACCGAGCCCGTCGAGCTGGCTAGCAGCTATGACTTGCAGACCGTCGAAGGCGATGTCCCACCGCGGCTCATCGGGGCCACTGTGGGACGCGACGTCAGCGTCGAAGGTGGGCGGCTCAGCTTCGGGTCCCCGCCGAGCAGTTCGAGCTTGGGCTGGACGTGCTCACGGATCGTCCCCGCGGGGGCAGCGGCCCGAGTCCAGGCCACTTACGGCTACACGGGTACTGCGGATGTCAGCGGCCGGCGTGTCGCGTTTCACACGGCCACGGGGCTTGGCTCGGTCGAATTTGAGGGCCTGCTCGCCACGATCGGCCACCTCCAGGTACCGGTTCCGAACCTCGTCCCCACCGTGAACGAGGTGCTGGTGGAGTTTGCGCCGAACTGAGTCGCGAGCTCCACGCCGGTTGTGGCCTAACTGGCAAAGACGGAGCCCGAGCAGGGCTGATCACCCGGAGTCCCGATGCGGGAGGAGTCTCCCTAGCATGTTCTCTGCGCTATATGTGCTCGCGTCCCCAGTGGTGGCGAGGACCCCCAACCAGGCCACCCCAAGCACCCTCACACTAGCGTGGTACTACGGGGATTCGACCTGGGTGCGAGCACCTCGGGCAGGCGGCACGATTACCTCATCGTATTGTTGTCGTCGGCTTCCGTCGCAATGTCAGCGCTGCGCAGCGGCAGGCCGTGTACCAAGAGGCGAAGGCCCGGGGTGTACTTCGAAAGGGACGAAGATCGACCCCCCCGAATGTTTTACATGATCGAAGTCCCTGCCGCCCCAGCGGCCTGTGGTGTGAAGCAAGCGATCGACTTGCTCAACAAGATGCCGGAAGTCGACTACGCGGAGCCCGACGTCCATGGGGTAGGTCTCGGCGGCGGTGTGATCGGGCCCGCGAGGGGGTGCGGACGAGCGATATGGGGCCGTGCTACAGTGGGAGCATCGCTGCTGCGGTGACGCCTAACCCGCAAATGCAGCCGACAGGCCGAGGCAGGCCGGCGTTCCTAGCTGGGCACTGACGCTCCTCGTCAGGCTGGCCTGCTTCGGCCTGCTCGGCGGACTCGCCACAGGTACGCCCGGGCCTTCCCGCGTCGAGACTGCAGGCAATCCGCCAGTCGGTGTGAATCCACGGACCGTGCGCATCGGCGAGTATCTGGCACGCGCCGTGCCGTTCGGATTCTCAGGCAGCGTGCTCGTAGCCGACTCGAGTCGAGTCCTTCTGAGCCAGGGCTACGGTTGGGCCAACGAGGCGCTCCGGATCCCGAACACGGCAGAGACGATCTTCGACATCGGGTCCATCACCAAGCCGTTCACGACCAACGCGATTCTCGTACTTGTCCACGAGGGCGTGCTGGGCGTGCACGACAGCCTGCACCGGTTCTTTCCCGATGCGCCTCCGGACAAGCGGGACATCACCCTCCATCAACTGATGAGCCATACCTCGGGGATCGTCGACCCCCCGATCGGCGACTACGATCCGGTGACACTGGATTCACTCCGAAAGGTCGTATTCACAAGTCCCCTCGGCAGTCGTCCGGGCGCGCGCTACAGCTATTCCAATGCGGGCATCACCCTGCTCGCCATGGTCGTCACCCGGGTGACGGGGAAGGACTTCGAAAGCTTCCTGCGACAGCGGTTACTGCTCCCCGGCGGCCTGCGGCAGACCGGGTACAACCTCCCCGCCTGGGACACCACCAGAATCGCGCACACGTATACGCCGCCCGTCGACCATGGGTCACCGCTCGCACGGCTACGTGCGAGCGGGGGTCCGCGTGCCATGCTGCTGGCCAACGGAGGCATGCTGTCGACCACGCGCGACCTCTACCTGTGGGAGCTGGCGCTGCGAGGCGGGGGTGCAATTCCTGAGGACGCGACCAGGCGCCAGTTCGCCGTCCAGTTCGCGCGTACCCCCGGGCTCGGTGTGGGCTACGACTGGGAGATCGAGCGGGATTCCCTGGGGCGGCGGCTGTCCTTCTCGCATGGGAGCGATGCTCCGAGCGTCGGCCTGAACGGCGAGTTTCATCGCTATCTGCCTGATCGCGCCGTCATCATCGTGCTGGCAAACAATCGTCTCAACGGCGCCAGCACCCGCCATTTCGTGGTGCGGAACGTACGGAAGCTGCTGCGCGATTCGGCTGTGGTTATGCCTCCCGATGTGGCCGGAGCCTCCCGCAGCACGCTCGCGCCGTTCGAAGGCACATACCTCGCCGGGACGGACGGGTCACTCTTTGTCATCGAGCGTGTGGACGATCACCTGGCGATCAGCGCCACGGGCGCTGCCGCAATGGACATTTTCAATGCGCGCCAGGGCGCTGAGGCCGTCGCGCAGGCCCGGGCGTTCAATGCCGGTGCCGCCAGGCTGCTCAGCGCCCTCGCCACTGGAGACAGCGGCACCCTCTCGAGCGTCCTCGGCGGCCGGCAGGAAGCGAACGAGCTGCTGGTCGCATGGAGAGCCGTTGCCGCCGCACGAGGGGGACTGCGCCAGCATACCGTGCTTGGCACTCTTCGCCTCGATCGTCGTGCGTTCCTCACCACGGTGAGACTGCAGTTTGAACGGGAGTCCGTGACAGCGCGCTTCGAATGGGCAGGCACACGACCGGTCACTCACTCCGGTGACTTGACCGCTCCACTACTCGCCGGTCCGTTCCGAGTCTCCCCGATTCAGCACGCCGTGGTCTGGCCATACTGGTGGGTGACTCAGGACGGTATCACGTCCTTTGATCTGCTCAGCGGGAGCCTGATGACCGCGCGGCCTGAAGCGCTTTCTGGCGGACAATACCAGGAGTTGGAGCTTGAGGTGGGCGGGCGGACCGTTGTGGCCCGGCGCCGTCCGTAGTAGTCACTGTGGTCATGCAGCCGACGGGCGACGTCACTGTCGATCGAGGGCCAAGCGGGCATTGCTGAGATCGACCAGCGATGCGTTCGTCAGGGCGGTGACGTTCTTGCGCCCGGCCTCGCGAAACAAGGCTTGAGCACGCTCGTCGTTGTCCCGCGTCGCATTCGCATGGCCCGCCAGTGCCAGCATCGTCGTAATCACGATCGTTTCGTGCACGCTCTGCTTGTCCGCATCAGTCCAGTACAGCGGACTTCGCGCGAACTCGTCGTGCAATCGCTGGCGCAGGGCTGCCTCTTCGGAGGCACCTATCCTGCTCCCAGTGCCGAGCTCCGAATTGAGCGCGATGGCGTCCGGCCAGCGGTAAACAGCTTTGTCAGGGCCTGACGCTGGGCCTCTTCGCGGGCGAACCCGGTGCCGAGGGGCGCCTTCGGATCCCATTCAATCCTCTTGCTGATCTCGTTGGCCATCGACCAGGGTTTGAACCAACCGGTCGCGCGCTTGAACGTCGTCTGGACCGGGGAGTGCCTCGCACCGGCCTTGGAGGATGTGGCGCCGTATTGGACTTAGCCATTTGGGCCAGGTACGGAGCCCGAATGTCTACGGCTTGGCGTGCCAGCTGCGCCGGACCATACTCGGCAATCTGTGCGGCGGCGGACTGGTGGAACGGTCCGGCCAGCAACCACATCGACAAGATGCTCTTCATGCGTCCGTCCATGGCCGCAATGAAGCGAGCGGTGGTCGGCGAGCTAGTGAACCTGGCCTGAACCAGGTGTGCTGTTGAGCAGCTGCTGGACCGCGGCCAGGAGGTCATCGGGCGAGAATGGCTTCGGCAGCGTTGGCCCCGGCGCTTGTCCGATGACGGCATACCCGGACACAAACAGGATGGGCACCTCAATGCCCCGGTCTCGGATAGCCGCCGCGAGCGCGAGCCCATCCATGCCGGGCATTCGAATATCGGTCACAAGGGCCGCGATACTCTCTATGCCCACTCCCCCGAACAACCGCAGGGCTCCGGCACCATCCTCGGCCAGGAGCACGCGGTAGTGGCCCTCGAGCGCCGCCCCCATCAGCTTGCGAAGGAGGGGCTCGTCATCGACCACCACGACCAGCGGGCGCGGGGTCTCTTCAGGTGGGGCGAACGAGGCGGAGTGGGTCACGCGCCCAATGTACGCGACCCTGCAAAAAGCGGTAGCTCCGGCAGGCGATAGGACGTGTGATCGTGCAGGAAGCCGGCAAGCCGTTGAGGACATCCGGTCTTGAAATCGGGCATTGAAGACCCGGCTCGGCTTGATATGCTACGGGCTGTACTTCTTCCTGCAGGCGCGGTATCGAAGGCCGTAGATGCTTCCCAGGAGATGTGCCAATGCCGACACAGTCGCCACAATGGAGACCCGGCCCGCTCGATGCCCTGCTCGGCGCGTGGACCTTCGAGATCACCCAAGAGAGCCAGACGGTCCTGCGGGGCCGGGCCGAGTTCGCGCGGGTGGAAGGGGGCGCCTTTCTCCTGCAGCATGCCACCGCGGACCTTCTGCCCAGCACACCCGCTGTGTGGCGCGAGAACTCGCCGTTTCCGATCGTGACCGTAATGGGGGTGGATGACCCGAGCGGAGCGTTCACCTGCCTGTACGCGGACGGCCGGGGCGTCCGGCGGGTCTATGAGATGACCCTCGCCCGTGGGGTCTGGAAGATCCGGGGACAGGCGGGGCCCAGTTTCTTTCAACGGTTCCAGGGCACCTTCAGCGACGACGGCCGGAGCATCGCGGCCTATTGGGAGCGCTCCGAGGACGGCCAGAGCTGGCAGCGCGACTTCGACATCCGATACACGAAGGCTCGGTCCTCATGAATGAGAAGGAGCCGTCATCGGCCATCATCTCGGCGCTGACCACGGAGCATTACGTGCTCCAGAGCGCGGTCAGCGCCAACACCAGCGAGGTCGGCACCCGGGCATCGCTCTACCTCTTCTCACTGTCCAGCTCGCTGGTGGCGCTGGGCTTCGCCTCCCGGTCGCCCGAGCTGTTCGGGCCCTTCGTCGCCATCGTGCTGCCCGCGCTCTTCATCCTGGGCTTGTTCACCGCCGTCCGGCTGGTGGACAGCAACCTCGAGGGGATGCTGTATCTGCGCGGCATCGCCCGGATCCGCCAGTACTATCGGACGCTCGGCCCGGAGGCGGCCGAGCACTTCTCCCCCGAGTCGGGGCGATGGCCGGAGAATCAATCCACCCCGGCGCTCCACATGGGACCCTTCGTGGGCCTCATCACCACGACCGCGAGCATGGTCGCCTTCCTCAACAGCATCGTGGCCGGGGTCGGCGTGGCCATGCTCGCCGGGGGACTGCTTCGGGAGAAGCGCACCGCGGTCGCTTCGCTCATCGGCGCCGGTGTTGCCCTGGTGCTGATGGCGCTCTTTTTCGTCTATCAGAAGTGGCGCTACGACTCGACGACCGCGCACATGCAGGAGGAGGACGGACGGTCGGGCGGGCACGGTCCAGCCGCGTAGGCCGGCGGAGATGGTGATTTCGAGATTAGTATTATGCCTCTATGACGACCCCTGACTGGCGATTCCCACTCACTCTCAGCTAGTGCTCCGGAAAGGAGCCCTCCATGCCTGCGACACCTGGCTCCGATGCAATCAACATCGTTCTCGTCCACGGCGGATTCGTGGACGGCTCTGGTTGGGAAGCGGTCTATAGATCCCTGCGGACGGAAGGCTTCTCGGTCAGCGTTGTCCAGAATCCCACGCTGTCGCTAGCCGATGATGTCCAAGCGACCAGACGGGTAGTGGCCGCGCAGAACGGCCCCGTGATCCTCGTCGGCCATTCCTATGGTGGAGCGGTGATTACCGAGGCGGGCAACGATCCGAAGGTGGTGGGGCTGGTCTACATTGCCGCCTTTGCACCCGACAAAGGGGAGTCGGTGTCCTCCTTGATCAAGGATCCACCGCCGGGCGCTCCGGTTCCCCCGATCCTACCGCCTCAGGACGGCTACCTGCTCCTGGACAAGGCCAAGTTCCACGACTCCTTCGCCGGCGACGTGGACCCGGAACGGGCAGCCTTCATGGCAGATTCCCAGGTCCCATGGGGGGTCGAGGCGCTGAGCGGGACGATCACCGAGCCCGCCTGGAAATCGAAGCCGAGTTGGTACTTGGTCGCCACCGACGACCGGATGATCCCACCTCCCGCCCAACGCGTCATGTCCAAGCGTGCAGGGGCGACAGTCGTCGAGGTCGCGGGAAGTCACGCGATCTACGTCTCCCAGCCTGCCGCGGTGGCCGCTCTGATCGTCAAGGCCGCCAAAGGCAGTGAGGCCATGGCACACGTCGGCTAAGGGTCACCGACTCTGCGAGTGGTGCGAGAATACACGGCCCAGTACCCCGATCCGATCACCGTGCAGGCGGGTGATCGGGTCCTGGTCGGTGCGGACGATCCGGAGAATCCGGGGTGGCGGTGGTGCACGGGCCCTGATGGACGCGCGGGGTGGGTGCCGGAGCCATTGCTGCGGCAGGAGGGTTCGGAGGCCCTCATGCTGCAGGACTACACGGCGCGGGAGTTGAGTGTGCAAGCCGGCACCGAGGTGATTCTCCAGCACGCGATCAATGGCTGGGCGTGGGTGACGGCTCCGAGTGGCCGTGCCGGCTGGATTCCCCAGACCTGCCTCTCCGCAGAGTGATCGGCGGGCAGCGCCGCCTTCGCGGGCAGGATCGCCTGCGACTGATGCGCAAATCGGCAGGCGGACGCTCTCGCATCTTCTTCCATCAGGGCAACGGGGCCGATGGCATTTGATGAGACCCTGGCCGCACGCATTCGAGCCCACCTGGGCAAGCGTACCGGCATAACAGAAAGGAAGATGTTTGGTGGGATCATCTTCATGCTGCAAGGGAACATGTGCTGCGGCGTGCACCGGGATGCGCTGATCGTGCGCCTCGGCCCTGAGGAGGCCCGCGGAGCTCTGGCGGAGCCACACACACGAGTGTTCGATCTGACTGGGCGTCCGATGAAGGCCTGGGTCTTGGTGGAGGCGAAGGGACTCGTCGAGGATGCACAGTTAGGGACGTGGATAGACCGGGCCGCTCAATGGGCCGGCTCCCTCCCCCCGAAGTAGCGACCGGACAAGGCTGCCTCACGCCCTCAACAGGTATGGCGGCGCAAGCGTCCCGTACACGAGCCAGCCGGCGGCGTAGACGCCACCAAGAATGAACACGAGGCACACCGGGATAAGCGCCAAGCCGAGCAGTGCATCGCGGACGAGTCGAGTCCGCTCGAAGCCGACGTGGTCGAACAGGCGGATGCCCTCGCGGCGCGTGAGCCGCCAGAGCAGCGCCAGGCATCCGGCGTCGATCAAGGTCCCGTATACGGGCAGCCATGGCTCAGCATCATGCCATGGAGTCGGCGACGATCGCAGGGCGAAGACGGCCGCGACAACGGCTTGCGCTCCAACCGCACAAGCCGCGCGAGCAAAGAGCATCAGTGCCGGGCCGCGCCATGTGAGCGTCGCGGCGTCCCGTCTCCGAACGAGGGCCTCGGAGGAATTCGGGTCCATCGCGGCATCGTAGTTTCTTGGGGAACCGCTCACAACCCACCCCGACATCCCTCACTGCGTGCCATTCTGAAACTCCGGTCAACTGGGCCTCGTCGTGCACCCCGTCCCCCACAGGATGCCCGCAATGACTCGCGCGACGAACGCCCGAATCGCCGGTTTCACCTTTCTCGCCTACATCGCTGCCGGCCTCACCAGCCTGGTCCTGTTCCGCCGGGCCGCCAGCGGCGACGGGATCGCAGCGAAGCTCGCCGGGATCGCTGCGCACGCCTCAGATGCGGGGCTCCTCGTGATCCTCGGCCTGGTCCAGTGTTTCTCGGCCCTGGTGCTGGGTGTGACACTCTACGCGATCACCCGGGATCAGGACGGCGATCTGGCGCTCCTCGGCCTGGTGTGTCGGGTCGGCGAAGGTATCATCGCCGCTCTCTCCGTCCCGGTCACACTCACGCTGTTCTGGCTCGCCACGGCACGCGGGCCGGACGCGCCCGACATCGCCGCCACGCACGCGCTCGCCGCGTATCTGCTCCGGGACGACTCGGCCCTCACGGCGACGTTCTTCGCCGTCGGCAGCACGGCTTTCACGTACCTCCTCCTTCGGGGCCGGACGATCCCTGCACCGCTTGCGATGCTGGGATTCGCCGCGTCGCTCCTGCTGGTGATCGGCTTGCCCTTGCAGCTCGCGGGCTGGCTCCGCGGCCCGCTTGCGTCGTTCATGTGGCTGCCCATGCTGGCGTTCGAGGTGCCGCTCGGGCTGTGGCTCCTGGCCAGAGGCGTGGCCCCCGATCCGCGCCCGAGCGCCGCACTGCGCCCCAGCTGAACCGGAGCCACCATCATGCTCGACCGGCTCCTGCCGCATCGCCTCGACACCTCACGGCGTCCGCCTGAGATACGTGAGGTTCCCGTTGGTGCGATCGTAGTAGCTCACCTCCGCCACTCCCGCCTGCACGGCGAGCGAAGGGTACTCTCCCACCGCCGAGAACGACCCATCGAGCACCGACTTGCTCCAGCTCGACGCCACGAAGCAGTTGGTGGCGCACGTCGCGTAGTACAGCGCACTCCCGGTGGCGCCATAGAAGGTCAGATGGACCCGGTTGTTCGGCTCGACGGCGAGAGACGGGTAGAGGCCGATGTCGCCCGACGATGCGACGGTCACTTTCTTCCAGTTGATGGCCGAACCGCAGTTCGAGCCGCACCGGGCGTACTCGAGATTGCCCTGGACGGCGTCGTAGTAGCTCACGTGGCGCAATCCGAAGGGGCCCGCCAGCACGAATGAGCTGTGCAGCCCGGCATCTGTGTCGATGATCGACCTCACCCACATGGAGGCATTGGTGCAATTGGAGACGCAGGTGGCGTACCTGAGCTCTTCCTTACCCCGGTGGTAGTAGGTGATGTGCCGCCGGCCGTCTCCACCGATGGCGAGCGTGGGGGTGCCACCACCGAAGCTCGGGCCGATCTGATCGAGGACCACCCTGAACCAGTTGGCCGCCTGGCCGCAACCGCTCTGACACACCGCGTATCTGAGGTCGCCGGTGCTCCCGGTCTTGCCGAGATAGGCCACCTCCTTCGCTCCGTCCTGGCTCACCGCGAGCGCGCTCCACAGGCCGGCGAGTCCGTCGGGGTCGATGGTGGCCCTGACCCAGTCGGCCGGCGCCGTGCAGCTCGAGGCCGGCGGGCAGGTGGCGAACTTGAGCCTGTTGTTGCCCAGGTCGGCGTAGGTGACGTAGCGGCGCCCGTCGGCGCCGATCTCGAGCGAGCTGCCGGCGCCGACGTCCGCATTGTCTACCACGCCTTTGCTCCAGCTCCCGGCGACCGCACAGTTGCCGGCGCAGGAGGCGTACTTGAGGTTCCTGTTGGTGTTGTCGAAATAGGTGATGTGACGCCGCCCATCGGGTCCGATCGCCAGGGAGGTATAGCGTCCCACGTCATTGGCCTGATCGACCGCGGTGGATGCGATCACCACCGAGGGGCTCGCCTCCTCGGCGAGGCGACGCAGCGGTTCCGCAGGGGCGGATGTCGGGTCGGTGGGCTCGTCGCCACTACAGGCGAAGGCCAGTCCGATGATCGGCAGGCAGGTGCGAGCCAGTAGTTTCCTCATTTTTCCCACCTCGGATAGGGATCGTTGAGCGTCGACCTAAGTGTCGCGCACTCGGATACGCGCCATCCGGTCGGGGAGGGGGACATGGGAGGACGTTCGGCTTCGAATCGCCGGGACTGGTCAACGGCAGTAAAAACCCGCCGCGAATGGACCTCTCCGCCGGCAGGACCTACCGCCTCCGCCTGATCAACATCAACCCCGACTGGCGGGTGATCTTTTCGCTGATGTCTGATTCGGCGCTGGTGAACTGGCGCCCGATCGCCAAGGACGGAGCCGATCTGCCGTCAGCGCAGCGGGGCGAGCGTTCGGCCTACCTCCTGACCGGCCCCGGAGAGACGGCGGATTTCGAGTTCACTCCGACGACCCCTGGAGAGCTGCGGCTGGAGGCGAAGACCAAGGCGCCGGGTTGGATCATCCCCATCGTGGCACGGGTGCACTGAGGACCTATCGAGGGGCGGCGGCCTTTGCCAGCGCCTGGTAACGGGCCGCCTCTCGCCCGCGGCCGTGCGACGCGTAGAACTCCGCCAGGACCGCGGCGCCCTCGGACGCATCCCGCCGGGCGTGCAAGTTGTCGATGGCGCTCAGCACCCGATAACCCTCCACCATCAGCGCCTCGCCATCCTTCAGCCGGCCCAATCGCACGAGGCATTGCCCTAGCCGCAGCCGGGTTTTCGCCGTTAAACGATCTCCCGGTGGCAGCTTCTTCTCTCGAATGATCAGTGCTTCCCGCAACAGCGGCTCGGCCTCCGCCGCACGGCCGGAGGCCGTCAGGACGAACCCCAGATGGTGCAATCGCCAGGCGATGAGGTCGTGTCCTGCCGGCAGCAGCTTGCGATCGATGGCGAGTGCCTGGCGATCCGCCCGCTCGGCACCCGCCGTGTCGCCCTTGAGAATGAGCAGCCCGCCCAGGTTGGCCCAGCTGCTCGCGACGTTCTGGTGCTCGTCCCCGAACAGCTTCCGGTTCAGAGCCAAGGCTCGGCGAAGCAGCGGCTCCGCCGCGCGGTAGTCTCCCCGATCGCGAACGATAGCGCCCAGGTTGGTGAGCGAGCCCAGGGTTCTATGGTGATCCTCCCCGAGGGTCTCCCTGAGATGTTGGTACACCTGACGCATGTCGCGTTCGGCGGCAGCCAGGTCGCCCTTCCAGTATCTGAGAACGGCCAGCTCGCTCAGCGTGAGGAAGGTCTGCGGATGGGCGGGCCCCAGAAGCGATTGCTGCATGACGTGCGCATGGACCAGGAGTGACTCCGCCTCCTCGTAGCGCCCTTGTGCGCTGATGACGGAGCCGAGCTCCCTGAGTGCCATTGCCACGTCCGGATGGCCATCCGGGTACAGCCGGTGCCGCCGCTGGAGCACTTCCCGCTTCATTCGCTCCGACTCCTCGTAGTTTCCCTGCCGGTATCTGACGGCCGCAAGGTTGTGCAGAGCGAGGACGACACTGGGGTGGCCGGGATCCAACCATCGCTGCCGGATCGCGAGCACGGCGGTCGCCGCGCTGTCGGAGGCTGCCAGCTTGCCCAGCTCGGCGAGGGTAACGCCGAGATCGTTGAGATCCTCGGCCACCACGAGATGCGAATCGCCGTAGCGTCGGCGGTCGACCGCCAGAGCCTGGCGATAGAACACCTCCGCGCTGTCGTTCACCCCGCGCCGTCGGGCAATGCCGCCGAGCTGCCGAAGGCTCACGGCCACGGCGGAGTCCTCGGGCCCGAAGTGACGACGCCGAATGGCGAGCGCCTGCTGAGCCACCGAGTCGGCCGCGCCAAACTTCGCCTCCTCGCTCAGGACATCGGCCCAGTCGGCCAGCCTCGCTGCCACTTCCGGGCTCTCGTCGCCCCGCACCTGGCGGGTGAGGGCGACTGACCGCGCGAGCAGGGAATCCGCCCGGCCGTATTGCCCGAGGGCGGTGTGGATGATCCCCAGGACCCCGAGGAGCCGAGCCCGGGTGTCGGGCTCCTGGACCAGGGTACTGTCGAGGCGCCGCTCGCCCCGCTGCAGCAGCTCCCGCGCGGTGAGCTCGCGGCCTCGCGCCTGCTCCGGGTCCGCCTCCCGGAAGAGACTCACCAGAAACTCGGTCACCCGTTCCGCCCGGGCGGCCTCCCGCGTCGCCTCGCGCGACTGCCACAGGGTCGCCGCCAGCCCAACGACCAGGGACAGGAAGACCGCGACACCCGCAGCGACGCCGACGCGGTGCCTGCGGACGAACTTGCCGGCCCGATATCCCAGCCGGTCAGGCCGGGCCGTGACCGGCAGCCCGCTGAGATGCCGGCTCAGATCGGTCGCGAGCTGTTCCACGCTCTGGTAACGCCGGGCAGGCTGCTTGCGGAGTGCCATCAGCGCAATGGTGTCGAGGTCGCCCCGGAGCCGGCGGCTGAGCCTCGCATCCGGGACGGTCCTGGAAGGCCGCTCGGGCTCCTGCTCCAGCACGGCGCGCTCCACCTCGAGCGGTGCGGGGCCGGTCAACCGGTAGGGCCGCCGCGAGGCAAGCAACTCATAGAGCAGCACGCCGAGCGAGTACACGTCGCTCGCCACCGTCACCGGCTCGCCCCGCACCTGCTCCGGGCTGGCGTACTCCGGCGTCATGAGCCGAACCCCCGTCCCGGTTTCCGCCTGCTGCCCACCGGCGACCAGCTTCGCGATCCCGAAGTCGAGCAGCTTCACCTGTCCGTCGGCGGTAACCAGGATGTTGCTCGGCTTGAGGTCGCGGTGAATCACCAGGTGCCGGTGAGCGTACTGCACCGCGTCGCACACCGCGAGGAACAGCTCGATACGAGCCTCGATCGGGCTCCGGTGCTGCTCCACGTAGCGGTCGATCGGGATGCCTTCGACGTACTCCAGGGCGAACCAGGGAAGCCCCTCGGCTGTGATCCCGCCGTCCAGCAGGCGGGCGATCCGGGGATGCTCCAGGGAGGCGAGGATCTGCCGCTCTTCGATGAAGCGCCGCACCAGGTGGTCGTCACGAGAGACCGCGCCGCGGACCAGCTTGAGGGCGACGCGCTGGTGGTAGGGCTCATCGCGCTCGGCCAGGTAGACGGTGCCCATTCCGCCGTGCCCTGCCTCGCCGACGATCCGGTACGGACCGATGCGAGTGCCTTCGGGCGCACCAGTCTCCTCGCGCTGCTCCACCAGCGGGGCCGCATAGACAGGCGCCTGCCCGTCGAGCCAGGCCTCCGGCTGCTCACAGGACGCCAGGAGACGCTCCACGTAGTCGCGGAGCGGAGCGTCCGCCGCGCAGGCCTCTTCCACAAACGCGTGACGTTTGTCGGGAGGGCACTCCAGGGCGAGATCGAGTAGCCGCTCGATTTCCGCCCAGCGTTCACCGCTCGGGTAGGACCTGAACTCCGGTTCCTGGCTCATGCTGTCGCTCGAACATGGGATTCCGGCAATTCGGGCTTCGAATCCCCAGTCGTGGCACGGGTGCACTGAGGACCTAGCGAGGGGTGGCGGCCTTTGCCAGCGCCTGGTAGCGGGCCGCCTCGCTTCCCCGGCCACGCGCGCTGTAGAACTCGGCCAGCAACCGCGCGCCCTCGGTGGCGTCCTTCCTGGCGAGCCAGTCGTCCTTGGCGCTCCCCTCGCGGTAACCTTGCAGCAGCAAGGCCTCGCCCTCCTTGAATTGATCCAGTTTGACAAGGCACTCGCCCAGCCTGAGCCGGGTCTTTGCGGTCAGGCGATCACCGGGCGCCAGCTTCTTGATCCGAATGGCCAGCGCCTCCCGCAGCAGAGGTTCGGCCTCGCTGGCCCGGCCGGCGGCATTCAGCACCTGCCCCAGGCCGTGCAGGCGCCAGGCCATGATGTCGTGGCCCGGCGGGAGCACCTTCCGGTTGATGGCGAGGGCCTGGCGATACGCCCGTTCCGCATCCGCCAGGTCGCCCTCGAGATAGAGGAGCTCGGCCAGGCCCCCCCAGCTCTGCGCGACGTCCGGGTGGTCATCGCCGAGGACTCTCCGGCGCGAGGCCAGGGCCCGGCGAAGCAGGGGCTCCGCTCCCCGGTAGTTTCCTTCGTCCCGCAGTATTGCCCCCAGGTTGTTGAGCGTCTGCAGGGTATTCGGGTGGTCCTCGCCGAGGGTCTGCCTCAGGTGCTCGAACACCGCGCGCATGTCGCGCTCCGCCGCGCTCAGGTCTCCCTTCCGGTACCGCAGCACCGCCAGTTCGTTCAGGGTGAGAAACACCGCCGGATGCGCCGGCCCTAGCAGGGCCTGCTGCATGGCGCGCGCCTGGATGAAGAGCGACTCGGCCTCCTCGTACCGCTGCCGGTCGACAAGCAGCGAGCCGAGCACCTTGAGCGCGACCGCCACGTCCGGATGGCCATCCGGATACAGCCGGCGGTACCGTTCCAGGGCCTCCCGCTTCAACCGCTCGGACTCCTGGTAGTCGCCCAGCCCCTCGCGGACGATTCCGAGATTGTGCAGGCTCGTGATCACCGACGGGTGGTCGGGGTCCAGCCATCTCCGCTTGATGGCAAGGGCGGCGGCCGCGGCGCTGTCCGCGGCCGGCAAGTCTCCCAGCTCGTCCAGGGCGACGCCGAGGTCGTTCAGGACTTCCGCCACCACTAGATGCCCGTCGCCGTACAGGCGACGATCGATCGCCAGCGCCTGCCGATGGAACGCCACGGCGGTGTCGTTCAGGCCGCGCCGCCGGGCGATTCCCCCGAGGCTCTGGAGGTTCGCGGCGACGCTGGAGTCATTCGGCCCGAAGCGCCGCCGGCGGATGGCGAGCGCCTGGCGGGCCGCGGAGTCGGCGGCGGCGAACTTCGCCTCAGCACTGAGCGCCTCGGCCCAGTCGGAGAGCCGCTCGGCCAGCTCGGGGCTTTCCTCGCCGCGCGACTCGCGCGTGAGCGAGACGGCGCGGGCCAGCAACGAATCGGCCCGGCCGTAGAGGCCGAGCTGGGTATGGATCACCCCCAGGACGCCGAGCAGCCTGGCCTGCAGGCCGGGCTCGCCGACCAGGACGCTGTCGAGCCGCCGCTCGCCCCGCCGCAACAGCTCTACCGCGGTGACCTCGCGGCCCCGCGCCTGCTCCGGGTCCGCCTCCCGGAAGAGGCTGATCAGAAACTCGGTCACCCGCTCAGCCCGGGCGGCCTCCCGGGTCGCCTCGCGCGACTGCCACCAGGTCGCGGCCAGCCCGCCTATTAAAGAAAGGAAGAGCGCAATACCGGCAGCGACGCCGACGCGGTGCCGGCGGACGAACTTGCCGGCCCGGTATCCCAGCCGGTCGGGGCGTGCCGTGACCGGAAGCCCGGTGAGATGGCGAGTCAGATCGGTCGCCAGCTGCTCTACGCTCTGATATCGGCGCGCAGGCTCCTTGCGGAGCGCGGTGAGTGCAATCGTATCGAGGTCGCCGCGGAGCCGGCGGCGCAATCGCGGGTTCCCGGCGACAGAGGAAGGCCTCTGCGGCTCCTGCTCCAACACCGCCCGCTCCAGCTCGAGCGGCGCGGGCCCGGTCAACCGATAGGGCCGCCGCGAAGCAAGCAGCTCGTAGAGCAGCACGCCCAGTGCGTACACGTCGCTCGCCACCGTCACCGGCTCGCCCCGCACCTGCTCCGGGCTGGCGTACTCCGGCGTCATGAGCCGAACCCCCGTCCCGGTTTCCGCCTGCTGCCCACCGGCGACCAGCTTCGCGATCCCGAAGTCGAGCAGCTTCACCTGTCCGTCGGCGGTAACCAGGATGTTGCTCGGCTTGAGGTCACGGTGAACGACCAAGTGCCGGTGAGCGTACTGCACCGCGTCGCACACCGCGAGAAAGAGCTCGATACGAGCCTCGATCGGGCTCCGGTGCTGCTCCACGTACCGGTCGATCGGGAGCCCTTCGACGTATTCGAGGGCGAACCAGGGGAGGCCTTC
>CAVSLY010000038.1:0-17002 GCA_963728705.1 uncultured Gemmatimonadales bacterium
TGCAGCTTTCGTTCGCCGTGAGTACCGCTGGTCTACTTCACCAGCCAACGCCGGAAGATGGGCGTGTTCGTGAACTCGCCATTCCTCGCCGCGACGGCGTGGGCAGTCGCCGTGGTCATCATGGGACTGAACGCTTGGTTGCTCATCGGAACCTTCCGGGAATGGATGGCGTGAGACCGTCCGCGGCGCTCGTACTCGTGACCCTGCTCGCCGGCTGCGACTCGTTCCTTCCCTCATCGCCGGCTGACGACTCCGTGCTCGACGGCACCGTCGACGGCCTGACGGGAGCGCAGCTCGCCGTCTTCAGTCGCGGGGACGAAGAGTTCAACCGCATCTTCAGCCCCTCGGATGGATCCGGCCCGCTCTTCGTGGCCACCTCGTGCGGCGCCTGCCACGTGGGCGACGGCAAGGGGCACCCCGTCTTCAACCTGACCCGGTTCGGACGCATGGTCGGCGGCGTGTTCGACCCCATGCGCGCCCAGGGCGGACCGCAGGTGCAGAATCGCGCCATCCTGCGCTACATCGCCGAGGTCGTGCCGGCGGGAGTCACCGGCATGTCCGTGTTCACCGCTCCCTCGGTGACGGGGCTCGGCTTCCTGGAAGCCGTCGACAACACCACCCTATCCGTCTCGCCGATCCGGACGACGCCGACGGTGACGGGATCTCGGGCCGGGTCCAGCTCCTCGATGAGGACGACCTCATCGTCGAAGTCGCCTCCCTCGACGGAGTGGCCAACGAGGGTGGCCCGAGACGCGCGGCGTACCGATCGATGGCAAGTTCATCGGGCGGTTCGGCAAGAAGGGCGTCGCCGTGAATCTCCTGCATCAGACCGTGACCGCATACCACCAGGACATGGGGCTCACCAGCGATCTCGTCCCCGAGGACCTGTTCAATCGGCAGGTCGGGACCTTCGCGAGCGACGACGTGCCCGACCCCGAAGTCGGCTCCAGCACGGTCAGCGCGGTCGTCTTCTACCTGAAGACGCTGAAGCCGCCGCCCCGCCGGAACCCGCAGGATCCCGACGTGCTCGCCGGCGAGGCCCACTTCGCGGCGGTGGGATGCGCTGGTTGCCATTTGCCCACGCTTCGCACCGGCGCCTCGCCGCTGACCCCGCTCCATCAGGCCGACTTCCATCCCTATACCGACCTCCTGCTGCACGACATCGGTACCGAGCTGGACGACGGCTACACCGAAGGAATCGCCCTCACTTCCGAGTGGCGCACGCCCCCGCTCTGGGGCGTCGGCCTGGCTTCGGCCGCGCAGGGCGGGCTGAGCCACCTGCTGCACGACGGACGGGCGAAGAGCCTGCCCGAAGCGGTCGAGTTTCACGGCGGCGAGGGTGCGGCCAGCCGCGCCGCGTTCCGCGCGCTCTCCCCGACGCAGCAGGCGCAGGTGGTGCGCTTCTTGGAGTCGCTCTGATGCTCGATCGTCGCGAATTCATCCGCCGGCTCGAGACGCTCACGGCCGGGGCCCTCTGCGGGGCGCTCGCTCCGGGCCTCGCGGGCTGTGCCCGCTTCCAGTACGTGAACAGCGGCCTGGAGGGCGGCCGGCTCGTCGTCACCTGGGCCGAATTCGGCGAGGGGCCCTTCGCGCTGCTCGAGGCGCCCAGTCTCCCCATGCCGATCTATCTGTATCGCCATGACGACGGCGAGTTCACGGCGGTCCTGACGCGCTGCATGCACCGCGGGTGCCAGGTCGAAGCGGCCGACGGTCACCTCGTCTGTCCGTGCCACGGCAGCGAGTACGACAACGCGGGACGGGTCTTGAAGGGGCCGACCCAGCTTCCGCTCGTCCAGTTTCCGGTCGAGGTGATCGGCGACAACATCTACGTGGGGTTGCAGGGCGTCGCGGAGGAGCCGGCCTGATGGTGCGCCGCGCTTCGCTGGTGGCCGGGCTGATGCTCGGCCTCGTGGGCGCCGGCAGCGGGGCCGCCCAGGAGCCTGACACCTCGGGGCCGCGCCGCATCCGCCCCCGGCTGGACAGCATGCCGGTGCAGGGCGGCATCTACAATCGCCCGTTTCTCGCATCCGTGGGCCGGACCGCCATCGGTGGCTACGTCGAGGGCAACACGAACTACTTTCGGGAGGACGGGATCTCGGAAGGGTTTTCCATGGAGCTCCGGCGATTCAACATCTTTCTCTTCTCGTCGATCGGCTCCAGGATCCGCTTCATCTCCGAGCTTGAATTCGAGGACGGCGCCGAGGAGATCGCGCTCGAGACCGCGCTGGTGGACTTCATCGTCAATCCGTCCTTCGTCGTGCGGGCCGGCGTCCTGCTTCCGCCGGTCGGCGCCTTCAATGTGAATCACGACTCGCCCCGGTGGGACTTCGTCGAGCGCCCGCTGGTCTCGACCGAGATCATTCCGGCCACCTTGTCCGAGGTTGGCTTCGGTGCCCACGGCCGGCTCTTTCCCCGGGGGTTCAGCGTCACCTACGACGCATATCTCACGAACGGCCTGGGCGACGGGGTCATCCTCAACGAGGCGGGGCGGACCAGACTGGCGAGCGGTAAGGGCACCGGCCTCGTGTCCGAGGACAACAACGGCCGGCCGGCGCTGTCCGGACGGGTCGGCCTGCAGCGGCGCCAGTTGGGCGAGTTCGGCATTTCCTACTACGGCGGGACCTACAACACATTCCGGGTGGAGGGCCAGGACGTCGACGTGCCGCGGGGCGTGTCACTGCTCGCGCTGGACTTCAATACCGAGGTCCGGTCAGTCAGTCTGCGCGGCGAGCTGGCGCACGCGTGGATCGACGTCCCTGAGGACCTGCGGGAGACGTTCGGCGAGCGGCAATGGGGATTCTTCCTCGACGCCGTCGTGCCGCTCTTCCGTCCACACATTCGCGGGCTCACGGAGGCGGTAGTGAGCGCCGTGGCTCGCGTCGAGCACGTCGACTTCAACCGTGGCAGCTTCGCGAGCACCGGCGACCCGATCGGCGACGAGATCGACGCGTTCACCGCGGGTGTGAGCTTCCGCCCGGTCGCGGGCACCGTCTTCAAAGCCAACTACCGCCACGAGTCGATTCGGGACTTTCTCGGGAACCAGCCGGCCAAGCGCGCGGGGTTCCAGTTCGGCCTGGCCACCTACTTCTGACCGCAGCCTCCAGCTAACCGTAGTCTTCAGCTCCGATCCGTCCGGCTGTCACTGCAGCAGCTACGTGGTGATCTTTCGGCGATGATCGCCGCCCGCACCGCTCGCCTGCTCGCACTGCTCCTCCCGTCCCTCGTGGCTCCAGGGACCGCCCAGACGCCCCGCGTGGCGGTCGAGCGCCGTCTGGCCGACGAGCTGTCACTCCGCGTAGGTGACACCCTCCGGCTCGGGACCGCGCCTGACTCGATGCGGGTGCTCGCCATTGTCGGCGCGATCTACGAGCCGCGCCCGGATCCCGCCCAGATTACCAAGGCCGAGCGGCACGTGCGGCTACACCTCCCGGACCTGGCCATGCTTCTTGGCGCGCCCGACCAGGTGGACCGTTTCGGTGTGGGCCTCGCTCCCGGCGTATCGGTGGACACCGCCATCGCTGCGTTCGAGAGCAACGCGTTCGGCTACCAGGTGTTTGACTCCGACTCGATCGCCGCGAAGTCTTCGCAGACGTTTCTCGTGGTAAGCCGCTTTCATCGCGCCATCGCGGTCATCACCATCGTCGCCAGCGCCGTCTTTCTGCTCTGCATCATGCTGCTCAAGGTTGAGGAACGGCGGATGGACGCCGCGGTGATGCGCTTCGTCGGCGTGCGGCGCCGGACGATCTTCGGCGCCCTCTTGCTCGAGGCCGCGCTGGTGGCCGTCGCCGGCTCGGTCGTCGGCACCCTGCTCGCGTCTCTGGCGGGCGCCGCCACCAACGCCTACTACCAGCGCTTTTTCGACACGGCCCTCACGTTCTCGCTCATCACGCCGGGCATCGTGGTCTTCAGCGTCGCGCTGTCGCTCGCGCTCGGCCTCGCGGCCGGCGCCGCGGCGGCATGGCGCCTGGTTCACACGCGGCCGATGGTGCTCTGGGGCCGGGGATGAGAGGCGTCGCCTGGGGGCTCAGGAGCCTCCTCCGGCAACCGCTCCGGACTGCGCTCTCACTGGCCGGCATCGCGGTGGCCGCGGCCATGCTGCTCGACATGGTCATGCTGAGCGGCGGCATCGACAAGTCGTTCACCGAGCTGCTGCGGGGCCGCGGCTTTCAAATGCGCCTCACCCCGAAGGGCACTCTCCCCTTCGACACCGAGGCCACAATGGCCGGCGCGTCCGCTATCGTCGCGGCGCTGCGCCGCGACCCGGCGGTGGCGGCCGCGGGCGCCGTCCTGGGGACCTCGCTCTACGGTGCCAGAGCCGATTCCACGGTGACGCTATTCGGCTACGGGATCGAACCCGAGGCGCAGTCGCTCTACCAGGTGACCTCGGGCCGCGACCTCGTGCCCGGCGACACGTCGGGTGTCGTGTTGAGCGAGCCCGCCGCCCGGCTCCTCCGCGCCGACGTGGGCGATACCGTGACCCTCGTCGGCCGACTCGACCCGCAGGTCGTCACCGCCGCCGTGGGCCGCCGGCTGATTGTGCGTGGGATGGTGCGCTGGCTCTATGACTACCGCGGCCAGCCGTCGGTGGGCACCGTGCTGCCGGTCATGCAGCGGCTCGCGCGCCGGAACGCCGAGGATCGCGCCTCCATCATCCTGGTGAAGGCCCGCGAGGATGCGCGGGTCCCGGCGCTCGGCGAGTCGCTGCGGGCGCGATTCCCCCAGGTCGAGGTCAACAGCGTCGCCGACCTCGCCGCACACTTCCGCGAGCGCCTCGTCTACTTCCGGCAGCTCTCCTACATCCTCGGCAGCATGAGCCTGATCGTCGCCGTGCTGCTCATCGCCACGCTGCTCACGATCACGGTAAACGAGCGGCTCGGCGAGATCGCCACCCTTCGCGCCATCGGCGTGAGCCGCGGGACGGTCGTCGGGCAGGTGCTGGCCGAGGGGACTGCCCTCACGGTCATCGGTGCCACGCTTGGAATTCTGCTCGGGCTCGTCACGGCGCAATACCTCGACGCCATCCTGACCAGCTTCCCGGGTCTCCCGGCGGCCTTTTCGTTCTTCGTGCCCCGCGCCGGCACGCTTGGCTTCGCGGCCGCCGTCCTGCTCGTCACCGGATCGCTCGCCGGGCTCTATCCCGCATGGCTCGCCTCGCGTACGCCGATCGCCGCGACCCTGCGCGCGGAGGCCACGTGAGCGCTCCGATCGCAGCGCCACCCCTGGTCGCTCGCGAGCTTCGGAAGGACTACCCCATGAACGGGGAGACGGTCCACGCGCTCCGCGGCGTCTCCCTCCGGGTCGATGCGGGCGACTACGTCGCGATCGCCGGTCCCTTCGGGCAGCGGAAAGTCGACGCTGCTACAACTCCTGGGTGGAATCGACATCCCCTCGGGCGGCGATGTCGAGGTGCTCGGCACCCGGCTCGACACCCTTTCCGACCGCGACCTCACGCGCCTTCGCCTCACCCGGCTCGGTTTCATCTTCCAGCGCTTCCACCTGCTGCCCGTCCTCACCGCGCGTGAGAACGTCGAACTGCCGATGGCCGAGGCGGGTGTACCGCGCGGCGAGCGCCGGGCGCGTGCACGCGAGCTGCTCGCGTACGTAGGGCTTGACCACCGTGTCGACCATCGGGCGACGCAGCTCTCCGGCGGCGAGATGCAACGGGTCGCCATTGCCCGCGCGCTCGCGAACCATCCTGCCGTGCTCCTCGCAGACGAGCCCACCGGCGAGCTCGACGCGGCGACTGGCCACGAGATCCTGGCGCTCTTCCGCCGTCTCAACGCCGACGGCACCACCCTCGTCGTCGTGACGCACGACGACCGGCTCGCCGCCGAGGCGGGGCGGGTGATTCACATGCTCGACGGAATGATCCGCGACTGATGCTGCTCACCCTCGCCTTTCGCCATCTCTGGGTCCGGAAGCTCCGCTCCCTGTTCCTGCTGTTTGGCTTTGCCATCGGCGTGGGCGTGATGATAGTCCTGCTCTCGGTGGGCGAGGCGATGGTCGACCAGAGTCGCGACGTCTCGCTCGTGGGCGGTGGCGAGATCACCCTGCTCCCCCAGGGGATCGACGTCGAGGCGATGCGGACCGGCGGACTCGGCGGGATGTTCTTCGCCATCGATCGGGCCAGGTTTCTGACGCGCCAGGTGATCGGCGGACCCCGCCATGCGGCATTGGTTCGCGCCGTGGCGCCCGCCATCGAAAGCAAGCTGCTCTACGTCTGCAACGCCGCGGCCGAGTGTCACCCGAGGGCCGTTCGTGCCGGCGGGGAGATCCCGAGCCGTGCCGCGGCGCTCGGCGCCGGCCTGAATGTCCGGCAGGGTGTCTGGCGGGACTCGCCCGCGGACTCTGCCTATGTGATGCCCACCCGCCAGCAGCTCTACGACGAGCTCGACCGGTTTCACCTCCCCCGGAGGCTGGACAGCACCTGGGGCGAGTGGCACTACTTCAACGTCACCACCGGGCCCGATGAGTGGTGGTACATCACGTTTCTCCTCGGGGGCGAAGTGAGTCTGCTTCCTCCTCGGGGCAGGCGCAGCTGGGGCGGCCGCATGCTCGTGACCCACCGGCGGCCGGATGGGCGGTACGACCGTTTCACGGCCGACGCTCCGGCCGCGGCGGTCCGGTTCGACACTGCGCGCGCGGACCTCTCGATCGGCCGGAGCACCGTCCGTCAGCGCGACGGCGTCTACCACCTGGTCGCGCGCGCTACCGGCACCGCCGGCGACGTGCGCCTGGAGCTCGAGGTACGTCCTCTGGCCAACCGATATTTCCCGGCGGTCGAGCTTCGGGACGACGACTTTGTGTCGGGCTACGTCGTGCCTGGTCTGGCCGCTACCGCGAGCGGCCGGCTTTGCGTCGCGGGCCGCTGCGCCGTGGTCGCCGGCGCCCCCGCCTACCACGACCACAACTGGGGCGTCTGGCGCGACGTGACGTGGGAGTGGGGCGCCGCACGGGGGGGCACGCTGAGCCTTCTCTATGGCGGGGTGTATGGTCCCGAGCGGAGCCGCGAAAGTGTAGGGGCGGCCGTCACGTCGCCCTTCTTCCTCACGCTGGTGGACTCGCTCGGCGTGCGGCAGGTCCTTCGGTTCGCTCGTGTGGCGTACGAGGGCGAGCAGCCGGCTTCCGGAGCGCCGGGGGCCGCGGCGCCCCGGCGCTTCACCCTGGTGGCGACGCGCGGGGCGGACAGTGTGACGCTCTCGGTGGATGTCGAGCATGCGCTCGCTACCGAGATGAGCGCCGCGTCCTTCCGCCGCCTCTTTTTCCAGATGCGAGGCCGGTTCGCGCTGAGGGGTCGGCTGGGCGGGACCGAGGTGAGCGATACGGGCTGGGGCTTCTTCGAGACCTATCGCACCCGGTAGTTTCGCTCCGCCATTACAGCCCCAGCTTGAGGGACACCCCCGCCGTCCGATACCGAAAGGCCCCGCTCGTCGAGCTGACCGCGCTATTTGTCACCGCTCCGAACACGTCGAGCCGATTGCCCACGCCCCACCGCCGCCCGATTCGGGCCTCCAGGTGCCACTCGCTCTGCGCCACGCCGCCGCGCCCGATCTGCTGGGCGCCGAGCCCGGCGCCGAACCGTCCGTCCCAGCGGCCGGCGTCCAGATTGTACCCCGCCAAGCCTTCCAGCAGCCGGAACCGGTCTGGCGAAAAGTACCCGAGCCCCCTCCGCTCGTACGTCAGCGTGCGCCCGTACGCGCCGACGAAGAACCGTTTGGGCAGTGACTGCGTAACCCCGATACCAAGGTTCGTCCGGTGGTTCCCATCGCTGAACCACACGCCGCCGCCGCCGCCGTAGATCGAGAGTCCGCGTGCGAGCGTCGCATCGAGCGCCGCGTCGACCGACTCGAGGTCGAGCTCCCGCTCCATGAGCGACGCGATCTCGTCGAACGGTGCGCGTGCGTATCCTACGCTCACGCCGAACCGCGGGGCCGGCCGCCAGCTCGCCCGGCCGCGATACGTGGCGGCCGTGCGCGGCGTGGCCGTATCCGGCGAGAGCCGCCGCGCGCCAGCGGCCGCGGTGAATTGCAGGTCGCCGACAACCCACGAGAGCCCGACCTCGCCGCCCACGCGGCGTGCGTCGCGCACGGGGTCGGATGCCTCGAGCGCGCCCACGTTGCCGAATACCCGGAACTCGGGCGCGAGTGGTGCGGACGCGCCGAGGGTTTGCCAGAAGTTCGTGTTTCGGTCGGAGTCGTTGCTCCAGTTGGCCGAGGCTTCTGTCGATGGCCCCACGGTAGAGCGCACTACGTCCCGCAGCTCGCGCCCGGCCTGATGCGTCGAATCGGCGGCCAGGGCGGCCGTCGCCATCCGCTCGGCGGGCCCGTCGCGGCCCTGCCAGTGGTAGACGTAGCCGAGGCCGGCGAGCGCGTCCGGGTCCCGCGGGTCGGCCGCCAGCACCGCCCGATAGCCGCGCTCCGCCCCGCTCAGGTCGCCGCGCCACGCGCTGGTGCGCGCCCGTCCCAACTCGGCTTCGATGAGACCCGGGTGCTCCGCCAACACGCTGTCGTAGCGCACCAGCGCGTCGGCGTGGCGACCCTTCCACGCCATGATCTTGGCCTCGATGAGCCGTGCCTCCAGATCCGCCGGCTCGGAGCGCCGCGCGCGCGCAATGAAGACAAGCGCGGAGTCCTGCTTCCCGTGCCACGAGAACATGACCCCGATCCGCAGGTTCGCGCGGAAAGCGGTCGAGTCGGCGGCGAGCACGCGCTGGTAGGCGGCGCGCGCCTCGTCGTGCCGGCCGTGATTCCACGCCTCGTCGCCCTCACGCTGCTGGGCGGCGAGCGGCACCGCCATCCATCCGGCGCACGCCAGGCTGAGGAGCGAGCGGAGGCGTGTGCGCCTCATCGCTGTCGCTGTGACCACGTCGCCTTGAGGCTGTCGTACACCGGCTTGAGTGCTGCGTGGGAGGTGGGCTCGGTCCACGTCGGCCACCGCCAGCTTCGGAATGAGGCGGGGGGCCAGCTGCCGTCCGCGAGGCGGGCGGGGAGTGTCTCGAGCACGGCGCCATCGCTCGAGCGTCGCAGCAGCATGCCGACCCGGATGCCGTCGGTGGTGGCCGTTGCGAACGGCGCGCCCTCACGCTCAGCGAGCACGGTCGCGGTCGAGGGATCGGTCACGTTGAGGAGACCCCATGCCAGCCTGAGCTCCAGCAGTCCGGCGTCGGTATCGTGGTACCAGTCGGCCAGTGTGGATTCCGACTCCCGTCCGAAGCGCAGGCGACCGCGGTCGTAGCCCTGGGCCGGAAAGAAGGCGCCGTTCCGCCCATAGCGGGCGCGATTGGTGATGACGAAGAGGGAGTCGAAGCGTCCGTCGTCTCGAGCTACGCTGCCCGCGGGATGGCGGTAGAACCGGCCGAAGTCGTCGCCCCGGAGCACCGATGACGCCGGCGCGTAGGGATTATAGTCGGGCGTCACCAGCAGCTGGGCATCGCCGGGAGCGCGGAGATCGGCCAGGAACTCGAAGCCGATGCCACTCGCGACGGTACCGCCTGCGAGCCGTCGCTGGCCGAGCGCCGGGGCGTACGTGTCGATGGCGATCTGCACGTCGAGCGAGTCCCATCCGAACGTTCCGTCGAGCGGCAGCGCGAAATAGAGGAAAGCCTCGTCGCTCCCGACTCGGACCGGCCCGACTCCGCCTTCGGCCGGCTGCAGGACCGTCAACCCCAGCCACCGATCGGGATCGCCACCGGTCGCGGGCCGTCGGTCCGAGGGCCCCGCACGCTGGGCCAGGATCCCGTAGTGCTGCTCGGCGTCCATCGCGTTGTGCCAGCGGGGCGTGTGGTCGGCGGGAATCTCGTAGTTGGCCACGATCCAGTTCTGCTTGAACCATTCGTCCATCCAGGCGAAGAGAATGCCGCCGGCCGCGCCGCTCTCCCGAATCTCGCGTGTCAGCCGCGCGTCGATCGCGGCCATCGCGGTCTCGTCGTGACCGCCGTGATCCCAGCCCTGCGGCTGAAAGTGCGCGATACCACGGCTCGACGGTACGCCGTACTCGGCGACGAGCAGCGGCACGCCCCTGTGATGGCGCTTGAGGTCGGTCAGGTAGCCGAAGTAGGTGGATGGCCCTTCGCTCGAGCGTGCCTTCAAGTAACCAGGATCGTAGTTCATGAAGTCCGGGTAGTACGGATACACATGGTAGCTGGCAAACCAGCCCGCCGGGTTCGCCGCCGTGGGCCGCACGAGCGAGGCGTCCAGCGAGACCGCGTCCTCCTCGTGGCTCACGCCCGTTGTGGGGCCAGCCTCGGGCTCCTTGCGCCAGCGGCGCTCCTCCGCCGCGGTAGATTCGGTCGAATGATGAAGCGGATCGAGCGTTGGCCAGTTGGTATATGCGATCGGCCTGAGCGCGTTGTACGTCGCCGCCTCGTAGTCGAGCAGATAGTCGCATTCGGCGGCCATCCATGCATCGAGCGGGGTGCCGCGCGCGAGGTCCAGAAAGCGGCCGCGATACGAGGCCGGCGCGGCCTTGCGCCCGTCAAACGCCTTCACAGCGTACGGCTCCCATTCGCGCCCGATGATGTAGCCCAGCGTCCACCGGGAGACGTCGGCGTCATAGCGTCCGCCCGCGTGCCCGGGCCGTGGCGGGATCTCGGTCGCCGCCATGCACCACGTCCGCCACACGCCGCATCTCGCGCCGGAATTCCTCCTTCCAGCCGGCGTCATCGAAGTCGTTGCCGGGCGGCAGCTCGGTCCAGACGCCGTGCACCAGCCACAGCGCGCGGGCCGGATGCGTGCGATTCCAACCGCGGAGTGCGCGGTAGAACGCCGGTGGAAGGATGGTATAGACCCGGACCGTGTTGGCGCGCATGCCCGCGATGGCGTCAAGCCACCCGGCATAGAGCGCGCTGTCCATCGGAAATTCAGAGGGAAACCGGCCCGGCAGCGCGACGCCGAGGTTCACGCCCTGAACGTAGAACGGCGTCCAACCCTGGCTGCCGCGGATCTCGAACCGGTCCCCCCGGGTACGGGCGACGAGCTGCAGGCTGGCGCGCCACCGGCGCGGAGCGAGCGCGGGACGGTCGCAAGCGGGGGCGGTGTCGCCCGGGCGCCACACCGACCGGGCGTGCGCGCACGGGGCCTGCACACCGGCCCCCAAGAGGGCCAGTGAGGCCATGAACACGGCGCGGAGTGCTCGGAATTGGTGTAAGTTGAGGGGCATGTCGACCGATGAACTTCCCCCGACCGCGGCGCCGGAGCAAGCGCAGGATACCCGCGAACTGGGCCGGACATTGATCGACACCTTTGGCAAAGGGTGGTCGAAACCGAACGTCGACCTCCTGATGTCGGTCTTCGCCCCGAACGCCGTCTTCCTCGAGACCCCGTTTTCCGACCCCATCCGGGGCACCGAGGCGATCCGCCGCTGGTGGCTCGATGTGCCGTTCAGCCAATCGGAGATCCGTTTCACCTCGGGCGAGGTTTATGCGGCCGGCCCCTGGTTCTCGACCGAGTTCAAATGCGTCTTTCGCCGGAAGCGGTCCGGCGAGTGGGTGGACGCTCGCGGTGCGATTTTCTGCGAGTCGGACCTCGGGCTGATCGGCGAGATGCGGATGTACTGGCATCGGTGGAACGGAGGGAAGGAGACGAGCAAGCCATAACATCGGGCTCGCTCGGACGTCACCCTCCCGTGGGTCAGGTGACAGTTAACTGTCCCCCAGTGCTCCCCAGGGGACAATTCGGAACCGTCGGTCACCGGTAAGTGTTTATGGAGTATGTCAATACCCGGTGGCACAGCCTTCGCAGTTCTAGGGAGGACGGCCCTGTCGGCCCTTAAGTCCTGTGCCCCCATTGCAGTTTCCACGTTGGAACAGCTGTTGTCGGGAGGCGCCATGTTCACGGCCTTGCTTCTACCTCTCCTCCTCGCCGGTACACCGCCCGGCGCGGCCGCTCAGGCCGCGAGCGGTGACGATCCGGCCATCCAGATCTGGATCAACAACGACCGCCGGTTCGTCCGTGGCGAACAGGGCAAGGTGCAGGTCCGGACGCGCGAGGATGGCTACCTGTTGGTGCTCCACGCCGATCCCGACGGCCACCTGCGCGTGCTGTTCCCGATCGATCCGAAGGACGACAACTTCGTGCGCGGCGGCCGCAAGTACGAGATCCGTGGCCGCGGTGGTCGCGAATCGTTCACGGCGGACGACCAGTCTGGTCGGGGCACGGTCTACGCCGCGGTGGCCCACGATCCCTTCAGCTTCGACCAGTTCGTGCTCAGCGACCACTGGGACTACCGTACCCTGGCGCCGCAGCGTCTGTCGGCCGATCCCGAGCCGGAGCTCAACGATCTGGTCCGCCGCATGGTGGTGGACGGCAGCTTCGACTACGACGTCCTGACCTACGACGTCATCGAGCGGGTCGTCTACGCGGATAGCTATGGCTCGAGCTACAGCACCCCGTACTACGGCGACGCCTACTTTGGCGGCTACGACTGCGGCTATTCGTACTTCGGGTGCGGGCGCTCGTATT
This sequence comes from uncultured Gemmatimonadales bacterium, assembly GCA_963728705.1. GTDB lineage: Bacteria > Gemmatimonadota > Gemmatimonadetes > Gemmatimonadales > GWC2-71-9 > CAVVWJ01. The sequence goes on from CAVSLY010000038.1 coordinate 12,459, forward strand.
ACGGTTCGCCGTTCAGTGTGTCGGTCGGGCTGTTCTTCGGCCGCCCCTATCATCGGCGCAGCTACTATTACGACCCGTACTTTCCGTACTACGCGGCGGCGTACGACCCGTTCTACGATCCGTTCTTCTATGACCCGTTCTATTACCGACCGGTGCGGGCCTACGGATATTACCCGTACTACAACCACGGGTACTACGGCGGCTACTACAACAACCGCACGTACACACCGTACCGCTTCCGTCCGGCCGACGGCCTAAACGTCGGATATCGCGATCGGCGCTATGATCTGCGCCGGTCGGTCAACACGGTCTATATGCCGCCGCTCGTGCGCGACCGGCAGCCGGTCAACGCCAGCCCGGGCCGCCGCGTGACGGATCAGCGCGCGGTGGGCGCCACCGTCAGTCCGGCTCCCGAGCGGCGCGGCACCACCGTCGATGCCGGTACGGCGCGCCGCGGCGCCGATCGTACGCCCGGCCGTGCGACCGAACGGTCACCGGGACGCCGGGCCGAGAAGAACGTGCAACCGAACATCGAGGCCAGGCGCGCCCGCGAGCCGGAGGAGCGCCGAAGCATCATCCCCGACAGCCGGGATGTGCGCGGCCGCAACTTGCCGACCGAGGTACGGTCGCCCAGTCGTTCCGACGCGACGCCGAGGCGGGCGGTCGACCGGCCCCAGGAAGCGCGCGAATCGGACTCGAGGCCAGCGCAGGTGGAAGCTCGCCCGGCACGTCCGGCGCGCCAGGATGACGGCGCCACGCGCAGCGATGGTGCAGCGCGGGGCGACGACGGGTACCGCGGTCCGACCCGCGCGGAGCCGAGGGCGGAGCCCCGAGCCGAGCCCGGTCCGCGCCCAGGGCGGAGCCCAGCAGAGCCGCGCCCCCACCCAGGTCTGAACCGCGCTCCCAAGCGCAGCCCAGCGGCCGCGGTGGTGATCGCGGGAGCTATTCGCCGCCATCGGGTGGCGACTCGCGGGGTGGTGGGGGAGATCGTGGGGGTGGGAGCGGTGGCGGTGGTGGCCGGCGCCGCTGAGGCGCGGTCGAACATGTGACGAGGGCCCTTCGAGATGCTTCGGAGGGCCCTCGTCGCGTCAGGTCTCCTGGTGCCGCCGGGTGTAGTCGAGGCCCCACTCCATGAGCTCCGCGCTCCTGAGTCCAACGCGCATGGCCTGTGCGACCGCGTCTTCCTCCTCAAAGCCGTGATCCAGCATCAGGAATGGCAGCAGAGCGGCGCCGACGCGGCTACCGCTGGCGCAGTGCACCAGGACCAATCGGTCGCCCGCCTCCTGCAGCACCTCGCGGACGCGGTCGAGCGTCGCATCGGTCAGGCTGTGGGGGCCGATGGGCACGTTCACGTACTCCATGCCGAGCGAGGCGACAGTCGCGCCTTCATCGAGCGGCCGGGGTTCCATCGCGTCGCGCAGGTCGAGCACGAGTCGTCCGCCCGCGTTGACAAACGCCAACAGGTGCGCGGCAGAGGGCTGGCCGCCGGTCACCACGCCCGGAAGCAATTGGCATGCGTTGGGGACGCCGTTCAGTGCCTGCACAGGGTTGGTCATGACTGCCTTTCACTGGTTCGGTCCGCTCGGTACATCGTGACGCCCACCAGGTAGCGGGTCACGCCGCCGATCGCACTCCCCACCGCGATGTACCAGAGCATGCTGGAAGGTAACCCCGGCCACGCCAGGTTCATCCGCCGGAGCAATGCCTGAGAATCCGGGATGCGAGTGCAGAGGGTAAACAGAAAGGAGCCCTTGATACCGTAGGCCGGACCGTAGACGTCCGGTATACATTTCCGGTGTGCTTCGTCTCGCCATTGCCCAGCTGCGCCCTCGAAAGGGTGCGTACCAGGAAAACCTCTGCCGGCTCGGCGCCGTCTTCCGCGAGGCTGCTGCGGCGCCCGAGCCGCCCGAGCTGATCGTCGCGCCCGAGACGGCGCTGACCGGATATTTCCTCGAGGGCGGCGTCCGCGACCTGGCCGTCACCGCGGACCAGCTGTTCGACGACCTCGCCTGCCAGCACCGGGACGCCAAGGCGCCGCCGCTCGACGTCGCCCTCGGCTTCTACGAAGTGCACCAGAACCGGCTGCTACAACTCCGCGCTGTACGCCACGCTGGGCGGCGCCGATGCCGGCATCCGGCACGTCCACCGGAAGGTGTTCCTGCCGACGTACGGCGTCTTCGACGAGGAGCGGTTCGTCGAGGCGGGCCGCGGCGTCCAGGCGTTCGACACCCGCTGGGGCCGCGCGGCGATCCTCATCTGCGAGGACGCCTGGCACTCGTTTACCCCCATGCTCGCCGCGCTGGACGGCGCCCAGCTCATCATCATCCCGAGCGCCAGCCCGGCGCGTGGCGTCGTGCCGAGCGACGATGGGTCGGGCCGACCGGCGAGCCTCGCGCGGTGGAGTCGGATCGTGCAGGACATCGCCGGCGAGCATGGCGTGTACGTCGCGCTCGCGCAGCTCGTGGGATTCGAGGGCGGGAAGGCGTTTCCCGGCGGACGCATCATTGCCGGGCCGCGCGGAGATCTGCTGGCGGAGGCGCCGGTGTTCGAGGAAGCGTTGTTGCCGGCGACGCTCGACTTCGAGGAGATCACGCGGGCGCGCGCGGAACTGCCGTTGCTGGCCGATCTCGAGATGCGGCTGCCGCACCTGCTGGGCTCGCTGCACGCGGCGCGGCGGAGCAGCGGCGGGGTCGGCCGGCGGGGGTCGGCGCAGGACCCGACGAGGGAGCGGAGACCGCGCCCGGGTCAGGCCGGCGAAGGGGCCGTCGCCGAGGGCGGCACCGGTCCGCCCGGCGCTAGCCCCGATGTCGATGCGTGCATTCCCGGACCGATCCGCTGGCGATCGATCCCGATCTCACCCGGCGCTGGCTGGTGGAGTTCATTCGCGACGAGGTGCAGCGCCGGCGCGGCTTCGAGCGGGTGGTGATCGGCCTTTCGGGTGGCGTGGACAGCTCGCTGGTGGCGTACCTCGCCGCCGAAGCGCTGGGGCCGGACAACGTGCTCGGCGTGCGCATGCCGTACCGGACCTCGAGCCCCGAGAGCCTGGCGCATGCGCAGCTGGTGATGGACGCGCTGGGCATCAAGGCGCTCACCGTCGACATCAGCGCCGCCGTGGACGGGCTGGCCGTGCGCCGATCGGCGAGGCGCCGACCCCGGGCGGCTTGGGCAACATCATGGCGCGGACCCGGATGATCACGCTGTTCGACCTCTCGGCGGCGCAGCGGGCGCTGCCGCTGGGCACCGGCAACAAGACCGAGCGGCTGTTCGGTTACTTCACCTGGCACGCGGACGACTCCCCGCCGGTCAACCCCATCGGCGACCTGTTCAAGACGCAGGTCTGGGCGCTTGCCCGCCACCTGGGCGTGCCGGCCGTGATCGTCTCCAAGCCGGCGAGCGCGGACCTCATCGCTGGGGCAGACGGACGAGGGCGACTTCGGGATCTCCTATCCGCGCGCCGATGCGATTCTGCACTGGATCTGCTCGGGTACCGGAGCCCTGAGGTCGCGGCACTCGGGTTCACGAAGCGGAGATGGCTGGTCCGGAAGCGGCTGGACTCGACCCACTGGAAGCGCCGGCTGCCGACCGTCGCGATGTTGAGCGCGACGGCGATCGGCGAGTACTATCTCAGGCCGGTGGATTCTGACCTGATAGCCGCTGGACCGAGGACCCGATGATTCCCGATTCCCGCCCCATGTCCCACTCCGTCGGGACCATCACCACCTTCGTCATGCCGCACATGCAGAACGTGCGCGGCGACCTGTTCGGCGGCGAGCTGATGGCGCTGGTGGACCAGGCGGCGGCGGTGGCGGCGATCCGCCACGCGGGCGGCCCGGCAGTCACGGCGAGCATCGACCGGGTCGATTTCCGGGAGCGGATCCCGGTGGGCTCCCTCGTGACCTGCAGGCGACGGTCGATTTCGTCGGCAACAGCTCGATGGACATCACGGTGGACGTGTACTCCGAGCGGGTGAGCACGGGCGAGCGGCGGCACACCAACCGGGCCCACGTGGTGTTCGTGGCCATCGACGAGGCCGGGAAGCCCAAGCGGGTGCCCCGCCTGGTGCCGGAAACCGAGGAGCAACGGCAGCGCTACGCGAGCGCGGAAGCGCACCGCCTCACCAGCAAGCGGCCGGCATGAGCGTTCGGGGATCGAGCTAGTGCTGAGCGGGGGCGGCGCCAAGACGGCGGCCCATCTGGGCGCCGTCCGGGCGCTGTCCGAAGCGGGCCTCGCGCCCTCGCGCTTCGTGGCGACCTCGATGGGTGCGGTGATAGCCGCGGGGCTGGCCGCGGGCGTCGCGCACGAGGCGCTGCTCGCGCGGCTCACCGAAGCCGGGCCGCGCGGGATCGCACGGGAGCCGCTGGCGGTGGTGTCCGGCCTCTTCGCGCGGTCGCTGCTCCGGCCGGCCCCGTTCCGGCGAGCGGTCGAAGCGCTGGTCCCCGCTCGCCGATTCGGCGAGCTTCGCGTGCCGCTCACCGTTTCGGTGGTGGACCTCGATACCGGCGAGCTGCTGCTCTTCGGCGCCGAGGGGGACGATGCCCCCCTGG
>CAVSLY010000039.1:0-19289 GCA_963728705.1 uncultured Gemmatimonadales bacterium
AAGCGCGACGCATCCCGCGCCGATGAACGTCCGTGGCCGCAACATCCCTCCGTCTCTCCGGGGCCGCTCGGGGATACGGACCCGACGCGCCTGCGGTTCGCTTGACACGTGACCTTTTGGTCACCTATTCTCGTCGTGTGACCGATGACGACCGCGTGTTCAAGGCGCTCGCCGACCCGACGCGTCGCTTCCTGCTCGACCGGCTCTTCTCGCGTGACGGCCGCACGCTCACGGAGCTCGAGTCGGAGCTGGAGATGACGCGCTTCGGCGTGATGAAGCACCTGCGCGTCCTCGAAGAGGCGAACCTCGTCGTCGCGCGGCGGTCGGGCCGGGAGAAGCTGCACTACCTCAACCCGGTGCCGATCCGGCTGATCCACGACCGCTGGATCGACAAGTACACCGAGCGCCGCGTGTCGGCGCTCGTCGACCTCAAAACCGAGCTGGAGAGCGCATGACCACCATGACCGAGACCGCGACGACCCAGGTGTACCGCGTCTACATCCGCACCACGCCGGAGGCGGTGTGGGACGCGATCACCAAGCCGGAGTGGACCGAGCGCTACGGCTACCAGGGCGTCGCCGACTACGACCTGCGCGTCGGCGGGCGCGCCAACAGCACGCCGGGCGCGGCGATGCGCGAGTTCGACCACGTCCCGGACGTCATCATCGACGGCGAGTTCGTCGAGGTCGATCCCCCGCGCAAGCTCGTCCAGACGTGGCGGATGCTGATGGACCCGGAGCATGGAGGCCGAGGGGTTCACGACGCTGACGCACGAGATCGAGTCGATCGGCGACGGGGTCACGAAGCTCACCGTGATCCACGAGCTCGAGAACGCGCCGAAGCTCGCGCACATGCTCGCGGGCGGGCTCGAGAGCGAGGGCGCGGGCGGCGGCTGGGCGTGGGTGCTCAGCGACCTCAAGAGCGTCCTCGAGAGTGGGCGCCACATGGCCGGGTGATAATCAGGGGGTGCGCAGCGAATCGGCGCAGGCGCAGCGCGAGCGCGAGCGGCTCGCGCTGCGCGTCACCTCCGCGCTGTCGGCGCGGCTCTCCCCGGAGGGCACGCGCCGCGCGACGCTGTTCGAGCGGCTGACCGTCCGCCGCCTCGACTGGCAGTGGATCGTCCGGCTCAACGCCTGGTTGTCGGCGCTCGGCAAGGTCGCGACGTGCATCTGGGTCGGCGTGATCGCCTCGATCGTCGTCGGGATCGACGTGCGGCCCGGTCGTCGAGGAGGCGCTCAACTCGGGCCAGACGATCGAGCACGCCTTCGTGCTCGCGATCCTGTTCCCGACGATCATCTTCCTGCTCGCCCGGTCGATGATCGGGTGGCTGCGATGGAAGCTGCAGCGCGAGCTGTGGCGGCGTGACGTCGAACGGCTGAGCCGGAAGGACTGACATGCGCCGCGCGATCTTCGTCGCTCCGTTCGAGGAGCTGTCCGAGCCCGCGCTGGTCGCCGACGCTCGCCGCACGCGCCGAGGCAGCGCGGCTGGGACGGGTTCTTCGTCTGGGACCACGTCGCCTACCGCGACCCGGTGCGCGCGCTCGCCGATCCGTGGATCACGCTGGCCGCCGTGGCGATGGCGACCGCGCGGCTGATCATCGGGCCGCTGGTCACGCCGCTCGCGCGCCGGCGGCCGCACCAGCTCGCGCGCGAGACGGTCACGCTCGACCGGCTGAGCGGCGGCCGGCTGGTGCTCGGCGTCGGGCTCGGCAGCGAGCGCACGGGCGAGTTCGACCCGGCGCGCTTCGGCGAGGAGGGCGACCCGCGCGAGCGCGCGCGGCTGCTCGACGACGGGCTCGCGCAGCTCGCGGCCTACTGGGACGGCGAGTTCGAGCCGCGGCCGGTCCAGTGCGCGGATCCCGATCTGGGTCGCGGCGCGCTGGCCGAACCGCCGGCCGCTGCGGCGCGCCGCGCGCTACGACGGCGTGTTCCCGATCGACCTCCCCGGGCCCGGAGGCGCTCGCCGAGCTACATCGCCGGCGCTCGACGTGGCCGACGTCGTGGTCACGAACCCGGCGGGCGACGGACCCGGCGCCGTGGGCCGAGGCGGGCGCGACCTGGTGCCTGACCGGTTTCGGCCCGCACCCCGACCGAGGCCGAGGTGCGGGCCGCGATCGACGCGTTCTGAGTCACACGACCTTGAACGTGCGCGCCGGACGGTCGCCGTGGAAGGTCCGTCGGGGAGCGCGCGCGGTCCGGCGCCCACTGTCGACGCCGGGCAGCGAGCTCGCTCCGGGCCGACGATCTTGCCGGTCAGCGTGAGGCTCCGTGACGCGCGTGATCGTCTTGTAGGTCGCCTTCAGCGTGTAGCGCCCGGCCTTCGTGCCCTTCGGGAGCTTCAGCCGGTAGTCGGCCGTGCCGTCCGCGGCGAGCTTGACGTTCGCGCGGGCGACCACGCGCGAGCCGCGCAGCGAGCGAGAGCTGGACGCGGCCCGCGTCGCTCGCGGTCAGCTCCACCGGAATCGACTTGGCCCGGGCGCGGGCGCTGCGCGGCGCGTCGAGCTCGAGCGAGGGGCCTCGGCGGCGTCGTCGCCGGCGCGGGAGCGCCGCCGGCGGGCGGCGTCGTCGTCGTGCCGCCGCCCGTGGTGGGCGGCGGCGTCGTCGCCGCCGCCGCCGCGGCGCGTGGTCGCGCAGCGGCGGCACGGTGATCGCCTGCTTCGCGGTCGCCGTGTTGCCCGCCGCGTCGGTGACGGTCAGCGCCACCTCATACGTGCCGGGCTGCGTGTACGTGTGCGAGACGGCGTCGCCGCTCCCGGCTCCGGTGTTGTCGCCCCACGTCCACTGGCCGGCGCCCGCCAGGCCGGACGTGGCGTCCGAGGCGGTGGCCTGCAGCGACACGAGCTCGCCGACCTTGACCGCGGCGGAGGCCACGCCGATCGTCACGGTGGGCGGCGTGCGGTCGACCACCACGCCGTCGCAGTTCGGAGCGGACAGGTTCGCCTTCTCCGCTGTGGCGCTCTGGTTCGGGCCGTTCGGGTTGTCCGGGATCGACGCGTCGGCCGCGAGCACGCAGGCCCACACGGTCCCGTCCGGGATCGCGCCGTAGTCGGCGGTGCAGGTGAACGTCGTCGACTTGCCGGCGCTGCCGGGGACCGAGCAGGCCGCGTTGTAGCCGTAGATCTTGCCGGCGCTCGTGTCGCACAGGCCGTGCGGGGCCGCCGCCGATCTGGAAGCAGAGGAAGTTTGCGGGGAACGGGCCGGCGACGTCGTCGGAGAAGTCGATCCGCAGCGGGATCTTCGTGTCCTTGACGAATGCCGCGCCGGCCGCGAGCTGGACGTGCGGCCGTCGGCTTGGAGCGGTCGATCGTCGTGTACGCGCGCCGCCCGAGCTGGGTGCCCATCGAGCACGAGTTCGGGCCGTCCGGGAAGAACAGCGAGTCATTCGGGAACGAGAACTGGCCCTGCGCGCAGACGCCGTACTGGCCGCCGTGCTGCAGCGTCGCCACCCCGCTCCAATTGGCCCAGCTCGAGCCGGAGTTCGGCGCTCGGGGAGTTGACGATCGGCGACGCTGAGGACGTTGTTCTCGTAGTAGTCGTAGCGAACCCGGTAGGCGTCCGCACCCTGGGACGCGGGCCACTCGAACCACTGAGTGTTCTGTGCGGAGTTCGTGTAGGCGGGCTCGCCGGTCCCGGCGGGCTGGACCTGAGCCGAGGCCGGGCCGGCGGCCACGGCGGCGCAGGCGACCGCGCCGAGACAAAGAAGAGCGATCCGTCGCATGGCGGAAGAGGCTGCCAGCGGCGCGGCAGCGGCCACATTCGTGCCCACTGGCGAACCGCTCACCGGTTGCTTCCCGGATACTGGCGGGTTATCCGCCCTGATTTGCGGTCGACGCCGCTCTACCGATGAGTTCCCGTTCGCCAGGGCGTCCCATAAGGACACGCCAACCAAAGGAGGCGCACGACATGGGCAAGGTCTTGACCCACATGACGATGTCCCTGGACGGCTACATCGCGGACTCCAGCGATCAGCCCGGCGAACTCTTCGACTGGTATCAGGCCGGCACGGTGTCCGTGAAGAGCGGCAACGAGAACATCGCGTTCGATGTCGACGAGGCCAGCGCGGAATTGCTGGGAGAGCTGACCGAGCCCGGCGGCGTGATCGTCTCCGGCCGGCGGCTGTTCGACATCGCCGACGGCTGGAACGACGCCCACCCGGCCGGCGCCACGATCGTGGTCGTCACCCACAGCCCACCCGCGGACGCCGCCGAACGGTGGCCGAAGACGACCTTCGTCGACGGCGTCGAGGCGGCGGTCGCCAAGGCGCGCGAGATCGCGGGCGACAAGAACGTCACGATCGCCAGCGCCAACATCACCCAACAGGCGCTCGACCTCGGCCTCGTGGACGAGGTGTGTGTCAGCCTCGTGCCGGTGCTGTTCGGCGAGGGCATCCCGTACTTCGGCAAGCCGGCGAGCGGGCACCTGATGCTCGAGGACCCGGTCGTGGTCCAGGAAGCCGCGCCCTTCACCTCAGGTACCCGGTCCGTCGCTGAGAGCCGGCGTGAGCAGGGCTCAGGTCTCACCGCTGTATGAGCGGGTCGCCGCGGCCCTGAGCGAGTCCGACGCGCGCAGCGCGCGATCGAGGCGGTGCCGGCGCGCAAGCGGCAGCCGGCGCTGATCCTCGCCGCGCTGCACGATCTCGTCCTCGCCGGGCGCGCTCCGGCGCTGGCCGCGGCCTATGCCGCCGGGGACGGCGACGCTGCCGCTGCCGCGGCAATCGACACGCTGCTGCAGATGACCGATTCGGTGGTGGCGATCGCCACGCGCCGGCAGACGCGAACCATCGACACCGGTCGCTGCGCCGTGCTGTATCCGGCCATTGCCGAGGCGGCGCGTCGAGTCGGCGCGAACGCGGTGGGGCTGATCGACGTGGGCGGTTCGGCCGGGCTGAACCTCATCGTCGATCGGGTCGGCATCACGTATAGCGACGGACGATCGCTGGGCGACCCGGCGTCTCCCGTGCAGCTGTCGTCAACGGTCGAGGGAGACCGGCCGATCCCGGCGCGGGCGATGCCCGAGGTCGTCGCCCGCGTTGGCGTCGGCCTCGAACCGATCGACGCCCGCTGGCTGCGCGCCTGCCTACCGCCGGATCAGCCGGAGCGGATCGCGAGGCTCGAAGCGGAACTGGCGCTGGCGGCGACGGCCCCACCGCAGCTCCTACCGGGCGACGCCACCGAGGTCCTGCCCGACGCCGTCGCCCGCGTCGCTCAACGACCTGATCACCCGGGCCGAGAACCCGGAAAAGATGCTGAACCAGCTGATCGTCGACATGAAGGGCCAGCTGGCAAAGGCCAAGCAGCAGGTGGCCTCCGCCATCGCCGACGAGAAGAAGCTCCAGTCCGACGCCGAGGGGATGAAACGGCAGGCCGACGACTGGGAGCGTCGGGCGATGCTGGCGGTGCAGGAGGGACGCGACGATCTGGCCAAGCAGGCGCTGCTCCGCTACAACGAGCAACTCCAGGGCGCGCAGCAACTGCACGAGACCTGGCTCAAGCACAAGGCGGAAACCGAGCAGCTCAAGCTGGCGCTCCGCCAACTGAACGACAAGATCGAGGAGGCCAAGCGGAAGAAGAACATCCTGGTGGCGCGCGCCAAGCGGGCCGAGGCGCAGCAGCGGATCCAGGAAACGATGTCCGGCATGTCGGACAAGAGCGCGTTCGAGTCGTTCGAGCGCATGGCCGAAAAGATCGAGGCCACCGAGCGGAAGGCGATCGCGGCCGCCGAGCTCCAGGAAGAGTTCAGTGGCGACCGGCTGGTCCAGCAGTTCGAGGCGCTCGAATACAAGGGGAGCTCCGACCAACAGCTCATCGCTCTCAAGCAGCGGATGGGCCTGCTCCCCGGAGGTGGCACCAGTAACAACCGCCAGCTCGGGAAGGGCGGCGAGACAATCCACGACGCTGAAGTGGTGGAGGAGAGCGAGAACGAGAAGACGTCCTAGGGCGTCCGCCGGGTGTTGTCGCGCTTCCGGGCTCGGCAACGGCAATTCACAGGGAGGCACGGAGGACACGGAAAAACAGCACTTGATTTGTGGTCTCATGTCCAAGCATTCGGGTCGCTGGACATGAGACCACCGTATGGAGCTGTTCTCCGTGTCCTCCGTGCCTCCCTGTGAATTCTTCTTTGACCATCCCGACAGAAAAATGGCCGCACCGCGATACCTGATCGTCGCCGACGGTGACTTCGGCCCGATGACTTCCAAGACCGCCAACGCCATCATCCGCTACCAGCCCGAGCGGGTCGTTGCCGTGCTCGACCGCGAGCATGCCGGCCGGGTGGTCGAGGACGTGCTGGGCTTCGGGGGGCGGATCCCGGTCGTGGCCACCATGCGGGAGGGGCTCGGGCTCGGCCCGAACGCGATCCTCATCGGCATCGCGCCGGTGGGCGGCCGCCTCCCCGAGGAGTGGCGTGCCTGGCTGGCCGAGGCGCTCGACGGCGGCTGTGACCTGGTGAGCGGCCTGCACACGTTCCTCGGCGATGACCCGCTGCTCGCCGCGCGCGCCGCCGCGAAGGGCCGGACGATCACCGACATCCGCCGCCCGCCAACGAACCTGCCGGTCGCGGCAGGGCGGGCCCGGCTGCTCGACGCCTACGTCGTTCTCACCGTCGGCACCGACTGCAACGTCGGCAAGATGACCGCCCAGCTCCAGTTCGTGCGCGGGCTCAACGCGCGCGGGTTGCGCACCCGATTCGTCGCCACCGGACAGACCGGGATCATGCTCGAGGGCTGGGGCATCGCGGTGGACGCGGTCATCGCCGACTTCATTGCCGGGGCAGCCGAGCAGATCACCCTGGAGGGCGCGAAGGACGCCGACATCGTGCTGGTGGAGGGGCAGGGGAGCATCAACCATCCCGGGTATTCCGGTGTCACACTCGGCCTGCTGCACGGCTCCTGCCCGTCGGGCCTCATCCTCTGCCACCAGGTGAGCCGGAACCGGATTGACGACGGCCGCGACCAGTGGCTCGCTATCCCGTCGCTCGCCGATTACGTCCGACTCTACGAGGCAATCGGTTCCGCGGTTCATCCGACAAAGGTCATCGGGATCTCGCTCAACACCTACGATCTGGACGAAGCCGCGGCGCGCGCCGCCTGCGCCGCCGCCGCCGAGGCCACCGGACTCCCTGCCACCGATCCGGTGCGGTTCGATCCGGCCCCCCTGCTCGACGCCGTGGCGGCCGGCCGGGAACGCCATCTGCGCGATCGACGGCGCCTTGCCGGGTGATTTCGATGCGGCAGCGGTCCGAGAGCAGCGCATTTTCGCCCCATGCAGCGCCGTGTCCAGCCGATTCCCGCCACCTGTCCCTTGCAGCTCCTGGTTCCGCTCCTCCGGCCCACGCGAACCGTCGGCGTCTGGGTCGCCGCACCTTCCCGTCCCGCTCGTCCGAGGGTGCATCGCTCGGCTCGGCTCCTGATCAGCGCTGACCTCGAATCGCTGCTCCTACGGGCGGAGCGGGTCGTGGCATGGGATGGCGCCCGGCTCCGCATCCTCCCCGTCGGCGTACGCGGCGCCGGTTGACCACCGCGCCGAACTGCCGGTAGGTTAGGCCCGGTCGCCGCCCAACCGCCGCCATCCGGAGCCGCCGTGGCGCTGTTCCTTTCGCTGCAGCAGGTCATCGAAACCATCGCCGAACAGCTGCGCCTCGACGGACCGGAGCTCATCCGCCGTCTGCTGCAGGTGGGGGCCATCTGGAGCCTGGCGTGGGCGGGCCTCAGGGTCATCAAGCTCGCGGCGCGGCGCATCGAGATGGTGGTGGACGACGGCGATCCGCGGATCACCACGATTCGCGAGAAGCGTGGACTCACCATCGCCCAACTGCTCCGAACCGTGGGCCGGGGGATCGTCGTGGTGTTGGCGATTCTCCTCACGCTCAACCTCTTCATCGAGATCGGCCCGCTCCTCGCCGGCGCCGGCATCCTCGGCCTGGCGGTCTCGTTCGGCGCCCAGAGCCTGGTGAAGGATTTCCTGTCCGGGTTCTTCTTTCTGCTGGAGAATCAGTTCGCCATCGGCGACGTGATCGAGGCGGGCGGGAAGGTGGGCGTGGTCGAGCATATCACGCTCAGGATCGTAGTACTCCGGGACGTCGAGGGCGTCCGGCACATCATTCCCAACGGCGAGATCAAGGCGGTGAGCAACCGGACGGCAGGCTGGGCACGCGCCGTGGTAGACGTGGCCGTGGGGCCGGCGGAATCGGTCGAGCGGACGCTGGCCGTCACCCGGGACGAGCTCGCCAGGCTCACCCAGGACGACGAATGGTCGCCGCTCCTGGACGGCACTCCGGAAGTCTGGGGCGTCGAAGCAATCGGAGACAACCGCGTGGTGGTCCGGGCGGTCGCCCGCACCCAGGCCGGCGGCCAGTGGGGTGTGGCGCGTGAGATCCGGCGGCGGCTCAAGAACCGCTTCGACGCCGAGGGAATCCGCCTGCCTGGCATTCCGCTCGCCGCGGTGCCGATCGCCCCGCCTCCGCCGGCCGAGGCCGGCGCCGAGCAAGTTCCGTCCAGTCCGGTGCGATGAGCCTCCGGCTGCACAACACGCTCACCCGGCGGGTGGAGCCCTTCGTGCCGCTCGACGGGCCGCGGGTGTCGCTCTACACCTGCGGCCCGACCGTCTACAACTACGCCCACATCGGAAACTTCCGGACGTTCCTGTTCGAGGACCTGTTGCGGCGCTGGCTGGAGGCGCGCGGTTACGACGTCTTCCACGTCATGAACCTTACCGACGTGGACGACCGGACGATCGCGGCGGCGAACGAGCGGGGCCTATCGCTGAGAGAGCACGTGGCGCCGTACGCCGCGGCGTTCTTTGAGGACCGGGACTACCTCCGGATCCGGCCGGCCCACGAGTATCCGCGTGCCACCGAGTACGTCGGGCCCATGATCGCGCTGACCGAGTCGCTGCTGTCGAAGGGTGTCGCCTACAAGGGCGATGACGGCTCGGTCTACTTCGCGATCGCCAAGTTTCCAGCGTACGGCCGCCTCTCGCAGCTCGACCGCCGCGAGCTGCGGACGGGAGCCAGCGAGCGGGTCGACGTCCGACGAGTACGCCAAGGAGGACGCGCGCGACTTCGTGCTCTGGAAGGCGGCCCGGCCGGAGGACGAAGCGGTGGGCGCGGCGTGGGACGCGCCGTTCGGGCGGGGGCGCCCCGGATGGCACCTCGAGTGCTCGGCCATGGCGCTCGATCTGGTCGGGCGGCGCTGGGGAGTCGATGTGCTCGACATTCATGCCGGCGGGGTGGACCTGATCTTCCCGCATCACGAGGACGAGATCGCGCAGAGCTGCGCCCATACCGGCAAGCCGGAGTTCGCCCGGGTCTGGCTCCACGGCGAGTTCCTGAACATCCAGGGCACCAAGATGTCCAAGCGCTACGGGAACATTCTGACGGCGCGGGACCTTCGGGAGCAGGGCGTGGATGCCGGCGCGGTGCGGCTGTTGATGTTCGGCACCCACTACCGGAAGACGCTCGACTGGAGCGACGAGGCCCTCGTCGCGGCCCAGGACGGCTCGGTCCGGCTCGGCCGGTTCCGGGATCGGCTCGCGGCGGCGACAGGGGTCCACCGACGATCCGGCGAGCCAGGCTGCCGCGGAGCGCTTCGGCCTGGCGTTCACCGAGGCGCTCGACGACGACCTCAACGCCCCCCGAGCCCTCGCTGCGGTATTCGACATTCTGGTGCGGGAAGGCAACCGGCTGCTGGACGAGGGCCGGACGCTGGGCCCGGGGTTCCGGGAGGCCTGGGCCCTGTCCGAGCGGGTACTGAGCATTACGCCATCGACCCGCACCATCGCAGTCACCGCTGCGGACACCGTACTCGTGGGGGAGAGCGCGGAGGTGGTCCAAGAGGATGGTGTGTTGACCACGCCGCCCGAAGTTCCACCCCCGGATGTGGATGGCGCGATGGAATGGGCCCGGCGGTGGGCGGTCGTCCGGGTGGCTGAAAAGCGCCGGAAGAACTTCCGGGAGGCGGACCGGGTCAGGGACCTGCTCCGCACCCACGGGTTTGAGGTCCGGGACGGGAAGGACGGCTCGATTCAGATCACCCGCTTGTAGCCCCCCTCCGTGCCGGCGCTGGCCGCCCCGGAGACCGTTGACTCTGCATAACTTGTCATCTATGATATGGGTCTGTTCTTTTCGGCCTGTTTTGCTGACGTAGCTCAACTGGCAGAGCACCGGTTTTGTAAACCGGCGGTTAGGGGTTCGATTCCCCTCGTCAGCTCGGTGATGCCGACACCCTGTCGAAGCCTTGAACCCCGCCGGGGCGGCGGGGTTCAGTGTCGAAGGGGTGTTGAAGCCGGGTGCTTCACGCGGGTGCTCCGTTTGGCAGGCAGGCCCAGGGCCAGGTTGTGAGGCGGGTGTAGGACGGTGGGGTGGCCGAGTGGCTAATGGCAGCAGACTGTAAATCTGCCGGGCTCTGCCCTACGTAGGTTCGAATCCTACCCCCACCACTGACGGGCGGTAGCAGCGGTTCCGGATAACGCGGGTGTAGCTCAGTTGGTAGAGCGTCAGCCTTCCAAGCTGAGGGTCGCGGGTTCGAGTCCCGTCGCCCGCTTGAACAGAATGAGGACCGTCGCTCGCGTAGCTCAGTCGGTAGAGCGCGTCCTTGGTAAGGACGAGGTCACCGGTTCAATCCCGGTCGCGAGCTTGGAGAGGCCATGCCCAGAGACAAGATCATTCTCGAGTGCACCGAGTGCCGCAACCGGAACTTCTTCCAGACGAAGAACCGCCGGAAGCATCCCGAGCGCGTCGAGTACCGCAAGTACTGCCCGCGTTGCGACAAGCACCGCATGCACAAGGAGTCGAAGTAACCCATGGACGCGCACGTCGCGCCCGCAGGGAACAAGGTCTCGCTGTGGGTGCACGAGACCGTCGGCTTCTTCCGCGCGGTCCGGGCCGAGCTGGACAAGGTCACCTGGCCCACGCGGCCCGAGCTGATCAAGGCCACGCGCATGATCGTGATCTTGTCCCTCGTGCTCGGCATCGCCATCGGCCTGCTCGATTGGGTGCTCCAGAAGATCCTGGTGGACGGCATCGCCGCGCTGGCACGGTAGGCCAGATGGAATACCGCTGGTATGCGATCCAGACCACCGCCGGGCACGAGAACAAGGTCCGGAGTCTCCTGCAACGGCGCATCGAGGACGATCCCCGCCCGGCCGACGCCAAGCTGATTCGCCAGGCGCTGGTCCCGGTGCAGGAAGTCATCGAGCTGAAGAACGGCAAGAAGGTCAACGTCGAGCGGAAGCTGTATCCGGGGTACGTCCTGGTCGAGATGCAGATGAGCCAGGAAGCGCTGCACGTGGTGAACAGCATCCAGGGCGTGATCAAGTTCGTGGGCAGCGGGAAGCTGCCGCAGCCGCTCCGCCAGGATGAGGTCAACCGCCTGCTGGGCATCGCCGAATCGGTGGCGGAGGCGGAGCCGAAGGAAGAGATCCCGTTCATGATCGGCCAGGTCGTGGAGATCACCGAGGGGCCGTTCTCCGACTTCAGCGGTACCGTCGAGGAAGTGCTGTCCGACAAGGGCAAGGTCAAGGTGAGCGTGAGCCTCTTCGGCCGGCCGACGGCCGTGGAGATGGACTACACGCAGCTGAGAGGGCATTAGCGAGCAAACCCGCGACCGCGCGGATCATCGCGGCAGGACGTCGGCTCGGCCGATTCCGATACGAGGAGTCAGATGGCGAAGAAAATCAACGCAGTGGTCAAGCTGCAGTGCCCGGCGGGCGCGGCCAATCCGGCGCCGCCCGTAGGCACGGCTTTGGGTCCCCACGGCGTGAACATCATGGAGTTCTGCAAGCAGTTCAACGCCCGGACGCAGAGCCAGTCGGGAATGGTCATCCCCGTGGTGGTGACCATCTTCTCGGACCGCACCTTCACGTTCATCACCAAGACGCCGCCGGCGCCCAACCTGCTGCTCAAGGAAGCGGGGGTGGAGAAGGGGAGCCCCCAGCCCAACCGGACCAAGGTGGGCAAGGTGTCCAAGGCGCAGGTGAAAAAGATCGCCGAGATCAAGATGCAGGATCTCAACGCGGCCGATCTCGACAGCGCCATGCGGATGATCGCCGGCACGGCACGCTCGATGGGGCTGGAGGTGACCGACTGATGCCGGCCGTCGGGAAGAAGTTCCGGGCCGCGGCGGAGAAGGTGGACCGGAGCCGCGCGTACGCGGTGCCGGAGGCGGTGAACCTGGTGAAGCAGTCGGCGTTCGCCAAGTTCGACGAGACGGTGGACGTCGCGGTAAATCTCGGCGTGGATCCGCGCCACGCCGACCAGATCGTCCGCGGCACGGTGGTGTTGCCGCACGGCACCGGGAAGTCGGTCCGCGTCCTCGTCATCGCGCAAGGCGATCGTGCGCGCGAGGCCGAAGCGGCCGGCGCCGACTTCGTGGGTGTCGAGTACATCCAGAAGATCAAGGACGGCTGGCTCGACACCGACGTCATCGTCGCCACGCCGGACGTCATGGGCCAACTCGGCGCGCTGGGCAAGGTCCTCGGTCCCCGCGGCCTGATGCCGAACCCCAAGGCGGGGACCGTCACCATGGACGTGACCCGGGCGGTCCGCGAGATCAAGGCGGGCAAGATCGAGTTCCGGGTGGACAAGACCGGCAACGTGCACGCCCCGGTGGGCAAGGTCTCGTTCAAGCCCGAGCAGCTCGCCGAGAACGTGCAGGCGTTCATGGACACCATCGTCCGGGCCAAGCCGTCGGCGGCCAAGGGCACCTACATCAAGTCCGCCACCATCTCGAGCACGATGGGGCCGGGCGTGAAGCTCGACACGGCGGTGTATCGATGAGCAAGACGGAGCGCCAGGAAACGGTGGAGACCCTCACGGCGCAGCTCCGTGAGTCTCCCAACCTGTACGTCACCGACTTCACCGGCCTGAGCGTGCTGCGGATCACGGAGTTCCGGCGTCGCCTCCGCGCGGCCGGCGTGGGATACATCGTGGTCAAGAACACGCTGGCCCAGCGGGCGCTCGCCGCCAATCAGGTGACGGCGCTGGACGAGCACCTCGCCGGGCCCACCGGGCTCGTGCTCGCCGGGACGGGATCCGCTCGCGGCGGCCAAGGTGCTCACCGACTTCCAGAAGGAGTTCGAGAAGCCGGCGATCAAGATCGGGCTGGTGGACGGCAAGGCCGTCACCCCCGAGCAGGTCAAGCGGCTCGCGTCGCTGCCGTCGCGCGAGCAGCTCCTCGGCCAGCTGGCCGGCGCCTTCCAGGCGCCGCTCGCCCAGTTCGCCGGTGCGATGAACGGCATGCTGTACCAGATGGTCGGCGCCCTCGAGGCGCTTCGCGCGCAGCGGTCGTCGTAGGCGCGCACCTGAGCGCGCGCACGGGAGCGCGCGCCCTACGGCGGCGATTTCAAACCGGAGAGAGACACGAGACAATGGCTACCACCACGCTGAGCAACGAAGAGATCCTCGAGGCGATCGGCAACAAGACGGTCGTCGAGCTGGCCGAGCTGATCGAGGCGTTCAAGAGCAAGTTCAACGTCACGATCACCGCGCCGGTGGCGGCGGGCGCGGCGGCCGGCGGGGCCGGCGGCGGCGCGGCCGCGGCGCCGGTGGAAGAGAAGACCGAGTGGGCCGTCGTCCTGAAGGAAGGCGGCGCCAAGAAGATCCAGGTGATCAAGGTGGTGCGTGAGATCACCAGCCTCGGCCTCAAGGAGGCCAAGGACACGGTGGACAACGACCCCGAGTACCGTGAAGGAAGGGGTCTCCAAGGCGGAGGCCGAGGAGATCAAGAAGAAGCTGGAAGAGCAGGGCGCGGTCGTCGAGCTGAAGTAGCCCCGGGATGACACTCGCCCGTGCCACGGGGGCCGGGCGGGCCATCACGGCGCTTCTTCAGTGAGACGCATGCGCTTGACGCTTCCGGAAACCCGATTCTTTCCGAGCCCCGCGACACCCCGCCGCCGGCGGGGGATTCGCGTTGGTGGCCTATTGCACTGCCTGAGAGTGATCTGATGCCTGATACCCGACCTGTCATCACGTTCAGCAAGCTCGAGGGCGGCATGCCGATGCCGCACCTCCTCGACATCCAGACGGCGGCGTTCCAGACCCTGCTCGTCCCCGACGACGTGGACGGAGCCCGGCAGGACGTCTCGCTCGAGCGCGTCTTCCGGGACCTGTTCCCGATCTCCGACGTGAACGGGAAGTACAGCCTGGATTTCCTGCGCTACTCCCTGGGCGAGCCGAAGTACACCGTCGAGGAGTGCATCGAGCGCGACATGACCTATGCGGCGCCGCTCAAGGCGACGCTGCAGCTGGTCGTGTTCGAGGAAGTGGACGGCGAGCGCCGGCCCAAGAACATCATCGAGAAGGAGGTCTACCTCGGCGAGCTGCCGATCATGACCCCGCTCGGGACGTTCGTCATCAACGGCGCGGAGCGCGTCGTCGTCAGCCAGCTCCACCGCTCGCCCGGGCGTGGTGTTCGAGGAGGACACCCACCCCAACGGGCAGCGGCTCTATTCGGCGCGGATCATTCCGTTCCGGGGCTCGTGGGTGGAGTTCACCATCGACATCCACGACGTGATCTACGTCCATATCGACAAGAAGAAGAAGTTCCCGGCCACGGCGCTGCTCCGCGCGTTCGGCTACGGGAACAACGCCGACATTCTGAAGCTCTTCTTCGCCACGAAGGAGCTCGACATCACCGGGCAGATGAGCGCCCGACACGAGCGCCGGGAGGTGGTCGGGGCGCTGCTGGCCGAGCCGGTGCCGAATCCGGAGGACGCCGAGCGGCACGCCGCTGGGCGCAGGTGGGCGACGAGCTCACCCAGGAGCGGCTCAACGAGATGCGGCACAAGGGCGTGAAGTCGGTGACGGTGTTCGCCGGCTACACGACCATCGATCTCCGCGACGACGACCAGCCGACCACCACCCGGGACCGGCACTGGCACGTGCTCGCGTTTCCCGTGCGCCAACCCGGAGACCGGCGAGGTGCTGGCCGAGGCGGGCGAGGAGATCGACCGACAAGCTCCGGAAGAAGCTGCTCGAGCAGGGGGTGCAGCGGGTGGACGTGCTGCTGCCGGCCGGGCGGTCGGAGTCGCCGCTGGTCAAGAACACGCTGGCCAAGGACCCGACCCACAGCGAGAGCGAAGCGCTGGAGCAGATCTACGCCCTGCTCCGTCCCGGCGACGCGCCCAACCTCGAGACGGCGCGGCAGCAGCTGCAGAAGCTGTTCTTCAACCCGAAGCGGTACGACCTCGGGCGGGTGGGCCGCTACAAGATCAACCAGCGGCTCGGGCTCAAGATCGACCCGAACCACACGGTCCTCACCGAGGAGGACTTCATCGCGATCGTCCGGTACCTGATCGACCTGCACGACGGCCGCGGGTTCACCGACGACATCGACCACCTGGGCAACCGGCGGATCCGGTCGGTGGGCGAGCTGATCGCGAACCAGTTCAGCGTGGGGCTTTCGCGCATGGCGCGGCTGGTCAAGGAGCGGATGAGCATCAACTCGGATCCCGAGAAGATCTCGCTCGACGACCTGGTCAACGCGCGGACGGTGAGCGCGGTGATCCAGGCGTTCTTCGGATCAGCTCGCAGCTGTCCCAGTTCATGGACCAGACCAACCCGCTGGCCGAGCTGACCAACAAGCGCCGGCTCTCGGCACTGGGGCCGGGCGGCCTGACCCGCGAGCGGGCGGGGTTCGAGGTCCGCGACGTGCACTACTCGCAGTACGGCCGGATGTGCCCGATCGAGACGCCGGAAGGCCCGAACATCGGCCTCATCACCAGCCTCTCGACCTATGCGCGGATCAACGAGCTCGGCTTCATCGAGACGCCGTACCGCGTGGTGAAGCACGGCAAGGCCACCAACGAGATCCGCTGGCTCTCGGCCAGCGAGGAAGAGGGCTACGCGGTGGCGCAGGCCAACGCGGTGCTCGATGCCGACGGCAAGTTCACCGACCAGCTCGTGCTGTGCCGCAAGGGCGACGACTATCCCCTGCTGCGCGCCCGAGCGGATCGACTTCATGGACGTGGCGCCGGAGCAGCTGGTCTCGATCGCCGCGGCGCTGATCCCGTTCCTGGAGCACGACGACGCCAACCGCGCGCTGATGGGCTCCAACATGCAGCGGCAGGCGGTGCCGCTCCTCTTCCCCGAGGCCCCGCTGGTGGGCACCGGGCTGGAGGAGAAGGTGGCCCGGGACTCGGGCTCGGTGATCGCGGCCCGGCGCGCGGGGTCGGTCACCCGCGTCACCGCCGACGAGATCATCGTGGACACCGGCGTGAACGGCAGTCGCCGATCGACCGACCAGCCGCTGGCCCGGCTGCACCAGTACGACCGGTACCGGGTGCGGAAGTTCTGGCGCACCAACCAGGACACCGCCATCAACCAGCGGCCGCTGGTGCAGCTCGGCCAGCAGGTGGGCACCGGCGAGATCATCGCCGACGGCGCCGCCACCGAAGCGCGGCGAGCTCGCGCTGGGCAGCAACGTGCTGGTGGCGTTCATGCCCTGGTACGGCCACAACTTCGAGGACGCGATCGTGCTCTCGGAGCGCCTGGTGAAGGACGACGTCTACTCGTCGATCCACATCCAGGAGCTCGAGCTGCACGTGCGCGACACCAAGCGCGGGCAGGAGGAGATCACGCGGGAAATCCCCAACGTCTCGGACGAATCGCTGATCGACCTCGACGAGCGGGGCATCGTCCGGATCGGCGCGCACGTGAAGCCGGGCGACATCCTGGTCGGCAAGATCACGCCCAAGGGCGAGACCGAGCTGTCGCCGGAGGAGAAGCTGCTCACCGCGATCTTCGGCGAGAAGGCCAAGGACGTGAAGGACTCGTCGCTCAAGGTGCCGCCGGGCATGGAGGGCATCGTGATCGACGTCAAGATCTTCTGCCGGATCGAGGACCAGGTCGTCGAGAAGGACCGCGGCGAGCGGATCGGCGAGGTGCGCCGGATCGAGACACGAGGAGAAGGCGCGGATCACGAGGTGATGGTCAAGGAGCTGAGCCGCGCTGCTCGAGGGGCAGGACGTCGCGCTCATGCTCAAGGCCGGCACGGTAGAGGAGTTCCTGCCGGCCGGCAGCAAGCTCACCACGGCCGTGCTGGCCGGACATGGACCTGAGCCAGGTGGATCTCAAGACGCTCCGCGTCGCCGACCGGGCCGCCAACGAGCGGATCCGGGCCGCCATCGACATGGCCGCGCGCGAGCGGGCCAAGGTGGAGGAGAAGGCGCGAAGACCAGATCGACAAGATCCTCCAGCCCGACGAGCTCCGCCCGGGCGTGATCCAGCTGGTGAAGGTGTACATCGCCGAGAAGCGGAAGATCTCGGTGGGCGACAAGATGGCCGGCCGCCACGGCAACAAGGGCATCGTCGCCCGGATCGTGCCGGAGGAGGACATGCCGTTCCTCCCGGACGGATCGCCGGTGGACATCGTGCTCAACCCGCTGGGCGTGCCGAGCCGCATGAACGTGGGCCAGATCCTGGAGACCCACCTGGGATGGTGCGCGCAGATCCTGGGCTTCAAGGCCAAGACGCCGGTCTTCCGCGGTGCCGACGAGGCGGAGATCGGCATGCTGATCCGGCTGGCCGGGCTTCGCGTGGGCGGCGGAGGACTCCGGCTCCGCACGCGGCGCCCGGTGTCGGCGGCCGCGATCGACGCGGATGGTGCGGACCTCAAGACCGTCGCCGCCGCGACGGCGGCGCGCCACGCTCGACGCGGCCGGGATCGAGATGCTGGCCAAGGCGGCGCCGCCGGACCAAGGAGCTGTACGAGCGGTCACGGCCTATCGACGGCGGCCGCAGGAGCTCGCCGAGCGGCGAGCTGCCCAGCGGCGCATACGAAGCTGGAGCCACAAGTCGGGCCGCGCGGCGACGGCAAGGGCCGGAAGCCGGCTCAAGGAGCTGGAAAGGCTCGGCGCAGGACGCGCCGGCGCGACGGCTCTGAGGACATCGGCGGCCCGCCCTGGCCGCGCTGCTCCGGGGCAAGGCGGCGCGCGAGGTGGGCGCGGCCTCCGACGAGCTGATCCGGGCCGCCGGGCTCACGCCGGCGGGCAAGGTGCGGCTGCGCGACGGGCGGACCGGACTGGCGTTCGAGAGCGACGTGACGGTGGGCGCGATCTACATGCTGAAGCTGTCCCACCTGGTGGACGACAAGATCCACGCCCGCTCGATCGGCCCGTACTCGCTGGTCACCCAGCAGCCGCTGGCCGGCAAGGCCCAGTTCGGCGGCCAGCGGTTCGGCGAAATGGAAGTGTGGGCGCTCGAGGCGTACGGCGCGGCGCAACTCCTCCAGGAAATGCTCACGGTCAAGTCGGACGACGTCAACGGTCGCAGCAAGGTCTACGAAGCGATCGTGAAGGGTCAGAACCTCCCCGAGCCGGGGATTCCGGAATCGTTCAACGTGCTGGTCAAGGAACTGCAGGCGCTGGGACTCAAGGTGACGCTCGGTACCACTGAGCCTGAGGGTAGAGGAGTAAATGATCGATTTTCGCAGCGGGCGGGAGCCCAAGAGCTCGAGCTTCGACTACATCACCATTCGTCTCGCGGCACCCGAGGAGATCCGGGGCCCCCGCGATCCGAAGGAACGGGAGCGCCTGGAGCTGCAGGGGATGCGCTCCTGGTGGTCCTGGGGCGAGGTCACCAAGCCCGAGACCATCAACTACCGCTCCTTCAAGCCGGAGCGGGACGGCCTCTTCTGTGAGCGCATCTTCGGTCCGGTCAAGGACTGGGAGTGCCACTGCGGCAAGTACAAGCGGATCCGCTATCGCGGGGTGATCTGCGACCGCTGCGGCGTCGAGGTCACGCTGTCCAAGGTGCGGCGCGAGCGCATGGGCCATATCGAGCTCAGCGTGCCGGTGGCGCACATCTGGTTCTTCAAGACCCTGCCCACCCCCATGGGCAACCTGCTCAACATGACGCTCCGCGATCTCGAGCGGGTCATCTACTACTCGAGCTACGTCGTCATCGATACCGGCAAGCAGGAAGTCGATTCCAGCAGCTCCTCGACGAGGAGGAGTACCTCGCCCTGCGCGCCAAGGCGCGGGAAGAGGGCGACACCGGCTTCCGCGCCGACATCGGCGCGCCGGCGGTGCGCGCGCTGCTCGAGCGGCTCGACGTGAAGAAGCTGGCCGAGGAGCTTCGGGCGTCGATCGCCAGCGAGACCAGCCAGCACCGCAAGAAGCAGATGCTCAAGCGTCTCAAGATCGTGGACGCCTTCCTGTACTCCGGCGAGGCCCAGGATCTGCCGAACAATCCGGCGTGGATGATCATGGACGTGGTGCCGGTGCTGCCGCCGGACCTGCGTCCCCTGGTGCCGCTGGACGGCGGCCGCTTCGCCACCAGCGACCTCAACGACCTGT